>NZ_LT962473.1 GCF_900215725.1 Ezakiella peruensis | reverse complement strand
TGGTATATTAAAGACAGAGATGTTTTATGGTAAAGAGTTTAATTCTTTAGAAGAATTAAAAGACAGAATTATTAATTATATTGAATTTTACAACAACGAGAGGTTTCAAAAAAGATTAAACTGCATGGCTCCGTTGGAGTACAGAGAGTATGCAGTTTAAATATGTGTTTTTAATTAATTGTTGTGTCTACTTGACAAGGGGCAGTTCACCTTTATGGTCGCCAAGAAATTGACCGATTGGTTGCAACAATCTGAGGAGAATTTCGGCCATATTTTTTAGTTTTCTTCACAAATTACATAATGGAAATTAAAATAGAGAAGATAAAAAAATGTCCCTTGCGTAATTTAATTTTTATCATTGGGGCGAGACTTTTGGGCGACATAAAGTCGCCCCTACATCCGCAGAGCGATAGAATAGATGAATACATTTACCCTATGGATATTGTTCAGAACGTAGGTAGCGTCCGATTTATCTCGGACATTAAAATGCCGATTGCCCCTYGTGGGCATGAGGCATTTTTTATTGTAATTCTCCTCCGTATACTCATATAGCGCGGTACCGTCTAGTTTATTCTAGACACCTCGCACACGGAGACTCGATGTCCCGTGGGCGAGATTGTGGCCATTTTTTGTATTAAAAAAGCTGTGGGTCTTAACCACAACTTCTATTAATTATAATATTTGGCTTGGGCTTGCCACATTTCCTGATAAATGGGATTTTCTTTTAAGAGGTCTGTATGGGTGCCGGTTGCAATTATGCTTCCATCTTTGAAGATGGCAATCCTATCTGCGAACTTGCAGGCGCTCATCCTGTGCGATACAAAGATTGCGGTTTTATCTGCGGAAACTTTTTTAAAGCTTTCGAAGACTTGCATCTCTGCCTTGGGGTCGAGTTTGGATGTGGGCTCGTCAAAGAGGAGGAGGTCTCCGTCCTTGTAGAGGACCCTGGCCAAGGCGACTTTCTGAGCCTCACCACCCGACAAATCAATTCCGCTCTCATAGAGGTCCTTGTAAATATAAGTTGTCAGGTCCATGTCCTTGTTAAAGCCGGCTTTGTCTAAGGCCGACTGAGCTTGGCTTCTATCATAATTTTCCCTGCAGGCAATATTTTCTCCCAGCATAAAGGAAAATAAAAAGAAATCTTGGCTGACTGTTCCCAATTTGGATTTATCATCTTTTAAATTTGGCCTCGATCCATTTACATATAAATCGCCAGCGGTCGGCTGGTAGAGGCCGGTCAAGAGATTTATAAAAGTCGTCTTGCCCGATCCATTGGCACCGACGATTGCAATTTTTTCGCCTTTTTTAACTTGCAGGTTCAGATTTTTTAATTGCAAGTCTTTGCTGTCCGGATATGAAAAGCAAATATTTTTTGCATCGATGATATAATCTGTCGAATTTTCTTGATGGTCTGCAAAAGTTTTTTCTTTTGTAGCTTTTAAATTTATTACATCGTAGAGAATATCGATCTTGGGGTCGATGGCCTTTTGGTAGCCTATGGTTTCTATTAGGACCTTGACTCCTTCGACAATTTCTGCAAAGGCGCCCTTGTATATAAGAAGGGCCTCTATACCAAAGAGTCCGCCCAGGGCCTTGACTGCCAAGACCAGCAAGAAGAGGATGTCCACTCCAGTGAGGACCAAATCGTTTAAGCCCCTGGAGAGGCCAGTCCTTACATTTATTTTTTTATCGTGCTTGAGCCCTTGGTCAACAAAATTTTCCTGGAGCTGGCCCTTAATAAAATCTTTTTCATCGTAAATTTTTATCTGCTTGAGCCTATCGTAGTCGGAGAAAATCCTCATATAAAAATCATAAATCTTATATTTGTCTGCGTAGAGGCTGCGGTCGACTTCATTTTTTTCTTCGACATTTTTTCTAATTTTAACCAGAGCCAAGGCAAGCAAAATAAATATTGCGACCACGATTAAGAGGAAATATGCAGAGCCCAAAACTGGTATGTCCACAGCTTTGAAAAGGCTTGGATAAAAAGTCCCCAGGGAGATCAGTCCGATAATTATTGTAAAGATACTGGAGGTAAAGTCGCAAAATTGGTAGACCATTTCATTGTAAACTCCGCCCATGCCCTCGGTCTCCTGCCTGTGTCTGGAAATTTTCTTATTATAATCTTTGCTGGTAAAGTCTTCAAAGGTCAGGTCAAACATTCCCCTGATGAGGAGATTTTTCTCCTTGCAATTTAAGTAGTCGGTGATTCCCCACTTATAATTCTCACTCATAGAGCTTAAGAAATAAACAATTGCATAGGCTGCCGCACCAATTAAAGCGAGGGTAAAAATTTCCCTGGCCGACTTGCCTTTAAGCAAAGAGTCGACCAGCTTGGATGAAACAAAGATCAGTACAAAAGGTTCAAGGGCCTTGAGCAAGCAATTTGCAAAGAGAATTGGGAGGATTTTTTTGTCAATCTTGTGGATGTCTTTTAAGACTTGCCTAGTTTTCATGGTCGTCCTCCTTGTAGTAGCTGGCTTGGAGGTCGTACATGGTCTTGTACTTGCCCCCCTTGGCCATGAGTTCTTGGTGGCTGCCGGCCTCGACGATTTGCCCGTCCTCCATGTAAATTATTCGGTCGCAAAAACGAGTTGAATTTATCCTGTGGGAAATAAAAATCGAAATCTTGTCCTTGGAAATTTTTTCATAATCCTTGTAGAGATTTTCTTCGCTAATGGGATCCAAGGCGGCCGTTGGTTCGTCCAAGATTAAAATCTCGCCGTCCTTGGCCAACGATTTGGCCAGGAGAATCCTCTGCATTTCCCCACCAGAAAAACCAGTGATCTTGTTGTTTTCAAGATTGATAACCTGGCTATCCAAGCCGTCCTCCAAATTATTTATCCTCTTGGCCAGACCCAACTGGTCAATCAAAGCAGAAACTTTTTCTTTGTCTCGGTTTTTGTTGTCAATATTGTCGATCAGGCTGCCGGGCAAGAGAAAATAATCTTGAAATAAAATACTCATCCGTCCATAGACCGATTCCGTGGAATAGGCGTCCATGTCCTTGCCATTTACATATAAATTTCCAGCGGTCGGGCGGTAGAGGCCGGACAAAACTTTTACCAAGGTGGTCTTGCCTGCTCCATTTTCTCCGACTATTGCCAGTGAGTCGCCCATTTTTAAGGACAAATTAATATCTTTTAAAATCTGCCCGCCTTCCTTGTAGGCGAAAGACAAATCTTTTAATTCAATGGATTCTATTTTTTCAAGTGGCGGTCTATTGTCAACAAGATTGTCCTCACCAATGAAGTCCCGATATTTGCCACAGACCAGTGAGATCCTCTTTAGACTTAAAATGTGCCCTGTAAAATTGTTCAGCCATTCGGAAAAGCCCATGGCGAGCGTCAGATAAAAAACAAAATCGCCAATGGAAATCTCTCCAGCCATTGCCGTCTTGGTCAAGATAATATATGTAGCCAGGTCTCTTACAAAACCCAAGCCCGCCTCGATCCCGGAAGTCGCGTTGGCCTTCCTGGTATATTTTCTCAAGATCTTGTAATAGGACTGGGAAAATTTATCCAAATAAGCAAAGATAAGTGCCAGAGTCTTGTTTAATCTGGCCTCCTTTTGGGCAGACTCGTCACCAGCAATCCTATAAAGATAATAGAGCCGCATCTCCTCCAAGGACATTTGGTCGGCAGTCGTGTTACCAAACTTGATCAGCCTGTCTTGGATGTAGTAGCCTAGAGTGGATGTCAAAATTAAAATGGAAATAAGAAGGGGCGAAAGACTAGAAAAAATTACTGAGTAGGTCAAAAAGCCTAAAAACGAAGTGAGTAATTTGGAAAATCTAATGGCCGACCAAGCACCATCAGCCTGGTCACCGTCAAAGGCAAAGGCCTTGGCCCTTTCAAAGAGGGCCCGCTGGTCTGCGCCCTCAAAGTCCTCCAAGTCCTTGGCCATCACAGCCCCCATAAGGTCCAAGCCGTAGAGCATGGAAACCTTGGTTTGAAAATACCAGGTCCTCTCCTCTGCCCAAACGCTAATAAATTTTAAAAGCAAATACAGGGCAAAGATGGCCATGAGTTTGTATAAAAATTCCCTCATGTAAAGGCCATCCACCAAAGAATCGGCCAGGGTCTTTGTGATCAAGGCCTCCACCATGGGAATGAGGACAGCAATAATGGCTGCAATAAAAACAACCAGAGCCCCCATCCGGTCCTTGGCAAACCAATTTTTTATTAGAAAAAATAAATTATCAAAAAAATTCGATTTATGTTTCATTATGTAAGTCTCCCTTTGTTTTAATAAGTTTATTATAGCACAGATGTGTGGAATGTAAAAATGCGTAATTCTAATATTGCTTTATTTTATTATACCATATATTATCAATTGCGTAAAAAAAGGAGGGTTAATCCTCCTTTTTGTTTGCATATGGGTTGATGTAGCCTTTTTCCATGCCGGAATTGTAAGCTTCGACTATATTTTTCACACCGAATTTTTCATAAATTGAGGCTATGTGGTTGTAGAGGGTGCGTTCGCTGATGTGGAGTTTTTCGGCAATTTCCTTTTTGCTATCGCCCTTTACAAGTTCCGTTAGGACTTCCACTTCCCTGGGGCTGAGTTCATTTACGATTTCCACAGCCTTGGCCTGGGTCTTGCCCTCGTGCACTCTCCTTAGCCTTTCCATCATGTCCCCGATTTCTATGGACTTGTTGATAAAATCTTTGGCCCCGTATTCAAAGGCCCGCTGCCTATAATTTTCCAAATCATAAGAGGTTAAGATGACTATCTTTTGGTCGGGGAATTTTTCCAAGATTCCACCTATCATCTCCAGGCCAGTTTTTTCTCCCCGCAGATTTATATCCAGGAGCAAAATATCATAGGCATCTTTTAAATTTGCGTCCAAGTCTTCCGGCCTAGATATATAGGTGCACATCTCGACCCCCTCCTGCTCTTCCAAGAGGACCTTTATAGATTGGCCCAGAATCCTGTGATCGTCTAAGAGTAAAATTTTAATTTTCCCTCACCTCCATGAGTACTTGGGTAAACAATTTGTCCCCCTTCAAATCATAATTTATCTTTCCAGAATTGGACTCGACCAAAAGAGTCAGAATCAAAATCCCCCTCTTGGAATCCTGGATCTTTTTAAAATCCTCCTTGGTCGCACCGTCGCTCTCCAAATTTATCAGGACCTTGCCATCCTCCATGCTAAGACTATAATTTAAATAAGTCCCCTCCGAGTGCTTGTAAATATTGTTGACCAGTTCTTTAGAAACCAAAAGCAAGAGGCGTTTTAACTTTTTATCCTTAAAAGTCGCAGCCTCAGGCTCTATATCCATGTGGACGTCCAAGTCCTTGTCCTTGTAAAGGCTGGCAATATTTGCAAAAACATGCTTCAAGGAAGCACCCACATCAATGTCGTCATAGACATTGGACTGGTAGTATTTCATAATCCCCCTAGCCTTGTCCTCCAGGTCAGTCAAAATTTCTTTTACGAAGTCCAAGTCAGGGTCCTTGGTCGACAGGTAATTCTTGCAAGCAAAAATATCCTGGACAATATCGTCGTGGATAACGCGAGCAAATTCTTCCCTCTCTTGACCAATGTGGTCAGACAGATAATAGAGCTTGTAAATCTTGTCGTAGATATTTTCTTGTTCTTTAAAATACAAGGTCAAAACTAACTCAAAAAATAAATAGGTAAAATGATACATCAGGTCTATTGATTTTGGATCAATGCCGAATATATAAACTGTAAGGCCAGCAAATACTCCAAAACCTAGGGCCAAAATTAGCAAAGACCTCAATGTCAGTGGTAATATATTAATATTTTTAAAATTTTTTATCTTTAAAAATTTTAATATATAAATGCAAATAAAAGCATAGGTCAGATAAATAATCTTAGTATTAAAATTAACGTAGTCCAAGGCACCAACGGCAATAGGGACCATAAATAAAATACTGTATATTAAAGAAGTCCTAAAAGAAATTTTATTATTAGACAACTCCACTGCAACAAAAATAATAATTACACGCCTAGTTAAATTTAATATTTTTCCCAGAACTACATAGTCTTTTACCAAAAGCCCAGTCGCTTGAAGAATAGCAAAATACATCAGTATAAAAGCATGGATGCTAATATTTTTTAACATTTTCTTGTACATATACTCACCACAACCCATCTATAGCTTTATTTTACCATATAGAATGAAGTTATCACAGTCCTTTAAGAAAATAAGACAAATTTATAAACTTATAACTTGATCAAATCTTTTTAGTGTATTTTCATCATTTACATGAGTGATGACGATAACAATTCTATCTTTGATTCCAAAAATTAAATCAAAAATAATTTCGCTTGTTTCCTTGTCCAAGTTACTTGTAGGTTCATCAAAAATCATAACATCATAATCTTCTACTAGGAATCTTGCAATGTCTATCCTTTGTTTTTCACCTGTAGATACTTGGTTCCTGCTCCCTTCTTCAATAGACTTATCTAAAAAGCTGTCATTAAATTTCAATTCCCTATAAAGACCATTATTAGCTTCCAATTTTCTATAGAGCTCTATGTTATCTCTTACAGATCCATCAATATAAAAGTCGTTTCTTTGTATATAAGCAACTTTCTTATATAGGTCGTCGGACAAAATTGTATTTACATCTTGCTTGTTTAGCTGGATCTCGCCTTTGTACTGGTCTGAGCCATAATATTTCATTATTAGCTTAGCAAGAGTGGACTTTCCTCGCCCGGATTCTCCTACTATGGCGTAGGTTTTTCCTTTTTCAAATTTTGTATTAAAGTCTTCAAAAATTATCTTATCTTCTGCAAACTTAAAATCCAAATCTTTAATGTCTATAGTTGAAATATTGTTTTGAATTAGTTGACCTTTATTTTTCTCTGTTGATAAAATTTCATCAAAACTTTTCATGATGTCGCTAACTGTCCCCATCAAGTTTTTATTATAGGCTAATTGTTGCAAGGGATTAAACACGCCATTTAACAAGTTTATTGCAGAAATTAATAAACCAACTGTAATATCTCCCCTAAGAGCAAACCATACCCCTATTGACATGCAAGCCAATTGGGCAAAAAAACTGAAAAAAAGTCCAAGGTCATTGGCAAGTCTAGATACAAATATATATGAAAACCTGCTTTTCTCATATTGTTTATCCCTATCAAGGTATTTTTTCAAAAAAATATCAGATACGCCAAGTAGTTTAATTTGTTCAAAGCCTTTTAGATGATTATTTATTACCTTTAAGTAGTTCGCACTTTCCTCTGAAAATTCATTGGTTTTTTTAGCCATTATTACTCCCGGTAATTGGGATAAAATTATCGTAACAAGTGAAACCCCAACGAATAATAAACCCAATTTCCAATTGATAAAAAATATTGTTCCAATACTAACCAAGGCCGATATAAAGTTCGCAACAATCTCGCATCTAGGTGACAAATAGTTTGTTTGCAATAGGTCAATGTTTTTTGTAAAGTTGTTCAAATAATATTCATTTGACTTTGATACATAATCGTTCATTTCCTTTTTATTGACAGACACATAAAGGTCTTTTTTGGCATCTCTAATTATGTCTGATATATTTTTACTCTTTATATACGTGAATAAAAGGGAAACAATAAACCATCCGATTACAACCTTAAGACATGCTAATATTTTTGAAACAAAGTCTACATCTTGGTTAACTACAACGTCAACAACTGTTCCTAGTCTAACAGAAAACATGGCAAATAAAACCGCTGACCCTATACTTAAAATCACCGCCAAAACATATGTCAACCAATGTTTTTTGATTATTTTATTCATAATAAACCTCCTTTAACATTTTTTATTCTAGCATGAGTTAAAAAAGATTACATGAGTAAATACTGCAAATTTTATTTTTTTCTGCAAAAAAATTGTGGGTTTTTAGGCCCACAACTTTATTTTGTCATCTTAATTTTTATAAATTGATTTCTTTATTGGATATTTCTCCCGGCAGGGAATCGTGGGAGATTATAAAGGTTATCCTCTTATTCCTCTCTTCATTTACGCGGGCGTAAATTTCACGGGCTGACTTGTCGTCTATGTTGGATGTGATTTCGTCTAAGATCAAAACGTCTGGGTCGCGGTAGATAGCTCTGGCGAAGGCTATTCTTTGTTTTTCTCCGCCCGATAGGTTGGCGACTGCTGGATTTATAATTGTATCCACAGTTTTGTTTGCAAAGATTGGGGCCAGGAGTTTTTCATTTTTTATTTTATTTCTCATTTGCCCCTGCTTATTTTTATCTATTATTATATTATCCAAAATGCTTGCGTTATAAATCGAAGATTGCTGGCTGAGGTAGATTACCCTTTCCCTTAAATCTTCATTGGCCAGGTCCATCATGTCCTCGCCGTTGTATTTGATGGTTTCGATTGGCCTAAACTTGGTCAGGTATTTTACCAGAGTCGACTTGCCAGTTCCGCTGTCGCCCTTGACCCAAACTATATCGCCTTTGTTGAAAGTTTCATTGACATTGACCGTCCTTAAAAATTCTCCGGCGCCAATGTGGTCAAGATTGATTTCCATATTTTGAACTGGGTCTAAAGTCTTTGTGCCATTTGGCTCTGCCAGGCTTTTGACCTCGTCAATAAATCCTGTAGCGACTTTATAGTCTCTCTTGTTTAAATTTGAAGAGACGATTGACGAAACGGCTGAGAAATAAACCGGTATAAGGAATATTACTATCATAATAACCCCTGCTTGGTAGTCGCCTTTGGTCGCCATAAAGAGCATGTAGAGCATGATTATAGACCTGACGACTTCGTTAAAGCCGTGGATTATATAGCTGACGCTTTGGGCGTAGACATTTACATCTGCCATGGATTTAAAAATCTTGTGGACGTCGCCATCGATTAAATTTTCTATATAGGAAAACTTGGATAGCTGTTTGAAATCATCCACATTGTCTATAAAGGACAAGACTTTTTGCCAGCCGGCGCTCGTCTGTTCTTGCATGACCTTGGATTTTTCAAAGAGCTTTTTGTTTAGGGCCTTGTAACCCAAGATATTTATGGGGAGGACTACAGCCATGGCAAGGGCGATGACCCAATTTACCTTAAATAAAATGGCAAGGGCTCCCAAAATTATAATTATATTTGACCAAATATTTATGTAATCTCCGGTCATAAATGAATAAGTCGAGTTGACGCTCATTATAATTCTTTCAAGGACGTTTAAGGGGCCACGATTGGTGAGTTCATCATATTGCATCTTGTGGGCTTGGCCAAGGGAATTAAAAAAATTACTCTTGTTAAACTCCAGGGCAAATTTCTCCCTAACATAAATCAAAAGCACCCTGATCAAATATGAGGCCACAATAATTCCTGCCAGAGTATAGATCATAGCGTTGTCAATGTTGATGTTGTTAGCCTTCCAGTATTGGATAAGGGCCGGCGGCACCAAAGTAATTACCGCACCAATAATTGCAATCAAAAGCATGGTGATAAAAAATTTCTTGTATTTCATGTTTTCCTCCTCTTGTTTTATTGATTTATCTTATTATATCACAAAAAAAAAATAAAGCTACATTTAAATTCTGCAAAAAAATTGTGGGTTTTTATGCCCACAACTTTTAATCTCTATCCACCTTGGACGGTTTTATTTTTACCAAACTTATAGAGGGCTTGGCAAGTAATATACAAGATTATAATCCAAATTATTTGAATGACTAATCCCTTACCGTAATTTTGGTCCATGGCCCCTGACAAAATCTTGCTTGGCAGGTAATAGATATAGGCGAAGGGCGAATAGAGGGAAAGTTTTTGAATTAAATCCGGAAAAAAATCTATTGGCATGAGCGAACCGCCTAGTATGGCAAAGATTTCAAAGATCAGGTCCCTCATGGTGATGGTCTTTTTCACCCAAAAACTCAAAAGCCCTATTAGCATTTGGACCAAGAATAAAATTACATAGCCGGCCAGTGCTGACAAAATCCCTAAAAATATGTGCCTGATCTCGCCCTTATAAAAAATTGTGTAAATCAAAATATAGGCGGCCATGGGCAGGGCTGATGTCGTGATAAAGATGCCCAGCTTTTCAAAAAACTTCATCAATATATAAGAGACTGGACGCGATATCCAGATAATTATCTCCCCTGAATTTATGCTGGTCCAGACTTCATAGCAGATGTACATGGCTGGGGTAAAGACGAGTGTCAATATGGACAGGGCCAAAAAATACATCATTATGCTGGATAAGGTAAAGTCGCTAGCCAGCTGGTCAATGTTTGCAAAGCGCCAAAAGTAAAAGCTAATTGCAATTTGGATTCCAATCGAAAGGTAGGAAAATTTGTAATTGTGGGCAAAGGCCTTGCGTTCAAGCTTGCCCATTTTAAAAAGTCTAAAATATTTTTTCATCTTAATTACCTGCCCCTAAGTATAGGCTCATTGCTTTTTTAGCAAAAATCCTAAATAAAATTTTCATTAATACAAAGGACAAAAAACTGACCAGCAAATAAATTTTATAATCCACTTTTGCAAAGGCAATCTTGGTTGGGAGGGTGCTCATAAGGGCCAGAGGAATTATATAAATAAAAAACTTGTAAAGGCCCTTGGGGAAAATGTCCGTGGGATAGGACTTGGCCTTTAAAAATGAAAAAGTTAAGTCTCTGATGTAATAAATTTCCCCCAGCTTAAAGGCCAGGAGGGAAAAAGAATTGTACATAAATTGCAAGGTCAGGGTCGCAAAAATCGATGTTGTTAAAGCGACCAAGACCAAGTATGCAGACAAGCCATAAGCTATAAACGAATAGATGATAATGGCGAGACCTAAGACGGCGTTAAGTAAAATATAAATAAAATTCATCCGACTAAGGACCAAAATCGCAAAGGGACTCAGGCCCTTGGTCATCATGACATCAAATTCGCCAGAGATAATCTTGTATTCCAAGTCTCTAAAGCCAAAAAATATTTCGCTAACAGCCAGGGACACCATATTAAAACCGACCATGAGGCTGATTTCCTCTACTCCCCATCCGTCAAATCTAACTCCCATGCCTTTGATGGACAGCCAAAAGACCAGGGTCGACATGATGGAAATAAAAAAATCGAAGACGCTTAAAATCGCATCGCTTTTAAAAACGGTCTTTTCCTTTATATATAATATAAAATACCTGCGTAAAATTTTTAGCCTATGGCTGATAGTAGTCATACAAAATATCCTCCAAGTCTGGCTTAGAAAAAGTGTAGGAGCCTATGTCAAAATGAGCGGACAAAAACTCACCTGCTCCTTTAGCTTGGTCAGCAGGCAAAATATACTTGTATTCGCCTTGGATTTCTTCCACAAAAAATTCTTTTAGGTCGTCCAATTTGATTTGAGATGTCAAAACCATCTTCTCTGCCAACTTTTCCTTGAGCTCGGTCCGAGTCAGGTCTATTAGCTTGTGGCCCCTGTTGATTAAAATAATTTTATCGCAAAGCTTCTCCACATCCGTCAGGTCGTGAGTGGTGATTAAAATCGTCTTGCCCTCAGCCCGGATGCTGGATAAAATTTCACGGAAGGCGAGCTTGGCTTGGATGTCGAGGCCTAAGGTCGGCTCGTCATAAATAAGTAAATCGGGTTCGTGGATTAGGCTGGTCAAGATTTCGATCTTAATCCTCTCGCCCAATGACATGGTCCTAACGGGCTTATCTAGTAAATCGCCTGCGGATAAAATCTCCACGTACTTGTCCAGAGTCCGCTGATAATCTTTATCGGAAACATTGTAAATGTCCTTCATCAAAAGCAAGGACTCCTTGGCCTTTAGATTAAACCAGAGGGATGACCGGTTGCCAAACATAAGTCCATAGTGCTTGGACAAGTCTTTGATGTCGGTGCTGGGTTTATAACCCATCACGTCCAGGCGGCCAGAGTCCGGCGTCAGTATGCCAGCAATCATCTTTATAATTGTGGACTTGCCAGCCCCGTTTGGCCCAATCAGACCAGCTATTGTCGCTGTGCCGACGTCAAAAGAAATATCCTCCACACCCAGCTTGCCCTTGTATAATTTTGTAACCTCGTCAAAAGAAATAACCATAAAGCCTCCTTATTGAATTTATTATAGCATAGATGGGGGGAATATAAAAACAAACCAGTCAATTTTATTCTATACAGCTTTAATCTATTTTTATTTATCCTGCCATAAGCTTTATTGATAAGAAATATATTCTTTGTTTTTTCTCAAGTATTCTTCGTATAAATCCCTATAAATCTTAGATTCATCTAGCAAAGATTTATGTGAGCCAACTGCTTCAATAGATCCATTATAAATTACAATAATTTCATCAGTCAATTTGGACAATAAGTCAATTTTATGAGACACTATCAACCCTCTCTTCCCATCTAAGTATGATTTCAATACTTTCGCATCTTTCGATTCACTAATCAGATCAACGCTAGTAAAAGGTTCGTCTATTAAAAAAGGGACATTGCTTTTTAAAAGCAGCATTCTGGCTAAGCAAATTTTATTTTTTTCACCACCAGATATTGTCTTACCTCTTTGTCCAAATTTTCTTCCTTCAAGGTGTGTTAAATTAAACTCAGAAACCAGCCTAGAGTAGTCTTCTTCTATATAATAATTGTGAGATGCTATTATCAAAGATAACTCCTTGATGGCGTCTGAACCTATTAATTGCAAGTTATTAACAAGTTTATCCCAAAATTCTGCCTCATCATAATCGGTTCTGGACATTTTTAATGTGTGTATAATTATATCCCTATCCTTCACACTAAAAATGTTTTGACCGCTTTTAATTTCCAGTAAAGATTCAAATATTTCCCTTTGCCTTTGATCAAACTTATCCGCACTTAGAGGATCCTTTCCAAGAGTAATATTGTATCTTAAGTCATCGTTAAAAATTTCATTTTCTTGTGGATAATACTTAAACATACTCAGCCTTAAATTTAAGTCATATTCGTCTACCTTGTGTCCGCCAACTATAACTTTTCCATCGGTTGGCATTGTCTCTCCTAAAAGCAAATCAAATAAAGAAGACTTTCCTTCTCCTGAAAGACCAACAATTCCATACACCTTATCTATGTTAAGATTTATATGATCAAGTATTTTTCTATCCTTATAGTCAAGGGACACATCCTTCATGAAAACCTCATAATTATTAGCTAGTAATAGGTTTGGCTTAGCATCAAAAGAAGATTTGTTCCTATTGTACAACAGTTCTATATTAGTCTTGGAGTCATTAATTGTTTTTATAAAATATAAGGGAAGATATACCGACTGAAAATATGCAGTTATAGCAATAAAACTAGATATTTCTAGTCTTCCATCAATTATTTGATACATGGAAATTATAAAAAATATTACCAAAAATATTTGCTTAACGCTATCAATAAATCCATTGCCCAATCCAGCTAAAGTCAAAGACTTTTGAAAACTCTGGTCTCTCAAATCAATCTTATCATTTATCTCCTCTTTACGAGCATTAAAATTAGAGTTATTCATAATTGTCTTTCTGTTTTCTATAGTTTCTAGCATAATTGGATTTAATTTGAAAATTTCTTCTCTTAGCTTGTCGTAATGATAGCTCCGTTTCTTTTGAATAATCTTCACACCAAAAATTGCAATTACATAAGATAAAAGAATCAAAAGCGGAAAAATTTTCATCCACCTATATGTAATAAACAAAATCACTAAACAAGAAACAATATTTGCTAGACCAAAAAATAAATTCTTGTCCAAAAGTTGGGTTGATATTTGCTCTGCATCTCCAAAAACAGAGCTCATAAAAGCCCCTGATCCCCTAGTCTGAATAACAGAGCTCTCTTTTATGCTAAGAGACTCCAATAAATCCAAGCTAATATTTTTTTGGACAATAATTTTAGACTTGTTCAAAACATAAATTTCTAAAAAACTTACAAGTATTAGTGAAAAGCCAATGATTAAAAATGAAAGTATCTCTTTTTTTAAAAAGCTTCCCTCGCTTATACTTTGAATCAACTTTTTTTGAACTATAGGTGAGAGGACAAGTAATATATTTGTGACCAAAGCCAAAAATAATAAGTTAAAATATCCCCTCTTGTTGTCTTTCGTATACAAAAATCTATAAATTGTCTTCAAAAAAACCTCCCCGCTATTACACTGATAAAATCTGCCTTAACTGATTATCAGTTAATTTTGTAATTAATAATAATGACAATTCAGTCATTTTTTTAGAGTATCTGCACCAGAAAGGATTTTTTTCAAAAGACTTATTCAGTGAATAATCATTATAGAAACAACCATGTGAACAGGTATATTTATTCCAACAATTATAGCAATCATATGATATATACTTAATTTTTTTTATATCTTCTTCTTTGTAAAGATTTTTTAAAACAAAATCTTTTTCCGAAGAGAATCTATGACATGGATATATATCGCCTTTAATATCTACGGAAAAGATTGATTCCCCTACCCCACAACTATAATCTATATCCAGCTTAGGCATAAAAATCCTTCTAATTTCCTCGTAAAAAACTCCAAAGGGAAAATCTTTATTTTCTTTTGAGTATGAAACTATAAAGTCATAAAGCTCATCTAATTGCTCAAGCATTTTATCAAAATTCTTATTTTGATCAGAGTTTAGAATATCAGGAGGTATATTAACTTCTTTAAAGCCAATATCTAATAAGTGCTTATATGCTTTTACTAGAGATTCATCAAAATTGGAATATGTCCCTCGG
Organism: Ezakiella peruensis; assembly: GCF_900215725.1. GTDB lineage: Bacteria > Bacillota > Clostridia > Tissierellales > Peptoniphilaceae > Ezakiella > Ezakiella peruensis. Next base: position 9,321 of record NZ_LT962473.1, on the reverse strand, counting down.
GCATGTACATATGATACATTATCCAATAGATAACTTAAATTTTTCGTTGCTTCTTCATAGGAATCTTTTCCATTTCTTAAAGGTCTTTGCTTATTTTGCACCTCTGGATCTCCATCAATACTTACTCCAACGCTAAAATTATGTTTACTGAGAAAATCGATCATATTTTTTGTTAAAAGAGTAGCATTAGTTACTAAGTGAAATTTGTAATTAATTAAAGAGTAGCGTTTCTCAACATAATCTACGCTTTTTTCAATAAGCGAAAATGTTAAAGTGGGTTCTCCACCAAAAAATATTATATTAGCAATTCCATCACTCGGTATATTATCCATAAAAAAATCTATTGCCTTAACAGCTGTTTCATATGACATCAATCCATTTTCTTTTCCGTAATTTCCTTGTCCAGCAAAACAATATTTGCATTTTGCATTACATGTATTCGCAACGCATAGAAACAGTCCAAATCTTTTCTTTTTTATTTCTTTCACAGTATAAGAATCAACTTCTTTAAGTGTTTTCTCTAATCTATTAAGCATATCTTCTTTCTCTTTTGTATTCTCTTCTCTGCTTAACAAATCATATGCTAAATCGTCTATTTTGAAAAATTGCTTATAATTTGTTAAATATATAAATTTGCCTTCTTTATTGTTAAATAATTTATACATAAAATTTCCTCCTTTATGATTATGTTTTAATGTTTAATCAACAAATAGACCATGAAATCACGGTCTATTTGTTGATTTTTGATTAAATTGTTCTTGTGGGCCAACTATCACTAGCTCCACAACCTGCATAGTCACATTTAAGCTCAACCTTGCGATCTTTAACTAATGATTTTAAGACTTGAGGTATCAAAGTTACGAACATATTCTCACCCCCTATATTTTTATATTCTCAACCTTTTGGTCTCAATTTGAGTATATACTCATTATTAGTTTTTGTCAAGCTTTATTATTTAATATATTTAAATATTTTATCTTTTATAACTTTTGATTTGGATTTTATATTTAAGTTTATGAGATGAGGAGTTCTGTACTAATAGTTCATAGCTGAGGTTTGGTCTAGTTTCTACTTTAAGATTTACTGAATCACTAAAAATTTCTCTATATATAGTTTTGCCAGTTTCTTTTAAAATAAGAGTATAGTCTGCTCCTTTTGCAGGATATACATCAGATATTTTAATTACGAGTCCATCATGATTAGCCCCTCTCCAGGTGCTCATATCAAAAGAGTATGTCTTGTATCCATATCCCTCTATGCTTTCTGATTCGTCAACATTTGCAGATCTAAGTCCAGTTTGGTTAAATTCCTGGAGATTTAATTTTTCATAGTCTTCATCACTTATGATGCTAACAATTGAATCATTTGCAAATTCTGCCCCTGCTTTTTCTATAATTATATTTGCCTCTTCATCCGCAACTACTTCTGTACAAATTGCTAGCGATAAAAATATAGCTAGTATAAAAGCGAGCAGTCCAATTATCTTTTCGTTCCAATTTTTCATAATTACCATCCTTTCCATATTTGGTCTAAATTCTATACTTTGATTGAATTCAGTCGTTCCTAAGCCTAAGAGCTTGCCCATTGATAGGCAATATCCCTTTCGATTTTCTCTATTGTCACCAAGTTTATCTACAACAAGCTTGTCGCATAGGATTTCTATGTCATTTTGTATATATCTGGATGATATCCAAATAAAAGGATTGTACCAATGAAAGCATATTGCTAGATTTTTTATATAAGAGAAAACTATATCGTATTTTTTTATATGAGTCATCTCATGATAAATTGTGTGTTTTAACAAGTCATCATCTTTTAAAATTTTCTCCTGCAAAATTATTTTCGGCTTAAATAGACCATAGGTTGCAGGCACGTTTGTATTATCATTTAAATATACTCTAACCTTTCTTTTTATATTAAAACTTTTAATATAATCTTCAATTCTTTTATCCCCAGTAACTAAAATAGAGTTTTTCATTAACTTGTCTAGTTTTATGACTTGTTTTATCAGGTAAATTAAAATTATTATTCCTATAATAACCCTGTAGTATTTCCAAAGAAATCCACTAAAGCTATTATTTACAGCCCACAAAGTCTGATTAAAATTAATTAGAGCCTTAAAAAACATATTATTTTTAATGGGCTCAGATATTCTTATCATAAGGGTAAAAGGTATAATTAAATAGACAATCATTATCGTCCACAATATTTTATTAGCTCTTTTTATGCTATTTAAATTTAATTTTTTTCTTATTAGCAGTATTAATGCTAATAAGAATATGGCTTTCAAACTTCTTTGCATGCCATTAGATTTAATTATGCTTAAAATCATTTAAAAATATAAACCTTAAAAATTATCAAGCAGGTCTTTTATAGCTTGGGCTTCATCCTTGTCAATTCCTTTGGTCTTTAAAAATGTCTGAGCTACATTTAATAAAGAGCCTTGGAATAATTTTTCTATAGCGCTTTGTCTTTCGCTTTCTAAGCCTTCTTCTCTGGTCACTATAGGTTTCAATGTGTATTTTGGATATCTTCTACTGATAGCCCCCTTATCCAAAAGTCTGCTTAAAAATGTGTAGCATGATGTCTTTGCCATTCCATGTTTTTTATTAAGTTCTTTCCATAACTCTAAGGCTTGAATTTCTCCATTTTCATCCAGGCATTCGCCATCCCATAACATTTCCATTACCATTAATTCTCCATCTGAAAATTCCATTTGATTCCCTCCTTTTATTATTTTTTCATCATGAGTATATAACATTTTTGAATTTTAATCAAGACTTAAATTTATTTTTTCAAGTTTTGCGGCCAGGGATCATATTTTTTCAAATTTTCCGTGCGTGACAATCGAAAAAAAATTTTTAATTCGTAATTCAAATCAAAAAAATATTATCAGATTGACAATCGGCCCTGTAGCGTCCACTTTATCGTGGACAAACCGATTGTCAATCTTTTGTGCATAGATGCCAAGAGGTCAATTTTTTGGCGACCATTTGCGTACGAGGCGGAAGTTGTAGAGGTTACCTTTATGGTAACCACCGCCTCGTGTGCAAGGATCGCCGCTACAGGAAATTGACCGCTTGGAAAAATTGCACAAAAATTTTCTTGCATTTTTCGGGCTTTAGTATTAAAATATACTCGAGGTGATATTGATGAAGAAGTTATACACTGGCAAGACCAAGGATGTATATGAAATTGACGACAAGACTGTTCTTTTAAAGTTTAAGGACGACGTAACTGGCAAGGATGGAGTTTTTGATCCGGGCGAAAATCACGTTGGCCTAACTATGGAAGGCGCTGGCAAGAGTGCTGTTACTATGACCAAATATTTTTATGAAAAGTTAAACGCTATGGGTGTTAACACTCACTTTGTTTCAGCTGACATTGACAAGAACGAAGCCGTTGTTAGAAAGGCTAAGGTTTTTGGCAAGGGCGTAGAAGTTATCGTTCGTTACAGGGCTGTGGGTTCTTTCATTAGACGTTACGGTCTCTATGCTGAATCAGGCGACAAGCTTCCTACTTATGTTGAAATTACTTTGAAGGACGACGATAGAAACGATCCTCTCATTACAAAAGATGCTCTAGCAATTTTGGGCATTATGTCTAATGACGAATACGAAGAGCTTGTTAAGCTGGCTGCAAAGACTGGCGATTTTGTTAAGGAAGAGCTGGCCAAGAAGGGTCTTGAACTTTACGATATCAAGTTTGAATTTGGTATGGTCGATGGCAAGGTTGCCTTGATCGACGAAATTTCAGGCGGCAATATGCGCGCTTACAAGGATGGCGAATACGTAGAACCTTTGAAACTCGAAAAGATTTTCTTGGGTTAATATTACATTTATATTAAGTAGATAAGACTAGCGTTTACGGACGCTAGTTTTTGGTTATATATGTATTATAAATACGAATATGTATTATAAAATACAAGGAGGTATATTATGAGAAAAACTTTAAGCATTATGCTGGTTAGTTTGCTTGCTATTTTTGCTTTTATGTCAACCGACGTTAAGGCAAATGATATGGTAGATTACCTAGTAGAAAAGAAAATCGTTGAAGGTGATGGAAGTGGCGATTTGAAATTGGATTCACCTATCGACAGGGCTTCATTTGCAAAGATCGTTGTCTATGCAATTGACCAAGTCGAACTTGCAGAAAAATTAAAACCTGCTGCTCCTATTTTTAAGGATATGAAAGCTGGCGGCTGGGCAAATGGTTATGCCAATGTTGCAGCTACCAAGGAAATCGTAAATGGTTACCCAGGAAATCTATTTGCTCCAAATGATTTCGTTACTTACGAACAAGCTATCAAAATGTTAGCAGTTGTTGCAAATGGTGCTGACCTTCCAAAGGTTGAAAAGGCTCCTGGTCAAACTTGGGCTACTCCTTATATTGAAAAGGCTAGCGAACTTGGAATTTTAAAACACTTAAATGTTACAGACTACAAGGCAAATGCAAAACGCGAAGACGTTTTCAACATGCTTTATGAAGTTTTACAACTTAAAAATCCTACACCACAAGCTTTAAATATCAGAGCTATTGTTAGCGAACTTACAGATGAAGGCGCTAAGCTCCACATTTTAAATGCTGGCGATGCCAAAGACTTAAAAGTTGGCGATGAAGTTGCCTTTAAATTTGCCAAGGAAATCAATCCTGCAAATTATTTGGGCAAAGCTATTGACTTCAAATTTGAAGGAAGCGAAGTCAAAGAAGTTAAAGTTGCCAAGGAATACGAAACTCTAACCGGTTCAATCTCAATCGGCAGAGACGGCAGCCTCTACATGAACGGTGAAAAACGCGGCTATGTTATCGACGAAAAAGAAGGCGCTGAAGACAGGCTATTAAACATTGTTTACAATGGAAAGAATTATTCACTTGCAAACTTTAGAGCTGATGCAAATGACAAGGCCGACTTTGGTCAAGTTACAGTTCACAACTCAAAGGTTGTATTTATCAATGCTTTCAACTTCAAAGAAGCTGCACCTGTTGTAGATTTCAAGGGCAGAGATATCTATGTTGTTAGAGATGAAAATCCTAATCAAAGAAAGAAATTAAACCTAAGCGAAATTTGGGTTTATGACCGCAACGAACTTACAAAGGGAACTGATACTTCAATTTCTATTGACGACGTTCTCCACTTCTATGACAATGACAAGGTTGTCGTTACCAAGAAGACTCTAAGAGATGTTGAATTTAGAATTCAAAACGGTATTATCATGGTTGACGGCAGAGAATTCCCACTTGCTGACAAGGATGGATTCAGAGCTGTTCTAAACCTACAAGACAACACTTATGACACAGTTGTTCCTACCAAGATTAATTCTATGCCAACACTGCTTTCAATGGCAGGTCAAAAGAACACAATCGCTGTTGATATCTTTGGCAAAGTCCAACTTATCAGGGGCGACCTCTCACAAAAAGAAGAGTTCATGATCGTTGATGCTTTGACAGCTAGCGAAGTTCGTCTAAAAGATATGACTAACCGCACTATCGAAGTTAAAGATAGCCTAGGCATGTCAATCAAAGATGGCAACAGAGTTATCAAACTTTCAGACTTAAATGTAAATGATTTGGTTTACGTTTTCTCAGACAAAGATGGCGTTAAGAAGATTGCTAAGGTTTCAACTCTAGGCGAATCAGCCAAAGTTGACAAGGCTGGAGACAATTTCAAGATTGACCTTGCTCCAAGTCGTGGACGTTTTGCCCTAATCAATGTTGATGGCAAGACCTATGAACTCAGCAAAGACAGCTTTGTCCTAATTAAATCAGGCAACACTTACAAGTTTACAGACCTAGACTTTGTAAGCAAATACGCCAACAAGGACAAAGACCTAATGGCATCAATCGTTACAACTGCAGACTTTGAAGCTGCAAACACAGGAGTTAAGCTCCCACTATCAGCTCGTAATGATTTAATCTACGCTATCCTCTTTGACAACTTTGAAGAAACTCAAACTGTTAAAGAAGAAGTTGTTGTTAAAATGACAAACGGCTTTGACCAAAAGTTAGACAAGGCAATTATCGCTGAAGACATTAACGGCAATGCTGTTTCCTATGAAATTTTCAAAAACGCTAATATCGAAATGCTAAATCCAAACGACATCGTCAAGCTTTCACTTGGCGAAGATGGCAAGGTTGTAAAAGCTGAAAAGGCAATTACTCCAGATATGAGAGTTTACCTGATCAAATCTGTTTCAGAAAAAGACGGCATTACAACTGTTGAATTCACACGCGAAGAAACAAATGAAGATTTCACAAAAGTCTTGGCAAGAGATGCAAAAGTATTTGGTCGCCTCGAAGAAGGTGCCAAGATGCGTATGATGGTCGTAAATGACGACATCGCAGTTCTTGAAATCGTAAAATAAATCTAAGATTAAAAATATAAACGGGGCGAAAACTTAAGGCCACTTCCTGTGGCCTAGCCTCGTTTTTTTGTCAGAAAAATTAAAACACTTTAAAGGAGGAAATTATGAAAAAATTACTAGCTATAGCTCTGGCCAGCCTCATGGTCTTTAGCCTCATGATACCGGTCAAGGCTGCCAAAGAGGACTCAGCCAAGTTGGAAGAGTTAATGATCTTTACCAAAAAAATATTTCCTATCGCCAATGACTTTGACGATATTTCGACCAATGTTAGCGATGATTCCTATTCCATAATCTGGGCTTACAAGGACGAGAAAAAATCCGAACGAGTCCGGGTCCAATATGACAAAAAGGGAAATCTTATCGACTACTACAATTACTACAAAACAGACGCCAAGACCAAGTCGGTCATAAAAAGATCAGATGCGGAAAAACTGGCCACAAAAACCCTAAAGGCCCTTTATCCAAAGAAGGCCTACGATTTTTACCTGACCGACATCCAAGCGACTGGCGAGACTTTTACTTGTGAATTTGGCTACAAGTACAAGGACATTCCAATTTATATGGCCAATATCTATGTGGAAGTCAACAGTAAAAACGGCAAGGTCCAATCGGTCTACAGTCAGTCTCTGGGCAGGCTGATAAATGATATTGACTTCAAGGACCTTGAATTTAAAAACCCTGCAGACAAGGCTTATGAAAAAATGTTGGAGGCAAATCCCCTTTATCTTTTCTTGGAAAGAAATGACGATGACATCCTCTACCCTTACTACAGGTTTTTAAATACAAATCCAATTGTCGACGCAAATACCCTGGAACTTTTGGATATGCCCATGTACTTTGGCTATGGGGCAGCGGAAGATGCAAAAGTAGAAAATGCCATGGATGCACTCAGCAAAGAAGAGATTAAGGAGCTAGACAAGGTTAAAAATCTAAAATCCAAAGACCAAGCCATCAAAAAAGCCCAGGACTTCTTCAATATAAAATACGACAAGACCAAGTACCTGAACCTTTGGAAAAACGCTATATCGGATAAATATGAATACAATATCGAATTTGATACTGGCAAGGACGCCAAGGAATATATCTCTGCTGGCATCCGCGCTCACGACCTCCTACCACTTTCCTACCACAAAAATGTATATGAAGAGCCGGGCAAGGAAGTCAAGATCTATAAGAAAAAAGCTGCAGATATTATTGAAAAATTCAACAAAAAACTGGGCTTAAATTATGACATGCTTATAGAAAACACAAGCGACTACAATGTCAGCCATGAATACTACAAGAAACGTGACGAATACTATTTGTTGAACGAAAACTACACGCTCATGGCAAATGATAAGTTCCTGACAGACTACACTTTAAATTTGTCCAAGGACGACACGACTGCCCCTTACACCAAGAAAAAGATTGACCAAAAGGCAGCCGAAGCCGACATCAAAGGCAAGGGCAAATGGGAAAAGGTCATCTACGTGGAAACTTATAGGGACGACGACCAAGGTCCAAACAATAAGGTCAAGGGCATCAAAGCCGCCTACGCCTTTATGGAAAATATCAAGCCATACGACGCAGTGACCGGAGACTTTAAAACCTACGAATACAAGAAACCTTTGAACGAGCCAAGCGGCGACGCACCTAAAGACTTGGTCGACATCATCGACGCAGGCTTTGGGGTTGCCAGCGAAAAAACCTACGATGACTACTTTGACTACAAGGATCTTCTATTAAATGTCTATAAGCTCGCCAATGACTTTGTGCCTGACCTAGACAAAGCCATGGAAGACCTGGCCTTCACCAAGGTCTTTGACGAGAAAAAATTAGACGCAAATATCCCATCAGGCGAAATCTTTAGGGCCTATTACAAGGCAAAACTAGATTTATCCGATGAACTCGACGCGACCTACTTTGCAAAGACAAATGAAGACGCAAAGTTTGCTTCATATTTGCAAATCGCCCGAGCATCCAAAATCATCGATAAATCTTACAAGGCCACCGACAAAATCAAAGTCAAAGACGCCCTAAAAATAATCTCAAAAATATATTTCAAATAAAAAATAAAAAAGCCGAGATGAAAAATCTCGGCTTTTTGTGTGGAAAATTTAAAATGTTAATAATAAAAATCATCTGCATATAATTAAAAATCCCTCAATCCCACAAGGGGATTTCAGCATTTTTCGGGCCACATAAAGTCGCCCCTACATACGTTCTTATCAATATCCGTTGGTTAATAAGCTTTCGCCTGAATCTCGCTCTGCGGTTATATTGGGGCCTACAACAGATCCGCATTATAAATTGGCCCGTTTTACCACAAATCCACATTATAATTCTGTAATTTGCTGTCTAATTTGCGAAATACTTGTGAAAAATTTTTTAAGTCCTCGGAGTACACTTGAGTACACCTGCGTCCTTAAAAAATTATTTCACTTCGAATTTCATCAAATTATCCTAGCAAATTTTAAAAAATTCAATTTATTTTCCAATGATCTCTACACATAATTTCGATTTGTGTGGTTTTCAAAAATTTCGCATTATAAAATCCCCAGGCATATTTTTCCTGGGGGTGTTTTAGATTTATTATTTTACCAATAATCTTCACTCATAATCTCGCTCTGCGGGTAGCGGCGACTTTCAGCCCTGCCCAAGAGACAAGTCCGCAAGGACGCCGTCGATTGGCTAGCAGTGACTCACGCAACCTCTTGTCCAAGAAGGAAAAATCCAGCGAAGCGTGTAGGGTCCACTTTATGTGGACTGTGGGGTGTTCCCAAAAAGTTGGACAAATAATTTGTTCATCTAAAAGAATGCTTTCTACTTGCTAACTAAATTTTTGAATGCGATTGTCAAGGGTTGCGAAGCAACTTGCATAGCCCTTGACATAAAGCTTATTCAAAAATTTATCATATAGCAAGAAAGCTTCTTTATGCTCTTTCTTTTTCTTCGTAATACTTGGCCCTTTTTTCATTTG
>NZ_LT962472.1:3813-95554 GCF_900215725.1 Ezakiella peruensis | reverse complement strand
TTTACATACCATGAGGCGACAGTTGTATCTCCTGCATTTATTTCCTTGGCTATTTCTATGAATGATTTGTTTCCTTTTTCGTATTCTTTACATGCTTGTATTTTTGTTTCTAAGTCAAATTTAATTTTCCCCATTTTTTCTCCTTTTATGGGTTTTTAATTAATTAGACTGTCTACTTTGCATGTATCATACCACCTGAAAAGGTCGCCAAGAAATTGACCGATTACTATGCAATAAAAAAAAATAAAAGGAGGCGGAAAGTAAAAACCGCCTCCTTTTTTGTGAAATTTGCTATAGAAATTGTGCCATATAAAATGGAATTTTAATAATATTTCCATCCTTCCTATAATCCTTGGTGTGAATTATATATTCTTTACCAATCCTATCTGAATATTTTTTTGAAAATTCATCCAGGGATTGGTGGGCCCGATAATTTGACGACTTTACTTCTATAGTATTTATTTTATTTTTATCGGTCAAAAGAAAATCTACTTCAAAAGTTCGTTTTTGGTCTTTGTCATAATAGGAATTAAAATAAAGCTTATGCCTATTAAAAGCCAGGGTCTGGGCAATAACATTTTCGTAAACCATTCCCAAATTTTTTGATAAATTATTTGCCAAAAGTTTTTTATAAATAAGATTTTCTGTGAAATCCTTATCCTTAAACATAAGACTTACCATAAGGCCCGTATCTGCTAGGTAGATTTTAAACTTATCCAAATTTAAATTGCTGGACAGGCCTACATTTGGATCGTCAGCATTGTAGGCAAAGAGGACAGTTTTTGAGGCCTTAAGCTCAGCCAATTCCTCCATAATTGAACTGGCCCTATGGTTGTTAAGGACGCTTGACACCTGGTATCTGGAGGAATTTCTGGCGAGTTCAGCTGGTATGGACTCAAACAAAAGCGATATCTTACCTGTTGGATCAATCTTATAAAAATCCTCCATATACAAATTCAAAATATCCCTTTTTACATCATCAACAATCCTAAAATTATTTTCTTCTACATAAGCCTTAACGGCCTGGGGCATTCCGCCCACCAAGATATAAAGCCTAAATTTTTTCATCATATTATGGTTTTGATCATCTCCCAAAGAAATCCCCTGGTCAAAGGCCTGCTTTAAGAGATTGTTGGTAGTCTCATCGCCAATTGCCCACAAAAATTCCTCAAAATCCATGGGAAACATTTCAATCCGCCTCTCCTCGCTAGGAATCAAAATATCCTGAACATTTTTCTTAATAGAAATCAAAGACCCCGTCTCAATGTAATCGTAACGTCCGTCTGCAACTAGTCTTTTAACAGCCTGTCTGGCCAAAGAATTAAATTGAACCTCATCAAAAATTATCAGAGAATCTCTCTCGTGCAAGTCTACACCATATTGCAATTGCAGTTGGAGAAAAAAATAATCCAAATCATGCAAATCATCAAACAAATCCTTGATAGCCTTTGGAGCAAAAGCAAAATCAATTAAAATATAAGACCTATATTCATTTTTTGCAAATTCTTCTACGATTGTGGACTTGCCAACCCGTCTGGCCCCCTCTACCAAGAGGGCAGTCTTGCCATTAGAGTTTGTTTTCCATTCCATCAGGTCTTTATAGATTTTTCTCTTAAACATGCGCCCTTCACCTCCATATACTAGAAAAAAACAAATCCGCACTTCATTTACCTACATTATACCACAAATCCGCATTATAATATAGGTCGTTTTACCACAAATCCGCATTATAATATGGCCCGTTTTACCACAAATCCGCATTATAATATGGCCCGTTTTACCACAAATCCACATTATAATTCTGTAATTTGCTGTCTAATTTGCGAAATACTTGGAAAATTGAATCGGTTTGTCTACCATAAAGGTAGACGCTACATGACCGATTCAATTTCCCCCTCCAAATCTCATCAAATTTTCCTGCGAAATAACATTATAAAACCCCCAGGCATATTTTTTCCTGGGGGTGTTTTAGATTTATTATTTTACCAATAATCTTCACTCAAATCTCTCTCTGCAGGTAGCGGCGATCCTGAAATGGTCACCATTCCACAAGCCTGATCCCCCTTGTAGGGTGAAGGTTTGTGGGTCATGCATGCACAAATATTTTTATCTAATCTTCTCCGTCCCAAGCTTCTTTTTGGTCCATCATCTGGAAGACTTTTTTGGCTAAAATTATTGCTAGTACAAATGAGAGAAAGTCTGATATTGGTCCTGTGTAAACCAGTCCCATTATGCCAAAGAATTTTGGAAGTATTAGTGCCAATGGGATAAAAAATATTACCTGCCTAGTTAGGGACAAGAAGGCCCCCCACTTGGCTTCTCCAATTGAGGTTAAGAGGTTGGTAGTGATGGGTTGGATTGGGATTAAAAAGGTCATCATTAGATTTATCCTAAAATAATATCTACCGAATTTAAAATATTCTTCGCTGCCGTCTCCAAATAAATGTAAAATTTGATCGGGTGCAAATTGGAACAGCAAAAATGCTAGGGTAAGTATTGCCATTGCCCACTTGACACTTGTGAGATATGCTTCCTTTACCCTCTTGTAATTGCCAGCCCCGTAATTGTAAGAGACAATCGGCTGCATGCCTTGGGAAATGCCAAGGGCAAAGGCAAAAAATATCATAAAGACCTTCATGCAAATTCCCACAACTGCCAAGGGAATCACAGTTCCAAATTCACTCTGGGCCCCGTAATGGACCATGGAATTGTTCATAATAATTTGCACAAAAAGCATGGAAACTTGGTTTATAAAGGGTGCTATGCCCAGCTTTAAAATATTTGCCATATAGTCTGGCCTGAATTTAAAATCATCCCTTGTTAAATCGACCGATTTAAAGTGGCGGCTGTAGGATATTACCATAAGGGCCGAGAGGATTTGGCCGATAACGGTTGCCCAGGCGGCTCCAGCCATCCCCAAATCCAAGGAAAAGATAAAAATTGGATCCAAGATTATATTTGCAATGCAGCCCACCAAGATTGCATACATAGAATACTTTGGCGACCCATCCGCCCGGATTAGGGCCGTGCCTGCATTGGTCAGGATTAAAAATAAAAATCCATAGGAAGTTATGTCAGTGTAGGTCTTGGCGTATTCATAGTTCTCTGCAGTCGCCCCAAAAATTGTTAATAGAATTGGCAAAAAAATTTTTACAAGAACAGTTAAAAGCAGTCCTGCAATAATTATCATCAAAAAGCCAGACCCCATATACTTGCCGGCTTCCTCTTCCTTTTTCTCGCCCAGGCATAAATTAAATCTGGCCGCAGCCCCAATGCCAATCAAAAGCGACAGGCCAATGCACATGGTGGTTAGGGGGAAGGACACATTGGTCGCAGAGTTTCCCACAACCCCAATGCTGTTTCCTATGTAAATCTGATCGACGATATTATAAAAAGCCCCAACAATCATTGCAATGACAGATGGCAGGGCAAATTTAAAAAGCAACTTTGAAATGGGCTCAGTAGCCAAAACATTTTCTTTTTTCATATTATTCCTCCCACAAAAGTTTTAAAAGTATCATAGAAAGTATTATAACACAATTAGATCTTTAAAAAAAGTCTTGTCCGCCTTTATATTGGCAGGATAAAAAAGATCATCCATATGGGGGCTCTAACAAATTATTATCTAAAAAACTTTATAATCTTTTCTATCCTTTCATTCTCAGCACATATTGTACAGGCAAAAATTTCCAACAAAAAAAGATGGCCGCCGCCATCTTCTTCATTATATTTATTTTTGTGCTAGGTAAACTTTGCTTAGACTATGATTAAAGGCTTCTTGATCTAGCTTTGCATCAAGTTGATTTAATTCGCTAAAGCTAAGATTAAAATACAGCTTTTCATCTTCCAAATAATCGTTCCAAGTTGTATCGAAGTGTTTCCATTCGCCGTTAAGCTTGACTGTATTCCAAGCGTGAACATCATTGCTGACGACCTTGGATTCTAGGCCAGCGAGTTTTGCCATGACGTCAAATAATTCTGCATAACCACTGCAGCAAGCAGTCTTTGTTTCATAGGCTGCAGGCCAGGTGTTTTGCCAATAACCAGATGGGGTTTGCTTTTTATAAATATCTTGACTGAGTCCACTTTCATCGTAAGTCAGCTTGTCAATTATAAAGCGGTTGATTCTTTCCAACTTTTGAAGATCATTTAAACCTGGTCCCCAAGAATTAATTGCGGCTTGCATTTCTTTTTTGTATCCTCTGGTTTGATTTTGGATGGCCTTGGTCTTTTCTTCGCTGTGAGGTGAGTGGAAGCAGTAGTACATATTTCCATTTTCTTCCCTGATGCTGTAAGTTTTTAAAAGGCCAGCTGAATCGACTTGGTTTAAATTTTCCTTTAAACAATCGGCGATTTCTTTCTTGTCATTTTTTCCTATATTTGTTGCTGATCCAATATAGTACTTTTCAACATAAACTCCTTCAGGTTTACCCTTTATATTGTAGTCCACATAGGATTCAACCTTGCCAGCCTTCTCTGTATAATCTTTTACTACATTATTATAAGCGGTTTGACTAAAACTTAATAATATTGATGCGTAGAATAATATAAATTTACCTAACATTCTTAACTCCTCCTTGGATTTATACTATATATTGTGCTTATGCTTTCTTTAGTTTTAAATTTATTTTCTATAATATGTATTTATCTCTGGATTTTTTCTTTCTGAACTTGTTTTTTAAGAAATCCTTATAAAGCTTTATTTATAGCTCTTTTGTTACTTTAATCTTACCCTTTTATTTAGATAAAGTCAAACTGTTTTTTCTAATTTTTTTATCAAAAAATTATATTTTTATTGCACAAACTATGGTTATTTGTCCCTAGATTAATTTTTTAGTAAAGAGATAATTAAAAGCTAATTCTAGATAAAGCACTACATATTGTGGTGAGGTTTTTAAAAAATAATTGCCTTGTATCTTAAAACACGGGATGTATTTCCCGATTTCGAATTGATTTTTATTCAACTTTTCTCTAAAAAATTGATTTTTGCCTCAAAAAATTTTTTTATTTTATGTATATATAGTTATTTTTAAAAGATTATCCTACAATTTGTGCCTAAAAATAAAATCATGTTAGCATTTAAATAAAGATTCGCCTAACATTTGTTTTCCCAATAAAAAAGAGCCAGGGGATCCTGGCTCTTGGCTATATATATTTTAAATTCCAACAAAAAACGAGGCGGTTTTTATTTTCCGCCTCCTTTGTTTTTTATTTTTATATTCTATTTATAAATAAGATGTGATGTCAGCAAATACGGACTCTAATTTGTCTACGTCCTTGGCTCCGGCCATGGCCATGTCTGGCTTACCGCCACCATTGCCGCCCAGGGCTTGGGCGATTTTCTTGACGATTTGTCCAGAATTTACCCCTTCCTTGACTAGCTTTTGAGTTGTTGAGACGAGGAGGTTGACCTTGTCGCCGTTTTTTGCGCCGAGGATTACCAGGATGTCGTCAAACTTGCCCTTCATTTCGTCGGAAATGCTTCTGAGCTCATTGGCATCCACATCTTCAAATGTTTCAGCAAGGAGTCTGTGGCCCTTGTAGTCGACAATCTTGGATTCCAAATCGCCTGCAGCTCCAGCTAAGAGCTCTGCCTTTAGGCTTTCAACTTCTTTTTTAAGTTCGCGATTTTCTCCGACCAGGTCTTCGGTCTTTTGCAAGATATCTGTAGGATTTGCCTTTAGCTTGCCTGCTATATCTTCGATTAGTTTTTCATTATTCAAGACATACTCATAGGCTGCGTGGCCTGTGATGGCCTCGATCCTGCGAACGCCTGCAGCTGTGCCCGTTTCCATTACGATTTTGAAGAGGCCGATTTCGGATGTATTTTTAACGTGGGTGCCTCCGCAGAGTTCCATAGAAAACTTGCCCATCTTTAAAACACGGACGATTTCCCCATACTTAGATTCAAAGAGACCCATAACGCCTTCTTCTTTGGCTTCCTTAAGAGATTTTTCTTCAGTTACAACTGGGATTGCTTCCAAGACTTTTTCGTTTACAATTCTTTCGACCTTGGCAATTTCTTCCTCAGTCATGGCTTGGTAATGGCTAAAGTCAAAACGCAAGCGGTCAGCTTCTACCAGTGATCCAGCTTGGTGGACGTGGGTACCCAGAACTTGTCTGAGGGCTGCGTGCAGCAAGTGGGTGGCAGAGTGGTTGCGTCTGATGTCTTCCCTGCGGAAATTGTCGATCTTTGCGAAGACCTTGGCTCCGACCTTGGCTGAGCCATCTGTAACCTTGACGCTATGAAGGAAGAGGCCGCCCTTGGTCTTTTGTGTGTCGATAACGTCCATAGCAAAGCCGTCGCCTGTAAGAGTTCCGATGTCGCCAACTTGGCCCCCGCTTTCCCCGTAGAAGGGAGTGTTAGCAAGGACAACTAATGCCTTGTCGCCAGATTTAATGGAGTCGACTTTTTTGTCATCCATAAAGATATTTGTAATTTCTGTGTCGCCTTCGACTTCGCTGTAGCCAGAGAAATCGTTTGACAGACCTTTGAAGATTTCGTCGTTGCCATCCTTCTTCCAACCTGAGTCGGACTTGTCGATGGCTTCGCGTGCCCGAGTTTTTTGCTCTTCCATGGCGGCGTCGAATTCTTCCTTATTATAGGTTAATTTATTTTCGCTTAAAATTTCCTCAGTAATTTCAGCTGGGAAACCGTAAGTGTCGTAGAGTTCAAAGACGTCTGCCCCTGACATTTCAGTTTTATTTTGAGCCTTGAGGTCTTTCATCTTGGCATCTAGAAGTTCTGAGCCGGTAAAGATTGTGCGTTTAAATCTTTCTTCTTCAGTTTGGACAACTTCCAGGATAATTCTCCTGTTTTCGTCGAGTTCTGGATAGGCTTCCTTCCAGTCATCGATGAATTTGTTGATAATTTCAACCAAGAACATATCCTTGATGCCAAGGAGCATGCCGTGTCTTACCGCCCTTCTCATAAGTTTGCGCAAGACATAGCCGCGGCCTTCGTTTGAAGGGACAACCCCGTCTGAGATGAGGAAGGTCATGGCCCTGGTATGGTCAGCGATGATCCTCATTGAGGTGTTGGTCTTTTCTTCGACGTCGTATTTTTTACCCGACAGTCTTTCGACTTCGGTAATAATTTTTCTAATTGTAGAAATATCGTAGACTGATTCTACATTTTCCATTACGCAGGCAATTCTTTCAAGGCCCATGCCCGTATCGATATTTGGATTTGGGAGGGGATTGTAATTGCCATTAGCGTCTTTGTCAAATTGGGTGAAGACCAGGTTCCAAACTTCTAGGAAGCGGTCACAGTCGCAGCCAGGTTTGCAGTTTGGATCTCCGCAACCAAATTCCACACCCTTGTCGTAGTGGATTTCAGAGCAGGGACCGCTGGGTCCAACTTCTAGCTCCCAGAAGTTATCTTCCTTGCCCAAGCGGACAATGCGTTCTTCTGGGATTCCAACCTTGTCCTTCCAAATGTTGAAGGCCTGGTCGTCGTCCTTGTAAACGCTAACCCAAAGTCTGTCCTTGTCAAGGCCCATAACCTCAGTCAGAAATTCCCAGGCCCAAGTGATGGCTTCTTCTTTGAAGTAATCGCCAAAGGAGAAGTTGCCCAACATTTCAAAAAATGTAAGATGCCTGAGGGTCTTGCCAACGTTATCTATATCGCCAGTGCGGACGCACTTTTGCGAAGTGGTCATCCGTGAAGCTGGCGGTGTGGCCTCCTTGGTAAAATATTTTTTAAGTGGAGCCATACCAGCCCCAATCAATAATAAGCTCTTGTCATCTTTTGGTATTAGTGAATATGATGGATGAACGAGATGGCCCTTGGATTCAAAAAATTTTAAAAATCTGCGTCTTATCTCGTGCATACCAATTTTATTTTCTGTCATTTTCTATCCTCGATTCTTCTTTAATTTTATTTTTCCTATAATCCTTGTATTCGTTGTAAACAACCTGGCCAATAATCACAATCGGCAGGGCAAAGATCATGCCCACAAAACCGAAGAGGAAGCCCCCAATCAGTATTGCTATAAGCACTGTAAAGGGGTGCATGCCCAGAGTGTCTGCAAAAATCTTTGGCATAATAATGTTATTTTGTAGCCAGTTAGAAACTGGGAATATAATTATAACAGCCAGCGCCTTGGCAGGGCTGTCTATAATTGCAAATATAAAGGCTGGTATAAATCCAACCAGGGGTCCAATATAGGGAATAATATCCGCAAACATGGAGATAATCCCGATTACAAAGGCAAAGTCTACTCCAGCTATGGTTAAGAAAATGCTAATCATAATCCCTAGGGCCAGGCAAGACAGGAGTTTACCCTTTACATAATTGCCGACCTGTTTATCGATCTTGGATAAGACTTGCAGGGTCTTTTCCTTGCGTTTTTCTGGAATCAAAGCCTTGGCCTTTGCCACAAACAATTCCTTGTCCTTCAAAAGATAAAAGACAAATAGAGGAATCAAAACGATCATCAGGGTCTTGGAAACAGTTGTCTTAACCCCAGACAAAACTCCTCCCATGTTCTTCCTGGCCGTTTGAATCATATTTTGTATAAATTCTCCCCAATCAACCGTCTTGATATCAAAAAGCTCCTTGCCAGCAATTTTGACAGACAAGTCATTTACCAGCTGTTGGGCTTGGTTTACATATGAAGGTAGGTTATTTATAAGCTTTTTAAATTCTTGGACCGTCTTTGGCAAAATTGTAAGAGAAAAAATTACCAAGATAACCAAAACTATCAGATAAATAGCAGCAATAGCCCGGGTCCTATTCATATATTTTCTCTTCTCCAAGCGCCTAACCGCCGGATTTAATACATAGGCTATGATGAGCGATGCAATAAAGGTGTTAAATAAATACCTAAGGCTCGCATTGGTCTTTAAAATCAAATAAAAAATAAAAACTGCCAGGGCAATTAAAAACCATTTAAAAACCTTTTTTGTCGAGACCCTAATCTGCTTATCCTCATCCACGTGCTTGTTGGCAATCTGTATCAGATAATACAAGCTCGTCAGCATTAAAATGCCAAGGATAATCCAAATCGCCCTTTGAACCACAACGTCAAAGGTGAGTTTGTTAAGAGATTCTCTTATCAAATCCAAAGCGTCCATAACCGTTACCTCCTTAAACTCAATATATAGGTAAATTATACTCCATAAAAGGCTTTCCGTCAACAAAAAACCAATGGCCAATCGCCTTTTGCTTTGCTTTTAGCAAAAAATTAGTAAAACTTTAAAAAATAAAGTCCCAAACAAATGGCAAAATAATTTTAAAAACAATTTGCAAAAAATAAAGCAAAATAACTTTAAGAACAATTTCAAAAAAATTCCACAAAAAAATTGTGGGCGTCGCCACAATTTAAATTTAAATTATTTTTACTTTTCCAAGAGCTTTAAAATATCAGCCGGCCCTTTTAAAAGAATCTTGTCGTGATTTAAATATTCGTCAGTCCCCCACTCCGAGGCCCCGTAGGCTATGCCGGCGTCGATTGCAGCCAGATGGTCGCTAAGGGCGTTTCCTATATAAATGGTCTGGTCGGGATTTAAATTATTTTCCTTCATCAAAAGGACCAACATGTCACCACTAGGCTTAGGATTTTCGACATCGTCCTTGCAAACAAAAGTATCAAAAAATTTATCCATGCCATTTTGGTCCAGGACAATATGGCTGCCAGTTCGGTCCCGGTTGGTAGCAAAGGCCATAAAGTTTGCCCTGGCCTTTAACTCTGCCAAGACCTCCTCCATGCCAGCGAACATTCCAATCCCGTGGGCCAGCTCATCAAAATGTGCAAAGAGCTCTCCCATATTTTCTGCATTTGCCTCGATCTTAAGGGCCGCCAAGACATCTATTACAGGCAAGTGAAGGGTAATAGCCTTCTCCTCTGCAGTCAAAGGCCGGCCGATCTTTTTCATAGTCATCCGCTCAAAAGCCTCAATAGTGGCAAAACGCGAATCCAAAATCGTCCCGTCTATATCAAAAATAAAATTCTTAAAAAATCTCTGGTCCATAAAATCTCCAAAATTGAAAATGCAGTAAAAATAAAAATTACAATATAAAAATTAAAATCTAAAATTAAATATTATTGATCCTTGCCTTCCAGCCACTTTTTGAGTTCTCTTTCCATTTCGCTTTCCTCTACCAGGTGGTCGTTTTTGATTTTTTGCCTTTGGTGCATTTTTTTCTCCAGATCTAGGCTGTCTTCAATCATGGCAAAAAAGGCCCTTGACCCCATCCGACTTGCGCCCTCGTTAAAGGCAAGCGTAGACTCTGCCAGGTCATTGGTCACCACGACCATCTTGTATCGATCTGCGTACTTGTAGGTCGCGGCTTCTATAAAGGAGTCGGCGGTTTCGTTTTCACGTGTAAATACAATGGTGAGGTCATCCTTCTCGTAAGTTTCCCCCCGATTATCCTTGACCATGTGGCCATCGTAGACCACGATAATCTTCTTGCCAATGTATTTGCCGTAGCCCGATAGAATGGTCTCCAGGGACCGCCTGCTCTCTTCCAAAGATATTTCCAGGAGGTCTTTTAGGTGACTTGCGTGTATTAAATTGTAGCCATCAACTATAAAAACTTCCTTCATAAGCCATCTTTAGATTTGTTTTTTGTGGTATTCGTAAAAAACTATTGAGGCGGCAACTGCAGCGTTTAGTGAGCCAACACTCGATTTTTTATCCATGGGTATGGTTAAGATTTTGTCGCATTCTTTTTTTACGCCCGGCCTCATGCCCGAGTGCTCGCTGCCAATAACCATAACTACGTCTGAATCAAAGACTTCGCCGACGTCGTCCCCCTCCATATCTGTGCCCAGGACAAAATAACCTGCGTCCTTGAGGTCCCTAAGGGCTCGTGCCAGATTTACTACCATTATAATAGGCAGGTCCTCAAGTCCACCTTGGGCAGTCTTGATAACAGCCGGTGTAATGTGGGCCGACCTGTCCTTGGTAATAATAATTGCGCTTATGCCAAAGACCGATGCGCTCCTTATAATCGATCCAAAGTTGCCCACGTCTTCAACGCCGTCAAGGGCTACTATGGCCTTTCTGTCTTCTTTTGGCCTTGACAAAAACTCGTCCAGGTCCATGTACTCATATTCGGGCACTTCCAGGCAAACGCCTTGGTGGGAGGACTTGAACTTATAAAAATAATTCCTGTCTTCTCTGACTTCCAGGCCTTGGTCGTAAGCCAAATCCAAAATTTCCCTTAACTTTGGGGCTTTTTTATCTTGAACTATTAGGCGAATTTTTTTGCCGTCTGCTTTCAAGGCTTCGCTAACAGCTCTAATTCCAATTATCTCCACTATCTTCTCCTTTTTATCTCCTCATAAAGATATTCCAGTCTGTCCCTGGCCCCCGACAAATACAGGGCGCCAACCAGGGCTTCAAAGCCAGTTGCAATCCTATAGACCTGAATCTTGGTATGCTTGGGCGGGTGCTGGCTCTTGTTTCTGGCCCGTCTAACCAGGTCCAGCTCCTCCTCGGTCAAGAGCTCTTCGATATTTTTAAAGTCCCTGCACTGGGCGTTGGCGGATACATATCTGACGGCCTCCTTGTGGAGGTCGGCCACATGCCTGTTTTCACTTACAAGGTCCCGCCTAACCATGAGTTCGTAGACAGCATCGCCCAAAAATGCCAGGTTAAGAGCGTCCATTAGGGCATATTCTTTCTTTAAAGCCTCTGCCACTTAACACCGTCCTTGGTATCCTTGAGGACAATCCCCTCAGCCTTGAGCTGGTCTCTGATCTCATCAGCCCTGGCGTAGTCCTTATTTTTCCTAGCCTCTTCTCGTTCTTGGATGAGGGCGTCTATGTCCGCATCAATCGTTGTTTCTTCGTCTTCAATAACGCCAAAGATCAAAACAAAATCGTCAAAGGCAGACTTTACGTATTTTAAATCATCCAGCGAAGTAGTTTCATCCAAGCTTGTGTTGATTAATTTTGCCAAGCTGAGCCAGTCAGTCACAGCGTCTGGCGTATTTAAATCGTCGTCCATGTGGCTGATTAAATCTTCCTTAATTTTGTCGACTCCTTCTCTTAGGTCCTTGTTTTCTGGTCCCTCACTTGCCTTTTCAATGAGGCTTTTTAGCCTGTCCTTGGCGTTCCTCAAGCGGCTTATCATGGCCCTTACAGACTCGATTGCCGCCTTGGAATAGTTGAGGGGCTTCCTGTATTGGGCGTTTAAAATGAAAAACCTGAGGAGCTCAGCCCCTTCCTTTTCTATAAATTCATGGGCGTAGAAAAAATTGCCCAAGGACTTACTCATCTTGACATCGTCGATATTTATCATCCCGTTGTGCATCCAGTAATGGGCCAGAGGCGCGTCATTTAGGGCCTCTGATTGGGCGATTTCATTTTCGTGGTGGGGGAATTTTAAATCCTCGCCGCCAGCGTGTATGTCAATGGTCGACCCAAAGCGCGAGCGAATCATGGTCGAGCACTCTATGTGCCAGCCCGGCCTGCCCTGGGACCAGGGGCTATCCCAATAGGGTTCGCCCTCCTTCTTTTCCTTCCACAGGGTAAAGTCTAGCGGATCTTCCTTCTCGGTGTTCTCCTCAATGCGGGCGCCGATTTCCAGGTCTTCGATATTGCGGTTGGACAAACGGCCGTAGTCTTTGAGTTTGCGGACGCGAAAATAAACCGACCCATTGGCTTCGTAAGCAAAGCCCTTGTCAATGAGCCCTTGGATAAAATCAATAATATCGTCCATGTGGTCCGTGCAAGTTGGGTGCTCGATTGGATATTCGTAAAGCCCTAAGTCCGTGTAGTCGCGTTCGACCGATTTGATATAGCGGTCGGAAATGGTCTTGATATCAACGCCTTCCTCGTTGGCCTTATTTATAATCTTGTCATCCACGTCAGTGAAATTGGAAACGTAAGTTACATCGTAGCCCTTAAAGATAAAATACCTTCTCAAAACATCAAAGGCAACCTGGGGTCTGACATTGCCCAAGTGCATGTCATTGTAGACGGTTGGTCCGCAAACGTACATGGTCACCTGGCCTTCATTTATGGGTTTAAAATCTTCTTTTTTTCCGCTATAAGAGTTAAAAATTTTCATAAGTCCTCCTAAAATCCTATAATGCTAGATGCTAGGGTAAAGTAAACTACAAGTGTAGTCGCGTCTGCAATTGTCGTAATAAGTGGCGATGCCATAATAGCCGGGTCCATCTTGAGCTTGTAGGCAGCCAGTGGCAAAAGCCCGCCCAGGAGCTTGGCCGCAGTCACTGATCCGATTAGGGTCAGTGAAACCGTGAGGGCAATATTGGCCGGGGCCCCGTCGATGTAGATAATCTTGAAATAATTTACGACCGCCAGGACAAGACCACAAATAATTGCCACTTGAAGTTCCTTAAATACAATCTTTAGCCAGTCTTTAGTTTCGATCTCCCCAGTTCCCAGACCGCGGATAATTAAAGTCGACGACTGAGAACCCGAGTTACCGCCGGCGCCCATGAGCATGGGTATAAAGCCGGACAAAAATGCTGTCGAGGCCAAAAGTCCTTCGTAGCCATTGATAATCCTCTGGGTAATAGAAGCCGAAATCATGAGGACAAAGAGCCAGATAATCCTGTGCTTGGCGTGGGTGAAAACAGATGTCTCCAGGTATTCCTCATCGTTTGGCGTAATAGCAGCCATGATTTGGAAGTCCTCATCAGCCAATTCTTGCATAAGGGTCAGGATGTCATCAACGGTAATAATGCCGACGATCTTGTTCTCCTTATCGCAAACGGGCAGGGCCTCAAAGCCATAACGCTTAAAGGTCTCAGCAACCGTCTCTTCGCTGTCGTGGGTATTTAAATAAATCACATCTGGATTCATAAGATCTATAATCTTTGTCTCCGGAGAAGCAATGATTAGCTCACGCAAGGATACGATCCCCTCCAACTTGCGACTTTGGTCGGTTACATAAAGGGTGTAGACGGTTTCCTTCTTGATGCCCTCGGTCTTTATCTTGTGGAGGGCCTCCTTGACCGTCATCTCCTTCTTTAATGAAATATATTCTATTGTCATAATCGATCCTGCAGAATCTTCAGGATATTGCAAGAATTGATTAATCAGCTTGCGGTCTTCGGGACTGGAATACTTTAAAATCCTATCCACCAGATCAGAGTCAACCTCTTCCAAGAGGTCCACCTTGTCGTCCATGTACATGTCCTCGATAATGCTCTTGAGCTCAGTATCTGAAACAGTGCGGACAATTTCCTCCTGCTGGTCGTAGGATAGATTATAAAAAMCCTCGCCCGCCATATCCTTGGGCAGGGTCCTGTAGATAATCGCCCCCGTCTTGTCGTCCAAGGTATCGATAAGGTCTGCCACGTCAACCTCGTTTAAAACCGAAAGTAAAACGCGGACGCCTTTGAAATCCTTGGCCTCCACAAGCTCCTTCAATCTCTTTTCTATCCTGTCAAGCTCTACAGTTTTGTTGTGTAAATTTGACATAAAAACTCCTATTTAATAATCATTTGAGCGAATATAAAATACGCAGTTAAACTCGTCGCGTCAGCAATGGTCGTAATAAGTGGCGACGCCATAATAGCCGGGTCCAGCTTAAGGGCGGCAGCCCCCATAGGAAGCAGTCCTCCCACCAGCTTTGCACCAAGCACAGCCACCACCAGCGAACAAGAAACGGTCAGGGCCACATCTGCTGGAACCCCGTCCAAGTAAATAACCTTAAAATAATTTACAATAGCCAGGGTGAGGCCACACAAAAGTGCAATCCGCATTTCCTTCCACAAAACCTTGAGCCAGTCCTTGCCCCTGATATCACCAGTGGCCATACCGCGGATAACCAGAGTCGACGATTGGGCCCCCGAGTTACCACCCGTATCCATTAACATGGGGATAAAGCCAGCCAAAAACGGAATCGAAGACAAGAAATGCTCGTAGCCGTTAATAATATTTTGCGTAATAGTCGATGAAATCATCAGAACCAAAAGCCAGGGAATCCTGTGCTTGGCCAGGGTAAATGGAGAAGTCAAAAGGTATGGAGTCTCGTTTGGTGTGGTAGCAGCCATCTTTTGGAAGTCTTCCGTGGTCTCGCTTTCCATAACATCCATAATATCGTCAACCGTTACAATCCCAACCACCCTGCGTTCATTGTCTACAATAGGCAGGGCCTTGAAACCATACTTCCTAAAAAGATTAGCAACATCTTCCCTGTCGTCGTGTGTGTGGGCGTAAATAACATCCGACTCCATCAAATCCTCGATCACATCGTCATCATTTGCCACCAAAAGCTCTCTCAGGGACAAAATCCCCTCTAAGCGGCGTTCCTTGTCAGTTACATAAAGAGTATAGACAGTCTCCTTATCAATACCCTCGCGGCGAATCTTCTCCAAAGCATCGGCAACAGTCATCTTCTTTTTCAAAGACACATACTCAATAGTCATAATAGAACCCGCAGAATCCTGAGGGTACTTCAAAAACACATTTATCAGATTCCTCTCCTCTGGAGAAGTGTACTTTAAAATCTTGTTGACAACAGAAGCCGGCATCTCCTCGAGCATGTCGACCATATCGTCCATGTTTAAATCATCCAAAATACTCTTGATTTCAACATCAGTGGACACATCTATAATGGCCTTTTGTTGCTCAGAGTCGAAGTATGCAAAAACCTCAGCCGCCAAATCCTTGGGAAGCATCCTATATAAAACAGCACCCGAAACCGGGTCCATCTCGTCAATAAGATCAGCAATATCAATCTCATTTAGAGAAAGCAAAAGCTCGCGGGCCGCCTTTAAGTCCTTTTTTTCAATCAAAGCCCTAAACTCATCTGAAAGCTTCTCTAATTCTAACATTCTCTTGTTTTCACTCATTGTGTGCACCCCCTTCTCATCCTATCATTATAACATATAGAAGAAAGGCATTCAATCAAAATATTTTTAAAAATATAGTTTTATCCGAGATTTTGCACTTTCTCAAAAATGGCTGTGGCGTAACGGCGATCCTTACACGCGAGGCGGTGGTTACCATAAAGGTAACCCCTACAACTTCCGCCTCGCATGCAAATGGTCGCCACTCGACCACGAAGCTGGTCGAGATTTATAAAACGTAATTTTTATTTGTAAGCGTGCGGGCGGACAATTTGAAAAATAAAATGCAATTTGCATTTCAAAACGCGCGGACGAAAATTTTGAAAAATAAAACGCAATTTTTATTTCAAAAGTCGGAGACGAAAATTTTGAAAAAGAAAATATTTTTTATTCTTTGTAAAAATTGTTTCCCCAAGAAAGCAAAATTTTTTTGTCCGAAATAAATCGGACGCTACATGAAAAATTTTGTTCGATTGCTTGCAACAATCTGAGGAGAATTTCGGCCATAAATTTTTATTCGATTGGCATACGCCTCCCATATAAAATTATTTTTTATTCTTTGTAAAAACTGCTTGACAAAGATTAATTTCTTATGTATAATAGTTTTTGTTGGTTGGGAAAACTAACCAATGGCAATGAGACGAGCCGACAAAGACCAGAATTTCTTTACACCTGAGGTGTAAGAATTCTGAATTGTCAAAATAAATATTTAAGTATCGGGGTGTAGCGCAGTTTGGTAGCGCACGTGCTTTGGGAGCATGGGGCCGGGGGTTCAAATCCTCTCACCCCGACCATTTTTTTATAGGGGGTAATTATGAAAAAATTTCTAAAATTTAGTCCCCTATGTCTCTTGGTAATTTTAGGATTATTTATCCACATTTCAAACACTCGCTTTGTAAATGAAGCGCTTGCAAAAGGCCTTGAAGTTAAAAATAGCCTTGACCTTGAAAAGACTTACGGCATAGTTTTAAAAAATTCTGTGCATGCAAGTCAAAAAGAGCAAAAATCTGCTGAACAAAGCGTCAAGAAAGCTAATATACTATTACAAGCTGAGAGTTCTGGTCCGAATTATGATGTAAATCCGTCAGATGGGACGGATTTCAAGGAGGTCTACAAGGACTCTTTATTTATTGGAGATAGCATTTCAAACGGTCTGATGTACTACAAACATGTTAAGGCTGATAATGTTATGGCCGACATCGGTCAAGATCTCAAAAAATCTTTAAATAGTATTGATAAAATTAAAAAGAAAAATCCCAAGTATATTTATATAATGCTTGGCATGAACGATTCGATTTACGTGGATGATGTAAATGTCTTTATCGAAAGGTACAAGAGCCTAATTAGTCAAATCAATCAAAACTTGCCCAAGACCAAGGTTGCAATCACCAGTGTCCTGCCAGCCGATAGCTCAAATAAAAAAGCTATGGCCAGGATCAACAACCAAAGGATCAGCGCCTACAATGCTGGGCTAGCAAATTTGGCAAATGAATTTGGCATCCCTTTTATCGACCTAAGACCCTACCTCAAAGCCCATCCCGACTTTTATGAAGGAGACGGCATCCATCTGAATAGAAATTTTTACCGCTATTGGTTGAAGTTTATCCAAGAAAATTACAAGGAGGCATAGGTGAGAAAAACAGCACTAATCTTGGCAATCCTGCTAGGACTATTCACACTTGGCTGCGGCAACAAGACCGCCAATAATCCAGAAGATAAAGCAGAAGATAAAGCAGAAAATCAAGCTGAAGACAAATCCGAAAAGCCAGCTGAAAAACCTGCAAAGACAATCGACGAA
This sequence comes from Ezakiella peruensis, assembly GCF_900215725.1. GTDB lineage: Bacteria > Bacillota > Clostridia > Tissierellales > Peptoniphilaceae > Ezakiella > Ezakiella peruensis. The sequence continues at coordinate 77,975 of NZ_LT962472.1, read as the reverse complement.
ATCTTCCAGCTAGCCAAAGACAATATGGACACAGCTACCATGGACGATAGCGATTCAGACATGCTATCACTTGTTATTGGCCTGGACGAAAGCCTCTACGATGAATACAAGTACATGTATCCAGAGACAAACTTAAACAACAACCAAATCCTGGTCATCAAGGGCTCAGACAAAAAAGCCCTCAAAGATGCCCTGGACAAATTTTTGAAAAACCAAATCGAACTCTATTCCAGCTACCTGCCAGCCGAAGCCGAAAAGCTCAGGGCCGCCGAAGTCTTCGAAGTAGATGACTACGTGGTCCTCTTGGTGGGCGACACAAAGGAAGAAGTTCAAAAATCCAAAGCGGAAATAATAAAATAAAACATTTAAAAACAGCCTTTACCAGGCTGTTTTTTTGTGGGCAAAATTACAAATATTTTCCATTCAAATTAATCTCATTTTTCTTAATTCTAAGGCTTAAATCCTTAATATTTTTTTCTATTTCAGATATAATTTTCTTAAAAAACTCATCATCTTGACCTGTTGGATCTTCTAAATTCCAGTCCTCTGTATATTGATTTTCTACAAGCGGGCAGACTACATCACATCCCATAGTAATTGATATATCAATATTAGGCAGGTCGGAAATCAGCTTTGAATATTGAGTTTTCTCCATATCAATATTATATATATCTTTCATTAATCTGACAGCATCTTGATTTATTTGGTCTTTTATTTGTGTCCCAGCTGAATAGGATTCAAACACATCCCCAGCATATTTTTTCCCTAAGGCTTCTGCAATCTGGCTCCTACAGCTATTGTGTACACATATAAATGCAACTTTTGGCTTTCTCATTTTAATTTATACCTTTCTCTTCTAATAAATCTTTCACTTTATCCTTATTTAAAACTTTCCCATAGGGTATACTTTGCCCTTTATAACTAAGGCTGGAGTAAAAACATAAGTCCATAACTTGCAATTTGCATTTTACCTAAAGCAGGGGGTCAGCTTAAATTTTTATAGTCGCACATTTTTCTAAGGTCTTAACTTTATTTATCTCTTTCAAGGCTCGGGAAGGATCTTTTTGTATTATTAACTATCCTTACTAAGAGTAGCATTACGGGAACTTCTGTAAGAACCCCTACAGTTGATGCAAGAACAACAGGAGAATCTACACCAAATAGGGCTATGCCTACAGCCACTGAAAGTTCAAAAAAGTCAGATGCTGCTATTAAAGAAGCTGGCGCTGCAATCTCATGAGGTAGTTTACTTACTTTACTTACAAAATATGTTAGAGAGAATGAAATCAAATTTTGCAGTATTAGTGGAACCGCTATTAAAACTACATAAAGTGGATGTTCTACTATCATATCTCCTTGGAAAGTAAATATAATAACAAGAGTAAGAAGAAGTCCTATGGTAGTTACTCCGTCAAACTTTTTTATAAAGTTATTTTCCAGGTAATCTTTTCCCTTATTTTTTATTATAAAGTACCTTGATAAAAACCCGCCCACTAAAGGAATAAGAACAAAAAGCACTATTGACATTATGAGAACATCCATGGGTAGAGTTATTCCCTTTAAACCTAAAAGGAGCTGTACAAGTGGTACAAACAGGAAGAGTATCAAGATGTCATTTACCGATATCTGTACAAGGGTTTGCGCTGGGTCTCCATTGGTAAGACTGCTCCACACAAAGACCATGGCTGTACATGGGGCTGTACCTAAGAGTACTGCTCCTGTAACAAAATCATTAGCAAGATTAGCGGGTATTAACTGGCTAAATACAGAATGGAAGAAAAGTGTAGCTAGACCAAACATTAAAAATGGTTTGATTGCCCAGCTTGCTATTGTAGAAATAATTATACCTTGGGGATGTTTTCCTACATTTTTTAGTGATTTAAAGTCTATCCTAACCATCATAGGGTATATCATAAGCCACATTAAAACTGTTAATATTATGTTTTGACCCTTAAATTCCAATGACCGTAAGAAAGATTGAACAGATGGCATAAATCTAGCAATCAAAATACCTGCAGCCATGCAGAGTAAAACCCATATACTTAAATATCTTTCAAAAAAACTAATTTTTTCGTTTGTTTCTTTCATCAATTTCACCTCTTTTTTTATCTGCCTATTCTTATAATAGGTCTTTTAAATTATCTTCTTTTAAATCTTCATCATTTTTTCCGCTGGGATCTTCAAGTCCCCAATCATCTTTTTTAACAGTATAAGGCATAATTGGACAAAGGACATCTCATCCCATTGTAATTAGATAATCAACTTTAGGAATATCATCTATAAGTTTTGACTTTTGAGTCTCTTCCATATCGATATCATAAATTTCTTTGATAAGCCTTACTGCATCCTGATTTATTTGATCCTTTAATTCTGTCTCTGCAGAATATAGCTCTATAGTATCTCCAGCGAATTTTTTGTCAGTGCTTCAGCAATTTGACTTCCACATAAATTGTGAACACTAACAAAGGCAACTTTAGTTTTCTTCATCTTTGACTACTATATATTATAGAGTTTATCACCACGAAGGTCTTCTTTTGTCCATTCAACGACGGCAAGTTTTCCTGAAGTATGATCTAATATCTTGTTAATCCACTTAACTTCTTCATTTGCTTTGGCAGATAACATCTTGTTACTTGGATTTGCTTTGTACAAGGATGAATTAACAACCCACCAATTAGTATGAATTGATGCCCTCTTTAGATCTTCTTCTAAGCGATATGCCTCATAATATGGGGTTGCCTCTGCCAAGCTAATGATTAATACTTCTGTTTCCTCTCCCCTTAATCTAGGCAACAAGTTTCTTACAGATTCAGGTATCTGTCCTTGTGTTCTTTCAACTTCTCTATGATAACTTAAAGTTGAATCTAAGAGCAATAGGGTATGACCCGTAGGAGCAGTATCAATAACTACTATTTCATCGTCTGCTTTTTCCACGAGTTCTGCAAAAGCTCTAAATACAGCTATTTCCTGTGTACATGGTGATCTTAAATCTTCTTCAATGTAAGCTATATCATCATCACTCATTGTTTTTCTTGCATTTTCAAGCACTTCATCTTGATATTTTTTTAATTCTTCCTTTTCATCAATATGACTCATAGCTAGTCCGCTTGAACTATCTATAATAAATTTTAAATGGTCAGCGGGATCTGTTGTAGCTAGATGTACTTTTTTACCAAGTTTGCTTAGCTTGAGGGCAACAGAAGCTGCAATAGTAGTCTTACCTACACCGCCCTTACCCATAGTAAAGATTACTTTTCTATTATTTTTTATAAGATCGTTAACAACATCATCTAAATTAAAGAGTTTGCCCTTTACTTCCTCTTTTTCTTCATTTATTTGATCCTTCTTAAGGAGATTTCTTATAGATTCGATTCCAGTAATGTTATATGATCTCAATGGAATCGTATAGGTATCAAACTTAGTTAACATATCTGGCATATTTTCAAGGGCTGATTGTTGTTTCTTATATATACTTTCAGATAATTCATCATCATAATTTTCTATAACACCATTAATCAATAATATTTGATTTTTTATTCCAATCTCAGATAGTTCCTTTGATGCTCTGACTACCTCTTTAAGCGGTGTATTATCAGGCCTTGTAACTAATACCAGGGTTGTTAAAGCCCCATCCGCTAAATTTTCAACTGCCTGTTTATAGATTTCTTTTCTAGACTCTAATCCTGATAGCTGTCCTAAACAGGATGCTCCATGTGTGCTTTCACTGATAAAATCAGTCCAAGCAGAAGGAAGCTGTAACATTCTAAGTGTATGACCTGTAGGAGCTGTATCAAATATAATATGGTCATAGTCTGCATCGAACTCAGAATTTGTGATGAAATTAGAAAACTCATTAAAGGCAGCAATCTCAACTGTACAAGATCCAGATAGCTGTTCTTCCATATTCTCAATAACGGAATCAGGCATCTTGCCCCTAAAAGGAGCTACTACACTTTCTTTGTAGTTATGTGCCGCTTCCAATGGATCTAGGTTGATAACCTCTAAATTATCTACTGCTTTAATTGGCCTTGCTTCACCGCCTAATTCAGTTTCAAAAACATCTTGAAGATTTGAAGCAGGGTCTGTACTAATAAGTAGTACTTTCTTTCCTTCGTCTGCTAAAGTCACTGCTGTTGCACAAGCTGCAGATGTTTTACCAACGCCTCCCTTGCCTGTAAAAAATAGATATTTAGTTAATTTTACATTTTCAAGATTAAATTCCTTCACAATAAATCCCCCCTTAGCAACAAGAGCTGTTATCTCCACAGCAGCCTTTATTTTGCTTACTGCCTTTAAAATAATCTTTAGAGATTTGTAAAAGTTCCATTATTTCTTCATTCTTTGGATATCTGCCTTCTATGACTATCTCGTCGTCTACAAGGATTAATGGCAGTATATCGACTCCATTTTTATCCAAAGCCTCTTTTACCTTGGCATTATTGGCAAATGCCATTGGTTCACCTGATAGATTGTATCTTTCGATAGTGACACCATTTTGCTTCAAATTGTTGATTACTGTTGACATACGTACGAGTTCAGGATCTACATTAACTCCACAAACACCTGTATCACAGCACATAGCTGGTTCATAAATTGACATTCTTTTCATTTTTTTACACCCTTTCTTAAATTTTTTAAATAATACTTCCTAACTTCTTCTCTAATGTCTGCCATAATTTACTTCCTTATACTGCCACAATCTACCTCCTTATACATATACATATTTGAATAATTCTATCTGTTCTATAAAAAAATTAATAATCCATCCGCTCTTTTGAGTGGCAAATGCAATCGGGGTCGTCAGAAAAAACGCTTGTAAGCTGGTCCAGCAAATGGCCCAAAGCCTTTTGATTTAAGCTGTAGTAGATATTCTTACCCTCTCGCCTGCTCTTAACCAACTTGGCCTCTTCCAATTTTTTCATATCACAGGACAAGGTTGGCTGACTGATATCAAATTTTTCCAAAATCTCACAAGCGCATAGCTCTCCACAAGAAAGCATGTCGACAATCTTCAAGCGTTTTTGATCAGAAATTGCCTTGAGCTTGGTGGATATATTTTCATAAATGTTCTCAGCCATTAAAAGTCACTCCCTTCTTAATTTAAGTTTATTATAACATACATATAGAAAAAATTCAATATGTTTTTGCAAAATTTTTTAAAAAATATTTTTACATAGCTAGGGCCATGGCAGCCCAGCCATAAAACAAAATCAAAATCATCCTTTAGAATTGCGTACACCTCAAGCACGTAGGTTCGATAACTCGCGCTTGAATTTCTAAATACCTAATCGCCAGGCATATATATTTCGTTCATGCAGATACACAGTACATTATACATATACACATAATTTATACACATACACACGTTTTATACATGAAATTCATACTCATACTTTACACACCACATACACACAATTCATACACATACACAAGTCATCATACACACATCTTATACACATACACAGCTCATAGTACACACATTTCACACACTTACACATTGCTCACTCATACATATAGCACGCATATATTCACCCCCTCCTCTAGTCCGCCGCCTGATAAAGCGTTACGCTTCAACGTGAATTGGGCTAGAACAGCGGAAAATTTATATTAATATTCACCTTCACTCGCTTCATAATCATGCTCTACACACCGCTCACCCACCCGTATAATAATCATACTCTCATTCTATACACCCATACCATTCTCACCCTCTCACCTCATCTTCATACAAGCCCCTCCTAGTCCGCTGCCTGATAAAGCGTTACGCTTCACTGCGAATTGGAGTAGAGAAAAGTGATTATTATTGGTGATGAAGGAGCATTCTAATTGTGCAGGGAAAAATGAAACTTAAAAAGTGTAGGAATAGAGAAAATATAATGAGAATATAAAAGGTAAAGAAAAGTATATGGGAGGATAAGCAATAGGAAGAGACAAATAAAGAAAATTTGCAAAAGTAAATAAATAGCTACAAATAGAAATTTCTACAAATAAAAATTTGCACAAACATTTCCACAAATAAAAAAGGCACTCTACTGTGCCTTGAGCATTCTCTGCGCTTGTTTATATTTTTCGACTCTTTCCAAGTCTTTATCTGTGATAGTCTTTAATCTTTTTAAATTCATATTATCTGCCAGGTCGGACAATTTTACCTGCCTGGCCAGGGTATTTTCTTTGACTGCATTTATATATTCAAAGTATGGGAGGTCTTTTTGGTGGGTCAGGACTTTTAGGGCTGCGATTTGTTCTTGGTCCAAAAAATCCAGGTCAGCCCAGGTATACTTGTCGCTATCTTCCATGACATCGTGGAGGAGGGCGACGATTTTGGCCCTTTTGTCCTTTGTCCTCCTAGAAACTCTTAAGGGGTGGGTGAAGTAGGGCTTGCCGCCCTTGTCCCTTTGCCCTTTGTGGGCTTTTAGCATTATTGCAAATGCTCTAATATAATTTATCATGACTGCCCCTTTATTCGCTTTCCTTGAACATTTTTTCCAGTCTTTCCCTCCGGCTTCTCATGTCCATGTTGTTTTTCATGAGGTTTTCGTTTTGTTTTTTCATTACATAGGTCGAACCAACTCTAACCACATACATGAGGACGCTGTAGAGGACTGCCTTTAGAGCTGAGGCAAAGAGGTAGACACCAGAGAATGTGTTTTGGTGGCGAGCTACTAATAGTCCGTTCATTTCAAACATTCTGCCGATGGTGTCTATGCCGGTAAAGGCCATCATGACTCCAAGGACCACCATAATCACCGTAAAAATCAGGGGCGAGTAGGAGTGGTGGGAGGTCATAAAATCAAAGGCGTCGTAGACTCCCAGAGATGAGTAGAGCATAAAGTAGAGGCTGTAGACAAATACAAAGATGCTCATTAAATCTAGGTACTGGCCGACCTCGCTGGTCCTGTAATTTAGATTATAAGAATGCAGACTCTTGCTGTCTATGATTTTGATCCCAATAAATATTACTATCAGCGTAACTATCGTATATATTATCCTGCCCTTGAGGCTGGTGTAGCCAAAGGCTTTTAATTTTTTATCTTTTTTCATCGTAATCATCCTTTTTTAGAAAATTCTATATTTATTCTACCATAATTTAATAATTATTGCCAGAATTTATTTCTTATCTGTATTTTGGGATGATAAAGGGCCTGCCGTCTTTCATAATTACATCCACTTGGACCTCGTAGACCTGGCGGATGTTTTCGGCATTTATAACTTCCTCTGGCCTGCCAAGGGCGACTATCTGCCCCTCTTTCATAAGGGCAATTTTATCTGCAAAGGCCGAGGCTAGGTTGAGGTCGTGGAGGACAATTATAAAGCTCTTATCCTCGGTTTTTTCTACAGTCTTCATGAGCTTAATCTGGTGGTTTATGTCCATGGCTGCAATTGGTTCGTCCATGAGGATGAGCTTTGGCGATTGGGCAAAGGCCCTGGCCGTCATGGTCCTCCCCTTTTCTCCACCAGAGGTCTCGAGGATGGATTTATCTTTTAAATCTGTCAATTCCATTATATTTATTTGTTCGGCCACGATTTTTTTGTCGGTCTCGCCCAGTTTACCCGTCCAAGATAAAAATGGATAACGGCCCATCTCCACCACTTCCTCGACTGTAAAATCAAAAGAGCTGTTTGGATTTTGGTGTTGGACTGAAATAATTTTTGCCCGATCTTTTATAGTAAAAGAATGCAAGTCCCTGCCATCAAGGGTGACTGAGCCTGAATCTGCCTGTAAGTAGGCTGAAATGACTTTTAATAAGGTGGTCTTGCCACAACCATTAGGGCCAATAATTATAAGTTTGCCTCCTTCTTCAAGTGAAAGATTTATATCCTTTAAGACTTGGTTTTTGCCATAGCTGAAGTTTAAATTCTTGATTTCTAAAATATTCATTGGAGACTCCTCTTGTGTTTGATAAGGAGGACCAAAAATAGGGGCCCGCCGATTAGCGAGGTGATAATGCCCACAGGGAGTTCAAAGCCTGATATAAGCGACCTGGCCAGGGTGTCGGCGAGGACCATAAATATTCCCCCCACTATCATAGAGGCCGGCAGCAAAAACTTGTGGTCGCCGCCAAATATCAGCCTGATAAAATGTGGGACTATAAGGCCAACAAAGCCGATGATTCCGCTGACCGAAACCGCCAGCGATGTTAAGAGTGCAGATAATAAAAGGAGATTTCGCTTTAGTTTTTTTACATCCAGGCCCATGGATATGGCCTCTTCCTCGCCCATTACGAGAAGATTTAAGTCCTTGCCGTGGTAAATGGTAATGATAAAGGCAATTAGTGTCGGTATAAAAATTGTCCCCACGTGAACCCAGCTCTTGGCATTAAAAGATCCCATGGTCCATGTGATAATGGACATGGCCTCGTCCTTGTGGACCATCATTATAAGGGAGATGGCCGAGGAAAGAATAGCCGAGATGACAATACCTGTCAAGAGGACTGAGTAATTGTCCACTCCCCTCTTGGTCCGTGAGACCGTGTAGACTATAAGCGAAGTTATAATCGCGCAGGCAAAGGCCGATAGACTGACAAGTGTGTGGCCAAGAAAGCTGGTCGCCGGCAAAAATACAATGGCCATAGTCGCACCAAAAGCCGCCCCAGATGACACGCCCATTACAAATGGATCGGCCATGGGGTTTTGGAAGATGGCTTGATATGAAGCGCCTGCCATTGCCAGGAGCCCGCCGGTTAGGACCGACAAAATAATCCTGGGCAGCCTTACCTCAAATATAATAAAGTGGATGGGATCAGTAAAATCAATCCCATCCACCCCATTTCTTATTAGATTTTTGATAGCTGCAATAATGGTCGCAAAGCTAATATCAACCGAGCCAAAGCCGATTGCCAGTAGCATGAGGCCGATTAAAGCCGCCAAGGCCAATAAGAGAAAAGTTTTTTTCATAAATTAAAATTCCAAATTCTTTAGAACTTCTGGGTGGGCAATCTTTAAGAGAGCCTTGATTCCTTCATCAACCACGCGGGCTGATGGTCTAGAGAATATGTCTGGATTTATTTCAATTACCCTGCCTTCATTAACAGCTGATAGGCCCTTGTAAACCTTGTCTGTCTTGACTTGGTCGATAGCAAAAGCTGGCACTAGCATGTAGTGTGGGTTTAGGGCGATTAATTTTTCCAAGGTATACTTAAAGCCTTCTGCATCCCTTGGGCCATTTGTAAGGCCGGCAATTCTTAGGATATCATCCATAAATGAATCCTTGCCGTGGGTGTATTCACCGTATTCACCTGTGCCTACTACTATATATGCAGTAGGAGCTGATAATTTTTTGGTGTATCTTTCAACGCTTTGGAGCTTTGCCTTCATGGTTGCAACTAGGGCTCTGGCTTCTGCATTTTTGCCTGTAATTAGGCCAATTGTTTCGATTGACTTGTAAGTTTCTTCCATTGACTTTGGTGTTTCCATGGCAAAGACCTTGATGCCAGCCTTTTGTAATTTGGCCAAAACTTCTTCCTTAAAGTGAGTTTGTGCAAGCACACAAGTTGGCTTCAAGCTAATCACTTTTTCAATGTCAGGTTCCATCATTGAGCCGACTGATGTTACTTTTTCAGCTTCCTTAGGGAAGTTGCAGTAGTCAGTTCTGCCTAAGGCCATGTCCCCTGCTCCGATTTCAAATAATGTTTCAGTTACTGATGGAGCGATTGATACAATCTTGGAATGAGTTTCATTTATTTCGTACTTGTCATTTTTAACAGGAAGTTTAGCTTCTGCCTTCTTGTCAAGAGTAACAGCTTTTGCAGCCTTGTCCCAACCGACTTGGTAATTTAATGTTTCAAACAAAATCCTAAATGGAACGTATACCTTGCCGTCCTTGGCGATTGTCTTGGTATCCATTGTAAAGTCAGTGCCGTTTACGGTCATGACATTGGATCCAGCGGTAAAGCTGATTTTGTCTTCCCCGTCAACTACGGTTAGAGTTTTTTCTTTGGCTTCAACTTTGAGACCGTAATTTTTAATTTCGTCACCGTCAATAAATGAGCGGGCGTTTTGTGTTAATAGGTCCTTTGATTCGACCTTTTGTGGTGCAGCGCTTAATCCGATTGAGAAGATCATCATAAAGGCTAGCACTAATGCGAGTAGTCTTTGTTTCATTTCGAAACCTCCTTTTCAAATTTGCCTACATTGTAGCACAAGAGTTTTTTAATTGCAATTAATTTTTACATATATTTTTACAAATAAATGATAATTCCCTATCAATTTGCTTGCAATAATTTATTTTTCGTGTTAGAATGAACTTGTTGATAGCTAATCGATATCAGGGAACCGGTAAATCCGGACAGCCCCCGCTACTGTATAGGCTGAGCGACCTCTTGCCACTTAAAGGGAAGGCAGGGTCAACGCTGTGACGCCGAGTCAGGATACCTGCGACTAGTTAGAGACGCTTCGGTGGGAAGGGTCTAATTTTTTTAGTACCCTCCATTATATCTGTCGGAGCAGAATATATAGGAGGTTTTTTTATGAAGAAAATTCAAAAGAGACTGGCAGCTTTTCTTCTCTTTGCAATGGCAATAATGGTCCCAAACAGCATTCACGCCATGCATATAGCAGAAGGCTTCTTGCCAAAGGTTCACGCGGCTATTTACTTTGTAATCGCTATCCCCTTTGTGATTTACGGGATCAAGTCAATTAAAGACATCACAGTAAATAAGCCTGAAAAGAAAATGCTCTTGGCCCTTGCTGGCGCATATGTATTTTTGCTATCATCGCTTAAATTACCAGCAATGACAGGATCATGCTCACACCCAACAGGTATTGGCCTTGGGGCAATATTGTTTGGCGCAGGCCCAATGTTTGTCCTTGGAACAATTGTTCTAATCTTCCAAGCCATCTTACTTGCACACGGTGGACTGACAACTCTAGGTGCTAACGCCCTATCAATGGCCATTATTGGTGCCTATATAGCTGTCGGAGTTTACAAGCTAATGAAGAAGATGAATGTAAGCGACCTAATAGCTGTATTTTTAGCAGCCTTCCTATCTGACTTAGGGACTTACATCGTAACCTCAATTGAGCTCGGTCTGGCCTTCCCTAATCCAACATTCGGTGCATCAGTCCTAAGCTATTTGGAAATTTTTGCAATCACCCAACTTCCAATTGCTGTAATGGAAGGTATCCTAACAGTCCTTATTTACAACGCAATTGTCAAGTACGAAGGAGGCATTTTATATGAAAAAGTCAACTAAGATAATCCTCATCATCTTAATGGTGGCTCTATTTGTAGTGCCTTTTATGATTCAAAAAGACGCAGAATTTGGCGGAGCTGATGACGCAGCCGAAGAAAGAATAGCCGAAGCAAACCCAGATTTCGAACCTTGGTTTGAAAGTATTTACGAACCAGCCTCAGGCGAAATCGAAAGCTTTTTGTTTGCCTTCCAAGCAGCTATCGGCGCAATTGTTATAGGCTATTACTTTGGCTATAATAAGGGCAAAAAACAAGGAGCAAATAAATAATGACGATTGACCAAATCGCATACAATAATAATTTTACCAAGAAAAACCCGAGAGTGAAAATGCTCTTGGGTTTTGCCTTACTTATTTTATCCCTGAGTATAAACAGCATTTATGCCCAGGCAGCAATCGCTATAGCCGTGGTTCTAGTCATGATTTTTGGGGCAAAAATTCCGGCCAGACCACTTTTTAAATTATATAAATTACCCCTTGGTTTTATTATTATTTCTTTGATTGCAATGGTCCTTACAATAACAAAGATAAAGGAAAATGTCGAATACTATATTATAATAGGAAGACTTTACATCGGCACCAATTCCCAGGCCCTTACAAGTGCCTACCAGACCTTTGTGAGGAGCTTTGCATGTATAACTTGCACATACTTTATGGCCCTGACAATACCCATCAACCAAACCATTATGATCTTTAAGGACCTCCACCTACCTCGAGTTTTTGTGGAGCAGTTTATCCTTATGTACAGGTATATAAACTTTTTTATGATGGAATTTAAAGACATGCATGTGGCCATGGAATTAAAACACGCAAACGACACCAAATGGATGATGATTAAATCCTCTGGCCTCATGGGGTCCAAGCTCTTTATAGACATGCTAAGTTCTTACGGTGAATGGGAAGATGCCCTGGACCTCAAGCTATTTGACGGAAATTTTTATTATTAGGTGAACAATGTTAGAAATCAAAAATTTAAACTACTCTTACCCCCAAAGCAAATTTGGGATCAAGGATATAAATTTAACAATTGAAAAATCAACAGTCCATGCTCTGGTGGGCGAAAACGGTGCGGGCAAATCCACGCTCTTCTTCAATATACTGGGATTAAATACGCCCGGCTCTGGACAAATTTTTTTGGAAGGCAAAGAAGTCATTTTCAAAAAGAAAGAGCTAAGGGACTATAGGACTAGGGTCAACCTTGTCATGCAAAATCCAGACAAGCAGATTTTTTACTCAAATGTCAGAGATGACATAGTATTCCCTCTTAGAAACCTTAAAAGGTCAGATGAATATATCGAGGCCAAACTAAAGGTTCTTGCAAACAAACTCGAGATAGAAGATCTGCTTGACCGCCCTGCCCACGCTCTTAGCTACGGGCAGAAAAAACGGGTGGCCATAGCAGGTGTCCTCGCCATGGAGCCCGACTATATCCTATTTGATGAACCCACAGCGGGCCTGGACCCCCGACTAACGGAAAACATGACCCAGCTGATCAAAGCCTTGGCAAGTGAGGGCGTTGGCATTCTAATTTCTTCCCACGATATGGATTTTATCTACGACATATGCACCCATGCCAGCGTTCTCAGCCAGGGGCAAATAATCGCATCTGGGACCAAGGACCAAGTCTTCTGTCAAAAAGAACTTTTAGAAAAAGCCGGCCTCAGACAGCCGACAATAGCCAGGATAAAATCCGAGTGCAAGCTCCCAGATATAAATACAATTGAAGACCTTATTAAGATTTTAAACAAATAATGTTCCACGTGGAACATTATTTTTATTTGTGTTTTATCTTGTGCTCTAGCTTTTGTTGTAATTACCTTTGCTTATGTGTTTTATATTAATCATATCTTCCTTTATTTTTATCGCTCACCTGCATTTTTATTTCTAGTCGTGCTTGACGATTAGTTTTCTTTGTTTTTAACTTGCATTTAAAGTCTGACTTTTATTTGCATTCTTGTCTGCATTGTAAGTTATTACTTATTAATTGTTCCACGTGGAACAATTTTTATTTTATTTGCTCTTGTGCTTGTACTTTTAATTTTAAATGGCAATTTGTTTTTCAAGTTTTGTCGCTGTTCATCTTTGTTTAATTATTAAAATTTTATTTCAACTTTCCTGCCTATATGCTTCTAATTTTAAATTACAGTTTATTTTTCCAATTCTGTTGATTTTCATCTTGCGTTTGAAATTGTTTTTTTTATTCCTAATATGCTAGCAGCGTGCCTTCAATTGCAAATTGCGTTTTTCATTTAACTTTACACGGCCTTGTGTTCATGATTTTAAATTGAAATTTCTTCTTCCAATTCTGTTGTCCCACATCTTTGATTTGCAAATCGCATTATTATTTCAAATTTCATGACCGTATGCTCGCAATTTTAAATCACAATTTATTTCTTGATTGTTCCACGTGGAACATTTTAAAAAATAAATCCCCTTAGTCTTTTATTCTTGGCCCTTTTATGGTATTATAATTATAGGAGGGCTTATGGCAAATATTTTATCTTTTTTTAATCAAAAGGGCGGCGTTGGCAAGACCACAACGACCTTGAACTTGGCTGCAGCCTTGGTTGACAAGGGCCGCAAGGTCTTGGTTGTCGACGTGGACCCACAGGCAAATTTAAGCTCAGGGCTGGCAGATGATTCCACTGAAATTGCGGGCAATATCTATAAGCTCATCATGGAGGATGCAGATATTTCTTCTGTGATTTCCGATACCACTCACAAGGGCCTAAAGCTCATAGCTGGGTCCAGTGATTCTGCAGGTATGGAAATCGAGCTAGCTGTAAATGGCAACTGGCATTATCTCCTTCGCAATAAATTGCAAGAGGTCAGTCCTCTTTACGACTACATTTTTATCGATTGTCCCCCAAGTCTGGGCATACTTTCGCTTATGAGCCTGAACGCTAGCGACGGGGTTATATCGACCATCCAGTCTGAATACTACGCGCTTGAAGGCGTGACCCAGCTGATGAAGACGGTTAACCTGGTCAAGGAAAATTATAATTCTGGCCTTGAGATCAAGGGCATTGTCTTAACCATGCATGACACCAGAAATAATCTGGCCCAGGATGTAGAGGCAGAAGTCAGAGGATTTTTTAAGGACTTGGTCTTTAAAACTTCCATACCCAGAAACGTAACCCTTGCGGAGGCACCCAGCCACGGTCTATCCATTTTTGACTACGATAAAAGATCTGCCGGTGCCCAAGCTTATAAGAAGTTTGCGAATGAATTTGACAAGCGCTTTAGATAAGGAGTCTATATGAGAAAAAATAAATCACTGGGCAAGGGCTTGGACGCACTTTTCGAACAAGTCGAAGAGACCAAGCACATCCCCAAGGAAGAAATCCAAGAAATAGAGCTAAGTAAAATCAAGGCCAATCCTGACCAAGTTCGCAAGGACTTTGACGAGGACGCCATAAAGGAATTGGCAGAGAGTATAAAATCCCACGGACTTTTGGAGCCAATCCTGTTAACTCCATTTGAAGATGGGTATATGATAGTTGCAGGGGAGAGACGGTACAGGGCGACCATTAGCCTGGGCAGAGACAAGATCCCAGCTATTGTTAGAGACTTCCCCAAGGAAGACATCAAAAAGCTTTCCTTGATTGAAAATATTCAAAGGGAAAATCTAAATCCGATTGAAGAGGCCCTGAGCTATGAAGAGCTCATGAAGGAAGCTGGCCTAACTCAGTCTGACTTTGCCAAGGAAATTGGCAAGAGCAGGAGCCATGTGGCAAACGTCCTTAGACTCTTAAAGCTGGACCCCCATGTAATGGAAGATGTAAGGTCTGGGGCTATTAGCTTTGGCCACGCTAAAGTATTATCTGGCCTGCCTCTAAAGGACCAGCAGGCCTTGGCCAAAAAAATTAAAACCCTGGGCCTAAATGTCCGTCAAACGGAAAAAGAATCCAAGAAGGCCAAGGGGACTGTAGAAAATATTTTTATTAAAGAGATTGAAGAGGACCTGCAAAATAAATTTATGGCTAAGGTTCGCATCAACGACAAAAAGGGCAGGGGGTCTATAGTCATCGACTATCATTCCATGGACGAGCTGGACCGACTAATTGAACTATTAAATCACATTTGATATAATAAGAAGGGTGATTATATGAATTTAATGGACTTAAGGCTAATTACAATTGATAGCTTCACGCAGTGCCGCTTTGGCGGTAACCCGGCCGCAGTTGTGCCGGAGTGCGAAGAAGTCCCTCAAATGTATTATCCGCAAATTGCAAATGAGATCAACCTCTCACAGAGTGCTTTTATCCACAATCGTGAGGGCGGTAGATTTTTTATAGAATTTTTTACCCCGACCCAGGAGATAAAATTTTCTGGCCACGCAGCCCTGGGCGCCTTTTATGTCCTGTCCAACATGGGCTACATCAGGCCTATAGAAGAGGGAACCAAGAGGGCAGAGCTGGAATTAAAGGACGGGGAAATCCTAGATGTAAATATAGATTACAAGGACTATGAAGTCGATAAGATCGGCATAGTTATGGATAATAAATATTTTAAACTAGAGAATGCCGGCGTCGACAAGTCCAGGATTGGACAGATTTTAAGAATCGAAGAAGACAAGCTTGGCGACATTCATCTGGGCGGTTACTTTAACCACGACCTGATTGTCTTTGTCAAAGACAAGGAGACCTTAGATATGGCAAAGCCCGATATGTTTGACCTGATAACTTTGAGTGAAGACCTCAAGGCATCTGGCTTATACCTAGTCTACGCCTCAGTTGACGGGGACAAGAAATTTGCCTACACCAGGTATTTTTCACCAGCCATTGGATTTTTTGAAGAAGCGGCCACAGGTTCTGCAGCGGCTTCAGTTGGAAAAATCCTCTTGGATAAAATTGGCAGCGACCACATTACAATCTACCAAGGCCAGGCCATGAAGAGGCCCAGCCTAATTGAGATTTACAGGGAAGATGGCCAAATCGTAATGAGCGGAGTTGGCAGGATAGTTACTGATAGCGTAATGCATTTATAGACTGCATCTACGTTCATCATATATATAATAGGAGAGAAAAGCAAAATATTTTTAAAATTATAGGAGGACAATATGAAATTAATTGATTTAAGCTTAAGAGATTACAATAAGGAAGTTTTTGGAGAAGCTCCAGCACCAGGCGGCGGAAGCGTTTCAGCCTATGCAGGTTCACTCGGTGTTGCCCTAACTCAAATGGTTGGCAGCCTCACAATCGACAAAAAAGCTTTTGAAGGTCTCACAGAAGACGAAAAAGCTGAAATGAAAAAAATCCAAGCTGAACTCGATCCAATCAGAGAAGAGCTAGAAGAAATCGTTGACACAGACGCATCAAGCTTTGATGATGTTATGGCAGCTTTCAAACTTCCAAAGGAAACTGACGAAGAAAAGAAGGCTAGAAGTGCAGCTATCCAAGAAGGCTACAAGAAAGCTCTTGAAATTCCTCTAAGAGCAGCTGAACTCTGCTTAAAGGCTCTAAATCTACAAAGCATTTACGCAAACTGCGGCAACAAAAACGCTATCACAGACGTTGGAGTTGGCACTCTTCTACTTCAATCAGGACTTGAAGGAGCTCTCTTTAATGTACTAATCAACGTAAATTCAATTAAAGACGAAGAATACGCAAACGGCATCAGAAAGAAAGCAGACGAACTTCTAAAAGAAGCAGCAGATAAAAAAGCTGAAACTCTAAAGATCGTTTACTCAAAACTCCAATAATATGATTTATCTGGACAATGCAGCAACCTCTTGGCCCAAGCCTCCCTCTGTAAAGGAGACTGTGGCCCAGGCTTTTGACTATGCTGCAAACCCGGGCAGAGGAGCTCACCAGCTGGCTATGAAGTCAGCTCGTGAGGTCTTTAAGGTGCGCGAAAAAATAAAAGACCTGATAAATGCAGAGTCTACAAAAAATATAGCCTTTACAAAAAACTGTACTGAAGGCTTAAATATCGCAATGTTTGGGTCTCTCCAAGCTGGAGACCACGTCATTACAAGTGTATATGAACACAATTCCATCCTCCGCCCCCTCCACGTTTTAGAGGAGAGGGGAGTTGACTTGGATATTTTGGATTGTCCAATTGATGACCTTGCGGATAATATCCTAAGAGCCATCAAGCCAAACACGAGGATGGTTGCAATCTCCCACGTGGATAACTTGGTTGGCAGGGTCAAAGACATCAAAAAAATTGGCAACAGCCTATCCAGAGATATATTATTTTTGGTCGATGCAGCCCAATCCATTGGCCACATGCCAATAGATGTGGAAGAGGCGCGGATTGACCTCTTGGCAGCACCTGGCCATAAGGCTCTAATGGGGCCCATGGGAACAGGCTTTTTGTATGTACGTGACGAGACCGCTGTTTTACCCTTTATGGTTGGCGGCACGGGATCACGCAGCCAGTCCCTGGTCCACCCGGACTTTGCACCCGACAAGTACGAGGCGGGCACTGAAAACCTCCACGGAATTGTGGGTCTGGGCGCAGGTATAGACTGGATTAATGAAGTTGGCATAGAAAATATCGAAGCCCATGTCAAAGACTTGGCCAAGACTTTTTATAGGCTGGTAAAAGATATGCCTGGAGTAATAGTCTACGGGATTGAATCCGATGACCAAATCACCAGCATAGTAAGTTTAAATATAAGTGACAGGGACAGCGCCGAAGTGGCCATGGCCCTAGACAGGGAAGGGGAGGTTGCCGTTCGCAGCCAAATGCACTGTGCACCGCTTTCCCACAAACACTTCCATACCCTAGACCAGGGCATGGTAAGATTTTCCTTTGGCTACTTTAACACCATGGATGAGGTCCATGAAGCCGCAAAAATTTTAGAAAAAATAATTCAAGATAATTAGGTAAAAACATGTTAGAAAAATATCAAATGGAAATTATCTACGGGCTAGTCGGATTGTCGGCAATACTTTTAGTCCTGGTTATAATAAACATGAATCGAATCAAAAAACTAAAAAATCGCTTCGACAAAATGGCCGGCTACGAAGATATAGACCTTGAAAAGCTACTGGGCATACTTAGAAAAGATATAAATGACATCCACACGGGAAATATCTTGAGAGAAGAAAAGATTGCAAAATTGGAGCAGGCCTACAGCTTTACTATAAACAAGGTCGGCTTTTACAGGTACAATGCCCTGGCCAATGAAAAATTAGGGCGAGGTGGCGACCTGTCCTTTTCGATTGCATTTTTGGACTCCTATTACAACGGCTTTATTTTGACCAGCATTTACGCTGGCAGCCAGTCCATCAGCTATGCCAAGCCAATTAGAAACAAGGGATCCAATATCCCCCTCTCAGAAGAGGAGCTAATCGCCATAGACAAGGCAATTCGCGGCGATATTATAGAATAGAAAGAGTGAAATTATGGATTTAAAAAAAGAAATAGCAGTTATAGAAAACTTTCCCAAAGAGGGCATATCCTTTAAGGACATTACAACCCTCTTGCAAAACCCAGAAGCCTACAGGGAAGCGGTCAAGCAACTCGCAGAACCACTAAGAGGCAAGGGGATCAAATACATTGTAGCCCCTGAAGCTCGCGGCTTTATCTTTGGATGCACAGTCGCAGTTGAGCTGGGCATAGGCTTTGTCCCTGTTAGGAAAAAGGGCAAGCTCCCAAGGGAAACTGTATCCTACAAGTACGAAAAAGAATACGGGGAAGACGAACTCTTCATCCACAAGGACGCCATCAAACCTGGCGACAGGGTTGCGATTGTCGATGACCTACTGGCAACAGGCGGAACCATTATGGCCTGCGAAAAACTCCTCAAAAATATGGGAGCAGAAGTTGTGGATATAGGATTTTTGATTGAACTAACCGGCCTCAAAGGCAAGGACAGATTGGAAACCGAAACCTATTCCATTGTAAAATATGAATTCTAATAAAAAATGTAGGGCAGCCGCAAACGCGGCTGTTTTTTTGTGGGAAAATTTAGGGAGGGTGATAATTGCTTTGGGAATAATTTTTATATTTAATATTTCGACCGCTGGATATCGAGTCTCCACGGACGAAATGGCCACCATAAAGGTGGTATGATACATGCAAAGTAGAC
Source organism: Ezakiella peruensis (assembly GCF_900215725.1). Taxonomy (GTDB): domain Bacteria; phylum Bacillota; class Clostridia; order Tissierellales; family Peptoniphilaceae; genus Ezakiella; species Ezakiella peruensis. Next base: position 58,741 of record NZ_LT962472.1, on the reverse strand, counting down.
AGTCTAATTAATTAAAAACCCATAAAAGGAGAAAAAATGGGGAAAATTAAATTTGACTTAGAAACAAAAATACAAGCATGTAAAGAATACGAAAAAGGAAACAAATCATTCATAGAAATAGCCAAGGAAATAAATGCAGGAGATACAACTGTCGCCTCATGGTATGTAAAGTACAAGGAAAAAGGAGAAGAGGCTCTAAAGTCAAGAACTNAAGGTCAAGGGATGAAGCATAGTATGTCAAGGGTAGGTAAATGTATAGATAATGGACCAATGGAAGGGTTTTTTGGTATATTAAAGACAGAGATGTTTTATGGTAAAGAGTTTAATTCTTTAGAAGAATTAAAAGACAGAATTATTAATTATATTGAATTTTACAACAACGAGAGGTTTCAAAAAAGATTAAACTGCATGGCTCCGTTGGAGTACAGAGAGTATGCAGTTTAAATATGTGTTTTTAATTAATTGTTGTGTCTACTTGACAAGGGGCAGTTCACCTTTATGGTAGCCACCGCCTCGTATAAAAATTGACCGATTGGTATGCAGTGACTCACGCAAATGTTGACAATCGTCTTTGTAGAGGCCGATTTATTTCGGCCACCGATTGTCAACAATCTGAGAAAAATGTAGCCCGAAAAGTACACCCGCATATATTTTACGGATAATATTTATATTCGCAATATAATAAATATAAATTAAAAATCAATAAAAATATTTCCCCTTAAGCCCCCAAATTTCTCCCGCCTTGCAATTATTATGCTAAAGTACTATAATTATCTTAGATATGAGATATAAATTCACTAGGAAAAAATTAATATGGGTATTTTTGCTTTTGTTTGTATTTATCTGGCTTATATTTTTTGCAAAAAAATCTCAGACCTTTGAGGTTTTTGACGAGGACAATCGCCCTTGGCAGATGACTGTGGTCCGGCCCCTTTGGTCCAAGTACTCCAATAAATTAATCTTTAAATCGGAAGATAAAAAATTCGTCAGGGACTTTAAGGGCAAGTACGAGCACAATATTTATAAAGTCCAGACCGGCCGGGTGAACGACGAGACCAACTTTGACATTGCCTTCGGGGTTTACAACAAGGCCCCCTCCCACCAGGTCTATGCCAAGCGCATGTTCATCTACTATATTGATGATGGGATCCTGCGGCCCAAGTTCCGCTGTTCGCGTTTTATCAGGCCCATGGTCGACTTTGCCCTGGCCGATTTAAATGGCGACGGCTTTGACGAGATCTACACCATAGAGAAATATAAGGACCAGTATTCTTTGAATATGTACAGGCAGTACGATTTGAAAATCGAATTGATTTCATCATTTGATTTGGATTTCAAGGCAGATTTTTTCCTAATAGACCAAGGCCTATTTATTGTAGGCGACCAAAAACATCAAGTGTACTTAAAAAATGAGGAGGTAAGTATATATGAAAACTAAGAGAATTATCGCTCTAATCCTGGCACTAATGCTAGTATTTGTATCCTGCAAGCGCCATGATGGGTCTACGAGCGGAGACAAGGAAAAAGATCCTGACCCAGTAGAGGTTAAGGAAAAGGAAGACAAAGACAAAGACCAAGATAAAGATAATAGTAAGGCAGAAAATAAAATTAACGAAGCCCAGCTCTTGTCCTTTTTTAAGCTAAAGGGTCCTAAGCAAGGCGATTTTGCTTACGAAAGGCCCCAAGCCAATGTCGAGCCCTATGTAATAGAAAAAAACCTGGCCAATGTTGAAGGTGTTATGGATTACATGTACAAAACTTTCCCAGACGCCATTAAATCAATAGAAAAAGATGGCTTTGCGGTCACTTACGACCTCTACCAACAGCCATTTTCCGTCTATGAAAACAACCAATACACCTTTAACAATTCCTTTGTAACGACGGACTCTGTCCTCCACCTTTACAATATAATCTATCTGGGCCTTCTGGAAAATATGGAGGCAAATGGCCTAAGATCCAAGCTCCTCGCCATGACAGAGGGCCTCTTGGAGACAGCTCTTGATGATCTGGACGAGGACCCAGCTTCTATTAGAAATGCTGCTTTATTTTACACTGGCCTCAGGCTCCTTGGCGAGGATGCCGATGTGCCAGCAGAGGTAGAGGAAATATCTGATGCAGAGATGGCCAATATCGATGGTGAATCCATGGCCATATCCAATATCACCGGAGCCCGAGTCGACTACTCTATGTTTAAGGTCCGCGGCAACTACACCAAGTCTGAAGACTTAAAATCATATTTTAAGGCCAATATGCTCTATTCGCAAAACTTTTTTAGAGTCTTAGATTTCTCCAATGAACCCGAATATGAAGCCATTCGATCAGCCATCCTCTTATCCAGACTCTTAGTCATAGATGAAAAGGCTGCAAATCTGTGGAAGGAAATCTATGAACCCATCAGCTTTATGGTGGAATCAACAGAAGATTTAACTCCTTTAAAGCTCGCTGAAATCGTTTACGATGTTACTGGCGACAGCAATTTTGATAAGGAAAAAATTAGCTCAGACATAGTCGTGAAAAAGGTTGCCGACGTTTTAAAGTCCATGGAAGGGCCGAAAATCAATCCGACCAAGGGCATGCAAATGTCCTTGCTCCCACAAAGGGCGGTTGTGGATAACATCTGGCTCCAAGGACTCATCGACGATCGTCCAGCCTCCATGCGCCCAGTCGCATCTGGCGTTGACCTAATGGCAGTTATGGGTAATGACCTGGCCTATATGATTTCATCCACAAGTGAAAGGAATTTAAAGTGGGATGAATTTTTAGACAGGCTGGAAACCATTAAGACCCAAGTCACTTCCAGGTCTGATGAGGAAAAAAGATCCAATATCTACCAGACCTGGCTGTGGACACTTGAGGGCTTTAACAACCAAGATTTAACTGGCTATCCGACCTTTATGCAAAATGAAAAATGGGCCTACAAGGACCTAAACACAGCCCTGGCATCATGGGCCCAACTCAAGCACAATACAATTCTTTACTCCAAGCAATTTGGGGCAGAAATGGGCGGCTTTGAACCAATCCCAACCCACCACTATGTAGAGCCAAATGTCGAAGTCTATCAAAGACTCATTTGGATGACCGATTACACAAGGGAAAACGCAGAAGCTTATGGAATTCTTGACGCAAAGAAAAAGAAAACCCTGGAAGATTACAAGGACCTCTTGGAATTTCTATCGGCAGTCAGCGAAAAAGAACTACGTGAAGAAGCCATTAGCCAAGCCGAAAACGACAGGCTAGAAGCCATTGGCGGAGAGATGGAAAACATTTTCCTAGGCTTCTATGTACCACCAGAAGATGAAGAATTTTCCATAGGAGCCAGCGAGAGGGAAACCCAAAATATAGCCGACATCCAAAGGGTAGGATCCAATGCAGTGGGCGAACCCGAAGGCTCTTACCTGGAAGTAGGGACCGGCGTATTCTCCGATGGGGTGTTCCCAAAAAGTTGGACAAATAATTTGTTCATCTAAAAGAATGCTTTCTACTTGCTAACTAAATTTTTGAATGCGATTGTCAAGGGTTGCGAAGCAACTTGCATAGCCCTTGACATAAAGCTTATTCAAAAATTTATCATATAGCAAGAAAGCTTCTTTATGCTCTTTCTTTTTCTTCGTAATACTTGGCCCTTTTTTCATTTGGACTTAGGTAGTTGTTGAGTCCATAAAGGCATCTGGTCCGTATTCGTTGTATGTTTGGATCCAACCTTGAAGGGTTGTTTTGGGTATGTTGTTAATTTTTACAAATTTTCTAAGTGATAGTTTTGAGTTTAGATATTCTTCTACTTTTTTCTTTTTGTAGTCTTTGGTGTAGTCCATGTTCTCCTCCTTTTGTGTCCAATTTTCGGGGAACAGGACACGATATATATGTAGTCTTTAGGTCAAACGGCCAATACTATCTGGGCAGGGGTGCGGTCTTTAACTACTACGAATTCCTCTCTGAAGAAAGGATGACCAACGAAGACTTTGCCATGAGACTCGGCGGCTTCTGGACAGGTGTCAGACAAATGGATACGGAAAATCCAGAAGAAATAGAAATAGTTCACCCATTCTTTGAAAAAGAACTCTATGAAGAAATAGTTGACAGAATTTATTAAAAAATTGCAGGCCAAAAACCTGCAATTTTTTTGTGGAAAAAATACAAGAAAGGGAGAATTATTTTTCAATGATTCTCCCTAACATTTGACACATAGCTATAAAAACGCTGGCCTCTACTGGTATTTACACTGAAGCGTAACGCTTTAGTGTGGATTAGATTAGAAGAATTTTATTCTTAATCTGCTTATATAAGTTTAATTTTTGAGTAATTGTACTAGTGAATGTCTAAGCATTAATGAGTAGACAGTCGCTAATTAGCTGGCGGATGCTAACAACTTGATAGTCGTTAAAGAATATACTCCTACTGTTAAAGAAATTGTTTTCTTCTCTACATATTTTCCCTCATGGGTGGTCGTGTCTACCATCTGCTGGGGTAGAAGTCGGCTTCCTGCATTTGTTCTGCTATGTCTTTGATCTTGTAAGTTTTAAATTTGTCCAGATTTTTCTTGGTCATGTATTTTTCAACCAGGGCGACCAGGGCATCCGTTAGATGATAGTCATAGTCCAGCTGGAGGTTTTCTTCGACCATGGGCAGGTATTTATCAAAGAGCAGGCGATAGGGCGATGAGACTTGACCCTCTTCTTTAGTCATGATAAGGCCAGGCATGACCTTGGCCTCAAAAATTTCTAGGGCTTCTGCTTCAGTGAATTTTTCAAAATAATATTCGTCGCCTGATAGGTTTTTGAGTTTTTTAATAGCATCCATATAGCCCATTTGAATGAGCTTGTCGGCCTTTTGGGTATTGAAATTTAAAACGTTATTGATCTTGGTCGAAGGTTCGATGACGATAGCGTCCTTGGGAAAATTCCGGTCTCTTAGGTCCTTGGGATTGGCCCTGATAATAAGAGGAGTGAGGCCCATATCCACTACCATATTAAAGGGAATACGATTGTACATGCCCCCGTCCAAAAAATATTTACCGTGGAGCTTTTCCATCTTAAAAAAGGGCAGGTAGGCAGACCCAACTATATAGTCGAGAAGTAAGCCCTCCTCGATTTCATCCGCAAAGACGTCCTCAGCCTTTCTGTCGGTCACATTTAAAGTAGCCAGGCCAAAACGCATCTTGGATTCTCTAATCTTATCCTCTTCAAAATTATTATAAACCAGGCGTTTCAAAGGCTCTGGTGAAATATTTCCATTTTTAAAAATCTTAATGGCATTGGCAATTATTGTAAGTATATCATCGTTATCGTCAAAAGCTTTAAGCTCAGGCTCGTCAAATTCGGACATGTTAAGCGTCCGCCACATTTCCTTGCACTTATCGACCTCATCGCAAACGATAAAGGCCCCATTAATGGCCCCAATTGAGGTCCCAACAACCGCTTCAAATTCATAGCCCAATTCCTGGAGGGCTTGGTAGGCTCCAATTTGGTAAGAACCCTTGGCGCCTCCTCCCTCAAGCACTAATCCGTATTTAGTCAATTCCTTCCACTCTCCTTGGCACAAATATACAACAATTTTCTTAAAAAAGCAATAGGTCTACTTAAAAATGGGTAAGAGTCTACAAATGGAGGACTTATGAATACCTTTGATAAAGATAATTTAACTGTTTACACTGAGACCGAGCCCCAAGACTACGGCCCCTTGGATATAAATACAATAAAAACCGACCTGGCGGAGGAGATTCAGGACCTATATTTAACCGAGAAGGAAGGTTTTTTCAAAAAACACTTCAAGCGGATAGCAAATCTCATCCACCACGCCAAGGAAGAGGCCTTGGAAGACGTCATGAAGGACTTATTTAATGACAAGAATGAGGGCACTATTGACGAAGTCATAACGATTGCATCTAATATCAACGTCCTCTTGGACTTTAAATATCGTTTTGTAAACTTTGGGTCCTTTTTCGCCCCAATATGGAAGTTTCTCTTCCCATTTTTCCTATCATTTGGTGCCGTATTATTAACAGTGAGATCAATCAAGGACTTGGATGTACGTTCACTATTTGGCATATCCATAGCGACCTTCGTCCTCATAGTCCTCGTCATAATCGCAGTGGCCCTATCAATGGCCTTTTTTATAATCAAAACCCGGCACAAGCGAATGTTTGCCATCTATATAAATGAAAGATTAGAATACATCATCCACTCAGAATTCCTCAGGGGAAATCTGGTGGACAGCAGAAGAAAAACAAAAAATATGAAAGGAGACAAGAAATGAAATTAATTTGCTACAAAAAATGCACCACCTGCAGGGGTGTGGAAAAAATGCTAGAGGAAAAGAAAATAAAATACGACTACAGGGACATTAAAGAGGACAATCCAAGTGCCAAAGAATTAAAGGACTGGCATAAAAAATCCGGCCTGGACATCAAAAGATTTTTTAATACATCCGGCCAAATCTACAGAAATGAGGGCCTCAAAGACAAACTTCCTGACATGACAGACAAGGAAAAATACGACCTCCTCGCCACAGATGGCATGCTAGTGAAACGCCCAATCCTAATCACCGATGACGAGGAAATCTACGTGGGCCCAGATGTCAAAAAATATATAGAGACCTTATAAAAATAACGCCCAGCCGGGCGTTTTTTCTTTGAAGTTTATAAATTAAAATAAAATCAAAAAAGAGCTAAAGTTTTTCGATATAATTTAGATCTGACTTTGATAATAAGAAATCAAATCATAATATTTTTTTATTTCCTGAATTTGCATATATTTCTCAATATAATCAAAATCCAAATCTCCTAAATTATTAATCGGCAACAATATCTTTTGCCTCTTTAGCCTACCTGTTCCCATTTTATAACCATAACCATATTTCTCTTTCTGCTTAGTAATAACATTTGTCAGGAACAATGAAAAATATTTATTTTTATGTTTAGGGACTAATTGTCTTGTATCGTTTCCATATAAAGCTTTATAATCATGGTAAAACGCATATCCTACAGAACCATTGCGGTTTACACTTATAACTTTTTCTTCCAAAGTTTTGTTTATGTTATCTACAAAATAACCTATGCCATTATTTTGTGCAGTTGCAGTTATATATGGGGTATTGCCTTCAATTCTTTCTCTTGCATAAATATCTTGTCCCGATTTAATATCCACAATATCCTCAAGCCAAAATTCTTTCCATTCTTTTTCATAGAGACCTGCTAGTTCAGATTCCCTGCAAACCGCTAACCTATATATATATATATATATATATATATAGTCAAGCACTTTCTCGAGCTTTTTTGCTTCTAATTTTTGCATAAATTTACTCATATATTCCCAATGAGGATTGCCATTTTTATCTGCAGGTAAAATTAATTTTGTATTTTTCAGTCTGTTTCCATTTAATGCTAGACCATAAGATGCCTTACTTTTAGATGCTGTTTCTAATGAACCTATAATAAACTTTGCATTATGACTGTTTAAATTTTCATTATAAAGCAAATTGATAGCAGAACCCGCTCCACCACGACCAATAAATTTATAGTCATGATAAAAACAATTTCCAGCAATAGGATCTATTGATATACATTTTTCCATACTAATATCTTTTTCCGAATCAACAAATCCTATTAAACCATTGCTTTGACTAGAAGTCGAAATATAAGGTACATTACCGTCTGAATAATTAGAAATAACCTTTCCTTTAACAGGTCTAATATCAAAAACATCTTCTATTTTAAATGTTTTCCACTCGAGGTCTTCAAGTCCAAGTAAATCAAAGCCTGTTTCAAGCATTTTTTGCTCATAATAAGAAACTATTTTTTGTGCAATTTCTCTTTGCTCTTGCTTGATATAATCTTCCATAAATTTCCAGTTGGGGTTATTTAAGTTATCAATCGGCAAACTAATCTTTTGTTTATTTATTCTAGACTGACTAAACTTATATCCATATCCATATTTTTTATCTTTTGAATTTTCAATTGCTGTTTTTACAAATAACCCTATCTCTTTTGACATCTTCTGTCCGTTTTTCATTGAAATTTTCTCTACGTGATCTGTGGCTAAAAAATCATTATTTTGGTAAAATATATAGCCGTCTGTAGCACTATCTACAGTCAATACTCCTCCTGTTTCAGTTATAGTATTATTGTAAAAATCATCTAAACCATTATTCGTTCCCGCACAAGTAATTCTAGGAAATTTGCCAGGTTTATTTAAACTACTAGGATGAGTTGTTATTGTGCCAGATACATCAAATACATCTCCTATTCTAAATTCTCCCCATTCCACATCATTTAGTGATAATCTATTCTTCTTCATAGTCTTCACCATCGTCAGCTGCTAAAAGGAAATCTTCTTCCGAGGATTCTTCCTCATCGTCTTCAATTCCAAATAAATACCCTCTGCCATGGGTTATCATATTAACTTCAAAAGTAATATAATCTGCAATTGTATTTCTAAAATCTTGGTCGGTCGGGATTTCATCATTAAAATAATAAAAAGAGTGCAGCCATTCATCATCTGCTTCAATCGTTGTTTCAACGCAGAATTTTGTCTCTGCATCAATTCTATCAAACCATACATCAAGCAAATGTTGCTTTTTATCCTTGGCCGATGGCGTTTCTATAAGCCCAATATGTTTTGCAACTTCGTATCCATCGTCTTCAAAGTTAATAAATTTACATACTTTGTCTGGGTGGTGGGGGATACCTGCTGTAAAAACAGCTATGCAAGGGTTTGTGCCAACTCCATAGAAGGTATTTTTATTTAGGGTAATGACTCCCTCTAAGGTGTGGTGTTTTAAAATATTGGCCTTGGTTTCTTTCTCATATTTGGTTTTACCTGTCATTGTAGATTGAGGAACAATAACTGCAACCCTGCCACCTTCAACAATCGAGTCTAATAAATGTTCTGTAAAAGATATTTCATATATATTCGGATTATCCTTTGACCCTTGAGAGTAAGGAGGATTCATCATACCTACAGTGCAACCCTTAAGTTGTAATTTTGAAGGATTTTGCTTTAAAAAATCCTGATTTTCAAGATTACTTTTCCCGTCTCCCCTAAGAATCATATTTGTTGTGGCAATAGTAAACATATACGATTGATCTTCTATACCAAAAAGCTGATTTTTTCTGATGTTATCTTTTACAAAATCATCATCTGTTTTTTGTAACATATCATGCATGGCAGCAATCAAAAACCCTGCCGTCCCGCAACATGGGTCTATTACCTTGTCATCCGGCTTCAGATCAAGCAAATCACAAAATAACTCAGTAATATGTCTTGGAGTTAATATAATACCAAGGGTTTGACCGTCTCCACCGGAATAAGACATAAATTCCCCATAAAATCGTCCTAAAAAATCTTCTCCACTTTGGTGAAATCTAATTGATTGAAAAATACTTTTGTATAAAAACTCTGTGTAATGCCTGTTTGGGGTTTTACCTAAGTTGGAGTCTATCTGATTTATTTTTGTAGTATCTTTGATAACCGAAAACTGATTCAGTAATTTATCTCTTTTAACATCAGGGGATACATTTGCTCTATTGAGATTATCCCTTATAGCGTCGTAAATCTTTTGACCATCAGTTTTTTTAGAATCTCCTGTCAACATATCAATAGAAAAATTTCCGAACTCCATTTCTCTAAGAGCAAGTAAAATACCAGATACAATTAGCGGCTTATCCTTATCTTGAATTGACCCATAATTTCTTAAATCTTCGTGCAATAAAGCAGCATCTTTTAATATTTCTTTGGTCTCTTTTTCAAAATTAGTATTTTCTTTTAAAATTTCTTTTGTATAGTATTCATAAATGTTATCTTCATTAAATGATATAAATGTTTCTATTTCAGGAAGTTCATAATAGTCCAACCTATCGTTAACAAATAAAGGACTTATCCTATGTTTCTTTTCATTGCCTGATACACCAATTGCAATCACCTTTGTATAAGATGTGTTTTTTATAAGGTGCTTAGCATAAAATAATGCTCCATTTACAGCAAAATCACAGGTAGATAAAACATCCTCTGCCAATATTCCTTTATCTGTCCTTTTTTCATGCATAGAAAGCGATCTCTTATCTTCAATAACTATAATAAAATCTTTTATTACTCCTACATATTCAGGAAAACCAACTTTTCCCGTACCTCTCTTGGAAGCAGTTTTAAGTGCATCATCTATTTCTTTAATTGTAGAGCCTTGGGCATCTAAATTTAATTCCGCCTCTTTTAATAAATCATAAACCCACAAATCTGTACTTTTTTCTTTTCTGCTCATTTTCAACTCCAATATTTTCGATAAATCAAACTTAAAATACCTACAAAATTCTCAAATTATTTCCCTAATTTCCTAGGTAAATTTCAAAACCTACCTATTATAAGCTTCTTATTCTTATGTTTATTCTATAATATTCTACTACAGATTACAAGCTTATATTTTCCTTACTAACTAAGATTTCTACAAGCAAAAATATAAATGTGTAAAAATGCCGATCCCTGGGTAAATATGTAAAGTATCGCAAAAAAAGAAAGGATGATTTAATGAAGAAATTAATTTTAATAATGGCCCTGGCCCTGGGTTTTGCAGGCTGCCAAAAGCCAGCTAATACACCTGCGCCAGCAAAGGCCGACACACAAACAGAATCTAAGGCAGATGTTAAAACAGAAGAAAAAACAGATACAAAGGCAGATGCTGAAATTATCAGCCTAGCTGATGCTGTAAAGGTTTTTACAGACAAGTATCCAAATGCCAGCATCGAAGAGATCAGCTTTGAAAAGGAAATGTCAGGCGACGAATACGAAATCGAAGGTTTTGATGAGACCCACGAATACGGTTTAAAAACTTCCGCTGCAGATGGTTCAATTATCAAAGAAGAAGCAGAAAAAGATAGGACAACAAATAATCAAGCTATTGATTTATCTCTGCTTTCAAAAGTAGACGAATTAATCGAAGCTGCCCTAAAGGACGCAGGCCCAGATTATTACTTGGATTCATATTCTGTTGATTTTGAGGAAACCGGATCCTTCAATCAATTGGAAATCGAAGTTAAAACCAAGGCCGGCAAGGACATTGAATACGAATACAATTTAGAAAGCGGCGAATTAATTAAAAAAGATAAGTAAAATTTTCCCCCAGAGATGGGGGATTTTTTTAGTTTTTTTAGTTATTTATTTCGTACTTAGACATCCAATTTTCTATCCCAATATTTTAACATATTAAACTCGAATACTCTATTGCATTTTCTATCCCAATTATTTAACATATTCAATTCAAATTTCTATTCTAATTTTTTTGGAATATTCAATGCAAATTTTATATTCCAATAATCTATGTTGTTAAAACAACATGGATTTTGAAAATTATTGTTCTCATTAAAATACCCCCTTATTACCGTGTCTGGATTTAAGAGGGCGGTGAATAATGACTGGCATTTATTTTTTACAAAATTCTTTATTGCAAATTTTTTATATTAAATTCAATTTCTTATTCTAATTATACACGTTGTTAAAACAACATAGATCTTAAAAATTACTATTTCACAATTTCTTTCAAATGATTTATTTCATACTTGTATTTTAAAATCAGCCTATTTCATCCAGTAAAATAAAATTCCCCTAAACATTTATAAAAATATCTTAAGACTAATCCCTACAATCCTCATAAAATTCAAAAGTAAAAATATCTCAATAATCCACGTTGTTAAAACAACATGGATTTTCAAAATTTATTTTTTGTGCAATTTCTTTCAAGTTATTTATTGCGTACTTATATTTTAAATTTTCTATTCCAAATTCTTATTATATTCAATTCGACCTTTCTATCCCAACAATCTACGTTGTTAAAACAACATGGATTTTGAAATTTTTTTGCAATTTCTTATTACAAAATTTTTTATTGTGTACTTATATATTCAATTATATCCAATTTTCTATCTCAATTTTCTAATATATTAAACTCGAATACTCTATTGTATTTTCTATCCCAATAATCCACGTTGTTAAAACAACATGGGTTTTCAAAATTATTTTCTATTGCTAATTTTTTATTATATTTAATTCTAATTTTCTATTCCAATTTTTTATCCATTATTGTTTTTCCCACAAAAAATGACAACCGACCATCCGATTGTCATTTATCTTTTCTATTCCAAATTTTTTATAAAATATCCGATTGCCACGATTATTATTAGTATCAAGGCCGGGTGGACTTTGAGGACCACGGTTAAGACAACGGTTAGGGCCATTAGGATTAAGCTCGGCCAGGTTTTTTTGTAATGCTTAAAGAGATTTAAAAAGCTCATGGAAATCAGGGCCAGAACTGCTGGTTTGGTCCCAGTCATAAACTTTTCTACATAAGGGTTGTCCTCGATCAAATTAAAAATCAAGGTCAAAATTAAAATTATAATAAAGCTGGGTATTACAATTCCCACTGCCGCAATTATGGCGCCGAGATTGCCTGCTATGTGCTTGGCCGAGGCGACTCCAATATTTACCGCCAGGGGCCCAGGCACGCTTTGAGCCACGACCAGGACGTCCATAAAGTCCTCTTCGCTAATGTATTTCTTTTTGATAAGCTCTTCTTTCATGACGAGTATCATACCGTAGCCTCCGCCAAAGCTGATAAAGCCGAGCTTTAAAAAGGTCAGAAAAAATTTAAAATAATTCATAAAATCATCCTCACAAAGCCCATTATAAATATTACCAGTATGGGGTGAACTTTTTTAGAATATATGAGGCCTAAGCTTGCCAAATACAATATGACAGAAGTCCAGTCTGCCATGGCTGGTTTAAAGAGCATGGCAATGGCCGATAGGATAAAGCCAAAGACGGCCGGGCGGAGAGCCTTGAAAATCTTTTCCTTAACTGGCGACTTGTCGTATTTTTTAATGACCTCCATAAGGAGGATAAGGAGCAAGACGCTGGGCAGGCAGACTGCAAAGGTGGATACCAAAGCGCCTAGGATTCCCATTTTTTCCTTGCCTATAAAGGTCGCCGCATTTACCGCAAAACTCCCCGGGGTCATCTCAGACAGGGTGATTATCTCGTAAAAAACTTCCTCTGTGATGATGCCCGCCTGGATAAATTCTCGCTTAAAAAGAGGGAGCATGGCATAGCCGCCCCCAAAGGAAAATAAGCCAATCTTAAAAAACTTTTCAAACAAAATCCAAAGCATTAATGGTCACATGCCCCTTTATTTTTGCTAGACTCTTTGCACTTGCAAGTCTTTTGGCAGTCCTTACAGAGGCCGTAAAAATTTAATTCATAGTCTTCCACCAAAAAGCCTTCGTCTTCGGCCAATTGTAAAAGGCCTGGCACAGGCTTTCTCATGGTTTCAATGACCTTGCCGCAGCAGGAGCAAATCATGTGGTTGTGGTCTCTTTTTATATTTTTGATCTCGTACCTGACCACATTGTCTTTGAGAACTACCTTGTCCAAAATTCCCAGCTTGTTAAAGAGAACAATATTCCTATATATGGTTGCCGTGCCGACATCGTGGTCTTTTTCCAGTTCGGCAATGGCCTCTTGAATGGTAAAATGCGACTTGGTCGTATTAAAAAAATTGTATATATGCCTGCGTGGCGTAGTAAATTTGTAGCCGTTGTCGTTTAAAATGCTCTTGACTTGATTTCTATCCAGTCCCATATTTGCCTCCTATAACCTATAATATATTCTAATTATATAATAAGATTTCTCAAATATCAAGCGTATTGAGAATTTATTTAAATTTGAAAAGCCTTTTGATTTTCACTTTTAAAAAAATATTTGTATATGCATTTTAAAATCACATTTATGCAGGTCATTTGAATTATAACTTCATATCTGCTATAATAAATATACAAATTCCTTTGCATAGAAGGGGCTTTTGTGGTATAATAGCTGTGGAAAATGTAAGGAATTTTGAAGATATTTTTTTAATTTTTTTAGTTTTTAACAGGCCAGCCTGGGTAAAATGTGAAAAAATCCGCCCCATTGTTAATATCCTTTAACAAAAGGTATTTTTCAATCTTTATAAGAGTTTTTTTAGAATTTTTGGCCAGGCAAAACTGTGTAAACATCAAGTTATTAAATACATTTAACATCTGTCCTGTGAAAAACACTTTCAACATACTTGGAAAGTTTTTAACAGGCTGTGAAAAGAGGACCTATGACCAGTGTAGAAATTTGGACGGAAGTGCTGAAAAAAATGCAGGCCGAGTATTTTATGTCGCCTACAGAATTTTCTGCCTACATCCGCGTTTTAACTCCTATTTGTATCAAGGATAACAATTTAATATTGCTTGCTCCCAATCGCTTTACTTTAAATATTGTAGAGAGGCGGTTTATAGACCATTTGGAAAAGGCCATGGCTGGGATTTCTACTATGAAACTAAGGCTTATCACTCCAGAAGAGGAGGACAAGTATGTCAAAGAAGCAGACGAAGTCCTGCCTGAAGTGGATTTTTCCATGCCGGGCATAAGGCCCGTTTTGGATCCCAAGTATACTTTTGAAAATTTTGTTACCTGCGATGCAAACTCTATGGCTCACGCAACTGCCTGGGCGATTTCCAACAATCCGGGTACGGTTTTTAACCCGTTTTTTATCTACGGTAAAAGTGGAATTGGCAAAACCCATTTGATGCAGGCAATCGGCCACAAGGTTTTGGCTGAAAATCCTGAAAAGCGGGTCCACTATGTGTCGACCGAATCCTTTACCAATGAACTGATTTTTTCCATTAGAAATACCAAGGACCCTTCTATGAAGGCCAATTTTAAAAACAAGTACAGGAATTTGGACGTCTTACTTATAGACGATATTCAGTTTTTGGAAAGCAAGGACGTGGTCCAAGAGGAATTTTTCCACACCTTTAATGCTCTGATGTCCAAGGGGGCCCAAATTGTAATGGCTTCTGACCGCTTGCCCAAGGAGATTAAACCCATAGAAGAGCGTTTGGTCAGCCGCTTTGAATCGGGAATTGTAGCCGATATCAAGATGCCAGACAAGGTCACCCGCTATGCGATTTTGGAAAAGACTTCTGAATTTAACAAATACCAGGTCCCATCCGAAGTTATGTGGATAATTGCAGAAAATATTACCAACAATATCCGCGAGCTGGAGTCGGCCATTAGGAGGACTGATGTCAGGGCCAAGTTTATGAATGTTGAGCCAGGCGATGTCAGGGGCTACGAGAGAATTTGCAATGCTGTTTTATCCGAGATGAAGATGGCGGCCAGGAGAGAGTTAAATATTACTCCCGACCAGGTTTTGGAATACGTTTCCCAACGTTTTGGAGTTGAGGTTTCAGATATAGTTGGGTCTAGTAGAAGCGCCCAAGTTTCCAAGGCCAGACATATTTCCATGTATCTGATCAGGGAGCTCACCGAACTTTCTTTTCCAAATATTGGAGCTTATTATGGCAAGGACCATACTTCGGTTATTTATGCTTGGAATAAAATCAGAAATTCCACAGCCAAGGACCCGGGCCTAAAACGCTCAGTTGACAAGATGGTAAGGGATATTAAAAAATCATCCTTCAGATGATGTTTATAAATATCCCCAAGATATAAACAAGGAAAATCTTATAGGCAATGGCTTGTGACCATTTTTTAACATATTTCACAGGCCCTACTACTATTACTATATTTATAGTATATTATTAAGGCAAAAATTTTTGCACTTAGGAGGGAATTATGCATTTTATAATTCGTGTTGGTGATTTATTATCAGCTATCAGAATCGCCTTGCGCGGTGTTAGCAAGGGTTCTCAGTCTTCTCTTTTAGAGGGCATCCTCTTTGAAACCAGGGGTAAGGACCTGATTCTCTATTCAACTGATCTGAGGATTTCCGTTAAAACCAGTGTGGAATGCGATGTAAGAGAAGAGGGCAAGTATGTTTTTAATTCAAATATAATTTATGATATTGTTTCAAAACTCAAATCCAACGATATGATTGAGGTTAAGGTTGACGAGAATATGGGCGTCAAAGCTACTTCGGGCAGGAGTCGCTTGAACTTCCAAGCCCTAAATTCTGGAGATTTTCCAGAGTTTCCATCTATTAACGACGATACCAGATTTACAATCAAGGGCGAAGCTTTAAAGGACCTCATCAACAAGAATAGGATTTCAGTTTCCATAGATGAAAATAGGATGATCTACACCGGTATTAAATTCAAGGTTAACGAAGAAAAGCTAACAGGGGTCAGCCTGGACGGCTACAGGGTTACCATTGTGGATAAGCCTATTCATTCAAATGCCAATGACGAATTTATCGTCCCTTCTGTTTCCCTTTATGAAGTGGAAAAATTGGTCAAGGACGATGATGAAGTCACTATAATGCGGGCTAAAAACCACGCCATGGTTTTATTTGGATCAACTGCAGTCTACACCAGGCTCTTTGACGGGGACTTTTTCGACTACTCAGGCCTTTTGGCTGAGTCCGGTCCAACTGAAGTTGTTTTGGACAAGGATGTTTTCAAGGAATGCTTGGACAGGTCCATGATTGTGGCCAAGGGCAATTTAAATATGGTTCGCCTGGACATAAAGGAAGGCAACATGCACCTGGGTTCCACCGGTAATTTGGGGGAAACTTCAGATGACATGGAAATCCAAAAAGCTGGCGAGGACTTGGTTATAGGTTTTAATCCTAGGTATTTAAAGGAAGGGGTCTCCCTCTTTGCCGACAAGACTGTCCGCCTGGTTTTCAAGGATTCAGCTAGTCCACTTAACGTTTACGGAACAAGTGAAGACGTCCTTAAATATATTTTACTACCAGTGAGGTTACAAAATTGATTTTAGAAGTTAGAGTTGATACAGAATTAAAAAACGCCCTCAAGCTGGCGAGCTTAGTTGATTCTGGCGGAGTTTCCAAACACCTGATAAAGGACGGCCAGGTCAAGGTAAACGGCCAGGTTGAAACTAGGCCCTCTCATAAGCTTTCAGACGGGGACGTGATTGAATTTAATGGCCAAGAAGTGACTATTTCTATTATATAATGGAACTTAAGAGCATTTTATTTTATAATTTGAGAAATTTTTCCTATGAGTCCCTGGACATAAGGCCCGGCATGAACCTGATTTACGGGGAAAACGGGGCCGGCAAGACGACTTTTTTGGAGGGCCTTTATCTGGCCTTAACTGGAACTGTCTTTAAGGACACCTATTATGATTTGGTGAAAAGAGACCAGACCCAAGCTGGGGTCAGGGCCAAGTTCAAAGAGGGCGTTCGCGATATGGAAAAGATCGTCTATATAAAAAAGGACAAGGGTGTCCTCCGTGAGATTAATGACAAGCGGGTGGGGAGGATTAGAAATTTCAAGACCCACAATGCGGTTGTCTTTGAACCCTATGACACTTTTATAATAGATGGGAGCCCGGGACTTAGGCGGCGGTTTTTGGATGATATGATCCAAGATGTCAGCCTGTCTTACGAGAAAAATCTCCGCGACTTCAACAATCTTTATAGGCTAAGAAATGAATACTTGCAGACGGCAAATCCCAAATTTCATTTGGATTTAATGGATGATGATTACATCAAGCTTTGCCAGGCCATAAACCACGACCGGATCAAGTATATGGAGCTCTTGGAAAAGCGGACGGCCAGGCATCTTTACGATATAGATTCAAATTGGAAGGTCAAATTTTCTATAGACTATTCCTGGGACATAGAAAATCCTGAGAAATTTCGTGACCAAGCCTTGGCTGAAGACATGAGGCGGCGATATTCCACCTGGGGGGTCCACAAGGACGATATAGTCATTGAATTTAATGGCCAGCTGGCAAAATCATCTGCTTCTCGTGGGCAAAAGAGGGCCATTGTGGTCTCTATGAAGCTGGCAAATCTGGATATATTAAAGAGATTATCCAATCGCGAGTCCATAATTTTGCTGGACGATTTATTATATGAATTTGATTCCATTAGAAATGCGAATTTGGAAAATAAAATTAAGGGTATGACGGCATTTGTGACCTCGACTTCACTGATGGATGCGGATGCGATTATAGAAATAAAAGATAACAAGATGAAATATTTATAAGAAAGAGGTATTTATGGAAAATAAAAAGAGAGAGTATGGAGCTTCTAATATCCAGGTTTTGGAGGGCTTAGAACCAGTTCGTCTAAGGCCTGGTATGTATATTGGTTCCACATCTGAAAGAGGTCTCCACCACTTGATTTACGAAGTTGTGGACAACTCAATCGACGAGGCCCTAGCTGGCGTTTGCGATACCATTAGCGTGACAATTAACGAAGACGGATCTGCCACTATTGAGGACAATGGTAGCGGTATTCCAGTAGACACCCACCCAAAGACAGGCAAGTCAACAGTTGAAACAGTACTTACAATCTTGCACGCAGGTGGTAAATTTAATAACGATGCCTACAAGGTTTCGGGCGGTCTCCACGGGGTTGGGGTTTCAGTTGTAAACGCCCTTAGCGAATGGCTGGTGGCAACGGTCAAGAGAAATGGCAATATCTACCAGCAAAATTTTGCCCGCGGCAAGGCCATTAGTGAGCTGGAAATTGTGGGCAAGGCTGAAGGTACAGGCACAACTATTTCCTTTATGCCAGATGCAGAAATTTTTGATACTGTTATTTTTGATTTCGATACCCTAGAAGATAGGCTAAGGGAAATGGCCTTCCTAAACAAATCGGTTAGGATTGAACTGGCTGACAAACGCCCTGGCCAAGAAAAGGACAAGGTCTTTAAGTACGACGGCGGTATCCAAGAGATGGTCGAGTATTTAAATAGGTCCAAGACTCCTATTTTTAAGGAAATAATTTACTTCGATGAAGAAAGAGATGGTCAAGAAGTTGAGTTCGCCATCCAATACACAGATGCCTACAGTGAAAATGTGGTGACCTTTGCTAACAACATCCACACACCAGAAGGTGGTAGCCACTTATCAGGCTTTAGGACGGCTTTAACCAGGACTATTAACGACTACGGTCGTAAATTTAATATTTTAAAAGAAAAAGACTCCAACCTTTCAGGTGATGACGTTCGTGAAGGGATCACTGCAGTTATTTCAGTTAAACTGGCCCAGCCACAATTCGAAGGGCAAACAAAAGCAAAACTCGGTAACTCAGAGACTTCTTCCATTGTAAACTCGGTTATGGGCGACTGCCTAACAGCTTATTTTGAAGAAAATCCAAAAATTGCCAAGGCAATTATCGACAAGGCCATTAAATCACAACGCGCCAGAGAGGCCGCCAGAAAGGCCAGAGAAATCTCCAGGTCCAGGTCCATCTTGGATTCAGCGACATTACCTGGTAAACTTTCAGACTGCCAGTCCAACGACAATGGAATTACAGAAGTTTTCATCGTCGAAGGGGACTCAGCTGGTGGTTCAGCTAGACAAGGTCGCGACAAGCACTTCCAAGCAATTTTACCTCTAAGGGGTAAGATTATGAACGTTGAGAAGGCAAGGCTGGATAGGATTTTGGGCTACGAGGAAATCAAGGCTATGATCACAGCCTTTGGCACAGGTATTGGCGAAGATTTTGATATGGAAAAGCTCAGATACGGCAAGATCATTATCATGACGGATGCTGACGTCGACGGCGCCCACATCAGAACTTTGCTCCTAACTTTCTTCTTTAGGTACATGACGCCTCTAATCGAAGAGGGCCATGTCTACATTGCCCAACCGCCTCTATACAAGGTAACCAAGGGCAAGACCTTAAAATATTGCTACTCTGACGATGAGCTCAGTGAATTTTTGGATGAAATTGGCCGCGATGGCATCAATATCCAAAGGTACAAGGGTCTTGGGGAAATGAACTACGACCAACTTTGGGAAACTACCATGGATCCTGAAAAGAGAGTTCTCCTCCGCGTTAATATTGAAGATATGAACAAGAGCGACGAGATCTTTACTATGCTTATGGGTGACAAGGTAGCACCGAGAAGAGAATTTATAGAAGAAAACGCTAAGTACGTTTCAAACTTGGATATATAGGTGAATTATGAGACCAGATAATATAGTAGATGTAAAAATAGAAAAGGAAATGAAAAAATCTTACCTGGATTACTCCATGTCCGTTATAGTTTCAAGGGCACTGCCAGATGTTAGGGACGGGTTAAAGCCAGTTCACAGGAGGATTTTGTACTCCATGTACGACCTGGGCAATACCTCATCCAAACCTTACAGAAAGTGTGCTCGTACGGTTGGGGACGTATTAGGTAAGTACCACCCTCACTCAGACACGGCTGTTTATGACGCCATGGTAAGGTTGGCCCAAGACTTCAACACCAGGTACACATTGGTAGACGGCCACGGTAACTTTGGTTCTGTGGATGGGGACGGGGCTGCGGCCATGCGTTATACAGAGGCCAGGATGAGTAAGCTGGCTGAGGAAATGCTAAGGGATATCGACAAGGAAACTGTAGACTTTTCTCCAAACTTTGACGAGAGTTTGCAAGAGCCAGATGTTCTTCCTTCACGCTTTCCAAACCTCTTGGTAAACGGATCTTCGGGTATAGCTGTTGGTATGTCAACCAACATGGCTCCACACAATCTGGTAGAGGTAATTAACGGCCTCTTTTATATGATGGATAATCCCGATTGTGATTACAAGGACCTGATGAAATATATCAAGGGACCTGACTTCCCAACTGGGGCCAACATAGTTGGAACAGCTGGCATCAAAAAGGCCTACAAGACTGGACGCGGACTTATTACCTTACGCGCCAAGGCTGAAATTGAAACCACTTCCAAGGGGAGAAACAGGATTGTCGTTAGGGAAATTCCTTACCAAGTAAATAAATCCAATTTAATTATTAAGATTGCCGACCTTGTTAAGACCAAGGAAATCGACGGCATTACAGATATTAGAGACGAGTCGGACAGAGAGGGCATGAGGATTGTTATCGAGCTAAGACGCGATGCTAATCCAAAGGTCATCTTAAACCAACTCTACAAGAGGACCCAGCTGCAAACCACCTTTGGTGTAATCAACCTGGCCCTTGTAAACGGGGAACCAAAAACCCTGTCGCTTAAGGAACTTTTATATTATTACCTTGAACACCAAAAGGAAATCGTAACCAGGAGGACTCGTTTTGATTTGGCCAAGGCTGAAGCCAGGGCCCACATAGTCGAAGGTCTACTCATTGCTTTGGACAGGATCGATGAAATTATCAAGACCATCCGTTCATCCAAAGACGACGCAGAGGCCAGAGACAGGTTGATGGCAGGCTTTGGACTTACAGAAATCCAAGCCAACGCAATCCTTGCCATGCAACTTCGTAGGTTAACTGGACTTGAAAAAGACAAGCTCCAAGCCGAATACGAAGACCTGATCAAGAGAATTGCCAGATTCAAAGAAATTCTTTCAAATGAAAGATTGCTTTTAGAAATTATAAAGGAAGAGCTGACCGAAATCCGCGACAAATACGGGGATGAAAGACGTTCAGAAATCGTCCTAGACGAAGGCGACATCGATATCGAAAGTCTGATAGCTGACGAGTCAGTGGTAATTACTATTTCAGACCGCGGCTACATTAAGAGGGTAAACGAATCCGCCTACAAGACCCAAAGACGTGGTGGCAAGGGCGTTCGCGGCATGTCCACAGCCCGTGAAGACGAGCCAAACGACATTTACACTTTGACCACCCACGACAAGGTATTTTTCTTCACCGACAAGGGCAGGGTATTTTCACTCCGGGCCTTTGAAATTCCAGAAGCAGGCAGGACAGCCAAGGGAACTGCGATTGTTAACCTCTTGCAAATTTCTGGCGACGAAAAGATTTCTGCAATCTTACCGGTCAAGAAAAACGAAACCAAGGAATACATCACCTTTGTTACCAAGGGCGGTATAATAAAGAGAACAGAGCGTGACCTCTTTGCCAATATCAGGTCGACAGGCATTGTTGCCATCGGCTTAAACGAAGGTGACGAGCTCATCAGCGTTTACCTAACCGATGATAACGAAGAGATTATTACAACCACCAAGAAGGGCAAGGCCATCAGGATTAAGGCAAACGACATCCGCCCATCAGGCAGGACTGCCCGTGGGGTAAAATTAATTAGCCTGGACAAGGACGACGTAGTTGTTTCATCTGATCCAGTTATGCAAAACGCCAAACTCTTATCCATAAGTGAAAAGGGTTACGGCAAGGCCACTTCAATTGAAGAGTACAAGTGCCAAAGCCGGGGCGGCAAGGGACTTATAACCTACAAGGTCACCAAGAAGACAGGCGACGTGGCAACCAGCCTTGTAATATATGAAAGCAAAGACCTGCTCCTCATCTCATCAAACGGCACAATCATCAGGATTGACGCAGATGGCATCAGGGAAACAGGCAGGGCCACATCAGGGGTCAAACTCATGGACCTAGTCGATGAAACAATTGTTTCAGCAATTCAAACGGAGGAATAATGAATATATTTAAAAAAGACGGGACAATTTATATTGATGGCGAATTAGATATCTTTAACGCCCAAGATGTCCGCGTGAGAGTTTTAGATGAATACGAAAAATCCAAGTCCGATATAGTCCTGGACTTTTCACACGTAAGCTTTATGGACTCCACAGGTCTAGGCGTCCTTATCTCCATCCAAAAAGTCTTAAACGACGACGGCTACAAGCTAAGGATTGTCAATGTGGACCCAAAGATCAAAAAAATCTTTGTTATAACAGAACTTGAAGAGGTGTTTGATATAAAATGAGCTGCGAAGATATTAAATTAGAATTACCTGCCAAGGCAGAATACACGACTAGCCTGAGGCTTTTGGCCTCAGGTATAGCTAGCCGGGCTGGTTTTGATGTGGACACCATGGAAGACATCAAGCTAGTTGTAAGTGAGATGCTTGTCATGGCCATCAAAGACGACTTTGATAAATTTGTCACCCATATTAAACTTTGCGATAAATACTTGTCCATCTTCTCATTAGTTGAAGAAGACCAAAAGGACGATTTATCTATAAAAATTATGGAAGCCCTCTGTGATGAACTGGAAATCCAAGAGGACTCCGTTTGCGTTAAATTTAAAAGGGGGGCATAGATGACAAAGTCTACGGTCGACAAGAAACCCAGCAAAGAAGAATTAAATAAACTGTTTGAAGAATTTCATAAGACCGGAGATCCTGCCATTCGCGACCAACTGATTGAAAAAAACATGTACCTGTGCGATATCCTGGCCCGCAAGTATGTAAACCGGGGCATTGACTTTGACGATATCTACCAGGTAGCCTGCATTGGTCTAATCCTTGCGGTGGACCGCTTTGAGCCATCCAAGGGCTACGCCTTTACCTCTTATGCAACCCCGACCATTATGGGTGAGATCAAGAGGCACTTTAGGGATAAGGGCTGGACTATAAAAGTTCCCCGCCGGATCCAAGAGCAGTCCAAAAAGATTTCCAATGCCAAAATCCACCTCAGCCAAGTTATGGGCGAGGCGCCAACGGCCAAGGATATAGCGGACTTTTTGGATTTGTCTGAAGAAGAGGTAATTGAGGTCATGGAGGCATCCAAGGTCTACACACCTGGCAGTTTGGATATTTCCATCGAATCAAATGACGATGGCAGCGAACTCTTTTTGTCCGATGTCATTGGGGACGACGACCCAACCTATGACAGGATAGAAAACTTAGATTTTATCAAGCGGGAGCTGGAAAATTTAAACGAAATCGAAAGAACCATTATTATCGAAAGATTTATCAACCGCAAAACGCAAATTGCCATTGCCGAAGAGCTTGGCATTTCGCAGATGACGGTTTCTCGGATAGAAAAACGCGTTATCAAAGAGCTACAAAAATCAGCCATTAAAAATGGGACTGTAGAAAAAAAGGCCAAGGCCAAGAAATAATGTACCAGAAAAAAATTTCTTCCCTGGCCCTCAGGGCCATGGTCCAAGAGCTGGACATGATTGATAAACCAGGCCTGGTCACACCTGTATCAAACGGATCCCATAGAGATATGGATTATTTTTTGATGCGGCGGGGGATTAGGAGCCTGGAGTCTTATTTTGAACAAGCCTTTTCTCTAGGTTTTTTTAAAGAGCCTTTTTTTAAGGTCAGAAACTTGGGCCAAAGGGCGGAACGCCAAATGTTTAGAGCAACCGGGGGAGTGAACACCCACATGGGGGCCATCTTTCAGCTAGGGATCCTCGTCTACTTGACCGGGCGGATAAAATCTCGGGGCTTATTTATTGATAAAAATAATTATCAGGTGGAAATCTCCAAAGAATTGGAGGATTTAAAATTAAATTTTCTATTAAAAGAAAAGAGATCTGGGGCCCGGGCAGAGGTGGCCTCCGCCTATCAGATAACTTTTGATAGCCTGGCCTATAAAAAATCCGACCGCCTGTATTTTATTATTTCAAAACTCATGGATACCAATATTTTACGGAGGGGCGGAGAAGACTTGCTAGCCCAAGTCCAAGACCTGGCCAAAAAATCTTTGAAATCCCAAGAGGCAAAAGGCGATCTTCGAAAGATAATTGAAAAAAATAGCCTGTCTCCAGGCGGAGCGGCTGATATACTTATAAATTCCTTTTTTATCCAGACTTTTTTGGCCTGTGAAAAATCATATTCGAATTCCTTGAAGGCGGAGATTCTAGCGACCAAAGAAGAAGTCGGGGCTCTGGGCTACCAGAATAAAATCATCTTATCCCTGGTTTTTCCTGGTTGGATAAAGACTCATGAAAAATTTTTAGGCTTTTACGAAAAATACAAAAAAATTTACGATAAAAATTTTAAACTTATTAAAGAAATCAAGGACCAGACTGGATACAGGGCCATCTACGATTTGGGCCACGCAGACCCAGTCGTCGTAAAATTAGCGGCTGTTGAATTGGAACAAAATTCCCTAATAGACATAGACATCTACGGAGAAACTATGGTCGATAGGAAGGCTCTGAATTTGCCCCAGCGCAAGTGCTTAATCTGCAACCGAACAGCCAAGGCCTGCATGGTTATGAGGGCTCACGATATATCAGAAATTATTGCAAAATCATTGGAGATAATAAATGAAAATTAATTCAAGAGAAAAATTAGCAGAAAATATTTACCAAATTAAATTCACCGACCCGGCCCTGGTTAAAAACGCCAAGCCCGGGCAATTTTTAATAGTCCAAACCGACGAAAAGTCCGAGCGGATCCCCTTGACCATTGCCGACGCCGACAAAGAGACTGGCGAAGTCACTATAGTTGTCATGGAAGTGGGCGATTCCACTTGCGATCTTGTAAAGGCTGATGAACTTTACCACGTCTGCGGACCTCTGGGCAATCCATCTGACCTTGCCCTCATGGACGAAGATCAATTAAAAAAAGAACGCGTGGTATTTTTGGCAGCTGGCGTTGGCGCGGCCCCCGTTTATCCACAGGCGAAATTCTTGCACGACCACGGAATCAAGGCCGACGTAATCCTGGCCGCCAGAAATGAATCCTTACTTATATATGAAGAAAAATTGGCAGCAGTCGCCAATTTACACATAGCAACTGATGACGGGTCCAAGGGCTTTAACGGCCTTATCACAGATGCCTTGGTGGACTTGGTTGACAAGGGGGCGGACTTTACGCGCATTGTCGC
Source organism: Ezakiella peruensis (assembly GCF_900215725.1). GTDB lineage: Bacteria > Bacillota > Clostridia > Tissierellales > Peptoniphilaceae > Ezakiella > Ezakiella peruensis. Next base: position 33,263 of record NZ_LT962472.1, on the reverse strand, counting down.
CATTGGCCCTATGATTATGATGAAGTTTGCGACCCTGACTGCAAAAAAATTATCCATACCTATAATTGTCTCCCTAAATCCAATTATGGTTGACGGGACAGGCATGTGCGGATCTTGCAGGTGCATGGTCGAGGGCAAGGCCAAATTTGCCTGCGTAGACGGCCCGGAATTTAGGGGCGAGGAAGTGGACTGGGACGACGCCCTAAGGAGGCTAAAGAGATGGTAGATCTAGAAATGCAAAAAAATTTAAAACCGGCCAAGCGCGACCGGATAAATTCAGCTGACCGACCAGCTGACGAGAGGATCCAGGACTTCAATGAGGTCAACCTGGGATTTACCGATGAAGAGGCTGTCGTCGAAGCAGAACGCTGTGCAAATTGCAAGGACCCCAAGTGCGTTAAGGGCTGTCCAGTTGGCATAGACATTCCAAAATTTATAATGGAAGTTAAATCTGGCGACGTTGAGTCGGCTTACAAAACAATTCAAAGCTCACACGCTTTCCCCTGCGTAACTGGCCGGGTTTGCCCACAGGAAACCCAGTGCGAAAGCCTGTGCATCTACAATAAATTAGCTAGACCAATTAATATCGGTAAGCTGGAACGCTATGTCGGCGACAAGATGCGTGGCAAAACCCGTGCTACTAAGCATGAATTTATCGGCTCAATCGGCATTGTGGGATCAGGCCCAGCCGCCATGGCTTTGGCTGCAGATTTAATTCGCGCAGATATCAAGCCCGTAGTCTACGAGGCCTTTGATAAGCTGGGTGGCGTTTTGGTCTACGGAATCCCTGAATTCCGCCTGCCAGCAGAAATTGTAAATGAAGAAATCGAAAATCTAATCGCCTCAGGCATGGAAGTTCATAAGGGAGTAATTGTCGGCAAGACCATGAGCTTCGAGGAACTTTTGGCCATCCACGATTATGTATTTATAGCGAGCGGCGCAGGACTTCCAAATCTCATGGGCATACCTGGCGAAGAGGCCAACAATGTCTTAACCGCCAACGAATTTTTAACCCGGGTCAATTTATTAAGGGCCAATGACGAGGCCTATCGCACGCCCATGCCCCTGGGGAAATCCGTGGCTGTAATTGGCGGCGGCAATGTGGCCATGGACGCCAGCAGGGTGGCCAGACGCTATTACGATTCGGTCGACCTCTACTATAGGCGGGCTTACGAGGACATGTCTGCTCGTGTCGAAGAAATCGACCACGCCATTGAAGAGGGCGTGAACATGCACTTTGGCTACAGTCCAAAGGCCATTGGAGAAAATGAAATTATCTTTACCAAGGACGGCGAGGAAGTCAGACGACCTGCTGATTTGGTAATTATAGCCATTGGCACTAAGCCCAACAAACTGATCGACTATGAAAAGGAAAATATAAAAACCAAGGACGGGCTCATAGTCGTTGACGAGAACTTACAGACTTCAAACCCACGGATCTACGCGGGCGGAGATGCAGTTACCGGCGCGGCTACCGTCATCTTGGCCTACCAATCTGGGAGGATTGCCGGGAAAAATATAATAAAAAAATTAAAGGAAAAATAAAATGATTGCAGAGACCCTTATAATTCTGTTTGTAATCGCAATATACAAACGCTATTCATTTGAAAATTTGTCCAGCCTGCCCGAGCGGGCCTGGGAATTTTTGGCGGCCTTTATTGGGATAAAGGTTATAGTGTTTTTGTGTATTAAAATCGGCGTGGATTTTGGCGCCCTGAGGTTTTTCTCCCTCATGAGCCAGACCCTACTCTTCGCCTTTTTGTATTTCAACAGAGATTATAGGGGTATTTTATTGGTCTTTATTGGGAGCTTATTAAACTTTATTGTCATGTTATTAAACGGCATGCGGATGCCCATCAGCGGAGAATATTACCAGCTGATTGCAAGCCCCGAGGCCTACCAGCTGACTGAAAAAGGAGCCAGCTTCCACCACTTTATAATGGACCAGGGGACAAATTTTAAATTTCTGGGGGACGTCATTCCCTTTATGCGGCCCTATCCCTTCCCCAAGGTCGTGTCCATTGGAGATATTATATTGGCAGCGGGAATTTTGGTCCTGGGCCTCAGCGTTTTAAAAGGAGATTATATAGATGAAGAGAAAGTTTAGAATTATACTTTTATTAATAATGGCCCTGTTATTTGTTTCCTGCAAGCCTGGAGACAAGACTGAGGACAAGGCCCAGCTTACTGATGAAAAGGAAATACTGGCAAATTCAAATGCAGATGCAGACGCAAGTGAAAGTGAAAATAAAAATACAGATTTAAATTCAAATTCAGACTCAAGCGAAAGTGAAAATGCAAATGCAGATTCAAATTCAAGTTCAAACTCAAGCGAAAATGAAAAAGAAGAAGCAAATGGCAATTTAGATTTTTCTGATCAAAATAAAAATACAAATGAAGATTACCAGGCGACCCTCATGGTGGCAGGGGACATTATGTTCCACTCCCCCCAATTGGACGCGGCCAGACAAGCTGACGGGACCTATTCTTTTATGAATACCTTCCGCTACCTGCGACCCCTTCTTTCCAAGGGCTACGCTCTTGCCAACTTTGAAAGCACAATAGCCGATGCCAATTTCTCCGGCTATCCGGCCTTTAGGACTCCACACAATGCCATGAACGCTGTAAAATTCGTGGGCTTTGACCTGGTGGCCCTGGCCAACAACCACGCCCTTGATGGCGGTATGCAGGGAGTAATCAGGACCATCGAGACTGCAGATTTTTATCAGCTGGCCCACGTGGGCACTTACAAGGACGAAAATACTGAGCCAACTATTGTCGAAATCGAGGGCAGAAAAATCGCCTTTTTAAATTACACTTACGGCCTCAACGGTCTTGACCGCTACATTGAAGGCAAGGAATATATGGTAAACACCCTTAACGAGGAAAAAGTTTTGAAAGACATTGCCTACGCCAAAGAAAACGCTCAGGGGACAATTGTCATCGTCCACTGGGGAACGGAGTACAGGCGGACGGCCGACGATTACCAAAAGTACTGGGCCAAATTTTTCGCTGAAAACGGAGTCGATATAATTCTTGGCTCTCATCCACACGTCATCGAGCCGGCGGAATTTATAGACCACGAGGGCTTCCAGACCTATTGCATTTATTCTATGGGGAACTTCCTGTCCAACCAAAGGCGGGAGTACATGGGCGGATCACCCTATGGTGAGGACGGGGTCATCGTCGAGCTTCAGATCAAATCATCTGGCGACCGGGTCTACGCAGACACAGTTACCTATCATCCGACCTGGGTCAACAGGATAAATAAGCCCCTATCCTTTACAATTTATCCTTGCGAAGCTGGATTAAATGGCGAGATCAATGGCCTTGACGACTTTATCAAAGGTCGCCTCCAAGAATCCTACGATCGAACTATGGAAATTTTTAAGGACACAAATGCAGATTCTTAACTTTAAAGTCTCAAAAGACGCTTACAATCTCAACCACGCCCTCATGGACTTGTCCATTTCCCACAGAAATTATCGGAAGTATTTTTACCAGGACAAGATTTTTGTGGACGGGGAAATTATCCACGGCAAGTCGCCCGTCTACGCAGGGTCGACCATCACCTTTCACATAGACGACGAATTTGACAAATCCGACCAGCCTTACACACCGGGCGCGCCCGAGGGGGAAATTCTCTTTGAGGACGACCTCATTGTCGCCATGAATAAGCCGGCTGGAATTTTAACCCACGAGACCAGAAATTTCGACGGCATTACCTTTCGCGATTACGCAAAGAACACTTTTTATAAGCTTGGCATCCGCCAGCAAGTCCGTTTTATAAATCGCTTGGACTTGGACACTTCGGGGATTATTTTGATCGCCAAGTCGGATTTAGCCCAGGGCCTTTATTCGAAAATCCACAAGGATACGACAATCAAAGAATATATAGCCATTTGCAAGGGCAACCTCTACGAAAAAACTCCGGTCGACCTGCCCATTGGCCGACACGAAGAGATTGGGACCAGGCGGATTCTTGCAGCAGAGGGCGAAGGCCAAGAGGCCCACAGCATTTTTACGCCCCTTTATAATAAGGGACCTTATTCTATTATCAAGGCCCAGATAAAAACTGGGCGGACCCACCAAATCCGCGTTCACTTGATGAGTTTAGGTATACAGATCCTGGGCGACATGATGTACGGGGTTGGGATCGACGGCATGTATCGCCAGGCATTGCATTCGTACAGGTTGCGGACCAATGCGGGCGGACGGGAAGTCGACGTCTTTGCGGAAATGCCAGATGATATGAAGGAATTAATCAGGAGAATATTTTGATGAAATATTTGTTTATAATGTCAACCAAGGCGGCAGATGGGAAAAATTTGCCGGATGAAAATAAAATAAAAGCTGCAATGGCGGGCGAGGACTACGAGATCATCTACACGACCTACGCTGGCCAGCCTTTTGATATTGCCAAGGACCAGGCGGCAAAATATGGACCGGACATAGCCATCTACGCTTGCGGAGGAGACGGGACCATCAACGAAGTCGCCTCGGCTATGGTGGGGATGGATTCATACATGGGCGTCCTCCCCTGCGGAACTGGCAACGACTTTTGCCGGACCATTCATGATGGCAAGACGGTTGACCAAGTCCTAAGTGAAATTAAAAATGCCCAGAAGACCAATATCGACATAATCAAGATGAACGACCGCTATTCTATAAACATTGGATCAATCGGCTTTGACGCCGCCGCAGTCTACAGGGTTGTAAATAATGTAAATAACGTCCGCAAGTACAAGGGCATGTCCTACCTTGTGGGCGCCCTCCAGTCACTAAAAAACGACCGGGTCTTTCCACTTTCCTATGAGCTGGACCTGGTCGACGGGAGAAAAATTTCTGGCCAAGGAGAATATTTGCTCCTGACACTAGCAAACGGATCCTATTATGGCGGAGGCTTCAAGGCAGCCCCTCTGGCCGACATCAGGGACGGGATCATCAACCTAAGCCTGGTCGAAACTTTATCCTATTTAAAAGTCGCCCTCCTTATGATGAGGTACAAAAAAGGCAGGCATCTCAATATGAAATGCGTATCTACTTATGAAGTCAAGTCCGGCAAAATCAAAAGCCTGGGCCAAGACACCTATCTTAACTACGACGGCGATGTATGTAAGACTAGGGAGATCGATTTTGAAATCCTCCCCCAAGCCATTAATTTTTTGATGTAAACAAGGCCACGAGAATGGTCTTTTTTTGCATAATTTATGGAAAATAAAAACCACCAATAAACAAAATTTTTATTCGAATGGTCGCCAAAAAATTGACCAATCGGCGCACAAAAATACATAGAAAGGACCACCATGGCAAATATTGAACTATCCCAAGAATATGAAAATTTAAAAAATGAAATCCAAGAATTAAAAAACACACTCACGGAAACGATTTTTAAATATGACGAACTCAAATACATCATCTGCAAGAACATAAAAACCCAGTACATGTTAGAGATTGGGACCTTGGAATACCTGGTTTACAAAGATTATTGCCTCTACCTCCGCCTCAAACGCAAGGCCGAGAGAATTCGCTTTCACAAATACCGCCACGAAAAAATCGATCTAAAAATAATAGACACTGACCTTGACAAAGAGTTTGCAGACTACCAAAAACGCCTTGACGACCAGGCAGAGGAAATCACCAAGGCCGCAGGAGAATTGGAAAAAGAAGTCCTGACCACAGAAGAGACCAGGGAAATCAAAAGTCTCTACAGAAAACTCATCAAAAAACTCCACCCTGACCTCCACCCCGACCAAAGCCCAGACAAAATCGAACTCTTCCACAAGGTCGTCGAAGCCTACAAGGACGGCAATTTAAGCCTTATGCAAGTCTTGGCCGAAGTCGTAGATGCAGACGTCGAGGTCGAGACCAAATCCACCATGGAAGAAATGGCCGAACAAAGATATAGGCTTCTTAACAGCATTGACGCAGTCAAGGAAAAAATCCAGCAAATTAAAACGACCACGCCATACATTTGGAAGGAAATCCTAGACGACTCTATCAAAAAAGAAGAAAAAATCGCCGAACTCAAAGAGGCTCAAAAATCTTTTAAAGATGCCATAGACACACTGGAGGAAATCATAAAAAATTTATTGGAGGAGACCGATGACAGATAAAGACCTAGCAAAAATCGACGACATAGAAAAACTCGCCCTCATATCCGCCCACGCTGGAGGCATCGACATGCCCAAACCCTTTGAAAGGGAAATCTATTTATTTGACACCCACGTGGCAGGGACAACCCACATAGAAAAAATCAAATCCATAGAGCCCCTCCTTAAAATCGGCGACAAGGTTAACTTCTACAGAGAACCAACCAACCCCCACGACCCCCAAGCCATCCGCATTGAAACCATCGGCTACCAAAAAATCGGCTACGTCCCCCGCGCCGACAACGTCGTCTTCGCCCGCCTCATGGACGCCGGCAAAAACCTCTACGGCAAAATCACCTCCAAAGAGTGGCAAGACGACTGGCTTAAAGTCGAGATACGGATCTATCTGTGGGAAATATAAGACGACTGTGATATAATGAAGGAAAGAATTATTAAAAGGAGGCTGTAATGGAAAAGCAATTTCAATGGACATATTTTTATATGGAACTGGCTTCTAAGCTTTTGGAATACAAGGACAAGAGGGCAGAGCTCCTGGATATTTTGAAAGATATTTATAAGACTCTGAACATGGACTACCCATTCAAGGAAAAGGGTCAGGATGATTATGATGATATTTGCCCCTTTACTGTGTTTGCTTCTTTTAATAAGCGCATGAATGATGTAAATCGGATTGCTTTGTTAGAAGAGTTTGCAAAGCGTTTTTCTGTAAAAGCTGAGGTACCAAAGACTCTTGATGGCATTCCTGTGGTTATGCCCTTGAATGCCTGGTTTTTTGCCTACAAGGGAAATAGAAAAGATGATGATGTAGATAATCTCTGGGATTTTTTTGCAAAAGCCCTTACTTACGCTGATAATAATTCAGCTAAGGCCAGGGAGGATTTTGTTGAAAAATACGATGTCGTTATTAAGCAAAAAGGGGTTAAGTGGAATATAACCATGGGCCTTTATTGGATTAGGCCCTATACTTTTATGAGCTTGGATTCAGTTAGCAGGGATTTTTTTAAGTATATAAATAATGCCCCTCAGGATTTTGTAAATATTATTATGGGTTTAAAAGAGGATTTGCCTGATGGCGAAACTTACCTAAGTATTTGCCAAATGGCAAAGGCAGCTTTTTCTTCTGAAGATTTTTCTTACAAGAGTTTTCCAGCCTTGTCCTATGGGGCTTGGCTCCATAGTAAAACCACGAAAATCAATTCTAAAGGAGAAAATTATTGGATATATTCTCCAGGAGAGAATGCTTGCAAGTGGGAAGAGTTTTATGAAGCTGGCATTATGGGAATCGGCTGGGACCGACTTTCAGACCTTAAGACCTTTAAGTCAAGAGAAAAGATTCAGGAGAAAATGAAAGTCCTTTATAATTCAGAGAAAGAACCTACAAATGATAGTCTTTGTCTCTGGCAATTTGCAAATGAAATTAAGGTTGGGGATATAATTTTTGCCAAGAAAGGAAGAAACACTATAATTGGCAAGGGCGAGGTCACTTCAGATTACATCTATGATGAAAACAGAGAAGACTTCAAACACATCAGGAAGGTCAACTGGACAGACAAGGGTGAACGGGAAAGCGAAGAAATGGCGCCCATGAAAACTCTGACATGTATTACTGAATTTTCAGATTATTTAAAAAGCCTGCAAAATTTGTTTAGAGGAAAAGTAGAGCCAGAAACACCTCCAACTAAGTCCATATATGAGACTTATACTAAAGAAGATTTTCTAAATGAAGTCTACATGGATGAGGATGCTTACACGACACTTGCCAATCTTTTGGATAAAAAATTAAATATCATCCTCCAAGGTGCGCCTGGCGTCGGCAAGACCTTTGTGGCTGAGCGTCTTGCTTACTCTCTTATGGGAGAGAAGGATGTCAGCCGGGTGGCCATGGTTCAATTTCATCAAAGTTATTCTTATGAGGATTTTATCCAAGGCTACAGGCCATCAAAGGATGGATTTGAATTAGTTGATGGAGTTTTTTATAAGTTTTGCAAGCGGGCAGAAGAAGATGAGGCCCGACCATACTTTTTCATAATTGACGAAATAAATCGGGGCAACCTAAGCAAGATCCTTGGCGAGCTCATGATGCTAATCGAAAATGATAAGCGGGGCGAGAAAATCAAGATGCTTTATTCTGATGAATGGTTTTCTGTTCCAAAAAATATCCACATAATTGGAATGATGAACACAGCCGATCGTAGTTTGGCCCTGATGGACTATGCCCTAAGGAGGAGGTTTGCCTTTTTTGACTTCCCTCCAGCTTTTGAATCTCAAGGATTTAAAAACTATTTAGCAGAAAAGAATTCGCCAAAGCTAAATCGATTAATCACTAGCGTCTTGAGTTTGAATAATGCAATCCAAGACGATGAATCACTGGGTGAAGGCTTTAGAATAGGCCACAGCTATTTTTGCAATGACACCGAGATTACAGACTCTTGGCTAAAATCTGTAGTAGAATATGAAATTATCCCTCTTATAAAAGAATATTGGTTTGATGAACCGTCCAAGGTTTTAAACTGGTCATCAATCCTCAGGGATGCCATAAAATGATTCCTATAAAAAACATTTATTACATGCTCTCCTATGCTTTTCAGATTTTAAAAGAGCAGGGCTACAAGGACCTGGAGACGGAAGAATTTGAAAACGGGGGAGACCTTTGCGCAGCAATTCTTATCAAAGGGATAACGGCCCAGGTTAAAAGGGGCCTTGAAAAAGAATATATAAATCAAACTGAAGCCCTGGCAACTTTGAGGGGGAAAGTTGATATATCCGCATCAATCAAAGGCCAGGCCATGTTAAAGAGGAAACTCGTTTGCTCTTACTACGAATTTTCTGTCAATTCTTATTTTAATAGGATTATCAAAACCACTATGGAAGTCCTTATAAAAAGTGATATTGACAGGGGAAGAAAAAAGCAACTTCGAAAATTAAGGGTTTATTTTGTAGGAGTTCAAACTCTAAGGATTGAAAATATTAATTGGAAAATCAAATTTAACAAGAACAATCAAAGCTACCAGATGCTCATATTTATTTGCTATTTGGTAATCAAAGGCCTCCTCCATACAAATGACGATGGAACCACCAGGCTCATGGACTTTTTTGATGAGCAGAGGATGTGTAGGCTGTACGAGAAATTTATTCTTGAATATTACCGCAAGGAAAGGCCGGACCTCAGCGCATCTGCTTCGCAAATCCCCTGGGATATAGACGGAGAAGATTTAGACATGCTTCCTATAATGCAAAGTGACATTATGCTTAAAAAGGGAGAAAAAACTTTGATAATAGATGCCAAATATTATGCAAGCACCACCCAAAACTATTACAATGCCAACACCTTGCACTCGGCCAACCTCTATCAAATTTATACCTATGTAAAAAATTATGATGTAGAAAAAAGTGGCAAGGTCTCGGGACTTCTCCTCTATGCAAAAACTGATGAACTAATACTTCCAGATAAGACCTATCAAATGTCCGGAAATACCATAAGCGTAAAAACCCTGGACCTCGATTGTGAATTTGCAAAAATAAAAGCTCAACTAGAGCAAATAGGAAATTTTTAACACCCGCACCCAGGCCCACTTATGTGGGCTTTTTGCATTTATAATACAAGCTTAACACTTTAGCAAAGTTCTTGTAACAAGCTTAGTTTATTATTAATATGAGGGGGTGGGGGTATGAAGATCAGGTTCTTGGGTGAGTCAGATCCTATTTACTTATTGCACGGCAAGGTTTATGATGTAATTAGTATTGAGAAGGAATGGTACAGGATTATTGACGAGGAGGGTGAGGATTATTTATATCCACCTGATATTTTTGAAATTGTTGATGATAGTCCTATAAAAAATATAAAAGGAGATAAAAATGATAAATTATAAAACTGTAGAATACAATTTAGAAAGAAGAGCGAATTATAAAAACAAAGAGGATTTAATAAAATATTTAAAATCACATAAACAAATTGCAGCAATTCCTGGATCTTTTGTAGACCCAGTCACAAAAAAGAAATTGGGAATGAATAAAATTTTTGGGGACGACAAATATCAATGGAAAGAAAGCCTTGTGTATTTGATAGAGAAATATCAAATGTATATTGACGAAGACTTTTTGAGGCACGCGGGTATTGATTAGCTTATAGAATTAAAGGAGATAAAGATGATAGAGAATGAAGATTGGACTTGGTCTCAGGAGACTTTAAAGGCAATTATTGAAGTGCTTATAGATAGTAAAGAATACTGGAAGCAAAATATTAAGAGCGATTTTGATGAGGGGGTTGTAGCGGGTTATATATTTGCCCTCGATTCTATCAAAAATCAGCTGGAAGCCCGGGGTTATAATTTTGAGGATTGGCTTAATGGCTAAATGTCTCGTATGTACGGACAGAAAAATCTTGAATAAGTGAAAAATTTAATTTCCCACGACTGGGGGTTTTTATATTTACTTTACATGACTCTTGTGGTAAAATTTATATATAATAATATATAGGAGGATTTATATTATGAAAAAACGTTTAGTATTTATTTTGGTAGGCGTTCTTTTACTTTCATCAGCAATTTTTGCTGCAAGTTTTAGAAAGAACATCACAGTTGACTACATGGGTATCAAGCTTGTGGTTGACGGCAAGGAAGTAGTCATGGGTAATGACATGGCTGGCAACAAGATCGAGCCATTTGCTTATGAAGGCACCACTTATCTCCCAGTCCGTGCTCTTGCAGAAGCTTTGGGCAAGAATGTTCAATGGGACGATGCAACCAAGACTATTTTTATTGGCGATGGCGCCGCAGCTCCAGTTGCAGATAATCAAAACAATACTCCAGCTCCAAGCACTGGCCAATATTTAACAGATGTTATGGATCCATTTAGCATAGAAAGAGCTAATGTTTATAAAACAAGTGATAGGAAGTCCCTATCATTAGCTGGTAAAGAATACACTAATGGGGTTCTATATAGGTCATATTATGACAGAAAAGGTCATACCAATTTTAATCTTGATGGACAATATACAAATCTAACAGGTAAATTGGGTGCCGATCAAGAGGGAAGTACAATTCGTTTTGATTTTATAGCAGATGGTACTATTATTCAGTCTTATGATATAATCTCTGGCCAACTTCCGGTTGATGTAAACCTAAATGTAACAGGTGTTAGACTTCTTGAAATCAAATATGAAGTTATTTCCAACTCTATGAAGTCAAATTCAGCATTTACAGACATTATGGTTAGATAAAATTCTTTTATAGAATTTCACTAAAAGCCCTAGGGCAAATAAAATTAAAAAATAAGCGGAGGCTCCGGCCTCTGCTTTTTGTTTACTTTACTTTGCATTTAGTGTAGAATAAATGTGGTGGTTTATGATTATTGCCACGAAGAAGAATTTTTAGGAGGTTTTTATGGATAATATTAAAAAAGTTTTAGAACTTTTGGGGAGCGTTGACTTTTAAATGATTTTTAAGAATATTATTTTTGATGTGGACGGGACTCTCTTGGATTCCCGTTCGCAGACTATAGAGGCTTTTGACCGCCTGGCCATGGATAAAATTGGCCGCCACTTAGAGGGGGAGGAGAGAGACTTTGCCTTTCACAATCCTTCGTTGGAGACTTTGAAGGCCTTAGGGCTAGAAACCAATGAGGAAAATATGGCCGAGCTTTACAGACACTTTCACGATTTGTCTGGGAGTTTGAAATTTTTCCCCGGCATGAAGGAGGTCTTGGACCAAATAAAAACTAAAGTTAATTTTATGGGAATGGCGTCTAATCGCGACACCGATGAGTGCGAGTACGCCCTGGCCCACAATGGTCTGGGCGAGTACTTTGACGACTACGCCTGCAGGGACCATGTGGCTAATCCCAAACCCTCCGGCGACATGCTGGTCTGGTATATGAAAAAGCACGGACTAAATCCGGCAGAGACCATTTATATTGGCAATGCTGTGACCGACCATATGGCCGCAATCGACGCAGGAATAAGTTACGGAATTGCAGAGTGGGGGACCACAGAACACCTAAAAGAAAAGGCGATATCGTTTAAAGAGCCAAAAGATATATTAAAGATTTGCGGTTAAAATCGCGATATTTCGCATTAAAATTGCGACCTTTGAAGCGGCCCCAATTTATTTGCCTCCTCGGAGTGCACTTAGCACACCTGCGTCGGCAAAAAATTCGTCCACTCCAAATTTCATCAAATTTTCTAGCGAAATATATGTTTAAAAAATTCATCAATTTTATCTAACAAATTGGTTATGCTCAGCAATAAAAAATTTTTATGCACAATAAAAATATAAATATAAATATTGATAAGAACGTTGGTAGCGGCCGATTGCAGCCACGCCCAAGAATCGAACGCGAAAGCGTGAAGATGATTGGCAAGCGTTGACTCACGCAACCTCTTGTTCAATCGTTAGACCGAAGGGAAGAACGATTGAGGACAAGAGTCTGAGGAGAATTTCGGACAAAAAATTTTGTTTGATTGGTTGCAACAATCTGAGGAAAATCCCAGACATTCGGCGAATGTGATTGCCCCTTGCGGGTATGAACATTTGTCGTAAAAACCAATAGATTACGAATATTTTTTAGAACGTTGTAACGGCGATCCTGAAATGGTCGCCACTCGTTCGCTTAGGCGGACGAGATATTATAAAAAAAGAAGGAGGGTGCTTATGTCTATAATCCTTGCATCATCTTCGCCCAGGCGGCGGGAAATCCTTGAAATGTTTGCCATTGATTTTGTGACCATGGCGCCGGACATTGACGAGGATATTATTAGAAATAAATATGATTTGGCGGACAAAAATGAACGTGAAGAGTGCTTGAAGGCCCTGGCTTTGGCAAAGGCGAGGGCTATTCAAGAAAAGGTCGGCGATGACCAGATTATTTTGGCGGCTGACACCATGGTCTTTGCAGATAAGCCCTTGGGCAAGCCCAAAGATGACGAGGACGCTCTTGAAATGCTAAAATCTTTGGCAGGCAAAAGTCATGAGGTGATGACGGGCTTTGCTATTATAGGTAAATATGATATAATTAACAAAACGGTTACATCTACAGTTCGCTTTATTCCTATGGATGAGAATTATCTGGCCTTTGCCAAAGCCTATGTGAGGGATGGTTATTCCACAGGCAAGGCGGGGGCGTATGGGATACAAGACAGGGGGGCGTATTTTATGGAAGAGATAGAGGGCGACTATTATAACGTCGTGGGATTGCCGATAGAATCTATAAGATATTTGATTTAAAATAGGTCTCAATCACCTGGCATCGAGCCTAGGTGATTGAGGTGTCCACAATAAAGTGGACGGTACATGGCTACAAAAATATCCGTAGCCTAAATCCTCGACCACGGGGCATTGAACCCCGTGTCCGAGATGGCTGTCCTGTTCCCCGAAAATTGGACACAAAAGGAGGAGAACATGGACTACACCAAAGACTACAAAAAGAAAAAAGTAGAAGAATATCTAAACTCAAAACTATCACTTAGAAAATTTGTAAAAATTAACAACATACCCAAAACAACCCTTCAAGGTTGGATCCAAACATACAACGAATACGGACCAGATGCCTTTATGGACTCAAACAAAAGAAACACCTTAACTTTACAAGAAAGAAGAAAAGAACAACTACCTAAGTCCAAATGAAAAAAGGGCCAAGTATTACGAAGAAAAAGAAAGAGCATAAAGAAGCTTTCTTGCTATATGATAAATTTTTGAATAAGCTTTATGTCAAGGGCTATGCAAGTTGCTTCGCAACCCTTGACAATCGCATTCAAAAATTTAGTTAGCAAGTAGAAAGCATTCTTTTAGATGAACAAATTATTTGTCCAACTTTTTGGGAACACCCCAGGCCGAAATAAATCGGCCTCTACACCGCAAGGCGAAATTTCGATGAAGGACATTGGCAAAAAATATTCGCATGCGACGACCTCGTACGAGTAGGCTCGATGCCGCGAGGACGAGATTAAATTTACAAAACATTTTACCCATACATATGGCGTATAAAAAATAAAACAAAAGGAGAGGGATTATGAAAGAGAAAGATGAAAAGGTTAAGGGGGCAAGTTTAAAGGGTTATGGCCTGATTTTTAAAACTGCTCCTCTGGCAGTGATTTTTCACGTTGTTTTTACAATTCTTAGGGGTCTTAGCCCAACTGCCATTGCAATTTTTATGGGTCTTACAGTTGATGCTGTTATTGACCAAGTTGGAAAGATGGATGATCTGTCTTTAGTATTTAAGTATGCGGGAATTTTGTGTGCCCTTATGGCTTATCAGATGATTTCCAAACCGCTTTTGGAATGGCTATCATCTGTTATTAATGTAAAGCTTGAGGGCGTTTTGAATGAGATGATTATCGACAAGCACACCAAATTAAAGTATTGGCGGCTTGAGGATAATGAATCTTTGGATCTTATAAAGCAGGTTGATAAGGATACTTTGTCCCAATTTTCAAATGTGATTATGACTTATCAGCAGATGTTTATTGTAGGTTTTACAGTTGTGTCTGCTATGATTACCATTACTAGGTATGTTTGGTGGATTGTGCCGGTTACTTTGGTAATTGTTATGCCGCTTTTGTGGCTGGCCAATAAGGGCGCTAAGAAGACTTATGAGGAAGACAAGTCTTTGAATGACAAAAAGAGGTATGTCGATAGTCTTGATGAGGTGCTCTTGAGCAAGGAGGCCGCAAAAGAGCGTTACTTATTTGACTATTCCGACCATTACAACGAAAAAGACCTAGATAAGTTTATGCAAATTCACGATGCTCAGTTTAAGGTTATGCGTGACTGGTTTATTAGAAGCAAGGCTGGGTCTGTTGTCTTTTCTTTGATTGTGCTTTCAGTTGCCATTATTCTTTTACAACCTTTAAGGGCTGGAATCATTAGTTTTGGTATCTATTCATCGCTTATTGGACTTATTACTGCCCTTGTTCAAAGTGTTGGCTGGACTGTGCCACAGGTTATGGATGGATTTACAACCGCCAAATTATTTTTCAATGATTTCTTTAAATTTATGTCCTTTGACGAGGAAGAGAATGCTCTCGTTAGACCAAATGAAGTTCCTAATTTTGAATCTATAGAATTTAAGAATGTTTATTTTACTTATCCGGGTACAGATCGTGAAATCCTAAAGGGTATGAGTTTTAGATTTGATAAGGGCCGTCACTATTCATTGGTAGGCGCTAATGGTAGCGGTAAATCTACAGTTATAAAGCTGATGCTTGGTCTTTACGACAATTACGATGGAGAAATTTTAATCAATGGAGTAGACGCACGTACAATTCCTCTTGCCAAGCGGAGGGCGTATTTCTCTGCAATCTTCCAAGATTACACGATTTTTGGAACAAGCATTAGAAATAATATTGCTATGGGATATGAGAATAGGGAAGCAAAAATCAATGAAACTATTGATGACTTAGATTTAAGAGAAATGGTTAACAAGATGCCGGATGGAATTGAAACGGAGATTGGCAAGCTGGACCAAGAGGGAGCAGATTTATCTGGCGGTCAAAGACAGAGAATAGCCTTAGCTCGTGCGGTTGTATCCGATTCTCCAGTTATAGTTCTGGACGAGCCAACTGCCGCTATGGACCCAACAACTGAATCCAAGCTCTACCATAAAATGGGCAAGCTAACTAGTGGTCGCACAACCATTTTTATTTCACATAGGTTGGGGTCCACTTCGCTTAGCGACGAAATCTTTTTGTTTAAAGATGGCAAGGTTTATGAGCACGGCACACATGGAGAAATGATGGCTCTGGAGGGAGATTATTTTGAAATGTATAACTCACAAAAGGAATGGTATTTATAATGAAGGGTCTAAAGAAATTTTTTAAAACATTTAAAGATGTTACACCAATCGCATTAAAACCTATGTTAAAGAAAAACTCCAAAGACTTTTGGATGACTTTAATATCATCTTTTTTGCAATCGACATTTTTGGGATTAAATATAATTGTTCAGGCAAAATTTTTCCAATATGTAAATGAGTATATAAATGGCGGGCCAGTCCAAACTGTTGCCTTGTGGATGGGAATATTCTTTTCGTTTATAATATTTCAGCAAATTATAAATGCAGTTGTAAATTTCTACATTAACAAGTTTATCCAATCTGGCTACAAGGTTATAGAAAACAATATGATGAGGAAGATAAAAACTTTAAAGCCCCTCTATTTTGAAGACCCAGACAATCTCTTGAAGCTTTCAAGGGCAAGGGCAGGGGCTCAAGACGTCATACTTTTCTTGGTCCTTTTGATTATGAGCATAGCCGGATACCTACCACTTTTTATCATACCAACAGTCTACATGGCAGGCAAAAATGCAAGTTTGGCCTTAATCTTTCCACTGCTCTTGCTACCAGCGATTTTGGCTTATTTTGTCAAGGTAAAAATATTTGTGAAAATGCGCAAAGAAGAAACACAAATAACCAGAGTTCGTGATGAGTACAGAAAATACATTGTGGGGCCAGCTGCCAAAGAAATGCGTATGGGGGGCTTTTATAATTTCTTGTACGGAAAGTATAAAACCGGATGGGAAGCCGTAAAAAGCTTAAAGCTAAAGGCAAATTTAAAAATATTTATAATAGAAACCCTTCTGCAACTAGTATCTGCAAGTGCATATGTCGGAGTAATTTATCTGATAATTCGAGCCACCCTCTTGGGTGATGCTGATGCGGGATTTTTAGCAGCCACAATTGGGTCAATGGAATTTATGTTTAAAATGATTGAAGAATTTTTGACCAACTTCTTCCAACCAATAGCTGAGAGATACAGCGGTATAGAATTTTACTTACAGCTAATGAATGAACCAGACCAGGAAATTGGAAAAAATCTTACAGATATAGAAAAAATATCTGTAAGAAATCTGTCATTTAAATATCCAAAAGCTGAAGACTATGCAGTAAAAGATGTTAACCTAGACCTAGAGAAAAATAAATTACTCGCAATAGTTGGAGAAAACGGGTCAGGCAAGTCGACACTCTTAAAATTAATCCTTGGCCTATATGATAGTGGGGAAGGTAATATAAAATACTACGATAAAATGAATCAGGAAATTATAGGACCTAACCTCAGGGAAAAAGCAAGCGCAATCTTCCAAGATTATTATAAATACAAAATGCAACTGGATGAAAACATAGAAATCTCAGACCTAAATAAAAATGAATCCTACAAGGGAGCCCTAGAAAAAGCTGGCCTCTCAGAAAATATGGCAATCTTTCCCCAAGGAGGATCTACAATTTTGGCCCGGGACTTCCACGGCGTTGACCTCTCCGGCGGCCAATGGCAAAGGGTGGCAATCGCCCGTGGCGTCTACCGCGACCGCGACATAATCGCTTTTGACGAACCAACAGCGGCAATCGACCCACTGGAAGAATCTGCACTCTATAATAAACTCCGCGAAATCTCTGAAGGCAAAATTGGTTTACTAATAACTCACAGAATTGGATCAGCCCGTATTGCCGACGAAATCGTCGTCATGAATGGGGGCAAGGTGAGTGAAAGGGGCACGCATGAAGAGTTGATGGAGAGAAAGGGAGAGTATTATTCGATGGTGCAGGCACAGGCCAAATGGTACTCTGAGTAATTTGCGGTTAAAACGGCGACCTTCACTCGTTTCGAAATGTTTGCTCACTGCGGAGGGCACTTGAGCCCACCTCATTCGCAAAATTTCTGTACTTCGTGAATCTCATCCGTTTTTCCTCGCAAATTATGTAAAGATGAATCTCATCGAAGTTTCCTCGCAAATTTAGAGAGGGATAAAGGCAAAACGATTTTTCAGAACGTTGTAGGGTCCACTTGCAGCCCTGCCCAAGAATCGAACGCGAAAGCGTGAAGATGATTGGCTAGCAGTGACTCACGCAACCTATTTCTCAAGAAAACGAGCCAAAGGCGATGTTTGATTGATTGAAATAGTCTGAGGAGAATGTGGACCGAAAAGTCTTGCCCAAGAGGTCAATTTCCCGTAGCGGCGATCCTGAAATGGTCGCCAAGAAATTGACCGATTGGTGAATCTTACGGCCATAGCAAATTGTATGTAGAAAAATAAATTCATTGCCCACGTTTTATACGTGGGCTTTTTATTTACATATTATTAATGAAATACATTCTGCTTTATAAACCTCGGTCCCTCAACCGGGGTTAACCTGGTATCGGTAACGTAATGGCCGAAATTCTCCTCAGACTCTTGCTCTCAATCGTTTTTCCCTTCGGTCCAACGATTGAACAAGAGGTTGCGTGAGTCAACGCTTGCCAATCGACTTCGCCTTTTCGAAATTTTTAGTCCGAAATAAATCGGACGCTACCTGAAAATTTCGAGGCTCGTCTCTTGGGCGTGGCTGCAATCGGCCTCTACACCGCAGGGCGAAATTTAGATCAAGGTTATTGAAATTAAGAAATATTAAAATCGAAATTATTATTTAAATCGCATTTATCGAAACACAAAAAAGACGCCGTGGGGGCGTCTTTTCCTTTGCCTGCGATTTGTAATTGTTCGCTAGCAATTTTTAGTTGTTTTCAATCCATGTGATTATTTTGTCTAGGAGAACGGCAAGTTCTGCTCTAGTAAATTCACTGTTAGGATAGTACATGCCGTCGGTTTGTCCTTTGATTAGGCCGATTTTTGCCATTTTGATTACGGAGTCCTTGCTCCAGTCGAGCAGGCCGTCGATATCATTGTAGGTCAGCTCTTCGGTTTCTGGCATTTGGATTCCATGTTTTTCTAGGAATCTGGCAAGGATAACTGCCATTTCTTGTCTGGTGATCAGCTTGTTTGGCTTGTAAGTTCCGTCTTCAAATCCTTTTACATGGCCATGGCTAGCTGCCCATCTGACTGCGTCGAAGTACCAATCTGTGAGTTTGATATCTCCAAAGGTCAGTCCGGCATTTACAGTTTTGTCCTTGGATATTCTCATGAGGACTGTTGCAACCATAGCTCTTGAAACTGGTTTTTCTCCTTCAAAGGTGCCTTGGTCAGTTCCCTTTAGGATGCCACGAGCAACTACATTGTTAATTGCCTCTGTGTTGGCATCATCTTTGAGATCTTTGAATTCGGCTTGTAAGATTGGCCTGGTTTCTATGATTCCATAGTCTTTCTTTTCCTCATCTGGTTTAAGATCAGTTTCTGTTTTCTTTGCCTCTTCTTTTTTATTTTCTTCTTTCTTTGGTTCTTCAACTTCTGGTGTACTTGGCTTGTAAGGTTCGTATGGTTCGTACTTGTAACCAGGGTTATATGGTTCTGGCTTTGGCTCAGGTTGTGGTTCTGGTTGTGGCTCAGGTGCGACTTCATTTTTCTTGTAAGCTGCGATAAGTTTCATATCCTTAATTACTTTTGCAGCAAAGTCGTAGTCTTCACCATCCAATTTCCAGCCTAGGAAAGTGTGGTTCTCTTTGATTGGGTCTTTTTCAGGTCTTGCAATTGTATTGCCACTTGGTACTTGAACTGTCCATTCTTTTTCTCCATTTGCAGGGTCAAAGGTAACTGTGTATTTAATTTCTTCCCATCTTGCGTAGAGAACTGTATCCTCTTCGATAGGAGTGTTGAAATCAAATTCTTCTTCAGCGATTTCGCCTGCAAACCAGCCTAGGAATTCATAGCCTTCTTTTACTGGCTCTGCAGGTTCTTGGGCTTTTTGTCCCTTGATAATTTCTTGGGTCAAATCATCTGTGCCGTTTTCAGCCTTGAAGGTTAGAGTAACTTTTTCTAGCTTAAGGTCTTTTATCATGGCCAAGGCACTCTTTAGGTTAATAAGAGCATTGTCGATATCTTCCTTGGATGAGTTTTCATCATTTAGAACTTTTTCGGCTTCAGTTAGTTTTTCTTCTAGATTTTCTTTCTTGTCTGCTGGTCCGTAGATGAATTTTTCGTCAGATTTTATATCATTAGCTTCTTTGACTAAATTTTCAAGTTCTGTCTTATCGAGTGGGAGAACTCTTAACTTAACTCCATCGCTAATGAGTTTGTTCACTTCTTGTTGGTAGACGATGATTTCTTCGCCTTGGCGAACTTGTCCTACATTTATAGAGAACTTGCCGGTTGAACCGATTCTCATACCTGTTCTTAGATTGGATTTTGTGTCTGCGAATGCGCCTTCCTTACCAACAACTTCGTAGTAGATGGTGGCTCCAACTGTACCGGTACCTCTGACATACTTGTCATTTACAAAGGCGTCTTTAAGGATGACTGGGTCAGTTTTTTCGGTCGGCTCTTCCATACCGCTTAGATCTGCCAAAGCATCTTCGATAGCCTTGATGGCTGCGTCGACTTGTTCTTGGCTGGCTTTTTTGTTGTTGAAAGTATTTGTACCTTCGATTATAGCATCTTGGTAGGTTTCTCTTTCTTTTTCTGTTGAGTTCCAATATTTCTTGGACTTGCAAATATTATTGTAGTCATCCAAAAGTTTCTTTAGCTCAGACTTGTCTGCTTCATCAAAGCCGTCTAGGTTTTTGAGGGCTGCTTTGATATCTGCTATAGCATTGTTGATGGCTTCTTCTGTGGCATTTGGATTGTCGTAAACATTTTGCCCATTTGTAAGTGCATCGTCGTAGGCCTTTTTATCTTCGTCTGTGTCGAAGATGTAAGTGTCTTTGGATCTTACATTTTCTGCATCGTCCAAAAGTTTCTTGAGCTCTTCTTTTTTTAGGTCTTCCATAGAACCAATGATGGCATCACGAGCTGATCTTACTTTTTCAGCTAAATCGTCGATGGCCTCTTGAGTAGTTTTGTCCTTTTCAAGCTCTGCCTTTGCATCGGCGATAGCATCGTCGTATGCTTGTCTCTTCGCCGCATCAGCATTTTTATACTTGTCTGTTTCTTTTAATTCATCATATTCTTTGATAAGAGCTTCGAGGTTATCTTTATTGACTATTTCTTCGCTTTCATCGCGCTCAAAGTTAAATGTTAGCTCAAATTTTTGGTAGTCTGTAACTGTAAACTCCTTGATTTCTTCGTCTTTAAGTTTGTATCCTTGATCACAAGATAAGAATTTCACTTGGTATACTTGTGTTCCTGTTGGTATATAAGGAATCATAGTTAGATCTTCTGTATAAACCTTGTATACGCCGTTAACTATTACAGCGTATTTTGCTGAAATTTCTTTTGCACCTGCAAGTGATTTTACATTTACCGGTAGAGGCACTGTAAAACTAATAGTAGGTGGATAGGATGATTTAGGATAAGCTACTATATGAGTTGGGAAGTAAGGATATTTATTGCCTTCGGCAACTATTTTATATTGCAAGCCTTGTACTGCAGGGAATTCAAATCCGTTTGCAGTTTTTGTAATTTTTACTTCATTTTCATTTGGATCAATTACTTTAAATTGGACCTTTGATAAATTTTCATCTATGCCTTTAAAGTTAACAACATTAACTTTTTGTGTTTCTTTCGCATCTGAAATTTTAAATACAGCTTTGTACTCCGGATTTTCTTCTGTAAGCTCAAATTCTATTCTTGAATTTTCATAATCAAGTTTTGGATATATTGATGGAGCTAGCACAAAAGCATACTTGCCGAAATCAAGGGTAAACACTTCGTTTTGCAATGGGAAATTATTAACTACTGTGTCTTGTCCATTAACAATCTTATAAAGTTTTACACTTGGGAAAATTTTTGATGAACTTCCATCGTACTCATAGTCCCAGCTAGCTGTACCCTTTGTTGGTTTGTCAGGCTTAGGGTCTGGTTCTGGTGTTGATCCTTTAAGCATTAGAACAAATTTAACTACAGCATTTGGATTCTTATCATCTATTGTAACTGTTTTTACAATTTCAGATTTGTCTAAATCATATTTAGTTTGATCTAGCATATAATCGCTTAATTCAACTTTATATGTGCCATATGGAACTTTATCCTTAACTTCATTGTTTGATAAATATATCGCCCCTGCCCATGCTGAGATAAACATATCAGATTGCTTTTCAGTTTTTCCGTCTGATTCCCAAATCTCAAATTTAAGAGTACCCTCACCTGATGGGGTTGGGTCAGGTTCTGGTTCCTTATAGTCTTCGAGCTCTATACGTAAGTTCTTTGTATCTTTAGTAACTGTTATTGTATTAAATTCTTCTTTTTGAATATACTCATATGGTTCAAATACTTCAAGTGCGTGCTCGCCAACTGTGATTTCTACTTCGCCATCTGTATATTTAGTTTCTTCATCTCCATCTAGTATAAAGCTAACTGGGCTAATTTTTTCATCGTCGTAGTAGAATTCAAAGTTTACTTTTACTTTTTCTTCTGGTTCTTCTTCCTCTTGAGGAATTATTTTGAGTTCAACTTGGAATTCCGGATATGCTACAACAAAATCTTTTTTATCAACAGTGTATCCTTCAGGAAGTCCTTTGACTTCTACCTTGTAATAGTCATATGGAAGGTCAACAAACCAAGAGTCTATATCTTTCATACCAAAAGTTTTACTGATAGCTTCTCCCTTTGCTCCAGTTAAAACATATTCATATGATCCTTTTTGTTTATCCATTGGTAAGATATCTTCATTTACAAAGATAATACCTTCTCCAACCTTATCTGTCTCAGAATAAGCCATCCAATTAAATACTACTTCTACAGGCTCTGTAACAGATTTAAATGTAGTCGAGTCTTGTTCATAGCTTTGATTATCAATGGTTATAGTTGTCTCGCCAAATTTTTCTTTATCAGCAATAGCTTCGACGTAGTAATAACCTGGTGTTAATTCGACGCCAGCTTTATCATATTCATAAGCCTTGCCTTCTTTGCCATTTGTTACCCATCCATAGAAGTCGCAGATGTAATAATCAGCATTTTCGTAGTTGTCTTTAATAGTAAATTTAAATTTCTTGTCGCCGATTTCGTTGTATGTGAATGTTACATTTGCTTGAGGCTTTTCATTTGTTAGTGTTACATATTCATAAGGCTTTTCAAGATAATAGCCTTCTGGCATCTCTGCTGGGAATATCATCCATGTACCGGCAGCTAAATCGTCAAGCTCGACTATAGCTCCTTTTTCGCTCTTTGCCATATACTTAGGACCAGTACCCACGCCTTCAGTTGTAACGTGAACCTTATAGAAGCCGGTTCTCTTGATATTTGCATATATAGTTTCAAAATCTGTTTCTTTAGAAACTGTAAAGGGCATGTCTTCTTGGAATGTTATTTCATAACCATCTAGGCCCTCTTTAAATTCTGCATAGAAATCGTATTCGCCGTATGGAAGTTCTACGTCGTAGTATTCACCAAATGTAGGAGAATATTCAAATTCAATAACTTTTTCAGTGTTAATATTCTTTGCAAATAGTCTAAAGTCACCAGCTTTTAAATCATCTTGAGATTCAACTTTTATTGATAATTTCGCTGTTGGAATTTCTGTAAATTCAAGAACTATCTTGTGCTCTTTATTTTCTTCCGATATTTCAAATGGATTTTCATTTTCGCCTTTGAGTTCGTATTTGCTTGAATAATCTGTAACGATTAGTTTATATTTGCCAAACTTAAGATTTTCTATAGACTTAACTTCTTTTCCAGCTTCATCCACTACTTTGTATTCAAGATTTAGTGGCTCTCTGCCATTTTGTTTAATCTCTACTTCAAGTGAACCAAACATGTCCTTAAATACAAGCATCTCGGCTGTTACATCGTTTTTGTTAAAGCCTTTATCTACAGCATTTATATCTACATCTTTTAATTCAATTCCTTCAGCTAATTTTACAGTAATCTTACCATCTTCATTTGTAAATGGAATATCTTTATCATCTACTTTTATAGTAAATTCTCTTAATCCAGAACCTTCTTCTAATAAATTAAAAGTAAGCGTTCTTGCACTTTCATCATAATGAGCATCTTTAAATTCTGGAGCAAGTGTATCTATCATAAACTTCATTTCTCTGAAAGTAGCTGGATAATTTTCATTAGCGCTCTTAACTGCTTCAGCAGATAGTTTTAGAGTGTAATTACCATCTTTTAAATCCTTTACAGGTATAGTGCCTGGTGAAGTGTAGCCAAGATAAGTAGCTCTTGAGTTATCATCTGGTATAAATGATATATTAGTTAATTTTAAACCAAGTGGATAATCATCTTCATCGCCTGCTTCGTTAATAACTGTTGCCTTAACGTTGGCACTTCTAGTCATAACTAGGTTAAGACCCAGTGCGTCATTATAATTATCTCCGTTCGGTGAGATAACTACAGGTTCAAAGACAGGTTTTGGTTCTACGCCATTAGCTTCTGCCTTATAAGCATCGATATCATCAAAGTTCTTAAGACCAGCTATAACGATATTGTTATATTTCTTGCCGTCTTCGCCTACATATGATCCTTGTATAGTTTCAAAGTGTGTTGAATACTTAAACCAATCGTTTTTCTTGAAATTATATGACCAGTACATCGGTTCGTCGCCGTTTTCAAAAGTAAAGTCGTATAATGGTTTTTCAATCGAAGGAATCTTGCCGAACTCGCCCTTAAATGAAACGAATGGGAAGGAAGCTTCCATGCCATTTTGGTCAGTCAAGTGAAGGAAACCTTCAACAAAAGCGCCATTAGTAAAGTCAGCAAATTTCTCAGTGTTTTCTATAGGGAATGTAATTGTAACATCCTTAGTTGTTTGGCCAGGAACTTCAATTTTATAATCAAAGTTCTTGTCAAATAATTTATCAGGTCTAAGTGAAAGAGTCTTTCCTTCGTGGGCTTCGATAGTTGCTTGAACGAATGGAGTTAATGTCTTTGGCTCAGCTGAGTAATTATGAATAGTTAAATTAAGTGTGATTTCATCATTAACATCGCCTACATATTTGCTAGCAATCTTGGTATCTTTATCAACAACTGTAAAATCAAGTTTGCTTGCCTTTACAAGGTTCATGATACCTGCGCCTTGACGACGAGGCGAGGTTGTAAATCCTGTAACTGGATCCATGTGTGGAACAGCAGAGTTCATGAGTATGGTCTTTGTTAAAGCCGCTTTGTGTTCTTCGCCAGCAAACATTAAGTCATTTAGACGAGTGCGGATAACGCCAACGCCACCAGTTACGTGAGGTGTCGCCATAGAAGTACCACTCATGTCGCCAAAGGTATTGCCCATAGTTTGAGTTGAGTAAATGTGGCCGCCAGGAGCAGTGATATCCGGCTTCATGTAACCACCAGCTGCCAGACCCCAGTTGGTAAAAGCACTTAGCTCACCGTACTCTGGGTTTGCCGTTTCGCGTGGAGTCATGTCGATGTGAACAGTATTTGATTTTCCATTAAGAAGCTTTTCACCAACATTTAGGCCTACAGCTACTGCCGGAATCTTGGTTCCTTCTATTGCAAGACCCAATTCGCCTTCTACATTGTTGTAAATAATTACGCCAACTGCTTTAGCAGCTTCAGCATTTTTAATTTTTTCAGTAAAGGTAAGTCCGCCTCTTTTAATTAGTGCGACTTTTCCCTCTACATCCTTGCCTTCAAAGTCCTCAGGTTTACCTAGACCGCAGTCCATAAATTCGTAGTCGCCCTTTTCGAAGAATATATCTCCGGCTTTTCTAAAGGGAAGTTTCATGCCTTCGTATTCCATAACTTGGGCATACATAGTCTTATTTTCCAAAGATGCAACTGTAATAGCATTAGTAGCAATACCAGGAGATGCCATAGTACCAAAATCTGGATTTTCTATGTTTAATTTACCTTGGTATTCGCCCTCGTTGCCAGCAGCTATAACAATGTTAGTATCAGCTGCATAACCGTTGTTGATTGCATCGGTAATGTACTTAGGAACACTATTTGGTAGACCCTTGGTTGAGCCCAAGCTCATGTTAACAGCGTCTGCGCCCATAACAATGGCGTCTTGCATAGCTCTAATGTAAATATTTGATGAAGTCGATCCTTGTCTCATAACATTCATCATGAGAAGCTGAGCTTCAGGAGCCACACCCCTCCAAGTCTTGCCATCGATTTGGACCGCATTACCTGCAACTGTACCAGAAACGTGTTGGCCGTGAGCAGCAAGTTCCTTTTCAGGATTTAGGTTTTCATTATTATTATTGTAATTCCAGCCGAAAGGAATTTTTTCGCTGCGGTAAACTTTTTCATACAATTTCTTGTCAGCACTATTATCTTTTACAGTTAATTTGCCAGTCGTAAGCAGACTATTGATGTCGGGTTTTCTAAGTCTAGCAAGACCGCCATTGGTCAGATAAAATGCCTCGTGGCTAGGGTCCATATTACTATCGATGATAGCAAGCACTGTGCCAGCGCCGTTGTATTTTTCTTGCAAAACATCGTCATTGCCGATTAGCTCATTTGAATTAACCATCTTGATGGAATCGGTTATCACGGTCTTGTCTTGGAAGACAGCAATGTCTGAGCGAACAACATCGGCCTCACGAATGATTTCGTTAGCGTAGATGTTTTTTACAAAGTCAAATTTCTTAATAAGATCTAAATCTTTTTGGCCTGTCTTGACGCAGAGGGAAGGGAGCAGAAGTTCTATCCTTGAAATAACTTCTAAGCTCGGTATGGCTTCTTCCAATTGCTTTTGGTAGAAGTCAAGCGCCTCATCAGCAAGGGCAATTGCCTTGTCATAATCATTGTCTTCGTATGCCTTAACGTAAAGAGGAGCATATTTTTCTACAGCTATGTAGATAATATACTCCCCAACTTCTTCAGCTAGTACAGGGGTTTTAAAGCCAGCAAATAGCGATAAAACCATTAGAATTGAAAGTAAAGCTGAAACAATCCTTTTGTTCATAAATAATCCTCCTAAAAATATTTTTGTGCAGGCCACTAGAATTATATGGCTAAGCAAATTTCGGTTTAGCGCATTAAATTTAATAAAAAACACTAGATGGTCCTTACACATTTTGTTGATGACACAAGGTATTCATCAACCTGTAATCTAATTGTAACAAAAATTACTTATAAGGTCAACAACTAAAGCGAAAATTTATGAAAATTTTTTTCGAAAAATTTATTGGTCACACTTATACTAGTAATTTATCTTTCTTTTTATTTTTTATTTATTTTATAAAATTTTTGGGTAATAATAGGCATAAGATATTTAATATAGAAAGGAAGATAATTATGAAGAAATTTTTACCTATTATAATAGTAATTGTTGTGCTAGCTGTAATTTTTGGCGGCATGTACAATGGTCTTGTTGGCCAAAATGAAGAGGTTGACTCTGCATGGGCCCAAGTTGAAAACGTATTGAAGAAGAGGGCGGACCTCATTCCAAACTTGGTTGAAACGGTCAAGGGCTACGCCCAACATGAAGAAGATATTTTTATCAAGGTTACCGAGGCCAGATCAAAGGTTTTAAATGCCAAGACTCCTGAAGAAGCAGCAGAGGCAAATGCTGAACTGTCAAAGGCTATTGGCGACATCAATGTAGTTGTGGAAAATTATCCAGAACTCAAGGCCAACGAAAACTTTATGGCCCTCCAAGCTGAACTTTCATCGATTGAAAATGAACTTTCAACTGAAAGAATGCGTTACAATGACAAGGTCAAGGTTTTCAACCAAGACGTCAAGAGATTCCCAAAGAAAATTATTGCCTCTATGTTTGGTTTCTCACCTAGTGAATACTTCCAAATATCGGAAGAAGATAAGGCGACACCGAAAGTGGACTTCAACAAATAATTTGCTGTTAATTTGTTGCTAAAATTGCGACTTTTTGCAGTGTTCGACTTTTTCGTCATTGCGGCGTAGGACTCACTACGCCTCATTCCTAAAAAGTCTCAAGCTRCAAAAATYCATCAATTTTATCTAACAAATTATGTAAAGATGAATCTCATCAAATTTTCCTACGAAATTAAGAGATGTATTAAAATCGAGAGAAGATAATTTTATCTTAATTTTTCCCAATGGTATTTATTTTTTAAATCGCTCTGCGGTTGTAGGGGCGACTTTATTGTCGCCACCGCCTCGTATGCCCAAGAGAGCGATAAAATGGATGAATGCATTTATCCTACGATTATTGTTCAGAACGTTTGTAGGGGCGACTTTATGTCGCCCGCAAAAGTCTTGCCCTAAAAGTAAGGCGAAGCCATCTCGGACACGGGGTTTGATGCCGCGAGGACGAGATTGATACACAAAGAAAGGAGGGGAGTGAATGATGAAAAAATTTTTAAATATTTTGATTGCATTTATGATGATATTTACATTTTCCATAAATGCGGATAGGATAAGTGATTTCGACTATGACTCACTTCCCGATCAAGACTATTATTTTTATGCCTACGATGAGACGGGAACTTTGTCCGAGTCTTCCAAGAAATTTATCATAGACCACTCCAGCGAGCTCTATGACAAGGCCGGTGTCCAAGTCGTAGTGGCAGTCGTAAGTGATTTAAATGACATGACCATAGAGTCCTACGCGACCAGGCTCTTTGAGAAGTGGGAGATTGGCGACAAAAACGACCAGGGCCTTTTGATCTTGGTTAAGCCAAAGACCGCTACTTCAAAAGGGGAAGTTAGACTCGAAGTTGGCTACGGGCTCATGAAAATTATGCCAGCCCAAAGGGCCAACCAAGTTATACAAAACGTCATGATCCCCGAATTTAAAGACGGCAATATGGAGCAGGGCATCATGGATGGCTACAATATAAGCTTAGGTCTAATTGCGGATTATCTAGGCGTAAAACTTGAGGGCATCAGACCAGTCTCCACAGACACTGGAGAAGATGCCATGAGCGCGACTAGACTTATAATCCTCTTACTAATACTATTCTTTCTCCTAAAAAGCGGAGGCCGAGGCCCACGCATCTTCTTTAATCCATTCGGTGGCGGCACCTACTACGGTGGTAGAGGCCGCGGTGGCTTTGGCGGTGGCTTTGGTGGCGGCCGTAGTGGTGGATTCTCTGGAGGAGGGGGGAGGTCTGGGGGAGGAGGTAGCTCCGGCTCCTGGTAAAAATTTGCGGTTAAAACGGCGACCTTCACTCGTTTCGAAATGTTTGCTCCTTGCGGAGTACCATATGTACACCTCACTCGCAAAATTTCTGCACTGCGCCTTTCTCATCGAAATTTCCTCGCAAATTTCATGTAAATGTACACTTGAGCACAGCTGCGTCGGCAAAAAATTCATCCACTCCAAATCTCATCAAATTTTCCAGCGAAATATATTTATAAAAGATAAAGTGAATCTTACGGCTATAGCAAATTTAGAGTGATGTAAAAGTAAAACGATTTTTAAGAACGTTGTAGGGTCCACTTTATGTGGACCGTGGGGTGTTCCCAAAAAGTTGGACAAATAATTTGTTCATCTAAAAGAATGCTTTCTACTTGCTAACTAAATTTTTGAATGCGATTGTCAAGGGTTGCGAAGCAACTTGCATAGCCCTTGACATAAAGCTTATTCAAAAATTTATCATATAGCAAGAAAGCTTCTTTATGCTCTTTCTTTTTCTTCGTAATACTTGGCCCTTTT
>NZ_LT962472.1:0-3493 GCF_900215725.1 Ezakiella peruensis | reverse complement strand
GTTTCTTTTGTTTGAGTCCATAAAGGCATCTGGTCCGTATTCGTTGTATGTTTGGATCCAACCTTGAAGGGTTGTTTTGGGTATGTTGTTAATTTTTACAAATTTTCTAAGTGATAGTTTTGAGTTTAGATATTCTTCTACTTTTTTCTTTTTGTAGTCTTTGGTGTAGTCCATGTTCTCCTCCTTTTGTGTCCAATTTTCGGGGAACAGGACACCGAAAAGTCTCGCCTCAAAAGCCAAAAATTCATTAATTTTTTCTAACAAATTTTATGTATAGAAGACAAACGAAATAAAAAAACTAAAAAATAACGCGRAGCGTTGGTAGCGRCCGATTMATTTCGGCCATATTTTTTAGTTTTCATTAAAATTTTATATAAAATGAATTTCCTGCCCACATTTCTATGTGGGCTTTTATTTACATAAAGAATCGCCCCTCACCTATAATTTTTCTCTATAGCTTTATAATCGTTATTAAATTTTATTATAACGCTTGAATTTTGGGGGAATATCGTTGTACAATTAAATTGGTTGCAGGGGGGCATCCGGTTTTAGCCGTCTTGCACTAGCAATAGTTATTGGCGACAAAGCTAATACAATTTCATTGTTAAATCTCCACGAAAAACGACCTAGGGCGGTCGTTTTTTCATTGCCCTGAAAAATTTTTGGCTTATACACTAAAGGCCATAGGTCTGTGGGGGAATTTTTGCGGCCCTTGTGCTATAATTACAATAGAAAGAGGTGGGCGGATGAATTGGATCAACGCTTTTGAAATTATTTGCTACATTATTGTTTGTATTTTTCTGGTCGATGTTTACAGAAAAAAACTGACCAAGGAATTTTACTTGTTTATTTCGGCGGCCATAGCTGGCTTTGCCCTGGAGCTTTTGGCTGTTAGATTGACGGATATCTACCATTATTCTGATTTGTATTATCTGATGGTGGGGGTCAAGCCCTATCAGTTTCCATTTTTTGGCGGCCTTATGTGGGGGGCGGTTGCTGTTTTGTCACTGAGACTAGCCGAGCGTTTTAAGCTGAATGATTTTAAGACGGCGGTCCTGGCTGGATTTTTTGTGGTGACCATGGATTTACTCTTAGATGTGGCGGCCATACGATTATCGGGCGGCTTTTGGTTTTGGGACGGCAGAGAGGTCAATCTCCTCATCAACCACCACACTTTTATGTCCGTTATCTGGGTGAATTTTTTGGGCTATATGTTTGAAACGCCCTCCCTCATTTACTATTCCAAGACCTATTGGCGGCGGGGGGAAAAGTCCCTGGTCAAAAATCTTTTGGTGGCGATCATAATTGGCCTTATGGGAGTGGTGACCGTTGGGATTTTGAGTTTTATTTCCCTGAAGCTAAACGACTTAACTGACGAATGGTTTTCCTTCTTGGCCTTTGGAGTTTTATGGCTTTATATTTTTATAAATCTTATAATCCATCTAATCAACAATCGCAAGGAGATTTCGATTGGCCTGACAGATCCGGCTCTTACGATATTTTGGCTGGCCATTTATTCTTATTGTATAATTGGTCTGGGTCATCTGGGAATTTTAAGGGCAAGGCCGCTTTACGGAATCTTAGCCTGCCTAATATTTGCTCTGACGATTTTTATTTCCCTAATTAAATTCGAAGACTAAAACAAAAAACTTGCAGGTCATCTTGCAAGTTCTTTTATATAATAGGAAAATTTTCAAGAAAAAAGCCGCGAAAATTCACGGCTTAATTTTTTTATTGGGGATTTGTAATCAGGGCCATAAAGGTTATGAGTTCGCCGTCCACGGATGGGCTGGTGATTATAATAAAGTATGGCTTGTCGCAGATGACTTCTAAGAATTTCTCGTTATCAAGTGGTGCTTCTGCCTTGTCCCCTTCCAGTATGGTTACGGCCTTGGCTTCGACTTTTTTCTCATCGATCTTGAGTTTGGCAACTTGTTTGATAGATCTGGTCCTATAGGATTCATCGCTTGGGTTTTGAACATTTTGATCCACGGCAAAGTCTTTCTTCACAAAGTCCCTGCCACTAGCCTCCATGGTTTTTAAGAGGTCGATATTAGAAGTCAAATCAATCTTTGGCGTTTTCAAAACGATATCGTAGCGGTCATCGAAGTATTTTTCATTAGTAATGGCGTCTACCATGTCCTCAATGGCCTTCTTGTAAAGGTCTTCATTTGTTATCCCGTCGACTTCCTTGGGAACCATAAAGTAGACGCGGGCCCTTTCCTTGTCGACCTTGGCTTCCTTGTAGACGGCGGTAAAATATTCAGTTTGATAGCCGATTTTTCCCATAAACTCTTGATTCATAAAGGGGACTGTGACTTCACCGTCAAGGGTCTTGAACTTGTCGTCTGCCGTTAGGTCTTTGTCAAATTCGTTTTCCCAGCCGCCGAAAAATCTGGTGGCGTTTATGATTGAAAGGTCCATACCATTATAATTGGGTTCCAAGAGGACCTCGCCCAGAACTTCTTTTTGCAAATCCATGGCCAGCTTTTTAGCCTTGTCTGGAAAGCCGACGACCTTTAAAATTCCGTCGCCATCCAAGGCCTTTATGTGAGTATCCGGTTCGCTATTAAGCAAAAATAGTGATCTGGAATCGATAAGTGAAGGCTTTAGTTCATAGGTCATGAGGTCTTTAATAGGAAAGCCGGGGAAGACTTTTTCATTTTCCATGGCCTTTGAATAACGGGCCAAGAGACTATAAACCGAGTTTGCAGAATAGGGCGAGTAAATCAAGTTTGCCCCTTGCAAAATTTCTGCATTTATGTCGCCATTCAAGATATTGGACGCCTCCATGATATCTTCAAAGCCCTTGAGGGCAGCCGCATTGTTAAAGGCTATGGTCTTGCCATCAGCCTCGCTTGCCTCGCCTTTTATTCTGCCAAAATTATCATCGCCAGCTTTCTTGCAGGCGGCGAAATTTATGCTTAGTAATATTGATATAATTAAAATAATTTTTTTCATTTTTTCCTCCTTTTGTTTGCGATTAAAACATAAAACTACTTTATTATATTATAATGCAAAACAAATGAGAAAGCAAGATTTTATTAAAAAAGTCTGCTTGTGATTTAAAAACCCCCCGAGTCTTGACAAAAGAAAATAAATAGGGTATTATATGAAATGTAAGCCCACGTAGCTCAGTCGGTAGAGTACATCCTTGGTAAGGATGAGGTCACCAGTTCAATCCTGGTCGTGGGCTCCACTTATATTTAAAGTGGCAGAACAAAGAACCCGAGTGGGTCAACAATTATTACAAAGGAGAGTTTGAAAAATGGCAAAAGAAAAATTTGAAAGAACCAAACCGCATGTCAACATCGGTACAATCGGACACGTTGACCACGGTAAAACAACAACAACAGCAGCAATCACACTTGTATTAAACAAGAGATTTGGCTCGGGTGAATTCATCGACTATGCACACATCGACAAAGCACCAGAAGAAAGAGAAAGAGGAATCACAATCTCAACCTCACACGTAGAATACGAAACCGAAAAA
>NZ_LT962471.1 GCF_900215725.1 Ezakiella peruensis | reverse complement strand
TGTTTCTTTTGTTTGAGTCCATAAAGGCATCTGGTCCGTATTCGTTGTATGTTTGGATCCAACCTTGAAGGGTTGTTTTGGGTATGTTGTTAATTTTTACAAATTTTCTAAGTGATAGTTTTGAGTTTAGATATTCTTCTACTTTTTTCTTTTTGTAGTCTTTGGTGTAGTCCATGTTCTCCTCCTTTTGTGTCCAATTTTCGGGGAACAGGACACCGAATTTTTCCTGATTGGATGCAACAATCTGAGGAAAATTGTGGACACCTCGCACACGGAGACTCGATGTCCCGTGGGCGAGATTATCGGCGAAATAGCGTTGTTGTTTGTATTCCAGCTTTATCCACACAACAACAAAAAACACCCACACTGAGGATATTTTTGGTGCGGATAAAGGGAGGTTTGTCCCCCCACGTTTATTTCGCGTTAAATTCGCGACATTCTCGCGGCCCTAATTTATTTCCCTCCTCGATGTGCTTGGAGCACACCTGCGTCGGCAAAAAATTGGTCCGCTTCGAATCTCATCGAATTTTCCTGCGAAATAGCGCGGGGTTTTGTATTCCCTCCACCTCCTTCATATTAAAAAACAGCACCACGATGGGTGCTGTTTTTTAATATGGTGCGGATAAAGGGATTTGAACCCCCACGATCTAGGATCACATGGCCCTCAACCATGCGCGTCTGCCAGTTCCGCCACATCCGCATATTTTTTATTGCCTATTTGGCCAAAGTCTGTGACTTAGCCTTGTTAATAGGGTATAATTAACTAGCTGGTATTCTTGATACCGTTATTTATTATACACTAAATAAAATTTTTTGTAAAGGGGTTTTTGATATTATGCTGAAAAATATAGACAAAGTTTGCGAATACTTCAAGGCTCAGGAGAAGGCTCCTGATAATTTACGGATGGGGGTTGAATTTGAGCATTTGCTTTTGGACTCACAGGCGCGGGCGCGTTCATATTATGATGCAGGTGGATCAAGGGACCTCTTTTTAGCTATGATTGACAAGGGTTGGAAGGGGAATTTCGAAGGCGAATTTGTGCTTTCAATCGAAAAGGACGGACTCATTATTTCAACTGAGCCGGGCGGCCAGCTGGAATTTTCAACTGACCCCTTGGAAAATCCATGCGAAGTTAAGTCGGAGCTCTTTAAATTTTACAGGGACGCAATCGATGCCCTTGAGCCTTTTGATTCCAACATTTACACTTTGGGTTTCCAACCTCTAAGTGATGTGGACGATATAAAAATTTTGCCCAAGGAACGCTACCACGCTATGTACAATTATTTTAAAACTGCTGGTACCATGGGCAAATTTATGATGAAGGGGACGGCCAGCGTCCAAGTGTCTTTGGATTTCCTGAACGAAAAGGACTACGGTCGCAAATATGCCTTGGCCAACAAGCTTTCAAATATTTTGTATATTTTATTTGACAATGTGGCCTTTAAAGGCGGCAGGCCAATCGACACTTACGCCTTTAGGTCCATGGTTTGGAACAACACTGACCGCAAGCGCTGTGGAACTTTTGAAGCTGCTTTTCGTCCTGATTTTAAATACGAGGACTACGCCAAATTTCTTTTATCAAATGATGCGATTTTCACTTTAAAGGACGGAGAATTTCACGCCTTCGATGGGACTATTGACCAGGCCATGACGGGTGCGTCAAAGAAGGAGATGGAGCACCTGATGACCATGGTTTTCCCAGACGTGCGGACCAAACGCTTTATAGAAATTAGGCAGGTGGACTCCATTCCTTACCCTTACAATCTGGGGGCTGTTGCACTTTTGAACTCAATCTTCTATAATAATGACAATATGGATCGGGTTTACAATTTGATTGGCGATTTGACTTTCAAGGAAAGCGAACGGGCCCGTCTTGAAATGTATGAAAAAGGGGCCAAGACAAAGATGATGGGTAAAACCATGGAGGCTTGGGGAGTGGATATTTTATCGGCCCTGGACTTTAAGGACTGCTTTAAGCCTTATATAGAAAAAATTGTACCCCTTATGGAGGGAAACACCCTCCGCAGGCAACAGATTGACAGGTGGAAGACTTACGCAACTTGTGACCATGCGATTGAGATTTGTAAAATGAATTTGGAGGATATTGATGTATAGCGACAAAAAAATTGATGAATATATTGAATTTGTAAAAAATGGCGACTATGTAGAGGATTTTAAGCGCTTGCAAGAATTGGCCTTGAAAAATGACGTGACCTATGACGGCAAGATAGTTCCTTTTACCTATCAGCCGCTATTGGTGTCCAAACGCGACAACGATGCCTTTAAATATATTGTGACGAGAACCAATGAGATTATCCGCAAGATTACTGAAAAATACCTGCACGACGAAAAATTCCGGGCGCTTTTTGGCTTTTCAAAAGAGCTGGAAGAGCTGATCCTTCACGATCCTCTATACGAAGTGCCAGTTGCCATTGGCAGGTACGATGTGTTTTTTAATTCTCTAAGCGACTTTAAATTCTGCGAGATAAATACTGACGGGTCATCGGCCATGAGCGAGGACTCAGGCTTAGCTGAGATTTTTGAAGATTCCAAAATCTTCAAGGACTTAAATTGGAATTTAAAATCCTTCGAGCTCTATGATTCATGGGTGAATAAGTCTTTGGACATCTACGATATGGCGATGGGCAGTCACCAGGGAATCACAGTTGCTATCGTGGATTTCAAGGGCTCAGGCACGCCAAAGGACTTTGTGAAATTCAAAGAGGCCTACGAAAAGGCAGGACTTAAAGCCATAATCGCCGATATGGAAGACTTGGTTTATGATGCAAATGAAAATGCCCTAAAATTCGATGGACAAAAGATTGACATGGTCTACAGGCGGGCTGTAACCAGCGAAATCATGGAAAAATACGATGAGTCCAAGGCCTTTATCGACGCCTACCTAAACGACGCCTTTATTTCAATCGGGTCCTTTAGGTCGCAAATCGCCCACAACAAGACCTTCTTTGAAGTCCTCCACCGCGAGGATGTCAAAGACGACATGGACATCGAAGACGTCATGTTTATAGAAGAGCACATTCCTTTTACAGCCAAGTTCCAAGGCGACGATGAATTTTTCGAAGAGATTGTCAGGGACAGGGCAAAATATATCTTTAAACCCAACGACCTCCGCGGGGCCCGGGGAGTTTTTGTGGGCAGCGAATATTCTGAAGCAGAATTCAGGGAAAAGGCAAAAGAAGTCTACAACAAGGACTTTATCTACCAAGAATATGTAGAGAAAAAATTTGTGAAATTTATTGAGCTGGACGAAAATGATGAGTGGCATGTGGTTGAACGGGCCAATATGCTGGGACTTTTCTCCTACAACGAAGCTTTCAAGGGCATCTACGGCCGCTTTGGCATAGACAACATTATAGGATCGGCCAGGGAGTACATCGCGGCACCAGCCTTTAAATACGAATAGGAGCATTTTATGGAAAAGAATGAAGGAGCAAGGGTTAGAAATATCGTAAAGTCTTACGGGACTGGCAATAGTAAAATCTATGCCAACAATGATATTTCTTTTGATATAAAGAAGGGCGAGCTAACGGTTATAGTTGGACCATCGGGCGCCGGTAAGTCGACTATTTTAAATATTTTGGGCGGCATGGACAGGCCGGACTCTGGGCAAATTATTGTGGACGGCGAAGACATTTCCCAGGCCACAGACGCCGAGCTCACCAATTACAGAAGGTACAAGATTGGTTTTGTCTTCCAATTTTACAACCTCATAAACAACTTAACGGCCAGGGAAAATGTGGAACTGGCCAGCCAAATTGTAGAAAATTCAATTCCTGCAGAGGTGATTTTGACCCAAGTTGGCCTGGACAAGCGGATGGATAACTTCCCTTCGCAACTTTCTGGCGGCGAGCAGCAACGCTGTTCAATCGCAAGGGCCTTGGCAAAACGCCCGTCAATTTTACTTTGCGACGAGCCAACGGGGGCGCTGGATTACCACACGGGTAAGCAAATTCTAAAACTCCTCCAAGACACGGCCAGAAAGACCAATACAACTGTTGTAATTATCACCCACAACACCGCCATTACCCCAATAGCCGACAAGGTTATAGAGATTTGGGATGCCAAAGTGAGGAACGTTTACGAGAACGAAAATCCCGTAGATATTGAAACGATTGAATGGTGATTTTATGAAGAAAAAAGCACTCTTAAAAGATATGTTAAGAGAGATCAAGAAAACACGCACCAGATTTTTATCCATAACAGCAATGATTATGGTGGGCGTGTTTGTTTTGGTGGGATTAAAAGTTACGGGCCCGGCCATGAGGGACAACGCGACCATGCACGCCGACAGGCAAAATATGTACGACATACAGATTGTGGGACCGGTGGGCATTGACGACGAGGACATAAGGCTCATAAATGGCGTGGACGGAATTAAAGACCTATACGCCGGCTATTCGGTTGATCTCAACTGGCCCGATGAAAAAATAAATATCAAACTAGAGTCGCTGAGCACTGACATTTCTGTGCCTGAAGTTATCGAGGGCCGCCTGCCTGAAAAAGAGGGCGAAATTTTAATCGAGGCAGTAAACACCTTTGACGATGTAAAGATTGGCGATCAAATTCAGTTTGCCAAGGAAGTTGACAAGTTCAAGGAAGACGACGATCCCGATTCCCTCAAAACTTATACTTACACGGTCGTGGGCAAGGCCATATCGACCGACTATATTATGCAGGGGCTTAAGGGCGTTAGCTTTAAGTCGGGGACCAGCATTGGGACCATCGGCTATGTGCTGGAAGAAAATTTTAACGAAGCAGACTACAGTTTTGTAAAATTAAGGCTGGAGGAAATCGCTGGGAAAAATCCAGAATCCTCAGCCTATATTAATCACGCTCGTGAAAAGAAATCTGAAATCAAAGACCTGCTTGCACCGCGTTCGACTATAAAATTCCAAGAGCTCAAGGATAAAAATCTCAAAAAAATCCGTGATGGCGAGGCCGATATCAAGGACGCCAAGGACCAGATTGCAGATGCCGAAGAGAAATTCAACGACGCCGAGAAAAAATTGGCAGACGCCAAGATCAAATTGGACGACGGGCAAAAGAAGATTGCCCAGGGCAAGCGCGACTTGGCCAAGGGCGAGGCTGATGCCAGAAAGGAAATGGCAGACGCCCAAGCCAAGATTGACGACGGCAAAATCCAATTGGCCGATGCCAAGAAGGAATTGGCCGACCACGAGACCGATTACAATGACGGATTAAAAAAATACAAGGACGGCCTCAAAAAATACGAAGACGGGGTCAAGGAACTCGACGACAACGAAAATAAAATTAAACGAGGCCTTAGAGAAGTTGAAAACGGTAAGGCCCAAGCCAATATGGGTATGAGCCAGGCCCAAGCGGCTCTTGGTCAAATCGATGCGGGCATTGGGCAAATCGAAGGGGCCATTAGCCAGCTGAGTGGTATTCCACAAGGGGCACCCGGCTACGATGAAGCTCAAGGAAAAATTGCTGGGCTGGAGGGGCAAAAGCAGGCTCTGATTAGTCAGAGGGCCCAAGCTGAAGCGGGGATTGCCTCTGCCAGCGCAGGTTTATCTGAAGCTCAACAAGCTGAGACCGATTTAAAAAATAAATTAAAAATGATAAATGAAGCTAGAGAAAAGCTTCCTGAAGAAAAGGAAAAACTTGACAAGGCCAAAAAAGAATTGGACGAGGGTAAGGAAAAGTTGGACGACGCCAAAGACCGTTTGGCCAGAGAAGAAAAGAAATTACTTGACGGCGAGGCCGAATTAAAAGATGCTGAGGCAAAATTAGAAAGAGAAATCAAAAAGGGCAATGACAAGATTGCCGACGCCATTATACAGTACAACGAAGGCAACCGCGAGTACATCGAGGGCAAGGCCGAGTATGACGAAAAGCTGGCCGACTTTAACAAGAAAAAGAAAGACGCCCTGGTGGACATTGCCGACGGCGAAAAGAAAATCGCCGACGCCAAGGAGATTATCAGGAATTTAAACGAGCCACACTTTGCAGTTCAAACCAGGAGGGACAACGATTCTCTTTACTTTATGTACGAATCTGCCAATAGCTTGGACTACGTTTCATGGATCTTCCCAGTATTTTTCTTCTTCATTGCAGTCTTGGTTTCAGTTGCAACCATGACGCGGATGATTGAAGAGGACAGGATTGACATCGGGACCTACAAGGCCCTGGGCTACGGCAAGATGGACATCTACCAAAAATATATTCTCTACGGGCTCATTTCCAGTTTGATCGGCGGTATCATAGGCGCCTCGCTGGGGTCAACCCTTTTACTCAAGGCAATTTACAAGGCCTATAGCGCCTCCTTCGTTATTAAAAAATTGCAAATCACCCCATCCATTGGCATAAACATTACGGCCATCATGGTTGGAGTTTTGGCAAATGTGCTTACTATAATCTTGGTTATCAAGAGAACTCTGAAGGAAAATGCAGCTAGCCTCTTGAGACCAAAGGCCCCAAAGAAGGCCAAGAAGATTTTGATAGAAAAAATTCCATTTATATGGAATCGCTTGAGTTTCCTAAACAAGGTTACTCTTAGAAATGTTTTCAGATATAAATCCAGGATGTTTATGACCATCTTTGGCGTGGCGGGCTGTACGGGACTTATCTTCCTGGGCTTCTCGCTCAAGGAAGCCATTGGAGGCATGGACAAGCGACAATTCGAAGACGTCTACACCTATCAAGTCACGATTACGACAGACAACTCTTTACCAAAAGACGGCCTTGACGACCTGCAAAAGTTCTTGGACTCTGATGATGTAGAGGCCTACACACAGATGCACATGGACCAACTTCTCTTGGAAGCCGAAGAGGGCAAGGACCAACAAGTTCAACTCATGGTTCCGGAAAATCCAGACGATTTCGCCAACTTCGTCCATTTGAAGAGGGAAATTTATTTGAGAAAGCCAGTCGAATTGAATTTAGACAGGCCACTAATGAGCCGTAAATTGCAAAATTATTTGACAGGCGGCAAG
Organism: Ezakiella peruensis; assembly: GCF_900215725.1. Classification (GTDB taxonomy): domain Bacteria; phylum Bacillota; class Clostridia; order Tissierellales; family Peptoniphilaceae; genus Ezakiella; species Ezakiella peruensis. Next base: position 153,053 of record NZ_LT962471.1, on the reverse strand, counting down.
CTGACTTTACAGGATTCAAATCTGCAAGATTTCCAAGTGGCTGTTGATCCGGCAGATTGGTTTGACTTCTACATTGGCCACGCCATAGTAATGACTCAGGCCGACTATGAAAAATTCTTTGACGAGGACTTCGAGGCAAACGCTTACCTGGTAAAATTAAAAGACCCAAAGGCTTCAGCGAAAGCAATCGAAGGCCTCCGCGACAATAGCTCGATTCTTACCATCACCAACTTCGACGACAATTTAAAAATCATCGAAGACTGGATGGGATCGATTAGGATAATCACTGTGGTCATCCTACTTTGCGCGGCAGCCCTGGCCTTTGTCGTCTTGTATAATCTAACCAATATAAATATCAGCGAAAGGATGAGAGAGCTCTCAACCGTAAAAGTTTTGGGCTTTAACTCCAAAGAGCTAACCAATTATGTTTACAAGGAAACCATTATGCTTTCGGTTATAGGGATCCTAGTCGGGTTCTTGGTCGGCTGGGGCATGCTGGGAGTAGTTAGCGAAATCCTAAGCCCCGACGACATACAGATGAATCTCTTGTTGACCTATAGGCCATACTTGTTCTCAGCCATAATTACCATGGTCTTTGTATTCTTGATTAGAGGAATTGTGGTAAGGCAGTTGAGGGAGATTGATATGGTGGAGTCCCTCAAATCCTACGAATAATTTTTCGTACTATTTCGCGTTAAATCCGCGACATTCTTGCATCTAAATTTATCCCGCTCCTCGATGTGCACTCAAGCACACCTGCGTCGGGGATAAATTTGCTGCTTCGAATCTCATCGGATTTTCCTGCGAAATAGTTACGAAAAATGTCATATTTCGCGTTAAATTTGCGGTTAAAATTGCGGCTTTTTGCAGTGCTCGACTTTTTCGTCACTGCGGCGTAGGCTCTACTACGCCTCATTCCTAAAAAGTCTCAAGCTACAAAAATCCATCAATTTTTCCTCGCAAATTTAGAGATATAAAAAGGCAAAGAGAAAATAAAAACTAAAAAATAACGCGAAGCGTTGGTAGCGGCCACTTTATTTTGGCCAAATTTTTTAGTTTCTATCTTATCCTTCTACTCAAAATTTGTGAGGGAAAACGGATGAGATTCACGAAGTGCAGAAATTTTGCGAATGAGGTGGGCTTACTGCCCTCCGCAGTGAGCAAAGATTTCGAAACGAGTGGAGGTCGCCGTTTTAACCACAAATTTTTTTGGTTGGTTTTCTTATATTTAAGCCTTGTGCTATAATGGGGGTGGAGGGATGAATGGGAACTTTTGATATTATTATTGCCCTGATTGTTGGGGCGGTATTAATTTTTTATATGGTGTCGGGCTTGGCCAAGGGATATTTGGTTCAGATGACATGGATTTTGGCGATTTATTTTTTGGTCAGGATTTTTGTGGGCTTGGAGGACTTGGAGATTTTAAATAGGATTGATAAGTTTGTGGCCTTTGTTATGATGATTTTGTGGATTCAAAAATATAAGTACTTAAAGGAGGGGTCAGATGAGGATTGAGATTGAAAATATTGGCAAGATTAGGCGGGCGGATGTAGATTTATCGACGGTGGCGGTTTTGGCAGGAGAAAATAACTCGGGCAAATCGACGGTGGGCAAGGTTTTGTATTCCATTGCCAGGGCCATGGACGAGTGTGCGGACTTAGGAGTTAAGCTCAGTGAAGACTTTGACGAGGTCCTCCGTTTTGAGGCGGACAAGGGGTCCGTTAAGATTGAGGGCGACATGGTTTGCGACTTGCATGTGGATGATGATGGACAGATTCATTCAGGAGATTTTTCCAAGGGAGATTTTAATTTTATTTACATTGACGATCCAAATATTTTGGATTTCAAGGTGGGAGCTCCTTATTTGCCGGAGGTTTTAAATTCTAGGCGGATAGATCTTATCAATATGTTGGCAAATAAAAATGGCCAGGGCTTTGCCAGTGAGAGAATAAACGCTCTTGTGGATGGAGATTTAATTGTAAAAAACAATGAGTTTTTCTACAGCAAAAACGAGGGGCTTTCCATGCACAACACCTCGTCGGGGCTCAAGATGTTTTTAATTTTGAAAACTCTTTTTGCCAATGGCTGGGTGGGCAACAAGTCGGTTTTGATTTTTGACGAGCCTGAGGTCCATCTTCACCCAGAGTGGCAGCTGGTATTTGCCAAGATTTGTATTGACCTGGTGAAAAAATACCAGGCCAGGATTTTACTAAACACCCACAGCCCGTATTTGGTCGAGGCCTTTGAGGTTTATTCTGCCAAGGAAAAATTAAATGCCAAATTTTATCTGACCGAAAACTCCAAGGACTTTGCAGACATTGTCAACGTGACCAAGGATATCGATCTCATTTACAAGGGCCTGGCCGAGCCTTTTTCTAAGTTGGAAGCTGAGGCCTATGAATAAGTTATTCGAGAAAAATTTAAGGACCCTCAAGGACATTTCAATCGATAACCACGATCCATCTAATCCCGAGTACATGACCGAGTCAGACGAGATGGCCGTGGACTTTGACCGGGTCAAGGAAGATTATGTATATGAAAAGGAATTATATTATCATCCCAAGTCTGCGGACGCTCTTGTAGACCGTGACGGGAATCTCACTATGATCGAGTTTAAAAACGGGACTGTCGACAGGGACTTGGTCCGGGATATTAAGGAAAAAATGCTGACCTCGGCCCTCATTTATTCGGATATTACTGGCAGGGACTTGGAATTTATCAGGTCAAAGATGGATTTTATTCTCGTTTACAATTATAAGAAAAATCCCTTCAAGGCCAACAAGGTTTCCAATTCATTTTACAAGGACCAACTGAAGCGGGGGATTTTTAAGAAGGCCAAGCTCCGCTACAGGCAATTTGGCCTGGACCAGTACGAGGGCTTTATATACAAGAATGTCTACACCTATTCCATGAGAGACTTTCGCCAGGAATTTACAGGCGACCCCAATAAATCTGATGATTAATAACACAAAAAGAGCAAGAGGATTTTCTCTTGCTTTTTTAATGAGATGATTTGTAGGAATAATTCACCCCCGAACCCTCAATTTTTGTTTTGTTGTATGTATTTTATGAATATATATTTGATTTTTATGTGATGTGGCTTTCGTAGAAGAATTCAATTTTTATTTTTAGCGAGACTCTTGGGCGACATTCTCCTCAACTTTTAGGGCAAGACTTTTGCGGGCGACATAAAGTCGCCCCTACAACGTTCTGAACAATATCCGTAGGATAAATTGTATTCATCCATCCCATTACAACAAAAAAGCCAGCCGATTTTGCTGGCGAAATTTAATTTTATTTTCTTACATAGGTCACATATTTAAAATGTAGGCCGATGTCCTCCATCATTTGAGATTCTTCGGCGATGACAAAGCCATGGTCCTCGGGGTCGCCTATGCCCGTGTCGGCATCGAAGGTCTCAAAGACTCGGGTCATCAGAATCTTACTGATGTCCGGATAGAGCTTCTTGGTTAAACTTGCTCCGCCCACAAAATATCCCTTGGGGTCATTGGTGAGTTCCTCTTTAAATTCGTCGAAGTCGTGGATGACCTTGTCGGCCTTGGGAACCTGGCCCCGTGACAAAACGATTATCCGTCTGCCTTTGAGTGGCCCCATATCGTCAAAGGTCTTCCGCCCGCAATACAAATTTTTCCCCATGGTAATTTCCTTGTAGCGGGCCAGGTCTTTGGGTATGTGAAAGAGCATGGTCCCGTCCTTGCCAATATTAAAATTGCCATCGCAGGCCATTATCAGAGTTATTTGCTTTGAAAGCCCACTATTATGTCCATGTTCCATTCCTTGTCGTCCTCCTTCTTTAAAATTTCCATTGCTTGCCTCTTGATGTCTTCTCTTGAATGCAGGTCGTCTTCGCTAATGGCAAGAGTTACATAATTTTCCTTGTCCATAATGAGGTCATAGACGCCCATAACTCCGTCGATATTTTTCAAAAGTCTCTTGATATGAAGGAGTTTAGTGTCTTGGATAAGGGGCTCAACGTGGACGACCAGGTCGATGTTTGCACTCTGCCTCAAGTTTGCAGTGATCATTTCAATTTCGTCGTGGACTTCTTTGACCGTGAGATTTGGGTCGACTTCCACGTCCGCAGTCGCGATGACCTTGCCCATGGACTGTCTGTCAACATAAATATCGTGGACGCTATTAATGAGGTCAGACTTATTCAAGGCCTGGACAATCGTATCTATGTCACTGGTCATTGGGCTCGGTCCAACCAGAGGTGTCACCGTGTCCTTCAAAGTTTCAAAAGCTTGGTAGAGGATAAGGATTGAAATCAAAATCCCTAAGGCTGCGTCCAGCCATTCGTGGCCAGCAAAGAAAAATGATGAGACCAATATAAAGGTCGAGATAATTATATCCATGAGGGCGTCTTGGCGGTTAGCCACAAAAATTGTCGCTTTGTGTTTCTTGTATTCGATATGATTGAGATGGACAAAGCCTGCCTTCAATACGATTGATAAAATCAAAAAGGCTCTGCCAATGGTATCCACATCAGGCGTCCGCGGATGGATCAAAACCTTGACCGAGGATATAAAAAATTGAATGCCCACAATAGCTGTAAAAATTGCAATTACAAAGCCTGCAATGTATTCCGCCCGGGCGTGGCCGTAGGGGTGGCCCTTGTCGATAGGCTTTTTGGATAATTTAATGCCAATATAAGTTACCACTCCCGTCAGAGAGTCGCAGGCGTTGTTAATTCCGTCAGTAAAAAGAGAAATAGACTGGCTCATGAGGCCTAAGATAATTTTTGGAATGGCGATAATCAGGTTCATGATAATCCCGATTAGGCCAACTCTTTCTCCGCTAGTATTGTTCATAGTCATCCCCCTCTATAATTTCGTTATCGTCAGGTCCATAATCTCGGGCGTAAGTGTCCGGCAGATAATATTTGACATGGTCTGAGTAATAAATAAAACTTGATATAGTAAAAGCACTAATAATGAGTGACAAAATATTTGAAATAAAATCCAAGCCCAAGCCTGCGTAGATCTTGGCTGGGTCTGGGATAATTTTCATAAGATTTTCATAAGTTAAGCTTAAGATAGTGTTTAGGAAAACTATAAAGAGAATTTTCTTCCAGAAATTTTTGTTCTTAAAGGTCTCAGTCAATCTGTCCCAAGCTTCTCCCATTTTGACCCTGGTGTCGTCCATAATGGAGATGAAGAAGACCTGAACAAAAAAGAGAATTGCTGCCAGGCCAAAGGCAAGGATAAGAGTTCCGATAGTTCCGATGGCAGAAAGCAAAAAGTATGCGATTATCATATAGATGGTGAGCATTAGGAAGGCCAAAATTGAAGTCCAAAATATTTTCCCCAAGCCTTTTAAAAATAAGTTGGACTTGCTTGCCCAAGCATCAAAGTCCTTAGCCTTAAGGAAAAACAAAAAGATAAAATAAGCCTCGATGACCAAGTTGGCCAAGTCTATCCAAATGGAAGAGTTTGAAAGCTTGATCTTCAAATAGGTCTCCAGATGTTCTGGCGAGTAATTAGCCCCTAAGTTGCCATGGATAATATATGGGACAAGGGGAAGGACCGTCATGAGGATCGCAATAATCAAGGTCGCTACCGCCATCTTATTCCACAAAAATTCTCCGCTGGCTGTAAGTAATTGGAAGGAAGAGCAATCCTCTTCCTCCCTATTTAATCTTTTTAAATCTTCGTAATAATTTTTTTGATACATTTATACTCCTAGATTACAAAATCTCCATTCTTGAAGATTTGGTGTTCTTTGCCGTCCTTGTCGATGCCAACGATAGACAAAGTTTCGTCGCCAATCATAAAGTCGTCGTGGATTTGTGAGTCGTTGATGCCATGGGCCTTGAGCTCTTCGTCATTCATGTCGACTCCGCCTTCCACGCAAGTTGGATATGCAGCGCCCAGTGCCAGGTGGCAGGAGGCGTTTTCATCAAAGAGGGTGTTGTAGAAAATGAGACCTGAAGTGTTGATTGGGCTCTTGACACTTACAAGTGCAACTTCGCCCAGCCTGCAAGCACCTTCGTCGCGGCTGATTAATTCCTTCAATTGGTCTTCGCCTTTTTTGGCGCCAACTTCAACTGCCTTGCCGCCTTCAAAACGAATCCAGAAATCTTCGACCAGGGTTCCGCTCAAATTGAGAGGCTTTGTCGCATAAACAATCCCTTCAGCCACACGGTTGTCTGGTGCTGTAAAAATTTCTTCGGTTGGCAGGTTAGGTAGGAAACGATAACCCTTGTCGTCCTTGGATTCCGCACCCACCCAGATGTGATTTTCTGGGAGTCCTATCCTAAAGTCCGTTCCGCGGTCGGTCTTGTAATGGAGTTCTTTTAATTGCAAGTTGTTTAGGACCTCACCCCTCTTTGCTAGCTTGTCCAAGTGTTCTTCCCAAGCTGCAACTGGGTCTTCGTGGTCCAGTCTAACAGTTTTGAAAATCTCTGTTTTTAATCTTTCAAAGGCCTCGTCTTCGTCCAGGTCAGGGAAAACATTTTTGGCCCAGGCCTTGGTTGGGTAGCCCACAACTGTCCATGAGTTGATGTCGTTCATGGTGTATTTCATGGCAGGCTTCATAACCTTTGATGAAGCGCGATTTCTAATTTGTAAACGCTTTGGATCGATACCCTTAAATAAATCTGGGTCAGATCCTGTAATGGAAATAAAGGCGACTCCGTCTTTGATGTAGTCCATGCGTTCGTCCAGCCTGTACTCGCCAAAGTGGGCCAGCCTTTCTTCACTCATGCCCTCCATATTTAATCTGGATAAAACTTCGTCAGCTATATTTACCTTTACCTCAGCGGCCCCACATTCGTAGGCCATCTTTGTGAGCTCTCTGGCAAAGGGCAGGTTTTCTGTGTTGGCGTTGATCCAGATGATTGGATTTTCGCGTTTTTGTACGGCTAGGGCCTCTTTGATAATAAGTTCTGCATATTTTTTGTCGTTCATAATCAATCTCCTTTTATTTTTTATTTTTGTTTTTATTTTTATCGTCAGGGGTCTTTTGAATGAGTGGCTTGGTCTTTAGAGCTGTCTTTGAGGGCTTCTTCATCTCTTCGTATTCGTCTTCGTCGTCAAAGTCCTCGTCGTCCAAGTCCATATCCATATCCAAATCAATCTCCTCAACCTCAACATCGTCGATTTCAATATCGATATCCTCGATGTCAACGTCTTCTATGTCGTCAATATCATCAAGGTCTTCGATGCCCGACATCTTCATGAGCTTGGAGATTTCCTCCTCGTCATCTTCGCCGTCGTCCAAGTCAAAGTCCTCTTCCATAGAAAACTTAAGTAAAGACAAGCAAGTATCAGGCCTAAACTTACCCTTCTTGATGTGGGCCTTACCTTCTTTGATTTCCTCTTCGGTCGGGATCGCCCCGTTTTCATCGGCAAAAGGATCTCCAGGCACAGGAATTTCCAAGCCGTAAACTGCAAAGAGATAATTTAATATATCCCGGTCGTAGATTTCGTTTAAAATCAAAAACTTGTAAATCAGATGTTCATTGGTGTTTTCCATGTGAAAATTGCAGGCATTTAAAAGTTCAAAAAAGACTTCAAAGCTGGGCTCAATTTCATAGGTCATGGTTAGAGTTTGACCATGATCCCAAGGCCACTTGCGTTTAGGATTTAAAAATTTAAGTAAAGTGTCGGCCTTGTCGTGGGCAATAATCTTGGATTTTGATTTCAAAACCTTTCTGATCACGGCCTTGTAATCGATGAGCATTTCCCTCTCGGCCTTGTCCTCAAGCTCATCAGGGTAGAGCTCTGTTGCCAGTTCGTTGGCCATCTTAAAGTATTCAAAGTTATTTATATAGTCAATCTTATCCATAAAAACCTCCTCTAAGTTAAAGATTTGCACATATAATCATAAATAATACATACCCATTATCTTCTATTAATAATAGGAATGGAGAAAAATAAAAGGCAAAGGCAATTTTTATTTGTAAAGTCGGAGGCGGAGAATTATAAAAAAATATTGGGATTTAAATTTCAAAACTTACGGCCACAGAAAGTCAAAAAAATTTACAATTTGAATTTAAAAAGTCGTCGCCGCAAAAATCTAAAAAAATTTTACTTTTTCCCATCCAATCTTTCGACCCAAAATAAATCCCATTTTAATCACAAATTTGTTTGACAATTGTTTTGCTTTTTGATACAATTGGGTATATATTGAAGGGACAAGAGAATATTCTTTTAGGGATTTACATATTTTTTCTAGAAATTTTATCTACATATTCAAACAAGCGTTTTTGGATATGTAGATTTTTTTATGTTTTTATGAGGGAACTCACAAATATATATTTTAAGGAGGAGCTATGCTATTAAAATTAGAAAATATTAGTGCAAGTATCGATGACAAGGAGATTTTAAAGGGCATTAATCTGGATGTTAAGCCTGGCGAAGTCCACGTTGTAATGGGCCCTAACGGGTCCGGCAAGTCCACACTTGCAAATGTTATTATGAATACAGGTGGCTACACCGTTACAAATGGTAAAATTATTTTTAAAGGGGAAGATGTTACGGATGAAGGCCCAGAAAAGCGCGGCCGCATGGGCATGTTTATGTCCTATCAAAATCCTGTTGACATTCCTGGTGTTACACTCGAAAATTTTATCAGGGCAAGCATGAAGGCCCGCGACAAGGAAGTTGGATTTTTTGAACTCCGCGACAAGATGGACGCCGTAATGGAAGAGCTCCACATGGATCCTTCTTACAAGGACAGATATGTAAACGTTGGTTTTTCTGGCGGTGAAAAGAAAAAATCTGAAATTTTGCAACTCTTGATGCTAGAACCAGAACTCGCCATCCTTGACGAAACTGACTCAGGCCTCGACGTCGACGCCATTGACGTGGTCGGCCGCGGCATTGAAAAGTTTAGGGAAAGAGACAACTCCAGCCTGATTGTAATCACCCACCACCACGAAATCCTTCGCCATGTTTACAGCGATTACGTTCACGTAATTATGGACGGCAAGCTGGTCAAGACTGGCACAGAAGATTTGATGCAAAGAATTGATGCAGAAGGCTTTGGTTTTTTGAGGGGATAATATGACACAAAGAAAAAGAACGCAAGTTGATGATATAGAAAGAGGGGTCTACGATACCATTTCCGACGTCAAGTTTAGAAAAAAACTCGACAATGGTTTGACTTATGACATCGTAAGGGCCATCTCAAAAGAAAAAAACGAACCTGAGTGGATGTTGGACCTCCGGTTAAAGGCTGTAGATATTTTCTACAAGCTAGAAAATCCTGTTTGGGGTCCGGACTTGAGCGAAGTAGACTTGGATAACATCTCCACCTACATCAGCCCTGATGCAGATATGGAAGACAATTGGGAAGCTGTGCCAGACGAAATCAAAACTATGTTTGATAAGCTGGGCATTCCTGAAGCCGAAAAGAAATCTCTATTATCTGGTGTTGGCGCTCAATTTGACTCAGAGGTCGTCTACCACAATGTACAAAAAGAATTAACCGACCAAGGCGTTATATTTTTGGACTTCGACACAGCCGTCCAAGAACACGAGGACTTGGTTAGAAAATATTTCCAAAAGGCAATCCCAGCCGGCCTCCACAAGTACGCCGCCCTCCACTACGCAGTTTGGTCAGGGGGGACCTTCGTATACGTGCCAAAAGGAGTTAAGGTCGAAGTGCCCCTGCAAACTTATTATCGTTTGAACGCACCGGGCGCTGGCCAATTTGAACACACCATGATTATCGTGGACGAGGGAGCCTCATGCAGGTTTATCGAAGGCTGTTCTGCTCCTAAGTACAATGTTTTAAATATTCACGCGGGGTCTGTTGAACTCTTCGTCGAAGAAGGGGCTCACTTGAACTTCACTTCAATTGAAAACTGGTCCAGGAATATGTATAACCTAAACACCAAGAGGGCAGTTGTCGAAAAGAACGGCCACATTGAATGGGTGGGCGGATCTTTTGGTTCAAAAGTTTCCATGCTCTATCCGGGATCAATTTTAAACGGGGAAAACGCAATTTCAGACAATCTGACCTTAAACTTTGCCGGCAGCGGACAAATTATTGAATCGGGCGTACAAATTTTCCACAATGCGCCAAACACCATGAGTAATGTCGACTCAAGGTCCATTTCAAAATCAGGCGGCATTTCAGTCTTTAGGTCCACGGTTAAGTTTGCCAAAAACGCCCACGGATCAAAGTCAGCCGCATCTTGTGAATCGCTCATGCTGGATAACGAATCCAGGGCCGATACCATTCCAGTAATTATTAACTCTTGCCCAGACGCTGTTGCCGGCCACGAAGCCGCTATCGGCAAGGTCGACCAAGAGGTCCTCGACTACATGATGAGCAGGGGCCTGGGAGAAGTCGAAGCCAAGTCCATGATCGTTCGCGGATTTGCTGAGCCAATCTCCAGAGAACTTCCGCTCGAATATGCTGTTGAGATGAACAATTTAATCAATCTGGAACTAGAAGGAACTGTAGGTTAGGTGATAGTATGCAAGTAAATAAAATTTCATTTCCAACATTTAAACACTTAAAAGTAAATCACACGGAAATTAGGGACGAGGAAATCCTAAAGGGTTTTGACCTCCTATACGCCAGTGATTTAAATCCAATAGAAGTTAAAGACACAGAAATCAAAAGACAAGTTCAAAATACCGACGGCTGGGCCATTGAGGGCGATCACTTTATCGTCCTTGAAGGCGGCCAAGTGCAAAACGGAATCATCTTTACAGGCCAAGACAAGCAAGCCCAAAGGCTCAAAATCGAGCTGCAAAAAAACGCAAAGGCCAAACTCTTTTTCCTCTACGATTTAAAGGGGGGAGACCTGCTGGCCGACGTGGAATTTATTGTAAACGAAGGCGCCGAGCTTGAAATGGGCATGGTTTTCCTTGAAGGCAAAAATATTTATTACAACATCCATTCGCATTTGAAAGAAGAAAACGCCAAGATGCACATGGAGGCAGCTTACTTTGCAGGCGACGGATCAAATTACGACATCAATCTGGAAGTCATCCACGACTCCAAGGAAACCGAAAGCTTACTCAATATGAACGGGGTCCTGGACGATGGGGCATCCAAGCTTTACAAATACAATATCGATTTTCCAAAGGGCTGTTACGGGTCCAAGGGCGAAGAAACTGAAACGGTTATTGCCATTGGCGACGATTTTAAAAACGTAACCGTGCCTATCCTTTTGGTTGGCGAAGACTCAATCGAGGCCGCCCACGGGGCAACCCTCAAGCAGCCTGACGAAAGGGCCATCGACTATATCAGCTCACGGGGAATCGACAGGGATACGGCCACACTCATGGTAGTGGAAGGCCACTTCCAAGCAGCCATGGACATGATGGACAAGGATACCAAGGACCTGGCCATGAAGAGGCTGGAAGAAATTATAAGGGGAAGATAAAATGCTAGACGCAAGACAAATCAAAAAAGATTTTCCAATCCTGACCGAGGGCGCCCACTATTTGGACTCGGCTGCGACAACTCAAAAGCCGCAGGCAGTTTTGGATGCAGTCATGGATTACTACAAGTCTGCAAACGCAAACCCCCACAGGTCGGCCCACAAATTTGGCCAAGCGGCGACGGAAGCTTATGAAAACGCCAGGGCCACCGTAGCAAAATTTATAAATGCAAAATCCGAAAGGGAAATCGTCTTTACCAAAAACGCGACTGAATCCTTAAATATACTCTCCAATTATTTTATGAGGAAATTACAAGAGGGCGACGAAATCTTGATTACAATCGCCGAACACCACGCCAACTTTGTCAACTGGCAAGAAGTGGCAAAGGCGACTGGGGCAAAGCTGGTCATCGGATATTTAAATGACAAAAGAGAGTTGGACATAGACGAATTTTTATCAAAGGTAAACGCCAAGACCAAGGTCGTATCATTTCAAGAGGCGTCAAATGTCACAGGCTATATTACAGATGCCAAAAAATTGATCAAGGAAATTCGCAATAAATCTGACGCGACAATCATCGTGGACGGGTCCCAATCCGTTCCCCACAAGAAAACTGACGTGGTCGATATGGACTGCGACTTTTTGGCCTTCTCCGGCCACAAGATGCTAGCCCCCATGGGCATCGGCGTTTTGTATGGCAAGGAAGAAAAGCTAAATGAACTTAGTCCCCTCCTTTACGGGGGCGACATGATTGAATACGTCTACGAGACCCACGCGACTTATCTGGATGCGCCAGCCCGCTTTGAAGCAGGCACGCAAAATGTAGGCGCAGCTGTGGGATTGGCAGCGGCCATAGATTATTTAAATGCCATCGGCATGGACCAGGTCCACACCTATGAGGACCACTTGGCTGAAATCGCTTACAATAAATTATCTGCCATCGACGGCGTGCAAATGTACACGGCCGACTCCAAGGACAGGCTTGCAGTTATGTCTTTTAATATTGCAGACGCCCACCCACACGACATAGCGACGATTTTAGATACCAGGGGAGTCATGGTAAGAAGCGGCCACCACTGCGCCCAACCCTTGCATAGATATTTGGGCAGGCCATTTTCCGCCCGCGCATCATTTTATATTTACAACACAGAAGACGAAATCGACAAACTAGTCGAGGCCATACAATATGTAAAGGAGGTTTTAAAAATTGGATCTAGATAGAATATACACAGATTTAATCTTGGAGGCCTCCACATCCAAGAAAAACCAAAGGGAAATTGAAAATCCTGATGTGGAAGAGCTGGGCCACAACCCATCATGCGGGGACGAAATTACAATCGTGGTCAAATTTGACGGCGACAAAATTGCAGACGCGTCTTATCATGGGGAAGGCTGTGCCATATCAAAGGCCTCCACGTCCTTTATGATCGATACAATCAAAGGACAGACGATTGATGAGGCCAAGGTCATCATCCAAAGCTATTTGGATATGATCAGGGGCGAAAAGCTCACGGCCGATCAAATGAAAAGCCTAAAGGACGCCAGAGTCCTCGAGAATATTAAAAACATGCCAGCCAGAGTAAAGTGTGCGACCCTTTCATGGCACACCATGCAAAATATCTTGGCTGACAAATAATTTTTGTAGATAGAAAAAAATTGTGAAAAAATACTTTTCAAGAAAAAATCTAAAGACAAATAAAATCCGCAAAAACATTTGCGAAAAATAAAAATTTTAAGAAGAGGCCCCGGCCTCTTTTTTGTTTGGGAAAAATCACCTAAAAGAAATAATTATAAAAAATATTTATTAGACATATAAAGAAAATCATTGACATAATATATATATATATATAATGAAACTATATAGGTAATCTATAAATATTCAAATTTGGAGGAGACTATGAGAAAAATAATAAGCATCTTGCTCACACTCGCAATGATCTTACCAATGGTCGCCGTGCCAGTAAAGGCAGCGCCAGTAAGCGTAGGAACATTTGACGATCTGAAAGCAGCAATAGAAAATGCAGAAAACGGGGATGTTATTACTGTTACGAAAAATATAGAACTAACAGAAACCCTTGTTATTAGTGGTAAAAACATAACATTCAGTGCAAACAATCTCTTTATAAATGCAAGGGATGCTTTAATAACTGATCAAGTAAAGAACACTATGTTTGTCATTAAAGATTCAAGTGTTAAATTTGAAAATTTAACCTTAAGTGGAAGCGAGAAAAATAGAATTATTTATTCTGAAAATTCTACTATTGAATTAAACAATGCTAGCATAAGTAACGGTTGCCCAGGAAGCGATTCCACAATAAATCCAGGTGGAGGAATCTTTTTAAGAGGCGGCTCATTAACTGCAACTAAAACTGTTTTTACAAACAATAAACCTGGCACAAACACAAAACTTCCACAAGGTGATGGAGATTTAAACGGTGGTGCTATTTATTCAGGAAGCACTAAAGCTGATATTAAAATCACTGGTGGATCTTTTGTAGATAATGAGGTAAAAGCCTACGGACACGGCGCAGGTATTTATCAAGAAAATGGTACTTTAAATGTAACAGGAACAGCTTTTAAAAATAATAAAGGTCACGTTGAAGGTGGCAATGCCGGAACCCAAGGTGCATGCATCCACACAAGAGACAAGGTAACTGCTACAATTTCTGGTGTTACAGCTGAAATCGCAAAAGGCTTTAATACTGGTGGTTTTTTAAGATCATGGAAAAGTAATGTAACAGTTACCGATTCTACATTTACAATATCTGGCCTAGGAGATGGATATGGTTATAGCGGTGGAGCCTTGTGTTTTGAAAACGGTAAAAGTAAAGTAGAAGGTTCAAAATTTACATGCACTGGATCAAAACTATACCACGCAGGGGGCTTTATCGACATCGTCGGTGGTGGAGAACATATAATTGATAATAACACCATGACAGGAGCTGGTAAAGGAAATGGTACGGAAATAGCTTCCTTTGGTGGAGCTATCAGTGTAGAAGAAGGTGCAAATGCAACCGTTACTATTAAAGGCAATACAATAACAGGAGCATCTGCTTCTGATAATGGTGGCGCTATTGCCATTGGTACACATAAAGGTAAAAGCACACCATCAACAGTAACTATGAGCGGAAATAAAATTTCTGATGGCGGAACTCTAATTTGGGGTGGTCAAGCTGGTGGTGCAGTTTTTGTAGGTCCTGGAGCTACAGTTACTATGACAGGCGACACCGTTTCAAGTAACAGAGCAGCACTTGGTGGTGGAGTATATAACGAAGGTACTTTAACAATAAGTGGTGGCTCATCATTAACAGGCGGACAAGGTGGTAAGCTTGGTGGAGAAATTTATAATAACGGAGTCTTAACAGTCGATGAAGCAACAATTAACGGTGGATTTGTTGGACTTTCAACTTGGGAATATACTCCAAGCCACGGAAAAAATAATGAATATGCTGGAGTTAACATTTACGCACAAAAAGATGTAACCATAACTCCAAAAGCAAATATTACAACAGGCAAAGACGTAAGAGTTTTAGACGGACAATCCAAAATACTTTTAACAGGAGCCTTAACAAAAGAAATTGATGTTTCTGTAAGTGAAATTGTAGGAGGCAGTGAAAAGGCTAGTAGAAAAGTTGGCTTTGTTGTTGCAGCTGGTAAAGATGGTTATACTGCAACATATAATGATGCAAATAAACTCCATTATATTTCAAAAGATACAACTCAAGCAAGAGCAGAATTTGGCGATCAAGAAAGCACTGGAAAATGGGATTTTGTTTTAAATCCACAGTCAAAGAAAGTTGTCCTTGGTCAAAGGGTAAAACTAACCTTAGATGCAAATGGAGAGGCTGGTACTCCTGCTAAATTTGAAGATGTTAATCAAGGTCGAGATGATGAGAAAGGTATATTAACAAAATTACCATCTGAAGACAAGAAAGAAGATATTTATGACATTTATGCAACAGGACCAAAATCAGCTATATTGGCTCCTGAGCCAATGCGCAAAGGTTATGCTTTTACAGGTTGGTATAAAGAAGCAAAAGTAAATGATGATGCAGCTGACGAAAATAAATCTGGTAAAACTCTAGTTAAAGAACAAAAACTTGTTGAAGGCACTGGTGAAATCACATCTATAATTGATCCAAATGAATATGAACTTTATGCTGGTTGGGAAAAAGTTATTTTGGTTGAAAAAGTTTGGGACGATAATAATGATAAATATGGTAACCGTCCAGATAAAGTTACAGTTAAGCTATTATCAGGTGGTGCTTTATTAGCAAGCCCAATAGAACTTAATGCCAAAAACAATTGGAAGGGTGAATTTAGAAACATTAGAGTACCGAAAATTTTTAGAGGATATCAAGTCAAAGAAGAGCCAAAACAATATACTGGATATGAAGTAGGCGTTGTAACTGGCGATGACATAAATGGTTTTACAGTTAAAAACTCAACTGAGTTTATAACTATAGAAGGCAGTAAGACTTGGGAACACGGCGTAAATCCAAAAGAAAAACAACCAACTGAAGTTACTGTAACTTTATATGAAGACGGAAAAGCTACAAATAATTCTAAAACAGGCAATTCTTGGAAATTTGAAAAACTTCCAAAATATAAAAACAAACAAGAAGTAAAATACACTTTAGAAGAAACTCCAGTAGATCATTACACCTCAACTAAGAGTGATGATGGATATAGTTTTACAAATACTTTTACAAATAAGTATAAAGTAATATATGAATTTAAGAGCGGAACAGAAGGCAAAAATTTACCAGCAGCAATTGAGGGATACAAACCAACTGATGATACTGAATATGCTGATGGCGCAACAGTAACTGCAAAGCAACCAACACAAACATCATATGAAGATACAACAAATAATGGCACATGGACATTTACTTCATGGGATGCAGATTCAAAGACAATAGATGGTGCCGATGTAAAATTTGTAGGCACATGGACATTTGCAGAAAAAGAACCAGAACCGACTACAAAATATAAAGCAACATATGAATTTAAGAGTGGAACAGAAGGAAAAGATTTACCAGCAGCAATTGAAGGATACAAACCAACAGATGATGCCGAATATGAAGATGGTGCTACAGTAAACGCAAAGCAACCAACACAAACATCATATGAAGATACAACAAATAACGGCACATGGACATTCACTTCATGGGATGAAAATTCAAAAACAATAAATAAAGCTGATGTAAAATTCATAGGTACTTGGACTTTTGCTGCAAAACCACAAACAAAATACAAAGTAACCTATGAATTTAAGAGCGGAACAGAAGGAAAAGCACTTCCAGCAGCAATTGAAGGATACAAACCAACAGATGATGCCGAATATGAAGATGGTGCTACAGTAAACGCAAAGCAACCAACACAAACATCATATGAAGATACAACAAATAACGGCACATGGACATTCACTTCATGGGATGCAGATTCAAAAACAATAGATAAAGCTGATGTAAAATTCATAGGTACATGGACTTTTGCAGCTAAACCTGATCCAAAACCAGAATCTGACTTCTCAGTTACAAAGACTGTTGATAAGCAAACTTACGAAAAAGCTGGCGAACAATTAAAATATAAAGTTGTTGTAAAAAATACTGGCGAAAAGAAGTTAGAAAACTTAACCATCACAGACTCACTAGTTGGAAGTGATAAATTAGGTGACGACACGACTTTTGACTTAGAAGTAGGGGCAGAAAAAACTTTTGAATACACTTATACAGTTACAGAAGCTGATGTAACTGCAAAAAAAGTTACAAACACTGCGACAGTAACTCACGGCAAGGATTCTAAAGTTGATAGCACAACTTCAACATWAAAAGAAGACGAGCCACAACCAGAACCACAACCAGAGCCAAAGCCTGAACCAGATCCTGGTTATTGGTATGAACCTAGTCCTCCATATTTGAGAGAAGATCCAAAGGAAGAACCTGAAGAACCTATTGAAGAAGAACCTATAGAAAGGCCTGAGCTCAACAAGGATGACCACAAGATTTATATGTTTGGTTACCCTGACTGGACTTTCAAACCTGAAGGCGAGATGACCAGGGGCGAAGCAGCTGCTATGTTTGCAAGGCTCTTCAAGGAATATCCAGGCGACAATTACAACTACCACGAAGATTTTTCCGACGTGGATGAAAATTACTGGTGCTACAAGGAAATCGCTTACCTGGCAGAGTGGGGCATCATCAATGGTTACGAAGATGGTACTTTTAAACCTGATAACAAGATTTCCAGGGCGGAATTTGTAAAGATTGTTGAAAGTTTTGAAGCTTTGCAAACTGGTACAAATCCTTACAGTGACGTGACCGAGACTTACTGGGCTTACAAGTATATTGTTTCATCTTCTGCTAAGGGATGGATCAACGGTTACTTGGATGGAACTTTTAAACCGGACAATAATATTTCCAGGTCAGAGGCGGTCAAGATTGCCAACAAGTTGGTAAATAGACACCCAGACAAGGATTTTATTGATAGAAACAAATATCTTTTGAAAGATTTTATTGACCTGCCAACTAGCCACTGGGCTTACTACGAAATCCACGAGGCTGCCAATGGTCACATCTTTGAAAGATTGGCAAACGGTATGGACGAAAGGTGGTTGGAAGTCAACGAAGAAAGATTCGTCTTCACCCCACCAAAATACCATTACAACAAGTAAAAAATTAAAGAGATGGAGGACTTATGAAAAGAACATTAAGTATCTTGCTGGCCTTGCTAATGCTGGTCAGCCTGGTCCCCTTCCACGCCCTAGCAGAAAACGTAGAAAACGCAGAAGGTACGGAAGAAGTGGCAGAACAGGCACAAGACCAAGAAGAAAAGCAAGAAGTGCAAGAAGAAAAAGAAGAAGACGAAAAAGTTTCTGTCGAAGTAACTGTTGAAGATAAAACAGATGAAGTAACAGGAGAAAGTGAAGAAGAAAATCCTGCTGAAGAAGTAGAAGAGAAAAAAGAAGAAGAAATTGAAATAAGCGAAGAAAAAGAACCAGAAGCTGTTGGTGATCCAGAACCAAATGTAACCCTTGTTGGTCAATGGGTTAAGGATTCAAGTGAAAAGACAGATACACCAAAATATTATGAGCTTACGGATAAAATTGGCACGCCTTTATATAATTCTGGTTTATTAAGGGGTTTAGCTAAGCAGTTTTTGGTTTGGTCAGATAAAGAACCTACCGCAAATGGTGTTTTACCAGAAGGAGCCAGAATCTTCTCACCAGAAGATAAAATTTCAGATGTTTTTCCAAACGGCATTCCAGAAGATGCAAAACTCTATGCTGTTTACTATGAGATAAATAATCCTTATGGAAAACCATTTCCACAAGATCCCTTTTCTTTGATTGCTGTAGGTAGTGTTTTAGAAAATTTAAAAGGAAGAGTAAATAATAATAAAGTAACGATTAATGAAAATGTAAAGCCTGACGATGTTTTAAAAAATACTGAAAACCATGAATCAGGTGATAAAATTGTTGATTATTACAAAGAGACTGATGACGATAAGACAATAAATGAAGTTACTCTAAAGGCTGAGTTTGAAATGGATTGGGTCGTTGCCATGCTTGCCTATAGGAATCAAACAGGTAGTAACCAACTAAGACCAATTTTAAGTAGGGACTACAATGACAGATATAAAAATAGTGATTTTTCAACTGAAGATGGAGAAAAAGCTGGATATACCTATGTTGACTTAAATATGAATTTTGGCGATGATGATGGCCTAGTAATTCCTGATAATTTAGGTTTAGAATTTAAGAGCTATTCTTGGAGACCTCTCTACGCCTTTGGTTATGATGAAGAAGGAAACAAAGTTGTTTTAAACAAAATTGATGATTTCAAAGGTAATGTAAAGGGAGATGATCCAAAAACACAATTCAATGTTAAGACAGACTATACAGATGCAGAAGGTAACAAGAAAAACTACAGGAATATCACAGTTAGGGTTGTCTTAAGAGAATGGGATAATACAGTTGAAAAGCCTCATCAAACACCTTTTAGTGGAGAAAGAATTTCTGAAAGCAAAATTACTCCAGATAAAGGTAAAACCATTGCTGAAACAATTATTTCTAATATGACTCTAAGGGTTATGGGATCTGAAGATGAACTTGAAAACAAGGATATCATTAGGATTTCTGATAAAAAAGCCAAGGCCCTTGCAGAGGGTCAAGGAAAAGATGATATTAATATAACTGGATCCATCCAAGGTCATATATTTGCATCAGCAGGAAGTGTTAGTGCAGGTAAAATAACCTTTCAGTTAAAACAAAATTTAGGAATTGATGAAAGCGAAGTCAAGGACCCAGTAAAGCTATCTTATGTTTTCAAGGAAGACGAACCTGAACCAAAACCAGAACCAAAGCCTGAGCCATACGATCCTGGTTACTGGTATGACCCAAGTCCAGATTACCTTAACAAAAAACCTGAAGCAAAAGAAAGAACCTTTGATCTATACAGATGGTATGTAAAGGGCAATGAAGGCGACTTTATGCCTTACAAGGGAATCACCAGGGCAGAGATTGCAGAAATTTTTGCAAGGGCTCTGGATTATGACAAGACATACTTTGATGACTCACATGTAAATTACCCTGACGTAGATGAAAGCGCTTGGTATGCAAAGGCTGTTGCCAGAGTAACAAACGCAGGCATCTTCAAGGGAACAGACGAGGGCAACTTTGAACCAACCAGGGAAATAACTCAAGGCGAATTGATTTCAACCTTGAAACGCTTCCAAAAGTTAAGCGACTCAATGGAAAACATCATGACCATAAGAGACGACCACTGGGCAAGGGCAGAAGTAAATGCTGCAGCCAAGGAAGGCTGGTTAAAGATTTACCAAGAGGGCACAAAGGCTTTTGATGTAGACAAGGTAATCACTCGTGAAGAAGTAGTGGCCATTGCCAACAAGGCATTTGCCAGACCTGTCGACCAAAGATATATCGACGAATATATTGACAGTCTAAAGACTTTCAAAGATATAAACAAAGATATGTGGTCCTACTACGAAATCCTAATAGCTGCCAACACTTATTTTGTAAATTACGATAACAAGGACAGCAGATATGACCTCTGGGTCAACCATGCAACATTTGATGACGGACCAACAACCGCTATCGAAGACATCAAGACCTACAGGGAAATCTTGAACAACGACGAGTACAGAACAAATATCTACCAAGTTAGATTTCAAAGAGACCTATACAGGTAAATAGTTTTTAAGAAAGAGGCTCCGGCCTCTTTTTTCTTTGGGAATTTTTGCCTAGATTTTTTGTATCTTTTTTGTAAATTATAGATTAAATTAATACAAACAAATATGTTATAGATATATTTTATTGGAAGGGCTTTTGTTTAAGTGTTACAATTAATTATGAGATAAATTAAGGAGGCGGTTATGAGAAAAAGAGTTATATCGTTTATTGTGGCTACACTAATGTTTATTAGTGTTTTTTCTGGTTATAATGAAATATTAGCAAATGAGAAGAAAGAAAATTTCATTATCCATATTGATGTTAATTCAATTTCAAATGGATATGAAGAAGCTTTATTTAATGAGGAATTTCAGCTGGCTATGTCTATAGCTGATAAGGCCTTAGATGAATTTGAAGCTGGGATTAATAATATCAAAGGTTGCAAGGTTTATGATAGGATAAATCTTTTGGTCCCATCTTTATTTGTCAGCGCCACAGCTGAAGCTATTGACAAAATAAAGCTCATGGACCACGTCATTGGTGTTTATAAAGACGAACCTATTTATATCTCTAATAATGTAGAAAATAGGATGTATAGGTCTTCAAACATTATGAAACCTATGATGATAGAGTCCAATGATTTGATAGGTAATGATAGTTCTGTCCAATCAAAGTATGATGGGAGGGGTCAAGTCCTTGCTGTTATTGATGGTAATATGGATCCTTCGCATGAAGTTTTTTACTTAAGTGATGGTGTGGAAGGTAAACTTTCATACCAAGATATACAAACGAGATTGGATGGCAGCGATGGCAAAATAAAACTAGACGCAAATTCCAATGCCATTAAGGCAGACGATCCTTGGGTTAACAAGATTCCTTTTGGTTTTAACTATTTTACTAATAAGGCTGAATTAAATCCTGAAAATGAAAAGGCGGCTCATGGTCAGCACGTTGCTGGAACTATGGGGGGAAATCACTCAGTAGTTGATGGACAGGATTGGCACGGAGTGGCACCCAATGTTCAGCTTCTGTTTTTAAATTGTATGTACAAAGGTCAAACGTCAGCAAAAAGTTATATATCTGCTGCTATTGACGCAGTTATTTTGGGATCTGCAGCTGTAAACTACAGCTTAGGCACAAGCAAGGGCGTTCCGGGTTCTGTTGATAAGTTGTTAGAAAATTTGATTGACACCAACTACCTTAAGTCTACAAACTTTGTTATAGCTGCTGGTAACGAAGGCGAATATCAAGGTTTTATGAGTATTGATAATCCAGACTTTGGAACGATTAGCAACCCTGGTATTGCTACAAATGCTATTACTGTTGCATCTCTTGAAAATAAAGTCATGCACGCCTATGGACTTTTTAATGAAGGCAACAAATATGAATATCTTACTTCAGGGGATGTATATTTCCAAGCAGGCGACTATGAATATGTTTTTTGTGGCAAAGGTAATCCAGAAGATTTTGAAGGTGTAAGCGTCGATGGAAAAGTAGCTCTAATTTATCGTGGTGGAATTACTTTTAATGAAAAAGTTTTAAATGCTCAAAAAGAAGGAGCTGTTGGCGTTATTGTTGCTAACAATATTTCTGGTTTATTTACGATGGATGTAAAGAATAATAAGATTCCTGCTATATCTGTAAGTACTGAAACTGGGGATATGCTTAAAAAAGCAAACACTAAAAAATTTACAATTAGTACAAGATTAGAAAAATTTAATAATCCAGAATACGGTGAGATGAGCGCCTTTACAAACTGGGGTTTATCAGCAGGTGGTTTGATGAAGCCAGATATTACCGCTCCTGGTGGACATATATTCTCTGCACAAACAAATGTGCCTGGAACTGTGAGAAATTCTTATGGTGACATGAGTGGTACTTCTATGGCCACACCACATGTTTCAGGTGGAGTTGCAGTTGTGCGCCAGTATATGGAAAGTAACCCCAAGTTTAGAGACATTACAGAAAAAGCTAAGTTTACAAAAATTCTATTGATGAACTCAGCTGTTCCTCACCAAGATCCAAAGACTGGAAAACTGACATCCCCTCGTAGGCAAGGTGCTGGTGTTATGAATCTTAAAAAGGCAACGGAACTTGATTTTACGGTTGTCTCCAAAGATTCGGGCATCCCTTCACAATTTGTAGGAAATGTAGATGATAAAATCAAAATTGATTTAGTTGTAAAAAACTATTCCAAAGAGGCAAAGACCATTACTCCAAGTGTGGCTGCAACTATTGAAGCAAGGGAAGGTAAGAAGCTTACTTTTAGGCCAGAGGATTTATTCTCAGATATTCTTTCTGATAGCCAATTCCAAGTTGGCCCAGGTGAAGAAAAGAGTATTACTCTTGAGTTTCCGATTAGAAATTTAGAAAAAATCGAACCTTTTAAAAATGGGGCATTTGTAGATGGATTTATAAATTTCAAAGATCAAAACGGAATGAGCGCAAACTTTGCTTTTGTTTCGTTCAAGGGCGATTATGGTGCTATTCCATCAATTGAAAAGCCAATATATGAATTTGATTTTGATACAGAACAGCCAATGTGGTGGAATTATAATTTCACTCAAAAAGAATGGTTTAATTTTGCTACTCTTTTATTGACTGAAAAAGGTTTTGACAAAGATGGCAAGCCAATCTATAAGATTGCTGGATTAAAAAATTTTGATGAAATAAACGAGAAGAAAAATACTCCACAAGAACCTAAGCCAGAGTTTGAACCTTTGATTTTTTCACCAAATGGTGATGGTTTAAACGACACTCCTAGCCTTCACTTGGTTATGACTAGGACTGCTCCAATTTATATCAAGATTTTAGATGAGAAAAAACAAATAATTGGTGGAGATTATATAAGAACACAAGCTAAGAATTTCTCTTATATGCCTGAAGGCGACCGTGATATTGAAGCTGGATATACTAATATTGGAGAAATTATTCTGGACTCTTTAAAGGATGGCAAATATGAACTAGAGGTCATAGCATCTCCTTTAAAAGGCTCTACGGGCTTGTATGAGGACACCTATACAAGATTTAACTTTACTGTTGATACAAAGGTGCCTGAATTTATAGATGCAAAATTAGATGAATCTACCAACACCCTCACATTTAAAGTTAAAGACCAATCTTTTATTAGGGAGGTTAATTACCAGGTCGATGGTGGAGATTTTGTTGGTATAGAAGAAGCTGAGGGAGGAATTTATTCTGTAAAACTTCCAGCCAATGTGGACCTAGACAAGATTAATATCCAAGCTATTGATGGAGGCTATAACAAGGGAATCAAAACTGTTGATCAAATTGTAAATGCTGACCAATACGGCACAGTAAATGTTAATTTTGTTAAGTATGCACCTGACTCAGTCGATGCAGAGTATAAGATATATGATGCAAGCGGTAAAGAATATGAAGTTACTCATCCATCTACAACTCTTCCCATAGGCAAGTATAAATTAGAAGTTACCAAATACAGCGACCAATATAAGTTGCTTTCTCCAACTATTCAAGATTTTGAAATTACAGCTGAAGAAAAAGAAGTAAATATAGATATTTCATTTGGTTGGACCAAGAGAAGAACTCTTTCTATAAATGTAAGTGATATTTCTGATTTATCTTATGATGACTTTGATATAGTTGCTGTTGACTTAGAGATAGCTGACAAGGTATATCCATTTAAGAGTCACCGCACTATGAAAAATATGCACACTATAGAACTTCCTTATGGTTCCTATGATTTTAAACTCCGTTTGAAAGACCCTACAAAAGGAAACTATAGACTTGAGCTTGAAGATACAACAATACCATTTATTATCAACGACCAATACCAAGATAAGCAAATTATAATTGGTAAAGTTATCAAGAGCGACAACAAGATAAATGTAATTGAAAGTGGCCTAGGCAAGCTTGGTCATGACAAGATTGAATATGTTGCATCTAAGCCTGGTTCTGGAGAGTTTACAAGCTTGGATAAGCTTACGACAGGAAGTTATGAAATAATTCCGGTAAATCCACCAGCAGGATATTATGTAAAGGATGCATATCCAACGGTTACTCTAACAGAAGATAAGCCATATGCGGATGTTTATATGGATTATGTTAAAGATGATGGGTCCAAGATTTCCCTCACAGTAATAGATAACCTACCTGCAAATGAGCCTGTTAATTATATGATTTATGATTACAAGTCATACTTGGGCATGGATGGAGGCAATGAATATATTGTAGCGTCAAATGGAACTATTGAACTGGCCAAGGGCAGGTATATGGTTAAAACTCCATCCAACGAAAGCTATTACGGATTAGCTATTGATACAGGTGAGGATTACACTTTTGTAAATCTAGAAGATATTGCAAAGACTGTAGAATTTAAATATAACGAGTACAACGGTCAAGATCCAGTGGGCCATGGGAAAATTAAGATAGAAGATGAATCTTCAAGCGGAGATTATTCTTATTCTTATATTTTAAGTCCAAAAATAGGAAGCAAGATAAGCCACAGGTATGAAAGTGCAGATCCTGATTCTAAAAATATAAATCTTCCTTATGGATCTTATGAGATTGAAATTTCAAATTTAAAAGATGGATACACCACTGAACCTAAGAGCTTTATAGTATCGTCTAAAAACTTTGATCAAACAATTAAAATCGTTAAGAAGACAAGCGATAGCATGGTGGATGTTGAATTTAAATTTGTCTGCGAGGGCGAACTTGTATCTCCGGTAGAATTTACTTTGGACGACGTGACCATGCATGATGGAGTAAACAAAGTTAAGGCTGGCAATTATAAGTTATCTATCAAAGACTTGCCGGTTAAATTTGAAGTTATTAATGAGACTGAAGATGTAAGTATAGATAGTCAAACAAAAGAAATTGTAATCCAAGTAAGAAAGACTAGTCAAAAGATTAAACAGTTTTATTCTGATATATATGACAACTCAAAACTTCTTGATAACAACGTAGAGTTTACAGCTATTTCTACTGACGGCAAAAAATATAAGGGCAAGATTGTTCCAGATGGATCAAGTTTTAGAGTTGAGTATGAATTGCCGTACGGAGAATATGAGTTTAAAGTCAAGAGCTTGGATGACAGAATCCAACCTGAATTTACCAATTATGGTAAATTTACTATTGATGATAAGATTGGAAAATCTATTTATGCTTTAAAGACAAATTTATACAAGGCCTTTAAGATTGATGCAAGCGCAGTAGACCAAAACGGAAATAAAATTGACCTTGAATATAAAGTAACAAAAAAAGATAAAAGTAAAACGGGAGTTTACTCTATTGATAGTGTTCCTGCAGTTAGGGGTAAAGAATGCGAGGTTGAAGCAATAAATCTACCAAAGGGCATAAAGGTTCAAAAAAATCCATTAATAACTGCCTTCTACGGTAACTACTTTGATGGATCATTTAATCCAGTAAAATTCAAAGTAATAGTCGACCCAAATATGAAGCGATATCAAGTAAAATTTAATTATGGCTATGATGATAAAGTTGAAATAGCAGAAGTAAATGAAGGTGAAAAAGCAAAAGAGCCTGCAAAACCAACGAGAGATGGCTATGAATTCAAAGGCTGGTATATGGATCAAGATTTTTCACAAGCCTATGATTTCGACAAAGAAGTTACATCAAAGCTAGAACTATTTGCAAAGTGGGAAGAAACTCAACCAGAACCAGAGCCAACAAAATACAAGGTAACCTTCGTAAAAAACAATGACTCAGCAGATGAAGTTGTTGAGGTTATAGAAGGCGATAAAGTTGTGCCACTTCAAGTTAAAAAAGACGGCTTTGACTTCGTGGGTTGGTTTAAAGATGAGGGATTAACTGAAAAATTTGATTTTGAAAACCCAATTAAAGCCGATACAACCATTTATGCAAAATGGGAAAAATATGATGATGGATTAATTAAAGTTAGCGCCGATGGTTTTGATAAAACAGGGATGCTAAATAACAATGTGGAAATATATGCTGTTGACTCAAAGGGTGTTAAACACATAGGAAAAATCATCCAAAATCGTCGTAACTTTAAGGTGGAATTTGAATTGCCAAATGGCGATTATGAATTAAAGGCAAGAAGCTTGGATGGCATTGTAATGCCTGAATATGAAAGCTATGGCAACTTTACAGTTAAATCCGACACCACAAAGGTAGGATTGAAAGATAAAATTTATTTGTGGAAGGCCTTTAGCGTGGATGTTAGTGCAGAAGACCAAAATGGAGATAAGGTTGAGCTAGAATATAAGGTAGTTAGAAAATCTGGGGATATGCATGGCGAATATAATATAGACAAGGTTCCTGCAGTTCGCGATAATAACTATGAGGTTTATGTAATAAATATTCCTGAGGGTATAAAGGTTGAACTAAATCCACTTAAGACTTCTTTTAATGGTCCAACCTTTATACAAGGAGCTTTTGAACCGGTTAAATTTAAAATCACAGTAGATGCAAGTGCAAGAATCCACCAGGTTAAATTTGTTAAAGACAATGGTTCAGCCGATGAAATTAAAAAAGTTCCTGATGGATTAAAGGTAATGGTACCTGAAGTTCAAAAGAAAGGCTACAAATTCTTGGGCTGGTTTACAGATGCAAACTTTAGTGAAGAATTCGACTTTGAAAGCCCAATTAAGGATGATAAAACCCTCTATGCTAAGTGGCATGAACTCGATCAGTCTAGGGTCAAAGTAATTATTCCTATACAAGATTTAAGCAGGAATTTCAACTATAAAAATGCTGAAGTTTATGTAGTTGATAAAGATGGAAATGAACACATTGGAACTGTAACTAAGGGTAAGTATACTAATTACTATAATGCTGAGTTTAATCTTAAAAAAGGCAGGTACGAGATAAAGGCTAGGAGTTTAGATGAAGATAGACTATTACCTGAATATCAAAGTTATGGTAAATTTAATGTTTATAGCTCACCAATCACTTTTAAATCTACAGATGCAGTATTTTTTAGGAAACCAACTAAGATTGATGTAAGCGCTGTGGACCAAGATGGAGAAAGAGTTGACTTAGAATATATAGTCATTAGACAAAAAGGTGAAAAATATGGTGAATTTCCAATAGATAAGGTTCCTGCAGCTGCCGGTTATGAATCTGAAGTAAAGGCAATTAATATTCCTGAAGGCATGAAGGTTGTTGAAAATCCAATTAAGACAACTTATTATAATTCTGAAAGTAGCTATACACCAGTAAAATTCAATGTAATAGTTGATAAGGAATCGAAAACCTTTAATGTAACTTTCGTAAAGAATAATGAAACAGATAACGAAGTTGTAGAAGTTAAAGAAGGAGAAAAAGTTAAAAAACCTGAAAAACCAGAAAAGGAAGGATATGACTTTGTAGGATGGTTTGTAGACGAAGAATTGACTACAGAATTTAATTTCGACACTCCTATCGAAGCAAACACAACTCTCTACGCAAAGTGGCAAGAAGTCGTAGTAGATCCAGCAAAATTCGAAGTAACTTTTGTAAAGAACAACGAAACAGATAACGAAGTTGTTGAAGTTAGAGACGGCGAAAAAATCGCGAAACCTGAAAACCCAGAAAAGGAAGGATATGACTTTGTAGGATGGTTCACAGATAAAGAACTAACTACAGAATTTAATTTCGAAACTCCTATCGAATCAAACACAACTCTTTACGCAAAGTGGGAAGAAATCGTTGTAGAGCCAAGAACTTTTGAAGTTAGATTCGTAAAACGCAATGGGTCAGAAGATGAATTTATAGAGGTTATAGAAGGTCAAAGGGTCTCGGCTCTTGAAATAGTAAGAGAAGGTTATGACTTCGCAGGATGGTATTTGGATCAAGATTTGACTGAAAAATTTGATTTTAATACACGTATAATTTCTAATATTACTTTATATGCAAAGTGGGAAAAAATTGAAGTAAGCCCAAGGCCTAGACCTGATGATTGGCCAATTTACGATGGTCATTATTATGAACCTAGCCCAGAATATAAACCAGAAAATAGCGATAGAACTGAGTTAGATGAAAACAAAGAAAATACTGAAGATGAAACTAAAGGTCAAGAAAAACCAGACAGTCCTCTATTGATTGAAAAGCCAATTTATACTGTAGATTTGATTGATATTCCTATAACCGAGGTAGGCGATGCAATCAGAGATATAGTGGCCAGAGGTATCTTGAAGGGTACTGGTGATAATAAATTTGAGCCAGAAACAACAATTACAAGAGCTATGATCACAGAAGTATTTATGAGATTATCGATTGACAAGTCGATTGATAAGAGTATAAATTTCTTGGATATCAAATTTGGTGATTGGTATTATGAATCTGTTAGATGGGCTGCAGCTAAGAGCATTATTAAGGGTTATGAAGACGGAACTTTCAAACCAAATCAAAAGATAACTTTACAAGAATTTGCTGTAATGCTTCATAGAATGCTTAATAAATTTGGTGTTGAACTACCAAAGGTAAAAGATGTGGATGAGAATGATTATTCATATTTACTTGATTGGTGTAAGTATGAAGTTATTGATTTAGTTGAAGCAGATTTTATTGAAGTTAACCAGTATGGAGAAAATGCTTATGACAAAGAAGTTACTCGCGAATATTTTGCTGTAGTAATGGATAGACTAATAAAATATGTTGAAGCGAATTATAATACCGATATAATTCACGAGTAAGAAATTTAAGACCCAGGACAAATCCTGGGCTTTTTTCTTGAAGTATTTTCCTCTTTTTGATAAAATTAAATTAGTGTATTATACGAAAGGGGTGATGGGATGAAAGATTTTTCTATTGATGAAATAAGGAATCTGGAATTTAAGGATGAGGATTACGATGAGGCAGACTTTGGTGAATACGTGGATTTTATAGGTTCGCGGGTGGGGCTTTCTAATGGTCAGGGCCTGAGGAGGCTGATGGAATTTTTTGACAAGCCTCAGGACAAGTTAAAGGTAATTGCTGTTGGCGGAATTAATGGCAAGTCGTCGGTTTGTAATTTCCTGACTAATAATTTACGGAAGACGGGTTCCTGTGGGCTTTTTATAGATCCTTATTTGGGCGAAATCAACAATAGTATTTCCATTAACTATGAGAGCATTTCCAAAAAACGCTTCATGTTTTATATTGATAGCTTGCGTCCAGTGATTGCTGCTTTGAACGAGGAGGGCTTAAGGGTCTCTTGCCAGGACATTTTGATGGCTATAATGTTTATGTATTTTTGCCAGGAAAATGTGGACTTTGCTGTGGTTGAATTTGCAGCCCATAAATCGGCTGAACTTTTCAATATCGTGAGTTCGCCTTTTGCCACTGTGCTTACAAAAATTTATGTGGACAAGGCAGCGGGTCTGGGCGAGACTCTTGAAGAGGTCGCAAAAAATATTGGAAAGCTTATAAAAAAAGACTGCCCAGTTTTTGCCTACCCCCTAGAGGATGAGGTTGACGAAATTTTAAGGGAAATTGCCCAAGAAAATCATGCGGACTATTACACTTTTAAAAAGGAAGAGGTCGTTGTCGACGCCATTAACGAGCACGAAACGGATTTTCATTTTATGGGCTACACTGGAATGATAACTAGCCTTATTGGCATCCACCAGATGTACAATGCTGCCCTCGCCATGATCGTCTTGCATCGTTTAAAGGGTGACTTTAAAGTCTATACAGAGATCATCAGGCCGAGCATTTACACGGCTAAGTCCGACGGGCGTTTGCAACTTGCCTTTAAGCATCCACGCGTCCTGGTTGACGATGCCCATAATCCAGTGGCGGTTGACGCCTTGGCTGAGGCCTTGAAACTCTTTATCTATGACAGGCTTGTGGTCCTTTATACTTGTGATGAGGTCGACGATTATGTTTTGGAAAAAGTCTGTGGCCTGGCAGATGACCTTGTGCTGACAAAAACTTACGATCCAAATCACTCATGTGACATTGATGACTTAGAGGCTAGGGTCTTGAAATACAGGAAAGATGTTCAGGTGATTCCAGACCTTGAAGAGGCCTACAAGTGCGCTGTGGACAAGGCTAGTGAAAAGGATATAGTTTTGTGCTGCGGGTCCCTCCCCATGGTCAGGGAAATTTTTAAAATGAAGGGCAAACATTAATTTATATTTAATCAAAAAAGAAAAATAAGACAAAGCTTGTAGGGTCCACTTTATGTGGATCGAATTTTTCTTTTTGTTTGGGAATTTTTGCAAAAGAAAAGACCGGTTGATTTTTATTTATCAGCCGGTCTTTTAATATTTTTTTGAAGACAAAAAGCCCCGACCAGGTGGCCAGGACTTAAATTGTAAGGTGCATTTATAAATTAAATTTCTCTTATCAGGTCGTCGATGATTTTAACTGCGACCTTGGATGCGCGTTCAAAGTTGTCGTAAAAGGCTGCGCCGCCTTCGGTCAGGGCATCTGAAACCGCCTTTATCATGACGAAGTTGGCTCCGTAGAGTTTTGAAGCGATGGCTATGGCAGCCCCTTCCATGTCTACGATGTCACAACCCCATTCTTCGTGGAGGGCTGTCTTTGCCTCAAGGCCTGCCACAAACTTGTCGCCTGAAGCCAGCTTGACCTTTTTTAAATGCGGGTCGATTTTTTGGGCCAGGTCCACAAGCCTTGGCGTGGACTTGAAAAATATTTCGTCAAAGGCTTCGTACTTGCCCTTGGGTCCACCATCAGCGTCAGTTGTGTCCCATTCGTAGTGGCAAACGCTATCGACCACTGCTAGATCTTCGACCTCTTGGTTGCTCAAGGCGCCCACCACACCGTAGTTGATGATGGTCTCGCACTTGTAAAAGTCGAGAAGGAGGGTCA
Organism: Ezakiella peruensis; assembly: GCF_900215725.1. Classification (GTDB taxonomy): domain Bacteria; phylum Bacillota; class Clostridia; order Tissierellales; family Peptoniphilaceae; genus Ezakiella; species Ezakiella peruensis. The sequence continues at coordinate 121,730 of NZ_LT962471.1, read as the reverse complement.
TAGCCATGGCCGCACGAATTTGTCCAGCCTTTGAAGGGCAAACGTAAACGTCCTTGCCGTGGATATGGTATTTTAAAACCTCAAATCCCCCGTGCTTGTATGACTCAAGGGGTTCTCCATATATATTGTAAAAAGCATCAAATTCTACTGCAACTAGGATTCCTATGTTCATGTAATCACCTCGTGTATATTTATCGTGTGTATTAATTTTATCATATGCAAGAGAATTTTGCCAGGCAAAAGCGTTCTGAAAAGCATACGCAGGAGAAAATGTTTTTCTCGCCCACGGGACATCGAGTCTCCGTGGACGAGGTGTCCACAATAAAGTGGACGGTACATGGCTAAAAGAATATCCGTATGATAAAACTCGGTCGCAAAACATCAAATTCTTTAAACCAATCGTAAAATTTGAAAATAAAATCCCTTTGTGTTAAAATAATTGTACTGATATAAAGCGATAGGCTTATATTTGTTATTCAAAAAGGAGATGTAATATGAAAAGAATTTTATCTATAGCTTTGGCTTGTGTCATGCTTTTTACCAGCTTGTCATTTGCCAAGGAAAATGAGGAGAAGCCAATGAAATATGAAGTGAGATTTGCCACAGTAACAGAAGTTCCAGAGGGCGACTATGAGGGAATCTTAGTCGAAAACGATATGGACAAGGGCGACATGGGCGAAAAGGAAATGTTTTTATATGTAAAGACAAAAGTAGTCGACCTAAAGACGGGCGAATTTGTTGAAGGCTACAAATTCAAAAAAGGAGAAAAAATCCAATATTTCTATAGGGCTGATACGCCAATGATGCTTTCACTACCAGCACAGATGACTCCGGACGTCATCGGAGTAAATGTGGACGAGTCAAAATTTTCTATAGACGTGGATTATTTTGACAAAGACGGCCACGGCATAGGCAATAGATTGGATTTAAATTTGGGCGAAGACGGCAAGGCAAAAAACTTTGCAGGCGAAGAAGTGAAGGACTTTTTGCCAAACGAGCTTTTAGTTCTCTACACAATCGCAACCAGGAGCCTTCCACCGATTGCAGCCCCAGAAAAAATTGAAATTCTACAGGCAAAAGGAATTACAGACGAAGCTGATGATAGTAAAGAGACGGATAAAGAGGATATCCTAAAGGCCTATGAAAAAACAGCTGATCTTTATTACATGAGAAAAGCTCTTGAAGGTCTGGGTGCAGAGGTTAATTGGATCAGAGATACCAATACGACCGAGATCACAAAGGCCGACAAGAAAGTCATCATCTACAATGAAAATAAGGAAATGAGAATCGACGATATGGTCATTGAAATGACGGATTTTAATATCGAAGACAAGACTAGTTTTATTGGAAGGGAAGATTTAGTAAAAATCTTGGACTATCTGGGAATTAAATATTAGAAAAATTAAAAGCAAGAGCTTGATGGCCCTTGCTTTTTTGCTTTTTAGATTCTTACAGACAGTCTACATACAATTTTGTTTTCTTGGTCAACAAATTGCGTGAGTCATGCATACCAATCGACGGCGTCCTTGCGGACTTGTCTCTTGGGCAGGGCTGCAAGTGGACCCTACAACATGCTGATAAATATTCGTATGAGAAATCTCAATTGCGAAATTAACCGTAAATGCCTTTTGGGTAATTTGCTTGCTCTTTGGGTATCAATGGTATAGAAGGCGTATTGTAAGCAAAATTAGTTTTTAATTTTACATACACACATAAGGAGGTGTTTTATGTTTAATATTGGTGACAAGGTTTCCTATCCTATGCATGGGGCTGGAGTTATCACCGAAATTTCAAAGAAGGAGCTTTTGGGTGAGGTCAAGGATTATTACACGATCAAGATTCCTGTAAACGAGGTTGTGGTTTCCGTGCCAGTTGACAAGGCCGAAGATTTGGGCCTGCGTCCTATTATTGAGAAGGACGAGCTGGACGGGATTTTGGAAACTCTCAAGGCCGAAGCCAAAAAGACCAATGGCAATTGGTCCAAGAGGCACAGAAATAATTTTGAAAAGCTCAAGTCAGGCGATATTATAGAGGTGGCCGAGGTTGTTCGTGACCTGACACTTTTGAGCAAGGAGAGAAATCTATCTGGCGGAGACAGGCGGATGCTGACCAATTCTATGAATTTGCTTTTGAGCGAAATCATTATGGCCTACGATGTTGACGAGGCCACTGCAATTAAGAGAATTGAAGAGTGCATTTTAGAGTAGGTTTATTATGGCAAGAAAAATAATTAAGTGGCTAATTGCCCTTTTGGGAGGAGTTATAGGCTATGGTTTGGCCCTGCTTGTAACTTCTCTAATTAAGTTTGAATTTCCTAAACTGGGATATGAAATTGCGACTTATGCCGCAGCTGTTCTTTTATTTTTTATTATTTTTTATTTATCATCTGAATTTTTCATTGACCGGGTTAGGAAATTAATTGACAAATTGGATAGCGATATCAAAAAGCTAAGCGTCCTCGATGTTATCTTGGGGACGGTGGGGCTTTTGATTGGCCTGGGCCTTTCATATATTGCTGTTAAAATAATTTCTGGAATCAAGATTCCGATCGTTGTGGATATTCTTTCAGTTATTATTTATATTACAGTTATCATGGTCTCGGTGGGCATTGCCGTAAGACGCAAGGATGATCTGGAAGCTTATATTAGAAAGTACAAGTCGGCGGGGACTGAGGCTAGTAAAAAGTTTTTAGATACCTCTGTTATTATTGACGGGCGGATTTTGGATGCCCTTCGAACTGGTTTTATTGATGGGGACCTCATTGTGCCCTCTTTTGTCTTGGAAGAGCTCCAATTTATTGCGGACTCGGCCGACTCCATGCGGAGGGAAAAGGGCAGGCGAGGCCTGGATATTTTAAATCAAATGACCCACGAGTTTAAAGATCAAGTCCGGGTTGTGGATTACGAAAAAGATAAGAAGACCACGGTTGACCTGGCACTTTTGGAATTGACCAAGAAGGAAGGCGGGGTCGTCATGACCAACGACTACAATTTAAACAAGGTCGCAGGAGTCAAGAGCATTCGCGTTCTCAATATAAATGATTTATCAGCTGCCCTTATGCCGGTGGTTTTGCCGGGCGAGAGATTTGATTTACAAATTGTCCGCCAGGGCAAGGAAGCTGGTCAGGGCGTTGGATTTTTAAACGACGGAACCATGGTCGTGGTCGAAGATGGATCAGGTTTGGTAGATACCAGCCAACACGTGGAGGTTACCAGTGTTTTGCAAACTTCGGCTGGGCGGATGATTTTCGTTAAAATTGTTTAGGTGAACTATGATTGAATCAATGAAAGTGGCGGTTTTAATTGCGGCGGCCGGCATGAGCAACAGGATGAAGTCGGATATCAACAAGACTTTTTTGCTTATAGATGGCAAGCCAATTTTATCCCACACCATTAATAAATTTGAAAAATCCAAGTACGTGGACCAGATTATAGTCCTTGCCCGCAAGGAGGAAATCGATTATGTCCGCGAAAATATTATTGAGCCCGGCGGCTTTAAAAAAGTGGTCGCCCTTGTAGAAGGCGGATCTTCACGCCAGGAATCCATAAAAAATGGCCTGAAAATTTTATCAGACGATGTGGACATTGTCCTCAGCCATGACGGGGCTCGTCCCTTTGTCCATGTGGAGACCATTGATTCGGCAATTGAGCAGATGCTGGACCTACGGGCGGTCGTGGTTGGCGTTCCGGTCAAGGACACGATCAAAAATGTTTTTGACGATGGGTCCAACAAGGTTTATCTGACGCCAAAGAGGGCCCTACTTTGGGCGGCTCAAACTCCGCAGATTTTTTATGCGGAAGATTTGCGGCGGGCTTATATTTATGCAGAAAGAGAAAATATCGAGGGAACCGACGACTCGTCCCTGGTGGAAAAATTTGGCCTCCAGGTGACCATGGTCATGGGGTCCTACGACAATATAAAAATTACCACACCAGAGGACTTGGTCCTGGCGGAACTTTTCAGGAAGTCATTAAAGGAGAATTAAAAATTAATGTTTAGAATTGGACAAGGCTACGACATTCACGTTTTTGAAAAGTCGCGGCCGCTAATTATAGGTGGGGAGGAGCTCAGGGACCACGATGGCCTCTTGGGCCACAGCGATGCGGATGTCCTCATCCACGCCATTATGGACGCCCTCTTGGGCGCGGCTGGCCTCAGGGATATTGGCTATTATTTTCCTGACACCGATCCCAAGTACAAGGGGATTTCTTCAATTAAACTTTTAAAAGAAGTCAAGAAAAAATTGGACGAGGCTGGCTATACCATTGGCAATATCGACTCGACAGTCATTGCCGAGGAGCCAAAGCTAAATCCCCACATAGAAAAGATGAAGGCAAATATTGGGGCGGCATTGGATCTTGGCCAGAGTCAGATCGCCATAAAGGCCACCACAAAAGAAAAGATGGACGCAAGCGGTCAAGGGCTTTCAATCGAGGCTCTGGCCATAGCTATGATAAAGAAGGATTAATATGCAAGTAGAAAAATTTAATTTAAATGAAAATTCAAAGATAAAATACACGCTCGCTGTTGTAAGCGGCAAGGGCGGGGTTGGCAAATCGCTCACATCAAGCCTTATCGCGACCCATTTAAACAAGCTGGGACTCAAGGTCGGCATCTTGGACTGCGACTTAACAGGTCCATCCATACCAGAAATTTTTGGCGTAGAGGACCTGGCCCACGGGACCGAGACCGAGCTCTATCCCAATGTAACTGACACAGGCATCAGCCTCATGTCTATGAATTTGCTTTTGCCAAACAAGACTGACCCAGTAATTTGGAGGGGGCCCGTACTTATGAACGTGCTCTCGGATTTTTATTCCAAAATTAATTGGGGGGACCTGGACTTTTTAATTCTGGACATGCCGCCGGGAACTGGCGACGTGCCACTTACTATTTACCAATCATATAATGTTGACGGAGTCGTAGTTGTGTCGACCCCATCCAAGATGGCCAATGTGGCAGTTGACAAGGCCGTTGAGATGGCTCTAAGGCTCAACCAAAATTTAATTGGCGAAGTTCAAAACATGGCCTATTACAGGTGCAAAAATTGCGGAGAAAAAGAATATTTATTTGGCAAGTACGACGAACGCCCAGGCCTAAAGCGGATTGCAGAAATTCCTTTTGATACGGACATTGGCCGGGCTGTAGACGCAGGCGAAGTCGAGTTCTTGGAAGTCTACGAGTACTTTGAACTGGCCAAAGAATTACAAAAACTCTTGGACCAATAAGGAGGACAAAATGAAACATAGGATAATTTATTTGGCGGCTGGATGCTTTTGGGGAACGGAAGGTTACTTCAAAAAAATCGCTGGCATCGAGGATACAGAAGTTGGTTACGCCAACGGCAATACAGACTACACCAACTACCAGGAGGTGGACGCAACCGATCACGCAGAAACTTTGAAAATCATTTACGATATTTCAAAAATTTCCCTGCAAGAAATTCTCCTCCACTACTTTAGGATTATCGATCCAAAGTCAGTTAACAAGCAAGGTGGAGATAGGGGCAGGCAGTACAGGACCGGAATTTATTATACAGACGAAAGCGATTTGCCAGCAATCATGTCAGTCTATAGGTACTTTGAAGAAAAACTCGGTGACCTGGCTGTGGAAGTTCAGCCACTAAAAAATTTCATCAAGGCCGAAGACTACCACCAAGATTATTTGGACAAAAATCCTACAGGCTACTGCCATGTCAACTTAGCCTTGGCACATGAGCCCTTAATTGTGGGCGACTATAAAATGAAATCTGACGACGAGTTAAAAGCCGAGATGGACGAGCTCTCATACGCAGTTATGCGTGAGAACAAGACCGAACGCGCAGGGACCAGCGAATTAAACGCCGAATACAGGCGGGGAATTTACGTTGACAAGATTACGGGCGAACCACTATTTGCATCGTCGACAAAATTTAATGCAGGCTGCGGCTGGCCATCATTTACCAGGCCAATCTTGCAAGACAAAATAAATTACTTGAAAGACACTTCCCACGGCATGATTAGGACCGAGGTCAGAAGCCGGGCTGGCGACAACCACTTGGGTCACGTTTTTAACGACGGACCTGCAGACCAAGGCGGACTCAGGTACTGCATCAACGGGGCAGCCATCACCTTTATTCCTTATGAGGAAATGGACGAAAGGGGGTACGGCGAATACAAGCCACTAGTATGAGAAAATTAAATGCTAAAAAATTAATCACCATTATCGCAGTTATCTATTTGATCGGCACAGCGATTTTGATGCAGGTAATCGATACAAGTGATGTAAATAAAACTGGCAAGATAATTATAAATATCACTTACGTGACCACACTTTTGGTCTTATTTGTCTTGTTGATGACAAATGGCAGAGGCTTTAACTTCAAACGGTCCTCATTTTTAAATCCAGTCGACAGATACGAAGCCTACAAAAAAGGCCTGCCACTAGCTGTGATCTTTCACGTAATTGGCCTGGTCCTTACAAACTTTGTCTTTAAAGGACCAACAGCTTATATGTATGACTTTATAACAATACTAATCGTGCTCCTAGTTTCTTGGAACGCCATTGTGTTGTCGGCGGATAGGATTGAACAAGTCAAAGACAAAAAACACATTCCTGTCAGGAAGCTCAAAAAATAGTATTTCGTGTTAAATTTGTGGTTAATTTCGCGACATTCTCGTGAAAAAATTTTTTAGTCCTCGATGTACACTTGAGTACACCTGCGTCCTAAAAAATTTCTTTCACTTCGAATCTCATCGAAATTTCCACACAAATTTAAAGAGGGATAAAAATAAAACAATTTTTCAGAACGTTGTAGGGGCGACTTTATGTCGCCCGCAAAAGTCTAGCCCCAAAAGACAAAAATTAATCAATTTTTCCTCACAAATTATATGTAAATAGGCAGAGAGATAATAAAAAACGAATGCATTTATCCAACGGATATTTTTGTAGCCATGTACCGTCCACTTTATTGTGGACACCTCGGCCACGGAGACTCGATGTCCCGTGGGCGAGAGAAACTTTTTCTCCTATGGATACATCATCTAAGCATGTTTTTAAATCTCATCCGTTTTACTTCACAAATTAAATTTATATAGGAAAAGAGAATTTATAAGGACAAAAAAACGCGAAGCGTTGTAGCGGCCGGTTTATTCCGGCCATTTTTTTTTGCTTTTCATCTAACAAAATAACTTGACTTTTATTCGATATTTGCTATGATTAAAGTGATAATATTTTTAGGAGGTACTTATGAAAAAGGTATTACTAATTGCACTTGCAATTCTGATGGTCTTAGCACCTATTGCAAGGGCTGAAGGACAAGCAGACCCAATGGCTGAAGCTCAAAAGAGTTTCCAACCATTCGAACTCGATGGGGAAGAAGTAAAGATTGGCGGATATTTAATAAATGCCAACAACTACTACAAGCTAAGAGACTTGGCAGCACTACTTAACGGCACAGGCAAAGAGTTTAACGTTGTATTTGACAATGAAAAGAAGCAAATCGCTTTGGAACTTGGCAAGCCATACGAAAAGTTAGACACTGACCTACAAGAAATGAAGCACGACAAGACAGAGGCCAAGATGGTTACAAACAAGATCCTAGTTGACGGCAAAGAAGTTGAACTCAAGGCAGCTTTAATCGACCAAAACAATTATGTAAAACTTCGTGATCTAGGCGCAGTTGTTGGATTTAAGGTAGACTACAACAAGGAAACACAAGCCATTATCGTAGATACAAAGGCTGAAGTGGAAGCCGAAGAAGAAAAGGTTGAAGAAAAAGAAGAAAAGAAGGAAGAAGTTAAGGCCAAGGAATTAAATGCTTCTATCGATGAAATCAAGGCATTTTTGGCTGACGAAGAAAACATAAAAAAATATGGTTTAAATGAATTTAGAATTGAAGAAGAAAATGGTAAATACTATTTTATAGAAAAGGGTCAAAACGGATCAGAAGCTGCTTACAGGATCGAAAATTATCAAGCTTTTGATAGTAGCAAATTGCAAGAACAAATTCAAGAGCAAACTGATTATTTTTATAGTTTAAATAAAGGAGACTCAGCTAGCATTAGCTATGAAACTGTTAGCAAAATATATTTCTTAAACAAAGATTTATTAGAAGAGAATAAAATTGATAGTTTAACTTTGGCAAACAATCTTAACTTTACTTTAGCTGGTAAACAAAAACTATTTGTGGGCATTCAAGACGGTGCTTTATATATACCTTTCTTTGTTAACAAAGATGGGGAAGTAACAATCGCACCAAGTGTAATGGGACAAGCAGCTGTTATGGTAACATATGGGGATAGCATTGCAAACAAACCTTACCCATCAAATAATATTACCAATTTGGAAGTTAAGGCAAATGAAAATGGCGCAGATATGACTAGCATTATGTTAATTATGAGTCCTGCAGATTCTAATATAGTCTTAGCCAGAGTTATTCTTATATAATATGGCTCTAAATGCATCCTCTATGAGGGTGCATTTTTTGTTTAAAATATAAAGATTTAAATAACTTGACTTTTTTCTGGGCTTTTTGTTATTATAAAAGTAAGATACATTTAAGGAGGTATTTATGAAAAGAATTTTATCAATTGCACTTGCAATTTTAATGGTCTTAGCACCTGTGCTAAGAGCTGAAAATGAGACAGATGCCATGGCTGAAGCTGTTAAGAGCTATCAACTATTTGAACTAAATGGGGAAGCGGCCACAATCGGTGGCTATTTGATAAATGGCAACAATTATTATAAATTGAGAGATGTCGCAGCTTTATTAAATGAAACAGACAAGAAATTCAATGTAGTTTTTGATGACGAAAAGAAGCAAATCGGTCTGGTTCTTGGAGAGGGTTACGAAAAATTAGACACTGATTTGCAAGAAATGAAGCACGACAAGACTGAGGCACAGATGGTCATAAATAAAATCCTAGTTGACGGCAAAGAAGTTGAACTCAAGGCAGCTGTAATAGATGGCAACAACTATGTAAAACTCCGTGACATTGGAAAGATTGTTGGATTTTTGGTAGCTTACAACAAGGAAACCAAGGCTATAGTCGTTGACACAAGTGCTGAATACAAGGAAGAAGAAAAATCACACGAAAAAGCTAAAAAGAAAAATCCAAACGCAAGTCCCGAAGAAATTATGGGCTTTTTAAGCAAAAATGGCTTAAAAGATGTGAAGGATGGCGGCCTATTGATCGAAGAGGATTGGTATTATCTAATTATCAAGAGCGACCAAGGCGAAGCTGTTAAGGTTCCAGTTGAAATTTACCAAGAGATGACCTACGAAAATATCGAAGACCTTCTCGACAAGCAAACCGCTTACTTGGCTAATATGAAATTGTCAGGATCCAAGGACGACCAATATTTCGTTAAGAACACCCTGCATTATTATTTCTTGAAGGCCGATAGATTTGCCGGAGAAAGTTTGGATACCCTAAGCCTTGTTGATGACTTTGGAATCAACGTTAACCAAGAACACATGTTTGTATTTGACTTATTTAAGAATAATGTAAATATACCTTATTATTTAACTGCAGATAAAAAGGAAATTGAAACCGCACCATTTGGAACAATCACCTTTGTTGCAAATTATTCTGATGGCAGTACACTCGAAAGCGCCAAGCTAGAAGACTGTTCAAAGATTCCTTTCTACACAGCAGACAAAAAAGGCAGACTCACAAGCCTAACTTTCCAAATAGGTATTCAAGACTTTAGGATGTATGCTGTAGTAGCAGTCATCTAAAAAATTTCGCAATTTGCGGTTAAAACGGTTTCTTTCGCTTGTTTCGAAATGTTTGCTCACTGCGGAGGGCAATTAGCCCACCTCATTCGCAAAATTTCTGCACATCGCGAAATATTCCCGTTTTTCCTCGCAAATTGTATGTAGAAAGATATTGATGTTTTTTGTGAATCACGCGAATCTCATCGAAATTACGAAGCCCTAGCCCAAGAGGTCAATTTCCCGTAGCGGCGATCCTGAAATGGTCGCCAAGAAATTGACCGATTGGCTAGCAGGTCTTGTGTCAGAGATTCCCAAGAGAACGAGTGTAACGATGTTTGATTGGTGAATCTTACGGCCCTCACAAATTTAGAGTGATGTAAGTAGCTAGAGAAGATAAACAAATATAAAAAATAAAAAATAACGCGAAGCGTTGTAGCGGCTGACTTAATGTCAGCCGTATTTTTTTGTCATCAACACAAGGAAAAGCTTGACTTTTATTTGTTGTTTGATATGATTAAAGTAATAAAGGAGGTACTTATGAAAAAGGTATTACTAATTGCATTTCTTATATTTCTTTCTTTCTTTTCTGCTTGTGCCGATAAGAAGATGCAAGAAGAAAAAGTGGAAATGGAGAATGCACGAAATGAAGTTGAGATAGAAAAGCAGGTAGAAATAGAAAACCTTAAAAAACAAATAGAAAGTCAACAAAGGGAAGTTGATGAATTAAAAAAAGAAATAGAGCATCAAAAAGAAATAGAAAGCAAAATTATTGAAGACTATGAAAAGAGTCTATACGGTATATATAAAGCTAACAAGTTGATTTATCATAATGATGATTATGGATTTAGTATAGAAATTCCCGAGGAAAAATATAATATTAAATTTTATAATGTCATGCAAGATAAGATAGAAGAAAATATAGAAAGCTTGAACTTTGAATTTTTTACAAAAGATGAAAATGATATAGAAGTTGCAGGGGTCTTATTTAAAATAATTGTGTGTACGAATAATGCAACTTATCCTGGAGCGGAATTTTTGTGCAAGCAGGGAGATATTGCATTTTATTTTAGAGATTCTTCTTATGATACAGAATCCTCTGCTATTAAAGCACTTATCGAAGAATTAAAACCTATGTTGGAAGAGATAAAAGCATCTTTTAGATTTGATTAATAAAATATATCTATAAGATGTGAAAGGACATTCTCGTTCACCTAGGCTCGATGCCAGGTGGACGAGTTATTGACACAGCAAAAAGGGAGATGATTTATTTCATCTCCCTTTTAATTTTATTTTAGATATTTTATTGTTCGAAATCGACTTTAGAAAGGATAATTAATAATACAGATAGGAAATATTAATAATTGAATACGAAAATATATTTTTAGAAAAGAAATTTTGTATTAATTTTATTTATAATAAAATTAATGTTAATAAAAATAATATTATGAAATATAAAATATAAAAAGACTTGCATTTATATATTTTATATGATACAATGCAGTTAATAAATAGTATAATAGTTTACTTAAATAAATTAGTATACTATTTAAATAAAACTAAGGAGGATTGTTATGAAAAGGAAAATTGGGTTTTATTTTGCTGTTATGCTAGTGCTAGCAATGGCAATAGGGGTGTATGCTAAAGTTGATATACTATTTTGGCATTCAGATGGAACGTACGCAAAATCAGAGCATGGAGATTCTCTTTTGGATGCTATATATACTGGAGAAGTTTCAGTAAGAGGAACAGATAGAGATATTTGCGAAAATGACAGAGAATGTTATTTTGAGTGGGTAAGAATTAGATATGATGTACAGGGGGAAATAAGCGAAGTGACAACCTATTCTTATGGACAAAATGACTCAGCAAAAAGGGTTGAGAGAGTAATAGCAATTGATGAGCTTAATTTCGGTCCAAAAACCACGGTTACTTATAATTATAAAAAGTCTCCTTTAAGAGGAAATAATGTTCATAGTGTTGGAGATTCAATATACGGTGGCGGAGTTTTTAGTGAGGGGAAAATATTAAAAGAATGGAAAATTGTTAAATAAAATTAAATGCTGGATTTTTCCAGCATTTAATTTTATAAGGGGGTCTTATGATTAAGAGAAATCTAATATATTATATATTGTTGATTTTATTTTCAATAGTCATAGTTTTTGGTATAAATTATTTAGTAGGAAGTGATTTTAGTAAAATATATTATGGCATGAGCAGAGATTTCGTACATTTTGAAAGAGCTGAGACAAAAGATACTTCACTTGACTTTTTAAAAGAATATGAAGATATTAAAGTCATTGCTCAGACAAATGACAATAGCATTATAGGTGTATATGATCCTAATATGTTTTACTATATTAACTCTTCCAAAGTAATTTATAATGGACATTATAGATATTTTTCGCAGAATGATTATATTAAAAATAGCAATGTTTCTATATTATCATATCCTGTTGTGGAAATGCTTAATAATGGAATAACTATTAGCCAATCTGAAATAAAATATTTTGAAGAAGAATATAATACAGATATAATACATATTTTTGATATATATTCTGAGATTTTTCAAGCAGAAGAAGATATCAAGATAGCAAAAAATTTATTTTCAATTGATAGAGGGGATATAACCAGTATATATATTGATAGTGATAGCAACCGTATTATTAATGAAGCTACTAGCAAATTAATTAGCGCGGGGTTTAATCTAAAAAGTAAAGCCAATTCTATTTATGAGACTATAAAAGTATCTTTTAAGGGAAGATTATATGTAAAATTTTTTCTGATTAGTACAATATTGTTTTATATTTTATTCATAGTAGTAAGTTTTATATTTTTATCAAAATATAAAATTTATATGAACGCTATTAGAATATGTGGGGCTAGTATTAAGGAAATATTCTTAAATAAATTTATTACAAATCTTATTACAGTATTAATGTTATCGACCGTTTCAATGACACTAAGTTTATTATATTTAGATGCTTTTGGTTTATTATCCTTGTCTAGAGCAAATATAATGGAGACATGCTCATTGATTTTAGTTACTATAATTGTAGTTAATTTAATAAGCTTTGTAATAAATATAATATTTTCGTTAAGAGAAGTGAGGTAAATATATGATTATTAGAAAAGCAATTAAGGATATAATAAATAATAAAACAATTTTTATCGTCACTTTATTTCTAGTTATTGTTGTCAGTCTTATGGTAACAAGTATGAGTATAGCGATAAATAGGAATAGAAATGTAGATTTAAGTCTCGATAAACAGATTTATTTTGAACCAGTGCCAACATCTTTTGAATTTAATGATTTAGATAGTATGATAAAAGAAACAGATGCATTGTTATCTAGAAATGGTCAAAGTTACTTTATTTCACAGGATTTAAACGAAAAATACAATTGTAGAATATTTGTTTTGGTTGGTAATTTTATAGATGATAGTAAGGTAAGATATATATGGGCAGTTTCTAAAAATAACGATAAACTGAGAAAGGAAGCTGTTAAAGTAAATGATAGTAATGATAGTATAGATTATATAAATATTGAAAAGTTAAATATTCCTGACTTTGACACTAAAGATAAAAACTTCTATATGGCAGATTTGAATAAATTGACAGATTATAAATTGACGGCGGACAGTTTTTCTGATGTTATAAGTAATCTAAGCTTTTCAGAAGAGGAAATTAAAAATAAAGTAGCTGAAGAATTTCTTAAAAAATTTGAAGATAAGACTATACGAATTAAATATATAGAGAATAGCAAAGAAAATGAGGTTAGCTTTATAATAATATATGTAATACCATTTTTAATTATTGTAATAACTGGTATATATATATCACTTATAATATTTTATAAGAATGTCCTATATAAAATGCGTAATGAAAACATTGTGCATATTATATCAGGAGCTACTATTAAGGATATTTTTTTGAGAAACTCTTTGTTTATAATAATTATAATGATTTGCAATTTTTTATTTTTAACATGGGCAAATACTATTGATAAAGATGCAATAGCGAGTAAAGTAATTCCTATATTATGCATTATAGAATTTGTTTTTGCAGAGATTATATTATATGTATTAATTAAAAATGAAAATCTTGAAAGATATGTAGGTGGTGAGTAGATGATTGAATTAAAAGTTTCAAAGAAATATTTTGAAAACACAAAAGACGAGTTATTAGTCTTAGATGAGTGTGAATTTAAAATGGACAGGGGAGAAGGTGTATTAATAGTAGGTGAAAATGGTAGTGGAAAAACTTCTTTACTAAAAATTATAGGTTTAATTGACAAAAAATATAAAGGTCATTATATTTTAAATGAAATAAATGTTGATGAAATAAAAAAATCCAAATTGCCGAGAATTAGGAATAGGGAGATAGGCTTTGTATTTCAAGATTATAATTTGATTGAAAATGAATCTGTGATTTACAATATAACAATACCTCTTTTTTATAGTGATAAATATAATATTTTTGATAGGAAGCAACAAATTGACAAATGCATTTCTCTTTTAGAAATGGAAGATATAAAAAAGAAAAAAGTAAAACATCTTTCTGGGGGTGAGAAACAAAAAGTTGCAATAGCCAGAGCTATCATAAATGAACCAATGATACTGTTACTTGATGAGCCAACAAATGCATTAGCTCCGAGATTAAAACAAAAGCTGTTTGCATTTTTAAGAGAATATGTAAATTCTGGCAAAAATGTAGTAATGGTAAGCCACGAGTTAACGGAATTTGATGATTTCACTATATATAATATGAAGAATGGTAAATTAAACAAAGTACTATGAGAATATTTTTGAAACGAATAAAAGAGGAGATAGTTTTGAGGGCTAAGTTATAGAATATAATGTTATAGAACAAGAAGAAAAGCTTGTGGCAAACCCACAAGCTTTTTAAGTTTACATATTTTACTTTACGTTCTCTATTGTTCGAACAAGGTGGTCATGATTTTTTCCATGGCTTCTTGGTCTTTGACGCCGCCGGTTTCGACTGCGGAGTGCATGCCCCAGACTGGGTTTCCTACGTCGACTATTGGTATGTCGATCTTGGATGTGGTGATTGAGGCGATGGTTGATCCGCCGCGTTTATCTGAACGGTTTACAAAGGTTTGGGTCTTGACACCGGCAATTTTTGCCAGGTTTCTAAAGACTGCAATGGAATTTGCATCCGATGTGTAAGCACCGTTTGCTGCGACCTTGATAACTGGTCCTTCGTTCATGCGTGGGCGGTTGGTCGGGTCGGCAACTTTTCCAAAGTTTGGATGGGCAGCGTGGGCTTGGTCGGCTGAGATCATAAAGGAATTTTTGAGGGCTATTCTAAAGTCTTCAAAATTTCCGCCTGTGGCCACGACTATGCGTTCAAGTGTGTCTCTAAAGAATGGGGCAAAGGCACCTTGGGCTGTCATTGATCCGATTTCTTCGTTGTCCGATACATAGGCGACTGCGGTTTTGTCTCCGCCCTTGGCATTTATGATGGCATTTACACTTGCAAAGGCCATGCCTAGATTGTCGATCCTGCCTGTCATAAAGAAGTCGTCGTTTACTCCTACGTATTCAAAATCGTTGTCGTTAATTAAATAGAGTTCGTGGGAGATTATTTTTTCGCCGATTTCCTTTTCAATATATGGGATTAACTTAAAGTCCTTGTCTAATCCAACAACTGGAAGGGTGTGCTCTTGGGGATTTATTTCCCAGCCCTTGTTGGCTTCGCGATTCATGTGAATTGCAACTGATGGGATGACCATTAAATTTTCCTTGGACCTGTACTTGATGACCCTTGGCTTTAAAGGGTCGCCAGAATCTACAGTGACCTTGCCGCCAATTGAAAGTGGCCTGTCAAACCAGGTGTATAGAAGGGGTCCGCCGTAAACTTCTGTGTTTAAGACGACGACATCTTCCTTGACCATTTCTGGATTGGGTTTAATCCTAAAGCCTGGTGAATCCGAGTGAGACCCTACGATTGTGAAACCATTTTTCTTGTCCTTGCCCATTCTAAAGGCAAAGAGAGAAGTTTCATTCTTTATTACATAGTATTTGCCGCCGGATTTTAAATCCCACTTGTCTTCTTCGTTTAATCTTTCAAAGCCGGCTTCATCAAGCATGGCTGATAAATTGTCCATGGCTTCAAAATTTAGTTTTGACTTGTCAAAAAATGTTTTTATATCCATTTTATCTCCTATTTGTTGAATTTTTCCTTTAAAAACTCAATGATATCGTCTGATTCGTACATGGCCTTGCCATCGATAAAGAGGCAGGGCACTTGGTTCATGCCGCCTTTTTCAACGAGGAATTTTTTATTTTCTTCATCGTGAATATTTTTTAGTTCGAGTTCGATATCGTTCTTTTCCATAAAGCTTAAAACTTTTTTGCAAAATGGGCATTCTGGTTTGTAATATAATTTTAAGTCCATTATGACTCCTTTACAATTCTATATAATGTTTTTACCATGTGGCCGGTTGCGCCTGCTGGTTCGTATCTGTATGGAGCTGAGTTAAAGGCTGGTCCTGCGATGTCTACGTGGGCCCATGGAGTACTTGGCTCTAGGAAGGCACCAACGAATTCACCGGCTGATGATGATCCGCCAAATCTGCCGCCTGTGTTTTTGATGTCAGCGATTTCAGATTTATTTAATTCTTGGAAGTCTTTGCCGTATGGTAGGCCCCAAGCTTTTTCGCCTTCGGCCTTGGCTGCGTCAAGAACAGTGTTAATGCACTTGTCACATCTGCCGATAACTCCTGAGTAATGCTGACCCACTGCAACTAGGCAAGCGCCTGTAAGTGTTGCCAGGTCGATTATCATCTTTGGCTTGTAATTTTTTTCTCCGTAGTGAACAGCATCTGCCAAGGTCAAACGGCCTTCTGCGTCTGTGTTGTCAACTTCGATGGTAAGACCCTTCATTGATCCGATGATGTCTCCAGGTTTGTAGGCTCCACCGTCAAGCATATTTTCGCAAGCTGCTACAATGGCAACCACGTTTTTCTTTAGACCTGACTTTGCAATGGCCTTCATAGCACCGATTACTGCAGCTGATCCGCCCATGTCGGATTTCATTGTCTTCATACCGTCTGATGGCTTCAAGCTGTATCCACCTGAGTCGTAAGTTAAGCCTTTGCCGACTAAAACGATTGGAGCGCCTTCGCCCTTCATATATTCCATAACGATTAGTTTTGGCTCTTCATTTGATCCTCTGGCCACTGATAGATAGGCCTTCATGTCAAAGCCTTCGATTTCTTTTTGTCCGTAAACTTTTACATCCACGCCAAGTTCTTTTAAGCTTTGAGCATTTTCTGCCAAGATTGATGGGGTCATGTCATTTGCAGGAGTGTTTACTAAGTCTCTTGCAAAGACGATGCCTGCCCACTTGTCTAGGAGCTCATTGATGTCTGCATCCTTCAAATTTTCTGCGCATTTTGGACAGATATTAATTTCAGTAAGCTTGGATGGGTCAGATTTCTTTGACTTGTAGTTGTCGAAGGAATAGGTTGAATTTAAAATCCCTTCCAGAATTGCTAGGACTTGTTCGTTTTTGTCTTCTGCCTTGGAGCAGAATTTTAACATAACTTTTTCTGCACCGATTTTGGCTAGCTTTTGTCCAGCTTTGAGGCCTGCAATCTTCATATTGTCGAGGCTGTAGTCGGCCATCTTGCCTAGGCCAACGAAAAGTGATGGCTTGCCTTCGTCTAGACTTAAGAAAACTTCACCTAGGTCGCCTGTGAAAAATTTCTTGTCAAACAAATTTTTGACCTTATCGCAGCAAATGTCTTCTTTGTCTGATGCGATAAATCTAACTTTTAAATCTTCAGTGTCTTTAATATAAATCTTCATAAAAAACCTCCTATGATGACTTATACCCCTTTGGCCAACTTATAAAGCAATATTATATATAGAATATAAGAGAGATTTGTAAAATTAAAAAACTTTACCAATTTTACATATTTTACATAGATTTTACAAATGGGAAATAGGTATTTAACAAATGGGCGGTATTATATAGGTGCATCAGGAGATGCAAATGATTTTTTAAATTTTAGGAGGAAAAAATGAAGAATTTAAAATTAACAATTATTGCAATCGCACTTGCCCTTGCACTTGTATTTGTAGGATGTGGCAAAAAAGATGACACAGCAAAAACAGATACCAAGACTCAAACGAAGACAGAAGAAAAAACAGAAACAAAAACAGAAGAAAAAGAAGAAAAGAAAGAAGAAGCCCCAGCAGAATTTAAGGGCGCTATCAATGTAGTAAGCAGAGAAGTTGGTTCAGGTACACGCGGTGCCTTCACAGAAATCACCAAGATCATTACAAAGAACGACAAGGGTGAAGAAGAAGACCACACAACAATCGAAGCTACAATCGCTAACGCAACAGACGCTGTTGTAACTACAGTTTCAGGCGACAAGGCAGCTATCGGTTACATCTCACTAGCATCTCTAAACGATTCAGTTAAGGCTCTTAAGGTTGACGGCGCTATGGCTACACCAGAAGAAATTGTTGCTGGCAAATACCCAATCGCTCGTCCATTCATGCTTGCTTATAAGGAAGCTGAACTTTCAGACCTAGCTAAAGACTTTTTGAAATTCTGCATGAGCGTTGAAGGACAAAAAATTGTTGAAGAAGATGGCTGTATCCCAGTTGAAACAAGTGAATCTTACACACCAGCTAAAATGTCAGGTACACTTACAATCGCTGGTTCAACATCAGTTACTCCACTTATGGAAAAACTTGTTGATGCTTACAAGGCTCTGAACCCAGATTTCAAAGCTGACATCCAAGCAACAGGCTCAGGCGCAGGTATTAAATCAGCTACAGAAGGCATTTGTGACATCGGCATGAGCTCACGTGCTCTTAAACCAGAAGAAGAAGAAAACCTAGACGACCTAGTACTTGCTAGAGACGGTATCGCTGTTATCGTTAACAATGAAAACCCAATCGACGAACTCACTGTTGATCAAATCAGATCTATATACACTGGCGAAACAGCTAATTGGGAAGAAGTAAAGTAAGACTATGAAGAGGAAAGACTATAAAGAAAACATAATGAAGGGCATATTTATGATGGCTTCAGCAATTTCTGTTGTAGCCTTCCTCTTCATTTGTTATTTCATCTTTAAAAACGGGGTTCCATTTATTGTAAAGGTGGGTGTCAAAGAATTTCTCTTTGGGACGAACTGGAATCCCGGTTTAAACCCACCATCATATGGAATTTTACCAATGATCTTCGGATCATTTTATATTACAATTTTGGCAGCCTTGATTGGAGTTCCAATTGCAATTTTTTCAGCAATTTTTTTAACCTGGGAAGCAAACGGCAGGCTCCACAGGTTCTTAAAGCCAATGGTAGATTTGATGGCAGGTGTGCCTTCAATTGTATACGGCTTTTTTGCCCTGCAAATAATCGTACCCCTGATTAGAATTATATTTCCAGATTCAAAGGGGACTAGCATTTTGGCAGCGGGAATCCTCCTTGCCATTATGATTTTGCCAACCATTATTTCAATCGCAGAGGCGTCCCTCAGAGCAGTACCAAAAAGTTATTACGAGGCAAGCGTGGCCTTGGGAGCCAGCCACTCGCGTACTATTATGAAGATAATGGTCCCTGCAGCTAGGAGCGGACTTTTTGCCGCAATAATCCTTGGCATTGGCCGGGCCATCGGAGAAACCATGGCAGTTGCCATGGTAGCGGGAAACCAAGCGCGGATCACCTACGACATTACCAAGGGCATCAGGACCATGACCACAAATGTAGTTTTGGAAATGGCCTACTCATCAGGTGACCACCAGTTGGCCTTGATTGCTACAGCTACGGTTCTCTTCATCTTTATACTTTTGATAAACGGATCATTTTTAATCTTAAAAAACAAGGGGGCTTCAAATGGAAAATAATATTTACAAGGAAAAAAATCTAGCCGACCCTGCCATTCGGGCTTCAAAAATTATGGAGGAAAACAAGGTCACAGGCAAAAGAAAATCTGTAGGCTACACTATTATGACCTCATTTTCAATAATATTTGCAGTGGGTATCCTCTTATTTATAATAGGATATGTTAGCATAAAGGGTATTCCTTACCTCAAACCATCCCTATTTTCTTTTGAATACAACAGTGAAAACGTTTCCATGATGCCGGCCCTGGTCACGACAATTTTTATGGTTGTATCTTCAATAATAATTTCATCTATAATTGGAATTTCGACTGCAATTTATTTGGTAGAATACTCCAAGCCAGGTTCAAAATTTGTTCAAGTGATCAGGATCGTAACGGAAACTTTGGCAGGTATTCCATCAATTGTCTACGGCCTCTTCGGGTATTTGTTTTTTGGTATAGCCCTACAATTCGGCTACAGTTTTTTATCGGGCCTCTTAACAATTTGCATTATGATTTTGCCACCCATTGTAAGGTCGACCGAAGAAGCACTCTTAAGCGTTGACAAGTCCTACAGGGAAGGATCATTTGCCCTGGGCGCTGGCCACATCAGGACAATTTTTAAAATAGTTTTACCAACGGCCATGCCGGGAATTTTATCCGGTGTCATCTTGGCTATTGGCAGGGTGGTTGGAGAAACTGCGGCCCTTTTATACACTTTGGGGTCCAGTACCAATATTCCAAAAACTCCATTGGAAAGTGGGTCAACCCTCGCCCTTCACATGTACAAGCTTTCCAGTGAAGTTAGACACACAGGTGAGGCCTTTGCAACGGGCTTTATCTTATTATTAATTGTATTTTTACTAAACTTTATATCGGGCAAACTTGCCAAGAAATTAGGAGGAGATTAGTTTGACTAAGATAAGTGTTTCAAATTTAAATTTATATTACGGAGACTTTCACGCAGTCCACGACTTGAGCTTGGAAGTTGAGGAAAACGAAATCCTCGCCTTTATAGGCCCATCTGGTTGCGGCAAGAGCTCCACATTAAAATGTTTAAATAGGATGAATGACCTGGTTATCGGGTCAAGGGTAGAGGGGAAAATTTTATTGGATGGCGAAGACATCTACGACCCCAAATACAACGTAAATCTTTTAAGAAAAAGAGTGGGCATGGTCTTTCAAGCGCCAAACCCTTTTCCTATTAGTATTTTTGATAACATCGCCTACGGTCCAAGGACCCACGGCGTAAAAAATAAAAGAGACTTGGAAGAAATTGTAGAGCATTCTCTAAAGCAAGCTGCTATCTGGGACGAAGTCAAAGACAAGCTTTACAAAAACGCCAGAGAACTTTCAGGTGGTCAACAACAAAGGCTTTGCATAGCTCGTGCCCTGGCGGTTGAACCAGAGGTAATCCTCATGGACGAACCAACTTCAGCCCTCGACCCGATTTCAACAGGTAAGATTGAGGAGCTTGCACTAGACCTTAAAGAGAGCTATACTATAGTTATAGTAACCCACAACATTGCTCAAGCAAGTAGGATCACAGACAAGACAGCCTTTTTCTTAAACGGCGACTTGATTGAAGTTAGTCCTACTCAAGAAATGTTTGAAAATCCTAGAGACAAGAGGACAGAAGATTATATTACCGGGAGGTTTGGTTAAGGATGACAAACTTAGCAAAAGAAATTGGTCAATTAAAACAAGATTTGATAAATATGGGCGCCTTTGTAGAAGCAAATGTGCGTGATACTTTTGTGGCCCTTGACCAAAATAATAAAAAAATGTTGGATGAAATTATAGCAAACGACAGACGGACGGACGCCATGGAAAAGGAAATCGAGTCCAAGTGCTTAAGGTTATTGGTAACTCATAGTCCACGGGCCAAGGATTTTAGAACTATAGCATCTGTCTTAAAAATAATTACCGACCTGGAAAGAATCGGTGACCACACAGAAGACATTGCAGAAATTCAAAAGCTCATGCCTGACCAAAAGATTCCCTTTGACTACCCGATTTTAGAAAATATGTATCTGACAGTCCAAGATATGCTTAGGATAAGTATGGATGCCTTTGTAGCTGAAGACGTGCGACTGGCCGAAGACCAAGACGCCAAGGACGACATAGTCGACGAAGACTTCCTCAAGGTCAGGGTAAATATAATCAACATTATAAAAGAAGGTAAATACGATCCAGAGCTTGCCCTAGATTTTTTGCAAATAGCCAAGTATGTCGAAAGAATTGGCGACCATGCTGAAAACATTGCCGAATGGGTGGTGTATGCAGAGACGGGTACTCATCCATCGTTAAAGGAGTACAATGATGACCAAGATATTTTGCGTTGAGGACGACAAGAGCATTAGAGATTTAATTATATATGCACTTTCAAATGAAGGTTTCGAAGTCAAGGGTTTTGAAGATTTCAAGTCCATGAAAAAGGGCTTGGAAGGAGAGACCCCAGACTTATTTTTGCTTGATATAATGCTGCCAGGCGAAGACGGTTTATTTATCTTAGATTGGCTCAGGCACAATTCCTACAAGGATTTGCCTGTAGTCATGCTAACGGCCAAGGACCACGAGATAGACAAGGTCAAGGGCCTGGACTTGGGCGCAGATGATTATATCACCAAGCCATTTTCGATTTTGGAACTCTGTGCCAGAGTGCGGGCGATTTTGAGGCGGGTTTCCCAAGACGACTCGACCATTATCGAAGCAAACGGCATACGTATAGATAAAATTTCCAGACGGGTTTATGTTGACGATAGCGAAATTGAACTCACTTACAAGGAATTCGAACTCCTGGCCTACCTGGTCCAAAACAAGGGCATAGTTTTAAGCAGAGACAAGATTATGTCTGAGATTTGGGGCTTTGATTTTGAAGGCGAATCCAGAACGGTCGACGTGCACATCGCATTTTTAAGGCAAAAGCTAGGCAAAAAAGGTCAGTATATAAAGACGATTAGAAATGTTGGATACAAAATGGAGGACAGATGAAAAGAAAAATATACAACAGCTTCTCAATTTTAGTTGTGCTTGCTATTCTTATAACCGCTGCCCTGACATCGGTCGTACTTTACAACAATAGCAAGGACGCCCACGAAAAGCGCTTGCAAAATCTAGTTGACCTCATGGGCTCCATGACTGAGGATATAGAATATTATAAAAAAGCCAAGAACGCTTTCAAAGACATGCGTATAACCCTGGTGGATGAAGACGGCAACGTAGCCTACGACTCCGACAAGTGGTTTGAGGACATGGAAAACCATGATGAGCGTGAGGAGATTATCGAGGCCAGACAAATGGGCCACGGCAACGCCATCCGCTATTCGGAGACCATGCACGAAAACTATTATTACTACGCAGTTAGGTTAGACACAGGATCAGTTTTAAGAATCTCCGAACCCCAACAAAATATACACAGGTCCTTTCAAAAGGCCCTCTTGCCAGTAATCTTTACTATAATTTTGGCAATGATAATCACCTTTATAATTGGAAACGCCATTTCAAATTCAATTGTAAATGATTTGAAAGACCAAGTTCAAAATCTGACAACTGGCGGCAGTCTCATGTACAAGGAGCTCTATCCGGTCAAGAGAGTTATCGAGGACCAAGGAGAAAGCCTCAATCAAAAGATGGGAGAGCTGGAAGATTACAGGCACACCATGGAAGTTATGCTGGCCAACATGAGAGAAGGCTTGATTTTTGTTAACGATGTAAACAGGATTGAACTCGTCAACAAGAGAGCCCTCATACTCTTGGGCCGCGACGTCCATGTGGATTACACTAATCGATCGGTCTTTTATCTGACCCGCGACGAAAAGTTTATAGCGGGCTTATCCGAAGACCAAGCCTCAACTGTGGATATGGAAATTGAAGACCTACAAGTCAGGGCCATCATCACACCACTAACTGGTCGCAGCGAATTGTTAGGCAAGATTATCGTCCTAAGAGACGTGACCGAAGCTGCAGTTTTGGAACGCGAACGCAAGGAATTTACTTCAAATGTTGCCCACGAACTCAGGACTCCGCTCACATCCATCAACGGTTACGCAGAGCTCTTATCTATCGGCAAGGTAAATGAAGGCGACGTCAAAAAAATTGGCGGCACAATCCTAGAAGAAGGCAAGAGAATCCTAAGGCTTATCGAATCCATGATGAATCTCTCCAAGCTGGAAGAAATGGAAGAAATTCCAACCGAACACTTGCGAGTAGATGAAATCGTTAAAAACACTCTGGATTTGTATGAACTTAAAGCAAAAGAAAAAAATATCAGACTAGACAAAGAACTCGATGAGATAAATTACCAAGGCAACAAAAAGATCATCGAAGAAATCGTCTACAATCTGGTAGATAACGCCTACAAATACGGCCAAGAAAATGGATATATCAAGGTAAATCTGATTGACCGCGAGACTTATTTTATGATCCAAGTCGAAGACAACGGCATCGGAATATCTGACAAAGACCAAGAAAAAATCTTTGAACGCTTCTACACAGTCGACCCATCCAGACATAGGAAGGACTCCTCAGGCATAGGCCTCTCGATTGTAAAACATGGAGTGGATAAGTTGGGGGGAAAGATATCCTTGGAGAGTGTACTTGGACAGGGAACGGTCTTTAGTGTGGAGGTTCCGTATTGATTTGCGGTTAATTTCGCGACATTCTCGTGAAATTTAATCGGTTTGTCTACCATAAAGGTAGACGCTACATGACCGATTAAATTTTTCACGTCGAATCTCAACGAAATTTCGAAGCCCTAGCCCAAGAGACAAGTCCGTAAGGACGCCGTCGATTGGCTAGCAGGTCTCGTGTCAGAGATTCCCAAGAGAGCGAGTGTAACGATGCTCGATTGGTGAATCTTACGGCCATAGCAAATTACGAGTGCTGTAAAAGCAAGACGATTTTTTAGAACGTTGTAGGGGCGACTTTATGTCGCCCGCAAAAGTCTTGCCTCAAAAGTCAAAAATTCATCAATTTTTCCTCGCAAATTATATGTATAAAGGTAAAGAGGACATATAAAAACACATTAATTATCCAACGGATATTTATGTAGCCATGTACCGTCCACTTTATTGTGGACACCTCGGCCACGGAGACTCAATGTCCCGTGGGCGAGATAAACTTTTTCTCCTATGGATGTGTCTAAGAACTTTTGTTTTTGATTATAGAATCGTAGGATGATTTAAATTTTTCTGAAAAATAATATAATTCATATTATTTTCTCCTAAGAAAATAGATAAAAGGGCTGGGATTGATTCCCGGCTCTTTTAATTTGTGGATTTTGTGGTATATAGATAATAGAGGTGGATATGAAGATTATTTTATCGCCGTCCAAGGAGATGGCTTTTGAAAAGAGTATAGATAAAAAGATAAAATTAAATGAGATTTCCCAGGAGATTTTGGAAGAAATTCAAAAGATGTCAAAGAATGACTTGCAAAAGAAGCTTAAGGTGTCCGACAAGCTCGCTGACGAGGTTTACGGATATTACCAGGACTTTGACAAGAGTGACGCCTATTATGCCATCGATATGTACAAGGGCATGGCCTTTAGGGAAATTGACTTTGATGCGACTGATGATTTTGCCAGAGACCATGTAATTATACTCTCTGCTTTTTATGGACCGCTGAGGACCGACGACTTGATCAAACCCTATCGCCTGGACTTTAATACCGGGATCAAGGTCAAGGGGATGAGCCTGAAGAAACTTTGGGCGGACTATTATAATAATTATTTTGAAAAAGGTGAGAGGATTTTAAATTTGGCCTCTGATGAATTTTCATCTTTGCTTAAGAGAGATGATTTTGACTTTATAGACTTTGATTTTTATGAGCTTAGGGATGGAAAGATAAGACGCCACTCGACTATTTCCAAAAAACTTAGGGGTAAGATGGCGAATTTTATAGTGAAAAATAAAATTACAAATCTAGATTACTTGAAAGATTTTAATGATGATGGTTTTGTATATGATAAAGAAAATTCAAATGATAAATTATATGTATTTAGGAGAGATTTATAATGAAAGATTTTAAAAAGACAACTGCTGATTTTTATAGGAATATTGCAAACCAGGATGGTATTAGCAAGGACGGCGAGATGGAGCGGAGGCTGGCCCTGTCTCTTGGTTATACAGAAGAAGATTTAGAGTTGGGGGCCAACCTAGGACTTGGTTGCGGCAATCCTATTGAGAATGCAAATTTAAAAGAGACGGATATTTTGGTTGACCTGGGCTCGGGCAAGGGCATGGATGTTTTTAAGGCGTCCAAGATTGTGACCAAGGGTAAGGCAATCGGCATTGACAAATTGCCAGAGATGGTTGAAAAGGCCTCTTATATAAAGGAAAAACGCGGCTTTGACAATACGGACTTTATTGTGTCCGAAGTTGACGATATTAATTTGCCTGACAATTTTTGCGACTGCGTAATATCAAATTGCGTTATAAATTTATTGCCAGATAAAAAGAAGGTCTATCAAGAGATTTATAGGATTTTAAAACCAGGCGGAAGGCTTTCAATCTCTGATATTGTTCAAATAAATCCTCTGCCCCAGGAAATACTTGACGATCCCCATATGCACGCCACCTGAGTCGGCGGGTCTATAACGAAGGATTCGTTAGAAAATATTTTAAAGGAATGCGGCTTTGATCCCTATGCAGTAATCGAAGAAGATTTGACTGAAGAATATCTTAACAAGTGGGGCCACGAAAATATGGAAAGATATATCAAAAGAGGCAAGATTCTGGCCTTTAAGAAATAATATTCGATGTAAAGAGATTGTACAAGAATCTGA
The DNA here is from genome assembly GCF_900215725.1 of Ezakiella peruensis. Classification (GTDB taxonomy): domain Bacteria; phylum Bacillota; class Clostridia; order Tissierellales; family Peptoniphilaceae; genus Ezakiella; species Ezakiella peruensis. Next base: position 95,375 of record NZ_LT962471.1, on the reverse strand, counting down.
AAAGAATTAGAATATTTCCACTTGTTATAAAAAACAATCTAAAAAAGAGGGAGACAAGAAGATGAAATACTTATTTATAGGGATATTATTTATTACTTTTTTAAGCATAATGTTTTATATTTTGTGGATTAAGGGTTATTTAATAATAAGTAGGAAAACAGCTAAATTATTTATTGGTTCCCTTAGAAATAAGGAAGAATGCAGGATAAAATTTGCATCCTGCAATGGCTATATTAAAAAAATAGTTAAATTTAAGGAAAATCGCACCTATGATTTTTGCTTAAAGAGTAAAGTTGAAAATGGGCTTGTTTCGGCAGAAATATGGGACAGTAACAAAAAAATATTGTTAGGTCTGGATTCTGATATGCCAAATTCTAGTATAAATGTTGATAAAAAATGTCGATACTATTTGATTATAAAATTTGAAAAAGCAACAGGTGAGTTGGAATTATTATGGAATTAATGTAGAAAATCGTTTTCTTCATGAAAAATTTACAACAAAATAATTATGAAACTTAGGTCCTTTGGCTTTGAAAATGAAATCACAAAAAATCCCGGCGGATTTACACGTCGGGATATTTTTTTAAAACCATGATTTAATTTTCTTCCACCAGCGCCTGAGCATTGGGCTTCTTTTGACCGATGTTTTTGCAATCAAGTCGACGGCGTCAATTTCCTCGCCGTTTTGTTTTAGGACTAGCTTGCCCATGAGGTCGCCGGCCTTGATGTCCTCTTCGACTGGGTCATTGTGAAAGACTTCCAGCTGGTAGAGATATTTTTTGTCCAAGAGCCTGTCCAGTGTGTGGGCTGGAATTATTTCTATGGATTCCTGGTCAAAGTTAATGGGATCCAGGTCTTGCTTGAAAGTCATATCAGTGCCGATAACCCTCTTGTAAACATAGTCGTCCAGGGCCAAGTCGATTAGATCTCTGGACACGTTCATTCTTTCTTTATCAGTTTTTGCACCAAACAAAAATGTAAAGACCCGCCTGGTCAGGTCGATGCCTTCTGCAGGTTCAGTTGCACTTGCAATCAGGCACTTACCAGCCCGACTTGTGGTCCCCGTTTTTAATCCGTCCACGGTCTTGTAGCCGAGTAAAGGATTGGTCGATTTTATATGGATGCCAATGCGGTCTAGATTTGCCTCAGCATTTTTCGAGTAGTCGATGACTTGCGGATACTTAGAGTAAAGTTCTTTGACCATAATTGTCAGGTCCTTGATAGTCGATGTGTTTTGATCGTCAGTCGCAATTATAGGTAGGCCGTGGCTATTTATAAAACGCGTGTGACTCATGCCCAGGGCCTGGGCCTTTGCATTCATGAGTTTAACAAATTCTGCTTCGGTTCCAGCAATGAGTTTTGCTAGGGCTTGGGCCGATGAATTGGAAGACCGAATCATAAGTAGTTGCAAGAGTTCGTCCACAGTGACCTTTTGACCCAGTTGAATGCCAACATCTGAACCATACATATAAAGATTTAATTCCTCTTGGCTGTAAGTGTAGGTGTCGGTGAGTGTTAGGTCGCCGGCCTCGATTTGCTCGAAGACCAGGAGGGCTGTCATGAGTTTTGTGACAGAAGCGATTGCAATTTCCTCGTCGATTTTTTGTCCGTATAATATTTTATTGGTTGAATAATCGTAGATGGCGTAGGCCGCGTCCGTTTCGATTTCCTTGGCCAAGGAAATTGGGCTGAGGAAGATAAGAAGAGCGAGGACGGCCGCCAAATATCTTTTAATATTTTTCATTATGAGTTCACAAAGGCAAAGCGGAGGATTTTGTAAATTAAAAATCCAAGTGATGCGCCGATTATATTTAAGAGTAAGTCGTCGATTGAGCTGATCCCAGTTTTTGTAATGTATTGAAGGATTTCAATCGATAGAGATAGGGCCGCCGTAATCCCAAGTATATTTATATATTTTTTGAGCTGGGGATTGACAAAGGGCAAGAGAAAGCCCAGTGGCAAAAACATAAAGACAGGGCCGGACAGGGTCTTAAAACCAGTCGACCGAAAAATTCCAGCCGGATCCTTGAAGGCGTCTGCCGTAAAAGCCAATGACTTAAAGGGCGTGAGCTCCAAGCCCCTCATTAAATTTTTTGAAAAAAGCCTTGTAAAGATCGAGGTCTTCAAAAGCACGTATACATAATATATTAAAATTATAAAGGCGACTACTCTAACAATTGTAGCACGATCATTTTTCCTTGCCATGTTTCTCCTTTCTATTTTAAAATTTCTAATAAATCTTTTATTCCGCCGTCGATATCGGCGCCTATAACTATGTCTGCGCAGGCTTGGGTTTCAAAGTCGGCGTTGCCCATGGCGATTCCTGTCCCAGCAAATTTTATCATGGACCGGTCGTTGCCTGCGTCGCCAACTGCTATTGTGTTTTTGTGGTCAATGTTAAAGTGTTTCATAAAATATTTTATCCCCTCGGCCTTGGAAGACGACTTGGCATTTATGTCAATGTACCTGTCGTTCCAGCGGGTGATTACGCAGTCGGGAATGACCGCCTGCAGGTCTTGGTCAAGATGAGGTTCAATGTACATGGTCGCCTGCAAAATCGGGGCGTCGGGATTTGGATCGTATTTATAAGTGGTCAGCTGTTCGACATAGGCTTCGAAGTCCTTGTCGGGCTTTGACAAATGAAAATAAGAAGCGCTTGCAAACATGACAGTCAAATCTCTTGCATTACAAAAGTCCTTAAGCCCTTGGATGGCGGAGTCAGAAATTGCAGCCTGGTGGACGCACTTGTCATCCACAAAAATCATCTGTCCGTTCAAGCAGACAAAGCCAGTAAAAAGACCGCTTTCCTTGATGTACTTGGGCGTGTTTAAATGGTGGCGGCCAGTTGCGATAAATAAATCATAGCCGCGATTTATAAGCTCCTTTAAAACGCCAACCGTTTGGTCAGTCCAGCGCTCGTCGCCAAAGGGCACCAGGGTTCCGTCTATATCAAAAAATATGGCTCGTCTTTTTTTCATCTGTCCTCCTCATTTCCAGTATACATTATACACCTTAATTTTATAATAGGAAGAGGACAAATGTCAAATTTATTTTACGCTTATAATAATTAGAAAAAACTTTTGATTGGGTATAATAAATATAAGGAGGTATATTATGACAGCATTATATATTATTTTAGGTATTGCAGTTTTAATTATTTTATATGTAATTTCTCTGCAAAGAAAATTGGTAGGCCTAGGCGAAAGAAGAGAAAACGCTTTATCAAGCATTGGTGTCCAACAACAATCCAGGTGGGATGCCCTGACTCAACTTGCTAAGTCCGTTAAATCTTACGCAGGCCACGAAGCGGATACGCTGATGAATGTTATTGGTCAAAGGTCGGGCTCCATGCCAAAGACTGCTGCTGATGTAGAGGCAAACGACAATGCATTTTCAAGCGCTATGAGAGAGATAAGCCTAGTCGTGGAAAATTATCCAGACCTTAAGGCCGACAGCCTTTATTCAAATCTCATGAACGACATCAACGGCTACGAAAACAATGTTCGCATGGCAAGGATGGTCTTTAACGACACGACCACTAAGTTAAACCAAGCTGTAAAAGTCTTCCCAGCATCTTTGTTTGCAGGCATGCTTGGCTATAAGGCAGAAGACTACATCAAAACTCCTGATGAAAAAACGGAGATGCCAAATCTAGATATCTAAGATGAAAAAATTTTTAAAGTTGAGTTTGCTGGCAATATTTATTTGTTTTTTAGCAATAAATATCGGGGCAAACTCCATAGAAGAGATCAATGTAAAAGTTAATATTACAGATGATGGGACGGCTCATGTAACACAGGAGTGGAGGGTTTATAACACCGACGGGACTGAGTGGTATATCCCAATGCAAAATCTAAACCACATGTCTATTTCAAATTTTCGCGTACAAGGCGAAGACGGCTTGGAATGGACTGAGGACGATAATTGGAATGTGGATGGAAGTTTTGATTCCAAGAGTCTTCGCTATGGGATAAATTATACTGGTGATGGCCTGGAGCTCTGCTGGGGTAAGACCCAGATGGGCGACTATACTTATATGGTCAGCTTTGATTATATAAATGCAGTCCAAGCCTTTGAAGATTACGATGGATTTTTAATTCGTTTTGTAAACGACCAGATGAATCCAGCACCTGACAAGGTTAGGGTCACTCTAAGTGTGGACGGGGTCGAATTATCTGAAGAAAACGCCCGTATATGGTCCTTTGGCAACAGGGGGACCATTAATTTTGATGGGGGAAAAGTTGTCGCCCTTGACGAAAGTTACGACAGCGGATCATCTATGACCCTGATGATGGCTTTTGATAAAGGCCTCATTCATCCCTCTTATCAGGGACAAGGGACTTTTGAAGATTTAAAGGACAGGGCCTTTGTGGGATCTTCATTTGATAATGAAGATAATTCGTCTGATTACCATGGCGGAGATGAATATCCAGAATATAATGGGGGATATTATAAAAGCCCTTCCAGGCTCTCGAGCTTTTTCCGTTTTATTGGAAATGCCTTTAGTGGCTTTTGGGTTTTATTTTTAATCTTGATTGGCCGGGGAATCTTTAAGGCTAGCTCAAGGAAAAAAGTCAAAAACCTCAAGGAAGTTGACTTTGAAAATCCGCCTTATTACAGGGACACCCTCTTGGACAATTATATTCCAGCCATATTTTTCATGGCCCAGCAAAAAAATCCACCCAAAAAGCTGGAGGAAAATGTATTCTCAGCTTACTTCTTAAAGTGGATAAAGGAAGGGGCCTTGAGACCTGATGAAAATCTAGAAAATAAAAAGAAACAGTCCTTGATTATTTTAAAAGAGCCAAATATCTTGGACAGCGAAGAAGGTTCTTTATGGAGGGCAGTAGTTGAAGCTGCAGGTGACAACTCTATCCTGGAAGGCAAAGAGTTGCAAAAATATTTTAAGAAGCACTATTCGTCTTACACGGACTTGTTTAAAAAATTATACGATAGAGGCATTGAATATCTGAAGGCAAACGATTATTTAGAGGCGGACAAAAAACTCCTCTTAACAGAAAAAGGCAAGAGGGAATGTGCAAACGCCTACGCCATGAGGAGATTTTTCAAAGACTTTACCCTAATTAACGAACGCGGGGTCAGGGAAGTTGAACTCTGGGATTATTATTTAATAATCGCCACCATTTATGGCATGGGAGAAGAAGTTTCCAAGGCCTTTGAAAAACTCATCCCAGATTATACTTTCGCCCAAGAAAATTCTAATAATGGATTTTATATCCACCCATATCAAATGTACTATCTCTCACAATCCATGGGACAGTCAGCCCATAGAGGCTTTAGCTCAGGATCTTCCAGCGCAAAATCATCATCAGGCTTTGGCGGAGGAGCATCCTTCGGTGGTGGGGGAGGATTTAGTGGAGGAGGATCTGGAGGCGGCAGCCGCTAGGGGGTGATTTGTGGTTAAAATTGCGACTTTTTGCAGTGTTCGACTTTTTGCTCATTCCGACGTACACTTGAGTACGCCTCATTCGTCAAAAAGTCTCAAGCTACAAAAATTCATCAATTTTTCCTCACAAATCGAGCCTTCGTTTTAACGACTGCTGACTCACGCAACAAAAATTTCCATGTAGGGGCGACTTTATGTGGCCCAAAATTTTTGTTTCATTTTGAAATTTGACGCCCTTCACAAATCGTGCGATAAATTCTTATTAAATTTAAAAACCAAGGAGACAATCATGAATGCATTAATTGTATTGGATGTGCAAAAGGGAATATTGAAGAAAAAGGATTTTTCAGAGACTTTAAATAATATTAAAAGTCTAATTGATGATTTTAAAAAGAACAAGGACCTTGTAATCTTGACCAAGCATCTTTCGGATGATGAAGACACTCCTTATTTTAAGGGGTCTAGAGATGCAGAAGTGTGGGCAGAGATTCAAGGGCTTGGAGATTATGTGATTGAAAAAACGTCTTGCAATCCTTTTTATAAAACCAATCTTGCTCAAGTCCTAAAAGACAATGACGTGTCTAAAGTATATATTTGCGGCTTTAATACGGAATATTGTTGCCTGTTTGCTAGCATCTTATGTTCTGACAGGGGCTATGAAACCGTTTTTATTGAAAATGCTTCGGGAACATTTGGAGATGAAGAAATTTATGAAATGCCTGGCATAGATATCAATGACTTTATTGGTTCAATACTAAATTGGTCCGGAGAAGTTGAGGTTTTATATACTGAAGAGTATTTTGATGGCGTTTAATAATGAAAGGGGACTTACAATCTTTATCATATCCAATTTGCCAGACACTGTCTGGAAAATTGACTAATGTCCCATTATTGCGAACTCTTATCTCTCAGCGATGAGAAAAAACCAAGCTTCTATGAAAAAGAAAGTATAAATGCAAATTGGTCAGTAAGAGAACTTAAAAGACAAATAAAAACTTCACTTTTTGAAAGATTGCTCCTATCATCAGGAGAAGAAAACAAAGAAAAAGTCCTAGACCTAGCCTTAAAGGGCAATGAAATAAATAAGGCAGCCGACCTTGTAAAAGACCCTTATGTATTTGAATTTTTAGGCTTGCCAGAAGAAAAGCCGATGATGGAAAGTGATTTAGAAAAAGCACAAATAGACCATATTGAAAAATTCTTGCTTGAACTTGGCAAGGGTTTTATGTATGTAGACAATGAATAGAGGGTAAGCCTCGGCAAGACAAATTATTGTGTGGACATGGTATATAATCAAAGGAGGAAATATTATGAAACCTGGTTTTAGAATTCTTTTTGCTTTATTGATTTTATTTTCATTAACAGGATGTAAAGGAAAAGCAGATGGAGATATTACAATTGATAAAGGTGATTCAAGTAAATTTAGCCAAGAAGAAATAGATTCTGCAATTAAAGTAGTAAAGGATAATTTTTCATTTCCGGGGTCAGAATTAAAAGCAGTTTCCTACGATGAAGCTAAATCTGAAGATGCAATAAAAGATTTTGTGAAATATGGAGCAGGCAAGGGCACTGATATAGATCCAAATAATATTATCGTTCTATTTTCAGAATTTGATGTGACTGGTAAAAATCCTGTATTAAGTAAGGGAAAATACAAAAATTACAGCTGGACCTTAGTTCGAAAAGACAAAGATAGGGAATGGAAAATAGAAGATCAAGGTTATTAAAAAATATAAGGAAAAATAAAATATAAATTATAAGGAGAAGTAGAGAAAAAAATCTACTTCTTTTTATTGTAAGAGGATTGGAAGGATGATAATAAATAAGACACCCTACAAGTATTTTACAATCTCTAATTAGCTATTAAGCATTTCACACCGGCGAAATTATTTCGCTGGTTTTTTATTGGGGAAAAATTTATGAGAAATTAAGATTTAAATCGTAACTAAATATCCAAGAAACGCTTTAATGGCTTGACGCATAATCTGTTTTATGATATACTAATTATAGAAGAAGATGTCATGTTTACATTTAGATTAAAAAATGCAATTTGACGCAAGGAATGTGAAATAGATTTTGCGTTCGTACTATTTCGCTAGAAAATTAAAATCGAATCAACAAAAGGAGGATATTATGAAAAAAACTACTTTCTTCATATTGTGCATTTTGTGCATTATATTTTTAACACAAAATATAATGGCAAATAATGTTAATGGTTTCATATATGAATAGAAAATAGGCGTAGAGTTTTTAGGAGTGGGGCCAGGAACGGGAGGAAATTATAAAGAGGTAAGAGTTACAGTGTATAGATTGGCAACAGATACTTATGAAAATAGGTATTATTATAATGATGGATATTATAGTGGCTATATACCAATTTATACTGTAAATAAAATTCCAGATCCAAGGACTAATGTGGATTTGCTTGAAATTGTATACAAGGGAATTGTTTATATAAATAGTTAGGAGGATATTATGAAAAGAGTAATTGCATTACTAGTTGCACTGATACTTTTTGCAAGTCCTATTCTTGCGATTAAATCAGAAGAAGGATTTAACAAAGTTAAAAAACAAGTGCTTGATGAATATATGGAATTAAAAGAGTTTAGAGAAGATTTAGAATTAAATCCAGAATCTGCAATGGAAATGATAGAAATTATTGCCAGGAATAGATATAATTATTACGACTATGTGGTTTCGGGTTCTAAATATTCAAAAGAATTAAAAGCAAGCAAGAATAGAGTTAAAATGTTTAAGCAAATTGAGGACTATTATTGTGGTCCTGCAAGTTTATTAACATCACTTTATTATTCAAATGATCAAGGCAAAGTCGCCGGAGACAATCTTTCTAGTAAACAAGAAACATTAGCTGAAGAGATGGGAACTAGTGCAAGTTCGGGTACAATGGTTTATCAAATGAGAGATACTTTTAATAAGTATACTGACAGCAAATGGACATATATTACAAAACCCACATATAAAGACTTGCACAATTTTATATTAGAAAGCTTATCAAGAGGTCATGCTCCTGTAGTCAATGCTCTTATGGAAAAACTTCCTTATTATAATTATGAAAAATCTGGTGGCCATTATATTACAATCATATATTATAATGACCAAGTTCCCACATCAAGCTTGGGAATAAAGATTATGGATAATAATGGTGAACAGGATGGGAAATATTATGGATACCAATTTATTTCATTTGATACATTGATGGATATATTAAATACTGTCGATTCCAATGGTAACAATAGATATATAATTGGTGCTACTAGAAAATAAAAGATTTCTATAGAAATATCAAAATATAATTATATACTAAGTCGAGGGTTTAATTAACTCTCGACTTTTTAATTTGTTAAAAAATTATTACGACTTACGAAGTTGATTGAATATGTAAAAAAATTGTGGTATAATTACGGAATATATTGGAGGGGACATGCAATGTTTAACAAGAGAGTTGAGATGTTAGAGGGGCCTTTATTGGGGCCTGTTATATTATTTGCTCTGCCGCTTATGCTGACTTCGATTTTGCAATTGATGTTTAATGCGGCGGACATTATTGTAGTTGGTAAGTTTGCCTCTGACCACGCCCTGGCGGCGGTTGGGTCAACGGGGGCTATTATAAATTTGATGCTTAATATTTTTATTGGTATTTCCATTGGGGCGTCGGTTGTTATGGGCAGGTATTTGGGGGCCAGAGATTATGAGAACTCACAGGATACCTTGCACACGTCCATTAGCTTGTCGGTGATTTCTGGGATTTTGGTTTTGGTCTTTGGCGTTTTTACGTCCAGGATTTTGCTGGAGTGGATGGACACTCCGCCTGAAGTTTTGGACTTGGCGACTGAGTATTTGCGGATATTTTTCCTTGGCATGCCGGGCTTTATGGTCTTTAACTTTGGCGCTTCCCTTTTGAGGGCGGCGGGCGACACCAAGAGGCCTATGTACTTTTTGACCTTGTCAGGGGTAGTCAATGTTATTTTTAATTTATTATTTGTAATTGTCTTTAAGATGAGCGTGGCTGGGGTTGCCTGGGCGACTGTTATCAGCCAATACTTGTCTGCGGTTTTGATCATCATGAGTCTGATGAAGGGCGACGACCTAATGAGGCTGGATGTCAAGAAATTAAATTTAAATTGGCACAAGGTTGGGGCCATGTTAAAGATTGGTCTGCCTGCAGGTTTGCAAGGAGCCATGTTTAGCATTTCAAATATCATGATCCAAAGGGCCATCAATTCTTTTGGACCAGTGGTAATGGCGGGAAATACTGCGGCTGGGTCTGTGGAGGGCTTTGTCTACATGGGCATGAACGCAATTTATCAAACGGCTCTGAGTTTTACCAGTCAAAATATGGGGGCCAGAAATTTTGAACGCGTTTCCAAGATTTATAAGACTTGCCTAGCTGTGGTTGCAGTGATTGGTCTGGCCATGGGCATTGGCGCTTACGCTGTGGGAACTCCACTTTTAAATCTATACACCAATGATCCAAACGTTGTGGTCTATGGGCTAGAGCGTTTGTCAATCGTGGCTGTTTATTATGCTCTTTGCGGTATTATGGATGTCCAAGTTGGTGTCCTTCGTGGCATGGGCTACTCCATTACGCCGATGATTATTACCCTTGTTGCAGTTTGCGGCCTCAGGATTGTTTGGCTAATGACGGTCTTTCAAATGTATCAAACCAGGCTTATCCTCTACATTTCCTATCCTGTTACCTGGGCTCTGGCATCGATCGCTCTATTTATAAATTATATGTACGGGCGCAAGAAAATCCTCCTGCCAGGCATGAGGGGAGAGGAAGTCAATTTAAGAATATAAAATTATCCTGCGTTTGCCGACGCAGGTTTTTTATTGGAAGATTTTTTATTGCAATAAATCCTTTAATTTGATAAAATTATCCCAGGTGATAATATGAAAATTGGTTTTTCTAATGAAATATATTTAAAGGAGCAATCTAAAAAGATTTTGGACAGGGTCGGCAAGTTTGAGAAGCTTTATCTTGAATTTGGCGGCAAGCTTTTGGGCGATATGCACGCCTCACGCGTTTTGCCTGGCTACGATCCTGATATTAAGTTTGCCCTTTTTGAAGAGCTCCGCGACAAGCTTGAGGTGGTAATTGCCATCCGCGCTTATGATATCGAGACCAACAAGATGAACAACAACACAGGCATGACCTACGAGGCCGAGTGCATGAAGCTGATCGACACACTCAAGGAAAAGCATATCATGGTCAACTCTGTGGTCATCAATCGTTATTACAAGCACGAAAATGTGGATGGCTTTATCAGAAAGCTAAATGCAGACGGCATCAAAACTTACGAGCACGAAGATACAGCTGGTTTTCCCAACGACATCGACACGATTTTGTCAGACGAGGGCTTTGGCAAGCACTCTTATATAGAAACGACCAGGCCAATCGTAGTTGTTACTGCGCCTGGACCGGGTTCGGGCAAGATGTCAACTTGTCTTTCCCAACTCTATTTGGAAAATATTCGCGGAGTCAGGGCTGGCTATGCCAAGTTTGAAACTTTCCCAGTTTGGAATCTGCCCTTAAAGCACGAGGTTAACATGGCCTATGAAGCTGCGACCGCAGATTTAAAAGACGTTATTCAAATTGATCCATACCATCTGGAAGCCTATGGGGAAATCGCTATTAATTACAATCGCGACATAGAAAATTTCCCAATCTTAAAACGCATGCTGGACAGGATTATGGGGGCGGACGCCTACAAGTCGCCAACGGATATGGGAGTTAATTGCATCAAAGACGGCATTATTGATGACGAAGTTTGCAGGCAGGCAGCCAAGCAAGAAATCATAAGGCGGTATTTGAACGCTCAATTTGAATACAAAAAATATATGTTAAATGGAGATGAGCTTGCCAACATCAGGCGGCTAATGGACGAGCTTAACCTCAAAGCAGAAGAAAGGGTCTCCACTAAGGCTGCTCGCGAACGCAAGGAGAAAATCTTCAATGAAGAGGGCATTGTAAAAAACATAACCGCCCTTGAACTCGAAGACGGCCAGGTCATCACAGGCAAGGAATCCGAACTCATGGACTCAGCTGCAGCCGCACTTTTAAATGCCCTGAAATTCATTTCAGGCCTGCCTGACGAACTCCACATGATTGATCCAGCCATTTTAAATCCAATTCTCGATATGAAAAGAGATATAGAAAAAAATTCCAATACCCAGCTCAATCTGGAAGAGGTTTTAATTTCTTTGGCTACTAGCCAAATGTATAACCCCTCCGCCAAGGTAAGTATTGGAAACCTAAAGAGACTCTCTGGACTTAAAGGACATTCGACGGGGATATTGCCTACGATTGACTATGAACTATTCAGGAAACTAGCAATCGACATAACCTCCGACTATTAAAATTTCACGTTAAATTTGCGACCTTTGAAGCGGCCCCAATTTATTTGCCTCCTCGATGTGCACCAAGCACACCTGCGTCGGCAAAAAATTCGTCCACTCCAAATCTCATCAAATTTTCCAGCGAAATTTATGTGGAAAAGGAAAGAGGAGATATAAAAACATATTAATTATTCAATGTATATATATGTAGCCATGTACCGTCCACTTTATTGTGGACACCTCGTACGAGCAGGCTCGATGCCGCGAGGACGAGATTATGGTGACCAAATTTTTTGACCGATTGGCTAGCAGGTCTCGTGTCAGAGATCCTCAAGAAACGAACGCGGATGCGTGATGTTGATTAGAGAATCTTACGGCCCTCGCAAATTATGTAGAAAGACAAAAATGATTTTAAAACGAAATTTCCTCGCAAATTATTAAGAAATCTCGCAAATTATGTATATGGGTATATTAAACTCACGTTTTTAACGTGAGTTTTTATTTTTTAAGTGTAAAGTCAATGAAATTTTAGGTCAAATGTGATATAATATATTAAAGTGATTTGCAAATGATTAAATAAAAATCTTGCTAAAAGAGCAAGATGCAAGTCAAAAGATATTATGTAGCTATAATTTTTGGCAATAAAAAAGCTTGCAATAGCAAGCATAATGCAGAACATCTGCGGCCTATAAATAGGCGGTTTGAATAAATTTTTATTTGAACTCGTCATGTAATTTCATACATATTATAGCATGGGATAATTTATTTGTCAAGTATGGAGGTAACTTATGACAAAAGTAAAAGATTATTATATCGGACTTGATATAGGTACATCATCAGTTGGCTGGGCAGTAACAGACGAGGCTTACAATGTTCTAAAATTCAACTCCAAGAAGATGTGGGGAGTTCGTCTTTTTGATGATGCCAAAACTGCTGAAGAAAGACGAGGGCAAAGAGGGGCCAGGAGAAGACTTGACCGCAAAAAAGAACGCTTAAGTCTCTTGCAAGATTTTTTTGCAGAGGAAGTTGCTAAAGTAGATCCAAATTTCTTTTTGCGTCTAGATAACAGCGACCTTTATATGGAGGACAAAGATCAAAAGTTAAAGTCCAAGTACACTTTATTTAATGATAAAGATTTTAAAGACAAGAACTTCCACAAAAAATATCCGACTATCCACCATCTCCTTATGGACTTGATTGAAGATGATAGCAAAAAAGATATTAGACTGGTTTATTTAGCTTGCCATTACTTACTTAAAAATCGTGGCCACTTTATTTTTGAAGGACAAAAATTTGATACAAAGAGCTCCTTTGAAAATTCTCTAAATGAATTAAAGGTCCACTTAAATGATGAATACGGTCTTGATCTTGAGTTTGATAATGAAAATTTGATAAATATACTTACAGATCCTAAGTTAAACAAGACCGCAAAAAAGAAAGAACTTAAAAGTGTTATTGGAGATACAAAATTTCTAAAGGCAGTATCTGCTATTATGATTGGTAGCTCTCAAAAGCTAGTAGATCTATTTGAAAATCCTGAAGACTTTGATGATTCGGCAATCAAATCAGTGGATTTTTCTACGACGAGTTTTGATGATAAATATAGCGATTACGAGTTAGCCCTTGGGGATAAAATTGCCCTTGTAAATATATTAAAAGAAATCTATGACTCATCTATACTTGAAAATTTATTAAAAGAAGCCGATAAATCAAAAGATGGCAATAAGTACATTTCTAACGCCTTTGTAAAAAAATATAACAAGCATGGCCAGGACCTCAAGGAATTTAAGCGCCTAGTTAGACAGTACCATAAATCAGCCTACTTCGACATCTTTAGGAGTGAAAAAGTAAACGATAACTATGTTTCATATACCAAGTCAAGTATATCCAATAACAAGAGAGTGAAGGCGAATAAGTTTACAGACCAAGAAGCTTTTTATAAGTTTGCTAAAAAGCACCTAGAAACTATAAAATACAAAATTAATAAAGTTAATGGTAGCAAAGCTGACCTTGAACTAATAGATGGAATGCTAAGGGATATGGAATTTAAAAATTTCATGCCAAAGATAAAATCTTCTGATAATGGAGTTATACCTTATCAATTGAAACTTATGGAGCTAAATAAGATCCTTGAAAACCAATCCAAACACCATGAATTTTTAAACGTATCCGATGAATATGGAAGCGTTTGCGACAAGATTGCTTCGATTATGGAATTTAGGATTCCATATTATGTTGGGCCTTTAAATCCTAACTCAAAATATGCTTGGATTAAGAAGCAAAAGGACAGCGAAATCACGCCATGGAATTTTAAAGATGTAGTTGATTTGGATTCTTCAAGGGAAGAGTTTATAGATAGCTTAATTGGCAGGTGCACATATTTAAAAGATGAAAAAGTTCTACCAAAGGCCTCGCTTCTCTACAATGAGTATATGGTTTTAAATGAACTCAACAATTTAAAATTAAATGATCTTCCTATTACTGAAGAAATGAAGAAGAAAATCTTCGATCAACTCTTTAAGACCAGGAAAAAAGTAACATTAAAGGCTGTCGCTAATCTTCTCAAAAAAGAATTTAATATAAATGGAGAAATCCTATTGTCCGGCACAGATGGGGATTTTAAACAAGGGCTAAACTCTTATAACGATTTTAAGGCCATTGTTGGGGACAAGGTTGACAGCGACGACTATAGGGATAAAATCGAAGAAATTATCAAGCTAATCGTCCTCTATGGAGATGACAAATCTTACTTGCAAAAGAAAATAAAGGCGGGATACGGCAAGTATTTTACAGATTCAGAAATCAAAAAGATGGCTGGCCTAAATTATAAAGACTGGGGCAGATTAAGTAAAAAACTACTCACAGGTTTAGAAGGCGCCAATAAAATTACAGGCGAAAGAGGATCTATAATCCATTTTATGCGTGAGTACAATTTAAACTTAATGGAATTAATGAGCGCCAGCTTCACTTTTACAGAGGAAATTCAAAAGTTAAATCCAGTTGACGATAGAAAACTCTCCTATGAGATGGTTGATGAGCTTTATTTATCACCTTCAGTTAAGAGAATGTTATGGCAAAGTCTAAGAATAGTTGATGAAATTAAAAATATAATGGGCACTGATTCCAAGAAAATCTTTATTGAAATGGCCAGGGGCAAAGAAGAAGTCAAGGCTAGAAAAGAATCTAGAAAAAATCAGCTCTTAAAATTTTACAAGGATGGCAAAAAAGCCTTTATATCAGAAATCGGCGAAGAAAGATATAGCTATCTTTTAAGTGAAATCGAAGGAGAAGAGGAAAACAAATTCAGATGGGACAATCTTTATCTCTACTACACCCAGCTTGGCAGGTGTATGTATAGTCTTGAGCCAATTGATATTTCAGAACTCTCATCGAAAAACATCTATGACCAAGACCACATTTATCCAAAGTCAAAAATCTATGATGATTCAATTGAAAACAGAGTTTTGGTTAAGAAAGATTTAAATAGCAAGAAAGGCAATTCATACCCAATACCGGATGAGATTTTAAATAAAAATTGCTATGCTTATTGGAAAATTCTATATGACAAGGGACTAATTGGTCAAAAGAAATATACCAGACTTACACGTAGGACAGGATTTACTGATGATGAACTTGTCCAATTTATATCCAGGCAAATAGTTGAGACCAGGCAGGCTACCAAAGAAACAGCAAATCTCTTAAAAACCATTTGCAAAAATTCAGAAATAGTTTACTCTAAGGCAGAAAATGCTAGCAGATTCAGACAGGAATTTGATATAGTAAAATGCCGTGCAGTCAATGACCTCCACCACATGCATGACGCTTATATAAATATAATCGTTGGCAATGTCTACAATACAAAATTTACCAAAGACCCCATGAACTTTGTCAAAAAACAAGAGAAAGCTAGAAGTTATAACTTGGAAAACATGTTTAAATATGACGTAAAGCGCGGGGGCTATACAGCATGGATAGCAGACGATGAAAAAGGCACTGTTAAAAATGCTAGCATCAAGAGAATAAGAAAAGAACTAGAGGGGACCAACTACAGATTTACTCGCATGAATTATATAGAAAGTGGTGCACTATTTAATGCTACCCTGCAAAGAAAAAACAAAGGAAGTCGCCCTCTAAAAGATAAGGGGCCTAAGAGCTCAATAGAAAAATATGGTGGATATACTAATATAAACAAGGCTTGCTTTGCAGTGTTGGATATTAAATCAAAAAATAAAATAGAAAGAAAATTAATGCCAGTTGAAAGAGAAATATACGCTAAGCAAAAGAATGATAAAAAATTGAGTGATGAAATATTTAGCAAATATTTGAAAGATAGATTCGGAATTGAAGATTATAGAGTAGTATATCCTGTAGTAAAGATGAGAACTTTGTTAAAAATAGATGGATCTTATTATTTTATAACTGGTGGAAGTGACAAAACATTGGAATTAAGGAGTGCACTTCAATTAATATTACCAAAGAAAAATGAATGGGCAATAAAGCAAATTGATAAATCCAGTGAGAATGATTACCTAACAATTGAAAGGATACAAGATTTAACGGAAGAACTTGTATACAATACGTTTGATATAATAGTGAATAAATTTAAAACATCTGTATTTAAAAAATCATTTTTGAATTTATTCCAAGATGATAAAATCGAAAATATAGATTTTAAATTCAAATCAATGGATTTTAAAGAAAAGTGTAAAACTCTATTGATGCTAGTAAAAGCCATCAGAGCTTCTGGTGTACGCCAAGACTTAAAATCTATAGATTTAAAATCAGACTATGGTAGATTGAGCTCCAAGACTAATAATATAGGAAACTATCAAGAATTTAAAATCATAAACCAATCAATTACAGGCCTCTTTGAAAACGAAGTGGACTTGTTAAAATTATGACTTGGAGAGTAGTGGTCATAGATAATCGTGCGAAACTTGAATTAAAACTAAGCCATCTTGTCGTAAGGCAAGATGGCAACAAGGTTCGCAAAATATACTTAAAAGACATATCTCACATTATTGTAAATACGACTGAGGCCTCTATTACATTTGCACTATTAAATGAGATAGTCAAAAACAAAATCAAATTAATATTCTGCGATGAAAAGCGAAATCCCACAGCAGAGGTATCGCCCTTTTATTCATCCTACAATACTAGCGAGAAAATCCGCTCTCAGATAAAGTGGGATGATTATATAAAAGGGGATGTCTGGCAGCTAATAGTCAGGCAAAAAATAAAAAATCAAATGAGTCTCCTTAAATCTTGCAAGAAAAACGAATACAAGTTGTTAGAAAAATATATAGATGAAGTTGAATTTTATGACAGCACAAATCGCGAAGGACACGCTGCAAAGGTTTATTTTAATGCCCTCTTTGGTAAAGATTTTTCTAGGAGTGATGATTCAAATTTAAATGCTGCCCTAAATTACGGCTATTCAATTCTACTCTCATCGATAAATAGACAGGTTGTGTCAAATGGATACATAACACAAATTGGCATATTTCATGACAATATGTTCAATCAATTTAATCTATCAAGCGATCTCATAGAGCCATGGAGGGGCCTTGTTGATGACCATGTATATAATAGTGTTAAAAAGACCTTCGACCAAGACCAAAAGTTTGAGTTAATTAATTTATTAAATAAGGAGATAAGTATAGACAACAAAAACACACGAGTAAATCAAGCAATAGACATATACGTTAGGTCTGTTTTTGATACCCTAAACAATAGAGACCTATCACTATTAAGGTTCCCCAAGTATGAGTTATAGATATATGAGACTAATAGTAATGTTTGATCTCCCAACCTTAAATGCAAAAGACAAGAGAAATTATAGGGAGTTTAGAAAATTTTTAATAAAAAATGGTTTTATGATGATGCAAGAATCAGTCTATACAAAAATTGCCCTTAACCAAAGCATGGCGCAATTGATAGCCAATAAAGTCAGGGACAATAAGCCAGATAAAGGCCTGGTGCAAATGTTTATAATAACTGAAAAACAATTTTCAAGAATGGAAATACTGGTAGGCGAAGTCTCAGATGAATATATCACAGATGATAGGAGGCTGATAATATTATGAACCTTGTAAGCCAATACCTTGAAAACTCATATGAAATAAAGGCAAAAACTTTAAATACTTTGGTTATAGAGGATACAGAACACTTCACTAACTTTCTTAGAACATTAATAGAAGTTAGCAATAAAGAGAGCGAAGAAATTGAACTTATAGACGACTACAAGAAGATAGATATATCTAAAACAACTGATATAATATTCGACCTATTTAATATAGAAGCCAATGCAGCTACTATATTGAAAAAACTCTATACAGAACTTGAAGAAGACTTATGCTCAGAGGACATGTATATAAAAAAGCTAGAAATGGAAAGCGCCATTGCAAATATTGTAGATGAACTAAGGTACAGGTCTAGATTTTCTCTAAAATCAGATGAAATAAACTACCAAAATTTCTTCAAAGCACTCTCGGTAGAATTCGATTATGAAAAAACATCAATATTAGAAAGACTAACCGAGTATATAAAAGTAAGTTCAGAATTATTGAATAAAAAATTATTTATAATAGTAAACCTAGATAGCTTTTTAACAGAAGAAGATCTAGTTGAACTAAATAAATTCTTATGCTACAATGAAATTAAGCTTTTAGCCCTACAAAATAAAATCACAAGGGAAGTCAAAACTTGTGAACATTTAAGAATAATTGACCAAGACCTATGTGAAATATAGCTTACGTCATGGCTATTAACCTTAAACCTTTGAATTTGAGGTTTGAGAGTTATGTAATTTCATATAGGACTAAAACATAAATATACAAGGCTTCTTTATATGTTTTGTTTGAGAGTTATGTAATTTCATATAGGACTAAAACTCCATTTATGAAGCACTGTATACCCGAAGAGTTTGAGAGTTATGTAATTTCATATAGGACTAAAACCCTTATCTCTATCAAAAGAGCTGTATATAGGTTTGAGAGTTATGTAATTTCATATAGGACTAAAACATATTGCGGAGCGATTGCCAATGAATACGCTGTTTGAGAGTTATGTAATTTCATATAGGACTAAAACAACAATCGTAAGATATGAAAAAGGTGATGTGTTTGAGAGTTATGTAATTTCATATAGGACTAAAACAATGACAGCAAGGCAAATAATGAGTTGGAAGTTTGAGAGTTATGTAATTTCATATAGGACTAAAACAATGACAGCAAGGCAAATAATGAGTTGGAAGTTTGAGAGTTATGTAATTTCATATAGGACTAAAACCAAAGGTGGAGTCTCTGTTACTTTCGTCAGGTTTGAGAGTTATGTAATTTCATATAGGACTAAAACCTTTGACATCTTCAACCACGGTCCTGCCCTGTTTGAGAGTTATGTAATTTCATATAGGACTAAAACATTTCTTCTCGGCTTTGGTGTCCGATTCGTGTTTGAGAGTTATGTAATTTCATATAGGACTAAAACAATTCCTTGGTTTCGGTGCATCCCGTATGGGTTTGAGAGTTATGTAATTTAATATAGGACTAAAACTAAATTTTGAAAAGTATCTTTGCGGATGACTTTACTTAAAAACAGAGACTTGGATTAATAAATTTTTATGAAATTGTTTATATCTTGTGCTATAATTGATTCAAGAATATTAGCATGATTTTGTGTTTTGAAAAATATAGGAGATGGTATGGATAGGTTGAAGGCAAGGGAAATTTTTGATAAGTATACAAAAAAACTCAGGATTGTTCCTGAGTGGGATATTAGATTGGAATTTGTGGAGGATGAGGACTGGAAGAAGACGGGGGATTTTAAAATTGATCCAACTGATAAAAAGGCGATTCTAATGTTAAATGCTGCTAGCCCTAAGGATGAAAACATTGAAGAGACGATTGTTCACGAGTTCATGCACATAAAGATGTATCCACTGGACCAAGTGTGTGAGTCAATGATAATTAATATGTTTAAAGAGGGCAGCAAGGAGCAGAACTTCGCATATCAAACTTTTTTTGAAACTCTTGAAGTTACCGTAGAGGAGCTTGCAAAATGCTTCCTGTTGGAATTTGGAGAAAACACAGAATTTTCTTTTGGTAGAATGAAAAAAATAAAGTCCTTTAATGAATTGTATGATGGCCTTAAGAAATTGGATTAAGGGATTGAAAATTTGGCCCACATTATTGTGGGCCTTTTTTGTATAAAAAAATGGCCGGGATAAACCACGGCCTCTCCAACGCTAGGCGTTATTTTTTGTTTTTCACTATAATGTCGCGTGATTTGCCAAAAAAGCTGACCCTTGCTGGCATTAGTAACCAAAATGTAATTGCAGGAGGCAGGGGTCTGTGGTAAAATAAATGTATATTTGCTTTTACTGGTGGAGGTTTTTTATGCTTAAAAAAATTTTAAGGGATAAGGAGTTTGTAAATGCGACCTTGCAGATTGCAATACCGGTTACAATCCAGTCGCTGATCGCTTCGTCGCTAAATACTTTGGATACTTTTATGATTACCAAGCTTGGCACTGCCGCCATTGCAGGCGTGGGTCTTGCCAACCAGGTTTTCTTTTTCTTTAGTTTTTTTCTGTTTGGTTTAAATACGGGATCGGCTATTTTATTTTCCCAGTTTAATGGCAGGGAGGATTACAAGTCTGTGCGAAAGACCATGATCCTCTCCCTCAAGTATTCCTTTGTAATAGCCCTGATCTTTAATATTTGCGCTCTGACTTTTCCCCATCAGATCATTGCGCTTTTTATAGCCGATGATCCTATGGTTATTGAGGCGGGCGTAATTTACCTAAGGGCGGTTTCTGCTTCATATATAGTGACATCCCTGTCCTTTGCCTTTGGCGTGGCCATGCGGTCGACGGGTAATCCCCGTACGCCACTAATGGCTTCGATTATTTCGTTTTTTGCCAACGCATTTTTTAACTACTGCTTTATCTTTGGTAAATTTGGCATGCCTGAGCTGGGCGTTTTGGGCGCAGCTGTCGGGACAATTATCGCCAGATTTATAGAGCTGGGCGTTTATATTTTTGTAGTTGTCAAATACAAGGGGCCCCTTTATTTTAGGCTTGCCGAATTTTTTAAGACGGATTTTAAATTTTTCAAAAACTTTTCCCTAATAGTTATACCGGTAATTTTGGAGGAAATCCTCTGGTCCTTTGCCCAAGTCCTTTATAACTTTTTCTATGCCAAGACTGGTGTTGATTCAACGGCGGCCGTTCAAGTGGCCTTTGCCGTTTCCAATATGCTTTATATATTTGCCCGTGGACTCTCGTCTGCAACTGCGGTTGTGGTGGGGACCAAGATTGGCGAGGGCGATTTGAACCGGGCCCAAGACATGGCCGACAAGTCAATCATCGCTTCGCTTTATCTGGGGGCATTACTTGGAATAATTTTAATTTTGGCCAGGAAATATCTGCTCTTGCTCTTTGATCTGACTCCTGAGGTTAGGCAAATTGCCATGGAGGCCTTGGTTGTAATGGGAATTTTTTATCCAATCAAGACCGCCAACTCCACAATCGTGGTCGGCGTTGTCCGCGGTGGTGGCGATATAAAATATTCCCTGGTGGCTGAAACTTCGACTGCCTATCTGATTGGCGTCCCAATGGCTTATTTGGGAGCCATAGTTTTGGGCTGGCCACTCTATGGAGTTATGGTTTTGATTTCTCTGGAAGAAATTGCCAAGTTGGCTATCACTCTGCCCAGGACCAGAAAGCAAAAATGGATTAGGAGGCTGGCAGCATGAGCCTAGTCGCAATTGCAATTGTAATCTTAGTCTATTTGATCTTAAAATTTTCTTTTAAGACGATTATCAAGCTCCTGGTAAACGCAGCTGTTGGATTTGTTATAATTATTGTTATAAACGCTTTTATATCCATGGTGGGCGGTGAGATTCCCCTGAACTTTTTGAACTCCCTTCTAATAGGATTTTTCGGTGTGCCAATGGCGGTAATAATGGTGGTGTATTATTTATGGATCAAATGAAAAAATATGCAGAGGGAATTTATGTGGGTGAATTTGCAGACGGGTCTAAACTTTTTATGACGGGCCTTCCCTATAATTTTCGTCGCTACAATGTGAAAAACACCAATAAATTCCTAAGGCACTTCAAGATGACAGATAAGCTCATTTCAAAGACCAGGCAAAAGCACACAAAAAATATAATCGTAGACCCGCATCCTGGCGAGTACGTGGGTGTGGACGGCTTTATTACTGAGGATCGTCCAGTCATGGTCGTCACGGCAGATTGCATACCGATTTTAATCAAGGATAAAAATTCAAAGAGGGCCGCCCTCCTGCATTCAGGTTGGCGAGGCGTGCAAAAACGCATCTATTTTGAGGCCATAAATAAGCTAGGCAGGCGGACAGAGATGGAAGCCTATCTCTTACCGTCCATACAAAAAGATTCATTTCAAGTGAGTGAGGACTTTGTAAGGGAATTCAAAGGGCGGAGGGACTTTAACAAGTTCTTGACCCTGGATGGAAAAAACCCAGGCAAATATTATTTTGACCTGCAAAAATTCGTCAAAACAGAATTGATCAGGGCAGGATTAAAGGCGAATGACATTCATATTTGCAAACACGATACATTTACGAGTAAAATCTTCCATTCATATAGAAGGGAAAAAACAGATTATGGATTGAACGCAATAATCTATATCCCATAAATTTGCGGTTAATTTCGTGTTAAATTCGCGATAAAGGCTTGTTTCGAAATATTTGCTCATTGCGGAGGGCACTAAGCCCACCTCATTCGCAAAATTTCTGTACTTCGCCTTTCTCATCGAATTTTCCTACGAAATTTATGTATATAGGTAGAGAGAATCTCATCGAAATTTCCTCGCAAATTATGTATATAGGTAGAGAATAATTAAAAAATAAATTTGCTTAATGTAAATAAAAACATAAAAGTTATCAGAACATACGTAGGGTCCACTTGCAGCCACGCCCAAGAATCGAGCACGAAAGCGTGAAGATGATTGGCTAGCGTTGACTCACGCAACCTCTTGTTCAATCGTTGGACCGTAGGGACAAACGATTGAGTACAAGAGTCTGAGGAGAATGTGGACCGAAAAGTCCCGCCCAAAAGGTGAAGGAAAAAATTGATATGTTCAAAAAAATTATTAACAACAAAAATCTAATGGCCATTTATCATGGCCATTTTTTATTTGCAAAGGGTATAAATAAATATAGTCAAGAAATCTGTATTTACATAAAGGAGGTTTGTGATGAAGAGATTTAATCTGTTTATTATAATTGCGATAATTTTCGCCATGGTTTTTACTATGGCGTGTTCGAAAAAAGTTGATGACCCTGCCACTAGCAAGAGGCCGGTCATTGATAAGAAGGCGGATACTGATAAGAAGGCGGACACTGATGACAAGGCGGATGCTGGTGAAAGGGCAGACGCTGGTGAAGAGGCGTCCACTAGTAAGAAGGCGATGACTAGTAGAGATCCCTTCAAAAGTTTAGACCAGGCTTTGGTTGATGGAGCCATCATGGGGTCTAGGTCTGACCATGTCAAGGACAGGGAATTTTGGAAGGACTTGACCGATCCAAAATTAATGGAATTGGCCAAGAATCCCATTGACGGCCTCCACCTGCCAGAGATTTTATTGACATCCAATGACGCCATGAAGGTCAACGATGAGCTAATAAATCTTTCTCAAGAATTTTTAAAGATTATTGAGGAAAGTAAAGACGATTATGCTGGCACCGACCTGCCTGTGGATGCAAGTTTTTCTGCCTTTGATGACGGGGAAATTATTAGCGTCCACCTGAAATATTTAAATCTTAATGAAGGATATTTTATAAAGCACAAGGTTTATAACTTTTTAATTCCAGACAGGATTTACCCAAGTACTGGTAAACTGATAAGTGACGAAGAACTTTTAAAACACTTTGGCATTGGCAAGGACGAGATAATGGGCCGACTGGAAGCTACTATCCAAGGGGAATATAATCGCATGGCTAATCTTTATGATTCGCAGATGGACGATACATATTTCTTGTGGGGCACCAAGTATTTTGAAGGCAAGGCCTTAGATGAGTTATGGGATTCCTATAATCCTCAAAAGAGTCGGATTTTTATAGATCAAAATGGCCAGGCAAATTTTATTTACAAACAGTATGTTGATGGTGGTAGTGGAGAATCCATAGCGACAGCTCCCATTGCTGGTCTGAATATAAACGATAGCGAAATCTCGCCAGCCTTTATCCAAACGGCCAAGGCTCTCGGCCTAAATCCAGAGGACAAAAATATAGAGGCCTTTATACTCTTTGTTGGCGGAGCCTATGATGAAGAGACTACGAAGAGTGTGGTAGCAAGCCTCTATCCTTGGCAGATGGTCTTTAACAATTACGCAGATCCAGTATTTTTGCCAATGATTACGACAGACCCAGAAACTTTTGATATAAGTCTGATGGGCCAAGAATTTTATTTGGTAATCCCCAAGTACAAGGCGACATCTATTGCCCTTAGGCAGTTGGATTTGACTGAACAAGGAAAGTTATCTCAAGTGGAAAATCTGGCGGTTGAAAATATGTCCGTTACTGGTCCAGCCTTGCTGGCGGTAAATATCAGCGACATTTATTCAAATGCCAAGATTATTTTGAGGCACAGGGACCAAGTTACGGAGTTCACGCCATTTATAAGCCTAAAAGACGGGAGCCTTGTAATCGATCAAGCTTCTGTAGACGGGGAAGGAATCGTGGATGCAACAGAGCTTTTTTATAAGCTGCCGGCAAGGGAGGATTTTTATTCTTACCTCTTATACACGAAAATTTTAAGCCTAATTAAATAATTTGCAATAAATTTGCGGTTAAAATTGCGAATTTTTGCAGTGTTCGATTTTTTGCGAATTGAAGCCCTGCCCAAGAGAGCGAGTGACAACGAAGCTCGATTGGTATGTAGCGACTCACGCAACCTGTTGTTCAATCGTTCGACCGAAGGGAAAAACGATTGAGTACAACAGTCTGAGGAAACGACGTACCCTCTAGTACGCCTCATTCGACAAAATGTCTCAAGCTACAAAAATTCATCAATTTTTCCTCGCAAATTATGTATAGATAATGGTCGTTAAAGGCCATTTTTTATTGAAAAAATTTAAAATACATTGTGTATATATCAATGGTATTTATTCAAAAATCGCTCTGCGGTTGTAGGGGCTACTTTATGTAGCCCGAAAAGTCCCGCCCGAAAGGTGAAGGGGAAATATTGAGCTTGTAACAACAACAAAAATAAACGACCATTTATAATGGCCGTTTTTGTTTGCAAATAAGATGTCTTATGATATAATTTAAGAAGGAGGTAATATGATTACTAATAAATATAAAATTAATCTTGAAAGCATGCCGGTTGTACCCCTGCGTGGTCTTTCGATTTTTCCATATATGATGATTCACTTTGATGTTGGCAGGCCCAAGTCCATGAAGGCGATTGAAGTTGCCTCTATGAAGGAAGAGCCTATTCTTTTGGTTACCCAAAAAGACGCCAAGACCGAGGACCCAAAGGCGGATGATTTTTACCACTGGGGGACGGTTGCCAATATTAAACAGATTATGAAGCTGCCTACAGGCGGCATTCGCGTTATGATTGAGGCCAAGATGCGTGGCCATATAGAAAACTTTACAGATGAGGGCGAATACTTTGAAGCCAATGTTGCTACTTATGAACCCGATTTTGAAGAAAATGATTTTGATGATGAAGTGACAGCACTAGTCAGGCTTATAAAGAAGGACCTGGAAGAGTATGTCAGCCTGCACCCAAAGATTCCTGAAAATGTTTTTATGAATGTTTACGACGAAGACGACCCAGAACGCTTTACCGATATTGCGGCTGCCATTACGCTTTTAAAGGAAGACGAATACCAAAACCTGATCAAGGAATTGGATATAAAGAAGCGTTTGACTTATTATTACGAAGTCTTGCAAAAAGAATTAGAGCTCTTGGAATTGGAGGAAAAAATTAACGTCCGCGTTAGAAACCAGATGTCCAAGATGCAAAAGGATTATTATTTGCGCGAGCAAATCAAAGCTATCCGCAAGGAATTGGGCGAGGAAGAGGAAATCCACGCCGAGATTGAGGAGCTCAAGAAGGCCATCAACGACAAGCCAATGCCCATCGAGGTCAAGGAAAAGGCCTTAAAGGAAGTCAAGAGGCTTTCGCAAAATGCTTTTAATACAGCTGAGACGGGCGTTATCAGAAATTATTTGGATTTGATTTTGGACCTGCCGTGGGAGGAAGCCTCTGAATCAGAAATCGATTTGGACAGGACCATGGAGATTTTAAATCGCGACCACTATGGCCTGGTCGATATCAAGGACAGGATTGTCGAATACCTGGCTGTTAAGAAATTAAATCCTGATTCCAAGGGCAATATTTTATTATTTGTAGGTCCGCCAGGAGTTGGCAAGACCAGTATCGCAAGGAGCATAGCTGAGGCTCTTGACCGTGAATTTGTTCGCGTGTCACTTGGCGGAGTTCGCGACGAGGCAGAAATTCGCGGCCACAGGAGGACTTACGTTGGCGCCATGCCGGGCAGGATTATTTCTGGCATTAAAAAAGCTGGGACAAAAAATCCAGTCTTCCTCTTGGATGAAATCGACAAAATCAATTCAGACTTTAGGGGGGACCCTGCGTCTGCGCTTTTAGAGGTCCTTGACCCTGAACAAAATAAGGACTTCGTGGACAATTATTTGGATTTGGAATTTGATCTCAGCCAAGTTTTATTTATCACGACTGCAAACTCTCTGGACATACCGCCAGCCCTCTTGGACAGGATGGAAGTCATCAGGATTAGCGGTTACACAGATGATGAGAAGTTAAATATTGCCAGCAAATATCTCTTGCGCAAGCAAAGAGAAAATGCAGGCTTAAACACAAATAATTTTAATATCACCAAGCCCGCCATAAGAGAAATTATCGAAGCCTACACCCGTGAGGCTGGCGTCCGCAATTTGGAACGCGAGCTGGCCAAGGTCATTAGAAAGGCCGCTGTTAAAATTGCCAAGGGTGAAGTTGATAAGGTGTCTGTAGGTATAAAAGAGGTTCACGAATTTTTGGGACCAGAGATTTTCACTGCAGATGTGCTGGGTAAGCGGGACAAGGTTGGTGTGGCAAATGGACTTGCATGGACTTCTGTTGGCGGAGTCAACTTGCAAGTAGAGGCAATCGCAACTCCGGGCTCGGGCAAGATCCAACTTACAGGTAAGCTAGGCGATGTAATGAAAGAATCGGCTTTCGGAGCTGTGACTTATATTAGAAAGAATGCAGAAAAACTTGGAGTGGAGGATGACTTTTACAAAAAAACCGACATCCACATCCATGTGCCCGAAGGGGCAGTCCCAAAGGATGGACCGAGTGCTGGCATCACGATTGCAACAGCGATTTTATCAGCATTAAGCAACAAACCAGTCGACAGGACAGTTGCCATGACAGGGGAGCTGACTATAACTGGACGGGTCCTTGCCATTGGCGGCCTCAAGGAAAAAGTTTTGGCTGCAAACAGGATGGGGATCAAGGAAGTTATAATTCCAGAGGATAACGCAAAAGATTTGAGCGAAATTCCTGATAATGTAAAGGAAAATATTGAATTTCATTTTGTAAAAAATGTTGGAGAGGTGTTTAAAATTGCACTTAGATAAAATTATTTCAGCAGAATTGGAGGCAATCGCAGTTAAGCCCGATGGATACCCAGAAGCGAATCTTCCAGAGATTGCCCTGGCCGGCCGGTCAAATGTGGGCAAGTCCTCTTTTACAAATGCCATTATGAATAGGAAGGCGCTGGCGCGTACATCGGGTAAGCCGGGCAAGACCAGGACCATAAATTTTTACAATATAAATAATCAAGTCCGCTTGGTCGACCTGCCGGGCTACGGCTATGCTGCCACCAGCCAGGACGAAAAGGATAGGTGGGCCGATTATATCAACACCTATTTGGAAACCCGGGAAAACCTCAAGGCAATTTTTTTAATCGTGGACATCAGGCACGAGCCTACAGCTCTGGACTGCGCCATGTATGATTACATCGTCCACACAGGGATAGATTGCGTAATAATTGCAACCAAGGCAGACAAAATCGCCAAGGGCAAATATCAGCAGGCGGAAAAGGTGATTAAGAAAAAATTAAAGGCAGTGCACCCGATTGTACCGTTCTCATCAGCAAATAAATATGGAATTGAAAAGGCTAGAGAGCTGATCGAAAAATACATCTAAGAATTTGCGGCTAATTTCGCGATATTCTCGTGAAAAAATTTTTTAGTCCTCGATGTACGCTCTAGTACACCTGCATCCTAAAAAATTTATTTCACTTCGAAGCCCTAGCCCAAGAGACAAGTCCGCAAGGACGCTGTCGATTGGCTA
Organism: Ezakiella peruensis; assembly: GCF_900215725.1. GTDB lineage: Bacteria > Bacillota > Clostridia > Tissierellales > Peptoniphilaceae > Ezakiella > Ezakiella peruensis. Next base: position 67,235 of record NZ_LT962471.1, on the reverse strand, counting down.
GCAGGTCTCGTGTCAGAGATTCCCAAGAAACGAACGCGAACGCGTGATGTTGATTGGTGAATCTTACGGCCCTTATCGAAATTTCCTCGCAAATTGTATGTATAAAAATAAATAGAAGATAATTTTCCAGCGAAATTTGATAGAACGGAAGCAAATATGTTACTGCTATAAAACCGTGAAAACACGAGGTTTTAGCGATTTTGATATAGCAAATTTCTCTAAATGATACTGTTTTGATACAAAAAGCGAGAAAAAATAGATTCAAAAGAGAGTTGTTGAATTAAGCGAGTTTTACGAGTGATACTTATTGACTGAAGGGCAATAAGGTAGGAAAAAATTTTAGAAAGCCTTCCATCGTTTTGGTGGGAGGCTTTTGTGGAAAATAGAGAATGGTAGATTAGAAGTTGTGGAGTATGAATGAATATAAGAATTAGAAAAATGACAGTCAGTGATTTTGAACCGCTTTACAAACTTTTGTCGAATTCGAAAGTAATGCAATATATCGAAGCACCATACACAAAAGAGCAGGCCGAGCAATTCCTATTTCGATTCGGTCTTTCTGATACACCATTGATATATGCAGTTGAAAAAGATAACGACTTCATCGGATATGTGATTTATCATGATTATGATTCAGAGAGTGTCGAGATTGGATGGGTTTTAGAACCTTCCTTTTGGGGGTTAGGGATTGCATCATGCTTGACATCAGAGATGATGACAAAAGCTAGAAACTCAGGTAAACATGTAGTGATTGAATGTGTACCTGAACAAAAAAGTAGTATTCGGATAGCTGAAAAATATGGATTTCAAAAGTGTGGTATTATCGATGGACTGATGATATATCGTTTGTAGAGGTAAATCCCTGTCTGTCGGGATAGGTAAATTAGAAGCTATGTGTGTAATGAAGTATTTGGAGGTATATGAAATAATATGATTAATGAAATTAAGGGAAACAATATTATATTGCGTGAGCAAAAAATCGAAGATGTGAAATTCTTTACCTACTGGTACAATCAGCCATTAGTCATGTTCCAATGTGGCTTTACAAAACTTACTGATGAAGAAGCTGAGAAAGAGAGGATTAAAATTGGTCATAAACAGAAAGACTCAGTATGGTATACGATTACAGATTTAGAGGGGAATATAATAGGTGAAACGGGATTGTTACGAATGTGGCCTACCTGGAACTGTACTGATCTTTCGATTATCATCCCTGACCCTAAAATGCAACATAGAGGATATGGAACAGAAGCTATTAGACTTATGCTGAACCTTGCTTTTGATCACTATGAAATGAACCGAGTGGCAATTGGTGTGGTAGGGATGAATACCAATGCATTGAATTTCTATAGAAAAATCGGATTTAAGCAAGAAGGTGTTCAAGAGCAAGGATACTACTATAACAACGAGTACAGTGACTTTATTATGATGAGGATTCTTCGCCAAGAATGGCGATAAAATACTAATCGCAATTTGTCTGGCTCATTTAAAAAATTATATAGTGAAAGCACATGACTTTAAGATCATAGAATCTTTCAGTGATGTGCTTTTTCTGTGCCTATTTTATTTCCGGTGGAACTTTGACTGACATCGAGTTATGAAAGCGTTTGAGATTACTTTCTTCAAAACGAACATAATTTTTTTAGACTGTCGGGATAATTTATCTTCCAATCCTCCAATGCTTCTTTTGTGATCTCGTTATTCTCGTATTTTTCCTTCATTTTTTGCCATTGTTCAAGCATACTTCTAATTCTCAGAATGGCTTCACTACCAAAATAGATACCTTTTGAAACGAATTTAAATTTAAGGAATGAAGCCGGAGAATATAATTTATTGGCAGAACTATTATCCGATAAAAACAATATTCCATTTATTTTTGTGAAATTCCAAGGACATAATAAAGCCTCTATATCTGAAAGAAGCGATTATGGTTACGGTTGCATATTAACGACTTATGGAAAAATAAAAAACAGATTGCAGGCTGAAAATATATGTATTTCTGATACGACAGTAAGGCCCAGAAAAGATACATATTTATTTGATTTTGACTGTGTAAATGAGGCGATTTTAAATGCTTTGGTTCATAACGATTGGACAATCACTGAACCACAGATTTCAATGTTTAATGATAGACTTGATATATTATCACATGGTGGACTTCCTAATGGAATGACAAAAGAGCAATTTTTTGATGGAATAAGTAAGCCTAGAAACGCAACATTGATGAGGATATTTCTAAATATGGGACTAACTGAACACACTGGACATGGGATTCCAACTATTGTAGAAAAATATGGAAAAGATGTTTTTGAAATTGAAAGCAACTATATTAGATGCACCATTCCTTTTGAGCAAGAAGTAATTGATCAAATAGACAATAAAAATGTCGGTTTGAATAAGACTGAGAAGAAGGCTATAGAACTTCTACTAGAAAATCCAAGCTTGACATCAATAGAACTTTCAGAAAAAATGGCGTGACAAAGAGGATTATTGAGAGGGCATTTAAGTCCTTACAAGAAAAGAAAATGATAGAAAAAATTGGATTGTTGTTAGGTAGAATCCTATTTTTAGTTTAAGGTATTGCAATTCAATTCTGCTAGATTTTAATATGCTTTAATTTAAACATATTAGACCTGTAAGAAGTTTTAAAATATGATATAATATATTCATATGCTATTAATAGAGCTATTAATTATGCAAACACAATTCTACAAGACACTTCTTATACTGATAATAACTAAGTGAGGTTAAAATGGATAAAAAAGAATATTTAGAGAAACCAACGGCTGCCTCTGCCTTATCATTTTGGAAGGCATGTAACTTTAAAACTCCTGCTCATATTAAAGTCTTAAATGAAAATGAATTTAACTCTAGCTTATTGGAAACACACACTGATGAAGTCTACTTTAAGTTAGCACATTATCTAAAAGATGTAGGCAAACAGTTTATTTCTGATGACTTTATATTTGTTAAAGCTAGCACTGCTGACTTTGTAAATCATATAAATTCATGCTATGAGGAAGAGGGATTAACAGTTAGTGAACTGGAATCTTATAAAGAGAAGCCAGTTTATGATGAAGAGCTATGGATCTGCTTATATGATAAGAAAAACGATGCTATAGCTGCTACAGGTATTGCTGAATTTGATAATAAAATCAAAGAAGGATATTTAGATTGGATCCAAGTATCTGAACAATATAGAGGACAAGGATTAGGAAAAGCTATTGTTTATGAACTACTTCGAAGACTCAGTAAGAAGGCAAGCTTTGTCACAGTTTCAGGAAGAGTAGATAATAAAACTAAAGCAGATAAACTGTACGAAAGTTGTGGCTTCGAAGATAAAATTTTATGGCATATTCTTAGAGAGAAAAATTTATAAATTTTCTACAATTGCTAGCAAAATAATATTTAAGAATTAATTAATATTTATGGCTTGATGGGGTTTATTTTGCAAAGGGGATTTATGTTTAAGACTTATAGGAATTCTTTTCACAATAAAAATATTTATATTGATTTTGGAAATGAAGACATGAGGTCTTTGCCTCCGTTTCGTGATCTTGCCAACAGATATGGCGCGCCGCTTCAACTTATGCTGGATGGCAAGGATCTTATAAAGAGAGACTTTGCTTCGTCAAAGGGTTTTAAGCTTATGCGCACTTGTTATTCATGTGAATTTTCTTCTTCTGACTTGCAAATTGCCACAAGTCATGTAAAAATCATGAGGACAGTTAAAAATCGTGAGTTCTCTTGGGCTTATTATCTTCATTATAAAAAGATGCACCAGGCAATCAATCCTTTGACAGCGAGCTTTGAAGATTTTATGAAAATTTTACCCAACGAGGTCTATTATCTTGATGAGAAAAACTTTGCCTTTGTGGAGGATAATGAAATTGCTTATGTGTTGGCTGAGGAGTCATTGGTGGGCGATGATTTTTTGCTTGCCCTCTGCCAGGAGATATTTAATAATCATGAGACCATTGTTTTTGAGGCTGATGACGTTGATTCCATTGCCATGAAACTCAAAAATATTTTTATGGACGGTTTTATCGAAAAAACAGAGACTTGGATTTATAAATAATTTTAAAAAGTTTTTTAATGAACTTTATGATGGACTTAAGAAGTTGGATTAGGGATGGGCTAGCATTTTTTATGCGGGCTTTTTGCTTGAAAACTTTGTAAATATATTTTCATCTTTACAAAGGTACTTTTTTATAGTAAAATGTTAGTATAAAGATCGGAGGCGGATTATGAAGAAGAGATTTTCAATTTATTTAGTCATATTATTTGCACTTGCCATGCAATTTAGCTTACGTGCAGAGGGTGACATCAAGATAAACATAAATGGGCAGAATGTTTATGGTGATGCTAGTCCGATTGTTGTAAACGAGCGAACACTTGTGCCTGTTAGGTTGGTTTCTGAAAATTTAGGTCTTGCAGTTGATTGGAACCAGGACCTCCAAGAGGTTACTTTGACAAATGAAGCGACTATAATTAAATTTATTATTGGCACGACTACTTACAACAAGAATGGCATAGATGTTCCTATGGACATTGCACCAGTAGTTTACATGGAAAGGACTTACTTACCGATTAGGGTTATTGGTGAATGCCTGGACAAAAAAGTTGATTGGGACCAAGCCACACAAACCGTTTTAATCATGGATGCAGATAATGAGAACACAAATGCTACTTATAATTTAACTTCAGACACTGCCAAGAAGGATCCTACAAAGTACAATCCGGACAACGGAGATTTATTGGCCTATCTAAAGGCGGACGGGAGGATAATCGGCAATAGAAATTCTATGATTTACCATGTGCCGGGCGGTGCTTCCTATGATAAGGTTTCTTTAAAAAATGCAGTTTTTTTCAATACTGAAGAAGAGGCGATTAATGCAGGCTATAGAAAGGCAAAAAATTAAATATTATTAATTTGTAGAGGCGGGCATGTGCTCGCTTTTTTYTTKCACTTCTAAATACAATTTTGTTAGGGCCGTAAGATTCACCAATCGAACATCTTTATATTCTTTATCTCTGAATTTGTGAGGAAAAAATGATGAATTTTTGTAGCTTGAGATTTTTTGTCGAATGAGGTGTACTAGAGGGTACGTCGTCTCCTCAGACTGTTGTACTCACTCAGAAAAAATTCGGTCCACATAAAGTGGACCCTACACGCTTCGCTATATTTTTTCTTCGTGAACAACAGGTTGCGTGAGTCGCTGCACACCAATCGAGCTTCGTTTACACTCGCTCTCTTGGGCAGGGCTTCAGTTCGCAAAAATTCGAAATAAGAGAAAGAAATCCTTTTATATATAAATTTCGCTGGAAAATTTGATGAGATTTGAAGTGGACGAATTTTTTGCCGACGCAGGTGTCCATTTAAATATAATTTGTGAGGAAAAATTGATGAATTTTTGTAGCTTGAGACTTTTTAGGAATGAGGCGTAGTAGAGCCTACGCCGCAGTGACAAAAAAGTCGAACACTGCAAAAAGTCGCAATTTTAACCACAAATTACTTGGCACATTGAATTTTTGTGTCATATAATGTAAAATATAGCTGTTAATGATAGAAAGATAAGGAGAAATTTTTATGAAGATTTTAGATGACAAGGGGAGGCTATTTGGGCTGATCAATATAGTCGACCTATTTATTCTTGTAATTGTGGTTTTGGCCATTGTTTTTGGGGCCAAGAGGTATTTTACCAAGCCTGACGAATCCAAGATGATGAAGCCAGCTAAGCTGACTTTTGAGATCAATGATGTTAGACAGGTGACTGTTGATACGATCAAGGTTGGCCACCAGCTTTATTGGGCTGATAGGTCCACTCCGCTGGGAGAAATCGTTGAGGTAAACCACATTCCTTTTGAAAAGCCAATCGAACAAAATGGTCAGTGGGTTAACATGCCCGTACCTGGCAAGTATGCGGTGACTTTTGTGATCGACGCCATGGTCAAGGACGACGGCAACGCTTTTTGGCTGGGCGGCGAGCAAATTCGCGTCGGCATCAAGTATATGGTAAAGACCAAGTATATGAATATGGAAGCCCATGTTGTGGGTTTTGATATTGATGAGTAATTCAAAATTTGTAAACGGACTTGTAATAACAGGTAAATATATTGGCAGGGTTTTTGTATCCTCAAATCTCTACAAGATTTTTTCACGCAAGCACGGGAAGACCAATTCCAAAATTGTGCGGACTTTGGTTGACGAGGACTTATCCAAGGACTCCAAGGCTTACGGCTTTATAGAGAAGACCTTGGATCAGCCAAGGGTTTTTGAGGAAAACACTTCGGTTTTTTTGAGGGCTGGGGAAAAATTATCCACGTCTATTGTCGCAGGATTGGCAGCCTTTGTAATGCTTGTAATCGCCTTTGCCTTAGGCTTCATAGGTAAAAAACTTTTGATGGTCGGCGGACTTTTGCTGGTCATGGCTTTTGTTCTTGCCTGGATTATTAAAAATAAATACTATGAGACCAGCCAGGTCGTCAGGTTTTTTAAATACGCCTATAGATTAGAGGAGGATGGCCATGGAAAATAAGTTGACCTCAAGAAAAACCATAGACAAGGACCAAGTTATCTACGCCATTGTATTTGCTATTTTGACTTTGACTTTGGGCATCTTTATGGGCGGCAAGTTTGCTTTGCTTGCAATGGCCGGTGCCATGGCCCTGCCAATAGTTTACAAGTACCAGTTTTTATTTCTCAATTTATTTATGATGGCCTATGCCTTTTTGCCAGACATAGTTATCTTGGCGGCAGAAATTTTATTTTTTGTGGTAATGGTCATAGATTTAAAATTTAATAAGAAGATTATAAAGGCAAATACGCTTTTGATTCCCATGTTTTTGGTCGGGATTTTTATGATAATAAATTCCTTTACCAGTTTGAATATTTTGGGATCTATGAGAGACCTGGCCTTTAACTTTGGCGGCATATTTTTGGCCCTTATGGTCTACAAGGAAGTTAACAGCAAAGAAAGGCTCAACAATATTTTGACCTCGATTGCAATTGGTGCGACCTTGGTCGGAGTTTTTGGCCTATATCAATTCGTATTTTTAGGCACGGTCCAAAGGGAATGGATAGACGCCAGCCTCAAGGGCGTCATCACCAGACGGGCCTACTCGGTCTTTATGAATCCAAATATCTTTGCCGAGTATTTGGTCCTGGTAACGCCTTTGGTAGTCAGCCAATTTTGGGCCCACAGGGACGGCTTTAAAAAATTTATTTATCTAATGATAGCCGGCCTACTTCTATTAAATATGATGCTGACATTTTCGCGCGGAGGCATGGTCTCGATTGCCCTTGCGGCCATGGTATTTTTGTTCTTTGCCATGAGACCCCTCTTTGTATTTTTGATTCCGATAGGAATTTTTTCTATAAATTTCTTGCCGGAGAAAATTCAAAATAGGATTTATAGCATTTTTAACTTCGCCGATTCATCCACCAGCTACCGTTTTAAGATGTGGGGAATTACAAAAGATTTGATCAGAGACAATCCAATGGTCGGAGTTGGCTTTGGCCACAAGACCTTTAAGCAGGAGTTTGAATTATTGATTAGGTCCATGCCAATCTTCCACGCCCACAACACTTATCTGGAAATTATGGCCGAGGGTGGGGCACTGGGAATTATTTCTTTCCTATATATAGTGATTGGATCAATTGTAAATTTATTTAAGAGCGGAATGAAATCCACAGACAAATATATAAGGACCGTTTCCATTGGGCTTTTGGCAAGCATCATAGGAATTTTGACAAATGGAATGACCGAGCACATCGTATATATAAATAGGATAATTGTTATGCTCTGGATGGTCTTTGGACTGACGGGCGCCCTTAGAAACATATATGAAGACGAAAAAGCAAAAGCAAATTTAAATTAATTTTCAAAGACAAATTTTATCCGGGATTTTTGATAAATCCTGGATTTTTTGTAATAATTTAAATATTTCTATAATGTAACAATTGCTAAATAAAAAAAGTACGGATTCCGCACGACGTGATTTAATCAAAGCCAGGGCCTTTATGTAATTCAAAACACACTTTGGATTTGCTTTAGCTAAGCACTACTATTAAGTTTATACTTGACATAAACTTGTAACTTAGTTATAATATCTGTGTTGGGAATTTCCCAAACAAAAGGAGGAGACATATGAATAAAAAGTTATTGGCTTTAATTCTTGCAGCTTTAATGGCAATCACAATGCTAACAGCATGTGGCAAGAAAGATGAGCCAGCAAAGAAAGACGAACCTGCAGTTACAGATAACTCAGACAAGTCAGAAGAAAAGACAGACGAGTCAACAGATGACTCAGCTAGCGAAGATGATGGTATGATCGACGGAGAAAAAATCGACGAAGACCAACACATCAACACATTTATGAGTCTATGGCCAAACACATACGACCCATCAAAAGGTAACGATACTTATGGTAACGATGTTCTTGTTAACGTTCTAGAACCACTTATCAGATATAACGAAGACCACTATGAACCAGCTGGTGCTGAAAGCTGGGATATTGCAGATGACGGTCTAACTTATACTTTCCATATCAGAAAAGGAAACAAGTGGGATGACGGTAAAGAAGTTACAGCTGAAGACTATGCTTTCGGTATCAGACGTTCAGCTATGCAAGACACTGCATCACCATATGCAAGTTTCATTTACCCACTAGTTAACGGTCAAGCTGTTAACTCAGGCGAAGCTGACATTGAAGAACTTGGCGTTGAAACACCAGATGAATACACACTAGTTCTTACACTTGGCAATCCAGTTCCATATTTCTTGGACATGCTTCTAAACAGAGTTTACTTCCCACAAAGAGAAGACTATGTTGAAGAATACGGCGACCAATACTCAACAGACCTAGGCAACATTCCAATGTGTGGACCATTCCTAATCGAAGACATGACATTAAATAACGAAATTAACTACGTTAGAAATGACAACTTCTGGAATGCTAAAAACGTTATGCCAGACACAGTTCACGTTGCTATCCTAAACGACCAAAACACAATCAACAACGCTCTAATGACAGGCGAAATTGACCAATCAGGTGTTGGTGATCCAAAGGTTCGTGCAGAACTTGAACAATCAGGTGAATACAACATTCTTAAGAGACAAAACCCATGGACAGGTTATTTCATGATGAACTACGGTCCAGATTCACATGTAGCTAACAACAAGATCACAAGAGCTATTGCAGCTGTTCTTGACAGACAAGAAGTTATCGACAACGCTTGGAACGGTACACCAGTTCCTGCATACGCATTCGTATCACCAGTTATGAGATGCCAAGGCGTAGAATTCAACAAAGAAGGTGAAGGCCCAGCTAAGAGATTGATGGAAGACATCAAAGATCCAAAGGCTCTATTCGAAGAAGGAGTTAAGGAACTTGGCGGAGATCCAGCAGGATATGTTGTAAGACTACTTGGTTCAGACAACTCAGACTCAGGACGTATTGCTATCGAAGCTTTCCAACAACAAATTGAAAAGGCTCTAGGATGCAAAGTTGACGCTCAAAACCTTGACTGGAACGCATTTACAAACGTAGTTGAATCAGGCGACTTTGATATCGCTTGGGCAGGTTGGGGTGCAGACTACAACGACCCAATCAACCTACTTGAAACAGTTTACTCAAAAGCTCCAGCTTACAACATTGGTTGGGTTAACGAAAAATTTGACTCACTAATTGAAGAAGCTAGAGTTGAAGTTGACGCTGAAAAGAGAGCAGAAATTCTAAGAGAAGCTGAAAATATTATGATCTATGACGACGCAGTTATTATTCCAATTAACCACGGCGTTGCAAATATCTTCAGAAAGAAATACCTACGCGGAACAAATGATAACTGGTTCACAACAATGGGCCTACAAACCCTATACACTGTAGGTAGATAAAATCAATTAATTAATTGGTAGGACAGGGCGAGCTTTTTATAAAGCTAGCCCTTTTACCTACATAGGAAGGAGAAAAGATGACAAGATACGTATTAAGGCGTATTGCCTTTATGATTATTACACTACTTGTAATCTCGGCTGGTACATTCTGGATGATGCACTCCGTACCAGGTAATCCATTAACCAACATGGCAAAGAAAAACTTGCCACCTCAAGTTATGGAAAACTTTATGAAAAAGTATAAGCTCGACAGACCTATCTCTGAGCAATATGTAATCTTTTTGAAAAATGCTGTCCAAGGGGACTTTGGTGAATCCATTATCTACCCTGGTCAAAAGATTTCAAAGACTATTGCAAAGACAGCACCAGTTAGTGCTAAGCTCGGTTTTATTGCTCTTATTATCGGCTTTACTATTGGTGTTACCCTGGGTTTTGTGGCTGCTTTAAACAGGGGTAAGTGGCCAGATTATGTAGTTATTGCTATTTCAATCATGGGTGTTACAATTCCATCATTCGTTATGGCTGCCCTCTTGCAATATTTCTTGGGCAACAAACTCAGATGGTTCCCTATCACATACAAGGCGCACAACTGGAAGTCAATGGTTATGCCTATAATTGCTCTATCATTCGGTACAATTGCTACTTATGCTAGATATATGAGGAGCTCTGTTCTAGAAGTTGTTAACTCAGACTATGTTTTAACAGCTAGGGCAAAAGGCGTAAGCAAAATGGGAGTTTTATTTAAACATATTTTAAAAAATGCGATGATTCCAGCTATTACTATACTGGGACCACAAATTATGGGCGTTTTTGGAGGATCATTTATCATTGAAAAGATTTTTGGTATTCCAGGCCTAGGATTTTTCTTAGTTAAAAGTATTCCAGATCGCGACTACCCAATGATTATTTCAACTACAGTCCTATTTGCATTTTTATTTGTAGTCAGCCAATTGGTTGTTGATATTGTTTACGGTCTAGTTGACCCAAGAATTAAGATTCAAGATTAGGAGGGACAAATGGAAAAAGACATTAAAATGAATGCTTCCAATATCACCCCGGATATGTTTAAACGCATACCTATGGATGATGACGAAGCGGAAAAAATTGCCCGTCCTATTATTACCTTTTGGGAGGACGTTTGGCGTCGTTTAAAAATGAATAAGGCAGCTATGTTCTCCCTTGTTCTAATTGTTTTATTAGTATTTATGTGTATTTTTGGACCTATGATGAATGAGTTCGAATACGCTAATCAAGATGCTAGTGTTAGAAACCAAACACCAAATGGGACTTACTGGTTTGGTACTGACTCAGCAGGTAGAGATATTTTCACCCGTATTTGGATGGGTGGTAGGAAGTCTCTAACCATCGGTTTGGTCTGTGCTTTTGTAGCCATGCTTGTAGGTGTTACCTATGGGGCTATCGCAGGTCTATCAGGTGGTTGGGTTGATACAATCCTAATGAGAATTGTTGAAATTATTTCATCTCTACCTTATCTATTGATAATAATATTGGTTCAACTCTGGCTGGATTCTCAGACCTTTGGGACCATGCTTTTGGCACTTTCTCTTACAAGCTGGACCGGTACAAGCCGGCTGGTTCGTGGTGAAGTTTTAAGGATTAAAAACGAAGAATTCGTACTTGCAGCAAAGACACTGGGTGTTCCTCAATCAAAGATTATTTTGAAGCACTTGGTACCAAATGCTATGAGTATTGTTATAGTTGGTGCGACTTTTGATATTCCTGGCTTTATTTTCTCAGAAGCCTTCTTATCATACATGGGTCTTGGACTTAAACCACCTGAAGTTTCATGGGGTATTATGTCCAGTGAAGCTCAACAACAGCTCATGTTCCACCCTTACCAACTATTCTTCCCAACACTTATGATAGCTTTAACCATGTTATCATTTACTCTTTTGGGAGACGGTCTAAGAGACGCTCTTGACCCTAAACTGAGAAAGTAAGGAGAGAATTATGGCAGATAGATTAATAGATGTAAAAAATTTACAGGTATCCTTCCACACCTACGCTGGTGAAGTTAAGGCCGTTAGAGGTTTGGACTTCCACGTAAACAGGGGGGAAACCTTGGCTTTTGTAGGTGAATCTGGTTGCGGTAAGAGTGTTACCGCCAAGGCTCTTATGAGACTTTTGCCAGAAGAATCCTCAGAAATTAAAAAAGATTCAATCATCACCTTTGAAGGTGAAGATGTTATGTCTATGAAGGGCAAGAGACTTACTGATTTAAGGGGTGGAGACATCGCTATGATCTTCCAAGACCCTATGACATCTCTAAACCCAACCCTTACAATTGGCATGCAAGTTACAGAAGCTCTTAAAATCCACAGGGGATTAAAGGGTGACGATGCCAAGCGTGAGGCAGTTAGACTATTAGAATTGGTACAAATTCCTGAAGCAGCCAAGAGATTAAAATCATACCCACACGAATTATCAGGCGGTATGAGACAAAGGGTAATGATTGCCATGGCGCTATCATGCTCACCAAAACTTTTGATTGCTGACGAACCAACAACAGCTCTGGACGTTACTATCCAAGCTCAAATCTTGGACCTAATCCACGATTTGAAAGAACAAATGCACACAGCCGTTATCCTTGTAACTCACGACTTGGGAGTTGTAGCAAACTTTGCTGACAGAATCCAAGTTATGTATGCAGGTGACATCATTGAAGAAGGTACTACAGATGAAATCTTCTACAATGCTAGACACCCATACACCTGGGCCCTATTAAATTCAATTCCTAAGGTTCACGATACCAAGAATGACGACCTAAGAGCACTTGGCGGTACACCACCAGACTTACTATTGCCACTTCCTGGCTGCCCATTTGCACCAAGGTGCTCAAGGGCTATGGAAATTTGCAAGAAGATGGCTCCACCAGCAAGCGTGCACTCAGACACTCACCGTTCATGGTGCTGGCTAGAACACGAATACGCCGGAGAAATCGACTGGCAAGCTATGAGAGAAGGAGGATACTAATATGACAAAAGAAGTACTAGTACAAGTTGAACATCTCTCAAAACACTTTAAAGTTGGTAGGAAACAAATTTTAAAGGCAGTTGACGATATTTCATTTAATATTTATAAGGGCGAAACCTTTGGTGTTGTAGGAGAATCAGGTTGTGGTAAGACAACTGCAGGTCGTACAATTCTCGGCATGTACCCAGCAACCCACGGTAAGGTTCTCTTTGAAGGTAAGGACGTTCACTCAATGGACCGCAAGGATGCCTTTGACTTCAAAAAGAAAGCCCAATATATATTCCAAGACCCTTACGCAAGCTTGGACCCAAGAATGACCATCGGCGACATTATCGCTGAAGGTATGGATACCCACTTTGACCTATCCAAAAAAGAACGCACAGATAGGATTAATGAACTCTTGGGAACAGTTGGTCTAAACAAAGAACACGGGGCACGTTTCCCACACGAATTATCAGGTGGACAAAGACAACGTGTAGGTATTGCAAGAAGCCTTGCAATTGAACCAAAGTTCATCGTTTGCGACGAACCAATCTCAGCTCTTGACGTAAGTATCCAAGCACAAGTTGTTAACTTGTTAAATAAATTACAAAAAGATATGGGCCTAACCTATATGTTTATCTCCCATGACTTGTCAATGGTAAAACATATTTCAGATAGGATCTGTGTAATGTATTTGGGATCAGTAGTTGAACTTGCTAAGTCAAGCGAAATCTACGAAAACTCCCTCCACCCTTACACCCAAGCCCTAATCTCAGCAATACCTGTACCGGATCCAGAAGTTGGTAAAAAATCTAACAGGATCCACCTAGAAGGCGAAGTACCTTCACCAATCAACATCCCACCAGGATGTAAGTTTGCAGGTCGTTGCTCCAAGTGCATGCCAATCTGTAAGGAAGTTGCTCCTCAATTAAGAGAAGTAAAACCAGAACACTTTGTGGCCTGCCATTTATATAACGAATAAAAATTTTGAAGGCGCTATATAGTGCCTTCTTTTTTTGTGTGAGAAATGGGATGAATGAATTTATCCTACGGATATTTTTAAGTACGTTGTAGGGTCCACTTTATGTGGACCGAAAAGTCCAGCCGCAAAAGTAAAAAACTCACGCAACTTGTTGTTCAATCGTTGGACCGAAGGGATAAACGATTGAGGACAAGAGTCTGAGGAAAATGTGGACCGAATTTTTTCTGAGTATAATTGTCCCAAGGAGAATATCGGCAAATTTTTTACATATTTAAAGGGATTGAAAATAAGGCATTTGTATTTAATAAAATAAATTACAAAAACCTTAAAAAAAAATCAACTTTATGGTATAATGGATAATAGATGGATAATTGACTATAAATTTTATAATTTAGATTATGAAAATAAAACAAAAGGAGAAGAGGATGAGAGATTTTTTTAAGACTTTTAAGCGGATGCTGAAGGAGACCAGGGCTTTTGATAAGAGCTTTTTCTGGGTCTTTGCCGCCATAACTATTTCCAAGGGGCTCTTGCCCATATTTTTGTCGGTAATTCCTAAGCTCATGGTCGAATCTTTTGACCAGGGCCTGGAGGCCAAGTGGACCATAATTTACTATGGGATAATTTATTTTGTAATTGCAGCCATTGGTATGCTGGTTAGCTCTTATTTGAAAGAGGCGACCGCTAGCAATCGTTTTGATGCTCGTTTTAATTTGATGGGTAAGATGTTTGTCAAAGTCTTAAATGCCGACTACAAGTACATAGTTGATGAAAATTTTTGGGACCAATCCAGGGAGGGCTTTGAGTCCTTGTCCTCTGACATGAGGGGTTACCAAGGGGCCCTGGAGAATTTTATAGACTCAGGGGCTGATGTGCTTTCTATTATAATCTTTCTTATAATACTGGGCATGCTGAGCCCGCTAGTTTCTCTTGCCTTGGCTCTTTATATTTGCCTTTTTGTTTATATAGAACTGGAGAGGACACAATTAAAACTCGCCATGCAAAAGGATGAGAACAAGCATTTGAGAAAGCTTGATTACCTCTACGAAACGACAGGTGCCTTGGAATACGGCAAGGAAATCCGCATCTATGACCTGGGCGAAGACCTCATGAAGAGGTACAAGGAGGCTGTGGTCGATTACAAAAACTTTTTAAAGTCATATAAACGTAAAGACTTTCTCTACAACAGCCTGGCTGTCCTTGGACTTTTAGGATCCTCAGCACTCGCCATTTGGTATTTGATCACTGGCTATCGTGTGGGGACCGTCAGCTCGGCCAACTTTATGATGTATCTGTCATCCCTGATTTCACTTGGCGTCTTGGTTGAGACCTTTACCAGGAGATTTTGCTTTTATGTTATTAGCGAGTCCAAGAAAACTCGGACGGCCTTTGAGCTTTTGGATTCAGATCTCAGCCACAAGGGGGTCTTAGATATTGAGTTAAATCCGCCCATGGAAATTGAATTTAAAGACCTCTGGTTTAAATACGCAGACGACAGCCCCTATGTATTAAAGGGACTGAATTTAAAGATCAATGCCAATGAAACTGTGGCCCTGGTCGGTAGAAACGGGGCTGGTAAGTCTACTATAATTGCCCTTTTAACTGGCTTTTACGAGCCGACAAAAGGCCAAATCCTCTTAAACGGAGTTGATATAAGTAAATTTTCCAAAAAGGACTTGTACACTTACTTTAACGGGATCTTCCAAAATGTAAATTTATTTCCACTTGACTTGGCCCACAATGTTGCCATGCAGGAAAATCCAGATGAGAAAAAGGTCTGGCAAGCCCTTGAAGCTGTTGGCCTAAAGGAAAAATTCCAGGCCCTATCTACTGGCCTAAAGACGCAAATCCTAAAGGGCGTTTACAATGACGCGGTGGGTTTGAGCGGTGGCGAGGCCCAAAAGGTTTCCATATCCAGGGCCATTTACAAGGACGCGCCAATTACTCTCTTGGACGAGCCAACGGCAGCTCTTGACGCCCTGGCTGAGTACGATATTTACACAGGCTTACACAAGGCGTCTGATGCCAAGACTTCGATTTACATTTCCCACAGGCTCTCGTCCACCAAGTTTTGCGACAGGATAGTCTATCTTGAGGACGGCAAGGTCTTGGAAGAGGGGACCCACGATGAGCTCTTGGCTAGGGACGGAGAATACGCTAGGATTTTTAAAATCCAAGGCAAATACTATCAAAAGGAGAATTATGAAGATGAAAAAATTTAAAGAACAAAGTAAAATCTACAAATTCATTTTCGGATTTGCCTTTAAGGTAGCCAAAAAAGAAATGATTTATATAATCATGGGCGGGCTCTTGTCAGCCGCCATGCTCTTTATAAATCTCTTTGTGCCAAAGCTTATTATCGACAATATCGGGACCAGTACACCCAGCCAGCTGCTAATCTATGGGGCAATGCTGGCCCTTGCCAATCTGCTCTTTGCCAAGCTGCCCGGCCTTATCCAAGAGGCTGTGGACAATTCTTGGGACACGATTTATATAAATATCAGAGACCACATGGCCGACAAGACTTTGAAGCTTAAATTCGAGGATTTGGAAAATCCTGAGATTGTATCCATCAAGGAGAATGCAGACTTTATCAATCGGACCAACGCGCCTATGATTTCTTTTATATCAAGCAGCGTTAACTTTATAATCTCTCTTTTGAAATTGGCCCTCATAACTGGGATTGCCCTGTCTTTTAGTCCACTGATGACAGCGCTTATGATAATAATCGCCCTGGTCCAAGTCAAGATGTCACAAAACATCATGGTCCTCATGAACAATTTTATGTCCGGCATTGTTGAGACCAATAGGATTTTCTCTTCATTTTTTAATATTCTTGGCAACGACCTCAAGCAAATGGACGTTAGGATGTTTAATTCCGAAGAGCTGATCACTCACAATCTAAATGATTTTTCCAATCAAATCAACAGCAATTTTAAAGTCATGAGAAAGAAGATGGCCAAAAATATTTCCCTTATGGGGGTATTAAATGTCCTTATCATTGCCATCTCATACATTTACACCGGTCTTAGGACGATTGGTGTCCTGGGTGGGGAAAAGCTGGGATTGGGTTCATTTTATTTATACAGTTCGGCCCTGGCTATGTTTAACACCAATTTCTTTGATATGATCAAGTCCCTATCCTTTATGAATTCAAGTGCGGCCATGATAAAACCCCTCTATGATTATATGAATCTGGAGGAAGAAGAGGCGAGCGATAGTGATAAGGAAAGCCTGAAGGCAATCGACAAGATTGAATTTAAAAATGTCTCCTTCAAGTACCCGGCCTCAGAGGCAAATGTACTAAACGACATTTCCTTTGAGATCCACAGGGGCGAAAAGATTTCAATCGTCGGCTTAAACGGGGCTGGCAAGACCACGATTATAAAACTCCTCTGCGGTTTTTACACGGCAAATGAAGGACAGATTTTAATAAATGACAAGCCCATTGATTCTTACAAGAAAAAAGACCTGCAGAAAAATATTTCCGCAGTCTTCCAAGACTATCATCTATTTAACTTTACAATCGGCGAAAATATTTCCTCTGACCCAACCTATGACAAGGCCAAGGTAGAGAAAATTATCAGCGATTTAAATTTGACCGAGAGAGTCGCC
This sequence comes from Ezakiella peruensis, assembly GCF_900215725.1. Taxonomy (GTDB): domain Bacteria; phylum Bacillota; class Clostridia; order Tissierellales; family Peptoniphilaceae; genus Ezakiella; species Ezakiella peruensis. The sequence goes on along the minus strand of NZ_LT962471.1, from coordinate 49,766 downwards.
AAGGCCAAGGACGGCGTGGACTCACTGGTCGGCGTGGGCAACCTGGAGGGCGAACGCTTTTCCGGTGGCGAACGGCAAAAGATCGCCATTGGCCGGGCATTATACAAGGACGCAGACCTGGTAATCCTCGACGAACCGACATCTGCCCTGGATCCTGAGTCCGAGGCGGAGATTTACGAAAATTTCGCCAAACTGGTTCACGACAAGACTTCGATTTTTATTTCCCACAGGATGAGCTCGTCAGTTTTTTGTGACAAAATTTTGCTTCTAAATAATTCCAGGGTTGAGGCCTTTGACTCCCACAAGAATTTGATGAAAAATACAGACAGCTTGTATTATAAGCTCTTTACAACCCAGCAGGAAAATTATTTAATAGAAAAAGAAAAGAGCCAAGTTATGTAAGTTCAAGCGGAAGTAAAAGCTTCCGCTTTTTTATTGCTTGATTAGCCGGTTCATTGGGTAGAAAATAGATAAGATAAAATAATTTACAAGGAGGATCATATGAAAATTGGATTAATAGTCGGATCGTTAAGAGAAGATTCTTATAATATGAAAATTGCAAAGGTAGTTAAAGAGATGCTTGATGGAGATGTCCAAGCTGAAATTATAGATATAAAAAATATACCACTTTACAATGCGGACTTGGAAGGAGACAAACTCCACCCAGAATTTAAGAGGATCAGGGAAGAGGTCAGAAATTACGACGCCTTTATTTTCTTTACACCTGAGTACAACAGGTCCTTTGCCCCAGCCGCTAAAAATGTCATCGACATAGTTTCGGTCGACCCAAATGGCAGTGGAATATCTGGCAAGCCAGCCACAGTATTTTCTGCATCAATCGGCGGCATGGGAGGACTTGCAGGCAACTTGGCCCTCCGCCAAGTCTTTGTAAATGTCAACTTAATCCCCATGCAAAAACCGGAAATTTATTTGGCAAATGTGGGTGACTGCTTTGATGAAAAGGGCAAGTTAGTAGAAAAAACCTATGATTACATCAAAAAAGCAGCCGACGCCTTTGTAGATTTTGCAAAAAAATTCGCATAATAGATCGCATAATAGAATAGATTAAGCAGGCCTTGGGCTTGCTTTTTTATTGGGAAAAATGGGGAAGGATTTCTTATCTTTACGCTGAAAAATTTGCGGGCTCGTTGCTTTTAAATTGTAAGCTGCCTTTTATTTTCAATTCTTTTCGCTTTTAAAAAACGAAAAAATAATTTTATTTTTAGGTCAGAACTGTTTATTTTTCTTTAATCTATGGTATAATTATACAAAGTGACACTGTGTCACTTATCTTCAAGGAGGATCAAATGAAGAAAAAATATTTAGTTTTACTGGCTGGAATCCTGTGGATTTTTGCTGGTCTTAAAGTTGTAATGGTAGGCTGCAGGGTCGGCACGGAAGTTGATATCAAAAACTTTTGGTATTATCTGATCATGGCGGCAGTGTTTTTAGTTTTTTATTTTAGAATTTTTTCGCCCATGGTCGACAAAAATCTGGATAGGATTTCAAAATTAGACGAGCCCAAGCTGTGGAAATTTTTGGATAAAAAATCTTACATCATTATGTTTGGAATGATGTTTTTGGGTATGGGCTTAAGTAAATTTACCAGCCTGCCTGCCGTCTTTTTCTATACTTTTTATATAGGACTGGGCATGGCTCTCCTGTCTGCTGGTATCAAGTACATGGTAATCTTGGTGAAAATCTATGCCAAAAAATACTTTTTATAATTTACCCGAGGAAAAAAAGTCCAGGGTGGTCGGCATTTTAAAGGAAACTTTTTCAGCCAAGTCCATTTACCAGGCCAATGTAAAGGAAATCGTCGAGAAACTGGACATAGCTCGGGGGAGTTTTTACAAATACTTTGAAGACATTGAAGACGCTTACTTTACGATTTTGGACATGGAGACGGCCGACATCCATAAACTCTTTTTAAGCTTACTGGAAAAAAATAATTTTGACATCCACAAAGCCCTTGAGGCCTACGGAAATGCTTTGGCGGAAATTTTGTTTGAGCCAGACACTTACGGCCTCTACAAAAACCGCTATCTCAATTGGACGCCCGATTTGGAAGGCAAGTGGAGGAAGTATTTGAAGGAATTTCGCCCGGGCGAGGACGATTTTTCGACCAGCGATTTTGATAGAGACAGGCTTGAATTTATGAAGGCAGCCGTCCACAATTTGATCCAGCGGACATATTTGGAAGCTTGGGACAGGGAAGAATTTTTGAATCATTACAATAAATACATTGCTTGGTTGAAGGGAGGAATTTAAAATGATGGGATTAATGGAATCGATATTTGATATTGTCTACCTGGTCGTCGTTACGGGATTGGGTATCAGACTGCTCTTAAATGAAAACAAAAACGCCAAGACCTTTGGGTTAATGGCAGTTTTACTTGGCTTGGGCGACGGCTTTCACTTGCTGCCAAGGGTAATGGCCCACATGTCTGCGGACGGCTTCAATAGATTTGCGACCGCCCTTTCTTGGGGGAAATTTGTCACCGGCATTACTATGACAATTTTTTATGTGCTCTTCTATTATTATTATAGGAATATTTCCGGGGACAAGGACCCGGTGAAGAGGTGGATTATAGTGGGCTTGGCTGCTCTTAGGATAATCCTCGTCTGCCTGCCACAAAACAATTGGGGAGGGGCAGAGACCTATTCAATGGGTATAATCAGAAACATTCCATTTTTAATAATGGGAATCCTATTAATCATTTGGACTTACAAAAACAGAAAAGTCGAAGGCCTTGAGCATATGAGCCTTTATATAGCTTTGAGCTTTTTGTTTTATATACCAGTTGTCCTTTGGTCGAGGACAGTCCCAGCTCTGGGCGCTCTAATGATGCCAAAGACAATCGCCTATGTAATGATAGTTGTAAAGGGCTTTAGGCATTTTATAAAAGAATTTAATGAAAAGAATATTTTCGACACTTCTCTTGTCTATATGTTTATGGGTTTGGCAGGCGGAGTTTTCTACAGGGAATTTACCAAATATTTTTCATATACAGGTGATAATCACCTGGGAAAACTCCATGTCCACACCCTAGTCTTGGGCTTTATTGTAGTCATGATCGTCTTTATCTTGACCAGATTTATGAAATGCAAAGAACTCTGTGGGATCAAAAGGCCGCTTACAATTTACAATATTGGTCTCGTAACAACCGTGTCCATGATGACGGTCTACGGGATCTATGATGTAATTGGTACAGAAGGAGTAGTATCAGTGCCGGCTATGGCGGGGATTTCTGGCCTGGGCCATATAATTTTAACCGTCGGCCTGGTCTGGATGGTCTTAAATATCAAGAAGGGAATTTTTGCCAAGGAAGAGTTAAAGAAAAAATAGCTTTTATATTTTGCAAGTTAAGAGCCAGGGACCTTAGAAATGTAAATGCAAATATAAATTGCAAATGAGAAGGCACAGACTTTGAAAATGCAAATGCAAAAATATTTTACAAATGCCTAGCTGCGAATTTTGAAAATGCAAGAGCAAAAATAAATTACAAATGACTGGCTGTGAAAAAGTAAATAGAGGAAGGATTTTAAATAAAAGTAAGATCCACTATGTGAAAACTCCGCTCTTGGTCCCCTCCAGGGCGGAGTTTTTATTTGCAAACTACTATATATAGTCCATTAATTTTTGTTAGTCATACTATTCATAATTATTTGCAAGAAATTTCGTCGTAAAAATAATAATATGTAAGGGACTATTGACAGGGGGGCTTTTATGTGATAAAATATTGTATGGTCACATGTGTAGTGACAAAGGTCTTCGAGTTTTATTCGAAGCCAGCTGTCTACATAGTGCCTTTTGATCATATGCATTTTTAATAATGTATTTGTTCTTCCTCAAACAAACAAAAGAGGCCCCGTTATGGGGCTTTTTTGTTTGGGGAAATGCGTTTCAAATTAAAAATATCTCATGCATACAAGATGCAATCGATATTTTTCGGGCCACATAAAGTCGCCCCTACAACGTTCTGAATAATATCCGCATTAAAAATATATTCAGACTTTATATCGCTCTGCGGTGTAGCGTCCATCCTTTATGGTGGACATTCCGAAACCGATGCCGAGTTCATCCCGGTTGAGGTTTCGAGATTTGCACAAGACAAAACATTTTCCCCCTTTATAAATTGCATTTAACCTTAAAATTTGGTAAAATAAGAGAAAGAGAATTTATTATAGGAGGAGCTTATGTACTTTTATGAAAATCTTTCAGATGATTTGATTAGGATTGGTGTAAATGACAGACGGATTTCGCGTTTTGAAAATATGTATCCAATTCCAAATGGAATCAGCTATAACTCATATTTGATTAAGGGTAAGACTAATACACTTTTTGATACTGTAGACCCTTGCTTTATCGAACAATTTATGGAAAATCTGGAAGGGGCTTTGGCCGGTGAAGATTTGGATTATTTGGTCATCACCCACATGGAACCCGACCACTCAACTGCTGTTTCAATTGTTATGCAAAAATATCCAAATTGCAAGATCATTGGAAACGCCAAGACCTTCCAATTTTTAGACCAATTTTTCCACGTGGCCGACAATGATAATCGCATTGTGGTCAAGGACGGCGAAGATCTGGACATCGGTACCAGGACTCTTACCTTTAAGTTTGCTCCAATGGTCCACTGGCCAGAGGTTATGTTTGTTCAAACTTCAGAAGGCGAACTCTTTACAGCTGATGCTTTTGGCGTATTCGGCGCAATTGAAGGCCATGTTACAAGTGACCTGACAGATATGAATGAAGAATTTTTCTCAGAAGCCAGACGCTATTATATAAATATTGTTGGTAAGTTTGGCAGGAATACTGCTAACATTTTAAAGAAGATTGACCTGGCTGAAGTCAAGATGATTTTACCACTTCACGGTCCAGTCCACCGCGACGGCGAAAAGATAAAGGCTTTTGTCGACAAATACCAAAAGTGGGCAGCCTATGAACCAGAAGAAAATGGCGTTTGCATAGTTTGCGCAACCATGTACGGCAACACAATGCTTGCAGCTGAAGCCCTTGCTCATTATCTGAGCCTAGAAGGGGTCAAGAATATCAAGGTCTACGACGTAAGCAATACTGATTTTTCATACATTATTTCAGAAGCCCACAGGCTTTCAAATCTGGTAATCACGCCTATCAACTACAACACAGTCCTCTATCCAAAGATGGATGCATTCCTCAGGGATCTTGTGATGACAGGCTACAGCGGACACAACTACTCCACAATCGTTAACGGTTCATGGGGCGGCAGGTCCGAAGCTATGGCTGATGAAATTTTAGAAAAGTCCAAGATGACAAAGGTTGGCAATCCAGTTGTCCTAACCTCAGCTGCATCCAAAGAAAATATGGAAGAACTTAAGGCCTTGGCCAAGGAAATTAAAGCTTCTTTTAAATAAGGCTTGCAAAATTGATGTCCTTGTAGTATAATATGACAGTACCCAATGGGGACTGTTAGCTCAGTTGGTTAGAGCGCTACGTTGACATCGTAGAGGTCACAAGTTCGACTCTTGTACAGTCCACCATTTTTTTGTGCAATAAATTATAAAACAAAAGAGGTAACATGAATATTAACGAAATTTTTGAGATGTATTTTAACTCTCTGGTAAAAATAAAATACAATACATTTTCCTTAGGCGGCCTGGACAAGGACCTGACAAGCGAATTCGTAGGGATTTTGGACAGGGCGATCTTGGAATCTTTTAAGATTGCAAGGACTGAGGGCTATGACCTGGTCTTTGACCTAAGCAAGATAGATAGCTACTCTGACTATCCATATACAGTCACTAAGCCCCAGTCACGGGAGGAATTTGTGGGAGAAATAATGGCTATGACAGACCATATATTGAGCCACTTGAAGGAGCTCATGACCCAGCTTAATAAGACTGCAGATCTTTTTGTGGTCAGTGCCTTAAATGATATAGCCATGCAATTTTATAATTTCAAATTGAATTTATAAGGAGGAACAATGAAAAATATAAAAAAACTACTAGTAATTTTGGCTCTTGCTTTGTCACTTATGACAGCTTGCTCCAAAAAACCTGCAGATAAAACTGAAGAGCCCAAGGCTCCAGTAGAAAATGCAGAAACAACAGAAAAAACAGAAGAAAAAGATCAGCCAGCTGAAGAAGCAAAACCTGCTATCGAAGCTGACGAATTGAAATTTGCCATGCGCGATTCAACTTTGAATCTCTACTCTTTTGACGATTGGCAAAAATATATTAGGCTGGACGAATTTTCAGAATTTCTAGCCCCATCTATCCACAGGTTTTCCATCAAGGCCAATGACAAGAACAAACGCATTGCCATGAAGGAAGGCGAGTTCAACCACAACAAAAAGTCCGTTTCCAAACTGGACCTCAGCCAAGTGGAATTTGATGAATACGAACTCCGTTTGGATAAAGAGTCCAAGAATTACAAGGTTGGTTTCTTAAAAGGCTTTTACTTCTTAGAAGTTAACGACGCCATGGAATTTTTTGACTTCAAGCTCGAAGGCGATGGCAAGGATGAAGTCGTCTTTGCTGTGCCTGATAAAAAACAAATGGAAGCTGCCAACAACCGCGACTACGATTGGTACGAAGACCAAGCCCACACAGGCGAATACAATGAAGGTAACTGCGGACCAACATCCATGGGTATGGTTTTAAAATGGTTGGATCCAAATTCCACAGCCACAGGTGAATCCTGCAGAAACGAAGTTCCAAACGACGGCCAATGGTGGAGCACAAATATTGTTGAAGATTATTTCAAGGCTCACGACGTCCACTACGACGACGTATTCTACAAATATCCAGAACTCATTACAGATGAAATCGACAAGGGCAACATCGTTTATGTTTGCGCCATCATGAAGGAAATCAAGGAAAACACCAAGCCTGAATCCAACAATTTTGGCAGGTTCTACGGCTTTGACGGTGGTCACTTCTTCCTCATCAAGGGCTACAAGGTCATAAACGGCGAACTCTATTTTGAAGTTTACGATCCAAATGGTTGGGATAAATATTATCCAGACACCAACGAACCAATGGGTAAGGACAGATTGTATGCGGCTCGCGAAGTTGACCAAGCTATCAAAAACTGGTATATGACAGTTTTCTCAATCTACCCAGCCGGAAAATAAAATATATAAGCTATATAATAAGAAAGATCCAGGTTTTTGGCCTGGATTTTTTGTGTTGACAATTATTTTTTTTATACATATAATGCAAGTAGGAAAAGAGCCTAGACTGGCTGTGGATTTGGCCAAGAGATTTGCGGCCGACAAAAGTTATAAATTTTTTTGAAAAAATAAAAAAATATTTTTCTCATTTCATATTCATTTCATAAATCTATTGTATCATAGGTTTTGTTGGGAGGAGATATGGTCTCTGACCGATAATTAATTTAAATTTGAAAGAGAAAAAATATTAGGAGGAAAAATTTATGAGAAATAATATTTTAAAAATGATAAGTGTTTTACTTATACTTACTTTGGCCTTTGGAGCTGTGGCATGCAATAAGGCTGACAAGGCAAAAAACAATGACATGCCAATGATCGAAGACGGCAAGGGCCTAGAAGAGGGCACAGAATCAGTGAGCGCTGAAGAAGCTGGTATGACTGACCCAACAAAGGACACTCCATCAGCAACTTTTAAACCAGCTGATTACACAATTGGGGCCAAGGACGAATACGTTTATGAGTTTATGGGCCTAAAGTTTAAGCTGACAGATGAATTCAAAAAGGCCATGGTAAACAAGGAAGTTGCCATGCTGGACGACCAAAGTCCTCTTGACCAAGATTTAAAATACGCCATGCTAACTTTTGATCGTTTGACTGAAGAGCAAAGAAATGCAGAAGTTCCTCAAATGGGCGACGGCTTTATGAATTGGATTCAAAGCCTAGAAAGACTGGGAACCATTTCAATGTTTAAAAAAGGCACCAGCCAAGAAGAAATTTCCAAGATTACCAAGGCTGATAAACATGAATTGATCGGCACAAGCAAGGATGGCGAATATGAATACTACCTATCTACAAATGAAAAGACAGACGACGAAATTTTGAAGGAATTTAAGAATACAAATGTAGAAGTGATCGACAAAAAAGACCGTCCTGAAAATGGTTTTGTCCTAGCAGAAAAAACAGACCTCCAAGGCGACCAAATTTTGGATAATAGCTCTGCAAAAGATTTAAAAAATCTAAAGACCAAGGACATTAACGGCAAGGACTTTGACATCGAAGACTTTGGCGACTATGAACTCACAATGGTAAATGTTTTTGCAACCTGGTGCACAGCTTGCGTTAAGGAAATTCCTGACCTAGAAAAGGTTTATAAAGAAATGAAGGACAAGGGCGTAAACATCGTTGGCGTTGTAACAGACACAGTTGACGATAGGGGAGAAAATGCAGAAGCCATTGAAAAATCAAAATTAATTCAAGAAAAGACCAAGGCTTCTTATCCATTCTTGATGCCAGACAAGACCAATTTCAACGGCAGATTAAACGGCATCCAAGCCCTACCTGAAACATTCTTTGTCGACAAGGAAGGCAATATCGTTGGCGAAACTTACTCAGGTTCCAGAACTGCTGAAGGCTGGAAGAAAGTTATCGAAGACGAGCTAGCAAAGATTAGGAACAAATAAGGACATAATAATGAAAGAAAAGATTTTAAACAGCCGGGCCCTACCCTGGGCCTTGGTCGTTTTGTCCGCAGCCATGATTTTTTACGGCACACAAAACGGCGAGGTCAGGGTGGTCCTTGAAAAGGCTATCAGGATTTGCATGGAGTGTATAGGAATTGGCTAGATTTATGAATATATTTAAAGTTAGCAAGGCCAAGTTTTATTTGGCCATGGATTGGGTCAGGCACTTCTTCCAAGCTTCATGGTTTTTACTTACAAACTCTTACTTCCAGGGTTTCAAGACAGGGAAGATTTACGGGGGAGAATGGAAGAAGCTTTGCGTGCCAGGCATGAACTGCTATTCCTGCCCAGGTGCCAAGGGCTCTTGTCCTATAGGCGCCCTTCAAGCGGTTTTGGGAAACTCAAATTACAAGTTTTCTTTTTACGTAGTAGGCTTTATATTTTTTATAGGGGCTTTAATCGGCCGCTTTGTGTGCGGATATCTGTGTCCCTTTGGATTGGTCCAAGACCTCTTGCACAAGATTCCATTTTTTAAGAAGATCGATACTTTTAAGTTCGACAAGCATTTTAGAAAACTCAAGTATTTTATACTGGCGATTTTTGTAATAATCCTACCAATGTTTGTGGTGGATATTTTGGGCCAAGGGTCCCCATTTTTCTGTAAGCTAATTTGCCCAGTGGGTATGCTTGAAGGCGGGATTCCTCTGGTACTTTTAAACAAGACCATGAGAGGGGCCATTGGATTTTTGTACTATTGGAAGGGACTCATTTTAGCCCTTACAATCTTGTTATCAATTATAATCTACAGGCCATTTTGCAAGTACATCTGCCCACTTGGTGCTCTGTATTCGATTTTTAATTCGATTTCAGTTTTTCGTTACAGATTAGACCACCACAAGTGCATCAATTGTGGCCGCTGTAAGAAAGTTTGCCAGATGAATATAGATCCAGTTCAAAATTGCAATCATTTGGAATGTATTAGGTGTGGCCGTTGCAAAAACGCATGCCCGGTGGATGCAATATCCTTTGGGAGATAAATTTGTGGTTAAAATTGCGACTTTTTGCAGTGTTCGACTTTTTCGTCACTGCGGCGTAGGACTCACTACGCCTCATTCCTAAAAAGTCTCAAGCTACAAAAATTCATCAATTTTTCCTCACAAATTAGAACAATTAAAAGTAGAGAGAAAATAAAAGATAGCCCTCATCGATTTATCCTCCTAAATTTCGGTGCTTAAAGGATGAAGAGTGGGGAAAAATTTACGACGAATGCTCATGCCCACAAGGGGCAATCACATTCGCCGAATGTCTGGGATAAACCAGACGCTACATGGCTACATGAATAACCGTAGAATATTTATTATAAAAAACGCGAAGCGTTGTAGGGCGATCCTGAAATGGTCGCCAAGGAATTGACCGATTGGCTATCATATCTCGTGTCAGAGAATTAAAAAGGAGATTTTATGCGAGTGTTAATTGTTGAAGACGACACAGTCATTAGAGAAGGGATAAGTGAATACCTCAAGGCTTTTAATTACCAAACCGTGGAAGCAAAGGACGGCAGGGAGGCCTTGGAGAAATTTGATTCTGATATAAAACTAATAATTTTGGATATACAAATCCCTTATATAAATGGCCTGGAGGTTTTGAGGAGGGTCAGAGAAAAAAGCGACTTACCAGTTTTGATTTTGACCGCTTTTTCTGACGAAGAATACAAGATTGACGCCTTTACAAACCTGGCCGATGGCTATATCGAAAAACCCTTTTCCCTGCCTGTTTTAAAGGCTCGGGTAGATTCCCTTATCAAAAAGCACTACGGGCAAAGGGAGACTTTTAAGTACAAGGATACCGAGGTCGACTTCACCTCTTACACCGCAAGGATCAACGGCGAAGACGTAAATGCCAACCCCAAGGAGCTGGAGATTTTAAAATACTTACTCGAAAACGAGGGCCGGGTCCTCACTCGTATGCAGATAATTGACGCCGTGTGGAAAGAATCCGACGAAATCCCCTACGACCGGGTAATTGACGTTTATATAAAAGAAATTAGAAAGAAACTCGATTTAGATTGCATATCCACAGTTAGAAATGTGGGCTACAAGTTGGAGAGAAAATGAAAAACTTAAAAATATTTCCAAAAATGTTCATACAAATATTTTCTGTCCTGGCCTTGGTAGTCCTCTTGGTCCACTTTCTGGTGTTTTTAATTTTCCCAAAAACCTATTTGGAAAAACGTAAAAATGAAGTGCGGACCATTGCTGACCAGATGGCTGAGAGTTTATATGACAAGGACATGGCCGAGGTCGAGGAAATTATCGACCTCTACTCCAGGTCAAGCGAGGTCAAGGCCCATATAATAGAGGCAATGGCGGACGACGCAATCAAGATCGAAGGCAATGTAATTATCGACATGAACTCGGACACCAACTCCCTCATTATCGAAGAGAGGGGGATAAAATTGGACGACGGGGAGGAGGTCTTCCTCCAATTTGTTTCCACGGCCGATGTTAAAAAAGAGGCCAAGGACCTGAGCCTAAAATTTTTGCCATATACATTGCTACTGTCATTTTTATTATCAGTTGTCGTTTCTCTTGTTTACGCCAAGGTCATAAAGAATAACGTAACTGAAATAAAAAACGTGACCGATAAGATGATGGCCCTGGACAAGGAGGCCATATTAGAAGTCGACACAAGGGATGAAATTGGCGACTTAAAGGAACAAATCAACGACTTATACACAACTCTTTTAAAGTCAATTGACGACTTGGAAATAAAAAATAAGGAAATTATTAAATTAGAAAGACTCAAGTACGACTTTCTAAAGGGATCTTCTCATGAGCTTAAAACCCCTCTAGCTAGCATGAAGATTATCCTGGAGAATATGAAGTACAATATCGGCAAGTACAAGGATAGGGATACCTATATCGATGAATGTATTGATATAGTCGACGGACTGACTGCAAATGTTACGCAGATTTTGTCCGTCTCCTCCTTGGAAAATTTGAAAAACGACGAGGAAGTCGTAATTGTTAACGACGTCCTGGCAGACATTTTGAAAAAATATTCTGTCATGGCCAGTCAAAAGAATATAAAAATTACAAAGGACTTAGCAGACGAAAAAATTTATATAGGAAAGACCGCTTTAAAAATTATTTTATCGAATTTACTTTCAAATGCTGTTAAATATACCGACGAAAATGGTATCATAAGTATAGGGGCAAGGGAAAACTGGTTCTACATCGAAAACTCCGCTTCAAATCTGGAGGCCTTGGATGTGGACAAGATTTTTGATATTAACTTTGACCTCAATAAGGAAAACAGCAATGGCCTGGGACTTTACATTGTAAAAAACTTACTTGACAATTACAAAATCGACTACCAGGTTAAGAAGGAAGACGGGAATTTTATCTTTATGATAAAGCTAACCTAAGATAAATTTTAAGGAGGACTTATGTATATTTTAGAATTATACCAAGACGGATACAGCACAGACCTAGCCGCATTTGAAAGTTTGGAAGAAGGCAGAGAATTTATTTCGCAGCTGGACGCTTACGCAAGCGAAGAGGAAGACGGATTTACCTATGAATATTTAAAATGGGATCTGGTTCCAGATTATATGGAAATCGAACACAAGGGCCACATAATCCCCCTTACTCGCTTTATGTTTACAGATGGGGACAGGGTGGATATTTATTGGAAGGAAATTCCAAATCTCTCCGTCAAGGGAGACGGCATGGTCCCATCAGCCACTCGTGTTGACGCCTACGCAATCAACAATGAAGAAGTCAAAGAGTATATAGAAGCCAGGGAAGAAAATTATAAAAAGACAAAAAAAGCCCTGGAAGAAAAAGGCTACGAAGTGGAAAGGTCCTTCCTGGGATCGGAAGACGGCGAGGCGATTTTGTATAGGAAAAAGGGAGATGAGGAGTGGCACTTTTTAACCCACATGGACCCAGGATTTGGGGAGAGCTTGGATGAAGTTTTAGGAGAAATTTGTGGTTAAAATTGCGACATTCTCGTGAAAAAATATACGACGAATGCTCATGCCCACAAGGGGCAATCACATTCGCCGAATGTCCACAATAAAGTGGACGCTACATGGCTACATGAATATCCGTAGAATATTTAAAAAATACGCGAAGCGTTGTAGAGGCCGATTTATTTCGGCCATTTTTTATTTTTCTACGGATATGTATAAGAACGTAGGTAGCGGCCATCCTTTTGAACAGCCTCTTGTCAAGTAGACACAACAATTAATTAAAAACATATCTTTAAACTGCATGCTCTCTGTACTCCAACGGAGCCATGCAGTTTAATCTTTTCTGGAACCTCTCGTTGTTGTAAAACTCAATGTAATTCATAATTCTTTCTTTTAATTCTTCTAAAGAATTAAACTCTTTACCATAAAACATCTCTGCCTTTAATGTACCAAAAAACCCTTCCATTGGTCCGTTATCTATACATTTACCTACCCTTGACATACTATGCTTCATCCCTTGACCTTCCACTTTNTTTTCTTTGTATTTTACATACCATGAGGCGACAGTTGTATCTCCTGCATTTATTTCCTTGGCTATTTCTCTAAATGATTTGTTTCCTTTTTCATATTCTCTACATGCTTGTATTTTTGTTTCTAAGTCAAATTTAATTTTCCCCATTTTTTCTCCTTTTATGGGTTTTTAATTAATTAGACTGTCTACTTTGCATGTATCATACCACCTTTATGGTGGCCATTTCGGACCCGATACCGGGTGCATCCCGGTTGAGGGGATCGAGGGAAATGTATTCTAAAAATCTCGTCATTATATTTTTCCTTTCAATTGGGTATAATAAAAATAGATAAGCTAAGGGGGCTTGGATTTTATATTCAGGCTTAGAGAATTTTTTTAAAGGAGAATATTATGAGTGATTTAAAACGTTTTGATGCAATTAAATTTCAAGGGGAACCTATGACTTTGGTTGGACCTGAAGTAAAGGTTGGAGACAAGGCTACAGATTTTACAGCTGTTAAGAGCGACATGAGCGAATTTAAATTGTCAGACTTGGAAGGCAAGAGGGTTGTAATTAGTGTTGTGCCATCAATTGACACACCTGTTTGCGAAGAGCAAACCAAGACCTTCAACAAGGAAGCATCTGAATTAAAAGACCTTGTTATTTTAACCATCAGCTGCGATTTACCATTTGCCCAATCCAGATTTTGCGCTGCAAAGGGAATTGACAATCTAATTATGCTTTCAGATTACAAGGACCACGACTTTGGAACCAAGTACGGATTTTTGATCGAAGAACTTGGACTCTTGGCCAGGGGCGTTGTGATAATCGACAAGGAAGGCTGTGTTGAATATGTGGAATACGTTCCAGAAGCAACCAATTTGCCAGATTTCGACAAGGCTATGGAAGTTTTGAAAAAATAATTGTGATTGAAAAATATTCAAAAGCTATTAAAACAAAATAATACAGGTTGAATTTATAATTTTAACCTGTATAAATAAAAAGTAGGGAAGTATGATATGCACCCACAAACCCGGACAAAATAACCGCGTTTACTATACGGCTTGTAACCTGTACTCAACAGGTGACAGGCCGTTTAATTTTGTCTTTATTCTCTTGTTGTACCAGTTAATATATTCTCTAATAGCAACTTCTAATTCCTCAATAGTCTTGTAGTCTTTGGTGTAGTCCATGTCCTCCTCCTTTTGTGTCCAATTTTTGGGGAACAGGACACTTAAAATTCTTGGACAATCGATGAATTTTACAGATATTACAAATTAAAGTAATTTTCTGTTAGTTATTTAAGTTTTATTTAGCTTATGATATAATGTATCGTAAGAAGGAGGTTTGAAATGCGTATTGGAATCTTAAGTGACACCCACGGGTCTTACGATGAATTTATGAAGGCGATAAAAAAGATGGGTCAGGTGGATTGCTACATTCACTTGGGCGACGTGCTCTACCACGGTCCCAGAAATGATTTGCCAGTTAAATACGACCCCAAGCGTTTGGCTGAACAGATTAAAAATATGGACAACATTTATTTTGTCAAAGGCAATTGCGATTCTGAGGCCGACGAAATGATCACGGGGAAAAACATCCACGAAAACTATCTGATTAAAGACTTTGGCGATGTTAGGATTTTTGCAACTCACGGTCACAGGGAATCTGAGGAAGATCGGATCCAAATGGCCGAGGCCAAGTTTTGCGATTTTTTAATCACTGGTCACACCCACATCAAGGTCAACCTTAAGACGGACACCGTTCACATTTTAAACCCCGGATCTACTACCATCCCAAAAGACGGCACTCACTCGTGTATGGTTGTTGACGGGTACGACATAGAAACCTACGAATGGTGAGTAATTTGTGGTTAAAATTGCGACTTTTTGCAGAAAATATATACGACGAATGCTCATGCCCACAAGGGGTAATCCCATTCGCCGAATGTCTGGAATAAACCAGACGCTACATGGCTACAAATATATCCATAGAATATTTACGAGAAAAAATCCAACGATGCTCGAGTGGTGAATCTTACGGCCCTCATCAAAATTTCCTCACAAATTTAGAGAGGGATAAAATTAAAATGATTTTTCAGAACGTTGTAGGGGCGACTTTATGTAGCCCGCAAAAGTCTAGCCCTAAAAGACAAAAATTCATCAATTTTCCCTTGCAATTTGTATGTAGATTAGTAGAGAGGATTTAAGATTAAGAAATTAAAAGGCAGGGCAACCTGTCTTTTTCTTTGCAAGCTTTGCAATCGCTTTGTCTGCCATTCTCCTTGAGCCTTTGTCCTCAATCGTTTTTCCCTTAGGTCTAACGATTGAACAAGAGGTTGCGTGAGTCCTGCATACCAATCGACGGCGTACTTGCGGACTTGTCTCTTGGGCAGGGCTGCAAGGTAGACGCTACATTAGCGATTGCAAATATTTATAGAAAAGCTCTTCATTGATAATTTGGCTCAAAAATGGTAAAATATAGATACTTATGGGAAAAAAATATTTAATTGGAATTATTTTAATAACGCTGGTTCTCCTCTTGGTGGGAATTTTTTATGCGGACGGAGTAAGCTCACTTAAGCTCGCCATTCAAAACCTGGAGCCACGCTATGTATTTTTAATATTGGGACTCATGTTTGCCTATTGGCTTAGCCAGGCTATAATTATCATGCAGCTGGCCCACAACCAAGGCCAAGCCATGAGCCTTTACGCAGCCTTCAAGACCTACATGATAGGCGAATTTTTTTCTGCCGTCACGCCATTTTCGTCTGGCGGCCAACCCATGCAGGTCTTTTATATGAGTGGAATTGGAATTCCAACTGGCGTTTCCACATCGATTTTAGGAGTCCAACTCTTCTTTTACACTCTTGCCAGGCTGCTAATCACCTTTGCCCTTAGCATCTACCACGGAGATTTTTTCTACGCCCGTGGCTATGTCTTTACCTACATGCTGGTCCTTGGCCTAATAGTTGGTGTTGCCATGGTTGTTTTTATGGTCCTTGCCGCCTACAAACCAAAACTTGTCAAAAAAATCGTCCTGGGCTTTTATAAATTTTTGCTAAAAATAAAAATCCTAAAACCCAAAGACGAATTTGTCGAAAAAATCGAAGGGGAAATTGAAAATTTCAACCTAGGCCTGCAAACTTTTAGAGGTCAAAGCCTAGTATTTTATATAATGATGATTGTGGAGAATGTCATCGGCTATTTGGTATTTTATGCAATCACCTATTATATATTCGTATCCTACGGGGTCAGGCCGCCAAGCGTATCGCTCACCTTTGCCATATGCGCAGCAGTCCAAATCTCCAGCGGCTACATCCCAATCCCAGGGGCCAGTCTGGGAGCCGAAGGCATGTTCTATCTCATGTTTTCATCCATCCTGCCCGATGGAGCGCCAATATTTTTGGTCCTCTTAACCTGGAGACTCACCACCTACTATGTAAAAATTCTCCTCACTTTCCCCTTTACCATTAAACTAAAAGATGAAAAGCAGTTGAAAAATAATAAATTATAGTGTATAATAATAACATCCGTGAGGATAGTTTATATTTAAAAATGAGGTGACTATGGAAATTACAAGTGTAAATGTCAGACTTATGGAAAACACAGGCAAGCTCAAAGCTGTATGCAAGGTTGTGATGGACGACGAACTCGCTATCCACGAACTCAAAATCATCGAAGGCATCCACGGCCTATTTATAGCCATGCCATCCAGACAAGTCAAAGACGAATACTTTGATATAGTCCACCCCGTTACCAATACCATGCGCAAGAAAATGGAAGAAGCCATCTTCAAGGCCTACGAAGCCGAACTTGCACGCGTGGATTAAGGGGCATTGGCGCAGCTGGGAGCGCGTTAGACTGGCAGTCTAAAAGTCAGGGGTTCGATCCCCCTATGCTCCACCAAGATTTAAGGAAGTCGAAAGACTTCCTTTTTTATTTGTATTTTTATTTGATTACCAATCAAGAAAAATCCAGCGAAGCTTTGTAATGGCTGACTTAATGTCAGCTATTTTTTGTTTTTCTGCTTGTCTATTTGAACAAAAAAAGACCTTAGTACTGTGCTAGGGTCTTTTTGCCTTTAGAGAAAATATTTTTTTGACTTTTTAATTTTTCTCGCTCATTAAATGACCTATAAATTGACCGATTGCTGAAATAGAGCCGTATACTAATGTATAAATGGCTACGCTTTCGTTGTAAAAGATAAATATGCTTGGGATAAATACCAGCATAACAAAAATTGAAAATAGCCAATCAAAGGAATTTCTTTTTCCATATATCAAGGATATTGTAAAACAAATTACTGGAATTCCAATGAGCACGATTAATATGCTGCTTGAGGTATATATAGTAAGCAAGGGTAAGATATAAAATGCAAAAATTATTATAAGCCAATAGCCTAGCATTTTTTTGATTTTTTCCATATTAACATCTCCATCCTTTTACATAATTTTTTAAAAAATATGGCCGGGATTAACCACGGCCTCTACAAACGCTACGCGTTATTTTTTGTTATTAAGTTCTTTTCCTTTTTTCTTAATATAATTTGCTAGGAAATTTCGATGAGGGCTGTAAGATTCTCAACACCTTTTTTGCCTCTGGGGCGGGACTTATCGGTCCACATAAAGTGGACCCTACAACGTTCTTAAGAATATCCGTTGATTAAATTGGTTTTTCAATTCGCTCGTCTTATATCCCTATCTGAATTTGTGAGGAAAAACGGATGAGATTCGCGATGTGCAGAAATTTTGCGAATGATACTTTTTAGTGAACGGATATATTTGTAGTCATGTAGCGTCCACTTTATTGTGGACATGGGGTGTTCCCAAAAAGTTGGACAAATAATTTGTTCATCTAAAAGAATGCTTTCTACTTGCTAACTAAATTTTTGAATGCGATTGTCAAGGGTTGCGAAGCAACTTGCATAGCCCTTGACATAAAGCTTATTCAAAAATTTATCATATAGCAAGAAAGCTTCTTTATGCTCTTTCTTTTTCTTCGTAATACTTGGCCCTTTTTTCATTTGGACTAAGGTGTTTCTTTTGTTTGAGTCCATAAAGGCATCTGGTCCGTATTCGTTGTATGTTTGGATCCAACCTTGAAGGGTTGTTTTGGGTATGTTGTTAATTTTTACAAATTTTCTAAGTGATAGTTTTGAGTTTAGATATTCTTCTACTTTTTTCTTTTTGTAGTCTTTGGTGTAGTCCATGTTCTCCTCCTTTTGTGTCCAATTTTCGGGGAACAGGACAGACATTCGACGAATGGGATTGCCCCTTGTGGGCATGAGCATTCGTCGTATATTTTTTCGCGAGAATATCGCCGTTTTAACCTCAAATTTTAGTCTTCGAATTGAATGGTTCCATTATCCATAGATTTTATCTTCGCCAAACTTGTCACCTCATAGCCCATCTTGCGGATTTCATCTCCGCCTCCTTGGAAGGATTTTTCGATGACTATTGCTATGCCTTTGATTTCACCGCCGGCTTTATTTACCATGTTAATGAGGGCCTTGAGGGCGTTACCCTTGGCCAAAAAGTCGTCTATGATTAGGATTTTATCGTCGGGCGTGAGCATTTTCTTGGCCACGACTATATTTTTATCTTGTTTTTCTGTGTAGGAATTTACTTTTTCAATGTAGACCTCTTCGGGGAGGTTTACATGGATATTTTTCTTGGAAAAGATTACGGGCACGTGCAGGTATTGGGCTGCAATTGTTGCAATGGCGATTCCTGATGATTCTATTGTCAGGATTTTATTGATGCCCTTGTTTTTAAATAAGTGATTTAGTTCCAGGCCAATTTCGTTAATAAATTCTACGTCCAGCCTGTGGTTTAAAAAATTATCGACACGCAAGATGTTTCCGTCTTCTACTATGCCTTCGTTTAATATTTTTTCTTTTAACAATTCCATTCTCTCACCACCTTATGATGTATTTTACAATAGCTCCACATAAATTGCAAGTTGTTTCATATTATTTTTCTATTTTTATATTTTTTCTTTTTTATTGGCCTGCCCAGGGCTTTTTTATTGAATATTGGGGTCGCTTGTGATAAAATAAATGTGGAGGATTAGAAGACTTATGAATCTTTTTAAGATAGATAATTTTAATAGGACTAAGCAGGATTTGGGCATTAAAGATGAGTTTTTCGTCTACCCAGTTGGTGGGTCCTTGGAGAAAGAGGATTTCAAGATTAGCCTTGCCCGTTTTGACATTAAAGAGGAGGGCCAGGCTTTTGAAAAGTTTCCTGGCAGGAAGAGTTTTTTGGTGCCTATTGATAAAAATTTTCCGATAAATTACAAGGGGTCCAAGATGCTTATCAAGGCCAAGACTACTTTTAGGTTCAAGGCTGATGAAGACGTCGTGGCCTTGGATGAGGGTCGAGTTTTTTCCATGCTAGCATCCGAAGATTTCCAGGCCAAGATGGAAGTTTTGAAGTTTTTTGACAAGCTTATTGTGGAAGATATTTTTGTTGGCAATAAAATTTTATTTGTTTATTCTTTGGCTGATAATTTGCAATTAAAATGCGGCAATAAGGAAGTGGACCTTGAAAAGGATGATCTTATTATTATGATCCCAGATGGTAAATACAATTTTGAGCTGAGCCCAAGGTTTACAAATGCTTCCGATGATGAAGACGAATCTACGCCTGAGAGTGCAATTATTTTTGGCAAGGTGCTTTTATGAAGCTAAGTCGGCTAATATTTTTTGCCTTGGCCATGTTTATTTTGATAACTGCCGTGTTTTTGTATATAAACAGCGACTATGTTGTGTCCATGTACGAGATGAGAAAAAATCGCAAGGCCGAGGAAAGTCGGGCCAAGTACATTGAATCTCCGCGCAAGGACTACTGCTATGTGGTGGATGGAAAGATTTTTATCTTGGACGGCACTCACATGTCGGCCATGGATTTTGATGGCAATCTGATGTATGAGCGGGTTTTGACCGCTGATAATGCCAAGATGATGGGGGCCGGCGACTATATATTTTTTGTAGACGACGAGTCCAAGACCATGGATATTATCGATAGCGAGAACCATTTGATTATGGAGTCTGAACCAATCAATAACATAAATGGCCTAAGAGAAATTGGCGACAAGATCGTTTTGTATTCAGACGATGGCCTCAATTTTGAAACCAGGGTTTTTGATGACAATTTAGATCCTTATTTGAGCTTTTTGTCCAAGGATGCGTCCATCGACTTGGTTCCGACCAAGGACGGCTTCAAGGTCTTGAGTTTGAGGCGGACTGAAAACGGTCTGAGCTCACTATTTTCCAAGGTCAATACAAAAAAAGAGATCACCAGTCTTTTTGAACTGTCTGGCTACGTGCCCCTCAGGCTTTTTGAAGCCTCGGGCGGCGACATACTGGTCACTGATAAGGAGGTTATCCTTATCAAAAATGGTGAGGTTGACGCCAGGCGGACTTACGAAGACTTTTATGGTATGGAAAAGATAAATAAAAATTATATTTTAATTGCAGATGGGGAGACTATTATCATGGATGATAGTCTAAACGCCATTAAAAAGGTCCCATCATCTGGCTTAGACCACATTTACAAGCTCGACAAGGAGGTTGTGATCTACGGTGGTCGCGAGTTTAAAGTGGTGGGCGACGATGGTCTAATCAGCTCTGTTGAAACGGAGCGGGATATAGAAAGAATTCATTACGACGGCAGGATTGTGGTCGAATTTAGAAATGGATTTTTAATTTATTAGGAGGTAAAAGATGATTGATGCAAGAGGACTCTTATGTCCACAACCAGTAATTTTAACAAAAAAAGAATTGGACAAGGCAGAAGTAGAGGAAATTGAAACACTAGTAGACAACGAAGTTGCAGTTAACAACCTCAAAAAGCTAGCTGAAAGCCTGGGCGCAAGCGCAGAAGTTGAAACTATAGAAGACTATTTTTCAGTAAAGATTAAAAAAGGAGCCGGCTTTGTGGCAGCCAAGAACGAAGACTTGGTAATTGCTTTTTCCCAAGACCACATGGGCGATAATGAAGAGCTAGGCCACATTTTAATTAAGTCCTTCATCTACACACTGACTGAAGCTGTCCACAAGCCAAAGGA
This sequence comes from Ezakiella peruensis, assembly GCF_900215725.1. Lineage (GTDB taxonomy): Bacteria > Bacillota > Clostridia > Tissierellales > Peptoniphilaceae > Ezakiella > Ezakiella peruensis. Next base: position 28,583 of record NZ_LT962471.1, on the reverse strand, counting down.
AATCTTGCTCTTTAACTCAGCAGTTAAGCTTGTAACTTCAGATTCAGAAGTTTTGGGCGACCTCAAGAAATTAGCTGAAGAAGGCGTAAATATTAACGCTTGCGGCCTATGCCTTGACTTCTTCCACCTAAAAGAAGATGTTCAAGTTGGCGGCATTACAAATATGTATGACATATACGAAAAAATGGCACAGGCAGGACACCTAATTAGAATATGATAGAGAATATAAAATCTATTTTTATGCATGAAGCTGGCGGCTTGAATGTCTGGGGCAAGATTGTGGTTGCGATTGTAACCTTTATCTTAGCCGAGATACTTGTAAAGCTTGCCGGCTTTCTTGCAAATAAGATAGGAACAAAGTCTACGGACAAACTTCACGGTAAAGACGCCAAGAGGGTCAAGTCTTTGGCCTCTTTGATCAGGAGCGTTTTTAAAATTGTTATCCTCTTGACCTGGCTCCTATCGACTTTGAAGATGTTCGGTATTAACACATCTGCCATTATTACTACCGCCGGTATCGGTGGACTTGCAATCAGCTTTGGTGCCAGAAGCCTGGTTGAAGATGTTATTAGTGGTATATTTTTGATTTTTGAAGACTCTTTAGCCATAGGCGACTATGTTACCGTGGCCGGCAAGGACGGGGAAGTTACTGATATTGCTTTAAGGACGACGACTATTCGCGATTTTAATGGCGAGCTCCACGTAATTCCAAACGGAGAAATCCGCGTGGTTACCAACCGCAATCGCAATATTCAAAGGGCCTTGGTAAAATTTCCAATCGCCTATGATTCAAGTGTGGACCAGGCCATAGAAATTTTAAAAGATGTCCTACCAAAGGCTGTTGACTCTGACCACGCGGTTATAGAACCTGTGGCTATTTTAGAAGCGACGGATATTTTGCCTGAGGGCGTTATTATAACGGCTCTTTGCAAGACAATACCCGGCGAACAGTGGAGGATTGAACGCCTTATGCGTCTGACTGGTTACGATGCACTGATCAAGGCGGGAATTGGCGTTGTTCATAATAATTTAGATATAAGGATTGATAAGTAATGTTAAAATATTATGTGGGCGATTTAGTTACCATGAAAAAACCCCACGCCTGCGGGAAAAATGAATGGGAAATTCTGAAAACGGGCGTGGATATAAAGCTCAGGTGTACCAACTGTCAGCGGGAACTCTTTATGACCCGCTTTGACTTTGTGGGCTCTGTGAGAAAGGTTTTGCACGAGGGTAAGTGGGTGTCACTTCGCACATCAAAGGAGATTGAAAGATGAAAAAGCTTTGCATAATCGGCGGCATGGGTCCACTGGCATCGTGCGAATTCAACAGGCGGATAATTTTATCCTCGCCAGCTAAGACTGACCAGGACCATATTGAAACGCTTTTGATTTCCGACAATCTCATGCCGGATAGGACACAGGCAATTTTAACTGGTGATTCTAAGGACCTCTTGGCCAGATTTAAAAGTCACTTTGAATTGGGCGAGTCTTGGGGGGCGGATTTTTTTGCAATTCCCTGCAACACCAGCCATTATTTTATGGATGACTTTAAAAAGATGACCGATAAAAAAATATTAAATATGGTCGACCTGGCAGTGCATGATGCAGGCGATGATATTTGCGTCTTGGCAACACGGGGGACCTACAAGACTGGAATTTATAGGAAGGCTATTGAAGGAGCAGGAAAAAATTTAATCGAGCTCACAGAAGCGGAAAAAGACTTGTCCATGCAGACAATTTACAGGATAAAGGCTGGAGATCAAGCGAAAATAGAAAACTTTCCTGACTTTGAGGCTATGATCCAAGAAAAATTAAAGTCTGGGGCCAAGATTTTGCTGGCCTGCACTGAGCTTAGCCTGATCAAATTTGACGACCCACGGATAATTGACGCCATGGATTCCCTGGTAAGGGCGGTTATTGATGAAGTTTATTGAATTATTTGTAAGTTTTTTTAAAATTGGAATCACGACCTTTGGCGGCGGCTACGCCATGATTCCCGTCCTTACCCGAGAGGTTGCCGAAAATAAAAAATGGGCAAGCGAAGACGAACTCTTGGAATACTATGCTATTGGCCAGGCAACTCCTGGCATTATCGCCATCAACACCACGACCTTTGTGGGCTACAAGGTGGGCGGAGTCTTGGGGGCCATCATCGCCACTTTGGGTTTTGTCGCCCCAAGCCTTATTATAATTTTTTGTATTTTTAATTTTATAGAACTAATAGGAGAGAAATTTCATTATGCCGGCCTTATGGTACAGACGGTTGCCGTTGGTTTAATTTTGCAGACCATTTACGGCATGGCCAAGAAGCAGTTAAGATCTATCAAGGCCGTGATTTTGATGGCAATTTCAATGGGCCTAGCCCTGGCGGGTGTTAGCCTCCCCCTAATTGTAATTGGGGCGGCACTTATCGCTGCCATGGAGGTGAAGTTCTTTGGATAATTTTTTAATTTTAATAATAGAATTTTTTAAGGCGGGGCTCTTTGCGGTTGGCGGAGGCCTGGCCACCATTCCATTTTTGGTGGAAATTGGAAACAAATACGGATTTTTTACCTACCAAGAACTTTTAACCATGATAGGCGTGAGCGAATCGACGCCAGGAGCTATTGGCATTAACATGGCCACCTATGTGGGCATCAAAGTCGAGGGCTTTTGGGGAGGAGTGGTCGCGACTTTATCCTTGGTTGCTCCATCGCTTATAATTATTATTTTAATAGCAAGGGTTATAAATAAATATCGTGATTCGATTTATGTAGAATCCATTATGACTTATCTAAAGCCCATGAGTTTGGGCTTTATACTGGCGGCTGTGGCTCCGATTTTAATCGGACTTTTCAAAAACCAGGCTATTAGTAATTACTTACTTGTGGGGATTTTTATTTTAGTTTTTTTTATCAGAGAAAAATTGCCCAAAATCCATCCGGCCTTTATTATTTTAACAGGCTTTGTGGCTGGAATTTTGATGGATATATTGTAAACAAAGGGGTGAAATATGAATATATTTAGAAAAAATTTCAAAGAAGTAATAAGGGCCGTGCTTCCAATTGTGATAATGGTACTTATTGCTGCACTTTTTATAGTGGACACCCAGGCTCAAATGATCAGGAGCTTTGTCTTGGCCTCCCTGGTTTTGATAGGGGGACTTACTTTATTTTTGACGGGCGTTAGCCTGGGCGTAGAGAGGATTGCCGTTCACCTTGGAAGCATGGCCGAGTATATAACAAAAGCAACTTTAACATTTTTGTTTGGATTTTTGCTGGGCTTTGTAGTTACAATTGCAGAGCCAAATCTCATGGTCTTTTCGCAAAACGTCGAATCTATTGTAGGCTTTAACGCCTATTTACTTTTGATTTTAATTTCCGTTGGCGTTGGTCTTATGATTGGTTTTGGCTTTATCAGAATTTTGAAGGGCCTGTCTATCAAAAAAATCTTGGCCTGCGTTTACCTGGTCATGTTTATATTTTTCTTTACGCAAAATGAAACCATGAGAAACCTGTCCTTCGACTCAAGCGGGGCCAGCACTGGTGCCCTTACAACTCCATTTTTCCTCTCGCTTGCCTACGGGCTTTCCAGATTAAAGGGTACAGACAAGGGAGAAAAATACAGCTTCGGCCTAGTAGGCATGGCCTCGACCGGACCCATCGCAGCGGTTTTGCTCTTGGGTTTGATCTTGCCAGTTGGCCAAGGGACAGAGGCCGTTACGGAGGCCCTTACTGGCGGCGGAGTTTTTATGGCCGCTTTAAAGGAGGCGACTCTGGCGACCCTGCCGATTACAATAATATTTTTAATTTTTAACGCTTGGAAGATGAAGGTAAACAAAAACGAATTCTCCAGGATTATGAAGGGTCTTCTATATGCTTACATTGGCCTGATCTTATTTTTAACAGGTGTCAACATGGGCTTTTCAGACATGGCCTTCTTCCTCGGAACAGCATTATATGTAAAGAGCCCGGCACTTTTTATTGTCTTCTCACTTTTGACAGGACTTATGATTGTGCTGGCAGAACCTGCAGTTCAATCCTTGGTTGGGCAAATCATAGATGTAACTGGTGGTTCTGTAAACGGGTCTTACGTCCTAACAGCTCTGTCAATGGGCGTTGGCTCAGCCGTTATGCTCTCTGCCATGCGGATCCACTTTGGAGGCTTCCAATTGTGGATGTATTTGGCTCCGGGATTTTTAATCGCCATAATGCTCTTTAGAAAGGTTGACGACCTTTTTGTAGGTATAAGTTTTGATGCGGGAGGGGTTGCGTCAGGGCCAATGACAACGGCCTTTGCCCTATCAATGATGCAGGGAGCAGCAACAGTTGCACCCAATGCAGATCCGCTGGTAGATGGTTTTGGTGTAATTGCATCTGTTGCGATGGCACCTGTGGTAAGCTTGATGCTACTTGGATTAATATATGCTAAAAAGAGGTAAGTATGTTTTTAAATCAAATTATAATTAGAGAAGATCAGTCAAGAAAATTTGTTAGGAAGATGAGATTGGCTGGCATAAAACATTATTCAGTTGTACGGGCAAGCGGAACGGCCAACAGCGAGATTTTAAAGAGCTTGGGCCTGGAAGAAAAAACCATGGAGATGATATGGGTTTTTGGCAACCGCGAAGAGACGGAAACAATAAAAAACCTGGCCAGAGAAAAATTTCATTTCGAAAACGGCGGCCTGGGAGTTTGTTTTGCAACCGATAGTAAATTTCAAAGGGGGGACAAGATGGAAGCAACAGCAATTTATGTAATAGTCGACAGGGGACTTGCAGATGATGTTATAGAAGTAGCTGCAAAGGCAGGAGGCAGTGGAGCTACAGTCCTCCACGGCAGGGGTAGCGGTATAGAAAAAAGAGTGGCTATATTTGATATGGTTATTGAACCTGAAAAAGATATTATAGTTTTGGTAACCAGACCAGAGAAAAAAGACGGCATAGTTGACGCCATAAACACTGCCTTTGATTTGGAAAAAACTTCCAAGGGCGTAATCTTTACCATGCCGGTAACCGATGCGGTTGGCTTTAACTTTAATAGATGATTTATCTTTACTTGCTGGCGGCTTTTGTAATCGGGGGGATAATTTATTCCCTTGGACTTAAAGAGAACAGATTAAAAATCAACACTGGCAAAAATAATAGGCCTTACAAATTTGCCCAGGTCTCTGACTTGCACGGAAAACTAGGTCGGAAAAATTTGGACAAACTCATAGAAAAAGTCGCAGACGTGGATGCCATATTTTTAACGGGCGACATCTTTGATGACAAGGGCGACAATAAAATTGCCTGGGAATTTTTAGACCGGACAAGGTCCATTAAAAAATATTATGTGACGGGTAACCACGAGCACAGGCGGGCCGATTGCAGACAAATCTTGGAGGCCTTGGCCTCTTACAATGTGGTCCTCTTGGACGACAATTCGCCGCAAATGATCGATTCAATTGCAATATATGGGGTCGACGATATAGACAAGGACAAAGACAATTTTTTTGAAAAGCTGGAGGCCTACAGAGAAAATCTGGACGAGAATTCATACAATATTCTCCTGGCCCACCGGCCTGAGTACGCCGACTATTACCAGGGCTTTGACTTGATTTTGTCTGGGCACAACCACGGAGGTCATTTTCGCCTGCCCTTTATCGGCGGCCTTGTTGGACCGGGCGGAGAGATCTGGCTGGGCAAAAGAGTTTATCAAAAGGGACTTTATGAATTAAATGAAAAACAAAAAATCTATGTAAACGTGGGCTGTACTGATAAAATTTACGGCCTTGTGCCCAGATTTTACAATCCAAAAGAATTTTTAATTATATATTTAGTAGATAAGGAGAAAGAAATTTGAAAAGAAAAATATTGATTACATTATTAATTATTAGCATGCTTAGCGCAAGCATCTTGGCTTATTCGGATGTCAAGGACAATTGGGCAAAGCCTTATATAGACTGGGCCAGCGACCGCGGACTCTTTACTGGCTACAAGGACGGGACATTTAGACCTGAGGGCCATATTACAAATGCAGAATTTGTGGCGGTTATGGGCAGGCTCATGGCAGAAGAAGTGGAAGTTCAATTAAAATTTACAGACGTGCCAGTCGATGCCTGGTACGGATCGGCCTTGAAAAAACTTGTGGGTGCGGGACTCATTGAAAACTCTGGTGAATTTGCTCCTAACGAAAAAATTATCAGAGCAGAGGCCTTTAGGATTTTGGCCGGCATTTACAAGCGTACTTCAAATGAAAAAACCGAATACCATTTCAAGGACGCTGTTGTCGTAAACAACCAAGCGGGTATAGCCGCCCTTATCCACGATCGTGTTATCACCGGGGATGCAGAAAATAATTTAAAACCCCTGGACCCAATTAGTCGGGAGGAAATGTGCGCCCTATTAAAAAAATGTTTCGACAAATACGGATATTAATTTAAAGTTCAAGTTATGGGAGACCACAACTTTTTTATTGGCTGTATAATATTTGTTGGGGAGTAACACCAGCAAAAATTATACAGCCTCTTTTTATTGAATGTATAAACAWTTGTAAAAAACACCGCAGATATTTATTTATGTTGCAAACATTTGTTGAAAAAAGACCACGGACTAATATGAATTCATACCAATATCCATGTTGTTAAAACAACATGGATAGTATCTGTTGAGGCAGTAGAGCGTATTTATTTATCTTGCAAAATTTTTTATTGGAAAAGACTCAAAAATTTTGTATAGCCTCAAAGCAATAGTTGCTTGACTAATCTGTTGAGGCAGTAGAGCGTATTTATTTATCTTGCAAAATTTTTTATTGGAAAAGACTCAAAAATTTTGTATAGCCTCAAAGCAATAGTTGCTTGACTAACACTTGCCCGAAAAATACCGCGGACATTTGTTTATCTTGTAAAAATACTTGTCGGAAAAATACTTCAGGTATTTATTTATGTTGCAAACATTTGTAAAAAACACCGCAGATATTTATTTATSTWGCAAAMATAATTGTTGAAAAAAGCAAGCAGAAATTTTTTGATTTGTAAAAAACACTTGTTGAGAAGAAACATAGATTAGTATGGGTTTATACCAATAACTATGTTGTTAAAATAAAATGGATATTAGCTGTTAAAACAGCACACCATATTTATTTAACTTGCAAAAAAATTATTTGAAAGGATTGCAGACATTTATTGATTTTAAAAAAAATACTTCTTGGCAAAGGACTTTAAATATTTATTAAAATTGCAAAAACACTTGTCGGAAAAATACCGTAGACATTTATTAATCTTGTAAAAAACTTGTTTAGATAAAATCACAGTTTAGTGCGACTATATACCAATAACTATGTTGTTAAAACAACATGGATAATAGTTGTCAAGACAGTCTATCATACTTATTTATCTTGCAAAATAAATATCTAAAAAAATCGCAGATTACTATGAATTAAAATCAATAACTACGTTGTTAAAACAACATGGATATTAGTTGTTAAGAGAGCATGGGATATTAATTAATAGATAATTTTATTAAAGTAAAGAATAAATTAAAATGAATCTCTCTGGTAAAGACAGGCGGGATTTTTTCTTAAATAAAAATAAGTTAGCCGTGGTTAATTATTTGCCTGAGTGGGTAAAATATTAGTGAAGAAGAAATAGAGAGGAGGTTAATTCTATGGAAATAAAATTAACTCAAGGGTCAAGGGAAAAATTCAACCAGCTTAATCACAAGGCTGTGCGTTTATATATTAAGTCCGCTTGCTGAAGCGGAGTTGTCCTGGGCGTGGCCCCGGATGAGAAGAGGGATAACGACGAGTATGTCTTCGTTGAAGGCCACATGTTCGTTATAGAAGAAGGACTTTACGCCAGCATTCCAAAGGACATCACAATCGACTATGTCGAAAGTGGCCTGAGGCGCGGCTTTAAAGTCTATTTAAATTAATAACCTAGCCAATCCGTGGGGATTGGCTTTTTTTATTAGGAAAGAGATTTGAAAATATTTTTAGTTTTTATTTTGCAAGTGAAAGGGCACAAGTTTTGAAAGTTTTTTACATTTGCTTTTTTTAATTAAAGACAAATAAGCTTTAAGAAACTTTTCCTTTAGCATTTACATTTTGTAGGATGATATCCATGTTGTTTAAACAACATGGATTAGTCTTAATTCATAAATATCTATTGTTTTTCCATACAAATATTATTGTAAGATTGATAAAGGCCTGAAAGTTTCGAAATTATTTCAACATTTTAATTGTATAAGTAAAGACCAATGATCATTGAAAAAATTTATCAATTGCCTTTACAAATTGCCCGCCTGTATTTTTGAAGAAATTTTAGAATTGACATTAACAAAGGAAGAGGTCACGAGTTTTGAGAATAGTTTTACGTTTTAATTTTGCAAGTGAAAGAGAACTAGTTTTGAAACAAATTTAGCCCCTACATTTTATAAGTAAAGGCCAAGAATCATTGAAAAAAATATCAATTGCTTTTATAAATTGCACAACTATGAGTTTTAAAAAACTTTGGCACTTGCCTCTACAAATTACAGTATATTAATTATGTCTTCTTTACAACAAACATCTATGTTGTTTTAACAACATAGATTAGGGTGGATTCATAAATATCAGTGATTTTTCCAAACAAGTATTTTTTGCAAGATAAATATAGGTCTGAAGTTTCAAAATAATTTAGCGTTTGTGTTTTATAAGTAAAGATCAACAGTCATTAAAAAAATTATCAATTGCATCTACAAATTGCTCGACTGTATTTTTGAAGAAATTTTAGAATGACATTAACGAAGGAAGAGGTCACGAGTTTTGAAAATATTTTTTCGTTTTTATTTTGCAAGTGAAAGGGCACAAGTTTTGAAAGTTTTTTACATTTACTTTTTGTAATTAAAGACCAACAAATATTGAAAAAAATATCAATTGCTTTTATAAATTGCACAACTATGAGTTTTAAAAAACTTTGGCACTTGCCTCTACAAATTACAGTATATTAATTATGTCTTCTTTACAACAAACATCTATGTTGTTTTAACAACATAGATTAGGGTGGATTCATAAATATCAGTGATTTTTCAACACAAGTAATTTTTGCAAGATAATGTAGGTCTGAAGTTTTAAAATAATTTAGCGTTTGTGTTTTATAAGTAAAGATCAACAGTCATTAAAAGATTTTATCAATTGCATCTACAAATTGCTCGACTGTATTTTTGAAGAAATTTTAGAATGACATTAACAAAGTAAAAGGCTGCGAGTTTTGAGAATATTTTTACGTTTTCATTTTGCAAGTGAAAGAGAACTGGTTTTGAAATAAATTTAGCCCCTACATTGTATAAGTAAAGGCCAAGAATCATTGAAAAAAATATCAATTGTCTTTTATAAATTGCTCGACTGTATTTTTGAAGAAATTTTAGAATTGACATTAACAAAGGAAGAGGTCACGAGTTTTGAAATTAATTTAACGTTTGTTTTTAGAAAATAAGAGGCTGTGAGTTTTGAAAATATTTTTATGATTTCATTTTGCAAGTGAAAACTAGCGGGTTTTAAAAATATTTTATCGTTTGCATTTTATAAGTAAGAGGCGGCAAGTTTGGAGAAAAAATTATCATTTATATTAACAAAGTAAGAGGCTACAGGTTTAAAAATTAAATAAGTGTTTTACATATAAAAATGATCTGACAATTTATTAAAAAACATAAAAGGCGACTGATTTCTAAACTAGATATCGCCTATATTTTGTGTTATAATTATGTCAAGGAGGGCACAATGAGTAGAAATTTATCAATGCTTGCTGACTTGTACGAGTTTACAATGTCAAACGGTTATTTAGAATCAGGGGTGGGCGATCGGATTGCCTACTACGATTATTTTTTTAGGTCCATTCCCGACGACGGGGGCTATGGAATTTTTGCAGGTTTGAGCACCCTCATCGAATACATTGAGGACCTCAAATTTGACGATGAAGATATAGAATTTTTTAAGTCCAAGGGGATTTTTGGTGAGAAGTTTTTGCAAATGCTTAAAAGCTTTGAATTTAAATGCGACATTTGGGCCATGGAAGAGGGGCAAATTATTTACCCTGGCGAGCCGATTTTGACGGTCCGCGGCCCAATTTACCAGGCGCAAATCATCGAGACCATGCTTCTCTTAATTTTAAACCACCAATCTCTAATCGCAACCAAGGCTTCGCGCATGGTTCGCGTGGCAAAGGGCCGGGCGATTTCTGAATTCGGTTCTCGTCGTGCCCACGGGGCTGACGCTGCCAACTACGGGGCAAGGGCCGCTTACATTGGTGGGGCCGCATCATCTGCCAACACTTACATGGACAGGCAGGCTGGCATTCCTTCAACTGGAACAATGGCCCACTCATGGGTGCAAAGTTTTGATTCAGAGTTGGAAAGTTTCAGGGCTTACGCTGACGTTTACCCTGACCACACTTTACTTTTGGTGGATACCTATGATGTCTTGCGTCAGGGAATTCCAAATGCCATTACTGTTTTTAAAGAATTGAGAGCTAAGGGCCATGAGCCACTTGGCATTCGTATAGATTCGGGCGACATCGCCTACCTGACCAAGGAAACTCGAAAGATGCTTGACGAGGCAGGTTTTCCTGATGCGAAAATCGTCGTGTCCAATTCCATGGACGAATTTAAAATCCGTGATCTCTTAAACCAAGGGGCCCAAATCGATTCCTTTGGTGTTGGCGAAAGGTTGATTACAGCCAAGTCCGACCCAGTCTTTGGCGGCGTTTACAAATTGGTTGCTGTGGAAAAAGACGGGCAAATGGTTCCAAAGATCAAAGTTTCAGAAGACGTTATCAAGATTACAAATCCTGGCTTCAAACAAGTTTACAGGTTCTACGATAAGGACACCGGCATAATGCAAGCTGATTTGGTTGCACTCAGAGACGAAGAAGCTCCAAGCGGTGAAGAATTTGAAATCTTCCATCCACTTTACACTTGGAAGCGGACGACTATTAAAAACTATGTGGCCAAGCCACTTTTAAAATCGATTTTTGAAAAGGGCAAGCTGGTTTACAAGAGCCCAGACATTGACGAGATAAAAGCCTTTGCGGCCGAAAACCAAGACCGCTTGTGGGAAGAAGTCAAACGCCTTGACGAACCACATTCATATTATGTGGACCTCAGCCAAGGACTCTTTGATCTCAGAAACGACCTGATCAAGAGGGCCAAATGAAGAAGGCCCTTTACAGAGTGCTAAGGCCCATGACCTTTGCAGAAGTTATAGACAAGGACATTATCACATCTGTCCTTAAAAACCAAATAAAAAACCAGGCGACCAGCCACGGCTATCTCTTTTGCGGAACTCATGGAACTGGCAAGACCTCTGTGGCCAAAATTTTTTCCCGGGCGGTCAACTGTTTAAATCCGATTGATGGTGAGCCTTGCAACAAATGCAAAAACTGCCTGGAGATTTTGGAAGACAGGTCGGTTGACGTCCTTGAGCTGGACGCGGCTTCCAATAACGGGGTCGACAATATTCGCGAGCTCAAGAGCATGGGCGTTTATCCGCCGACCAATCTAAAAAAGAAAGTCTATATCATTGACGAGGCCCACATGCTTTCAAATTCGGCCTTCAATGCGCTTTTAAAAATCTTGGAAGAGCCGCCAGCTCATCTGATATTTATACTGGCGACCACGGACCCAGATAAATTACCCGATACGGTAAAGTCCCGTGTTCAAAGATTTGACTTCCACACGATTTCCAAGCGGGCAATTGAAAAAGCCTTAAAAAATGCGGCGGTAAAATTAAATGAAGACATAGATGATTCTGTTTTTAAATTAATCGCCAACGAATCGCGGGGGTCTATGAGGGATGCGCTCTCAGCCCTTGACCAAGTCTTGGGACTTCCCCAAAGGCCAATTGGCGAGAAGGAAGCCGTGGAACTCTTGGGACTCACGGGAATTTACGAGCTTATGCCCCTGGTTAGGGCCATGATAAATTTTGATTACATGGGAGTCTTAAATGAAACTGACCAGCTGGAAGACTTGGGCAGGAGTCCGGAGAAATTAATTTATTCGCTCATGCAAATTTTTAGAGACTTGTATGTTTTAAAGATCGACCAAGAGGCTGATGTATTAAATAAGGAAGAGTATTTTAAAATCATAAATCAAATCGAAGTTCCAGCTATAATTAATATCTTGGAAAGGCTTAGACTGATTTTAAATGATATTACCAATGCCTACGACCGCTTTATGGTCTTTCAAATTGGCCTCTTGGGCATTGTTAAGGACGATTATATAAAGAGTCAGTCCTATCCGACTGGGCCAGTTGAGAGGCCTATGCCAAGTGTAGGCTCAAGAGAAAGTGAAAAACAAAATGCGATTTCAAATGCAAGTTCAGGCTCAAGGGAAAGTGAAAATAAAAACGTAATTTCAAATTCAAGTTCAAAGGCCAGCGATAATGAAAATAAAAATGCGATTTCAAATGCAGATTCAAAGTCGTTAGCAAAGCAAGAGCCGGCTCAAAGCCAGGCCCAAGATTTTGGAGGTGACGACCCCTACGCCAACCTTGATTTTATAGAGGGCGTGGATATGGAAGAGGCCTATGACTTTGAGCCAGAGGCTAAAAGTACAAAGCCTAGAGCTAGCGATCAGGCAAGTAAAAGCGACCGATCAGTGACTAGTGAAGGTGCGGTTACTAGTGAACCTGCACAAGCTAGTGATCAGGCAGTCACTAATGAACCTGCACAGGTTAGCGAACAGGCGGTTACTAGTGAACACGCACAAGCAAATGAACCTGTAGAGACAAATGAAGCTATAGAGAAAAGTGAAGTTGCTGATACAAATGAAGCGACAGCTACAAACGAATCGGAAGAGGTCAGCCCAGAAAATATTGACGAGGACAATCCATCGGGCAATGAAATTTACGAACTGCTGGTTGACAAGCTCCCACTCTTGGTAGATATCAACGAGGTATTTTTTATCAGGATGGAGGGCGACCACTTGATCTTTAGGCTCAAAAACCCAGCTGTAAATGACGACCGCCTGGATATGTTTAAGGCGGAAATCGAGGAAGTGATTTTTGATTCCTACGGCAGAAGGGTAAGTATTTTAAAGGAGAACGAGGATCCGGCCATCGAAAGGGCCAAGGCCTTGTTTGGAGATAAATTAAATATTATTAGTTAAAATAAATTTTAGGAGGTTATTATGAGAAATTTTCCAGGTGGCGGCAATATGAAAAAAATGATGAAGGAAATGCAAAAGCTACAAAAGGACATGCAAGAAAGCCAAGAGGCTATTGAAAACGAAGAATTTGAAGTTTCAGTTGGGGGCGGAGTTGTAAAGCTCACAATCAACGGCAAAAAGGAAGTCCTATCCATGGACATCGACCCAGATGTAGTTGATCCAGATGATATTGAAACTCTGACTGATTTAATTATTGCAGCTGTTAACCAAGGCATCACCACTGCTGAAGAAAAAATGAATGAATCCATGGGCAAGTACACCCAAGGACTCAACCTGCCAGGAATGTTTTAATGGCAGATAATTACGTTGACAATTTGTCGGACAGGCTGTCCAAGCTGCCGGGCATTGGGAGAAAGTCAGCCAAGCGTTTGGCCTTTCACATTTTAAATATGCCAGAGGCTGATGTGGACGCATTGGTGGATGCAATTGTCCTGGCCAAGGATAAGATTCAGCGGTGTAAGATGTGCGGAAACTTTTCCCAAGAGGAAATCTGTCCCATTTGCAGCTCGCCCAACCGCGACCACTCAAAGCTCATGGTGGTTGCATCTGTCAAGGATATTGACGCCTTTGAAGAATCGCTTGGCTATGATGGCCTCTATTTTGTTTTGAAAAATGACGAGCTAAGTCCCGTTAAGGGGATTGGTCCAAAGGAAATTGGCGCCGACGAATTTGTTGAAAGATTAAAATCAGAAGAAGTTAAGGAAATTATTTTGGCCCTGGCCACAAATATTGAGAGCGAACACACGGCGAAATTTTTATCCATGCTGGCCAAGGAAGCTGGCAAAAAAGTTTCCACGCTTTCAACTGGTTTGCCAGTAGGCGGGGTCTTAGAATACTTTGATCCTCTGACTCTGAGGCGGAGTTACGAGGGCAGGATTGAAATTTAGAGGTGTATATGTACAAGGGATATAAATTAATTAAGGAAGAATGGCTGGACGAGTACAAGTCCAAGGCCAGATTATTTGAACACGAAAAGACAGGGGCCCGCGTTTTAAAGATGGAAAACGATGACGACAACAAGGCTTTTTCAATTGGTTTCAAGACTGTTCGCGAGGACAGTACAGGCATTTGCCACATACTGGAACACTCGGTTCTAAGCGGCAGCCGCAAGTACAAGACCAAGGAGCCTTTTATGGACCTGATAAAAAATTCCTTGCAAACTTTTTTGAATGCAATGACTTTTAATGACAAGACCATTTATCCGATTTCATCCAGGAACGAAAGGGACTTTTTTAACCTTTGCGATGTTTATTTGGACGCAGTATTTTTCTCAGCCCTCCATGAAAACGACAAGATTTTCAAGCAAGAAGGCTGGCACTATGAAATTGAAAACGCAGACGACGACATAAAGATAAACGGCGTTGTCTACAATGAAATGAAGGGGGCTATGTCCTCAGATATTTCTCAGGTTTATGAGCTGATCGGCAAGTATCTCTATCCAAATTCTTCTTATTGCTACAACTCAGGTGGGGACCCTGCGGATATTCCAGATTTGACCTTGGACGAACTTCGCGCCTACCACAAGAGCCACTACAATCCATCTAACTCCTATGTTTTTTACTGGGGCAACGGGGACACAGAAAAGGAATTGGCTCATCTGGACGAATATTTATCTCAATTCGACCGGGTTGAATTGGTCGACGATATGAAGGACATCCAGCCTTTGGAAAAATCTTTTGAAAAAGTTTTATATTATTACGGGGAAGAAAAGGCCAAGAACGATTTTGTAACTGTGTCTTTTGTTTGCGGGGACGGAAAAAATCCTGTGGACAAGTTGGTCCACGATTTGATTGAGTCAGCTATGATCAGCGAAGACGGGGCCAATATCAAGGACCGCCTGATCCAAGAAGGCCTGGCCGAAGACGTTACTGGTATTTATTCTATTGGAGACAAATTAAATTTCTCTGTAATCGCCAAGAAAACTGAAGCCGCCAACAAGGATAAAATCGTAAAAATTGTGGAAGAAGAGCTCAAGAAACTCGCCGAAGACGGCATCGAAGAAAATGTTTTAAAGGCCCTGATCCACCAACAAAAATACGACACACTAAACTTTGGCGACAGCCCCCACAAGGGAATCATGGTCTACATCAGGGCAACTGATTCTTGGCTTTACGGCAATGACCCAATCGAAGGCCTCAAATTTAAAGAAGCCATAGAAACAATTGAAAAAAATCCTGGCCTGGTCAAGGACTACGCCAAAAAATATTTAAATGGCGACAAGATGGTCCTGGTTATAAAACCAGACGCAGAATTAAATAACAAGAGAGAGGCCGCCCTCAAAGAAAAGATGGCAGCTTACAAAAAATCTCTATCGAATGAGGAAATTGAAAAATTAATTGCAGACACCAAGGACCTCTTCGCCTTCCAATTATCCGAGGATAGCGCAGAAGCCAAGGCTACAATTCCTGCCCTGGATGTCAAAGACTTAAAGGCCAAGGTTGATGAAGTGCCTGTTAAAATCGACGGCAACTTGTCCTTTGTGGACACCTTTACAAACGGAGTTTTATATATGGACGCCAGCACATCAATCGATGATATGGCAGACGGGGACATAGAAATTTTAAATATAATTTCCAAGCTCATTGGCAAGGTTGACACTAAAAATTATTCCTATAAGGATTTGAATACAGCAATCAACCTCAAGGCCTACGACTTCGACCAAAGCTTTGCAGCAAGCAAGTACTACGACAAGGAAAGTGGTGAATTTACTTTGGTCCAAAGAATTTCCGCCAACCGCGGAGATTTTGCAGACGCCTTTGAATTGTTAAAGGAAATCACCTTTAATACAGATTTCTCAAAAATTTCCAGGGTCCGCGAGCTCTTGACAGCTGAAATCACTAAGAAAAAGATGGTAGCAGTTATGGGCGGAGTGGGCATAACCCTTGTAGAAGCCTTAAAGGGCTTTGGCAGGGCAGCAGAAATCAGGGCCCTCTTGAGTGGAACTAGAGAAATCAAGGCCATCGAAGAGCTTTTGGCAAAATCAGATGCAGAGATCGAAAGCATTTTAAATGAGGGTTATAAAGAATATCAGGACATCTTCAATTCAAATGGCCTTTTCCATATAACTGGCGAAGAGGAAGACTTTGAAGAGATTAAAAAAGTTTTGACAGCTGAGGGCCTTTATACTGACAGTCGTGACCGCAAAGAAATTTCGGTCGGATCTGGTCAAGCTAAATCAACTGCCATTGTCGCCATGACAGATGTAAATTACTGCGTGGACGCTTGCCCATACGAGCTAGAAAACGGGGCTGACTATGTGGTTTCACGCGCCCTTTCAAATTCATACTTGCATGACAACATCAGGGCTAAGGGCGGAGCTTACGGAGACGGAATCAATGTTTCGGCAAACATGGTCTACATGTTCTCCTACCGCGATCCAAATCTGGACAAGACCTTTGAAGTTTACGAAAACGCTTACGATTGGCTAAGGACTAGGGACTTTAAAGAAGAAGATTTAAATTCCCTAATCATCGGTGCCTACAATATGTTTGACCCGCTACTAACGGCAAGGCAAAAATCACTGACAGCCTTTGGCATGCTTTTAAGCCACAAGACAGTGGACGATACCAACCGTGAACTGGGCCAAGCCTTAAAGACTGACAACGAATCCTTCAAGGCCTTCGCAGATAAATTGGAAGCTGCCATGAAGAATAAAGGCCGGGCAGTTTTAACCAACGACAAGGGCATGGAAGAGACGAAAATTAAATTCGAAGACACAATTGAAATAAAATAAAAATTAAAACTGCCCGATGAGGGCAGTTTTTTCTTGAGAATAAAAGACGTTTTGTATTGCGTATGTCCATACAAAGTGCTATAATTATTGTAAAAGGAGGAGATCTTATGGCCAAGACCGAAAGTTTGTATGTAAGAATGGAACCTGAACTGAAAAACCAAGCCGAGGAAATTTTATCTAGTCTGGGCATTTCTGCCTCAACGGCGATAAATATGTTTTACAGGCAAATCGTTTTAAAACGCGGCATACCCTTTGACTTGAAATTGGAAGAGCCCAGACCCCTATTTTTGGATGAAATGACCAAGGAAGACTTGGATAGGGAATTGGAAATTGCCTACCAACAAGCCTTAAATGGTGAAGTGGTAGATGCAAGAGAAGCATTTGCAAAACTGAAAGAAGAATATGGCCTTAAATAATTGGTGAAATTGAAATATACTAGCTGAAAAAGCTTGTTAATTTAAAAACTTTATACTTATACACAAAAAGAGCACATCTTCACTTAGGAGATGTGCTCTTTGCTTTACATATTTATTTTGCTGTGATCTTGAGGAAGGTTTTTTTGCCTTTTTTGATCACAAATTCTTGGTCAAACTTATCGGCTGGAAGATTTAATTGGGGGTCGGTGATTTTTTCATCATCGATTGAAACGCCGCCACCTTGGATAAGTTTTCTGGCTTCGCCATTTGATTTGGCGAGTCCTGCTTCAACCATTAGGGATAAAATGCCAATGCCGTCTGCGATTTTTTCTCTTTCAATTTCAAAGGCTGGCATATTTTCCAAATCCATCTTGCCTGAGAAGAGCTTGCGAGCAGTTTCGATTGCTTGGTCAGCCGCTTCCTTGCCGTGGACGTCCTTAGTGATTTCGTAGGCCAGGATTTCCTTTTGCCTGTTGATGTCCTCTTCGGAAGTAATTTTGTCGATTTCATCAAGTGACAAAAATGTCAACTGTAACATAAATTTCTTTACGTCCCTGTCGTCGACATTTCTAAAGTATTGGTAGAGATCGAATGGTGATGTCTTGTTTTCGTCCAGCCAAACAGCATTACCCATGGACTTGCCCATCTTGACTCCATCAGCATTTACCAGTAGTGGAATGGTCATGGAGTAGACCTTGGCGTCTTCCTTCCTGCGAACGAGTTCGTAGCCGCCCAGCATGTTGGACCATTGATCGGATCCGCCAACTTGCAAGATGCAGTCGTGGTCTCTGTAGAGCTTCAAGAAGTCGTAGGACTGCATGAGCATGTAGGAGAATTCAAAAAATGTCAGCCCGTCTTGGAGACGATTTTTGTAGCAGTCGAATGTAAGCATTCTATTAACTGTAAATTCTGTACCAATTTCGCGAACAAATTCCAAGAAGTTTAAATCTCTTAGCCAGTCGCCGTTGTTCATAAAGAGGCCATGGTCTCCGTCCATATTTAAAAATTTGGACAGTTGCTTTTTGAAGCATTCGGCGTTGTGGTTGATAAAGTCCAGGCTCATAAGGGATCTCATATCGTTTCTGCCTGATGGGTCGCCGATTAAAGTTGTGCCTCCACCGATTAGGGCAATGGGTCTGTGACCTGCCATTTGCATCCGCTTCATCAATGTGATTACCAGATAGTGGCCGGCTGTGAGTGAGTCCGCTGTGCAGTCAAAACCTACATAAAAAGTGACTTTGTCATTGTTCAATTTTTCTTCGAGTTCTTCGGGGTAAGTCATCTGATCAATTAGTCCCCTGGCTCTTAATTCTTCAACTAATTTCATATTTCCCTCCTAAAATAAAAAACCCAATGAACAATTGGGCGTCGTCAAACACGGTACCACCAATCTTCATGGGAATCCATCTCTATCAAATCTCTTAACGGGGATAAGCCGCCAGCGTCTTTCTCGCTGGAAAAAAGTCATCCGTATCTATGACTGACCTAAGTATAGCAGGGATTTGGGAATCTGTCAAGATGGAAATGATTTGGTATATTTGTTATAATTTAGTTGGAGGATTTATGAAATTAAGAAAGTTTTTGATTATTACACTTATAATATTTTTATTCGCCTTTGGTCTTTATAGGTTTTTTCGAATAGACCATGATGAGATGACTTTATCTGCCATCAGTCTCAACTGGAGTCTGCCTTTGCCAAAAAGCGCCAAGGTTGTGGACCATGAATCAGACACGGGCTTTACGGGCGACGGGGTCAAGTATACGGTTTTAAAATTCAAAAGGGAAGAGGCGGAGGTCTCGATCTTTGGCAGGCGGTCTAGAAATCCCATTCCATCTGAGGATAAAATCATGGCCAATGATATTTATAAAAGATTTTTTAAGAAAAATTTTCCCTTTGATGACATGGTCTATGTGGGTACTCTTTCCAAGGACGACGGCTACGATTTGATGATTATTTTTTATAATCCGGCTGAGGATAATTATATTATTTTTGAGTATTTCCTATAGGAAGCTTTTAAATTTTTGCAAAAAATCTTTTCAAAAAGATTTTTACAAAATATTTACAAATATTTAGTGATTTTAATCACGATTTACTTGCAATAACTATATAAATATGTTATAATAAAGCAAAGAAGAAATGTTTGATTGATTATCTAAGAATTCTAAATAATAAATCTTAGCATGGTAATGACGATGGTAGTTGGTAATTAGGTAAAATAAATTTAATTAGAATAGGAGGAGAATGATGAGAAAGAAAATTTTATTTGGAGTATGTATCTTTATTACCTTGTTTTTAATTCCGTTTACTTATGCTTTTTCTGGGAGCAATGAGAATTATAAGGAATATGAAAAAATAAAAGATACTAAAATGAAAGAAAATGGACTTAACAAGGCTTTGAATCAAGGTGAGCTTGAGGGTTTTATAAGAGACTCAGATGTTTTAAAGAAGAAGATTCTTGACCAATGTCATCAAGAAGATGAAAATAAAACCATGCTAAGGATTTCAAAAAAATTTGAAGAAATAATAAATAGGGATTTAAATAAAGATGACAATGAAGTAAATGGTGCTGAACCCGTAGGAAAGTCGAAAAAAGTTAGGATATTTTTGTATGTCCCATATGAAGCAGATATTGAGCCAGAATTTTATTATGAAGATCCTTATTATAGTGGATGGATTCCTTTCTTTGATTTAAAAGATACAGAATTAAATGGAGAGAAGTATTGGACAGTATTTTATTCGGGCACTGTATATTACAAAGGAGATAAATAGATATGAAACAAAAACTAAGAACTTCATTGCTAATAATTTTAGTTTTATTTACTATTGCAAATTTTGGGATTTACGCAAGTGATTGCAACACAACTTATGTGACGAATCATTATGATCCTACGGATGCAGAACCTGTTGGAGATTCTAAGTTTGTTAAAGTTTATATTGCTGTTCCTTATTATAATAACATCAAAGAAAATTATTATTATTCAGATGAATTTTATGCAGGTTGGATTCCTCTTACCTACAAATCAGAAGTGAATGAATTAGATGAAAAATACTGGCTTTTATCCTATAGTGGAACCGTATATAAAAAGTGGCTTTCAAAAGGAAACCCTGTTTGTGAGGTCGATGAATAAATCATAGAAATAATTCATAATCACGATTTACTTGCATTAATTTTTTTTAAGTGTTATAATTTATTTATTGAAGGGGGATTTCCTATGAGAAGAAATTTCACAATTCAATTAAAGATTTTGAACCGCAACATCTAAGTTGCGGTTTTTTGTTCGCTTTATCACGGTTGAGTGATCGGAGAGGTTTTTAAAAGAAGATTAGGAGGATAGTATGGCAAAAGTTATTTTAAATGGCAGCGATCTTACATTAGAAGACCTAGTAGCTGTCGCTAGGGACAAGGCAGAGGTAGCATTATCAGAAGATGCTAAGGCACAAATCATCGCTTCACGCAAATTGGTTGACAAGTTTGTAGAAGAAGAAAGAGTTGTTTACGGTATTACAACAGGTTTTGGTAAGTTCTCAGAAGTTCACATCAAGGAAGAGGAAACCAAGACCCTACAAAGAAATTTAATTATTTCTCACTCATGCGGAGTTGGCAATCCACTTCCTATCGAAACTGCAAGGGCAGCCCAAGTGCTAAGGGCAAACGCTTTGGCCAAGGGTTTTTCTGGAGCAAAATTAGAAACAGTTGAAACACTTATCAAGATGCTAAACGCTGAAGTTACTCCAATTATTCCTGAAAAGGGTTCCCTTGGTGCAAGCGGCGACTTGGCTCCACTTGCACACATGGTTCAACCTATGCTAGGTATTGGCGATTGCTATTACAAGGGCGAAGTTGTTGAAAGTGCAAAGGCTATGAAGGACGCAGGCATTCCTACAATAGAACTTACAAGTAAGGAAGGTTTGGCTCTAATCAACGGCACACAAATTATGACAGCTGTTGGCGCTCTTACCCTTTACGATGCAATTCAGCTTGCAAAGATTGCAGACATTGCAGATGCTATGACTATGGAAGCTCTTGGCGGTATTATCGACGCTTATGACGTTAGAGTTGCCAAGGTTAGACCACACGAAGGCATGTTTAGAACTAGCGAAAACGTAGGCAAGCTCCTTGAAAATTCAAAGAATGTTACCCGTCAAGGGGATGTTCGTGTTCAAGACGCTTACACCCTAAGATGCGTTCCACAAGTTCACTCAGCTTCAAAGGACTGCTTCAACTATGTTAAGACAAAGGTTGACATCGAAATGAACGCTGTTACAGACAACCCAATTATCTTCCCTGATGACGAAGCTTCAATCAGTGCTGGTAACTTCCACGGTCAACCAATGGCTCTACCATTTGACTTTATGAAGATTGGTTTGGCAGAGCTTGCAAATATTTCAGAACGCAGGCTAGAAAAGATGGTAAACCCTGCTCTAAACCACGGTCTACCAGCATTCTTGACCACACACGGCGGCGTAAACAGCGGCTTTATGATCGTTCAATACGCAGCAGCAGCCTTGGTAAGTGAAAACAAGGTTTTGGCTCACCCAGCAAGCGTTGACTCAATTCCATCATCAGCCAACCAAGAAGATCACGTTTCCATGGGAACAATCGCAGCTAGACAAGCTAGAGAAATTTATGAAAACGCTAGAAAAGTTTTGGCTATGGAACTTCTGGCAGCAGCTCAAGCAATTGACATTAATGAATCAAAAGATAAATTATCCGAAGGCACCAGAGCTTGCTATGACATCATTAGAAAACACTCTGACTACATTGACTTAGACAGGGTTATGAATTTAGAAATAGAAAAAGTAGACGACCTGCTTGAAGACGGTTCAATCGTCAAGGCAGTTGAAGAAACAATAGGAAATTTAAGAGTATAGGAGGGTTTTATGATTACAAACACACAAATCGGCGACGCTATGACCATTAAGTTAAGCGATGTATTGCCACCAGAACCAGAATTTCAACAAGGCATCAGAAGGGCACCAGTTAGGGAACTCAAATTATCCAAGCACGAAATTAAGCTGGCACTTAAAAACGCTTTAAGATATATCCCTGAATCCTTGCACGAAACATTGGCTCCAGAATTTTACAATGAACTAATGACCTACGGCAGAATTTACGGCTACAGATATCGCCCACACGGAAACATCAAGGCTAAGCCAATCGATGAATACGAAGGCAAGACCATCGAAGGAAGAGCCTTCCAATTAATGATCGACAACAACTTGGACTTTGATGTTGCCCTTTATCCATACGAACTTGTAACCTACGGTGAAACTGGCCAAGTTGTACAAAACTGGATGCAATATCAATTAACCAAAAAATATTTGCAAGTTATGACAGATGAACAAACACTTGTTATGGCTTCAGGTCACCCAGTTGGACTTTTCAAATCCAACAAGCGTGCTCCAAGAGTTATCATTACAAATGCTCTTATGGTAGGTATGTTTGACGACCAAGAACACTGGGCCAAGGCTATTGCAATGGGCGTTGCCAACTACGGACAAATGACAGCTGGCGGCTGGATGTACATTGGACCTCAAGGGATCGTTCACGGAACTTTTAACACAATTTTAAACGCTGGTCGTTTGAAACTTGGCGTTCCTGCTGACGGAGATTTGGCTGGTCACATGTTTGTATCATCAGGACTCGGCGGAATGAGTGGTGCTCAAGGTAAGGCTGCAAAGATTGCAAAGGCAGTTGGACTTATTGCAGAAGTTGACCTTTCAAGAATCGAAACCAGACTTGAACAAGGATGGATCGACGAATATTCAGACGATGCAAAAACCGTTTTTGAAATGGCAAAGAAGGCAGTGGATGCTAAAGAGCCTCGTTCAATCGCCTACTATGGAAACGTTGTAGACCTACTTGAATACGCTGTAGATAATGACATTCACATCGAACTTCTTTCAGACCAAACATCCTGCCATGTTCCATATGACGGAGGCTACTGCCCACAAGGCATGACCTTTGAAGAAAGAACGAAGATGCTTGCAACAGACCATGAAGGCTTCAAGAGAGAAGTTGACAAGTCCCTCCGCCACCACTATGAATTAATCAAAGCTTTGGTAGACAAGGGAACCTACTTCTTCGACTACGGTAACTCCTTTATGAAGGCCGTTTACGACGCAGGCGCAAAAGACATTGCCAAAAACGGCGTAGACGAAAGCGAAGGATTTATCTTCCCATCATATGTAGAAGACATCATGGGACCAATGCTCTTTGACTACGGCTACGGACCATTCAGATGGGTCTGCCTATCAGGCAAGCACGAAGACCTGATCAAGACCGACCACGCAGCCATGGAATGCATCGATCCAAACAGACGCGGTCAAGACCGTGACAACTACATTTGGATTAGAGACGCTGAAGAAAACCAATTGGTTGTTGGTTCACAAGCCAGAATTCTTTACCAAGATGCCCTTGGCAGATTAAAGATTGCTCTTAAATTTAATGACATGGTTAGAAATGGAGAAATCGGACCAGTTATGCTCGGCCGTGACCACCACGACACAGGCGGCACAGACTCACCATTTAGAGAAACATCCAACATCAAAGACGGATCCAACATCATGGCAGACATGGCTACCCACTGCTTCGCAGGTAATGCTGCAAGGGGCATGAGCCTTATCGCTCTCCACAACGGCGGCGGCGTAGGTATTGGTAAGTCAATCAACGGTGGATTTGGCATGGTTCTGGATGGCAGCGATAGGGTTGATGAAATTCTAAAATCAGCTATGCCATGGGATACAATGGTCGGCGTTTCCAGAAGAAACTGGGCAAGAAACGAACACTCAATCGAAACCACTATTGAATACAACAAGCAATTTGCAGATACCAACCACATCACAATTCCTTACATCGCAAGCGATGATTTGATCGACAAAATTGTCGACAAGGATGAAAACTGCGGCTGCTAAAAACTCTTTAAAATTTAATTAAAAAGTTAAAAATAATTATTAACGAACACTCGTATAGGGTATACGTATAATAAGTAAGAAATTAAATGCCCTTTGGGGCAGGAAATCAAAAGGAGGAAATTATGGCAAGAATTTTACAATGCGTACCAAACTTTAGTGAAGGACGCGACAAGGAAAAGGTAGAAAAAATCGTTGAAGAAATCAGAAAAGTAGAAGGCGTTAAACTTCTAGACTACTCAAGCGATCCAACCCACAACAGAAGTGTTGTTACCTTTGTTGGTGAACCAGAAGCTGTTATTGACGCAGCCTTCAACGCTTGCAAGGTTGCATCAGAAGTTATCGACATGACAACCCACCAAGGCGAACACCCAAGAATGGGCGCTATGGACGTTTGTCCTCTAATTCCAATCAGCGAAATCACAATGGATGAAGCTGTTGAACTTTCAAAGAAATTAGCTGAAAGAGTTGGCAAAGAACTTGGAATCTCAGTATATCTATACGAAAGATCCGCAAGTGCACCTACTAGAGAAAACCTAGCAGATGTTAGACGTGGCCAATACGAAGCTATGGAAGAAAAGCTAAAACAAGAAGGTTGGGCACCAGACTTTGGACCAAGCGAACTCAACAAAAAATCAGGCGTATCTGCTATCGGTGCTAGACCAGCATTAGTTGCATTTAACGTAAACCTAAAC
This sequence comes from Ezakiella peruensis, assembly GCF_900215725.1. Lineage (GTDB taxonomy): Bacteria > Bacillota > Clostridia > Tissierellales > Peptoniphilaceae > Ezakiella > Ezakiella peruensis. Next base: position 3,665 of record NZ_LT962471.1, on the reverse strand, counting down.
ACATCAGATGTTGAAATCGCAAAGAAAATTGCCAAGAGCATGAGAGCAAAAGGCGGCGGATTCACATACTGCAAAGCTATCGGACTTCTATTAGAAGACAAAAACCTAGCTCAAGTTTCCATGAACCTTGTTGACTACACCAAAACTCCAGTTTTCCGTGTATTTGAAACTATCAAACGCGAAGCTATGAGATACGGCGTAACAATTGTTAACTCAGAAGTTATCGGCCTAGTTCCACTACAATGCATGGTTGACGTTGCTACTTGGTACTTGCAAGTAGATGATTTTGAAACAAACCAAGTTTTGGAAACACAACTTCATGATTAATCCAAGTCTAAAGATTGAAAATATCTCGGAGCTAATTACGGTCTCTGGTGAAAATGGCAAGAGACGCGGCAAGGCTCAGGGAGAAATTGACAGAATTAAAAACGGTTTGGTCTTGGTAGTAGGCGACAAAATCGCCTACGCCGGTCCAGCAGACAAGGCTCCGGCCTACAAGCTGGCAGCTGACGCAGTAGTTATCGATGCCACAGGCAAGACAGTTACACCCGGGCTTATTGATTCGCACACACATTTGGTTCATGGCGGTAGCCGCGAAAATGAACTAAATAAAAAGCTCCACGGTGTTCCTTACCTTGACATCCTAGCCCAAGGCGGCGGCATTATGTACACTCTGACTCAAACCAAAAACCGGACCGAAGACGAACTTTACGACCAAGCTGTTAAATCTGTAGATCAGCTATTATCATACGGGGTTACAACTGTTGAAGCCAAGACAGGTTATGGCATTGACGATTTTGCAACGGAAATGAAACAGTTAAATGTTGCAGATAGGATCGACAAAAATCATCCGGTTGACCTTGTCCACACCTTTATGGCAGCTCACGCAGTTCCCAAACAATACAAGGATAATCCTGATGAATTTATAGATATAGTCATCAATGATTATCTACCAAAGATTAAAGAAGATGGCAGAGCAGAATTTTGCGATGTCTTCTGTGAAGAAGGGGTCTTTAACGCAGACCAATCCAGAAGACTTCTCATGGCAGCCAAAGAATACGGGCTCATTCCAAAGATTCACGCTGATGAAATCGTGGAACTGGGCGGCACAACCGTAGCTGCTGACGTGGGAGCGATCTCCGCTGAACACTTGATCAAGTGCTCATCACACGGGGTCAGCGAACTCAAACGCGGAGACGTTATTGCAAACCTACTGCCAGGTACATCCTTTAATATGGGTGACGGCATCTTTGCCCCTGCCAGAGAAATGATAGAAAACGAAGTTGCTGTTGCAATATCCACAGACTACAATCCAGGCTCATGCCCAACTGAAAATATCCAACTTTGCATGTACCTGGCCTGCTTAAATATGAAGATGACACCAGAAGAAGTTTTGGTCGGTGTTACCATGAATGCAGCTTGCGCCATCAACCGCCAAGACACAATTGGCAGCTTAGAAGAAGGCAAGCTAGCAGATATCGCAATCTTCGATGCACCAAACCTAGATTACTTGGTTTACCACTTTGGCATCAACCACACAGACCAAGTTATTAAGAAAGGTAAAGTAGTCTATAAGTGCTAAAGCAAAAAAAGCGCAGGGCAGTAGTTGTAACGGATTCTTATATAGAATTTTTTGGCATAGAAAAAGCCCTGGAGATGAACAATTACAGGGCCGAGAACCTGAAAAAAGACGGGGACATTGACCTACGGGCCAGGCTTATCGTCTACGTCTTGGACAAGATGGATGGATTTTTCCTCTATGTATGCAGGCAAAACCATTCGGAAATAATACCTGCACCTATGATAGTCATTTTAAAAAACAAAAAAGATTTCAGAAGGTTGGACTTAAAGAAACTAAGTATAGATGCTTGCATAGCTTATGATGACGACATCAGTGAGCTCCACGAAGCCATCTACAAGCTCAACCAAGGGCAGAAATACATTTCGAAGAGCCTAGAAAATTACAAGAGGGACGACTTTTTAGATAAGCTGACACGGCGCCAATACGAGATATGTGCACTGACAGCCCAGGGTAAGACCACTAAAGAAATAGCGGAGGCCCTGGACATATCCGAAAAAACAATCAGAAATCAAATAAGTCTAATCAACAAATCCATAGCGCCCAAGACATTTTATCAGGCCGTTATAGAATATTTAAATCAAAGCATATAAAAAACTGATATGAGTTTTTCTCATATCAGTTCTTTTTTTCTAATAAATACGCTTCAAAGGCCGAGGCCAGAGGCGATAGATTTTTTAACTTGTTGTAGATCAAATAGAAATCTCTGGTCAAATCCACATCCTTGATGCGAAGGAGGAGCAGGTCGCTGGCATCATTTATAAGTAGTCCAGAAACGAAAGAGCCGCCATAGCCTGACCTAACAATTCTAAGGATTGAATCATTGTCATCGCAAATGGAAGTCTCACGCTTAAAGAAGTTTTGATCAACCTTGGTAATTGAATTAACAACAGTCCTTAAGGTCCCCGACCTAGAGTCGCGAAGGATAAGCGGGATGTGCTTGATATCATCTGTGCTAATATAATCAAAAGACCTGTAATCGGGTAGCTTATCCTTGGAAACTACAAAGAATATTTCGTCGGAAAAAATCTTGGTAAATTCCACTGAAGTATCGTCTGATTTAAAACCGACGATACCAAAGTCCGACCGGCCGTTTTTAACGTGGGATATAACGCTCAAAGAGTCCGATGAGGAAATATTAAAAGTCACATTGTCGTGGAGCTTCATAAAGCCAGAAATTTTCTCCGGCAAATAAAAACGCAGGGGAATAGAAGAGGTCTCAATATTTAAATTGCCCTCGATAGTTCCCTCGTACATGACAATGCTGTGCTTGGCAATGTTGATTGAATCGATAACATCCTTGGCGTACTTATATAAAATAGAACCCGCATCTGTAATTGAAATCGAATTACCCAGACGATTGACCAAGTTAACCCCGAGTTCATTTTCTAAATTTTTAATGTGGTTGGTAACGGTTGGCTGAGTTATAAAAAGCTTTTCGCCAGCCTTTGAAAAAGACTTATAATCGCAAAGATAAATAAAAGTCTCCAATTGTCTTATATCCATAAGCCCTCCTATTAAGTTCTATTATACACCATATAGACGAAAATTAAAAGACTTAAAATAAAATAAAATTACAATTGTGTCTTATATAATATAATAGGAAGAATATTAATGCGATAAGAAAACAAAATTTCTGTAGTGTCCGATTTATTTCGGACAAAAAATTTTGTTTGATTGGATGCAACAATCTCAAGGGTAATGGTCGCCAAGAAATTGACCAACCGGTATGGAGGCGACACACCCAACTCTCGTTGGCAAAAAAATCGCAAATATAAAATTTATGTTTTCCTTACCCAACAAAAGCTTTTTAAAACATTTTTTAAAATAATTTATCAAAAGACGGATAGAAAAACGCTAGATGCAAGGAAGCAAGGGAGATGCAGGGAATAAAAATAAAATAAAATAAATTGTAAAAAACCCTTGACAAAGACAAAAAACGATGGTATACTATACAAGTCAGCTCAAGAGAGCACCGACAAGAACCTAAACAAAGGAATATAAGTGAAAAGAAGTCATGAATTTACAACCCGTAAATTCTAAACAAAGTGAAACAGAACACTTAATAAAACTGTAAATAATTTAG
>NZ_LT962470.1 GCF_900215725.1 Ezakiella peruensis | reverse complement strand
TATTAAAGAACACGCTAATTATGAAACTGGGGTTTGTTATGAATCCCAGTTTAATTTTTATAATAAACCTATTTATGTTATAATTATTAGAGAAGGAAAACATTTTATACTTTAAACCAATCTTAATAATTTTGCCAATAATTTACCAATATTACAATTTTTTATCAGCCTGAAATGAATCATGAAAAGATGAAAGAGGAAGCAGCTCAAGTAGAGGAAGCAGCTCATAAATATAATGTAGAATTTTTTGTTATTAAACAAGATGTCATAAGTACAGACAAGAAAAATCTAATTCTTTATATCTACTAAACTTTAAAATCATAAAGTAAAAAAATGGGGCAAGAGCAAAAATGTTGTTGCCCTAATTTTTAAAAATCATCGAGGAGGAAACATGAAAAAAATCATACATTTACTTTTTTTATGCTTAATTTCAATATTTGTTTTTTTCTGTATTGAATATGTTACATATAAATTCCTTATTCTCCACAATCCATTATATATAGTTACATTTATATTGTTTTTGCTTGTGTTTTCTTTGGATATTCACTTGTTGAATAAAATGAATTTTCCAAATAAGATAATTTCCCCAGTGATTGCGTTAATAACTGTATTTTTAGGTTTGGTACTTTTGAAGTTTTTGCTACCTATTTTGAAATAAATATCGGTTAAAATTAGGCTGAGGAAATGGGGAATTTCTATGCCTTTTACAGATGATTCAAATGGATGATACTTTTTCGGCACTTCTAATATAGTGAGTTCTGTGATATACTTACTCTAAATTAGGAATAATACACCGCTTGTTCGGATGTAGTGTGACGATTGCACATATACGACAGAAGCCCAAAAGATTGATGTACCTCATCGTCCATTTCGCAAAGAATTGATGGTCAACGACGACATTCCGCAAGGAATCTCAGTCCCTAAAGGTGAACCTACCATGATCAGTTTGCCTGAGCTATAAAAAATGCCAGAATTATTGAGGTATACAAAATGGAACTGAAAAGGTTAATAGTATAACAAGCAAATTTAATATACTTGCGATTGGAGAAAACTGGTGTATTGATTCTATAATTAATATTCCTGTAGTTCATTGGTTAGAAAAAAACAATGAAAATATAAAACTTAAAGTAATAGATATAGATAGTTACAGTAAGTTTATGCCTAATGAAAAAATTATTACACCAACATTTATTATTATGAATCAAGAATATCAGGAGATAGGGAAATGGGTTCAATATCCTAAAAGAATAATAGATGTGGTTGAATCTAAGGATCAAGTTCGAATTATAGTAGAGAAAAGGAGATACCGACAGGGAGAATATATTGTAGATACATTGGAAGAGGTATTAGATATCCTGATTAACTATAGTAATAATATTTATTCAGAAAGGAGGAAATAAAGTGAGTCAAGAAAATAAGATAAATCAATCTTGCTGAGGTTCAATACAAAAAACCACTGGTACAGTGGAAGAAAAAGCAAATTGCCCCAAATGTCACAAAATAGGAGAAAAGGTTAAGAATATAACTGTAAAGCATATGGTATCAGAAAACCTTATGGGAAAGGTTGTAGATGAAGAAACTTACTATTTATGTATGAATGAAGATTGTGATGTCGTGTATTATAACTTAAACAATGAAAGAGTTTTTTATAAGGAAGATGTAAAAGTTCCTATATGGTTTAAAAAGGATGCAAATCCCAAATATATATGCTATTGCAACCAAGTTACAGAGCAACAAATTATAAACGCTGTTTTAGATGATGGTGCAAAGAATATTAAAGATATTATTAGACTTACAGGGGCAATGAAAAATGCAAAGTGCGAAATTAACAATCCTTTGGGAAAATGCTGTAGTCCTTTTATTCAAGAAACCATCAATAAGGCATTAAAAAGCAAACAATAGTTTGCGACACATAATTTATAAAGTACGTCACAACAGTAATAAAATTAAAAATAATAAAAAACTATAGAATTAAAATTTTAACTGTTCAGATGTAAAAGTCTGGGTCGCTTTTTTATTTTTCCCGGAAAGGAGGTCATCTATATGGTAAATGATGGAGTTAGGTTAAATGAAAAATAAAAACAGGAAAAACTTAATAATAGTGACTTTAATGATAGGGTTGATATTTATAACTTCTTGTTCTAAAGAAAAAAATGTTAAAAGTGAAGAGTTTCATTTGTTTAAAGAAGAGATGTCATCAAATAAAAAAATAGGTGAGATTCAAATAAAATTTTTAAGACCATCCTTATATATTAATTTTGTTACATCTGAAAATTTTAAAATTAATGATGTAAAAAAAGTAATAGATAAATTAAAACCATTCATAAATACCAATCACATGGATGAAATTGCAAGCAAATATTGGGAAAAAGATACAAAAGTATCTACTGTATATATATCTTTTTATAATGGGAAAATAGATAAGAATGACACAAGAAAGAATCTCGTGTATAGTATATATACAAAGTATTATAAAACTCATGTTTTTGATGATAATCCTTTAAATATAGATGCTTATAGCACATGGTTTATAGAAGTTGATGGGAAAGAATATCAACTTGAGGATTATTTAGACGGAGATTATTAAAATTGGTATATTTTTATCTAAGAGTAGTTAGACATTTCTTGTCTGATAAATTTGATATTACAAAGCATAAGAATTACAAGTTATTTGAATATTATGATGAGAGAAATGTTTTTGATATTGAAAAGTATGTTACACGAAAAGGGTAAAGCTAAGATAAATAGTAATACAGTGATAACAAGATTGTAATATTTACTGTAAGAGTCTACACATGCGAGGGACTATGTAATGTAATATAATATAACTAGATAAATTAGAATTTGAGGGGGATTAAATGAATAAAGAAGAATACATTACTATGATAGTTTTTTTTATTTTAGCAACTCTTTGTGCGGTTATTTCTGTACGACAATTTAAGGAGAAAGGATTTTTATTTAATAATGCATATATTTGGAATTCTAAATTAGGACGAGAAAAAATGGATAAAAAGCCACATTATAGGCAGTCAGCGATTGCTTTTTGTTTGCTTAGTATTATATATATATTATTCGGAATATCCATTATTTTTAATAACGACAAAATAAAATATTTGAATATTTTATTCATAATTGGACTTTTGATATATGTAATTATCTCTTCTATAAAAATAGAACAGAGTGTTAAAAGATAAATCCAGTTTGTCGAGCCAAATAATTAAATAGGAACTCAAGAGATGATAGATAATTAAACTCTATCGTCTTTTTTTGTGATGAAATGTACAAGTTGAAAGCTTATACAGGATAAGCTTTTTGTGGTATAATAAAATGAGTATTAGTGATATAAAATATTTGAGCCAGATCACTAATCGATAGGAGCGAATTATGATTAGAGAAAAATATAAAAAGAATTTTTCTAAAATTTTGCTATTGTTTATAACAGGGATAATAGTAGGTAGCCTCAGCATTTTCCCCATGGTCTTTATTCAAAAGGTAATCGACTACTTAACCATAGGCAACCAAAGTGAATTTATTAAATACATAATCCTGTATTCACTGGTCTATATTTTGGTCAATATTTTTAAGATTGCACTGGTTAATTTTGGCTCAAAATTTGAACTGAATCTTAATAGAGAAATAAGAGACGAGATTGTTGGAAATATCCTGAGCACAAAGATTGGTCTCTTGGAAAAAGCTGGCCACTCAAATGTTTTTAATGTTATAATTGACGATTTAAAAGCCCTTGATGACAAGCTTATCCCCTTGGTTTTTGATTTGGGCTTTTCAATATCAAGCTTTGTCATCGGGTCAATCATAATAATAAAATATGACTACATTATGCTCTTTGCAATGATTGCCATTTCTGCTATCTCAACCCTTGTTATTCAAAAGATTTTAAATAAATCCGAAAGGGCGTCTGAGAGGAGCCAAATTCAAAGGCTAAATGTTATAAATAAGTTTTTTGACATAATTATAGGTGCTAGGGACATTAAATTATTTAACAAAGAAGAGGTTTTTACCAGTGACTTCCACCAAGAAAATCACGAGTTAAATACCTTGGATAAAAAAATCGTAAATATAAAAAATATTTCTCAAGCCCTGGTCAGTTTGATCTTTAATTTAATTATGGCAACTTTGATTTTGATTGGCGGCCTCCGCGTTAGTCAAGGCAGTCTGTCGGTTGGTGCATTGATCGCAATTATCTTGTATGCATCGATGATTACCGATCCAATTTTTAATATAATAGAAAATCAAAAGGAAATATCCGCCTTCAAAAATTCGGTCAAGAGGATTGATGAGACCTTCAAAAGAATAGAAAAGGAAGATGTAAATTTAATCGAGGATTTTAAGACCATTGAATTTAAAGATGTTTCTTTAAACTACGGACACAATCAGATTTTAAAAGATTTTAACTTGGTCATAAATAAGGGCGACAAATTAAAAATAAATGGAAGAACTGGGTCAGGTAAATCTAGTCTGGCAAAACTAATTACCAATATGTACAAGCCGACCTCTGGTAAGATATATGTTGACGGCAAGGAAAATCAGACCATATCCTTGTCAGCAGTTTTTCAAGAAAATAAATTGTTTAATATGTCTATCATTGACAACATAACTTTTAAATCCAAGGTGGACGAGGGCAAGCTAAATCAGATAATTAAAATCTGTAGGCTAGAAGAAGTCCTTGAAAAATATTCCGAAAACAAGATCGGCTTTGATTCCAGCACCTTATCGGGTGGTGAACGAACAAGAGTGCTCTTAGCAAGAGCTCTTTACAAGGATTGCCAGCTATATATCTTCGATGAAATAAGTACAGGCCTTGATGAAAGCCTCTTCTACGAGATCTTTGATGACCTCATGAACTACCTAGAAGCAAAGACAGTTATTAGCATCGACCATAAAAACATTAGCGAAAATTACTTCACAAAAAGTGTTTTTATGTAGGTTAAGGAGAATTTTGTTATAACAAGGGAGATTATGGATAGTATTAGAAAGTATCTTTATAAAAACAAGACAAAAACACTAATTGTCTTTTTGCTGCAAATTTTGATGTGGGGCATGCAGGTCATAGTCCAGTTTTTTGCGATAAAAACATTTGATGGAGCTATAAAGCTAGACCTGCATCTCTTTTTGAAGTGGATTACAATTTCCTTTGCTGGATGGCTTGGATATTTTTTAATTTGCATGCTTGAGTCATACTTTCGTGCAAGGGCGATAAAGGCAATGAATACTGACCTTAGAGATGATTTTTACCAGGCTATATACCAGGGAGATACAAGAAACTTCGAAGGAGAAAAAAGATCCGAATACATTTCCTATATAACAAAAAACATTGATGAGATTTCAGATTTAGCCTGGCAAAGTGTATTTAACTTAGTTGGTAGAGGAGCACAGATTATTTGGAGCTTGGCGGCACTTTTATATTTGGACTTCTATTTGTTCTTATTCGCTATTTTTTCAAGTCTTTTAATGTGGTTTATACCGAAATTTTTTGAAAAACGTATAGAAAAAATTGGAGAAGAAAATCTTCAGGCTCAAGCTGAGGCCATGAAGAAATTCAAAGACCTTATTTATGGTGTACACATTTTAAAAATTCTATCGGCAGATAAATGGTATTTTAAAAAAGGCAAGGAAGCAAGTGCTATAAGCGAAGAAGCCAGGTGTAGAAAATCTTATATGACGGAGATTTTGGAGTGTGCCATGGGAATTGTGAGCGTTTCCATGCAGATTTTGGCTGAAGTCTTGGTCGTTATTCTGGCCCTATACGGCAGAATTGGAGTCGCAGTCCTTGCAGGCGCGGCAAATCTTATAGGCGGAGTGACAAATGGCCTATCAAATCTTGCTAATGCAAAGATGCTCATCATGCAGTCCAAACCCTATTTTAATATTTTTGAATCAAGTGAGGCTGAAAAAACTTGTAGAGAAACATTTGATGAAAGACTGGCGCTTAAAAATATTTCCTACGCCTATGATGATAGAGAAATTTTAAAAAATTTAAATATGGACTTTAAAAAGAACGGCAAGTATGCGATTGTTGGCAAGTCGGGACGAGGGAAATCGACTATTTTAAAGATTATTATGGGAATAATCAAAGACTATGACGGAGATGTCCTTTATGATGGAATAATTCGTCAAAGAGCACTCGACACAAATATGTCTTATATTTCCCAGGATGTATATCTTTTTAATGCGACTATAAAAGAAAACATTTGTATGGGCGGAGATTTTTCAGACAAGGCAATTAATGAGGCTATTATAAAAAGCTCTTTGTATAATGACATTAAGAACTTTACTGACGGCATAAACACCTTTGTTGGAGAAAACGGTGCTAACATTTCTGGTGGAGAAAAACAAAGGATTGCCCTTGCAAGAAGCCTGATAAATGGCAAGGAAATAATTTTAATAGACGAGGGGACAAGTTCTCTAGACAGGGAAAACCGAAGGCTAATTGAAGAAAATTTACTCAAAGATAAAAATCTAACCATTATTATGGTCAGCCACAATCTAGATGAGAAAAGCAAAGAGCTATTCGACAAAATTTATGAAATATAAATGTGATTAAGCTTATTATTAATGTTCACAAAGTAATAGCCATATTCAAACACAAGCGACTGAGCAGACGATGCCCAGTTATTTTTTTATTTTACATATTCAAAGTTTTCTGTAAAAATATTTATGAAAATAAAAAAACCAGGCATAAGCCTGGAAAATTTTCATTAAGTCTAAAAATAGATTTTAATTTATATATAAGTATCAAAAAATGGGTGTTTTACATCTTTTTGTAAAAATGATTTGGTTGCCCGGCAGATGTAGGACATGGTTAAATTGCGAGCATTATCATAGTCGATTAGATTGTTTAAGGCCCGATAGAGCATGCCTTCAAATATTACTAGGGTCATGTCATTTAGTTCGACCGCTTGGCCTTTGGTTATAAGTCCGTCTTTGACTAGTCCGTCTGTGCTTATGATAGCCCTATCAGTTAAGTTAGTGCGGATAAGCATTGTGGATATTCTTTGGTTCATATTTAAGTCCAATTCTTCGGGAAATAATCTATAATACTGTTCAATTAATGACTCAGTGGATTTTTTCTTATTGGCTAAAAAAATAAAATAATACAATTCTGGTTTTTCAAAAGCGTGGTCGCAAAAGCAATCCCATATAAATAAAAAATAGTCGAGACTGGTCTCGGCTTTATTTAAATAAATTTTAAGATCGTGTGAATAATCCTTGATCATGCGCATGGACGCAAAAAAGCGAAGGTGGTCGAAATTTTCAAAATAATTATAAAAAGTCGCTTGATTAATTCCAGCAAGCTTTGACACATCTCTAATACTAGCTTGTGAATATCCTTTTTCGACCATAGCCTCTTCGCAGGCGAGTATACATTTTTTAATGGTTATTATTCTCTGTTCTTTTCTTGAAATATATTCTTTAGCCATATCTGTCCCCTCGTTACTATTAAATAATATTATAACAAATATATCCTGATGAATCAATTGAAAAATTATCTGTATCTTAAGTTATAAATAAATTCTATGAATATTATAAAATAATTAAATGATTTAATACATTAAAATACCTTGAACTTCAAACGCGTTTATGCTATATTTAAATTACCAAACATGTTTGAAGTTTATTTAAACAATGCAGTGGAATTATAAAACAAGGAGGTTGTATATGAAACTAAAAATTGGTAACTTTTATGTTAAGGACGTAGTTTTTGGAGATGAACTTGTATTTAAAGACGGCGTTTTAACTCTTAACAAAAAAGAGGCCTTGGATTTCATCCGTCAAGATGAACACATCACAGATTGCGACATTGTAATCGCAAGGCCAGGAGAGAAAAAAAGAATCGTTCCTATAAAGGAAGCAGCAGAGGCTAGGGTAAGGCTAGATGGCAAGCCAGTATTCCCAGGTGTAACCGGAGACCTGAGAATGTGTGGCGATGGTGAATTGCACGCCCTAAAAAACATGAGTGTAATGGGTGTTGGTAAACACTGGGGCTCATTTGGTGATGGCCTTGTCGATATGTGGGGCGAAGGACAAAAGTATACTTACTTTGGTAACTTGATTAACGTTTGCTTGGTCATCGACACAGATGAAGAATTTGAAAGATATGAACAACAAAAGAAAAATCGCGCAATTAGAGATGCAGTTCATAAATTTGCAGAATATTTAGGTCAAGCTGTTAAAGATTTACAACCAGAAGACACAGAAGTTTATGAATTAGATCCTATTACTAAGAGAGATGAAAAAACTCAAAAACTTCCATCAGTTGTACTAGTCATGCAACCCCAATCACAAATGGAGGAAATGGGATATAATGACAGAGTTTATGGATGGGATATGAACCACTTCGTTCCAAGTTTTATGAATCCAAATGAAGTTTTGGATGGAGCTTTGATTTCAGGAAGCTTTATGCCATCATCATCAAAATGGGCAACATACGACTTCCAAAATTTCCCAATTATAAAATCACTTTACAGAGAACATGGAAAGACAATTAATTTCTTGGGCGTAATTATGAGTAACTTAAACGTAAGCTTAGAGCAAAAAGTTCGCTCATCAATCTTTGTAGCTCAAATGGCAAAGAGCCTGGGTGCTGATGGAGCAATTGTAACTGAAGAAGGTTACGGAAATCCAGACGCTGACTATATTTTATGCCTAGCAGCCCTTGAGGATGTTGGAGTAAAGACAGTTGGTATTTCAAACGAATGTACAGGCAGAGACGGTGCCAGCCAGCCACTTGTTACCCTTGATGAAAAGGCAAACGCACTTGTATCAACAGGTAACGTAAGTGAGCTGATCGAGTTAGAACCAGCAGATGAAGTTATCGGAGAATTACAATCACTTGCACGTGATGGCCTATCAGGTGGTTGGGCAGGAGATGAAATTCTTGGACCTTCAGTTAGAGAAGATGGATCAATCATTATGGAAAATAACGCCATGTTCTGCGGAGATCAAATTGCTGGATGGTCAACAAAGACCATGAAGGAATTTTAGGAGGTTATTATGAAAAAAGTAATCCATTATATAAACCAATTTTTCGCTGGTGTAGGCGGAGAAGACAAGGCAGATTTTGAGCCGGAATTAAGAGAAGGTGTAGTTGGACCTGGTATGGCCCTCAACAATTTCTTGAAGGACGCTGAAGTTACACACACAATTATCTGCGGAGACAACTTTATGGGTTCAAACACTGACGAAGCTGTAAAGAGAATTATGGATAGCCTTGAAGGAATCGATTTTGATTTGTTTATTGCTGGTCCAGCCTTTCAAGCAGGTCGTTATGGTGTAGCTTGCGGTACAATTTCAGAAAAAATTAAAGAAAAATATGATGTTCCTGTTTTAACTTCGATGAATGTTGAAAACCCAGGAGTTGAAATGTTTAAGGCAAGCATGCCAGTATTTAAAGGTGGACATTCAGCAGCATCAATGGCAGCAGATGTAAAGAAAATGGCAGACTATGCTAACAAAATTTTTGCAGGCGAAGAACTCTTATCAGCTGAAGAAGAAGGCTACTTTGAAAGAGGAGTCCGCCACCAAGTATGGCCTAAGGGTGAAAAAATGGCTGCAGACAGAGGCGTTGAAATGCTAATCAAAAAATTAAATGGCGAAGAATTTCAAACTGAACTTATTATTCCAAAGAAAGATACAGTTCCAATAGCGCCACCAATCAAAGACCTATCAAAGGCTAAGATTGCAATCTTAACTACAGGCGGTATTGTTCCAGTTGACAACCCAGACAGAATTCAATCTGCATCAGCAACTCGCTGGGGAAGATATGACTGCGGCAATCTAGATAGACTTGAAGGCGGAGTTTACAAAACAATTCACGCTGGTTTTGACCCAGAAGCTGCAGACAATGATCCAAACTTAATCGTTCCTTGGGACGTAATGCAAGAATTTGTAAAAGAAGGCAAAATCGGATCACTTCATAAATATTTCTACTCAACAGTAGGAACAGGTACAACACAAAAAGAAGCTGCACGTATGGGCAGAGAAATGTACGAAAAACTTATCGAAGATGGCGTTGACGGCGTTATAATGACTTCAACCTGAGGCACCTGTACACGTTGCGGTGCAACGATAGTAAAAGAGATAGAAAAGAAGGGTATGCCAATTGTCCAAATGTGCAACTTGATTCCAGTTGCTGTGACAGTGGGCACCAACAAAATTGTTCCTACAATTTCAATCCCTTATCCTCTTGGAGATCCAAGTACGCCAATAGAAGTTCAACATGCACTTAGAAAACATCGTGTAGAAGTTGCTCTAGATGCACTTACAGATGACGCACAAGAACAAACAGTCTATAGCGTATAAAAATAGGATTTAATAACAAAACAGGAGGATAATTATGAAAAAAGACAATCAAGTGTTTATTATATCATTGATTGTTGTAGCACTACTAGCGGGCTGGGGCATATTAAGCCCCGAGTCCTTTGGTGTTGTTGCAGACAATGTATTTAATTTCTTAACTACCAACTTTGGATGGCTTTATCTAATTATAATGTTTTCATTTGTAGTTTATGTAGCCTATTTAGGACTAGGAAAATATGGAAATATTAGACTAGGTAAAGACACAGATAGACCAGAATATTCAAATATATCTTGGTTTGCTATGTTATTCTCAGCAGGCATGGGCATAGGCCTTGTGTTCTGGGGAGTAGCAGAGCCACTCAACCACTATATAAATCCAATGGGCATGCCAGGCATGACAATAGAAGCAGGGGAATTTGCAATACTAAGTTCGTTTATACATTGGGGTCTACACCCATGGGCCAACTACACAATTATCGCCCTCCCACTCGCTTACATGCAATTTAGGAGAAACAAACCAGGCCTTATCTCCTCAATCTTTATACCACTACTTGGAGAAGAAAGAGTAAGAGGTCCTATTGGAAAAACAATCGATATACTTGCAATATTTGCAACAGTAGCCGGCGTTGCCACATCACTAGGACTTGGAACCCTGCAAATCAATTCAGGTTTGAATTACCTCTTTGGAATTCCAATCAACAACACAGTCGCACTGATTATAGTTATATCAGTAACATGTATGTTTATGGCATCTGCAATATCTGGACTTGATAAGGGAATTAAAATTCTATCCAACACAAATGTTGCCATAGCTATGATACTTATGCTATTAACCTTTATAGTTGGACCATCACTTAAGATTGTAAACGCTTTTACAAATGGACTCGGCCAATACATTCAAAACCTAGTAGGAGAATCATTTAGAATCTCAGCCTTTGGGGACAATGGCTGGCTAAGTGGATGGAGAATCTTCTACTGGGCATGGTGGATAGCATGGGCACCATTTACAGGAGTATTTATTGCTAGAATTTCCAAGGGCAGGACCATCAGAGAATTTGTAGCTGGCGTAACACTAGTTCCAGCACTCGGATCCTTTATTTGGTTCGCAATCTTCGGTACAACAGCAATTAACCTAGAACCAGAAGTTGCTATGGAAGCTGTTAAGACAACAGAGACCGCACTATTCGTTATGAATAGTCAGTTGATGTTTGGACAAATCTTATCTGGTGTAGCAGTTGTGCTCCTATGCACATTCTTTGTTACATCAGCAGACTCAGCAACATTTGTTTTGGCTATGATGAGTAGACAAGGAAACCTAAACCCAGACGTACAAACCAAAATTATCTGGGGCATAATCCAATCAGCACTTGCTTTTGCATTAATGCTGGCAGGCGGACTAAAAGTATTACAAACAGCATCAATAGCTGCCGCCTTCCCATTTGCAATAGTAATGGTATTTGCAATGGTCTCCTTCTCAAAGGCCTTAAAAGAGGATAAAGTAGTAATTAAAGAAGCATAATTCACCTTAAATATAAAAAAATTCATTCTCCCTCTTTTTTCGAATGAAATGTAAATGCCCCCTTAAATCCGAAGATGAAATAAGGGGGCATTTATTATATCTGTAATTGCATAATTTTTCAGCATCTCACTTATTAAGTATTTCTTAATAACTGTTTTTTTTAGGCTTTTTTGTCTTAAATGAAATTTTGTTTTTTGATTTAAAGAACAAATATTTAATACAAGATTTTTCAACTATTAGGAATTTCCTAAGACTTGCTTTCTCTTGAACTATTAAGGAATTCTTAAGAGTTGATTATTTATTTTGTGAAAAAATATATTTTCATCCCTTTGGGGTATAAGGATGGCAGGAGGGAAGTGTATATGAAAAATAATAATTTTGAAGACGTAGTATTTAACAGGCACTCGGTAAAGGAATTTAAAGACACCAAGATTGATAGAGAAGAGATGATGGAAATTTTAAGAGAGGCAACACTGGCCCCATCATCAGTAAACTTACAACCATGGAGATTTGTAATAGTTGAATCAGACGAAGGCAAGGACAAACTTCGCCCGCTAATCAAGTTTAACGTAAGGCAAAACGACACATCGGCTGCCATGATTTTGATCTTTGGAGATATGAAATGCTATGAAAAGGCAGATGAAATTTATAGCATGGCTGTTGAAAAAGGTTACATGCCAGAAGAAATTAAAAAGCAAGCCCTGGACTTTTTTGTTCCAGCCTACAAGTCATTTTCAAAACAAAAAATGAATGATGTAGTAAAGATTGACTCTAGCCTAATGGCCATGCAACTAATGCTGGTCGCCCGCGCCCACGGCTATGACACAAACGCCATCGGAGGCTTTGAAGAAGACAAACTCGCTGCAGCCTTTGACCTGGACCCAGAAAGATACGTCCCAGTCATGATCCTCGCCATAGGCGAATCCGACTACGACCACCACGAATCAGTCAGACTCGATGTCGCAGACATTACAAAATTTGCATAAAAATATAAAAAAAACTGGATTTCAATAAATCCAGTTTTTTGTTTGGGAAAATTTTGAATTAAAAAATCTCTCCTGCAATTTTTCAGGAGAGATTTAAAATTATTTGTTTAAAAACTCTTTTAGTTTATTGATTTCTTCTGTGTTATTTTTGCCTTCAACATAGGATGTTGATATATCAGTGGTTGGTATATCTAAATCTAGATCTCTTATTTTTTTTAGCAGCTCTTCCATAAAAACGCCTTCGCCACATCTAATAGAGCAGGTGGGGCTATGGTTGATTCCAATTAAACCTACAATTTCATAATCATTTTTTAAATAGTTATTAATTATTGCAATCGTTTGATCGGCAAGTTTTTGGCAAAGCCTGTGATAATCTTCTGTGTCGTATTGGTCTCTGGTCATTGATGGCCTTTCCATTCCTAGATGAATCATTTCAGGACATGGAAGTTGGTGGATACCAATATTATTATCCATAATTGTTTCTACAACACCCCTATAAGCTCCCTCAGCACGGGCCAAGCTATCTACAACTGAGTTTTGATTTAAGATACAATGAGAGACTAGGACAACTCTTTTTGATCTAGCGTCCATTGATAACCCCTTCTAATCTCTTGTAAGAAATTGCAACCAATACACATGATATTACTTTATCAATTATATTGCTTGTGATTCTAGGAATAAATGCTGAAGAAAAAATATCCTTGCCTGCATTTTTTAAAGCTGTAAAGAAGACGTCGTTAAAATCTCCTGTAATACCGCCATAAACATAAATTGCAATTGGAGTACCTATTGCTGGAGCTACAACTGCCAAAATCAATCCAGTTATAATTGCAGTCTTAATATCAAATTTATATTTTTTGGCAATAAGTCCAACTACCAAACCTATAGCAATATTTACTAAAGCGAATGGAATGTCTTTTGGATTGTAAATAAATCCAAGCACAACGTTTGTAATACCGCCAACAGCCATACCATAAACTGGGCCAAGGACTACAGCGGATAAGATTGTGCCGACAGTATCAAGGAATAATAAAGGAATAGACATCCAACCTACAATTGTTCCAAGCACGATGTTGATACCTATAGAAATACCGGCAAAGGTTAATTTTTTACTATTGCTCATAATGAGACCTCCTTTTATTTATACATATATTATATCACTTTGATAAGGTAAAATTTTTACTATTAAAAAATTTAATAACAAGAGCTGTGATATAGATAAAATTTATAGAGTGCTTATATACATTGAAATTACTGGCTTTAAGGCATAAAACCAGAAAAAAATTACGTTTGATTTTAAAAAAATGATGTGCTAAAATTTACTTTAAGATTTTTTTACAAATGGTTTTTAGGAGGGAATTTTGAAAGTAAGTTTAAAAAATGTGACAAAAAAATTTGGAGAAAAGACAGCGGTAAATAACATCAGCGTTGACTTTGAAGATGGTAAGCTTATTTCTATATTGGGTTCAAGTGGTTGTGGTAAAAGTACAACCCTTAATTTAATTGCTGGCCTTGAAGATTTAAGTTCAGGTAAAATTTTTTATGATGATATTGATGTAAGTAATTTAGAAACTGAAAAAAGAAACATCGGAATGATATTTCAAAATTATGCCCTCTATCCTCACATGAGCGTCTATGATAATATTGCTTTCCCACTAAAAATGAAAAAGTATAAAAAGAATGAAATAAAAGATTTGGTTGAAGAAGCAGCAGACCTTGTAAAGATAAAGCATCTTATAAATAACAAGCCATCTGAATTATCAGGCGGTGAACAACAAAGGGTTGCAATTGCAAGGGCTATTGTAAAAAAGCCAGATTTGTTACTTATGGACGAGCCGTTTTCTAACTTGGACAAAAAGCTCCGGACCGAAACTAGAATGGAAATTAGAAATTTGCAAAAACAATTAAATATAACAACTATATTTGTCACCCATGACCAAGAGGAAGCTATGTCAATCTCAGATGAGATTGTACTGATGTCGGATGGAAATATTATTCAAACTGGCGAGCCATTACAAATATACAATGATCCCAAGAATTTAATTAGTGCTAAATTTTTTGGAGATGGTAATTTAAATGTTTTTGATGCCGAAGTTAAAGACAATATAATTTATATTGATCAGAAAAAAACTAATTATAGAGTAAAGATTAATGATCAAAAGTGTTCATTGGCCTTTAGACCAGAAGATGTATTGATTAACACAGATAATCCATTAATTTCCGTTAGGGCAAAAAGCTATCAGATAACTGGTAGAAGTATTTTAGTATATGCAAGTTATGAAGACTTAGATGTAGAGTTTTATCTAGATAAAGGAGACATGGAAATAGAAGGGAAACTTTTTGATATAAACGTTCCTGCGTCTAAAATAATGTTATTTGATCAAACAGGTGAGAGGATTTATGAAGAAATTAATTAGGAAAATAAAACCATATATCCTACTGCTACCAGCCTTGGCTATAATTTTTATGTTTAGTATTTATCCAACTGTAAAAGTTTTATTGATGGCTTTTTACACTAAGTACAATTATTTTAAGCATATAGTTTTTGAAACGGGCACTGATAATTTCGTAAATTTGTTTAATGATGAGTTGTTTTTATTATCATTAAAAAATACAGCTAGGATAGTTGTCTGGGTCGTTCCAATATCAATTATAATTTCAATTTTTATATCAACATTATTGTACGAAAACACAAAAATAAAAAACTTTATAAGAGGTGTATATTTTATTCCTTTTATAACCAGTACTGCTGCAGTAGCTGTAGTTTTTAGATGGATATTTAATTCTAAGTTTGGCCTTTTAAATTATTTTTTGGGATTAATTGGAATTGAGCCCATTGCTTGGCTCTTAGATCCTAATTACTCTATCTATGCCACTATAATATTTTGCATATGGAAGACCCTAGGCTATAACATTTTAATTTTTGTGACTGGCCTTAGGAAAATTGACGATGTTTATTTAAAAGCTGCTAAGGTTGATGGGGCAAATGCTTTCGTTAGATTCAAGAGAATAATCTTACCCCTACTTTCACCCACAGTTTTATTTATATCTATAACATCGCTTATAGGAACATTTAAAGTTTTCCAAGAAGTATACACCTTATTTGGCAGATCACCTGGACCTTTAAATTCATCTTTGACAATTGTTTATTATATATACGATAATTTGATGAACAAGTTTTCTTATGGAATAGCGGCAGCAGCTTCACTGGTGTTGTTTGCTATAGTTTTGTTGGTGACCTTGATTCAATTTTTAGTTTCCAAAAAATATGTCCACTATAGTTAAAGGAGTGCATAATGAGTAAAAAAATATTAAATGCTTTTATATGGATTATCTTAATAGTGGTGGCTATATTCACCCTACTTCCATTTGTTTGGATGCTAATAACTTCTGTAAAAAGTTCAGGAAATATATATCAAATGCCACCAGAGTTTTTTGTAAAAAATCCTAGATTTGAAAACTATAGCGACGTCGTCAAAATGGTTCCGATTTTTAGATACTTTATAAACAGTGCTCTAATCAGTTTGCTTGTAACATTGGGTACTCTAATCACCACAATATTTGCGAGTTATGCATTTGCAAGATATGAATTTAAGGGCAAAGACATTATATTTACCATAATAGTAGCCACTATGATGGTTCCTGGTGAAGTGCTTATCGCTCCTAATTTTGTAACCATATCAAAATTGGGGCTACTAAACACAATGACAGCTTTATATTTACCTTGGATTGCAAGTGCCTTTTCAATATTTTTATTAAGACAATACTTTTTGCAAGTCCCCGAGGAGCTATACAAGGCTTCGAAAATTGATGGAGCTTCTGAGATGGATTACCTATTTAGAATCCTTGTTCCATATTCAAAGCCAGCCCTTATAACCATAGGGCTTTTGAGAATAATAAATAGCTGGAACGAATTCTTGTGGCCACTCCTTATGGTCAATGAAACTACCAAGAGGACTTTGCCAGTTGGACTCACAACATTTGTCACAGAAGCCGGAACCAAATATAACTTACTGATGGCCTATGCTTCTATTGTTGTTATACCAATAATTTTGATTTATATTTTATGTCACAATTATATTATACAGGGCTTTAGTCGAGGGGGACTAAAGGGTTAAATTTGCTTTAATGACATTGTCATTAAATATATAAAGGAGGAAAAGATGAATAAAATTAAATTTTTATCAATCGTGTTTGTTCTAGCAATGATTTTTAGTCTATCAGCTTGCACAAAAAAAGACCAAGCACAAGCACCAAAGACAGATAGTGAAAAAGCAGATACTGTCGAAAAGAAAGAGGAAGAACAACCTAAAGAAGAAAAGAAAGACAAAATTGAAGTTGAATTTTGGCACGCAATGAGTGGCCCTAATGGTGAAACATTAGAAAAAATCATCAATAAATTCAACGAAAGCAGAGATGATATAGTTATCAATGCAACATTCCAAGGCGGATATAAAGACTTGTTTGAAAAATTAAATGCAGCTGCACAAGCTAATCAATTGCCAGCCCTAACAATGATTTATGGCAATAGACTCTCTGCATATGTAAAAAATGACTTGGTACAACCATTAGATGATTATATTACTGATGAAAATATTGGATTCAAAAAGGAAATTTGGGATGACATTCCTCAAGGTTTAAGAGATTTTGGTACATGGGATGGAAAAAGATATGCTCTACCATTTAACAAATCAGCCTTCTTGATGTATTATAATGAAGACGCTCTTAAAGAAAATGGCATTGAAGTTCCTACAACATGGGATGAATTGAGAGCTGCTGCTGAAAAACTCACCAAAGATGGTAAAACAGGTATCGTATTTAATAAAGAAGTCGGTGTTGAATTCAGCTTCTGGACAGAACAAGCTGGTGGACACATCTATGACGAAGAAAAAGAAGTTCCTACAATTGATACACCAGAAAATAAAGAAGCATATGAATTTGTAACTGGCTTAGTAAAAGATGGACTTGCACAAGTTGCAGTTGAAGATAAACACATTACAGGACCTATGTCAAGGGGAGAAGCTTTCATTGGTTTTGCATCTTCATCTAACCTACCATATATGGCAGAAGCTTGCAAAGACACAGGTGTTAACTGGAATGTAGCAGAATTACCTGAAGGCAAGAAAAAAGCTGTTAGCTTCTCAGGTACAGACATTACAATCTTTAACACAGTTAGTGAAGAAGTTAGAAAAGCTGCTTTTGAATTTATCAAATACTGGTATGAACCAGAAACACAAATTATGTGGGGCAAGGGCTCAGGCTACCTACCACTAACAAATGCTGCAGCAAATTCTGAAGAATTCCAAGAATATTTAAAGGGAGAAGGAAAAGCAAAACAAGTGGCTATCAATCAATTCCCAATTGCTTTCCAAGATCCAAAGGGACTTGGAGGATATTCAATCCACGCAGCTATGCAAGAAGCTTTTGAACAAATTACAACAGGCGGAATGAGCATTGAAGAAGCTCTAAAGAACGCTCAAGAAAAAGCTTCCAAGGAAATGGAAGAGGCTAAGAGTAATTTTAGTTTAAAGTAATTTTTATCCAACAAAAAACTGGACTTATATAAGTCCAGTTTTTTCATACATAATTTTATTAATACTATATTATTTTTCCAAGAATTCTAGCGCGTCTGCGTAGACAGTTTCCTTGTCTGTTTCGCAGAGGATTTCGTGTTTCATAAGGTCGTAAGTTTTGGAGGAGATGTTTTGCTAGTCCGGTGTTTTTATACATGGTAATAAAAAGGCATAATAAATCTTAATAAATGTGAAAAAATTATTCAGTTATGATATAATTAAATCTATAGATATTTTATTGTATTAAAATGAAAAACAAAAACAATTTGGAGGGATTTTATGTCTGATATTTTAAATGCATCAGCGCAAAGGGCTGAATTACACAGGAGAATTTGGGCGATTGCGGATGATGTTCGCGGAGCTGTTGATGGATGGGACTTCAAGCAATACGTTTTGGGAGTTTTATTCTACAGATTTATTTCTGAAAATATGACAGAATTTTTCAACAAAGCTGAGCACGAGGCGGGCGATCCTGATTTTGATTACGCAAGAATTTCTGACCAAGAGGCTGAAGAAGATTTTAAACCTGGAACTGTTGAGGACAAGGGATTTTTTATCCTGCCCAGCCAACTCTTTGAAAATGTTGTAAAGACAGCTGATAGCAATGAAAACTTAAATACAGACTTGGCCAATATTTTTAATGCCATAGAGGCAAGCGCAGTCGGCTTTCCATCAGAAGAAAAAATAAAAGGCCTCTTTTCAAACATAGACACTAGGAGCAATCAACTTGGCGGAACGGTCAAGGAGAGAAATCAAAGATTAGCAGATATATTAAAGGGTATCAACTCTATCAACTTTGGTAACTTTCAAGAAAATGAAATCGACGCCTTTGGAGATGCTTACGAATACTTAATTTCAAATTACGCTAGTAATGCAGGTAAATCAGGTGGAGAATATTTTACTCCTCAATCAGTTTCTAAACTGCTTGCAAAACTGGCTATGCACAATAAAACCAAGGTAAACAAAGTCTACGACCCCACAATCGGGAGCGGAAGTTTAGTTCTTCAAATGAAAAAGCAATTTGACGATCACATTATCGAGGAGGGTTTTTACGGTCAGGAGATAAATCTGACCAATTTTAACTTGTCCAGGATGAATATGTTCCTCCACGATGTAAACTACAACAATTTTTCTATAAAATATGGGGACACGCTTTTAAATCCTAAGCACTTGGATGAAAAACCTTTTGATATTATTGTTTCAAATCCACCTTATTCAAAAAAATGGATAGGCGACGGAGATGTAACTTTGATAAATGATGAGCGTTTTGCACCTGCTGGCAAGCTGGCACCAAAGTCATACTCAGACTTTGCCTTTATTATGCACGCCCTCAACCATTTGTCCAGTAAGGGAAGGGCAGCTATCGTTTGCTTCCCAGGAATTTTTTACAGAAGGGGTGCAGAAAAAACTATTAGGCAATATTTGGTTGACAACAACTTTGTGGACGCTATTATCCAACTGCCAGAAAATTTATTCTTTGGCACGTCTATTGCTACTTGTATACTTGTGATGGCGAAAAATAAAACTGAAAACAAGGTTTTATTTATAGATGCATCACAGGAATTTCAAAAGGTCACCAACAACAATGTCCTCACAGATGAAAACATAGACAAGATTGTTGACGAATTTGACAAGAGATCTGATACAGAATATTTTTCCCGCTATGTAGATAGGGCAGAGATTGTAGAAAACGATTACAATTTATCTGTATCGACCTATGTTGAAAAGGAAGACACAAGGGAAAAGATTGACATCAAAGTCTTGAACCAAGAAATAAAAGAAACCGTCGAAAAAATTGATCAGCTTAGGGCAAGCATCGATAAAATAGTTGAGGAACTTGGCGATGAATAATATCCTGGAAATGATTAAAAACGAAAAAGTCGAGTGGAAGAAACTGGGTGATGTAGCAAGATGCTTTGCAGGAGGCACACCTAAAACAAATATACGTTCATATTATGATGGGGACATTCCATGGATTAGATCTGGTGAAATAAATTTTAACGTAATTAGATCTTCGGAAAGAAATATTACAAAAGAGGGCTTAGATAAGTCATCTGCTAAGATGATAAGACCAAATAGTGTTGTTTTAGCAATGACCGGTGCAACAGTTGGAAGGAGTGCAGTTGTTGAGTTTGCAACTGCATCTAATCAATCAGTTGCAGCCATTGAAAATAATGAGGAATTATTAAATTATAAATTTTTATATTATTATATTTCAAATAACTATGAAAACATTAAAAATATGGGGCAAGGAGCTCTAACAAGTTTAAACTTAGGAATTATTAAAAATTTTCAAATTCCAATTCCATCACTGGAGACTCAGGAGAGGATTGTAAAAATTCTCGATACAATGGTGGACCACTTTACTCAGCTACAAGCTGAGCTACAAGCTCGAAATAGACAATATGAGCATTATCGTGATAAATTGTTGAGCGAAGAATATTTAAATAAACTCTCAGAAAAATTTGGTGGAAAAGTTGAATGGAAAAACTTAGGTGATATTGGAAAAATATCTATGTGTAAGAGAATATTAAAAAATCAGACATCAAATATTGGGGAAGTACCATTTTATAAAATTGGTACATTTGGCAAAACACCAGATTCATTTATTAGCAAAGAATTATTTTTGGAATACAAAGATAAATTTTCATATCCCAGAGAAGGCAATATATTATTTTCTGCTTCTGGCACAATAGGAAGAACAGTTATTTTTGATGGTAAAGACTCATACTATCAAGATTCTAATATTGTATGGATTGATAATGATGAAAGTCAGGCTCTAGATAAGTATTTATATTATTTTTATCAGATCGTAAAGTGGCCAGTATCAAAAGGTGGAACAATATCAAGAATATATAATAGAGATATAAATAAAATTAAAATACTAGTTCCACCCATTGCTGTCCAAGAGTATATTGTTTCTATTCTTGATAATTTTAATAAGATTGTTAGTGACATTAACGAGGGTTTGCCCAAGGAGATTGAATTAAGGCAAAAGCAATATGAGTATTATCGTGAGCGTTTGCTGGATTTTAAGAGGGAAGAGGATTAATTTTCTTAATATAAAGATTAGTTAATTATTATAAATGAAAGGAGTTTATATGGCTGACTATACTCGCGACTACATGAGTTCTTATGATGTTGCACCCATTGCTGAATTAAATAATGGGATTATCCTATCTAAGTTTGAAAAAAATTCTGTCGTCAAAGACCAATCATACCAAACTGAATCTGACCTTGAAGAAAATTTGATTGAAAATCTTATGAATCAAGGTTATGAAAGGCTGGAGGCAAGGACTAATGAGGCCTTGTATGTAAATTTAAAAAAGCAAATAGAAAGGCTAAATAGGGTCACTTTTACTGATGATGAATGGGCAAGGTTTTTGGTGGAATATATTGATTCGCCAAATGATGGAATGATTGAAAAAACTCGCAAGGTTCAGGTGGACCATGTTTATGATTTTTTGTTTGATTCTGGCGAAAGAAAAAATATTTATATTATAGACAAGAATAATATCCACAACAATATTGTCCAGGTCGGTAACCAGGTCCATGGTGTTGGTCCACACAATAATCGTTATGATGTTACGATTTTTGTAAATGGTCTGCCTCTGATCCATGTTGAATTAAAAAAACGTGGGACTAGTATGTACACTGCTTTTGAGCAGATTCACAGGTATGTGGCGGATAGTTTTAATGCGGACAATTCCCTCTACAAGTATGTGCAGATTTTTGTAATTTCAAACGGAACCTTTACCAGGTATTTTGCAAATACAACTGCCAAGGACAAGAATAATTATGAGTTTACTTGTGAGTGGGCGGATGCAAGGAACAATGCCATCAGGGACTTGGAAGATTTTACCAAAACTTTTTTTGAAAAGCGGGTTATATTAGAAATTTTGACCAAGTATTGTGTCTTTGATACCAATAACACCTTACTTGTAATGAGGCCTTATCAGATTGCAGCGACTGAGAGAATTTTGTGGAAGATAAAATCTAGCTACGAGTCAAAAAAATATGGGCGTGCTGAAGCAGGCGGTTTTGTATGGCACACGACTGGGTCTGGGAAAACTCTGACAAGTTTTAAGGCGGCGCGTTTGGCTACAGATCTTCCATTTATAGACAAGGTGTTTTTTATAGTCGACAGACGGGACTTGGACTATCAAACTATGAAGGAGTACCAGCGTTTTGATCCAGACAGTGTTTCCGGTAGCAAAAACACAAAGGCTCTTGCTGATTGCATAGCTAATGATAACAAGAGGATTATAGTTACGACTATTCAAAAGATGAATGAGTTTGTTAAGAGAAATCCAAATAGTCCAGTTTATGACAAGCAGTGCGTTTTGATCTATGACGAGTGCCACCGGTCGCAGTTTGGTGACGCTCAAAAGAATATTAGGAGGCGTTTTAAAAAATATTACCAATTTGGTTTTACGGGCACGCCGATTTTTGCAGAAAATACTATCAAAGGAGATACAACGGCTGATGTTTTTGGAGCTCAACTCCACAGCTATGTAATTACAGATGCTATTAGGGATGAGAAGGTTTTAAAATTCAAGGTCGACTACAATAATATTTCTCCTGAATTTAAGGATGCAGAAAAAGATTTGTACGAAAAAGAAATTGACCAGATGAAAAACAAAATGCTCCTCCACCATGATAGGATTGCAGAGATCACCAAGTATATTTTGAGGGTATTTAACAAAAAAACTCACAGAAATGAACATAATACTTTGGCATCGCAAAGAGTAAATGGTTTTAACGCCATGTTTGCTGTGGATAGTATAGATGCAGCGAAACTTTATTATAATGAGTTTAAGAGCCAGCAAAAGGACTTGCCAGAAGAAAAGAGACTGAGGGTGGCAACTATTTTTAGCTTTTCACCTAATGAGGCTCCTTCGACTTTAGGTGATATTCCCGATGAAGAGTTTAATGTTTCTGCTCTGGGGTCGAGTGCCAAGGAGTTTTTGAATTATGTAATTGATGATTACAACAAAACTTTTAATTCAAATTTTTCAACCGATGACAAACAGTTTGAAGATTACTACCGAGATTTATCCAAGAAGGTTAAGGACGGAGAAATTGATTTACTGATTGTAGTTGGTATGTTTTTGACTGGTTTTGACGCTCCAAGGCTTAATACTTTGTTTGTGGATAAAAATTTGAGATACCATGGACTTATCCAAGCTTATTCAAGGACCAACAGGATTTTAAACAAGGTCAAGAGCTTTGGTAATATTGTCTGCTTTAGAGATTTGGAAGAAGCGACTAAGGATGCCATCAGGGTTTTTGGCGACAAAAATTCTGTCAATATGATTTTGGAAAAAAGTTTTGATGAGTATGTCCATGGTTTTGAAGACGAAGAAACTGGCGAAGTCAAGAAGGGTTATATAGAAATTTGTAATGAAATCAAGGAGAAGTTCCCAGATCCTAGCGAAATTATTTTTGATGCTGATAAGAAGGAATTTGTAAGGCTCTTTAATGAATACCTGGCCGCTGATAATATTTTGAAAAATTTTGATGAGTACGAAGACTTTGACAAGATTTTTACTGAAAGAGAAGTTCAGGATATGAAGAGTGTCTACCTGAGTATTAGAGAAGGCAGGCGAGGTGGAAGAGATGGCGGCGGCTCAGATGATGAAGGTGTTGATTTTTCAAATGTTGAGTTCCATATTGATTTAATCAAGACTGATGAGATAAATCTGGAATATATCTTGGCTCTTATTTTAGAAAAGACCAAGGAGAATGAAAATATCGAAAGCATCAAGGCTGAAGTCAGACGTGTCATTAGGTCAAGTATTGATACTAGGAGCAAGGAAGAAATCGTAATTAGATTTATTAATTCAACTGAATTAAATTCCTTGCAAACTAATAACGATATTTTGGAAGCTTTTTATTCATTCGCCAAGGCGGAAAAATCGAGAAGCATTGCAAAGCTAATCGAAGAAGAAAATTTAAATGAAAATGCAGAAAGATTTATAAGTAAATCTATAGCCAGGGGCTTTGCTGAAAGTACAGGAGAAGAATTAGACGGCATTATACCTCCAACTTCTAGGCGAAGGGGTGCTCGAGAAAAGAAAAAGGAAGAAGTCCTAATGAAAATCCAAGAACTGGTGGATGTATTTGTGGGACTATAAGTAAATTAAGATTATAAAAATGGGGCTTGGGCCTCATTTTTTGTTGAAAAATAAATCTATAGCCTTTGACTTTCTATGAAATTTTTTAATCATGGGTAAAATTTCTTTCTATGTTGTTATAACAACATAGATTATTGGAGGGGAATATTTATTTTTTATATGGTATAATATAACTAATAATATAAGTGTATAAAACAGGAGGAGACTATGGATGCGCAAAAGGGTAATATTTTTGAGATTTTAAATGGCACCAGGCAATTTATTATCCCGGTTTATCAAAGGCTTTATAGTTGGGGAATGCCTCAATGTGAGAGGCTATGGGATGACATTGTGACCATGGAGAAGCTAAATAAACAGGGGCACTTTGTTGGTTCTATTGTTAATATTGCAGAGAAAGCTATGCCTACTGGCGTTCAAAAGTTTATGATTATCGATGGCCAGCAGAGGATTACTACTCTTATTTTGATGTTAATCGCCCTAAGGGATGTGGCAATACAAAACAATGATGAGTCAATAAATCCGATAAAGATTGAAAATATGCTTTTGAAAAATCAATATGAATAGGAGCTTGATCGTTATAAATTGCTTTTGACTGAAAATGATAGGGATATTTTGATAGATTTGATTGAGTCTAGACCAACATCAAAGAATAAAAGATCCAGGCTTAGAGACAGTTATAATTTCTTTATGAAGAAAATTGCTTCCAAAGAGCTCGCTCTTGATAAGGTTTATGAATCCATTGGTAAGTTGCAGATTGTAAATGTTACTTTGGACAGGATTGATGACGATGCACAGGCTATTTTTGAAAGTCTTAATTCGACTGGTAAGGAGCTTTCGGAGTCAGACCTCATTAGAAACTTTATTTTAATGGGCCTAGATACAAGAGAGCAGACTTATATTTACGAAAATTATTGGAGGCCACTGGAAAATTTGTTTGCAGATAATTTTGATGAGTCTTTAATGGATTCATTTTTTAGAGATTATCTGACTATGAAGTTATCCAGGATTCCAAGCAAGAGAAATGTTTATGAGGAATTTAAAAATTATTATAGGAGCTCAACTTATGATATTAGAGGGCTAGCTGAAAATCTTTTAACCCATGCAAGCTTTTATACGAATATAATTTTTGCAAATCATGAGGATATAGAAATTAAGAGGCTTTATAAGGACATTGTTGACCTTAGGATGGAAGTTTCTTATCCGTTTTTACTGCATATAAACCAAGATTTGGAAGATCAAAAAATAAGCAAGGATGAATTTAAAGAAATTTTGAGACTGTGTATTTCATATGTACTTAGAAGAAGCGTTGTGGGAATACCAACTAACTCATTAAATAAAACTTTTGCAACAATGTACAATTATATTAATCATGATGATTATTTAAACTCAGTTAAAGCCTTTTTTATCCTTCAAGAAAGTTACAAGGAATTTCCAAAAAATCTTGAATTTACCAAGGCTCTGGCCACAAAAGACCTGTATAATACAAGAAACAGGAATTATATTTTAAGGAGCTTGGAAAACTATGATAACAAATCTCCTGTTATTATAGAAAATTGTACTATCGAACACATTATGCCGCAAAATAAAAACCTGTCTCCAGAATGGAAAGAAGACCTGGGACCTAACTGGAAGATAATTCAAGAAAATTATTTGCATACTCTTGGCAATTTGACTCTTACGGCTTACAATTCAGAAATGAGTGATCTGCCTTTTAAGAGGAAGATGGAAATGAAGGGTGGCTTTAAGGAAAGTGCCTTTAGGCTTAATAGAGATATACTTTCTTTGAATAGGTGGGATGAAGAGGCTATAAAAAATCGTGCCAATAATCTTGCACAATTAGCAGTTAAAGTTTGGCCATATCCGGAGCTTACTGATGAGGAATTGAGGGCTTATGTTAAAGAAGAAACTGATAAAAAAGAATACTCACTTGAAAATTATAATTTAAGCGAAAGGGATAAGTACTTGTACGATCTTATAGATAGGAGGATTTTAAATTTATCTCCAGATGTATTTAAGGTTTATAATAAATATTATATAGCCTATAAGTTAGATACTAATTTTGTGGATATAGTTGTTTATAAAACAAAATTAAACTTAAGCCTCAATATGAAATTTGATGAAATCGTCGATCCTAGACATATTTGCAGAGATATAACTGGCCTTGGTAAGTGGGGCAATGGCGATGTACAGCTGGATTATACAGAGGAAAGTGATCTGGATTATATAATGGAATTAGTAAAACAATCTTTTAATAAACAGTTGGATTAATAAAAAATAAAAAATGGGGCTTGGGCCTCATTTTTTGTTATAAAATTAATCTATAGCTTTTCTTTCCTTATGAAACTTTTCTATAATGCCTCTAAAAGGTCGTTTTTCATTTGAATTTATTAACCCAAAGTGCTAAAATAAATTTGTTTAAGGAGGTATTATGAATAAGAAATTTATAATCATCGTTGCCCTTATAATGGCTTTTGCCTTTGTAGGTTGCAACAAGAAGACAGAAGTTAAAGACGACGTTGAATTATTTGGTCTTTCAAAGACCAACAATATGGTTGTTGACAAGGAAGCAAAGACTATTAAAATTTTTGCTTTAGCAAATGGTAAGTATTTGACAGAAAGCACAAGACACGGTGTTGTTTCAGATGGCGGCAAGTTCGCTGACAAGGCTGTATTTAGATCATTTGTTAAACCAGCTGATTTCCACCAAGCTTTGCTTGATATCGGTGCTGTTGCTGGTAACAATATGAACAAGGACAATGCTGAAACTACTCTTACAGAAGGTTCAGATTTGAAATTGACCTTTACATGGAAGGACCAAGAATCTGGTAAGGATATTAACGATGTTATCAAGGATTCAAATGGTAATCCAATTCAAATTAGATTCTCAGGTAACCTTGACAACGCTAACGAAAAACAAACAGGTTGCATTACATGCTTAGACTCATGTTTAGTTGGTATTACAAGTAATGCTTCATATCCATATGGCTCAGTTGAAAAGGCTAAGACAGTTGAATTCAACGGCAATATGGAAAACTTCCCACTTGATGGTGAACCTGTAGTTATAACTTATGAAATTGTTGAATAGGTTATCAAATTTATATTTAAATTTAACGACAGGCCTCTTAGCAGGCCTGTTGCTTTCTGCTATTGGTAGTTTAAGCACTTGGTTGGATATGAGAATCCACGCTAATTTGACGGTAATAATTACAATGCTGGTGGTCATGGCGGCCTTGTATATTTTTAAGTTAAAGCCGACTCGGATATTTTTTATAAGTGAGTTGCTGGCTTTAATGTTTGCCTTGATTGCAGGCAAGTTTGTTCGTTACATTTATGACATGCGGGAAGTTTTGGGCAGAGATGTTTCGATAAAAACTACCGGCATTGTCTTGGCAATTTTGCTAATAGCAGCCAACATAATAGGAATAGTTAGATGGAGAAAGGGCGTCGAATGATGCCTTTTTTATTTGCTCTTGAAGGATGGATAAATTTGTTGTATGATTGTGAAAAGGAGGCTTTTATGTTTCATTTAAATGCAGAGGATTCTTTGTTTTTATTTGTAGATTTTCAAGAACGTTTGATGCCAGCTATGGACAATAAAATCAAGGTAAATAAAGTTTATTAAAATACATTATCGTAAAGAATATATTTCGCCAGATAAGAGAATGGATATTTCAAGTCTTTATAAAATTTTTTTAGGATAGACCATAAATGATAGGTCTTTTTTTATTACCATTTTTTTAAATTAAGTTTATACACACTTAGAAATCAATTGCTTATACTTTTTAACTTGTATAAAAAATAGTTATGCTTTGAAGGAATATAAATTTAAAAATAAAAAATTAATAAACTTAAATAGGTTGACAAATTTTTTAAAATGGTATATAATAATTTCAAAAGGAGGATATTATGCTTACACAACTTGGAATTTTTTTAAGAAAGTTAAGATTAGACTCTGGTGAAATAATGAAAGAAATGGCAGAAAAACTAGATGTCAGCTCATCTTTTTTATCAGCAGTTGAAAATGGAAAAAAGAAAATGCCTGATTCTTGGTATGAAATGATTATTGATTTATATAATCTGAATAAAGAAAAACAAGATGAATTGATGACAGCAATTGAGGAATCTCAAAAATCTGTAGAAATCAATCTTAATGATTTGAGTAGAGAAAAGAAAAGATTGGCATTTTCTTTTGCAAGAGAATTAGAAAATTTGAATAAAGAAGAGGTGGATAAAATGAAAATATTTTTAAATAAGGATAGTGAGTAATATAGGCGGATATATAGCAGATCCTTTATCTAGAAAGGATATAAGAGGAATGGCCTTTAGATTTCGGGAAATATTTGGTCTTGAAAATGAGCTGGACTTTCCAATAGTTAAAGTAATGGAGTTATTATCAAATATTGGGATGTTCAACTTAGAAATATGTACTATTGATGAAATGGGGACAAAATATGGGGAAACTATCCCGTCAGAAAATTTAATAAAATTACGAGAAGATGTTTATGATAAGGCATGTGAAGGTGACGGGTTTTCAAGGTCGACTTGTGCTCATGAGCTGGGACATTGGCTTATAGGTCATAGCGAAGAAACGGTATCATTTTGTAGAAAAGAAGAAGACTTAATGAAGAGAAGAGCATACGAAGATCCAGAGTGGCAAGCAAATTGTTTTTCGGGCGAACTATTTGTTTCTAAGAATTTAGTAGAAGGAATGATGGTTGATGAGATTGTAGAAAAATGTGGAGTGACACCCTCTATGGCATACTATCAATTAGAAAAGTATAAAGAGGAAGGATGGTAAGGATGAGTAGAAAAGAAAAAAACACACTTAATAGATTGTTGGCGCAATCTAAAGCATGTTTTTTAAACTGGATATTGTTTAATAATTCCAAATTAATTATATCAAATCCAGTTTTAAAAATCAAGAATTTTAAACTGGAGGTAAATAATGAGTAATTATAAATACGCAAATAGTGGATTTAATCCTAAGTTAATAGAAAATGTAAGTTTGGTTGGTAAATATGATATGCCTTTAATTAAAAAGGAAGAAATAAATGGAATTAAAAAATTTATCCCTTTTGAAAAAAGGAATTTGTATATTGGAAAGAATGTAGGGGTTCATTTTTATATTTATGATGGGGCATTCAAACAAATATTAAACAATCCTCAAAAATATAGGGATGAATTGAAAACGTTTGGTGCTGTTATAAGTCCTGACTTTTCGATTTGCTATGATATGCCTATTACTAGACAAATGTATAGCACTTATATGAATAGAGTTATGGGTGCATACTATCAAAATAATGGTATAAAAGTAATACCAAATGTAAGATGGGGTGACTCAAGGAGTTATGAATTTTGTTTTGAGGGATTAGAAAAGGAAGGGACTTATGCAATAGGCTCATATGGTCAGATAAAAAGAAACTCCAATAGATACTATTTCGAAAAAGGGCTAGAAGAATTTTTTAAAAGATTAAATCCAGAAAATATATATGTTTATGGTTCAATGCCAGATTCAATATTCGGTAATTATAGGAATGAAACTAATCTTATTTCCATTGAACCCTATACTTCAAAAATCCATAGAGGTGTAATCTAATGGGAGCAGGTAATAGCGGCTTATATAAAAACACTAAGGGAGTATTGAAGCCGGAGCATTTAATGGATGAACTTAGAAGAAGTGGTGTTAAATTCAATGAAGAAGATGTAGTTATGATTACAAAAACAAAGAAGAACGAGCTTGTATGGCTTGAAAAGGGAGATGAAATTGTAGGATTAAAACATATCATAAAGAGACATTCTAACAATTTTAAAGAGGCTTTTGGTATTGATAAGGAACAAATACCTAGTTTTATAAAATCAGTTATTGATAATGGAAGATTAGTTTCAAGTAGGAAAAATGGAATGAAAATAACAAAAATTTATGACTATGGTGGGAAGCATTATGTTCTTTGTGCGGTTGGAACAAATGGTTTTATAGTAACTGTTTATCCAAGATAGGAGTTAATTATGAAAAAAATAGAAATAATATTAGATCTAGGCGATGGACCAGTAGTGACCAAGTATTACGACGAAAAATCGGATCGCTTGCTCACAGGAATAGATGTTGTTGACAATGACGAATATATACAAAAAATAAATAATGAAATTCAAGATTTATATTCATCCTATTATAAAATAAATTATAATGATGAACCTGTTTATTTTGATAAGGAACAAGAGAGAAAAGATAAATACAAAATGCTTGATTTGCTTGGTAAACTTATAAAGAGACTTAATGAAGTAAATGACGGGTCTTTTGAAATTGATGATAGAGAAACTGAGAGGGTTAAAAACTTATAATGAAAGAATTAGATGTTGTAAGATTGAAAGAGAATTACAAAGAAATAAGTAAAGGAACGAAAGGAACAATTGTTTTACTTTATGATGAAAAAAATTGTGAAGTTGAATTTTTTGATAAAGACGGAGATACTATAGATGTAGTCATGACTCCTTTAAAAAAACTAGAATTAATAAATTCATTCTAATATAATTTAAATATATAATAGTATAGCTTGTAAGAAATATTTCTTACAAGCTATACTATTATATAGATTTTGGATATATCATTTAGAACTTGCGTCTTTAATTAAAATCATTTAACAAAGTATTGGGCTCAAAAGGACTGGATTCAATTATTATATTTATTTTTTATATGGTATAATATTTTTAAAGTAAGCGACTGTGGTTCTTATTTATGTAATTTTGATAGGAGGGTTTTATGTTTCATTTAAATGCAGTGGATTCTTTGTTTTTATTTGTAGATTTTCAAGAGCGTTTAATGCCAGCTATGGCAGAGAGTGATCGTGTGATTTCAAATTCCATCAAGGCTATGGATTTTTGCAAGCTTATGGATATAGATTATTTATTTACTACTCAGTACAAGAGGGGGCTGGGTGATCTCATTGATGGCTTCAAGGCTTATTCAGATGAGGCAATGGATAAGACTGAATTTTCTTGTTATGCAAACGCTGATATTAAAAATGCAATTGATGGGAAAAACAAAAAGAATATTATTATCCTGGGTCAAGAGACTCACGTTTGCGTTTTTCAAACTGCTCGTGATTTGCTTGAGGCAGGCTACAATGTATTTTTGATGGAGGACGCCATTACTTCCAGAGATCTTTTTAATAAGGAAAGTGGCCTGAGGACTTTAAGATATATGGGGGCCAGGATGGTGAACTTGGAGCTGGTTATATTTGACATATTGCATGATGCAAAAAATCCAAAGTTTAAAGAGGCTCAGGCTTTGATTAAATAAAAATTTTTATGGGGCTGCGGCCTCATTTTTATTTGGGATTTTTTATTAGGTCATATTGTTTTGCGGGTATAAATTAGCAAAGGAGATTTAATATTATGAAAAATAAATTTATTATATTAATTTTAGCCCTGGCGAGTTTATTTATTTCATGTGCGGGAGGTCCGACAGAAAGGCAAGAAAAGATTGCTGATACAAAAACAGAATCGAATGATACAAAAGAGGATATTAGTCCAGATGACCTATCTACAATTTATTTTGCTGGCGGATGTTTCTGGGGGATTGAGGCCTATATGGAAAAGATATATGGCGTTTACGATGCTGTGAGCGGCTATGCAAATGGCAAGACAGCAAACCCAACTTACAAGGAAGTGTGCACTGGCGAAACTGGCCATGCGGAGACTGTAAAAGTTTCCTATGATTCCAATAAAATTTCCCTAGACAAGCTTATTCGTTATCTCTTCATGGTAATTGATCCGACCTCTGTGGATAAGCAGGGCAACGACATTGGTAGCCAATATAGGACTGGGATTTATTATGTAGATGATAATGACAGGCAGATTATTGAAGACAGACTAAAGAAAGAACAAGTCAAATACGATAAGGAGATTGTGGTCGAGGTGGAAAGATTGGACAATTTTTATGAAGCCGAGGACTACCACCAAGATTATCTGGCCAAAAATCCTGGCGGCTACTGCCACATAGACTTGTCAAAGGCTGACCAAGTTTTAATTGACGAGGAGGATTACAAGAAGCCGTCAAGTGATGAAATAAAAAAGAATCTGACTGATGAGGAGTACAAGGTCACCCAGGAGAGTGCAACTGAGCCGGCATTTAATAATGAATTTTGGGATAATTACCAAAAGGGAATTTATGTCGACATTGTAACTGGCGAGCCACTTTTTTCTTCAACAGACAAGTTTGATTCGGGTTGCGGCTGGCCATCATTTTCAAAACCAATTTCAGAAGAAGTTTTAAAATACAATACCGATACTTCTTTTAATATGAGGCGGACAGAAGTAAAAAGCAGGTCAGGCGATTCCCACCTGGGTCACGTTTTCGAAGACGGCCCCAAGGATAAGGGCGGCCTCCGCTATTGCATCAACAGCGCCTCGTTGAAGTTTATTCCTTATGAAGATATGGACAAGGAAGGCTATGGATATTTAAAAGGTTTGGTTGAATAAAAACAAATTTAAAAAGCTATCCCCACGTGATCGCATGAGACCGCTGGGTGATAGCTTTTTATTTTTTTATATCTATGGAATTCTCTACTAATAACTTTATGTTTTTAAATAAATATGGCTTGTATTCTTCGATTGTAACCGGTAGGCCGTCCAGGATTACATTGTAGCAGGTGGAATTTACCAGTTCAAATATGGTGAAGAGGAGGAGGCGGCTGTCCTTGAGAACAAGGTTTTCCTTCTTTTCAATCAGTTTTATGATTTGGCTAAGTGGGTTTATGTTGTTTTGGTCTAAGTAATGGGAAGAAATAAAGCCCCAACTTAAGTATTTGGAAATAAACTTTAAGAGGGCAGTATCCTCTATAAAAATTTCAATTATATAATCGACTATATACAAAATTCTTTCGGAATAATCGAGCTTGACCTGGCTTGATTCTATGTGGGTGTCCAGGCTTTCGACTGCACGCGTTAAAATCTCAGCGGATTTCTCGGCTATCAGGGCTTCTTTGATATCCTGTTTGCTTTTAAAATATAAATAAAAAGTTCCCTTGCCAACTGAAGCGGTGTCGGTTATTTTTTGTATGGTCGTATTTTCAATTCCAATTGTTGTAAACAAGTCATAGCCTGCTTTTAAAAGCTCTTGTCTCTTGTCAATTCTTTCGATTTTGTTTTTCATTTTTTACCTCTAATAATATTTTAACATTAATTTAATAAAAATCAACTGAAAAAAGTTGACCAATGGTCAGAAATGTGATATCATATAAACAAAGATAGATATATATCTCTACAGCCATCTATAAATACACTTACATAAATTATAGATTGACTAGTAAATTATTATAAGGGAGGATTTTATGAATTTAAAAGATGCAGCAGAAAAAAAGGCAGTAGAAACTTTTGTAAATCACCAATTAAAAAAATTAGAGAAGGAACCAGTAGAAACTTTTAAAAATCTAATGGGCTATGCAAAAAAATTAAAGGTTTTTGAAGACGAAACTTTTGACAAGGCAATCAGGGTTGCCGACGATCCAAACAACGGTTGGACAAAATATGGAATCGACATTTCACAAAATATCGACAGAAATATTCTCTACAAGACCATTATGAACTTTGGTTATGAGGCTTCACTTTACGGATCAAAGGTCAGAGAAAAGAACAGACAAGAATTGGGCACCAATTTGCCTTGGACAATCCTCTTTGACCCGACCAGTGCTTGCAATCTTCACTGCATTGGTTGCTGGGCAGCTGAATACGGTAACAAGCTCAACTTGACTTTTGAAGAAATGGATAGCATTGTTACACAAGGTAAGGAACTGGGAATTTATTTTTATCTGGTAACAGGCGGCGAACCTTTGGTAAGAAAAGCTGATATGCTCAAGCTTGCCGAAAAGCACAATGATTGCTGCTTCCACATTTTCACCAACGGAACTTTGATTGATAGGGAATTTTGCAAGGAAGTAAAGAGACTCGGTAATATGAACTTCGCAGTCAGCCTTGAAGGTTACGAAGATGAAAATGACTTCAGACGCGGCGAAGGCGTTTATAAAAAAGTTATCGACGCCATGAAGATTATGAAAGAGGAAGGATTATTATTTGGAAATGCTGTTTGCTATACCAGCAAAAACATTGATACCGTTACAAGCGATGAATTTTTGAAATTACTTATCGACAACGGATCAAAACTCATTTGGTATTTCCACTATATGCCAGTTGGCAAGGACGCAGTTGTCGAACTTATGCCAAATCCTGAACAAAGAAAATACATGGTCGAAAGAATTGACCAATTGAGAAGCAAGGATGCAGATCCTGCAATTTTGGCTTTTGACTTCCAAAACGACGGCAGACTGATCAACGGATGCATAGCAGGCGGCAAGGATTATATGCACATTAACGCAAACGGCGATGTTGAACCATGTGTATTTATCCACTACTCAAGTGCAAATATCAGAGACGTTTCTATCAAAGACGCTTTGGCTCAACCACTCTTTATGGCCTACAAGGAAAATCAACCATTCAATGACAACCACTTTAGACCATGCCCAATGCTAGAAAATCCTGACCTCTTACGCAAGATGGTCAAGGAAACCGGAGCCAAGTCAACAGACTTGATTGAATCCGAAGATGTCGAACACCTATGCGGCAAGTGCGATATGTATGCAGAACATTGGAAGGATACAGCTGATGAACTATGGGCCAAGGAAAAGGCCAAGAAAGAAGCCAAGGAAAAAGTTGCAGCAGGCAAGTAAATTTATTTATATTTATGCCTCATAGTTAAAATAAAAATAGAAGCAAAAATATAAAAGTTTCACAAATATAACTCCATAAAAATGCTTGTAAAAAAGTTGTGGTAAAGGTGTACTGCCCCCTTATTTCCGTGTCCGGACTTAAGGTGGCAGTACATAAAGGCCACAACTTTTTTATTGGATTTTTAAAATAATTTTTCAAATTTGAGAATGAAAATTTTATATTATAAAGGCAGTTTAATTTAAAAATGCTATGTAAGTAGAGGCAAGTGCAGTTCTTCAAAGAGTTTATTGAGAAATAATTTATCTGGTTAAAATCTAGTTACAATACAATGAAATAATAGAAATTTCGCCATATTTTTAATTTTATATGTTATAATTGTCATTGAGTTAATTTATAGGGCTTATAAGAACTCACACGAATTAATGCATAGGCGCATTGGTGTAGGATTAAAGGCCACTTACTTATGAGGAGTTGTAATGGGAAAGTATGTTTTTAAAAAAGTATTATTGGGCTTGATGACTATTTTCTTTTCTTTTGTGATGACATTTTTCTTAATCAGGTTGGCACCTGGCACACCTATGATGGTCATTGCTAACAAAGAAAATCCAAATCCTGAGCAAATTGAATACTTAAAAGAAAAATATAACTTAGACAAACCAGTTGCTGTTCAATTTACTACTTATGTAAAAAATGCTGCAAAGGGTGATTTTGGTTTTTCATACAAGAGCAACTTACCTGTTTTTGAAGTTATAAAGAGGAGAATTGGGCCAACTCTATTACTAACTTTGATGGCAACTTTTATTTCCATTGGCCTGGGAATTCTTTTTGGAATAATTGCCAGCCGGAACTTAAATGGTTTCGTAGATAAATTGTTTAATCATATTTCTTATTTTTTTGACGCAATGCCGAGCTTCTGGCTGGGTTTAATACTTATATATGTTTTTGCGGGCAAACTGAGGTGGTTTCCGACATCAGGACTTTACAATTTACGTGAATCTTACACTGGCTTTAAAAAGTTTTTGGACCTCATGCACCACATGGCTTTGCCGATTTTGACAATCGTTTTGATTCAAACGCCTATTTTTTATAGAATTGTGCGCTCATCAATTGTAAATGTTATGAATCAAAATTTTATAAAGACCTTTAGGGCTGTTGGCCTTAGTGAGAGGGAAATTTTTAACAAATATATTCTGAAAAATGCTTTGATCCCACTGGTTACAGTTGTGGGTATGAGTTTTGCCTTTGCAATTAGCGGGGCGGCCCTGGTAGAAATTGTCTTTGGCTGGCCGGGCATGGGTAGGCTTATAATCGAATCAATTAACTCCAGGGAATACATGGTTTTAAATGCAGTATACTTGGTAATTTCTGTTTCAATTGTATTTTTCTCAATATTGACTGATATTGTTTATGGTATTTTAGATCCGAGGATTAGAGTATGAGAGAAGTTTTTGAAAAAACCGAATTTAAAATTGGATTAACACTTTTGATTTTATTAATAATATTCTCAATCGTTGGTCCTCATCTAACTTCTTATGCACCGACAGACCTTACAGACAATTTGCTCACGCCGCCATCCAAGGACCACATCTTTGGGACAGACGACTTGGGCAGGGATGTTTTTGCCAGCGTTTCAAATGGGATTAAGACATCTCTTATTGTGGGAATTTTGGCAGCTTTTATTTCTAATACCATCGGTGTTTTTATTGGCGCCATGATTGGCTACTATGGTGGAACCTTGGACAAGGTTGTTATGGAAATCATTAATGTTATGCTTATGGTTCCGACATTTTTTCTAATTATAATTATTGCCTCTATCTATGGGTCGTCTTTTACAAATATTATTTTGGTAATCGCACTGACTGGATGGATGGGGACAGCTCGTGTTATGCGCGGGGCTACAATGAGCCTTAAGGAAAGAAATTTTGTAAAGGCTGCTCAGGTTATTGGAGAGAGTGACGCCTATATTATTACAAATCATATTTTGCCTCACGGTATAAACTCGATAATTGCAGATGCAACTCTGTCGATTTCATCAGCCATATTATATGAGGCCAGTCTTTCATTTTTGGGACTGGGAGATATAACAAGAGTTTCTCTGGGCAAGATTATTTACAACGGGAAAAACTTTTTGATATCCGGCTGGTGGATTTCACTTTTTGCAGGTTTGTTTTTAATTCTAATTGTCTACGCCTTCCACATGATTGCGGAAGCTATTAACAAGACCATGATGGAGGTATAAGATGATTGAGATTAAAGATTTAAATATTGTTTACAAAAACAAGGACAAGATCGTTCGCGCAGTCACAGATGCTAATTTGACTTTAAATGAAAATGAATCTGTGGGCATAGTTGGCGAATCAGGATCGGGCAAATCGACTTTGGCTCACGCTATCTTGCAAATTTTACCTGAAGGTACAAGAGTTGACGGAAATATTTTTTATAGGGGAGTGGACTTATTAAAATTATCTCCCAAGGAATTTAAAGAATATCGTTGGCAAAAAATAGCTATGGTCTTCCAAGCTTCTATGGATTTTTTAAGTCCTGTGCATAAAATTGGAGTCCAACTTACATCTATTTTAAATAACTTTGGATCATACAAAAAGTCTGAGGCAAAAAAAGTAATCGTGGATGCTTTAAATAT
Source organism: Ezakiella peruensis (assembly GCF_900215725.1). Taxonomy (GTDB): domain Bacteria; phylum Bacillota; class Clostridia; order Tissierellales; family Peptoniphilaceae; genus Ezakiella; species Ezakiella peruensis. The sequence goes on along the minus strand of NZ_LT962470.1, from coordinate 353,771 downwards.
GGTGAACTTGCCAGATTATATTTATGATAAATATCCGCATGAGCTTTCGGGCGGTATGATGCAAAGGGTGGCAATTGCCACTGCATTTTTGCTTAAGCCTGAGCTGGTAATTATGGACGAGGCTACAACTGCTTTGGATATTGTTACCGAAAGGCAGATTATGGATGAGATTTTAGAATTGGAAGCTCAGACAAATATAACCCGCCTGATGATAACTCATGACGTTTCCCTGGTGGCTAGCTCTGTTAAGAGAGTTGTGGTTATGTACGGGGGCAGGATTGTGGAAGTGGGGGATGTGATGGATGTATTTACAAAACCTTTCCATGTGGAAGCTATAGCGTTGATACAAAAGATATAAATTTAGAAATCCTGCATTTTAAGCAGTTTTATAAGCATTTTGTCTTCGATAAAGATGAAGAAGGATACGTCAAAAAGACCCAAAAAAACTACATGGACGTAAGAGTAGTTTTGCAACTGGTATGAGGAGACACAAAGAAAAATATAATAAGAAAAAACCCATTTTATACTTTCTACAAGAGTAGCTTAAATAAGGCTGCTCTTTTTTTATTTCTAAGAAAGGAGGCGAGAATGAATTTTGATTATTTTTATAATAGGCAATCTGAGATGTATAACTTCATTAGGTTACCTATGGTATTAATGGAAGATGAGATTTTTGAGAGCATTTCTATTGAAGCTAAAGTTTTGTATTCATATATGCTTAATCGAATGGGTCTTTCATATAAAAATGGCTGGATAGATGAAGACGGAAAAGTCTTTATTTATTACACAATTGAAAGCATAAAAGATCAATTTAATTGTGCGAGTGAAAAAGCGAATAAATTAATAGCTGAACTTGATATTAAATCAGGAATAGGACTGATTGAAAAGAAAAGACAAGGATTGGGAAAGCCTAACAGAATTTATGTTAAAGACTTTATGAGCATATTTAATAATGTGGAAATAAAAAATCAAGAAGTTCGAAAAACAAAATTCCAGAAGTTCGATAATCGAAATTCAAGAGATTCGAATATCGAAAGTCAAGATTTTCGAAAATCGGAAGGTAACTATAACAATATTAGTAATAATGAGTTAAGAAAGAATGATTTTAGTAAGGGACAAAAGCCTTATGGAATATATAAAAATATATTTTTGACTGATGAAGAATACAAGGACTTAACAAATGAGTTGGGGAGCAGAATTAGTGAATACATTGATAGGCTCTCGTCATATATGAAAGCAAATAACAGAGTTTATCAAGATCACAAGGCAACGATAATCAATTGGTATCTTAATGATCAGGCAAAAAACATTAATGATAATACAACAAGGAAAATGAATTACGATATAGGAGAGAGTTTATGAAGAACTTAAAAGATTTTGTATTAAGAGAAAATGATGTTGAAAGGAATGGACATATTTATTGCAAGGTCTGTGGTAAAAGAGTCGATGGAGAATTACTTGACCTTGGATTTACAAAGTTTATTCCCAGAATTAAATGTGAATGTGAAATAAAAAGAGATAAGGAAAATGAAGAAAGAGAAAGACTGATGAAAATATCATCGCTGAAAAGAGATTGCTTCTCATCGCCTATCCAACACCAATATAATTTTGAGAGATTCTTAAATGAAAAAGGTCAAGCCTATAAGGTTGCATATAATTATGCCAAAAGCTTTGAACAAATGAAGGAAGACAATGTTGGACTTTTATTTTATGGAGATGTTGGCAGTGGAAAGACTTATCTTGCTTGTTCTATTGCAAATGAATTAATTGAAAGAGAACAAGTTAAAGTTAAGATTATGAATTTATCTCAGGTTATAAATCAAATACAAAAATCTGCATTTAAGGTTGATTCAAATGAAATAATAAGTAACCTCTCTAATATTCCTTTGTTAATCTTAGATGACCTTGGAATTGAAAGGGATACATCTTATGCAAGAGAGCAAGTATATAACATTATAAACTCAAGATACTTAAAGGGTAAGCCGACAATTTTTACTACAAACTTATCATTGGAAATTATTCAAAATCCTAATATTGACCTTGAGTATCAGAGGATATATTCAAGAATACTTGAAATGACAATTCCAGTTAAAGTTACAGGAGAAGATTTTAGAAGAAAAATCCATCAAGAGAAGTTAAGAAAATACAAAGAGTTACTTTTATATGGAGGTGGAATAGATGATTAATGAAGAAGTATCAAGGTCAAGTCTTAATCTTGAAGTAAGACTTGCAAAAGCAACAAGTAAAGCAATTCTTGATGCCTTAAAGAAAGTACACAAGCAAATAGAAGAACAAGGAGGCTTGAAAAATGTAATAAAAAATAATGGAGAAGAAGTAAAACTAAAAGATATGGTTAAAAAGGGACAGTTAGAAGAAATTAATCTAAAGGATCCTGAGTTAAAAGAATTAAAGAAAATTTTAAATAAACATGGAGTGAAGTTTTCTGTTATGAAAGATAAGGAAACTGGCAACCACTCTGTGTTTTTTCAATCTAAGGATATAAAGGTAATGGAACATGCCTTTAAAAAAGCAGTTAAGGCTTCTGAAAGAAAGGCCGATAGAAAAGATTCAATAACGAAGTCTATAAATAAGTTTAAAAATATGGCTAAGGACACCATCAGCAAAGATAAAGTTAAAAATAAACATAAGGAGCAAAGCTTATGATAAGTAATTTAAAAACATTTGAAAATAAGAATTTTGGGAAACTCACTGTTATAGAAAAAGACGGTGAGTTTTTCTTTATAGCAAATGAAGTAGCAACTATGTTAGGTTATGTCAATCCAAGAAAAGCTATTTATGACCATGTAGATGAAGAAGATAAGGGTGTAACGAAATGGAACACCCCTGGAGGAATACAGAATATTTCAATAATTAATGAGTCAGGATTGTATTCACTTATCCTCTCATCAAAACTACCACAAGCAAAAATATTCAAAGCTTGGGTAACTAGAGAAGTCTTACCAAGTATTAGAAAGAATGGAGGATATATAATAGGGCAAGAAAAGAAAACTAATGAAGAGTTACTTGCAGATGCAATTCTGGTAGCCAATAGAATTATTGCCGAAAGAGAAGAAGAGATTGAAGAATTAAAACCAAAGGCAGATTATTATGACAAATTAGTAGATTACAACCTACTTACAAACTTTAGAAATACTGCCAAAGAGTTAGGAATACCACAAAATCAATTTATAAGTTTTTTAATGGATAAAGGATTAATTTATAGAGATAAGAAAAAGAAACTCTTACCATATTCAGATAAGAACAAGGGATATTTTGAAGTAAAGGAATGGGTTGATCCACTAGGTACACTTGTAGGAATACAAACATTTATAACACCAAAAGGAATACACTACCTACTAATTTTATTAGATAGCGAAGGTTTCTACGATGAATAAGATATTAGAAGCCATTCTTTCTGATATTAAAAACTTAATTAAAATAGACAACCCAAAGAAATTTATATTATCAAACATTCCTTATCTATCATTTTTCTACATTGGAAATATCCTTTCTAAGCACATCAATTCTTATGTAGGAGGAGATATTATTGATAGATTAATGGTGGGAATTTCTGATATAGGAACTTTATCTTATATACCGAGCCTTAATCCAAGGGACTTGTTAGTAGGTATTTCAGTTGCTGGTCTTGTTAAGCTAATTGTTTATAGCAAAGGAAAAAATAAAAAGAAATATAGGCAAGGCAAAGAATATGGATCTGCAAGATGGGGAGAAAGTAAGGATATTGCTCCATATATAGACCCTAAGTTTGAAAACAATGTTCTCATAACTAATACTGAAAGACTTACAATGAACTCAAGACCTAAAAATCCCAAATATGCTAGAAATAAAAATGTATTAGTAATAGGTGGTTCTGGATCAGGTAAAACAAGATTTTATGTAAAGCCAAACCTAATGCAAATGCACTCTTCCTATGTAGTAACAGACCCTAAAGGCACGCTTGTGTTAGAGTGTGGGAAAATGCTCTATGAAAATGGATATGATATAAAAATATTAAATACAATAAACTTCAAAAAGTCCATGAAATACAATCCATTTGCCTATTTGAGAAGTGAAAAAGATATTTTAAAACTTGTCCAAACTATAATTGCTAATACTAAGGGAGATGGAGAAAAGGCAGGAGAAGATTTTTGGGTAAAGGCTGAGAAGCTATATTACACTGCCCTTATTGGTTATATCTATTATGAAGCACCAGAAGAAGAAAAGAACTTTAAAACGCTTTTAGATATGATTGACGCAAGTGAAGTTAGAGAAGATGACGAAACCTATATGAACCCAATTGATAGGCTCTTTGAAGCTCTAGAAAAGAAAGACCCAAGTCATTTTGCAGTTAAGCAATACAAGAAATATAAACTGGCAGCAGGAAAAACTGCCAAATCAATTCTAATATCTTGTGGAGCAAGACTTGCACCTTTTGATATAAGAGAGCTTAGAGAGCTAATGAGTGAAGATGAATTAGAGCTTGATAAAATTGGAGATAGGAAAACAGCTTTGTTCGTAATAATATCAGATACTGACGATACTTTTAACTTTGTAGTTTCAATAATGTATTCTCAATTATTTAATCTACTATGTGATAAGGCAGATGATGTGTATGGTGGAAGACTTCCAGTTCATGTAAGATGTCTACTTGATGAGTTTGCAAATATAGGTTTGATTCCTAAATTTGAAAAATTAATAGCGACAATTCGTTCAAGAGAAATATCAGCAAGTATAATACTGCAAGCACAATCTCAGTTAAAAGCAATCTATAAAGACCATGCAGATACAATAGTTGGTAACTGCGACTCTACACTCTTTTTAGGAGGAAAAGAAAAAACAACAGTAAAAGAATTATCAGAAACCTTAGGAAAAGAAACCATAGACCTATATAACACATCAGAAACAAGATCAAATCAAAAATCTTTTGGTCTAAATTACCAAAAAACTGGCAAGGAACTTATGAGCCAAGATGAAATAACTGTAATGGATGGTGGTAAGTGTATTTATCAGTTAAGAGGAGTTAGACCTTTCTTATCAGATAAGTTTGATATTACAAAGCATAAAAATTACAAGTTGTTGGAAGATTATGATAAGAAGAACTTGTTTGATGTGGAAGAGTATCTAACAAATAGAGATAAGGTAAAGTTAAAATCAAGTTATAAAATAAATAGGTTAAACATTTGATTTTATGGAGAAAGCAAAATGTGTGAAAATAGAAAATTATCTTTAATTATATTAAATATAAATGGGGAGCAGTTTATTCTAGAAAGTGATACAGAACTCACAATGGATAAGAAAAATTATATTGAAGCAATATGTGGGACAATGTACAATGAAAGTAATGAATGGTATGAAGATATATATGATATGTCCCCATATGATATAGCTGAGTTATTCGAAAAAACAGTAAAAGAAGAAGTAGGAATAAATGTTAAATTTAAAGCGATAGACCTTGAAGTATCGATTTTAGAAGACTAAAAATAATAATCTAAAATTAAATAGCAACAGTTTGATTACAAGATTATAAATTAATAATAGACAAAAGAATTTTTGATATAGTTTTTATGTGTATAACTAAGGAGGTAATATATGAGATGTTGTAAAAGTCCTAAAAAGGTTTCAATTAGCATTAAACACGAACCTGTACCAATGAAAGATATTCAAGAACTATTTTTATCGTTATCATTCTTGTTATGGTATTCTCCAGAAGTAAAAACTTCTAGGCAGAGTTTATCAAATCCAATAATATTTAATAAAACTTATGAAGATATTGTTATGGAATTTATACAGAATGGTTTAAAAATGAATTCAGATGATATATTTTTTTATGATCAACCTAAATTACCAATAGATATTATTTCTGAATATATTGACAGTTATGAGGGAGGTAACCCTAAATTTAAAGATATATGTGTAAATTGTCAAAAAATTTATATAGCAGATACTAAAAACCTTTCTAAACCAGTAAAGTTTTTAAGTCATATGAGGAATATTTTAGCTCATGGAAATTTTAATATTGTAAATGGTTTGATCATTGGCTATGACAAAAATCCATGGGATAATAAAATTAATACAATAATAAAATTATATCCTACAGAATTATATAAATCATTAAATTATATAGATCCATCTAATCACTTTGGTATTACTTTAGAAAAAATTTTGCATGTTGGGTTTGAAAAACTAGGTTATAAAATTACTTCCTTTAATACAAATTATAGACATGACTTTATTTTGAGTAAAGATAATCTCAACTATTTTATTGATTTAAAATACGTGTCAAACATAGAGAACATAAGAAGATTGATTCGATTAGAGGAAAGTAAATCTTCAAAAAAAGATAAACATAAAGTAATTAAATTAATAGAATTAAAAGGAAAAGATGTGTTTCCAAACATATCTAACCATGAAATAAAAATTGAGGAAATAAATAATAATATATATATTTATCCAGGGATTTTAGCAGAACTCTATAACGGAGTAGATATAATAGAGAAGTATGAACTAATTAAATATGGGAATACATTTAAATGAAAAATATTATTTGGGCGATAGAAATTAAAAACTCTATCGTCTTTTTTTATACTCAAAATTAGGAGGTTAATATGGTAAGGATAAGAAGTCCCACTTAAAACAATTTAATATATAAGACATTTAGCGATTGAAATATAAGTTCAGTCGCTTTTTTAATTGAAATTTATAAATCAAGGAGAAGAAATTAATGGATAGAGAAATGATAAATATTAATGCAAATTTAGTTAAGGAAGCTGAATTTTCAGAATTTGAAAAAGATGGAGAAAATGTTCAAGTAGCTAATTTTGCTCTTGTTAAAAATTATGGAAAGGGCAAAGAATATACAAATTGCTCAGTATATGGAGAAAAGGTAGAAATTGTAAAAGAATTTGAAAAAGGAGATCTAATCCATGTCTTTGGATATTTCAAAGAAAACAAAAAAGGAGATAAGGTCTACAAGAATTTTATAGTTAAATCACTAAACAAAATAGAAAATAAAGAGAAAGAAAACGAGGAGGAATAATATGGAATTTTTTACAGCTGGAGTTGGAGTTTTAAAGACACTTGTAACTGCAATTGGTGCAGGTTTAGGAGCATGGGGAGTTATTAACTTAATGGAAGGTTATGGTAATGATAACCCAGGTGCTAAATCTCAAGGTATTAAGCAGCTTATGGCTGGTGGAGGAATTGTACTAATCGGTATTAAATTAATTCCACTACTTGCAAATGCTTTAAATTAGGAGAAAGTCTATGTTTGGTATCTTTGACAAGCTAACTGAATTTTTTAAGGATATGCTACTCGGAGGTATCAAAGCAAATCTTGAGTCCATGTTCTTAGATATAAATGACAAGGTAGGAGTTATTGCAACTGATGTTGGTAAAACACCAATGGGTTGGAATGGAGAAGTATATAACTTCATAAAAAACATTAATGATAATGTGATTGTTCCAATAGCAGGTCTTATCATAACAGCAGTATTATGTATTGAACTCATAAATATGGTTATGCAAAAGAATAATATGCATGATACAGACACTTTTGAGTTTTTCAAATACATTATAAAGATGTTTATAGCAGTCTACCTTGCAAGCCATGCATTTGAATTTTCAATGGCAGTCTTTGATGTGGCACAAAATCTTGTAAACAAAGCGGCAGGGGTAATCACTACTTCTGCCACTGTTTCAGGAGATCAGATAGTTGCAATGGTTGATACATTAAAAGAAAAAGACGTTGGTGCATTAATAATGATATTAGTTGAAACAAGCCTTGTAAGGATTGCCATTCAATGTATATCTTTAACTATTACTTTAATAGTATATGGGCGTATGTTTGAAATATATGTCTACTCATCAGTATCATCCATACCATTTGCGACTATGGGAAATAAAGAATGGGGTCAGATTGGAACAAATTATATCAAGGGACTTTTTGCCTTGGGACTACAAGGTTTGTTTTTGATGATATGTTTAGGTATCTACACCGTTTTAATAAGGACGGTACAGATTACAGATATTCACGCAAGCTTGCTTAGTATATTAGGATATGCTCTACTACTTGGACTTATGATGTTTAAGAGTGGAACAGTTGCAAAAAGTATTATGAATACGCACTAGGAGGAATAAATGTTAAAAAAGAAAAATTATGCTTTATTGGGATTTGGAATTTTATTGGGAGGAACTTATGAAATCTTAAAAGAGAAAAAAAGAAATGAAGAGATTAGAAACTTAAAGAGGAGAATAAACAGACTCGGAAGATGTCATAATGAATTTGTTATGTATCAAGGAGAATACAATGACAGAAATGAAGAAAAACAAGAAGAATTAGAAGAAAGAATTAGCTACCTGGAAGAAGAAACAATATCTAATTATGACCATATACTTGAACTTTCCAAAGAAGAAGTAGAGGGAGATTAAAATGGCGTATGTACCAATACCAAAAGATTTGGACAAGATTAAAACAAAGGTTGCCTTTAACTTAACTAAAAGACAACTTATAGGTTTTTCTGTGGCAGGACTAATTGGCATACCAACCTATTTATTTATGAAGAAATATCTACCTAATGATGTTTCAATCATTGTAATGCTAATAGTAACCCTGCCAATCTTTTTTATAACCTTATATGAAAAAGATACCTTAACTTTTGAAAAATATTTTAAATTTTTCTATCTTCATAAGTTTTATCAACCAACTAAGAGAATAAGAAAGGAGGCATACATTGAAGCAAAGAAAAAAGCAAATCAGCGACTTAAATCTAAGGGAAAAACAATTAAAAAAAGACCGAAAGGAAGTAAGAAGGCTAAAAACAAAGAAAGATCCAACAAATAGTCTTCTAAGTGTACTTTTAAAGAAAGAGAAAAAGAGATTTACTGTTGAAGATACAATTCCCTATATAAGAATGTTACCAGAGGGCATTTGCCAGTTAGATGAAAAAAATTATTCAAGGACAATTTCATTTCAAGATATAAATTACCAGTTGGCATTGGAAGAAGATAGAGATTTAATCTTTAACCAATTTGCCAACTTTTTAAATTCTTTTGATCCAAGTGTCCACATTGAACTTTCGTATGTAAATCAATTAGGAAGAAATAAAGACCTACAAGATGCAATTAAAATTGCTGATAAGGGAGACTTCTATGACGATGTAAGAAAAGAGTTTAGGGAGATGTTAAAGCTTCAACTTGCAAAGGGCAATAACGGACTTAAAAAGATGAAGTATATAACCTTTACAACAGAAGCCGATAACCTAGAGCAAGCAAGAGCAAAGTTAAATAGACTTGAAGTAGATATTTTATCTAACTTTAAATCTATGGGAGTAAGAGCAGAAAGCCTTGATGGTGAAGAAAGGCTAAGACTTGTTCACGATATGTTAAATCCAGACAAAAACTTTTATTTTTCATATAAAGATTTGAAGAAGAAAGAGTCTACAAAGTCACATATAACTCCCAATATCTTTAATTTTGCACCAGCAAATAATTTTAAATTTGGGAAATTCATTGGAGCAGTAAGCCATTTTCAAATACTTGCAAGTGAGTTATCAGACAGAATGTTATCTGAGTTTTTAGATATTGATGACAATATTTATGTAGCTTTTCATATAGATGTAGTTGAACAAGCAGAAGCCATTAAACTCATTAAGAGAAAAAATACAGACCTGGATAGAATGAAAATTGAAGAACAAAAGAAAGCAGTTCGAGCAGGATATGATATGGATATTATTCCATCAGATATAAATACTTTTGGTGCGGATGTTAAGTCCATGTTATCTGACTTACAAAATAGAGATGAAAGGCTCTTTGTAGTTACCATAGTAATGATGAATTTTGCTAGGACTAATCAAAAATTAGAAAATACTATTGCTCAAATCTCATCAATTGCTAACAGACATAATTGTCAGGTGAAAAGATTATCTCATCAGCAAGAGCAAGGACTTGTTTCTGTCTTACCTCTAGGAGTTAACCAAGTCGAGATAAAAAGATTTTTAACTTCATCATCAACGGCAGTATTTATGCCTTTTACAACAGAAGAGCTATTTATTGATTCAGCAAATTCTTTGTACTATGGCTTAAATGCCCTTAGCCAAAACTTAATTATGGCAGATAGGAAGAAACTCAAGAACCCTAACGGATTAATATTAGGAACACCAGGTTCTGGTAAATCTTTCTCGGCAAAGAGAGAGATGGCAAATGCAATTCTTGTAACAGACGATGATGTAATTATTTGTGATCCTGAAGGCGAGTATTCAAACCTTGTAAAACAATTTAATGGAGAAGTTATTAAAGTTTCAGCAAAATCAAAGGACTACCTTAATCCACTAGATATTAATATGAACTATGGAGATGGGGACGCACCTTTAAAGGATAAGGCAAACTTCATAATGTCTATGCTTGAACTTGTAGTAGGAGGATCTGGTCTTACTGCTGCAGAAAAATCAGTTATAGATAGGTGCTTACCAAAGATATACCAAAAATATTTTGAAGACCCAAAACCAGAAAATATGCCAATATTAGGAGATTTATACGATATGCTCCTATCTCAAGAAGAGGGAGTCGGTAGAAAACTCGCAACAGAAATGGAAATTTATGTTAAGGGAAGTCTTAATGTATTTAATAATAGGTCAAATGTTGACTTAAATAGACAACTACTCTGTTTTGATATAAAAGAGCTAGGAACACAACTTAAAAAAATAGGTATGCTTGTAATTCAAGACCAGGTTTGGAACAAGGTTTCCCTAAATAGAGGAAGCAAGTCTACTAGATACTATATAGATGAGTTCCACCTTTTATTAAAAGACCCACAAACTGCTTCATATTCAGTAGAAATCTGGAAAAGATTTAGAAAATGGGGTGGTATTCCAACAGGTATAACTCAAAACGTAAAAGACCTTTTAACAAGTCAGGAAATTGAAAATATCTTTGATAATACAGACTTTGTTCTAATGTTAAATCAAGCATCTGGAGATAGAGATATTCTTGCTAAGAAATTAAAAATATCGCCTTATCAGTTAAACTATATTACTAATTCAAATGCAGGTGAGGGACTATTATTCTTTGGAAATACTATTGTTCCATTTATAGATAAGTTTCCTAAAGACACCATGTTATATAAGCTAATGACAACAAAACCAGAAGAAGCTAAGTAGGTGTGATATGGATAAAAAACTAAAAAAAGATTTTCAAAAGAAAATTATAAGAAATAGGGACGCTCCTGAAAAGAATATTGATAGTAAACTTGTTCATTCAGATGATTATACCAATAAGATTATTAAAACTAAGGATAGGTTCGGAGATAAAATTTCAGAAAAAGAATCTAAACTTATTCATGAGAATGTATCAGCTAAAGATCAAAAACAAGATAAACTAAAAGATTTTCAGAAGGCTAAAAACAAGGAAAGAATCAGAAAAGAAGTTTTAGATAATAAGGATAAGGCTGAAGAAATAAAACAAGCTAATTTTGAAATAAGGGCAGATGAAAGCTTTAAACTTGATGAAGATTTAGATGTAGATATCAAAAAGGTAAATTTTGATAGTGAAAACAGTAGAAATATTAATTCTAATAAACTAACAACAGATGATATTTCAGCTAAATCTCAGTCAATAAGCAATAAGAAGGCATCAAGAAAAAGACAAGTTCTTAAAAATTATGAGGATAAACTTATCCATAGTAGGGATAAATTCCAAGACAAAATCAACGAGAAAGAGTCTAAGCGAATCCACACAAGTGAAGATAAACCTATTGAAGCCAGGGAAAGCAAGAGAGTATATAGAAAAGATAAGCTTGTTAAAGATGAAGTAAGTAAGAACGAGAGTAATACTAGTATCGATAAAAAGCAAAAGCAGAAGCTTTATCAAGAAAAGAAGTTTAGAGATAAGGAAAAAATTTCTAATGAAATAAATAAAGAAAATAAGCTAAGCGTAGTTGATACAGATAAGACTTTTGATAACTCAAAGGTTAAAGACAATAATCAAGAATATGTAAAAGATGAAAAGGAAACAAGCCTTAAATCTTCAGAACAAAAGAAAGTCAACAAGAAGAAGACTTACTACAAGAGAAAAAATTATGAAAGTGATAAATTCACTCGAAAGAAAATCGATGACTTAAAAAATGAATCTAAGAAGGCTGCAACGAAAGACTCTAAGAAGGCACAAGATGTTAAAGACTTTATATCAGATAAAAAGATTGAAGAGCTTGAAAAGTCTAAAAGTAAGCTAAAGGATAATATCTTAAAGAATAAAACTAAAGGAGGTTTATCTTCTGGGGTTTTATTATCTGGAGCTAAGTCATCAGAGTTAGTGAGAGATTATTTAAGCTCAGGATCTGACAATACTGGTGTAGAATCTGGAGAAAAGGCTGCTAATGTAAGCTCTAAGCTCCAGCATGGAATAAGGAAGTATAAGCTAGATAAAAAGAAAAAGTCCTTAAAAAAGCTTTCTAAGCTTGATAAGAAAATAAGAAAGAGAAAAAGCAAGTTGGAGTTTAAAAGTGGCTTGGAAGATTTAAAAAAGTCAGATGCCTATATAAAGAAAAATAGATTTAAGAAGTTTTACCAGAGAAAACAAATGAAGAGCATGATAGCTAAAAAGCACGAAACAAGACTTGTAGATAGGGTTAAAAAAGCTGTTTTAAGTTTAGGTAAGGCTTCTAAAGAGCTGATTGTTAGAAAAAGTAAGATGGTTTTATTTGTAGTAATAGGACTAGGTCTTATGCTATCAATTATGATTGGTGGCGGAAGTGTTGGTATGAGTGGATTAAGTAACTCTGTAAACTCAGTAATGACAACAACATACCTATCACAAGACACAGTTCTAAGTGAAGTAAATCAAGAATTTTCATCAATGGAGTATGACCTACAATCACAAATCGAAAGTGTAAAAACAAGTCATCCTGGATATGACGAATATATCATAAACAAAGAAGGAGAAATTGGTCATAATACCCATGAACTTTTATCCTATATAACTTCAAGATGTGGAGAAGTAAAATCAGCATCTGAAGTAAAAGGAATTTTAAAAGAACTTTTCGACAAGATGTATAAGCTTGACTTTAAAGAAGAAATTGAAATTAGAACAAGAACAGTAGCAAGAACAAGATATGATAGTCGTGGCAATCCTTATACTAGCTATGAAAAAGAAGAGTACGAATATAAAAGGTTAATTGTAACTTTAAAGAAAAAAGAAATGGATGAAGTTGTTAGGGAAATATTTAAAGATTATCCAGACAATGTAGTTCATTATGAAGCTCTTCTTGAAGCTAAGGGGAATATGGGAGATGTTTTTGGATTAGGTAATGGGGACTTAGGAGAAATAGTAGACAATCCAAACTTTGGAAATCCTGGTCTTGCTTTTGATTCAGCTACTGCAAAAGCCTTATTTAATGAAGCAGAAAAACATATAGGTAAAAGATATGTGTTTGGAGCAAGTGGACCATCTAACTTTGACTGTTCAGGTTTTGTATGTTGGTCATTTACAAAGTCTGGTGTAAAGAGAATGCCAAGAACAACTGCATGGAGAATATATAAAGACTATTGTAATCCAGTAAGTCCAAGTGAAGCTCAACCTGGAGATATTATATTTTTCCACTCAACATATAACAGTGGAACACCAATATCTCACGTAGGAATATACGCAGGTAACGGAATGATGATTCACGCAGGAGATCCAATTCAATACACATCAATAAATTCAAAATATTGGAAATCACACTTTTATGGTTTTGGAAGACCAAGATAGAAGGGAGATATTATGTGAACAGAAAACTTATAAGTATTAGGAATAAAAAGAAAAAAATGGAAGAGAAATTGAAAGATTTAAATGCAAAATATAAAGAAATTTGCGATGAAGAAATACAAGTTGAAAATGAAGAAATAATTGTAACTCTTAGGAGGAACAATATTAGCTTGGAAGAATTAATGGAGAAAATCAATGATAGAAAAAGAGAAGAAAAATTAAAAGAAAAGGAGAACATTCATAATGAAGAAATTTAATACGAACAGACTAAGAGCCTTTTTTATGGCTCTTTTATTAGTTTTAACATCAACCTCAACTACTAATGTACTAGCTAAAGCTGATGATACAGATGGTAGTAAAAAAGTGATAGAGAGTTCTATTATTAAAATTAGTGATTTAGAAAATCAGATCAAAGACTTAAATGATAAGAAACAAGAAGACCAATCAAAGATAAATGAATTAAAGGAAAAGTTAGAATCTTGCAAAGATAATGGAGAGAAACTAAAACAAGAAAAAGCTAAGCTAGAAGAAGAAATTAGAGATAAAGATAATAAGATTGCTCAATTGAATAAAGAAATTGAGGAACTTAAAAATTCTAACAATGATGAACTAATAGCAGAAATTACTCAGCTTAAAGATGAATTAAAAAGATTACAAGATGAAAATGCAAAACTAAAAGAAGATTATTCATCTACAAAATGGGAGTTAGAAGCTGAGAAAGAAAAGACTGATAAAAACGAAAATAAAATCAAAGAAATACAAGAAAAGCTTGAGTCTTTAGAAGGGGAACTTGCAAAGAAGACTAAAGAAATTGAGGATAAAGATAATAAAATTAAGGACTTAGAAAAAGCTCTTGATGAAAAAGATACTAAGATAAAAGACTTAGAGTCTAAAAAGAAAGAAACAGAAAATTCTAAGTCAGAATGTTGCAAGAAAATTGAAGAGCTTCAAAAGGCTATTGATAGTTTAAAAGAATCTTCTGAAAATACAAAAAAAGAATTAGAAGAGAAAATTAAAGAGCTAGAAGAAAAACAAAAAACTTCTGAAGAAGAAATTAAAAAGCTAAAAAAAGATTTAGATAAGAAAATCGAAGAAGCAAAGAAGTTAATCGAGGAAGCAAATAAAAAATCGAAAGAAGAACTTGAAAAACAAGCTAAAGATGAAAAAGATAAAAATCTAAATCAAGACTTATCTAAGAAATTAGATGAACTTCTAAAACTTCAAAAAGAAAATAAAGAGAAGAAAGAAGATAAGAAATCTCAAGATAAGAAGTGGGACGAAATTTTGAAAGCTGATGACAAGAATATCCTAAATCAATTTGATCTTAACAAGATGAAAGAGCAAGAGAAACAACATGACAAAAAACAAGTTAAAGATGAAAAAGAATTTGCAGTTTTTCAAGTAGACAAAAACTTTTATAACATTATCAATAAAGATGGTAAGACAACGGTCTACATGGATGTAAAAACTTATGTGGATCAAGGAAGAACCATGATTCCAGTAAGATATATCGCTTATACTCTAGGTTTTAATGTTGAGTATGACAACTCTACTCGTGAAGCTATTTTCTCAAATAAAGAGAATAATATCCTAGCTAAAAAGACATTAAGACTAAATATTGATACTGGTGTTATGAAAGATTCAGATGGAAAAGTCTACAATTCAGATGTTAAGCCAGTAATTATAAATGGAAGAATTCATGCTTCAATTTCAAATATTGCTAAAGCTTTTGGAGCAAGTCATGGAGATATTAAAGATGGCAAAAACCAAACAATAGAATGGGACAATGCTAGAAAAGCAGTCTATGTATTTAAAAATGTAAAATAAGAAAGGATAGAAAAATGAATAAGAGCATTAAACGAGGAGTAGCCATAGCGTTACTCCTTTTTACATTTACAGTACCAGCAACTACATTTGCGATGACAAATGAAGGACAGATTGAAAGTCAAAACGAATCAATCTATGAACCACAAAAAGAAGAATTTGAAAAAATGTTGAAAGATGATGTTTTTACACCATCAAAAGAAGAAATTCCTTATCAAGATGTTCCAAGAATACCAGGAAATACAAGTGAAGCAAATAAGCCTTCAAATAACCCTCCTAAGAAAACATCACTTGTAAAAGGTGGTAATACAAAGGCAGTAAATAATCTTGCGACTGGGGAAAATAAGGCACGAGGTTCAGTAATTGAAAATGTAGATAGGAATGGAAAAGATATTACACCAAGTGGAAACATAGAAAAAGATAAAGAAAATCCAGTAGATGTAAGACAATTTTTAACATTTCAAACTAAAAGTGGAAAAACTATGCACCTAATAGTGGATCACTCATCAAATCAAGATAATGTAAGATTATTAACAGAAGTAGGAGAGCAAGACCTACTTAATATGATTGAATCAGAAGATAAAAACACTATAAAGGTTGAAGAGCCTAAGAAAGAAGAAGTAAAAAAAGAAGAACCCACTGTTGTTCAAGTAAAAGAAGAAAAGAAAAGCGGAATAGGTTCATTTCTAATTGTTGCACTTGTAATTGGAGGAGTTATAGGAGCGGGATATTATTTTAAGGTAGTCAAAGCTAAGGAAGATAGAATGTTGGAAGACTTTGAAGAAGATGATGAGGATTATATTAGTGAGTCAGAAGATGAATCTGACAATGAAGAAAGTAATGAAGAATCACTAGATGATGATGACGATGAACTATTATAAAGATATGAAAATTAAGCACAATTGAACTTTTGTCCCAGATATGATATGATATTTGGGACAAAGGAGGATTGTAATGAGTTCATATACAGAAAAAATATCAGATAAAATAAATGATTTTGACTCAAATAAAGTATTTTTTGCCAACGACTTTTTAGATATTGCTTCTTATGAAACTGTTAGAAAGACATTGAATAGAATGGTTAATGAAAGAAAAATTAAGCGTGTAATTGATGGCTTTTATTACAATCCAAGTTACAGTGAATTAATTGGAGAGTACGAAGCAGTATCAATTCACGAATTAGCACTTGCCATAGCAAGAAAATACAATTGGAATATTGCACCATATAATAGCACAGCCTTAAACTTATTAGGACTTTCAACACAAGTTCCAACTCACTATAAATATATATCTAGTGGAAGATATAAGGAATATAAATTTGGGGATACAGTTTTAGAATTTAAAAAAGTAAATCCAGGAGAAATTGCTAATATGTCACTAAAGACTGCAACAGTTATTCAAGCAATTAAGTCTTTAGGTAAAGAAGATATAACCAGCGAAGTTATACAAAAGATAAGAGAAAACTTAAGTGAAAAAGAAAGAATAGATTTAATGAACGAATCAAAATCAGTTCCTGCATGGATATATGAAGTAATAAGGGAAATTTGTGAGGGTCAAAATGAATAAGTTTTATGTAGAAAACAAAGAAGATCTAAGGGTTTTAATAGTAAACACTGCAAGAAAGAAAAATATATCTGAGGCAGTTATTGAAAAAGACTATTGGGTTACTTTTATCTTAGACTATCTATTTAATGAAAATAAATGGAAAGAATATTTTACCTTTAAGGGTGGCACTTCACTTTCAAAGTGTTTTGGACTTATAGAAAGATTTTCTGAAGATATAGACTTAATTTTGGACTGGCGAGTATTAGGTTACGAAGAAAAAGAACCTTGGTTAGAAAGGTCAAATACTAAACAGGATAAATTCAACAAAGAAGTCAATGAAAAGACTGAAATCTTTTTAAGAGATGAATTATTAAAAGTCTTAGAACAAGATTTCAAGGACATGGACTTTGAATTTATGATTGATACTCTTGATCCACAAACAATTCTATGTAAATATCCTAAAATCTTTGAATCTAATTATTTGACACAAAATATAAGGCTTGAAATAGGAAGTCTTGCAGCATGGACACCTGCAATTGAAGTGGGAATCTTGCCGATAATTGGAGAAGCCTATCCAAATGTATTTAAAGAAAAAACAAGCATAAGAACAGTATCAGCAGAGAGAACTTTTTGGGAAAAGGCAACTATACTTCATCATGAAGCAAATAGACCAGAAGCTTCTCCTATGCCCCACAGATATGCAAGACACTTTTATGACTTATATAAAATAGCAAATTCAGATTTTAAAAACAAAGCCTTAGAGGATAAGGAATTATTAAAGAAAGTGATTGAATTTAAGATGAAATTTTATCCTAGGAAGTGGGCAAGGTATGAAGAAGCATTACATGGTAGATTAAGGTTAGTCCCAAGAGAGTACCGATTTTATGAAATAGAAAAAGATTATAAGGCTATGTCAGAAATGATTTATGGAGAATATCCAAACTTTGAAGAGATTATAAAAGTTCTTCAAGAACTGGAAAAAGAAATTAATAAGTAAATAGAATTATCCCGAAAATAATACAATATTCGGGAGAAAAACTTTGAGCGAGAGAGAAATCTTTCGCTCTTTTTTTAATTTATGGAGGTATTAATGAAGTTAGTAATAGCAGAAAAGCCAAGTGTAGCAGTTACAATTGCAAAAGTAATTGGAGCAAGAGCAAGAAAAAACGGATATTATGAGGGGAATGGATACATTGTTTCTTGGTGTGTCGGTCATTTAATTCAAATGGCAAGTCCAGATAAGATAGACGAAAAATGGAAGAAATGGACAATAGACACTCTTCCTATAATCCCAGAGGACTATATTTATGAAGTATCTAAAAGCACTAAAAAACAATATGGAATTTTAAAGAAAATTTTAAACGATAAGAACATCGACACAGTAATAAATGCTTGTGATGCTGGAAGAGAGGGAGAACTTATCTTTAGGCTTGTATATAATCAAGCTAAATGTAAGAAGAATATTAAAAGACTTTGGATATCTTCAATGGAAAACAAAGCTATTGAAGATGGATTTAGAAATCTTAGAGACGGAGCAAACTTTGAGGACTTATATAGATCAGCAAGTGCAAGAGCCACCTCCGATTGGCTGGTAGGAATGAATTTAAGTAGGCTTTATTCCTGCATTTATAAGGAAACATATTCAGTTGGTAGAGTACAAACTCCAACTCTATATTTAATAGCTAAAAGAGATAGCGAAATAAACCTATTTAAGAAGCAAAAATATTATACAGTTGACCTATCCTATAAAGGATTGAAACTTGTATCAGATAGGATTGATAAAATTGAAGTTGCAGAACAACTATTAAATCTACTAGAAGATGAAATAGTTATTACAGAGGTAGAAGACAAAGAAGTAAGCACAAAACCAGATAAGCCTTATGATCTCACTACCTTACAAAGAGAAGTAAATAAATATTTTGGATATTCAGCAAATGATACTTTAAATCTAGCACAAGGTTTGTATGAAAAAAAGCTAATCACATATCCAAGAACAGATAGCAGGTATCTAACCGATGACATGGTTAATACTATGAAAGAATTATTAGAAGGACTTGAAGAAAATTTTAAAATCAACGAATCAAACTTTAAGTCTATTTTTAACTCATCTAAGGTTACAGACCACTATGCAATTATTCCTACTATATCAGGTATTGGAAAAGCTAAAGATATATCTGATAAAGAAAGCAAAATCTATAATCTAATTAAGAATAAATTACTTGCTTCATGTTCGGATAACTTAAAGGAATCTAGTAGAAAAATCAGATATGAATATGACAAGTTTAACTTTAATGCAAGTGGCAAGACTATAATCGATGAAGGTTATACCAAGTATCTAAAGTCTTATGGAAAGGAAAGACAAGAAAATGAATTACCAGATGTAAAGACTGGAGATAAAATTAAGTTAACTTCTAAAAACATATCGGAGAAATTTACAAAAGCTCCAAGCCATTATAATGAGGATACACTTTTAAAGGCTATGGAAAATGCAGGAGTAGAATCCTTGGATAAAGACATAGAAGTAGAAAGAAAAGGCTTAGGAACACCAGCTACAAGAGCAGGAATTATTGAAAATCTTATCCATAAGGACCTTATAAGAAGAGATAAGAAAAACTTACTTGTAACAGAAAAAGGCAATAGACTTGTATCAATTGTAGAGGATAAGTTTAAGTCGGCAGAAACAACATCTGAATGGGAAATGAAACTTGCAAAGATTAGCTCTGGCGAAGTTGATAAAGAAGACTTTTTAAGAGAAATAGAAAATAGTATAAGGGAGCTTGTAGATAGGTACAAGAATAATCTAAATGAATGAGGTAAAAATATTAGAGCTTTTCGGTGGCATAGGTGCTATTAGAAAGGCTTTTATTAATTTAAAGATACCTTATGAAATAGTTGATTATGTAGAAATAGATAAGGCTTGTGTTAAATCATACAACGCTCTTTTCGGAGAAAGTTATAAGCCAAAATCAGTAGTAGGATATAAAGCACCTAATGAAAATATAGACTTAATTATGCATGGAAGTCCTTGCCAAGACTTTTCAAGAATAGGAAAAAAGCAGGGAGGAGTAAAGAATTCAGGAACTAGATCAAGCTTACTATTTGAAACAATTAGAATAATTAAAGAAATGAAAGATAAACCTAAATGGATAATTTGGGAAAATGTAAAGGGAGTCCTTGATAGAAATATGAAGGACTCTTTTTTTATTTATCTAAAAGAACTAGAAGACCTTGGATATGAAAGCAAGTATGAAATCTTAAATGCAATGGACTTTGGGATACCTCAAAAAAGGGAGAGGATATTTGTTGTTTCATGTCTTGGAGCAAATAACTTTTCTTTTGATAAATTGGAGAGGAAAGAAACAAGAACACTAAGTGAATTTTTAGAAAAGGATGTAAGTGAACTTTACACAATAACTCAACCTTATATGCTGAAATTCTTAAATAAAGGCATAGATAATAGTTTTAGAGGGCGACTAAAAGTGATTAAAGATTTTTCTTATACTATTTCTACAAAACAAATGAGAGTACCTAATTCTGGAATAATAGATATTGGAAATGGTAAATATAGGTATTTAACAGAAAGAGAATGTTTAAGACTCATGGGTTTTGATGACAGTGATATTAACAAACTAGAAGAAGCACATCCAAGAAGAAAAAATTGTACTTCAAGCAAGCTATATAAGCAGGCCGGCAATTCTATTGTGGTTGATGTTTTAATGGCTATTATAAAAGAAATTCATAGAATGGAGGTAGGAAATGCAAGTAAATGATTTTAAGAATATACAAGAAGCAATAAAGTATGAAGTTTTGCAAGATGAAAAAGAATATTTAAAACTCTTAACAGTTATAGGTAACAATCAAAAATATGATTTTTCTAGCCAACTAAGTATATACAACAAAGAACCTGAAGCTAGAGCTTGTGCAACCTTTGATATGTGGAAGAAATATTTTGGCAGAGTTGTTATGAGAGGTCAAAAGGGTATTCCAATTTTGGTTGGAAGTGATATAAACAAAAAAGTTTCATATATCTTTGATATTAGTCAGACCACATCAATGGATAGGAATATTAATGAGGTTAGCTTATGGCAGTTTGATCACGAAAACCATAAAGAGGCTTTAAAAGAAATAATAAGAGATTCTTCATTTGAAGCTAGTGATTCACTTAATGAAAATATATTTTCTTTAAGTCGAATTTATGGGGATGAATACATTAATTTGGCTCTTGCTGATTTGAGAATAGATATAGAGGACAGACTGAGTTTTGAAAAGTTTATGAGAGACTCAATATCTTATGCGGTAGCTAATAGGTTTAATACAGTCTACCCTATGGATATGGAAAATTTAAAAAATAATTTTTCTAGGATTAATACAATTTCTTTAGAGCAGATAGGTCTTGTAATATCAAGGGTTAGTGAAGATATTATAGATAGAACAATAGAAAAATCTAAGAAAATAGATCGTGCTAGGCTGCTGACAGAAAGGGGCGGTGGCGACTATAATAGAGATATAGAAAATACAAACGAAGATAGAGGAGGTCAAAATGATTTATATAGACGAGATGATAGGTCAAGAAGTAGAGATGGACGAGTTTTCACAGATGGAAGCGACAGAAGAAATAGCGATGAAGATCGAAGAGAAAACCCTGGATATGATGGAGAAAGATCTGGAATTTATGGAGAGATTTCTGAATCCGACTTACGCAGTTCTAAGACTGTCTTACCTGGTAGGGAGCGAGGACATGGAGAACTGGAAGAAACTTCAGGAAATGTACGAGGAGAAAACACTTTTGAACCATCTGAAGGAAATCCAGAATCAAGCAGTGGACTTTATCAAGAGAGAGAAAGTCAAGATGATGAAAGCCCAAGGATTGACAGAGAAGATGATGAGAGAAGATTCAGAACAATACCAAGGACAGATGAACAACTTGATGGCAACAGTGAAGAAAATGGCAATCAAGGAATACGTGGAAGCTTAGAAAATGAAATAAGCCAAGAAAAGGAAGCTGATGAAGCTTCTTTTTTTGATGACAAAAATACTGAAAATAGAAAAGATTATTGGATTGTAGAATTTAATGAAAACCACGAATTAGTTCCTGATTATAGTGGGCAGATAGTAACTAAAGACTTAATCAATATCCTAAGACAAAAGGATATTGATGTTAAAGACCATAATCAAACTCTTGGAGAAAATGAATTTGGAGAAATGACTGATGATTATATCGGATATTTCAAATTCTATTTTGACCATTATGTAGATGGCGAAATGGTTGAGCATTATAGGATTGACCTTGGTGATGGTGAAGAAGTAAATGAGCGTGAATTTTCATATTTAGAAGAACAAGTTGCACTAAGTGAGGAAAATTCTTTACATGAAGAAGTTAAGGAAAAGATAGAGCCTAAATTTAAGATAGGCGATCAGGTTAGATATAAAGATAAAGAATTTACCATTACAGATTTTGATGAACTAAGTGGAGGACTTAAAACTGTCACTATCAGAGACAATATGGAGTATATGGGAGGTATGATTAGGGGTTCGGAAGTAATTCCATATAGAAACGATTCATACCTTGAAGAAATCTTTGAAAATCTAAGTCAAACATCAGAAAAACTAGCAGTAAAAGTTGGTAAAGAATTTATTTTAGAAGATGAGAATACCTTTAATGGAATTAACTTGATTGAAACTGGAACAAAAGCAGAAGTTAATGGGGAAGAATTTCCTTTATATAAGGGTGAAACATTTGAAGAAAGTAGAAAGATTGATGACCTTTTAGATAGTGGAAATTATGAGATATACAAATTATCTGAGCATGAAAAACAAATTGAAATACAAGTAGAGCAAGAAAGTTTTATTGATAACTACAATCCTGAAATTGACCAAATGATGGATAGGTATAATGTCCCAAGACAAGCAGCCGAAAACTTATTGAGGGGAAAAGAAGATTTAAAAAATCTAGGCTATGAACCTAATAAGGAAAGGCTAAGTTTTGCTAGAAATTATGACTTGAAAAATCATATCTACTCGGAATACCTAACACCATCAGAAAAGTTAGATAAAAATATCAAAGCTATTAAGATGCTCAAAAGACTTGAAAATGAAAATAGGAGTCCAAGAGAGTATGAACAAGCCTATCTTGCTGACTATTTAGGTTGGGGAGGTCTTGCCGATGTCTTTGATGAAGAAAAGGGAGGTCAATGGCTCGAAGCAAGAAACATTTTAAAAGAAAATCTAACAAATGAAGAGTATGTGAATGCTAAAGAGTCTACTCTAACATCCTTTTATACACCTAGAGAGGTAATGGATGGAATATATAAGACTTTAACAGATATGGGATTTAAGACTGGAAATATCCTTGAACCGTCTGCAGGAGTTGGTAACTTCATTGGTAATATGCCAAGTGAAATACGAAGCTCTAAAGTTTATGGAGTAGAAAAAGATAGCCTTAGTGGAAGAATAGCAAGAGAACTCTATCCTGAAGCTAATATTCAAATTAAAGGTTTTGAAGAAACAAACTTCTCAAATAACTTTTTCGATTTAGTTATAGGAAATGTTCCCTTTGGCGATTTTAAAGTTAACGATCGTGAATATAACAGAAATAACTTTCTGATTCACGATTATTTTTTTGCAAAGTCAATAGATAAGGTAAGAAATGGAGGAATTATTGCCTTTATAACCTCATCTGGAACTATGGATAAAAAAGATGAATCTGTTAGAAAATATATTAATGCTAGATGTGAGTTTTTAGGAGCTATGAGGCTTCCTAATACAACATTTAAAGGACTTGCTGGTACAGAAGTTACTTCAGATATTATTTTCTTAAAGAAGAGAGATTCAGTTATAGAAAGAGATGACGATTGGATACACCTAGCAACTGATAAAAAGGGTTTGGCTTACAATAAATACTTTGTAGATAATCCTCAAATGGTATTAGGAGAGATGAAAGAAGTATCTGGTAGATTTGGCAATACTATTACTTGTGATGCAAAAGAAGACGAAAATCTAAAAGATTTAATGGATCTTGCAAGTAAGGAAATATCTTCAAATTCAAAATATGAAGAGGTCGAACTATTAGAAGATGAAGAATTAAGTCTTCCAGCAACAGACGATGTTAAGAACTTTTCTTACACCATTATTGACGAAGAAGTCTATCTAAGAGAAAACTCAGTCTTAATTAAGCAGAATATATCAGATAAAAACAAAGAAAAGATTAAAGATTATCTTGGTGTAATGAATGCTTTAAAAGATGTAATAGAAAAGCAAAAGGATGATTTTTCAGACGAAGAAATAAAAGAGTCACAAGCAAAGTTAAATGAAGTTTATGACAACTTTTCAAAGAAACATGGCTTTATTAACTCCTTATCAAATACTAGAGCCTTAAAGGAAGACTCAAACTTTCCTTTGGTATCATCAATAGAAATACTTGATGATGAGGATAATTTCAAAGCTAAAAGTGATATATTTTCAAAAAGAACAATAACAAAGGCAAAAGTAGTAGACCATGTAGATACATCTCTTGAAGCTTTAGTCTTATCTGTTTCACAAAAAGGATATGTAGATTTTGAATATATGGAATCTATCACAAGTAAAGATAGGGACACCTTAATTGGTGAACTTGAGGGCGAGATATTTCTAGATATTAAGGACACAGACCTAATTAATAATAGAATGCCCTTTGAAAACTTTAATAATGACGATCCATTTCATTTTTCATATGTATCGGCTGATGAATATTTAAGTGGCAATATTAGAGAAAAAATTGGATATCTCAATTCATATATTGGAGAAATTGAAAATGTAATAGATTTAGCACCTTCTGAAAAGAAAGACACATTATTAAATGAGTTAGGCAAACTCAAATATCAAAGAGAAAAATTACAAGAAGTTATGCCTGAAGAACTCACTGCTTCTGATATAAATGTAAGGTTAGGAGCAACTTGGATACCTCAAAAAGATATAGAAGACTTTACTTTTAATCTTTTAAAAACACCAGGTTATGATAGGTGGAATATAAATGTTAGGTTCTCACCACATACAAGTGAATGGAACATTGAAGGTAAAAGTGTTGACTCAACTAATGACCTTGCTAACATGACTTATGGTACAAGTAGGGTAAATGCCTATAAGCTAATTGAAAATGCCCTTAACCTAAAAGATACAAAGGTATTTGATCAAGTAATAAATGATGATGGGTCTAAGACTTCTGTATTGAATAAAAAAGAAACTATGCTTGCAAGTCAAAAGCAGGAATTGATTAAAGAGGAATTTAAGAATTGGATATTTGAAGATCCTGATAGAAGATATAGGCTAGAAAAGATTTATAATGAAAAATTTAATTCAATTAGAAATAGAGAGTTTGATGGTTCTAACTTAACTTTTGATGGAATGAATACTGAAATCAGACTTCGAGAACATCAGAAAAACGCCATAGCAAGGACTCTTTATGGTGGAAATACACTACTTGCCCATGTAGTAGGAGCAGGAAAAACTTTTGAAATGGTAGCTTCTGCTATGGAATCTAAAAAGTTGGGACTTGCAAGTAAATCATTATTTGTAGTTCCTAACCATCTAACTACTCAAATTGGTAGAGAGTTCATGCAATTATATCCGTCAGCAAATATTATGGTGGCCGATAAAAAAGACTTCCAACCCAAAAATAGGAAAAGATTTATTGGTAGGATTGCAACGGGAGAATATGACGCAGTCATCATAGGACACTCTCAATTTGAAAAAATACCAATGTCTAAGGAATACCAGGTAAGGCATATACAAGACCAAATAGATGATATAGTTTCCTTTATTGACGAGAACAAAAGAAATAGAGGAGAAAATTTCACAGTAAAACAACTAGAAAAGACAAAGAAAAAACTCTTGGTAAGACTGGAAAAGCTAAACGATGACTTTAAAAAAGATGATGTAATAACCTTTGAAGAACTAGGAGTAGATAAGTTATTTATAGACGAAGCTCATAATTACAAAAACTTATTCTTGCATACCAAGATGAGAAATGTTGCTGGGATAGGTCAGAGTGAAGCCTTTAAGTCTTCAGATATGTATATGAAATGTAGGTATATGGATGAAATGACAGATGGAAAGGGAGTTGTATTTGCTACTGGTACACCAATATCAAATTCAATGACAGAGCTTTATACCATGCAAAGATACCTTCAATATGATGATTTAAAGGCAAGAGGATTAGAACATTTTGATGCCTGGGCTTCTACTTTTGGAGAAACAGAAAATACCTTTGAATTATCTCCAGAAGGCACTGGTTATAGGCAAAAGACAAGATTTTCAAAGTTTTATAACTTGCCAGAGTTGATGTCTATGTTTAAAGAAGTAGCAGATATAAAGACTTCAGATATGTTAAATTTGCCAGTACCAGAAGCAAATTTTGAAGTTATTAAAACAAAACCTACTGAGGAACAAAAAGAAATATTAGAAGCTATTTCAGAAAGAGCTGATGCGGTTAGAAATAACCAAGTAGAGCCAACAGAAGATAATATGTTAAAGATTACAAATGATGGTAAAAAACTTGCCCTAGACCAAAGATTAATAAATCCACTACTTCCCGATAATCCTAATTCAAAGGTTAATGTATGTGTAAAAAATATCTTTTCGATCTGGGATAAGACAAAAGAAAATTCATCAACACAATTAGTATTTTCGGATATGTCCACACCAAAAGGAGATGGAGAATTTAATATCTATGATGATATTAGAAACAAGCTAGTGAATATGGGAATACCAAAAGAAGAAATAGCCTTTATCCACGAAGCAGATACAGACAAACAAAAAGATGAATTGTTCTCTAAGGTAAGAAGAGGAGAAGTAAGAGTCTTATTAGGCTCTACTCAAAAAATGGGAGCAGGTACAAATGTACAAAATAAACTGATAGCCTTGCACGATTTAGACGTCCCATGGAGACCGTCTGACCTAGAGCAAAGAAGTGGTAGAATAGTTCGCCAAGGTAATGAAAATGATAAGGTAAATATATTTAGATATGTAACAGAGAACACCTTCGATGCGTATTTATGGCAGACAATAGAAAATAAGCAAAAATTCATTTCTCAAATTATGACTTCAAAAACTCCAGTAAGAGTTGCAGAAGATGTTGATGAAGCAAGTCTATCTTATTCAGAAATTAAGGCTTTAGCTACTGGCAATCCTTTAATTAAAGAAAAGATGGATTTAGATAACGAAGTTACAAAATTAAAAATGTTTGAAGCAAACTATAAATCTAATAAATATAAGCTTGAAGATAAGGTAAATAAAATTTATCCTCAAAGTATTTTAAAAACTGAAATGGAAATAAAAGCAGCTAAAGAAGATATTGCAAATGTTGAGAAATTAGGAGAAGGAGATAGTAAATTCACTTCAATCAGTTTTGGTGAAAATAAAATTTTAGATAAGAAAGAGGCTGGAGAGAAGCTGTTAGAAGAAATAAAAAAGGTAAAGATAAATGATAGCAAGGTCATTGGTAAATATAGAAATTTAGACTTACAAGTTTCATATAACTTTATGACTAATACTCACACTTTTAAACTTCTAGGAAAAGCAGAATACTTTGGAGAGTTTTCAAACTCTACTGATGGCAATATAACAAGGCTTGATAATGCCATTGAAAAAATGCCTTCAAGACTTGAAAGATTAAATCAAAATCTTGAAAATTATAAAAAATCTTTAGAAAATGCCAAAGTAGAATTAACTAAACCATTTGAAAAAGCAGATGAGTTAAGGGATAAGACACTAAGACTAGCTGAAATTAATAAACTTTTAGATATGGGAGAAGTAGAAGAACTAGAAAACCAATCACCACTATTAGAAGATTTAAAGAGGGCGATAGTTGATTATTCTAACTATGAGTTTTCAGAATCTAATAGCTATGAAGACTTTGACAAACTATATCCTGATTTAAGTCATATAGGACTTGCCTATACAGAAACACCAGATGGAAAGCACTCTATTCAATATGAGGTAAATTTGGAAGAAAAAACATGGACTCAGTATGTAGATGATGTAGCTATTAGAACAGAATCTTTTGTAGAAGAAGATATATCTAACTCACAAGCTCTTAAATATATGACTGAAGCCATAAAGATGTCAAGTTTTGATGATTTGGTATCAGTAGATGAAGAAGATTTAAAACAAGCCTTAGGCTTAGAAATAGATGATGACGGAAACTTCTATGATTCACTAGCAAAAGATCTTGACAATGACGGAATACCAGATAGGTATGACAATGATTTTAAAGATAGTGATTACTTTGAATCGACTTATGATGTAGAGGATAATCTTCACGCAAGGGAAGAGAAACCATCGATATTGGGACAAATATCAAAATTCAAATCTGAAGAAGAAAAAGATAAAAATCAAGAAAAAAACGAAAAAGGACAAGAAAGGTAGAGGAGGGCGAAAAGCTCTCCTTATTTAGTAAAAGGAGGAAATTATGGAATACAAAGATATTAGAGAAAATTTAGAAGAAATGATGAATGATAATTACAAGGACTTTATAAAAGCACTTGTGAGCATAGAAAAGGGTGTTAATGATGAAAAAGCACTTGAAGAAGTCTATGTTTTATATATGAACAATGACACTACGGGTCTACTAAGTGATGACTTTGACTATATGATTGATGATATGAAAGAACAAGGTAAGATTGTTGAAAATGTCAGCGAAATTGAAGAAAAAGATGATTTTATAAATCTCGTGGGTAATATAGCAGGTCAAGTAGAAAATCTTGAACGAGAAAATGCTAATGGAGAAAAGTTTAAAGTAAGTAATTTTTCAATTGTTTCAAAAGATGACGATGGAAATAAAGTATATACCAATTGTTCAGCCTATGGAGATAAGACAAAAGATTTAGAGAATCTAAAAAAAGGAGATTTTGTTAAAATATTTGGTCAAGTAAAAACAAGCATTGACAACAACGGAAAGGAACATGAAAATGTTCGTATTTTGTATTCTAAGCTCTTAAAAGCAAAAGAACAGGTAAAGAGTCAAGATAAAGACAAAAAGTCCATATTAGGGCAAATAAAAAGCTTTAAGACAGATGGCAAAACTAAGTCAACTAAGAAAGAACATAGCAAAGGCGCAGAGAGGTAAATATCGGCAGTCTTCGGACTGCCTTTATTTTTTTGTCATGTTGAAACAGATTGTATAATGGTGTTATATGTGGAGATTGTAGTATTGATGTATAAATAATAAGATAACAGATTATAAAAGTAGGATTGCACTCAGTAAAATTGAAACAGTCTTAACTGAGAAAAATATTGGATATGACGGAGACTTATAAATCGCTCTTATTCCAGAACTTTTAGAACTAATGTTTTGATGGAAAAATCGGATTCTAACAAAGTTCTAAATGAGTCTTAAAATTCTGCCTCAAATAATTGAATTATGGGGGCTAAACATAAAGTCAGAAGAAGTCCCTAAAAAAGTATAGTACTAATACTAGCAAGAAAATTTCTGTATCTGCCATAAGTTACTTAAACTTGTCGTGTGTAGTAATTTTATTTAGTAATCAGTCATTTATAGTTCACATTTTAAAAAATAAATTATATTATCACTCAAATGTAGATTTATAAGCTCTGTATTTGAGTGATTTTTATTTTAAGTAAGACAACGTAGATAATCAGTAGAAACTTTATAAAAATGAGTAAGTTTAATTAAACTAGCATGATTATTTTCCATATACTTATCGTTTTCATAGTTAATCTAAAGCAGATTTTGAAATGCCTATTAGCTTAGCTAATTCCTCTAAATTCAAATTATGTGCAAATCTTAAATCTTTTAAGCGTTCCTGTAAGGTTATTTTACACTTCATGATAGATAACCTCCTTTACATAAAATATCTTAAGAAATGTTATATCATATCAATTCCACAATAATGGAAAAGCAAAAAAATAAGGCTTAATTCCAAGATTAAGGACATATGGGAAGAATGGTAAAAACACAATATCTTATTTACAGATGATATTTGAAAACCAAATAAGCGGTCTGTTAAGGATATGTATCTATGGGGAAGTGGGCAATGATATGAGCCTTCCAAGTAGAGCGAATCATAGCTGTGAGATTCAGTGGTAGGAACTATAACAGGTGTAACCGACAAAATAATTTAAAAATAATATTGACATTTTTTAAAAAAAGTAATAAACTGTATATATATAGACAGTACGCACATTACATAACTAAAATGTTTTGAGTAAGGAGCTATAATATTGAAGATAATAATAAGTAATAATAGAACTATTCCTATATATGAACAAATATATGACCAGATAAAAACTATGATAGTTACTGGTAAAATAAAACCTGGAAGCAAAATAACTTCTATGAGAATGCTTGCGAAGCAATTGAAAGTAAGTATCATAACCGTTCAAAGAGCATATGATGAGTTACAGAGTGAAGGATTCATAGAAACATCTCCAGGTAAGGGTTGCTATGTTTTGGAAGCAAATGTAGAGATACTTTTAGAAGAAAAAAGAAAAAAGACAGAAGATCTTTTAAAAAAAGCAATAGAAAGTGCAAAGAAAATAGATTTAGGAGAAGAAGAGTTTATTAGGTTGGTAAAAGTTATATATAGAGAGGATGAATAGCATGGCGTCTAGTATTAAAAGCAGGGGTTTAAAAAAAACATATGGTGAATTTGATTTGAATGTTTCTATTAATGTATATGAAGGAAATATAGTTGGATTAATAGGCGAAAATGGAGCAGGTAAAAGCACATTTTTAAAGCTTATATTAGGGTTAATCGAAAAAGATGAAGGAGAAGTTGAAATTTTAGGAGAAAAAAATATCAATGACAATAGATTTATTTTAGAGAATATAGGAGTTGTTATTGATGATAACGTAATTCCAGAGAATTTAGATATTGTAAAAGTAAATAATATAATGTGCAAAATATATAGACAGTGGGATACAGAAAAATTTTATAAGTTAGCAAGTGAATTTAATTTAGATAGAGGTAAAAAGATAAAAGATTATTCTAAAGGTATGAAAATGAAATTATCTCTTATAGTTGCTTTATCGCATAATCCACAATTATTAGTTTTAGATGAACCAACCACAGGACTTGATCCTGTGGCTAGAGAACAGATATTAGATATGTTTTTAGATTTTGTACAAGATTCTTCTCATTCGATATTATTTTCATCCCATATAATGGATGATTTAGAAAAAATAGCAGATTATATAATATTTATTAAAGATGGAAAAGTCTTATTATCAGAAAATAAAGATAAGATAATATATGAATGGGGTGTAATAAGAGATGAAGAAAAAATATTAGAGAATATAGAAAAAAAGTATGTAATAGCGTATAAAAAAAGCTCTTATGGATATGATATTTTAATTAATGACAAAGAATATTTTAGAGAAAAACTTAATGATGTAATAGTTGATGATGCTACATTAAATGAAACAATGCTTATTTGTTCTAACTATAGTAGGGAGGAGGTGTAATTATGAAGGGGCTAATAACTAAGGATTTATACTTTTTGGGAAATAGTTTAAAAATGCTAATAGTTGCTATGGTAGTTATAGGTATAGGAACTTCATTTTTAATAAATACTGAAATGTTTATTATTATTTTTCCAATCGCTTTAGGATCAGTAATACTTATTACAATACCAAAAGAAAAAAATACTAAATGGGATAAATTTATAGCTTTAACTCCATTGCCAAAAGATACACTATTGAATACTAAATATTTATTATATTTAGCAATGGTTTTTATTGGAATAGTAATAGGAATTGTTATAACTTTTATAAGTTACTATATCAAGGGAGGATTTGACTTATCTGATTTATTGGCTTCAATCGGACTATCAATTTCAGTTTCATTATTATCGGGAGGAATATCTATTCCTATAAATTTTTTATGGAGTGAGGAACGTGCCATTATAGGACAAATATCATCATATACTTTTGTTGCTTTATTTTTAGTAGCGTTATTGTATGGAATTAATTTTTTTGTATCTGTTAAAGATAATATAGGGATTATTATGATAATACTAGGAATAGTGAGTATGGTTATTTTTATAATTTCTTGGATTATAGGCAAAAATAAAGTTATTAAATTAGAATATAACTAAATTTTAGTATTAAAATGGAGGTAAAGTATGGGAAATGGACTTGATTTAACAAATTTTGAAGCACTGAACAATCATTTGTGCGACGTGAACGGTATTGAGTATTGTGCTAAAGACTACTTCGAAAATTATGAAAATGGAATGAAAAATCAAATCAAAAAGAAATTATTTCCAGATAATTATAAGTACCCTACTGGTGTGCAACTTGAATTAACATATAAGTGTAATCATAGGTGTATACATTGTTACAATCAATCTGGAGGTTTTCATGAAGAAAAAGAACTCACCATTGAGGAGTGGAAAACTATAGCTAAAAGATTAGGAGAACTAGGAATTTTTCAATGTGTCATATCAGGCGGAGAACCAACTACATTAGGAGATGGATTAATTGAAATAATGGAAGTTCTTGATAGATATAATGTCAAATTTATATTCATTACAAATGGTTTGTTAATTGACGAAGATTTAATAAAAAAATTGGCAAAATTTAAGTATACTTGGTTTCAAGTTAGCATTGATGGTTCTAGACCTGAATTACATAATTATGTAAGAGGTATAGAATGTTGGGATCAAGCAATAAAAGCAGCTAATTTAGTTAAAAGAGCAGGTCTTCCACTAGTAATTTCACATGCTATAGTAAGTAAAAACTATGAATACTTAGAGGAGATGATTGATCTAGCTTATTTATTAGGAGCTAAGAGAATTGTGACAGGTCCTTTCACGTATACAGGAAGAGCATTAATAAATGGAGAAAAATTAGAATTAAGCAAAGAAGAAAAAATAAAGGCATATGATTTAATAGCTAAAAAGTCAGAACAATATAAGGGGCAAATGCAAGTTATAGCTTCTGCTGAAGAGCCGTTAGGATTAAGGATTAAAGCTACAGAAGTAAATGGAGTGATGTTAATTAGACCAAATGGCGACGTGAAAATAGATTGTATTGCACCTTTTAAGATAGGAAATATATTGGAAGAAGATATATATTCTATTTGGGATAATATAGGTAGAGATGTGTGGAAGCATCCTAAAGTAGTTGAATATATTAATAATATAAAGTCTTCGGAAGATTTAAGAACAATAGAATCTAGGGTTAATTTAGATGAAGATATTCTTTTGGAAAGAATTTAAAATAATTAGGGGAGAATATTATGATTGATAAATTTTATGAATTAATTCATGATAGAATGCCGATACCTGCAAAATATAAAATGAGAAGAGATGGAGATCATTTTATAGTGTTACCATCAAATATAGGAGTTTTGGTTTCGTTAAATGAGACATCATCTTTTATCTTATATAGTTGTGACGGAAAGAAAAATATAAATCAGTTAGCTAATTTATTACATGAACATTTTAAAAGTATCCCTGTTTTAGAATTAAAAAAAGATGTTACTATCTGTCTTAGAAAATTAGAAGCAATGGGATTGATAATAGGATATAATTAATATTTAATATTATATCAAATAAATTAAGGAGGTATAAAATATGGCTGAAGTATTAAAAGAAGCAGAAAACTTGAATTTTTTTGAAACAAAAGATTATGAAAAACCAACAGTAAGTAATATTGCTCCAGAAGAATTTGTAATTCCAGCAATGTTAGCTACAGCTGCGATTAGTGGAGCTGTTGGTGGTGCTGTTGGAGCTATTGTTAGCAAGTTAATGGGTTAGTATTTAAGCGTATAAACTGCGGTAGTTTTACTACTGCAGTTTCTATATTTATAGTAAAAAAGGATATTAATATATAAGATATTCTAAAAAGGATTTAGGTATGAGATTAGGTTTGTTGCATTCTATAACAATAACAGTAGTATGTACATTGGTGTTCTTATTAACACAAGCTTTTTTATTAAGAAAATTCAGTAATGAAAAGAATATTATATTTATTCAGTATATTATATTTACATTATCTTTACTATTTTTTTTAGGCGACGATAAAATAAGCAAAAATACTTTATTAATTGTAATATTACCAATATTATTATTAGTTATATCGATGGTTATATCCATATATCTAGAAAAAGAGAAGAATGATGTAGACGTTGTTGAATCAATTTTAAAAGTATGTAAGAGTGATATAGGTAAATATTATGTATATGTTGTTTTAGCTCCAGTATTGGAGGAATTATTTTTTAGAGCTTTCATAATTGGAAATATTTTGAGTGATGAGTCGATTTTTAATAGATTAATCATATCAACAACAATTTTCGCTATATCTCATCTAAAACCTAAGGCTGTAATAGAATCATTTATTGGAGGACTTATTTTATCGATGACATATATTTATACTAATAATATATTTTTAGTTATATGCATTCATATTTCATATAACTCATTATGTATAAGTATAAAGTCAAAATAAGGTGCTTAAATTATACTTAAATAGCATTAAAGGAATTGTAGTTTTGAATTATAAAAGTGGAGACTAATTAAAGTAAAGAATTTAGCCGCATCAGTAAAATTACTTTGTTTATAGTTAGGAAGTAAGATATGAGCAAGATAATGAAATGTTAATTGATGTTGTAGTGAGTGAAGCTGGAGCTATTGAATCAAATGATGTAGTTTATTCAAATGATAAAAAATTCGTTGAACATATAATGCAACAAAGTACACTTCAAACTAGAAATGAATGTGAAGTTGCGATGGCTATTTTATGTGGAGCTAGCGGAGGAGCTGTATGTTATGCGATATATGGAATAGAAGCAATTTTATCTAGAATTGGTGGATTAGGTTGTGCAGTTGGTATGGATTGATAGGATCATTGGGTTGCTATTGTGCAACATTTAAAACTTATTGGTAAGTTGGTATGAGTAAAAAATAAATGGAAAAGCTTTTATAAAGTGTGGTGACTCAATAAAAAGTAAGTGCTATCTTTATGTCTAATTTTAGGATATGGTAATATAAACATTTTAAATTTAATATTTATGTCGAGAAACAAAACTAAAGACGGTGAGATGATATCTTCATCGTCTTTTTTAATACAAGAATGGAGATAAGTATGAAAAAATTAGAACAAATAAGACAAGAGTCAAAAGAAAATAAAGATAAAATAGAAGACACAGTAGAAAGATTAAGGCAACTAAAAAAAACAAGAAAAAAACGAAAAAGGACAAGAGAGGTAGAGGAGGGCGAAAAGCTCTCCTTATTTAGTACAAGGAGGAAATTGGGCAATATAGCTGGCAAAGTAGAAAATCTTGAAAGAGAAAATGCAAATGGAGAAAAGTTCAAGGTAAGCAACTTTTCAATTGTTTCAAAAGATGACGATGGGAATAAAGTTTATACCAATTGTTCAGCCTATGGAGATAAGACAAAAGATATAGAGAACCTAAAACAAGGAGATTTTGTTAAATTATTTGGTCAAGTAAAAATAAGCATTGATAACAACGGAAAGGAACATAAAAATGTTCGTATTTTGTCTTCTAAGCTCTTAAAAGCAAAAGAACAAGTAAAAGAGTCAAGATAAAGATAAAAAGTCAATATTAGGGCAAATAAAAAGCTTTAAGACAGATGACAAAACTAAGTCAACTAAGAAAGATGCAGAGAGGTAAATATCGGCAGTCTTCGGACTGCCTTTATTTTTTTATCATGTTGAAACAGATTGTATAATGACGTTATAAAATTACGGTAGGTATGATACACAAAAGTTAGCTGTAATTATATCTTAATACGTCTATAATAGTATTAAAAGCTGAAGTTAAAATAGAAAAACAAAAATATCACAATATATTAAAATTTGTAATTAATACCAGAATCTCATTTATAATTTTAATAGATCTTTTTTGGAGTTAAGAAAATGAAACTGTATATAGATAAAGATTATCTGGTTTAAATTTTAAAAGGAGGGCAGGGTGAAAAAACAAAATTTAATTTTAATTATCCATATATTACTGCAGGCTGTTCTGTTTATTCCCATAGCACCACTTATAAGATATCAGTATTCATTAGATATGGGAATTGTAATATTATTTTTACTAAGTGTTATAAACTTTTTAGCCTATATTATATGCGTGTTAAATACTGAAAAAAATTATATACTGATGCATAGCTTAGTTGTTGAATTATTTATTATTTTCATTTTTTTACAAGATGTAATATTAAGAAATCTTTCGATAGGAAAGTATATCGAATTATTAATCTATAGCTTGATACTATTTGCAAGTTTCAATCTTTTAAACTCATCGAGTAGGATTAAGTTCATTCCATTAATTACAACAATGGGGATTATCATATCAATCATAATGATGAAATTCAATACTTATTTAGCATCTTCAATATTTAATTATGTTGTGATTATTTTATTATTGACTCCAATCATATTTTATTCAAATGATAAAAACATTCGAAAATATGAAAGTAAGACAATTATAATATTGCAAACTTTATTTATAATAGCTTTTTTCCTATACAAGAAGTATGAAGCTGAGGGTCTTGTTTCTATAAGTGAGTATCAACTGTTTACATGTATCTTCATTGAATCTATATTGCTGTATAGGATTAGTAAGACAAAAATCAAAAGCGGTTTATTATTTTTCTCCCGTTCTTTGAAAAAAATATTTCCTGAATTTATAATTTTGTCTTTGATGCTCTATTTTATATTATTATCTTTTTCAGGAGTGATACTATTTTCTTTAAGCTTTTTCATGTTTATAGTAGAATTTAGCTTGTTTGAAAAACATAAAAAATTCAATTATATAACTTTTGAGGAGATGTTGGATAACTATTATGCTGAAAAGCACAGAAATTTAGAAATTGAAAAACTGAATACTTTAAAGATACAGACATTTTTACATGATGACATTCTACAGATTATAATAGCTATAAGAAGGTGGATAGAAGATAATCTTTCAGGCTCTGGAAAAAAATACATTATAGAAAACCTGGATAAGTTAAACGATTTGATTCGCCATGAAATAAATTCATTTAATCCAATGCTAAATGATTATAGCTCTCTATATGATGCATACAACAGACTTATCATAGATATAGAAAATATGTATTTAGATAATGAAATGCTTATAGAATTTGAATGTGATAGAAATATAGATTTACCCAGTCCTTATGCTGAATTGATTTACAAATGTATCAATGAATTATTAATAAATGCACTAAAACATTCAAAAGGATATAGTACAGATATTGTTCTTATAATTTTAGAAGATAAAATTCATCTTACCATAAAAAATTATGGGGATTATTTAGAAGATGAAGAAAAAATAGTAGAGGGAAATATAGGATTAAATATTTTAAGATTAAACTTAAGAGAATATGGTGGAAAATTTGATTTTAATTTTTCCAATAATCAAAATGAACTAGATGAATCATTTGTAGAATTTAAAATAGAAGTTCCAGTTGAGAGGGGTGTAGTAAATGAAAATCTTATTAATAGAAGATCATAAAATGGTCGCAACTTCTTTAAAAATGAGTTTAGAGACGGACGAATCTATTTCTGTAGATATAGTAAATAATGTTAGAAACCTAAGTATAAATGAATCTGTCCTTAACTATGACTTGTTACTAATAGATATTAATTTAACAGGTATAGAAGGAACAATAAATGGTTTAGATGTGGCTGAAGAATTTATTAATAAGTATGTAGATCTTAAAATAGTAATATTAACAGCGTATAAATTAGATTTTTATATTAAAAGAGCAAAAAGAATTGGATGTAAAGGATTTATTTCCAAAGAAGAAGATACACTTAAACTAATAGAAGATATAAAATCTATCGCTTTGAAAGGTAAAGTAATCTTCCCAGAAGAAAATCATATGTTAGAGCCATTAACGAAAAGTGAAATTCATATAGTTAAACTATATTCAAACGGACTATCAAGGAAAGACTTAGCTAAGGCACTAAATACAAATGTAAGAAGTCTGGCAGTATCCTTATCAAGAATATATCAAAAGTTAGGCGTTAGAAATTACCAAGAAATGATCGATAAAGTGCGTGAATTGGGATATGTTGATTCATTTTAGAGAAAAGCATTAGAATTTTGTAATTCTAGTGCTTTTTTTATTCACAAAAGTTAGCTGAAATAGAATTCAAAAAAATATAAAATTAAGGAAAGGTGGAAATGAATAACATTTAAGGTTGGTAAAGCAATGAATTATTCTAGTAAACTGAAAAAATAGTTAGGAATAACTAAAGAATAAGAACTTAAGACTTTAGATTTTAATGAAGTTAAGTTTGTGTCAATGCTGTTGATAGTAAACGATTTATAGTATGTATGATTATTTTGATGATACAATTGTGAATCAACAGATAAATAGATTTTCAAATTTAAGGAGGATGTTTAATGACTTTAACTATAGATAAAGTGAAAAAAATATACAAACAAGGAGAAATAGAAGTCAAAGCAGTAAATGATGTAAGTTTTACTGTTAAGGAAGGAGAATTTTTATCTATTATTGGAGACAGTGGTTCGGGGAAGACAACATTGTTAAATCTTATAGGAGGTATTGATCATCAAACAGAGGGGAAAATTATGTTTGATGATGTGGAATTAAATAATTTAAATGAGGAAGAATTAACAGAGTATCGTAGAAAGAATATAGGGTTTATATTCCAAGAATACAATCTAATTCCTATCTTAAATGTTCGAGAAAATATAATTTTACCTTTAAATTTAGATGGCAAAGAAGCCGATAACGACTATTTGGATGAAATTTTAGATTTGTTAGAAATAAAACAAAAAATATCTGCTTTCCCAAATCAATTGTCAGGAGGACAACAACAAAGAGTAGCTATTGCCAGAGCTCTCATTTCTAAACCAAAAGTAATTTTAGCAGACGAACCAACAGGAAATTTGGATCAAAGAAATAGTCAAAATATAATGGAGCTATTTGTTCAGATGAATAAAAAATTTAATCAGACAATTATAATGATTACACACAATTTAGAATTAACAAAGTATTGCGATAGAGTTATACGCATATTAGATGGTCAAATTGTGGAGGATAAAAAAAATGAAAAATAATATCCTGAAAACATATGTCAAAAGAGATTTGAAAGTTAATAAAATTAAAAGTTCTACAATATTGCTGACTATA
Source organism: Ezakiella peruensis (assembly GCF_900215725.1). Taxonomy (GTDB): domain Bacteria; phylum Bacillota; class Clostridia; order Tissierellales; family Peptoniphilaceae; genus Ezakiella; species Ezakiella peruensis. The sequence continues at coordinate 314,534 of NZ_LT962470.1, read as the reverse complement.
ATTTTATCTTTTGTCTTTATTAGCATAATGAGTTTGTATTCTATAAGTGCTAAATTAATGTTTCAGGAAAAACTAGAAAATGGACATCAAGCATCATTAATTAAAGTAAATCCTAAACAAGTTGAAGGGATAAAATCAGAGAAGAGCATAAAAAAAGCGGGAATAGGATATATTTTTCCAGAAGTTAGTATAGGTGATATAAATCTAAGAGTTGCATATATGGATTCAGATTTACGTGACTTAGGGAATGTAAATAATATAGAAGGATCTTATCCTCAAAAAGATAATGAGATAATAGTGTCTGAAAACTACTTAAAACGTATTAACAAAAAAATTGGTATTAGAGAAAGTATAAACCTAAATTTAGGTAATGGTTCAAAAAAATATATAATAAGTGGAATTTTATATAAAGAAGGTGTAGAAGGAACTTATCCCGTATTTGTATCTAAATCTTATGTTGATAAATTTGGTCAAGTTGATAATTACTTAGTACAACTAAGTATGAAATCACCAAATTCATACTCTGAAGATATGCTAAAAAATGAGATAAATTCAATAGCATATAAGTATAAAGTAGATGAATCTAACGTTCATTTTTTTGATATGTACTTTAGTTATATGAAGTTGGTTAATACAGATCAATATATTATGCTTTTAATATTGGCAGTTTTGTTAGGGGTAGTTTCTTATCTCATTATCCATAATATTTTGTATGTTTTTACATTAGAAGATAGGAAAAACATAGCGATTCTGCGATTGATAGGAGCAAGTAGAAAACAGTCAATGATTATTCTAAATAAAAGGATATTATATATTGGTTTAATAGGAATTTGCTTAGGAATTTTAGGGACTTTTAGCATATTTTTTATCAATAACAGAAATGGACTAATATTTTTATTAGAACATAATCCATTATATATAATAGTCACTTTAATACTTAGCAGTTTGTATATTTTTATGGTTCTTAAATCTTCGGCAATATCTATAAGAAAAGATATAAATAGAATTTCTGCTAAAGAACTTTTTACGAGTGGTCAATCTACAAGCCATCTGGTAAAGAGAAAGAAAAATAGTTTTGTTACACCTAAATTTATAGCATGGCTTAATATAAAAAGAGATCATAGAAAGACAATAACTATGATTCTATCACTAAGTATTGGAGGAGTATTACTTGTTTCATCTTATGCTTTTTTAAAATCCTTTGATCCAGAACAATTAGCAAGAAAAAGTTATACAAATTATGAAATAAGTATTATGTCAAATGAAGATTCTATTTTGGGCAGTTCTAATGATGAAATTAATGGTGATATGGAAAAAAGAAATCCATTAGATAATAACTTAATTCGTTCATTAGAAGAGGTTGATAATGTAGAAAAAATTGAAGTGGTAAAAGGTACAAATGCAACTTTCGTAAGTCCAAATGGAAACTCAGAAGTTTTGAGTATTGTAGGATATACTAATCAACAAGAAAGCTTTCTTAATAAAAAACTTATAGAGGGAAATACCTCATACTCGAAATTGACCAAAGAAAAGGGAGTTATTGTTAATCAGCCAAAAGAAATAAAAAAATATTATGGATGGGATGTTCAAATAGGTGACGAAGTAAAATTTCAAAAAAATGGCAAAGATTTTACGGCTAAAGTATTTGGTATAACCGATACTTTAAGTAGTGGGATATACTTTTATATTCCAGATAATTCATTGAATTATTTTGGAGATGCTAATACTAATTTTAATTATGAATTGAGACTTGAATTAAAAGATAAGACATTAAAGGCTCAAAAAAGTACTGTAAATAAAGTAAAACAATTGATTAATATGCATCCATTAAAAATGGAAACCTATCTAAATGCGGTAGATGAATATAAAGTGTCTTTAAAAACTAGTAAAAAGTTTCTTTTATCAATAACTATATTAATTTTAATTATGGGTGTTGGAAACTTAATAAATACTTACTTTACAAATGTTATTAGTAGGAAGAAAGAGATTTCTTTCTTAAATCTTGTAGGTATGAGTAAATCTCAACGTATTAGTATGCTCATGAACGAAAATCGTTACTATATGAATAGAATCCTTATAATTACTTTAATAGGTGGAGTTATTATTTCGTATGGTCTTCACGTTTATACAAATAATGATCCGATTCTTGGTGGGTTGCAATATAGATTCCCAATTGCAGAATTTATATTGTATTCTATTATTATGTATTTCATTGGAAGAATTGTTTTGAGGATTGTTGATACCATATTGATTACGAAGAGGAAATAGTATGGGGAAAAATAAAAAATCGAATTACAGTATTTTCTTGATGGAATATGCTCTATCAAGAAAATACTTAATATATTATTTTATAACAATATCAATAATTTTTATCATATCTATTATGAAGAGACATCTAAATTAATAGAAGATATAAAATCTATCGCTTTGAAAGGCTAAGTAATCTTCCCAGAAGAAAATCATATGTTAGATCCATTAACGAAAAGTGAAATTCATATAGTTAAACTATATTTAAACGGACTATCAAGGTAAGAGTTAGCTAAGGCTTTAAATACAAATGTTAGAAGCCTGGCAGTATCTTTATCAAGAATATATCAAAAGTTAGGCGTTAGAAATTATCAAGAAATGATAGATAAGGTGAGAGAACTAGGCTATGTAGATTCATTTTAGAGACAAGCATTAGAATTTTATAATTCTAGTGCTTTTTTATTCACAAAAGTTAGCTGAAACTTCTTATAAAAGCTCTTATAATTATATTAAAAGTAGGAGATATAATATCATTATTTAGAATTCCTCATAAAGTTATAGAAAGGAATAATCAAATGAGCGAATATATATTAGAAACTAGAAATTTAGTAAAAAATTTTGGAAATTTTACAGCAATAGATAATGTTAATTTAAAAATTAAAAAACAATCTATTTATGGTTTAATAGGAGATAATGGAGCTGGAAAATCAACTATTATGAGGATGATATCTGGATTATCTAATAAGAGTAGTGGGAATATAGAGCTATTTGGTAAAAATGTTAAAAAAAATTCTAGTTATTTTAGTAAAGTAGGCAATTTAATAGAAACACCAGCATTATATATGCAACTAACAGCTTATGACAATTTGAAATTAAAATGCTTATCTTATGATATAGAAGATGAAATGTATATAAAAGAAATACTTAAAATAGTTGGGTTGGAAAATTGCTATAATAAACAAGTTAAGAGTTTTTCCTTAGGAATGAAACAAAGACTTGGTATTGCAATGGCACTTATAGGATTTCCTGAAATTATTATTTTAGACGAGCCAATTAATGGACTTGATCCTCAAGGAATAGTCGATATTAGAAATATGTTAAAAGAAATTAATAAAAAATACGGCATTACCATAATTATATCAAGCCATATATTGGAAGAGTTATCTAAAATCGCAACAGATTTTGTAGTAATTTCAAAAGGGAAGTTACTAGCTGAGTTTACGATAGAAGATTTGCATAAAAAATGTAGATCAAGAATAGAGATAATAACCAGCAAAGCGAATGAAGTATCAAAAATTTTAAATAAACATGGATATGAAAATGAGATTATAAATAGTAGAAAAGTTATATTAAACGATTACTTTGATAAAATAAGTCTAATAAACTCTTTGTTAGTAAATTGTGGTATAGAAATAAGTTCAATTTCTGTAAAAGAAATGAGCTTTGAAGATTATTATATGGAGATATTAAGATGAGTAGAGCAATAAAATTAGAGTTATATAGACTACGAAGAAACAAATATCCATGGATAATTTTAATTCTTAGTAGCCTTATGATAATTGGATCTGTATATATGACAAAAGTTGATTATCATTACTATATTAATGATAAAGCAGCACTAGAAAACTTGAAAATAAATTTCACACAGATAAATTGGGGGATTTATGTTGGAAGTGTGATTCCAGATTGGTTAGATTTAGGCTATATACCTATAACTGAATTATTTATGAGGAATATTCAAAGTAAAATTTTATTGATGTTCCAAACAGTTTTTATTGTGATGTATATAGGAGATGAACTTAAATCTAGTTTTCTAAAAAATATTAATCAAGTTTTTCCAAAAAAAATAGAGCTAACTTTAGGAAAAGTAGCAATAATATGTGTATACACATTAGCTATATTTATTACTAGTTTTATTATTATGTCATTATCATTTTATATTATGGAAGGATATTTGAAATTCACAGAAACAGGAATATTCATAAAATATATACTCACAGAATATTTATTATATATTACATATAGTATTGTAATAATGTTTTTAGCATATTTGATAAAAAATTCTGCCGTTACACTTATTATTGGTCTCCTTGAGTCAGCTGGAATATTACAAATAATTGATACAATATTCCATCAAATATCTGGAAACTTATCATTTTCAATTATGAATTATCTTATATCAGGAAACATAGTATTATTATCAATTGATAGCAGTGATTCTATTTATTTAAGAGTGATATTATTATCGATTATTTATTTGGTTATTATGATAATATTGAATACCATGATTCTTAGCAAAAGAGATATTTATTAATTTAGAAATGGAGAGTTTTATGGCACATGATACATTAATTAGGATTTGCTCTATTTAATATATGTAGTGCAAAATGGAAATATTGTTGTTTTTCATGTTCTCCTGAATCTCAACAAAGACTTGATATCAATAGAGTGATACAATACATTAAAGAATCAGAAGAAATAAATGAAATAAAAACAATAGCTTTTACGGGAGGAGAAGTTTTTTTAGAATATCCGACATTATTAAAATTAGTTGAAATTTCAACAGAAGTTGGTAAGAATACTAGTATTGCGACAAATGGATTTTGGGCTGTAAACGAAGAAGCAACATACGATAAACTTTATCAGCTTAAGAAAGGCGGATTAAAACATTTAAGTATAAGTCATGATAGATATCACAGTGAGTTTATTAGTACTAATAATATAAAAAACATACTTAAAGTTTCTTTAAATTTAGATATACAAGGAGATAAATATGGAAATATTAAATATAAAAGCAATAAAAAAATATTATGGAACAGTAAATAATCAAGTAAAGGCTTTGGATGGGGTTGATTTAGAAGTTGGGAAAGGCGATTTTTTAATAATCCAAGGAGCATCTGGTAGTGGTAAATCTACGCTCCTAAATATAATAGGAGGGCTGGATAGAGCGACAAGCGGAAGTATAAAAATTAATGGTATAAATTTGGCGGATTTAGACGATAATGAATTGACTGAATTTAGAAGTAAAAATATTGGGTTTATTTTTCAAAGGTTTAATTTGATAAATATATTGAATATAAAAGAAAATATACTTTTTCCACTTAATATTAGTGGACTTGTAGAAGATGAGAAATACCTAAATAAAATAGTTGATACTTTAGGTATCGAAGATATATTACAAAAAATGCCAAATGAACTTTCGGGCGGACAGCAACAAAGAGTTGCTATTGCAAGAGCTTTAATAACAAATCCAAGTATATTATTGGCAGATGAACCTACTGGGAATCTAGACAGCAAAAATAGTAAAAATGTTATTGATTTACTTGTTTCAACTAATAGAAATTTTAACCAAACAATTATTTTAATTACCCATGATCAAAATATAGTTGAGTATTTATTGGAGAATAAATATGCAAGTATAGTGCGTCTTGAAGATGGGAGGTTATCAAAATAATGAATTATATTAGTAGATTGGCAACTAAGTATATAAGAGGAGAAAATAAAAATTTCCTTATAGGTTTAACAATAATCTTTTCCGCATTTATTTTGTCATTGACACTTTCTTTTTCTGCATCAAATCAAATTGGCATACATAAGACTACAAAATACATGCCTCAAATAACAGTATTAAATAAATCTGATAAAATTAATGATATAAAATCAGATAGAAGCATAGATAAAATTGTTACGTTAAATATTATTGATCAAGTAAAATTTCAAGGATCTCCAACTAATGTAATTTATTTAGACAATAATAATTATTTCGATTCAATAAAAGGTGAATTGCCAATAGATTCACATGAAATTATGATAGAAAAATCTATTTCAGACAAATATGGTTTGAAAATCGGAGATGAAATAAAAGTCGATGATAATTCTGGAGAAAAAACATTTACTATATCATCTATAGCATATAGGGATATGGAAGTGAGTCAGGCTAATTTATATGTATCGGAAAATTATTTTAAGAATTCAAAAGTAAAAGTAAGTTCCTCTATGATATTTTTGAAAGATAAGTCAGAGAAGTTTGCTTATAGTAAAGCTAATGAAATAAGAGATAAGTTTGAAATTCCTAAAGAAAACATTAATATTTATAATGAGTTTTTTACTTATTCCAATAATCAAAAAATTAGTGATGCTAGTATAGAACTTATGCTTATTTTGCTATTGCTTTCAATTACAACTTCATTAGTTTTATATTCAATATATTATATATCTATAAATAGAAGCATCAATGAACTTGGTAAATTAAGAGCGCTAGGTTTAAAGCGTAAAGATTTAAAAAAATTAATAATAAGACAGGCTCAGTTTATTGCAATTCCTTCAGGAATAGTGGGCGGATTATTGGGAATTTTGGTAAATATATTGATTAGACCAGGAACTTTTGATTTCAAGATACATGGTTTGATTTTTATTGCAACAGTCATCTTTGTATTCACAATTGCTTGTATTTCTACATTAAGACCTGCAAATTACGCATCTAAAATTTCTCCAGTTGAAGCAATGAGTTATACTTCTTATACGGATGTTATAGCTCCAAGGCATAGCTCTAAAAAAGTTACTCCTTTATATCTAGGTATGTTAAATGCTAAAAGGAATAAAAAGCGTTCTATATTTACGTTAATATCTTTAGCGTTATGTAGTGTAATATTTATTGCTATGATAGGTGTTTTTTCTTCTATTTCGACTGAAGATATAGCTAAAAATACTAAATTCAAATTAGGTGAATATAATATCACATTTAAATTTATGGAGTATAAACCAGATGATATAAATGCAAGCAATTATAAAAAAGCTTTTACACAAGCCGAAAACAATCCAATTGATGAAAAATTAATATCAAAAATTAAGGAAATAGATGAGATTGATCGTATTAATATTGAAAAAGCTACTACGGTAAATTTTGATATAGAAAAGAATGATATACGCAATCAGGTTACAACTATTGTGGGATATAAAGAAACTGATATTGATAAATTAAAGGCTAAATTAGTATTGGGAGATATAAAAGATGAGAATGATTTGATAGTTAATAATGCTAACAATGTTTTTGAAGATGTGTATAAACTAAGTCCAAAGTTAGGGGACACTATTAGGTTAAAATTTAGAGGGAAAGATGGACATATTGATGAAAAAGATTTTACTATATCCGCTATTGTAAACGATACAAGTTCAGAATATATATTTGGTATTCCAGAAAAAAAATTAGAAGAATTATGCGACTATAACATTAACAATTCTATTTCATTAAAATTAAAGGACTCTATAAATAAGAAAAAAATGAATATTATAGAGGATAAAGTTCGAAACATCTTGTCAGAAAATAAATTACTTGAATTCAATAAAGTTGATGATTATGTAAAAGAGCTTAACAAGCAATACAAAACAATTTTGTTAGCATCACTGATATTTACGTGTGTTTTTTTGATATTTGCTTTGTTTAATGTCATTAATTTATCCATAACCACATTTATTGAAAGAAAAAATCAAATAGGAACTATGATGGCACTAGGAATGAAAAAATCACATTTTATACTATCAAGAATATTTGAAACACAAATAATAATAGTAATATCTAATATTATTTCAATTATACTAGGGGGGATAATAGGGAAAACATTGATAGATATAATCGGAGATATGGTATTGAAGTTCGAATATAATTTTAACTTAATATATGTGTTGGCTTATCTAATATTAATTCATGTATTAGCGGCAATTATTGAGATTGTAATAGCTAAAACTGTAGACAATAAATCATTGATAAAATATATTGAGGAGTAATTATAGACAAAGAAAAATATTCAGAAGAATATAATGAACTAAATATTTTATTCGAGTGGGAAAAGTAATAAATGTAAAAGAGGTAGTTAAGCAGTCCTACCTCTCTACTTCCTTTCCATAATAATTTTCATAGTTTTTCCTATATTGAACTAGGTAAGAAAATTGTTCTTTATTTAAAGAATACTCTTGCATAAGGGTGCTCTTTTTTTCTTGCAATTTATCGAGCTTGGATAGTATTTCTTTTGTATTTGGTAGCTTATTATAATTTTCTAAGATTTCTTTTGCTGCTATTTTATAGACAGAAAGTTCACTATAATATTCTTCTGCAAATTGTTTATCTTCAGGATTTTTCTTGTGGTATTTGTAGATTTCACGATACTTATTTATAGTATTTATATTTTCCATATCTTGAGATAAACTTTTCATTTCACTTTCAATTTCCTTTATTTCATCTAATAAGTCTTGTCTATCATCAGCAGATTTTTTGATTAAATCATCAAGTTGTGTAATTGAATTAATTCCTCGCTCTCTAAGTTTAATTATTGAATCAGCCATTGTTTTGATATTGTGTTTTCTTACCCAAACTTCATAGCCTCTAGAGGATTGTGCTTTTTCATTAGTAGATATATCAATAACATTTCCTACACGTTTTTTAATAGGATTAGCTTTGTTTCTAATAGCTAAATCTATTCTTTCTTTGATTTTTTCCTCAGTATAATCTTCTCCGATAGTCTTTGCTCTTGTAAATCTTTGCTTATCTTTATGACGAAAAGCAATGTGTTTACCAAACTTAATTTCATAATCAAGAGATTTCATATTTTCTAAAAACTCTTCCCACGAGTTAGACTTATTAATCATTCTATCTATATCAAATTGCAGTTTAGTCTTCCAAGAATTTCCTTTCTTGTTTTGGTCACATTCGTACCAAGATTTACCAGCAGTTTTATATTTTCTTTTGTAAGCTTCATAATATTCATCAATGACTGAAAGTTTATTTTCTTTACATAATTCGTCACTTTGATACCTGATTTTGTGGTAAGATTTTTTGTTAGATTGGTAGCATTTACCAGTCTTGTAATTAACATTATTAAAAATAATATGGTTATGGATATGCCCTCTATCTATATGAGTTGCAAGAACAAATTCATAATCTTCTTTTAAAATTTTCTTACATAATTCCATTCCAATTTCGTGAGCTTTTGTAGGATCGACCTCTCCTGGTAGAAAAGATTGAATTAAATGTCTAGCTAAGACTGTTCCTTTAGTATCATTGTCTTCTCGTGTTTTTATAAACTGAATATGGGCAGTAGATGGATGACATTTGAATGAAGATACTAAGATTTTTTCATCAGTTTTTTCACTCTTAGTAATATAATCTATTGCCAAGTTTAGAGTTGATTTTATAGGATGTATTTTTGTAATTGCCATACTAATCACCAGAACTTTCTTTTGGTTTATTTATAAGTAGGGAATGGATCTGCCATATTTCTCTTGATAATTTTTCTATTTCTTTATTCATTGCTTCAATTTCATTTTTGTAAATAACACCAGTTGTATTAGTAGCCTTGGCAATCTGGTTTATGTTATTTGTTGCATTTGAAAGTAGCCATTGTAAGTTTCTAAATGGTTCTAAATCTACAACATAAATTTCTTTTTCTAATACACATTTCCTAAGAAAGTGGGACATTGTTTTGCAATTAGCGAGTTTCATTTTCTTTTCAAAAACGTCCTTTTCTTCTTTGGTTAGTTTTATTTCTATCCTTTCATTTCTAAATCTATTTGCCATTTTATTCTCCTTTATAAAATATATTTCGGGGTCTTAGGGTGCTCCCTAACAAGGTAAAAATTAAAAAAATGGAGCATTCCCTAAAGGTCTGCTCCATTAATTTTTTCGTAAGTGTCCGTACACTTACTGTGCTTGCTATTAAAGTTATAAGCGTTAAGCGTATATTAAGTTATTCTTCTAATTTTTTAGTATCATCTTCTAGTTCTAAGAACTTATCAAAATCACTTTTGTAGAGTCTATCTTGTATTATTCTATATTTTTCAAACTCACTCTCTGCGTGCTTTTTAGCAAGAGCTGCAGACACTTTTCCTGCATCGTTTAAGATTTCTTTATCCCATAACTCTAAAAATCCATTTAATCTTTTTTCCCAATCTTCCATAGTCATAGGGATATGTCTTTCTGCTTGCAGTTCTGCCATGTCCAAATAAGATGAAACAATTCTTTGCATTTGATTTAATTCTTCTTCGTTTAGATAATTTTTTGCAACGACTACATCATATTTATGAATTTTTGAATCTGGAGATCCTTCCCAAGTAGTAAGTCCCATATTTTTAGTTTTGTGATTGGCTCTATCTACAATTAATTCGGCTGCAGTTTTCCCATGAATTGCATAGTGCAATTTGTTTTGAATAGCTGCAAAAAACCTTTTTGTTGCTTTTGCAGATGGGTCATAGTCTAAAGATGTGGCATAAATATCTGTGATTTTTTGATAGAATCTTCTCTCAGATAATCTAATCTCACGAATTTTTACAAGTAATTTTTCAAAATAATCCTTGGTAAGTTTTGTGCCAGAATTTTTTAATCTTTCATCATCCATTGCCCAACCTTTAATTGTAAAATCTTTTACAATTTGGTTTGCCCACTTTCTAAATTGTACGGCACGTTCATTATTTACTTTAAACCCTACTGCAATAATTGCTTGTAGGTTATAGTGTTTTGTTTCCCTTGAAACATTTCTAGAACCTTCTTTTTGAACTATTAGGAATTTCCTAATAGTTGCTTCTTCTTGTAATTCACTATCGGCATAGATTTTTTTAAGGTGTTCATTTATTGTGGCGACACTAACATCATAAAGAGCTGCCATCATCTTTTGTGTTAGCCAAATGTTTTCATCTTCATATCTAATTTCTATAGCTTCTTGATCATCACCATTAGCTGCAATAAAAGTCAAGTATTCAGCAGCGGATGATCTAATTTGAAGTTCTTTATTATCATGATTTTCGTCTTTATTTTTATCCATTTCTTTACTCATAATTTCCTCCATGTATAAATTTCATTCTACCTTTAAACACTGGAATACTAATCAAGAATACAATTAGATAATGTATAAAGGAATTTATCATCATATTTTTTGTTATTGGTAATTGATGATAAGTTTGACCGATTATCTTAAAAGCGACTAGAGTGTTTGTTATAAAATCAAGTGCCAACCATAGGGCGACTGATGATCCTATAAAAGCAATTATATAGTTTAAAAACCTGCTAACCTTTGGTAGCTTTCGATTTATTAAGACTAGCAATATTCCATAAATTATTACGACTGTAATTGAAAGGGAAATAGCTAATTTGTTATCTAGTTTATCTTTTATGGATATATAAAATCCTAAACCTACAACTATAAAATCAATCAAAAATGCTGAGATTTTTACAGAGTAGGTAGTGATGAGATAGTAGAAAACTATTCCAGAAAGGATTAATAAAAAATATCCTGCAATAAAAATTCCCATAGAATCTCCTAATAATAATCATCATGTTCAGGGCGATAGTTTTTAAGAAAATCTCCCTGAGGTATATTAACATTGATTGGTTTATTAAACTTGCCCATTTTTGCTAACTCAGAAATTTTTAGATTTAGTAAATTTATATCTACACCTAATTGTCCAGCGATTTCATAATCACAAACTTGATCATTGATATTATCTAGGACATCTTCATCACTAATTAATAAATGAGCTGCAAAAATATTAGCTTCAGTTTCAAATTTATTTGTAGGGTTTAGCACTGTTTGGTCATGAAAAGCTCCGCCACTCATACAATAATCTCTGTGAAGTTGATCGTGACCTAATTCATGTGCTAATATAGTCTTTCTATTAAAATTTGTGTTGCTACTGATAAAAATAAATCTGTTCCTTTGAATATAATGGTACATTCCCAAAAGTATTTTTGTTTCAGATAGATATACCAGGTTAATATTCAAAGCTTCTATTAATTCAACAGGATTTCGTGTCTTATATTTTTTTATAAGTCGATTAACCTTATCATATATATAGCGATTCATGCTCATAAAATCACCTAATCTTTTTTCTTACGACCGTATTTCTTGTTTTCTCTTTTAGCCTCCCAATAAGCACGAGTAATAGCTTCAAAAGCAGCATCTTTATCTTCGTCAGAAATTTCTCCACCAGCAAATAAAGAGCTTAGACCTTCTGTTAATGCTCTAGCTTTTTCTAATTCTCTTTTACCACCCATGTTATAAACTCTATTTAAAAACTCGTCACTTTCTTCTAAAAGATAATTGTAATCACAGTTCATAACTTCAGCTATTTTTTTGTAAACCTCGACATCTCTTGGGTATCTTTCTCCATCTTCATAATGTACAAGAGTTCTTGTACTTATTCCTATCATTTTTGCAAAATCTGCTTGACTTAACTTTTCTTTTTCACGAAATTCCTTTAATCTATCCGCAAAAGCCATAACTTTAACCTCCTGTACTAATGTGCATTTATAACTTTTAATACGAACAATAGTGCTTGAATTATTTTTCGGTTTAAGATATAATACAAACTGAACTTATATTCATATTATAGCACAAACATTCAAGTTTGCAAATAAGTTGTATTGGGGTGATTAGATTGAGAATAAGTAAAACTTTAAAGAATATAATGAACATGTATGTAGATAGCAACTTGAAATTTGAAGAAATTAGTTCGGCTGCAAAACTTATTTTAAGTTTATATAGACAAGTTACCTGGGCAGTAGATAGCAGGGCAAATTTTATGATGTTTGAGAGTAAAGAAAACTATGGATCAACTTCAGAATCTGCTTACTTGTATCTTTCTACATTTGCTCCAGAAAGAGTTGAAGAAAAGTTTAATAATAGAGTTTCCAATGTAATGGATAGTAAGCTTATGCTTTTAATAATTTATGATGCCTGTGTTAGGCTAAAAGTTTATCCAGAATATGGAGAAATCTATCATAAGATTATTTATAACTACTACATTTCTGAAAAAAAGATTACTGATGAAGCTTGTATGAGAAGTGTATCTTTAGAGAGAACTGTTTATTATCAAAGAAAAAAGGAAGCAATTGCATTGGTAGGTGTAATAATTTGGGGATATACTTTACCAACTGCTATTAGCCAACTTGAAGACGGTCGTAGCATTGAAGAAATAATGAATATCTAAGAAATTAATTTATGACGAACTTATTGCGTACTATTTCCGAATGAAAAAAGTACCATATACGAATTTTATGTGTACTTAAGTGCATATATAATATCCATGATGGGTGATTTGCACCTAAATTTAATATTGGCATTTATTGGCTGAAAGAATTTATTTTCTTTCGGTCTTTTTTTATGCCCAGGAGAATATATGCATAGAATTAGAAGTCCTCCTTGTGTGAATTTTATTTTCAAACTAAAAAAATTCATGTCAACAAGGAGGAAAAATTAATGGACAAAGAATATTATTTATTTATAGAAGGAAAGAAAATAGTTGTTAGCAAGGAAGTATATCTTGCCTATCATAGTGAATTGAATAAAGAGAAATATCAAATAAGAAGAGACAGATTAAATAACTGTTTCTTTTTTTGTTCCTATGATCATGATGGTAATTTTGAAGAAAATTTAGAAGATCTGGAATTTGATGTTGAAAAAATTATCGAAACAAAGGAAATGATTGAAGAAGTAAGAAGAGCTATTTCTAAACTCAACCCTGTTGAAAGGGATTTGGTAGAAAGTCTTTTTTATAAAGAAGAAACAATTAGAGAAGTAGCTGCTAAACTGAATATTTCTCATCCAGCCGTTATTAAAAGGCGTAATAAAGTCTTAGAAAAACTAAAGGAAATGTTGGAAAACTTTTAGATGACAGTTGCTAAGAGGGTCTAATTTTCACTGTTACTTATACAGTGGGAATTGGACCTTTTTATTTATCCAAATTTATTTTTGAAAATTGGTTACCAAGAAAGACTTCTTTTCACTGTTAAGTATAAGAGGGTAATTTTAAACAATTTTGTTTCATCAAGATAAGTATTTTCTGATGGTCAAATTTAAAAAAGATTAATGACTCTCGATAAATTTTGAACCTTAACAACTGAATAGACCAAGACAAGACGTTAATCATTTTTGGAGCGTAATAACCTATCCGCCAAGATCTTTCTGCTGAATAATTCGGCAAAACAAGTACTGCTAAGCTAAAAGCAAGGGAAGAAGAAAGGGAGCGATAAGTAAGAGTTTGAATATAGGGAGGGATACCCTATTCGCTATGAAGAAAATGAGGATAATGATACTTCTAAGGTTGAAGCCGGCTCATCCTGAACAGAGGCGGAGGTGAGATTCCTATGTTGCTAATCCAAGGCACTTGTCAATGTCAAAAAACTTAAATTTACATAGGAGGTTATTATGAAAGCAATAAAAGTTTATAGCATGAGAGTTGCTATGTTATGTAGACTTTATGATCTTAAATTAATTAATGATAAGGAATACACAAAAATAAAAAATAGAATAGAAAATGATTATAAGAAGAGAGATAGAAAGTAGTTAATTTTGTGATATAATAACACTGTAGAAAGATACAAAATGGGAAGGAGGTAAAATGAATACTAAAGTAAAATTAATAAAAGCTTCAAATACAGGAGCTAGAAATAGAAATGCACTACATTTAGATTTAAAACGAGTTGCAGCATATTGTCGAGTTAGCACTGATAGTAAAGACCAACTTGAATCATATAAATCGCAAGTTGATTATTACACAAATCTAATAAAAAATAATAAAAACTGGACTTTAGCTGGCATATATGCAGATGAAGCGACAACAGGAACAACTGCTAGTAAGAGAGCTGATTTCATGAGACTAATAAGCGATTGTCAAAATGGAGATATAGACATGATAATTACTAAATCTATATCAAGATTTGCCAGAAATACATTAGATACCTTAAAGTATGTAAGACTATTAAAGGAAAACAATGTTGGTGTAGTATTTGAAGAAGAAAATATAGATACTTTGACAATGGATGGAGAGTTACTATTAACAATATTAAGTTCAGTAGCTCAACAAGAAGTAGAAAATACCTCAGCCCATGTAAAAAAAGGACTGAAAATGAAAATGGAAAAAGGGGAACTTATTGGCTTTCAAGGTTGCCTTGGATACGATTATGACCCTATAACAAAAAGTATCTCTATAAATGAAGAAGAAGCTAAAATTGTTAGATATATCTTTAAAAGATATTTAGAGGGCAATGGCGGCTCAGTCATTGGCAGGGAACTAGAAGAGCAAGGATATCTCACCCCGAGAGGTAAAACAAAATGGTCTGATACTACAGTGTTAGGAATAATTAAAAATGAAAAGTATATTGGCGACATACTAATGGGAAAGACTTTTACAGTTGATCCCATAACAAAAAGAAGACTAGCAAACTTTGGTGAATCTGATAAATACCACATTGAAAATCATCACGAGCCAATTATATCAAAAGAAGATTTTGAAAAAGCACAGGAGATTAGACTCAGGAGAGCACAAAATAGAAACACCATTGCTAATAAGGATAGGAAGAGAGAAAAACTATCAAGGCAATACGCTTTTTCAAGTATGTTAGAATGTGGATTTTGTGGAGAGATACTTTCAAGAAGAACATGGCATACAAGTTCAATTTATAAAAAAATTAACTGGCAATGTGTAAAGTCAACAAAAAAAGGTAAAAAATATTGCCCTCATTCAAAGGGAATACAAGAAGCAGCAATAGAAAAAGCATTTGTTGAAAGCTATAGGCAATTATGCCATGCAGATTCAACAGTAATAGATGACTTTTTAAAAATTGTTGAAGAAGAAATAAATGATAATACTTTAGTCAAAGATTTGAAAAAGTTAGAAAACCAATTAAACAGAATCATTAGTCAAGAAAGAAAGTTAGTTGATCTTCATTTAGAAGATAGTATAGACGAAGAAGTTTATGCTAAAAAGTATAAAAAACTTACAAAGCAAAAAGAAGAATTACTCGATGAAAAGAAAACATTGGAACTAACGATAAAAGATGAAGACTCTATTAAAGAAAGATTAAAGCAATTTAAAAAGGTCTTAGAGAATAAAGAAATTATAGAGGAATTTAACAGAACAGTATTTGAAAGCATAGTTGATAAAGTCGTGGTGGGAAGAATTGACAAAGACGGAACAGTTCATCCTTATGACTTAACATTCTATTTCAAAACAGGAGTTCAAGATAGTCAAGATTCTAATAACTTTAAAGATAAAAGAAAAAATGCCAAAGACAATGACATTAATAAATTGTGCTCCTACAAGAATGACGAGGATAATAAATTATGTTCCCAATCAAAAGACAACGCACCCTTACACGGAATTATTATTAAATTCTTATCCAGATATGTATAAGGACAAGGAGAAGCTAATGAGCATACCAGGAACCATTGTAGACTTATCCAAAGAATATATGGGTTGCATCTTTAAAGATAGGTGTCCATACAGGAGCGAAATTTGCGATAAGGAAACTCCAAAGGTAGAGGTATTTGGGTCAAGACAAGTGGCTTGCTTTAACAAGAGGAATTTTGAATGAACATACTTGAAGTAAGAGATTTAAAAAAACATTATAAGACCAAGGATGGGATTTTAAAGGCCCTTGATGGGGTGAGCTTTGACTTGGATGAGTCCGAGGTCATCGGCATTGTCGGTGAGTCAGGCTCGGGCAAGAGCACGCTTGCCAAATGTGTAATCGGTCTGGAAGAGCCAACGGATGGATCGGTAAAATTTTTGGGCAGAGACCAGAAGGAATTTTTAAAGAAGGATAAATTATCATTTAGGCGGAATGCTCAAATGATTTTCCAAAATCCCTTTGATGTCTTTAATCCAAAGAAAAAATTAAAAGCAACCCTAATGAATACCTTGAATGTACACAATATTTTAAATACCAAGGAAGAGCGTTATGAATTTATAGTAGAGAGTTTAAAGGGGATTGGTTTTCCAAATGCAGACGAATATTTAAACCGCTATCCTGCAGAGTTATCTGGTGGACAGCTCCAAAGAATATCGATCCTTAGGTCACTTTTTTTAAATCCTAGGCTAATTATTGCTGACGAACCTGTCAGTATGCTGGACGCGTCCATCAGGGCAGATATTTTAAATATGCTAATGGACATAAAGAAAAATGATAGTACAGGATTTTTATATATTAGTCACGACATACCGACTACTCAGTTTATTGCAGATAAAGTATTTGTAATGTACTTGGGCAAAATCGTTGAGTATGCACCAACGGATGAAATTATCAACAATCCCAAGCACCCTTACACAAAGGCACTTATATCTCACGTGGGCACAGTAGATCCACGGATAGAAATAAATAGAATAAAAATAAAGGGAGAAATCCCAAAACCGATTAATCTTGACCAAGGCTGCAGCTTTAAAAAACGCTGCTACAATCGCACAGATGTTTGCAATTGCCAAAGCCCAGAGCTCAAGAAAATCGCTGAAGATCATTATATTAGCTGTTTTAATCCAATAAACAGTTTATATAAATAATTTTTAAAATTAGGAGGAATTATGAAAAGACAATCAAAAGCAATAATTATTTTACTTATTGCTCTGCTAACTTTGACATCATTATTTGCTTGCAAAAACGATGCACCAAAGACTGATGAAACAAAACCAGCAGAAACAGAAACAAAGACAGAAGAAAAGACAGAAACAACGGAAGACAAGAAAGACGACAAGGTCGAAAAGACTGATGGTCCAGTAGAAGGCGGCACATTTATTGTCAGCCTTGGCAAGGAACCAAGTCAATTCAACCCATGTGCAACAGCTGACAACGCTGCTTACCAAATTATTCAAAACACATTTAACAAACTTTTAAAGATTAATGGTAATGGGGAAATCATCAACGACCTTGCAGAATCTTATGAATATGAAGACGAAGGCAAGACTTTGATCTTCCACCTACACAAGGATGTTAAGTGGCACGACGGCGAAGATTTCTCAGCAGAAGACGTAAAGTGGACTTTTGATGAAATCATGGATAAAAAAGGTTTCGCATCAAGCTCACTCTCATCTGTTGAAAGTGTAGAAGTTAAAGATAAAGACACAGTTGTTTTCCACCTAAGCCAACCAGATTCAGGTCTACTTGGATACATTGCATGGATGGGAACATACATTATGCCTAAGCACATTTACGAAGGCACAGATTGGCTAACCAATGATGCTAACTACAATCCAATTGGAACTGGTCCATTTAAATTTGTTGAAATGGTTGAAGGTGAATCAATCACTCTAGAAAAAAATCCAGATTTCTTTGGGGAAGGACCTTATGTAGATAAACTAATCTTCAAGATTATTCCAGACGACAACACAGCTTACCAAGCTTGGTTAAACGATGAAATTGACCAAACTCTAGCAGGTGTACCAGCAACAGAAATTGAAAATCTCAAAAAAGACGACAGATTTAGATTTGTTCCAAAATCATGGCCAAACAAATCATACCTTTGCTTCAACATGGAAAGCGGAATTTTCACAGATAAGAACTTAAGAGAAGCTGTACTTTATGGTATTGACCGTGAAGACATCTACAAGAGAGTTCTAAAAGAACAAGGCACAATTTCAGAATACTTTATCGCTCCAGAATATGCTTGGGCAATTAACAAAGACGTAAAGAGCCCTGAAAGAGACCTTGCAAAAGCTCAAGAATTAATAGAAGCTGCAGGTTACACAAAAGATGCAGATGGATATTATTTTGAAACAACAATCGATACATTCCCTGGTTGGGATGATTTCGTAGTTGTTCTAACAGAACAATTCAAGGAAATGGGCATTAAATTAAACCACAACTCAATGGACGACCCAACTTATGATGAAAAAGTTCTAGAAAGAAAAGATTTTGACTTCACAGTTCTAGGCGGCTACATGGGACCAGACATCTCAGCAATGGGAATCAGATTTGTAACAGGCGGCCCAATGAACTATGGAAACTATTCAAACCCAGAACTCGATAAGGAATTCGAACTTGCAAACATTGCAACAGAATATGAAGACAGGGCAGTTCACTACAGAAGAATCCAAGAAATTCTATACGAAGATCTTCCAGTAGTTTACTTCTCAAACAAAGGCGTTGAATATCCAATCAAAAACTATGTAAAGGGATCACCAGCAGACGAAGCTACACCATACACAACAGAAGGAGAATTCTCAAGAGTATGGATCGATCCATCTTTAAGATAATTTAAAAATATTTATTATTACAAAGCGGCGGGAGAAATCTCGCTGTTTTTTCTTTGCCTCTCTATATATTTTCTGCGATCAAAAAAATATTTAACGTGTAATTATTCATTGTTCATAATTTAAAAAAATTTTTTTACTTGTATTTTTATATTTAATTTTTCATTGCATAAAATATTTTTCATAAAAGAAGAAAAACTTTTGAAAAACAGCCTTTCCGCGTTGACAATCGGAATTATTTAATGTATAATTAGATGTAATTGTTTTGCCCCCAAGTGTGCGGGCATTAAACGGGAGGTGGAAAGATGAGAGACATGATTACTTTGGAATGCACTGAATGCAAACAAAGAAATTACAGAACTTCCAAGAACAAGACTCACACAACAGATAGAGTTGAGCTCAAGAAATACTGCAAGTTCTGTCAAAAGCACACCGTTCACAAGGAAACCAAGTAGAAAGGAATTTTAAAATGGCAAACGAAAATGCAAACAAGAAGGGCAAGTTATCAACTTATTTAAGAGGCGTTCGCCTTGAAACTAAAAAAGTTGTATGGCCTACAAAAAAAGAACTCTTTAACTATACTGTTACAGTGCTTGTATTTAGCGTTTTGTTTAGTATCTTAGTTTATCTACTTGACCTTGGAATTGGTTACGTCTACAGTTTGATTTTAAAGTAGGATGACTGAGTTGTTAGGCAATAACGAAGAGAGAAGAAAAGACGCTAAATGGTATGTGGTTCACACATATAGCGGTCACGAAAACAAAGTTAAGGCGACTATCGAACAAATGGTTGCAAGCAGAGGTTATAAGGATAATATTTTTGAGGTAATAGTTCCGATGGAATCTTATCAAGACAAAAACAATCCTGGCAAATTAAAGACCAGAAAGTCTTTCCCAGGCTACGTGCTTGTCAATATGATAAATGACACCGAGAGCTGGTTTTTAGTGCGTAACACTAGAGGAGTTACCGGCTTTGTTGGACCTTCGGGTGACCCGGTTCCTTTGACTGATCGCGAGCTCAAGAGTTTAGGTATGACTGATGAAATTCCTAAAAAGCCGGTCGATGTTGAAATTGGAGACAGAGTTTTAGTTATGACTGGTCCTTTTAAGGATAAGGTAGTCGAAGTTAAAGAAGTTAAAAAAGAAGAGAGAATATTAAAAGTATTAGTAGACATGTTCGGTCAAGCAAATATTGTTGATATTGACTATGACCAAGTTGAAAAAATCTAATTAATTTGAAAGTGTGGCAGATACTCTCCTATCGGACCACAATATACTAAGGAGGAAATTATGGCTAAGAAAGTTTTAGCATTAGTTAAATTGCAAATCCCAGCAGGTAAGGCAACTCCTGCACCACCAGTAGGTACAGCTCTTGGACCTCACGGTGTTAACATTGTGCAATTTACAAAGGAATTTAACGCAAAGACAGCTGACCAAGCAGGTTTAATTATCCCTGTTGTGCTCACTGTTTACCAAGACAGATCATTCACATTTATTACAAAGACCCCACCAGCAGCAGTTCTAATTAAGAAGGCTCTTAAACTTGAATCTGCATCAGGTGAACCAAACAAGAAAAAAGTTGGTAAGCTAACAAAGGCTCAATTAAAAGAAATCGCTGAAATCAAGATGCCAGACTTAAATGCTGCATCAATCGAATCAGCTATGAGACTTGTTGCAGGTACTGCAAGAAGCATGGGCGTAGAAGTAGAACAATAGTAGGGGGTTAATATAATGAGAAGAGGAAAAAAATATCAAGAAGCTGTTAAGCAATTTGATAGATTTGAGCTTTATGATGCAAATGAAGCTCTACAAAATGTATTAAAGGGTTCAACAGCAAAATTTGACGAAACAATTGAATTACACGCAAGACTTGGTGTTGACGGCAGACACGCTGACCAACAAGTTCGTGGTGCTATCGTTCTGCCACACGGAACAGGACAAGAAGTTCGCGTACTTGTAATTGCAAAGGGCGACAAGGAAAAAGAAGCTCAAGAAGCTGGAGCAGATTTTGTTGGCGCTGAAGATATGATTGAAAAAATCCAAAATGAAAACTGGTTTGATTTCGATACACTTATCACAACACCAGATATGATGGGTCTTGTAGGTAGGCTTGGTAAGGTTCTAGGACCTAAGGGTTTAATGCCAAACCCAAAGAGTGGTACAGTTACAATGGATGTTGCAAAGGCTGTTAACGAAGTTAAGGCTGGTAAAGTTGAATACAGACTTGATAAGGCAAACATCATCCACACCGTTATTGGTAAGAAGAGCTTTGGTGAAGAAAAACTTAAGGAAAACTTAGATGCAATTATGGAAGCTATCGTAAAGGCTAAACCAGCTGCTGCAAAAGGTAAGTACCTTAGATCACTCACAGTTTGCTCAACAATGGGACCTGGAGTTAAATTAGCTACAAGCCAATTTGAAAACAAATAAGATTGAAATTTATTTTGCCACCCGCAAGGGTGGCTTTTTTATTGGTAAAATTATCTTGCCTCGAAGAAGGATTTTTGTAATGAAACTTGTCTGTGATTTTTAATTTTGATTTTCTTTGAAATCATTTTTGAAATTTTTTTGCGATTTGCAATTTATTTTAATTTGAAATTACATTTGAAATTTTTTTGCGATTTGATTTTGCTCTGATTTGTATTTTACTTTTGAAAAAAATTGCAAATTAAAATTTATTTTTTAAGACCAAAAGACTTGTAAATTGCAAATTATATTTAGCAAGAGGCCCTTGTTTAAACAAAAATTTCTCTGGGTATTAATAGTTAAAGAAAGTCAAAGTCAAAGGAGTGATTTAATTGGCAAGGCTTACCGATATTATAGAAGAATTTTTAAAAGAGATGCTTGAGGAGAGCGGCGGATACGTTGAGGTCAGGAGAAATGCTCTGGCAGATTCATTTAAGTGCTCGCCATCTCAAATTAATTATGTTTTAGAGACTAGATTTCAGCCGCAAATGGGCTACTATATTGAAAGTAGACGTGGCGGCGGCGGATATATATCAATTGAAAAGATAAATTTAACGACTACAAGTGATTTTGAATCCATGCTTGTGGATACAATTGGTGATTCAGTTACGGCCAGCGAGGTGGACTTGATTTTGGATTCGCTTTTTGATTCGGGCATTATTACGAAAAGAGAATCCGCTCTTATAGCTAGCAGCTTAAGCGACAGGAGCTTGGATGTTAGACCGGGCGAGAAAAATAGGCTGCGGGCTTCGATTTTAAAAAATATCTTGCTGGTGCTTGCGAAGGAGAGTGAAGATGAATAATTTTTTTTCTTTTAATAATTTTGAATACGATGATTTTAAAAAGCTTCCTCTTGAAGAGTTAAAGGAAATGTTTAATATAGGTGACGATTCCAATATTGATGTCAAGGTTATTTTTAACAATCAGATTATGAACCTGATCAAGGAATTGGAAAATTCCATGGAAGAGAAGGATATTAACGAAATCACTTGCCCAAATTGTGGGACCAAGCTGAGCGAATTAAAGATTACGCAAATGGCTGGCTGTGAAGTTTGCTATTCCTGCTTTAAAAATGAAATTGAAAACTTGTTGAAGATCAAAAATCTAATGCCAACCACCAGGGAAAATTCAAAAAAATCTTATATGGATGACTTGAGGAAGGAATTGGATATAGCGATTAGAACTGAAGACTATGAGAGGGCCCAAGAGATTAAGGCCATGATGGAGAATATAGAATGATTATTAGCGGTTACAATATAGACCTGATTCGCAATGTGTCGGGTTATAAATATGTAGAGAAGATGAATTGGAACGAACGGTCTGACCTTAGGGACAAGATTATAAGCGCTGCAGGAGCTGTGGAAGTTCCCCTAAAATATATTCCTTCTTATAGGAATATGCAGGATGAAATTAATTTTATCCAAGAGATGAACCTCTTGTCCATGAATATTACAGACGAAACCGATCCGTCGATTCTCTATAATGAAGAAGAAAATATTTTTATTATTATAAATGATGTCGACCACATTCTGATGAGCGCCAAGGCAGGTTCCTGGGATGCTGCTTATCAGAAGCTAAAGCCTATTGAAAGAGATTTATCAAATAATTTTACCTTTCAAAAGGACAGGAACTTTGGATATCTGACAGCAACCACTCCACTTTGTGGCAATGGTTTGGTTTTTGATGTCCTCTTGCACCTGCCGGCTATGATGAACAAGAACAGGATTTTGACTCTAATAAAGAAAATAATGAAGATGCCAGGAGCCATGCTTCTCCCATTTAACAGTGGTTCAAGGCCATCTGCATTTTTTGTCTTGAGGATGATTTCTAAGGGCAATATTGAAAAAGAATTAAATTTTATGAAAAATATTGCAGAAGAACTTTGCATTATGGAGGCTGCAGAAAGGGAAGACCTAGCCGGAGATGAAGAATTTATTTCCTATATTAAAGATAGGATTGATAAATACAAGTCTATGGAGGCAGTGAGCTTTGTAGACTTCTTGAGGGTTGTAGATGACATAACCATTTACAAAGAAGCTATTGGCGAGAGAATTGAAGCAGAGACAATTAATACTCTCCTTGTAAACACTCAGCCTGAGCACTTAAAGTCCAAGGGCATTATGAATGAAGAATTAGAAAAATACTATTACAAAAAGATTTTTGAACTATTATAAGAAGGTGAGACAGTGTTTGATTTAACAAATTTTGATCAAGATGCCAAAAGTATAATCCAGCTTGCCCACGAGGAAGCGGAGAGCCTGGGGGCAAAAAACCTGGGTAGTGAGCACATTGTGCTTGCACTTTTAAAATATAATTCAGAGGTTAAGCAGGCCTTTGCCCAATACGGGATGACCTACAGGCGTTTTAGGCAGGCTCTCTATGACTTGGTGGGCCAAGGAGACTACACCAAGCCGGAGGGCTATGCCCAAGGGGCCAGAAATATTTTGATGTTTGAAGCCAAGAAAAGGGCAGAATATTTTGCCTTGGACGATGTAAGTCCAGAAGTCCTTGCCATTTGTGCTATAAGTGACAAATACGATATGACGGAGATGGTCCTTGATACTTTGGGCTTTGATGAAAATGCCTTTATCAGGTCCATTGTTTCTGAAGATGACGAAGATTTTTCGGATGATGAATCAATAGAAGAGTATACGATAAATTTAAACGACAGATACAAGGCGGGCAAGATTGACCCGGTTATTGGTAGGGAAGATGAAATCGAACGGATGATTCAAATTCTATCTCGTAGGACCAAGAACAATCCAACTTTAATCGGTGAGCCTGGCGTTGGTAAGACGGCAATAGTTTATGGGCTGGCTGAACGCATAGAGAAGGGTGAAGTACCTTATTATCTATCTGACAAAAATATCTACATGGTGGATATGACTTCACTGGTTGCAGGGACCAAGTACAGAGGCGATTTTGAAAGCAGGATCAAGAAGCTTTTGGAACGCGCCTCCAAGGACAAGTCCATGATTTTATTTATAGATGAAATTCACAATATTGTAGGCGCTGGTGGCAGCGAAGGCTCTTTGGATGCGTCAAATATTTTAAAGCCATATTTGGCTCGTGGCGATATTCAAATTATAGGTGCAACCACTTTTGACGAATACAAAAAATATATAGAAAAGGATTCAGCCCTTGAGCGCAGGCTGCAAACAATTGTTGTTGAAGAGCCAAGCGTTGAGGAGTCAATTGAAATTCTTCGCGGAATTAAGGAAGATTTTGAACGCTATCACAATGTAAAAATTACCGATGAAGCCCTTGTAAAATCTGTAACCTTGTCCAAGAGATATCTTAGCGAAAGATTTTTGCCAGACAAGGCCATCGACGTAATGGACGAGGCCATGAGTAAGGCTAGAACTAAGGTCAAGGTCAAGGATGATATGGACATCCTAAAGGAAAATCTCTTGAGGATCCAAGATGAAAAGATGAAGGCTATAGGCGATGAAGATTTTATCAAGGCCGCTAAGCTAAGAGACGAAGAAAAAATAATCGAGGCGCGGATTGGTGACAGTCCAAGGCCAGTTGAAAATACAAAAAATATAGTGGACACACCAATGATTGAAACCATTGTAAGTAGGTGGTCAAAGGTTCCTGTAAGCGATATGACTTCAACTGAATTGGAAAAGCTCAGGACCTTTAAAGACAATCTAAAGGCAAAAGTCATTGGCCAAGATCCAGCAATTGATGTAATAGATAAGGCCATAAAACGGTCTAAGGCAGGACTTAAAAATCCTAACCGTCCAATAGCGTCCATGCTTTTTGTTGGACCAACTGGAGTTGGTAAAACTTATTTGGCAAAGAGGGTTTCATACGAACTCTTTGGTGACGAAAACGCCATGACAGTTATAGATATGAGTGAATATATGGAAAGGCATTCGGTTTCCAAGCTAATTGGATCGCCTCCGGGCTATGTAGGCTTTGAAGAAGGCGGACAATTAACAGAAAATGTTAGGAGAAAGCCTTATCAAGTTATTTTGTTTGACGAAATTGAAAAGGCTCACCCAGATGTATTTAACGCCCTCTTGCAAATTTTAGAAGAAGGTAGGCTTTCAGACAGCAAGGGTAAGGAAGTTAACTTTAAAAACACAGTTATAATTATGACTTCAAATGCAGGCACCAGCCAACTTGAAAAACAAAATTCAATCGGCTTTATGGAAGGGTCATCTTCTGAATTTGAATCCATCAAGGGCAAGGTTAACAAGGCTTTAAAAGATACCTTTAGGCCAGAATTTTTAAATAGAATTGATGAGATAGTTGTCTTTGATAGGATTTCAAAGGACAATGTTAAAAAAATTGCCCGTTTGGAAATCGAAGATATCAAATCTCGTGTTAGCGACAAATACAAGGTGGATGTAAGTGATGCATTTGTCGACCATATTGCTGAAATCGGCTACTCAGATGTCTTTGGTGTAAGACCACTTAAACGGGCCCTTACAACTGCACTTGAAGATAATTTGAGCGAAAAAATAATCGAAGGCGATGTTATGGAAGGCGATAAAGTCCTTGTAGATTATGAGGATGGCCAAGTTAAAATAAAAAGGATAAAGGATGAAGAGAAACAATCTGTACAAGTGTGAGAACTGCGGCTATGAGTCCGCAGGATATTTAGGCAAGTGCCCTGAGTGTGGGTCTTGGGGATCTTTGGTGGAAGTTGGTAATAGCCAGCCCGTTCACGAAAAATCTACCACCCACCAGGCCACTGTTCAAAAGCTAAAAGAAATTGAAAGTGTTAATAGTGATCGCGTGATCTCTAATATCAAGGAGCTGGACAGGGTAATGGGCGGCGGCATCGTTAGGGACTCCGTGACTATTGTTACAGCTAGACCTGGTGCCGGTAAATCCACTCTGCTTCTGCAACTTTCCAATGCTTTGGTTGAAGAGGGTTACAAAGTTTTGTACGCCAGTGGCGAAGAGTCGGGCAGCCAAATTAAAAAACGCGCTGAACGCGTTATAGAAAATATTGGCGAGGACTTGTATATAATGGCTACCAATTCTTTGGACGCTGTTGTGGCCAAGGCCGAAGACCTAGATGTGGACGCTCTAATTGTTGACTCTATACAGACATTTGTTTTGGACGAATATCTGCCAAGTCGGGCAGGCAGTCCAACTCAAAGTTTGGAATGCGCTTACAAGTGTGTTGAGCTTGCCAAGAATACAGAAAAACCCAAGATGGTTTTCTTGGTTGGGCAGATGAATAAGGCCGATGAGCTCCAAGGCTTACGGAGCATCGAGCACTTGGTGGATACAGTTTTATATATAGAGGGTGAGGCTGGAGATCCACTTAGGACTTTGATGGCGACCAAAAATCGTTACGGGTCAACAGGGGAAATAGGATTTTTCTATATGGAAGAAACGGGCATGAAGTCCATAGATAATCCAAGCGAATACTTTATGACTACACGTGAAGAGCCAGTTAAGGGATCGAGCCTAGGCGTTATTAAAGAAGGTACCAGGGCCATTGTAATGGAAGTTGAAAGCCTTATGAATAAAACTTTCACTCCATATCCGTCGCGGATAACGGATTCTATCAAAAAAGATTCATTAAATATTATGATTTCGATTTTGGAAGACAAGATGAAGCTAAAACTTTTTGATATGAATGTGGTTTTAAAAGCGGTCGGAGGACTAAAAACCTTTGATCCTGGTATAAACTTTGCCATTATAATGAGTCTGGCATCCAGCTATTACAACAGGCCAATTAAAAAAGACGTGGTCTTTATTGGTGACATATCTTTGACAGGCGAGGTTAGAAAGACCGAAGGCTTACAGACAAAAATTAACGAGGCGGACAGACTTGGCTTTAGCGAAATTGCAATTCCAAAAACATCTGCCAAGATCAAGGCCAAGAATGCAAAGATTGTAGAATTTAAAAATATAAATGAGGCTATAAATTATTATTTATCTTAAAAAAAATTTACAGATGACCGGTCGATTATCTTTAAAAATAGAATGCTAATATTTTTTGCAAATGAATGGCTGGAAATTTTTAAAAACAAAATGCTAAAATTTTTTGTAAATGAGCGGCTGGAGGCTTTTTAAAATATATTGCAAAAGTATTTTATAGATGGATGGCTTTAAAAAAATAAAAGATTTTAACCAAGAGAACTTTGCGGATGCAGGGTTCTTTTTTATTTGATTGTTTACTTATTTTAATATTAATGATAAAATAATGTCATGAGGTGAAGTTATGGATGAGAAACATAAATTAGTTCCTGCTGTGGGCAGGGAAGTTATTATTTTTATAGTTATTTTTACAACTATATTTGGTTTAATTGGTCACAAGATGGGTGTAATCAATATGATAAACACCATTATGCAATCGTCTTATGCTATGATTATGGACGTATGTTTTTACATTATGGGCGTTGCAGTTATAGCAGGCGCCTTGTCAGGGATACTGGGAGAGTTTGGGGTAATCGCTCTTATTGATAAACTCTTATCCAAATTGATGGGCCCACTTTATGATTTGCCTGGAGCCGCCAGTCTTGGTGTACTTACTTGCTACATGTCAGACAATCCTGCAATATTGTCTTTGGCCAAAGACCAAAACTTTGTCAGATATTTTAAAAATTACCAGCTACCAGCCCTTACAAATATAGGAACTTCCTTTGGTATGGGTTTAATAATTACATCGACCATGATGGGGCTCAAGATTGATGGCTCTATCAAGGCGGCTTTGGTTGGAAATTTGGGTGCAATTATTGGCTCCATTGTGAGTGTTCGCATTATGATGCGTTTTACTAAAGCCTATTATGGAACTGAAGATTCATCCTTGGACTTCAAAGAACTTGAAAATAGGAAACTAAGAGTAGTTAGAGAGGGCAGCGTTGGAGGCAGGGCCATTAATTCTCTCTTAGAAGGAGGGAAAAATGGTGTAGACATGGGTCTAACTATTATTCCAGGCGTTGTAGTTATCTGTTCATTGGTACTCCTGCTTACAAACGGTCCTGGACCAGAAGGTTATACTGGGGCGGCTAATGAAGGCGTGGCATTTTTGCCATGGTTGGGAGAAAAACTATCCTTTATTTTGAATCCGCTCTTTGGTTTCCAAAATCCATCCAGTATTGCTGTGCCTATTACTGCTCTTGGAAGCGCTGGTGCTGCTATGGGACTTGTGCCAGGCCTTATTGAATCCGGTTCAATTACTGCTAATGAAATAGCAGTTTTCACCGCAATTTGCATGTGTTGGAGTGGATATTTATCAACCCACGTTGCAATGATGGATTCACTGGGAGCTAAAGAACTTACAGGTAAGGCGATTATGTCTCACACTATTGGAGGAATTTGCGCAGGTATTGCTGCGAATTTGTTGTATAAATTATTTATGTTATTTTAGGGAGTGTCATGGTTATTTCTTGCGGAGGAGTTGTTATTAATAAAAATAATGAACTCTTGATTTTACAAAAGAAAAACGGCTACTATTGCCTGCCAAAGGGTAGAGTAGAGGAAGGCGAGTCCTGGGAAACGACTGCTTTGCGAGAAGTAAAAGAGGAGACCAACATTGATGCAAGGATTATCAAGTATATAGATACGGTCTATTACAAGATGAATGTTGGCAAGGGCAAGTCCTATCCCAAAAAGGTCAAATGGTATTTGATGGAGGCGACCAGCTTTGATGCCAAACCTCAAAGGAAAGAGGGCTTTGTCCATACGGAATTTATTTCAATGGATGAGGCCAAAAAGCTCTTGGCTTATGAAAACGAAAGGTATATTGTTAGAAAGGCTTTTAAAACTTTAGAGAAAAATGGCTAACTTTACACAGATTGTTAAAAATGAATTATTTACTTATGAGTCTAATAGAAGCGACGAGGACCTGTGCGAGCTAATGGGTTATTTGGCTAGCAAAAATGCCATGGCCCAAAAATCTATCGAGGGCAAATGTGACGAGGAGTATTTGAATCGTATAAAAAATTTTTCTTCGCCAGATGATTTTAAAATAAAGATTGGAGGACCAAGAAAAAACCATGTTTATATTGACTCAATCTTTAAGCTTGGAGATTTTATAAAAAAATCAGACAATCAATTAAAAAGGGCCTTTGTAAGGGGGGCTTTTATTGCCAATGGTTCGGTCAGTGATCCAGATAAGAGCTACCACTTGGAAATTGAATTTAAATATTTAAATGAGGCAGAGTTGGGCCAAGAGCTCATAGAGAGCCTGGGTATAAAATGTGGTTTCACCTTGAGACGAAACAATATAATTCTTTATATAAAAGAGAGAAATGCCATTTCGGATATGCTGACTTTAATGGGAGCTGTGCAAAGTACTTTGGTATTTGAAGACAGCCTGATTTTAAATGCTACCAGAAATGATGTGAATCGTCGGGTAAATTGTGAATCGGCCAACATGACCAAAACTATAGCCGCAGGCTTAAAGCAAATCGAGGCAATAGAGAAGCTCCAAGAAATGGGAGCCTTTGAAGACCTGGATAAAAATTTGTATGATGTCGGGCTTTTGAGACTGGCCAATCCTGATGCCAGTTTGAACGAACTTTCTATACTTATGGGCGGTAGGCTGACAAAGTCGGGTATCAACCATAGACTTAAAAAAATTATAGATCTTGCAGATAAAATTTAAGGAGGATTTATGAAAAGTAAAAATATAATTGTCACCAACAACCCTTATGTGCGTGACAAATTTGAAAATGATTTTAATCTTGTTTATATTGATGATAACAAAACTTATATGGAGGTCCTGACAACCATTAGAGACATGGTTCACAAGGGCTACAAGCTTTTAACCCATCCACTTAGCGGTTCGGTTAAGCCAAATGAAACTCCCTACAAGTCAGTTATGCTTGAAGAGGGCTCAAAGCTTGATTCGGATAGCCTGATGATAATTGAAGGGGCCATTCAAACTATGAAAAAATTTCAAAACAACGAAGCAACACCTAACTGGCCAGAGAGTGTCCACGATGACTTTAGAGTTGTCGACCTATCGCTAATGGAAAATACAGTTTATAGATTGGGGCATTTTTAATGCGCGGACAAATTGTAGATATCTCAACCGATGGCAGGGGTGTAATTAGAGACGGTAAAACAGTTTTTGTAAAAGATGCTCTACCAGGAGATTTGGTGGAGTATTTTTTAGTTAATGAAAAGAAAAATTATGACGAGGCTGAGGTAAAAAAATTTATCCAGTATTCTGATAGGAGAAAATTTACTAAAAATCCACTGGGCTCAGCTTATCCCCTTTATCCTCTTGACGAAGACTATCAGCTAGAATTAAAAAAGAATATGGTGGATTTTAATATCAAGAGAAAAGTTGGTCTAGACATAGATGTAAAAGCTGTGGCTAGCGATGATTACAAGCTAAATAAAATCCGCCTCCATGTTGACGGAGACAAAATCGGTTTGCATTCCAGAGGGACCAACGATATTTACCTGCCAGACCTAGAAATATTGTTTGGCCACAAAGACTTTATAGAAACTCTGCCAAAATTTTTAAAAAACGCGACCTATGTTAGCCTAAGGCAGGCGGACAATGGATTATTTTTGGCGACTGACGGCGAGTATTTTGGAGAGAAAATAGATGGGGTTGAAGATATCAATGGCCACAGGGGAACCTTGCCTATATTAGAAATTGAAGGCATCAAATACGCCCATGACATAGATGGATTTTTTCAAAACTCCAAGTCAGGAGCAGCCCGCGCTTTAAAAATAATCGGCGACCAGGCAAGAGGAGAAGTCCTAGATTTGTACTGTGGAGTTGGCTTTATTTCCCTTTACGTGGGCAAAAACGCTAAGTCTTTAACGGGTGTTGAAATAAATTCATCTGCCATCAACCATGCCAAGGACAACGCCAAGCTAAATGAAATAAAAAATACCAAATTTATTTGCAAAGATACAGCCGATTATATGCGGGCAAACAAAAAAGAATATGACACAATAATTATCGACCCACCAAGGTCCGGCCTCCACAAGGATGTAATTGCAGGCATCAATAAATCCTGCAAAAAAGAACTCGTCTATATGAGCTGTGACCTGGGGACCTTTACTAGAGACCTAAAAATCCTTAAAGACCACTTCAAGGTCGAAGAAATTTATGTAATCGATATGTTCAAGGGTACAAGTGGCGTGGAATGCATAGGTAAGATGAAGAGGAAATAGTCGTAAAGTTGAGTAAAAAATACATTTGGAGATTTGATGAAGAAAAATAACAAGAAAAAATATTTACGACTGGCGGGATTGATTGTATTAATAGTGTTTTTGTTTGCGGCTTTTGATGTACGTTTAAAGACTCGCCATTATACGATTGAGTCGGACAAGATTCATTCGCCTATTAGGCTTGCTCTGGTGACGGACTTGCATTCCTGCAAGTATGGGGAAGGTCAAAAGACTTTGATAAATGCTGTGAATAAGGCAGAGCCGGATATAATGCTTTTGGGTGGGGATATTTTTGATGACAAGATTCCCTATGATAATACAAAGATATTTTTGCAGGCAATTTCAAATAAATATCCGACTTATTATGTAACTGGCAACCACGAATACTGGTCTAGACGGGTAGATGGGATGCTGGATTGGCTAAGAGAGAATGATATAGAAGTTTTGGATGGGAAGACCATGTCTATTAATATTAATGGTCGATCAATTTCTTTGTCTGGTGTCGATGACCCTGATGTGAGAAGATTTACAGACAAGGAGAAAGATTTCTATGACCAGTTGGAGGATCTTGGCGCCAATAAAGACGATGAGCTCTTTACGATTTTGCTTGCCCATAGACCGGCCTTTGTGGATGAGTATTTAAAATATAATTTCGATCTAATTCTGTGCGGCCACGCCCATGGAGGCCAGTGGAGGATTCCATATATCTTAAACGGAGTCTTCGCCCCTGATGAAGGTTGGCTGCCATCTTACGCTGGAGGCTCGTATAATTTTGACCACAGTCAGATGATCGTCAGTCGGGGACTCGCCAGAGAGTCCACTCGCGTGCCCAGGATTTTTAATCGACCTGAGCTGGTAATAATTGAATTAAAGACAAAATAAATTTAGACGGTGAGGTTAATTTTGCACCGTCTTTTTGTTTGGAAAATATTATAAAGGGGAATTTATTTTGCTGAGACTCTAGTAAAAATGAACGCAAATAAAAAATAGCTATAAGCTTGACGCTTATAGCTATTTTAATTTTATTTTTAAATTTTTATCTATCCATAAATACCTTGTAGGCTTTGTAGCACATGTAGGTGTCTAC
Source organism: Ezakiella peruensis (assembly GCF_900215725.1). Classification (GTDB taxonomy): domain Bacteria; phylum Bacillota; class Clostridia; order Tissierellales; family Peptoniphilaceae; genus Ezakiella; species Ezakiella peruensis. Next base: position 281,618 of record NZ_LT962470.1, on the reverse strand, counting down.
CTTGCTGGCTACTTCGTGTGGGGCGTGCATGCTTAGTAGTCCTGGTCCGCAGTCTACAACTTCTGCGCCGTATTTTGATAACAAGAGGGCAATTGTTCCGCCGCCGCCTTGGTCAACTTTGCCAAGTTCGCCTGTTTGCCATACGATATTTCCTTCGTTGAAGATTGTTCTGACTTCTTGGAGGAATTCTGCGTTGGCGTCATTTGAGCCGCCTTTTCCGCCTGATCCTGTGTATTTTACAAGGGCGATACCGCCTCCAAGGAAGGCTGTGTTCATTTTTTCACAAGTTTCTGCAAAGTCTCCGTCATAAGCAACGCTTACGTCTGAAGATAAAACTTTTGAATTTTTAAGTGCACGTCTAACCTTGAGCTCACAGTAGTCGCCAAGTCTTGCAACAACTTCTGCAACTGCATTTTCAAACATATATGAAGCCATACCTGCGTTGCCCATTGAGCCGATTTCTTCTTTGTCGGCGAAGATGCAAAGGGCAGTCTTGGTTGGGTTTTCAACTTCTAGAATTGCTTGAAGGGAAGTGTAGGCACAGATTCTGTCGTCGTGGCCATAGCCAAGGATCATTGAGCGGTCGAGTCCCATTTCTCTAGCCTTGCCAGCTGGTACAACTTCGAGTTCTGCAACTTTGAAATCTTCTTCTTCAAAATTGTATTTTTCTTTGATTAATTTTAAAATATTTGCTTTAACAGCTTCTTTTTCGTCTTTGCCTTCAACAGGAATGTTGCCTATGATGACATTCATTTGCTCACCTGTCAGAGCTTCTCTGGCTGTCTTTGCCATTTGGTCCTTGGATAGGTGGATTAGAAGGTCTGATACACAGAAAACTGGATCCTTGTCATCGTCCCCAATGTTGATTTCGATTCTGTCGCCGTCTTTATTAAAGAGGACGCCGTGAATTGCTAGAGGAATTGTGCCGTATTGGTATTTTTTAACTCCACCATAATAGTGAGTTTTTAATTTTGCCATTCCGTCTGAATCTTCATAAAGTGGGTTAGCCTTAAGGTCTAAGCGTGGGCTGTCGATATGTGATCCAACTATGTGCAGGCCGTTTTCGATTTGCTCTTTACCGATAACAAACATTAATACAGCCTTGCCCTTTTGGTCTACATAAACCTTGTCGCCAGCCTTTAAGCTGTCAACTTCTTCAATGTTTTTAAAGCCCTTGGCTTCTGCTTGACGAATGATTTCGATGTTGGCAAGTCTTTCTGTTCTTGCAACATTTAAAAAATCAATGTAGCCGTCACAAAAGCTGTGAACTTCTTTTCTTTCTGTTTCATTTAATTTTAACCATGCGTTTTTTGTCATAAGATACCTCCACTTGTTATTATAACATAATTTTAAAAATAATCCACTATGGGTATATGTCCTATAGGAGGTTTTGCAATGCTAATTAAAAATGCTCGTGTAATTGATCCCTTGCAAGGGCTTGATGAAGTTTTAGATATACAAATTTGTGGAAAGACCATCAAGGCCATGGCCAAGGATTTAGATGTTAAAGATGAAAATATATTTGATGCTGATGGACTGATTTTAGCCCCAAGTTTTTTTGACCCTCACACTCACTTGAGAGACTTTGGCGAGGAGAGAAAAGAAACTTTTGAAAGCGGATCTATGGCTGCCCTTTGCGGCGGCTTTACAGACCTTGTTGCAATGGCAAACACTGTGCCGCCGATTGATTCTAAGGAAATGGTGGCCGAGGCAATGGAGAAAGTTAAAAATTTGCCAGTAAATGTCTATATTTCTGCTAATGTTTCCAAGGGGATGAAGGGCAAAGATCTGGTTGATTTTGAAGCCCTAAAGGAAATGGGTGTAATCGGTTTTACTGACGACGGTTTCCCTCTGGCTGATGTAGATTTTATGCGTAAAGCTCTAGAGGCAAGCAAAAATCACGATTTTATTATTAGCTTGCATGAAGAAGATCCAACTTATATTAGTCATCCGGGCTATGATGATACGGCTCCAAGAGAAGCTGAGATTTCTATTATAAAAAGAGATATAGATTTATTAAGAGAGATTGGAGGACATCTACATGTACAACATCTGTCTTCAAAAGAAGGGGTAGAACTAATCAGGCAGGCTAAAAAAGAAGGCTTGTATATTACGACTGAAGTCAATCCAAACCATATTTTCTTTAACAAGGAAGATGTGGAAAAACACGGAACACTTTTAAAGGTCAATCCTCCTATTCGTGAAGAGGCGGACAGGTTGGCACTTATTGAAGGCCTTAGAGATGGAACTATTGACATGATTGGCACTGACCACGCTCCACACACAGAAGCTGACAAAGAACTGGGCAAGTATAAATCAAAATCTGGAGTGACTTCACTAGAGATTGCTTTTTCCATGCTCAATATGAAATTGGTAGATGAATCTGGCTTTGAGATGACGGATTTGATTAAGATTTTGAGCACAAATCCTCGTAAACTTTACAATAAATCTTCAAAGTTAGAAGCAGGACAGAGGGCAAACTTGGTTTTAATCGACCCTGATTACGAGTATTGCTATTCAAATTCTTTTTCCAAATCAAAAAACACCCCACTTTTAGGAACAAAGCTAAAGGGCAAGGTGATGATGACAATCAAGGACGGTTCTGTTAAATATATAGATTTTAAAGTTAAAAAAGGAGATTAAAATGAAAATAGGATTAATTGTAAATCCCTTGGCTGGAATTGGTGGCAGCGCAGGTTTAAAGGGCAGCGATGGTGACAAAATCGTAGAGCTGGCCCTGGAACGCGGGGCAAAGCCTAGGGCCAACGAGAGGGCAAAAACAGTTTTTGAAATATTAAAAAGAGATAATAAATTGCCAGAAATAATTTCAGCACCAGGAGTAATGGGCGGAGACATATTAAAAGAGCTCGGCATAGACCACAGGGAAGTGGGAAGCTTAAGAGACAAAACTTCGGCTGATGACACCATTAGGATCGCCAAGGAAATTATGGATGAGGGCGTTGACCTATTAGTTTTTGCTGGAGGCGACGGGACTGCAAGAAATATTTACGATGCTATTGGTGACAAAATACCGGCCCTTGGCATACCAGCAGGGACCAAGATGCACTCGGCAGTCTTTGCCAATAAACCTGAATCTGCAGCCTTGGTTATTGAGAGATTTTTAAAGGGAGAAGGCTACGAACTTCTCTTGCAAGAGGTAATGGATATTGACGAAGAGGCCTTTAGAAATGAAATTTTAAGTACAAAGCTTTATGGCTATTTAAAAGTCCCCTTTGTAACCGCCCTTGTCCAAGCTTTAAAATCCACCAGGTCTCAAGGCCAACAATCAGACATCGAATCCATCTGTCAATACGCAGTTGACACTATGGAAGAGGATACACTGTATTTGGTGGGAACTGGCTCAACCTTAAAGCCAATTATGGATATCATGGATTTAAATGGGTCCCTCCTCGGAGTTGACGCCGTTTACAATAGGGAACAAATTGGCAAGGATATAGATGAAAAGGAAATTTTAAAACTCCTGGACAAATACGACAAGGCCAAAATTATTATTACAGTTATTGGTGGCCAAGGCTATTTATTTGGCAGAGGCAACCAACAATTCTCACCAGAAGTTCTAAGGAGGGTGGGCAAGGATAACATAATAGTACTTGCCACAAAGACTAAATTAAATTCCGTTGGTGGACCCCTCCTGGTTGATACCGGAGATGTAGAATTAAATGAGGAGCTCAAGGGTTATTATAGGGTTGTGACGGATTATGATTTTTATACGCTTAAAAAAGTGGGATAATTTATTATTAAAATAGCGAATTTTTTCAGTGTTCGACTTTTTTCTCCCTGCGGAGTACCATCTGTACACCTCGGTCGTAAAAAAGTCTCAACCTAAAAAAATTCATCTATTTTTCTTAATAAATCCGTGCAATGTATAGAATTGAGAATATTAAAATCGACATCTTATGAGTGTCGATTTTTTATTGTTAAAAATATGCGTCGTCAAAAAATTTGTCCCGTCCAAATCTCATCAAATTTTCCTGCTAAATTTCGTGCTGTGTTTGAAATAGAGAATTTTAAGATCGGCATCATATGCGTGTCGGTTTTTTAATCGGTCTTGGCGACCATTCTCCTCAGATTGTTGTGCTCAATCGTTTTTCCCTTTGGTCCAACGATTGAACAACAAGTTGCGTGAGTCCTGCGTACCAATTGAGCATCGTTGCCACTCGCTCTCTTGGACAGGGCTGCAAGGATCGCCTCTACAGGGCCCGACTAAAAATATAATAATAAATTATGTAAACAAAAAAGGTCTTGCTCCATTTTAACTTTGCAAGTCCTTTTTAGATGTCAATATTTAATATGTCTTTTAATTTTAGAGTTGAGCCCTTGCACTCGATTGAAAGTGCGTTGAGGATAAGTTTTGAAAGCTCGCCTCGATTTAGCTCTGGGTTTTTGCCCGATTCAATATTTAGGCCGTCACGCAAGCCAAGTGATAGGCTTAGGGGCTCAATCAAATTCCAAGTCTTAGCTTCTTCTTCGTAGCCCAAAATTCGGAGGAGTATTACCTCAACTTCCTTTATGGTTACGTTTTCATTGGCACCAAACTCTTCATCGCTAATTCCCTTAATCAGTTTCTTTTCAACAGCCCAAGCTACATAGGAATAAAAGTAGTCATCTTTTTTTATATCCCTGAATGAAATCTTGTAAGTGGATTTCTTGGCCTTGTCTTCTTCGCTGTAGAGCCGGGAAATAATTATGGGCAAATCCTTGCGTTTGAGATTAGCTTCCAGATGGAGATTTTTTTCATTGTCCCCCTTTATAATGCCGACTTTTTCTAGGCTTCGGGCTTCTTTTTCAAAATATTTACTTGTATCTTTTGAATTGCCTATTGCATAGGAGTTTTGAAATAAAAACATCAAAACAACCAAGACTAGGGCAAAAATTTTTCTGAATTTCATACATACCTTCACTTACTTTATATAATATATGTAAAGTTCAAGCTTTTCAAGGATTTTCAAAAAATTTAATATAAATGTAACATAAAGCCCATAATGTAAAGCAAATGTAATACGAATATCTTGCCTTTTTTAGTGCAATGATGTAAAATATTTATATAAAGTAGAATTACGAATAATCATTAGATTTTGATAATTGTATATTAAGGAGGAAATTATGAGAAAGCTATTATCGATAGTATTAGCTACTTTGATGGTCATATCTTTTTTACCAGTAAACATTGAAGCAGCTAAATTTAAAGATGTTCCAGACAGTGAATGGTATGCACCTTATGTTAACAAGGCAGCATCAGCCGGAGTTATTAAGGGCTACGGAGACGGAACATTCAACCCAAAGGGAAATATTTCTTTTACAGAAATTACAAGTTTACTTGCAAATCTTGTAAACGTTTCAGAGGCCGATCTAAAAGTCGCTAACGCAACTTACGGTAAAGATCTTGACGCTCTATTAAATGTTGTTAAAGCACAAGGAAACCCAGGCATTGACTGGGCCAGACCAGCTATTTTGAAATGCCTATATGCAGGTGTCTATTCAATTACTGGTTTAAAAAATGCAGTTGATGGCAAGATGCTTTTGGATACAAATCCAAAGCTAAGAAGGGCAATGGACAGAACTAGCGTTGCAGGATTTATGGCCAATGCATTAAAATTAGATGGCAAGCAAGCAGTTTCTTTACCATACAAGGACACAAGCAAAATCTCTGTAGATGTTCATTCACGTATCCAAGCTCTGATTGACATTGGAGTTTTGAGCAAAGAAGGGGACGGCACAGGCAATTTTAGGCCAACCGATCCAATTGATAGGGCAAGTATTGCAAAGATGATTACAGTTGCTATGGATTATCTTGAAAAGAATCCAGCTAAGCCAATTACACCACCAGAACCACCAAAACCAGCTACCACTACTATTGAAGGTACTGTTGTAGATGTTACAGAAAATGGTGATGAAGTTATTGCTCTTATAAACATGGGTTCAAAGACTCAATCACTTTTAATTGGCTATGCAACAGAACTTAAGATTGATGGCTCACCAGCTTTATTTGATAAAATTACCAAGGGCATGAAGGGCACTTTCACATACGCTACACAAACTGCCAAGGTTACAAAGGCAACTTTGAAATCGACTGAAGAAATAATCGAAGGTAAGATTTCAGCCATCTTTTCAACTTATAGATTTGAAATTGAATACCAAAGAGGATCAATTCTAAATAATAAAGTTGAACTAGACTTAAGAGATGCTGACATTTATTTAGATGGCTCAAAGGCAAATCTATCCGACCTAGATGTAAATTACGAAGTAAAAATTACCAAACTTGGAGACAAGGTAACAAAGGTTGAAGCAAAACGCGGAGACGCTTATTCAGATGGAACCTTTTATAGATTCGGTTACAGTGAATATGATAAAGAATACTATGTCGATATCTATCCAAACAACAAGAGGGATAGAAGATCTTCAAAACTTGCTACAAATTATATTTATATAAATGGCAAGTCAGTAGATAATAGGGACTTAGTAAGGTCTGGAGATGAATACAAGTATATCGCTAAAGATGCACCTGTTAAATTAAAATTTGATAGGAACAATAGAGTAACTGAAATTACAACTGTTTTTGGTGATGTAAGAAATGGTAAGGTTTCAGGTTATCTATATGAAAGCCCATCAAGAAGTGATAGCAAAATTACACTATCACCATATAAATATAGCAGCAGCTCTAGAAAAGACCTTGTTGATTTAAATCTTGGTAGATATACTGTTGATGTAAAGATTGACGGCTACTCAAAACCAAGCAGCGGAAGAAGCTATTATTATGATATATCAGACCTAAGACGCGACTACTGGGTTACTGTAACCATGAAAGATGGTTATGTAAGTTCCATTGAAGCGGATTCAAAGGGTGATAAGAGATATACTGATATATCTACAGTATATGGAAAAATATATAAAGTTTATTCAAGAGGAAGCTATGTAGATATTGACTTCAGAGATGACAGTGATATAAAATACTTTGATGCAAGCCACTTAGAGTTTACCTATGATAGCAATACAAAATTCTATGATAGGGGATCCTCGATTACACTGTATGAATTTGAGAACAGATATTCTGATGAGAAAGGTCGTGACAAAGAAGTAATACTAGAAGTTGAGAGAAGATCAAGAGACAGTAAGTATTACATCAAAAGCATTGACGTTAGATAATTAAAAGTTATAATTAAACAAGAGCTAGTGATAGCTAGCTAGTAAAACCCAGGAGCTTAAGCTCCTGGGTTTTCTTTGCTTTAAACCATATTAAAATTTAAGATGGACATATATTGTTAATTATAATTGAAAACTGCATATTAAAAGAGACTTATTGATTTAAGTCTCTTTTTTGTTGATGTCAATATAAAAACCAGTAAGAGAATACAATATGTGGTCCAATTTTCCCAATAAAAAACTCGTATTAAAACGAGTTTTGTAAACTTATTAGCTTAGAAGTTTTTGCCGAGTTCCTTGCATTCTTCAAGGGCGTCTGCATCTGGATAGTCGAAAGCTTTTAGTGCTTCTGCAATTTCAACACCATTTTCTTCCATTTCTTTTTGCCAGTTTTCAATCCATTCGCCATCGTTCCATGCGTATGAACCAAAGATTCCAACCTTTTTATCCTTTAAATCATCCATAACTGATTCAAGGAAAGGTCTAAATTCTAGGTCTTCGATTTCTTCGTCGCCTTTTGCAGGGCATCCGAATAGAACTGCGTCTGCGTCTTTTACATCAGCTTCTGATGCGTCGTCAACAGCTAGTAATCTAACTTCTTTGCCAGCTTCTTCTGCGCCGTCTTTAATAGCTTCGGCCATAGCTTCTGTATTGCCTGTTTCTGTGTAATAAATAATTGATAACATAATTTTACCTCCTAAAATTCATATACCCATTAGTTATAGAAATAAACTAATGGGTATTTTTTCATGAAATTTCTTGTGTTCTTTAAGTTCCCTTATTTGCTTAAGTCAGCTGTACAATGTGGACATTTAACAGCGTCGATTGGAATTTCGCATTTGCAGAATGGGCATACCTTTGTAGTTGGAGCTGGAGCTGGTTCTTCTTTTTTGCTTTTGTTAAATGCTTTAACCATCAAGAAGATACAGAAAGCAATTATCAAAAAGTCGATGATGTTTTGGATAAAAGCACCGTATTTAAATAGAGCTGCTCCTGCTTCTTCTGCAGCTGCAAGATTTGCGTAGTTGCCTCCATCAAGGGCAATAAATAGATTTGAGAAATCAACTCCACCCAAGATTAAGCCGATAAGTGGCATTAGTAAGTCATTTACAAGTGATGTAACGATTTTGCCAAAGGCTCCACCCATGATAACACCTACGGCCATGTCCATGACATTGCCTTTTGCAATAAATTCCTTAAATTCTTTGATCATAATAAAAAATCCTCCTTTAGGTACATATACCCCAAATACTTCAAATTATACAGTAATTGTGTTAAAATAAATTTTGGAGGAGATTTTATGAAATACTATGCAATAAAAAATGGCAGGACTCCTGGTATTTATACATCGTGGGATCAAGCCAAGGCTCAGGTGCACGGTTATAAGGGCGCTGTATATAAATCTTTTAAAACGAAAGAAGAAGCCGAAAATTATATGATAGATAATAACACAAAGAATAAAATAATTTCAGCCCATGAGGAAGGAGAAGCTATTGTTTATGTAGACGGCAGTTACTCCAAGGATAAAACTTATTCTTATGGTTATGTAATTATAGACGGAGAAGAAGAGACCAAAGGTTCCAAGAGATTTGATGATCCTATTTATCAGGACTACAGAAATGTTGCGGGCGAAGTTTTGGGGACTATGGCGGCCATAGATAAGGCCACTCAAATGGGCTTTGAGAAAATATATTTGCATTATGACTACACAGGTATTAGGCATTGGGCTCTCAAAGAGTGGAAGGCTAACAACATCCTAACTCAAAGATATAGAGATTATTTCGATACAATAAAAGATAAAATTGAAGTTGTATTTGTAAAGGTCGACGCCCATACAGGCGTAGAATACAATGAGATGGTCGACAAACTCGCCAAGGATGCAAAGATTTAAAATTAATTTTTGTTGTTAGTATTGACATTAAGTTATACATTGTATATACTATAATTAAGAAGGTGATGAAATGAATATAACAATTAAAAAATGGGGAAATTCGCAAGGGGTAATTTTACCAAAGATGGTTTTAGATTCTTTGGGTTTAAGAGTAGATGACGCTATAAAGCTAGAAGTTGAAGATAATAAAATAGTTTTGACTAAAAACATAGACTCAAACTTTGATGATTTTTCTGATTTGATTCTAGAGGATTTAATTAAAAATGGCTACGAGGGTGAAAGATTACTAAAAGAGTTTAGAATGATAAAATCTTCTATGCCAGCAGCTTTAGATGAGTGGAAAGCTGAGCTTATGGAAGAATATAGAGCTGGACAAATGATAGATTATGAGGAATTCTTTAATGACTAAATTAGTTCTATCAAAAGCTAGTCAAAAATTTATTAAAAAAATAAATGACAAGGAATTCAAAAATAGAATAAAGGTCTCTTTAGATAAAATCATGTATGATTATACAGTTGGTAGTAGAAAAAAAGGAGACCTAAAAGGACTTTGGTCATTGGATTTGTTTTATAACAAAACTAATTATGAAATTTGTTATCAGGTTATTCAAAAAGAGGATACCACTATTCTAATTGTAATGATAGGGACTAGAGAGAATTTTTATAAAGAATTAAAAAGATACATTAAAAAATAAGTCACAGAGAATTTGTGGCTTATTTTTGTGCTCAAATATTTTATTTGCCGGTCATATAATATCCGCCGTCATCGTCTCCTTCGTCGTTCGATTTGCCTGCGCCGATTGTCGCTTTTAAAAATTTAATTGCATATCCTGCCAGGCTTAAAATTAAAATTATGCCTATTAATTTTGTGCCCATAATTCACCTCGATTTCATTATGTCACAAGTGACGCCTAAGTGCAAGTTGCTGGTTTGATTTTTTGTTAATTATTTGTTATTATTGTCCTATAGAGATGAGGTTGATTATAGTGAAAAAACGCTTTATTTTATTAATTATTTTTGCCATGCTGTTTACTGGCTGCAGTCAATTGGTTAAGCCCAGAGAGCAAGAAGTTGAGGTCGTGGAGCCTGAGAATCAAGAAGAAGTTTTTATGGGCGATGAGACCATGGACAGGTATGAACGCAAGTATGTAAACGACGCTATTGTTATAGATAGTGATGAGCTTGTAGATTTGGTTGCCGAATTTTGGTCAAGGATTACTCTGGGCGATATGAGCTTTACAAATTATATTTATCTGCCAGAAGAAAAGATGGAGTCACTAAAGGCCATGATGGACACCGAAGACGGCAGGAGGGCAATCTCAAAGATGCTTGCCAAGTCCACTATTGAGGCTGATGGCATAAATGAAGCTGTATTTTTAAAAATAAATATTGACAGCAATGGAAATTGTTTTAAAAATGAAAATATGTCCAACATTGTCTACACTGGCGTAAGCCACAAGTATTTTTATGATATCCTCTCCATCGAGAGCAAGGAACCCAAGACAATTGCGGAGGATTTGATTAAATATATCGAAGATTACAATAACAATTACAAGGCTGTTGATCAAAACGATACTGCTTTTAATTTTGTATATGTAGATGGTAAGCCTATGATTGACGGGGAATTGTTCTTTGCAATGTTTGGACTTTTTGATAAATTGGGACCCAAGCAAGAATACATTACCGACCTTGTAAAGGATGCCTATTATGAAGATGCAGATGGCATGGGCGACATGGATAAAATGTATGAGCATTTTTCAAATGGTGAATACATTTGGATGTATGAGCTTCTTAGAAAGTCGAATCTCCTAGATGTAATTCCATATTCACCAAAAGATTCCATCAGAAAACTCTACAGCCTATCGTCTGATCAAAGGTCAGATTTTATGGCTGAGATGAGGCGGTTGCCAAAACCTATCTTAAGATTTGTAAAAAAGAATAACAAGGATACCTTGGTTGCAGTTTATTTCTACAAGGATATGTATGGAGAATTTCCAACAGGCAATATAGTTGATGATTATTTTGAAATGTCAACCATAAAAAATTTTGATGGTGTGGTCATAGATAACGTTGTCAAAAATCTTCTCCTGGTCCAGGATATAAATGTGGATATATTTGATGGATCTGAAGTCCAAGAAGATGCGCAAGAAGATACAAAAGAAGATGAAAATGGTGGCACGGATGAGAATTAGATTTATAATTAACCCATCCAGCGGCCGAGAAAAAAGCCGGGAGACCATGATTGCGGTTTCCAAATTTCTTTTGGAGGACGGCCATGAGATATCTGCCAGATACACCAGCAAAAAAGATGACGCTTGTCTTTTTGCAATCGAGGCGGTGAGAGACGAAGTTGACAGAATTGTTGTAATCGGCGGAGACGGCACTGTAAATGAGGTTGTGGCTGGCATTGTTAGCCAGCAGTCCAAGATTCCACTGACTATAATACCTTGCGGCACGACCAATGACTTTGCAAAATATATGAATCTTTGTAAGTCCAATTACGACACCTACGAATCCATAGTCGGCGATAATTTCAAGGACATAGATGTAGGCGTCTGCAATAATAAATATTTTATTAATGTGGGAGCTGTGGGAATTTTAACAGATGTTGCCCACAAGACACCAAAGTCATTAAAATCAGTTTTTGGCAGGAGCGCTTATGTTTTAAAGGCCATATCAGAAATAAACCCAGAAAATCTAAAGCCAATGAATATGACCATTGAATCGGAAGAATTTTCTGAGGAAATCAAAGCCTATTTGTTTTTGATAGCAAATTCACAAAGCATTGGTGGCTTTGATAAGATGGCACCGCTTGCAAGTGTTTCGGACGGCAAGCTGGATTGTATTATTATTAAGGATATGCCAATAGTTGATTTAATATCATGTTTTATGAAGATAAGAGAGGGAGAGCACATTAATCACGACGGCGTTGTTTACTTCCAAAGTTCAGATGTAAAATTACAATGCGACCAGGAGGTTGAACTAGATGTTGACGGAGAATATTTTGGCGACTTGCCAGCACATTTTTCCGTTTGCAAAGAAGCCCTTAGGGTAACATTATAGGAGTAGTTATGAAAGACAAAAAATTCAACGATGATATTATAGAAATAGAAGAATATATTAGGTATTTAGACTGGAAAATTAGACTAAAAGGTAGGACCATTCTGGCTAATGAGGACATAACTTCCTTGCAGTTTTATGCTCTGCAAATGATTAAGTACCAAAATGGCAAGGCTACTCCAAAGTATTTGACCAATCTTTTAAAGATTGCCCCATCCACCATTTCAGATATGATTAGAAAGATGGAGGTTGCAGGTTATATCAAAAAAGAAGTTACAGAATATGACAAACGTTCTTTTTATATTGATGTTACAAACAAGGGTAACAAGGTCATAGATGATGTTATTGAGGAGAGGCACAAGTTTTTGCAAAAGTGTTTGGCCGATGAAAATGACCAAGAGATTGAAAAAATGAGGGAAGGCCTCAAGCACCTCTACGAAGTTCTAAAAAAACAATAGAAAGATTTAACTCCCAGAAAAATCTGGGAGCTTTTTATTGGTAAAAATAAATAATTTTTTGTAAACAAAAATCCAAGGACATTTAATATCCTTGGATAATAATTTTAGATTTCAATTTTAATCCAGCGTTTGGATTTAAATCTCAAAGAGTTAAATACAAATCTGGAGAATTGGTCTGAGAAAACGCCAATCCAAATTCCCGTTAGGCCTAGATTAAAGACCTGGACTAGTACATAGGTAACTGCAGTCCTAATAATGGTGACACTGATAATGGAACTTAAGAGCGTGTACTTGACGTCACCAGCCGCCCTCAGGACCCCGCCGTAAATAATTTGTGAGATTTGCAAGAGGACTATGACTATGATGAATTTTATAATCAAGAGTCCGTACTCAATGATATGCGGTTCATCAAAGAAGAGCCCATAGAGCTTGTCGCCAAAGGCGAATAATAATATTGAAAGCAAAATCGAAATGCCTAAGCCTATTTTTTGACAGGCGTGGCCATACATAATTGCTTCGTCAGGTTTTTTGGCTCCCAGAGCTTGTCCTGAAAGCGAAACTGCAGCCACCTGCATGCCGTCAGCAAAGGCAAAGCCTAAACTCAAAAACTGCATGCCAACATTGTGGGCGGCGAATTGCTCTGTGCCCAGACTTGCGGCCAGCATTGCCGTGGTTAAAAACCCAACCCTCATGGCAAGGTTTTCTACCAGTAGATTTGAGCCCAAAAGGGAAATACTTTTAAGAGCGTATTTGCTTGGCTTTATTTTGTTATTAATAATAAAGGGAATACTTACATAACTATTTTCCTTAAAGAGCGAGCGAATTGACATTAAAGCTGCCACAAAAGCACCTATAACTGTAGCTATTGCCGCCCCTCTGATGCCGAGCGCTGGAAAACCAAGACGACCTTTGATGAGCAAAAAGTTAAAAGTAATATTTACTATGGTCGAAACAAAGTTGGTGGTAAAAGCGATTTTTGTATTGCCGCTCCCGCGTTGGGCGGAGTTTATTGTAATGCTAATTGTATTAAAAATACAAAAGCCCATAATAATCAAAAAGTATTCGTGGGCAATCTGGTGGGTATCGGCATTTGATCCAGCGATTCTCAAAATTGGATCGGCCCATACGCACATAACAGTTGTAATAATAACCGTCAAAATCATAACAACTTTAAAGGCAGTTACTAAAATCTGATTGGCACCCTCTTTATTCTCTTGTCCCTTTCGCCTGGCGACTAGGGCAGAGACGGCTATAGAAATAGAAAAAAATACAGCCATGCCAATAAATTTTGGCTGGTTTGTTAGACCAACAGCTGCAATAGCCGCAGGGCCCAGGGCAGAAACCATAAGCGTATCAATCATCCCGGCCAGTGAGAGGAAAAAACTCTCCAGTACAGAAGGCCATGCCATCTTTAAAGCTTGTTTATAAAAACTTTTCTTATTCAATTAATCATCTCCAGTCCATATATTTAAAAATTTCATTCGAATTTCGTATAAGAACTATTGTATCATAATTAAAATAAACTTGCAAAGAAGATTTTTATATATAAAACATAAATTGGATAATATTTTTTTATTATAACTATGCCCATAAGCTGGGTATCTAAATGGCAAGACTAAATATAATTGGAATATCAAAAATATTTTCTGAAAAAATTTAAAATTTTTTCTATTAGTGATTAAAATCACTTGACAGAAGATAAAATTTAATATATGATAGTGTACAAATCAAATATTCATCGAGAGAGGTGGAGGGACTGGCCCTATGAAACCCGGCAACCTATTTAATTAGGTGCTAATTCCAGCGGATAACCGAGAGATGAGTCAGATTAGTGCGATCGCTATTTTTTTAAACCCTCTCGAGAGGGTTTTTTGTTTTATGAGGGGAAAAATGATTAAGGTAAGTAATTTAAAAAAAGTTTATAAAATCGACGGTAAAAATTTTAACGCCGTGGATGATGTGAGCTTTGAAGTCGACAGAGGAGAAATATTTGGAATAATTGGCCTAAGCGGAGCCGGCAAGTCAACTGTTATTAGGTGTATCAACAGACTAGACGAACCGACCGATGGCAAAATCGAAATCGATGGAGTCGAGATGACTGGTCTTAAGCAAAAAGAACTCTTGTCCAAGAGAAAAGATATAGCCATGATCTTCCAACATTTCAATTTATTTAACCAAATGACAGTTTTTGAAAACGTGGCCTATCCACTTAAGCTAGCCAAGTGGACCAAGGCGGATATAGAAAAAAGAGTAGACGAGATGCTGGACTTTGTAGAATTAAAAAATAGAAAAAATTCTTATCCAGCAGAATTATCCGGCGGACAAAAGCAAAGAGTTGCAATTGCCAGGGCCCTGGCCACCAATCCCAAGATACTCTTGAGTGACGAAGCAACTTCAGCCCTTGACCCAAGTACGACCAAGGACATTTGCGACCTGATCAAACGCTCAGCCAAAGTCTACGGAACCACAGTAATAATTATCACCCACCAAATGGAAGTGGCCAAGGATATTTGCAATCGTATAGCTGTAATGGAAAACGGCAAAATCATAGAAGAAAACGAAGCCGAAGAGCTCTTTAGGAATCCACGGGAAAAAGTTACCCGTGCATTCATTGAAGCAATTCCAATTTCTGAGGAGGCCAAGTACCACGACTATGAGAGCAAGGGCAGATTGGTCAGGCTGACTTACGATGGAGCGACTGCCGATACACCAATCATATCCCAAATTTCCAAGGACTTTGATGTCAAGATAAATATTTTATCTGGAAATATCAACAAGCTTGTGGACACCAGCGTGGGCTACTTGATAGTAGAATTTATTGGCGAAGATGCAGAGATTGATAGGACTCTTAAGTATTGTAAGGATGGAGGAATTAATTTGGAGGTGCTAAATGTTTGATATATTAAAACAAGCCACATGGGAAACACTCGCCATGGTGACAGTATCATCGTTTTTTGCAGTTCTAATCGGCCTACCAATCGGACTAGTCCTCTTTGCCACAAAGAAAGATTCCATAGCAGAAAACAAAGCACTTTATAAAATTTTAGATATAATAATAAATATTTTTAGATCAATGCCCTTCGTCATCTTGATGATCGTGGTCTTTCCGCTGGCAAAGCTAATTGTTGGTAAAAAAATCGGCATGGTCGCAGCCATGGTTCCACTGTCAGTTGCAGCTGCACCCTTTGTAGCTCGTATGATGGAAAATGTATTTTCAGAAATCGACAAGGGCATAATCGAAGCTCTCAAAAGTATGGGGGCGACCAATTTTCAAATACTAAAAGTTGTTTTAAAGGAGAGTAAACCCGGCGTAATCGACGCCGTAACAATGACCATTATAAATTTGATTGGCTACTCTGCAATGGCAGGCGCCCTTGGCGGTGGAGGCCTGGGAGACATAGCCATCAGATACGGTTGGAACATGAACCAAACCGACATGCTTATGGCCGCAGTAGTAATAATAGTAATAATAGTACAAATAGTTCAACGCCTAGGCACCAACCTAGCAGAAAAATCAAACAAAAAATAAATTGTCTAAAGCGAGGCTAAAGTAATTTTTCACGTAATATGCTATCCAAGAAGGAAAAATCTAGCGAAGCGTGTAGGGTCAACTTTATGTGGACCGAATTTTTCCTGATTGTGTACAACAATCTGATGAGAATAGTCGCCACCGCCTCGCGGAAATAAATGACAATCGGTTATTTAAAAACAATTAAAAAAATTAGGAGGAATAAAATGAAAAAAACATTAACTATTTTTATAATCGCAATCGCACTCGCATTCACATTCGTAGGATGCAAAAAAGAAAGCGGAGACCTAACCAAAATTAAAGTTGGAGTATCTCCAGTACCACACGCAGAAATCGTAGAAGCACTCAAAGACGAATTCAAAGCCCAAGGCCTAGATGTAAAAGTAGTAACATTCACAGACTATGTACAACCAAACATCGCTCTAGCAGAAGGCGACCTAGACCTAAACTACTTCCAACACGAACCATATCTAAAAGAATTCTGTGCATCCAGAAATCTTGACCTTGCAAATATCGGCGCCATCCACCTAGAACCAATGGGATTCTATGCAAAAAATTATAAATCAGTTGATGAATTTAAGGACGGAGACGAAATTGTAATTCCAAACGACCCATCAAACGGAGCACGTGCCTTGAGACTCTTGGAAGACGCAGGACTTATCAAACTATCTGACTATAATTCAGAAAGCATTACAGAAAAAGATATAGTTGAAAATCCAAAGAATTTAAAAATAACAGCAGTTGATGCAGCCACAGTTGCCAAGGCTTACGAAGACGTTGCAGGCGGAGTTATTAACTCCAACTACGCACTTGGCGTTGGCCTAAACCCAAAGACCGACCCAATCTTTGTTGAAACAACTGAAGGCAATCCAAATGCAAATATCATTGCAGCGAGAACTGCTGACAAAGACAATGAAGCTTACAAAAAATTCGTCCAAGTCTTAAAATCAGATAAGGCCAAAGAATTTATAAATGAAAAATACGACGGATCAGTAATCCCAGTAGAATAAAATAAAGAATTAATCGAAGGCGCCGCAAGGCGTCTTTTTTGTTAAAATAATCCGAGGAAAATTTCGGCCAAACCGATTATCAATCTGAAAAAATTGTGTAATGTATAATTTATAAAAAATTTATAAAAACAAATTTTAAGTGCAACGGGTAGCGGCCGATTTATCTTGGCCAAAAAATTTGTTTTCTACTATATGTAAATTATAATTAAAAAATTTTTACAAAATTTTTTATGTGGCTTATCAGGGGTCTTTTTTTTTTTTTTTTTACAAACCACTATATATTGTTGGTATATAAAAATTAGTGCAGGGCAACTTGCGATTTTAAACTTGACAATAAACATAATAGATGTATAATATGGTCAATATAGATGTTAATGACCTATATTAGAAATTTTTAAAAGAAAGGAGGTGAAAATAGTGAAAAAAAGAGTTACAATAATTTTTTTAACTTTGCTTTTTACTATTCTAGCATTTGGTAAAGTTGACCTATACGCAGAAACAACAGATGAAGGAACAAACTTGGAGGAAAGTGCTCTAAGCGATCCAGCATCAGAAACAAATGAAGAGCTAGAGGAAGCACCTCAAGAAGAAATAAAAGAAGAAGTAGAAGAAAATAAAGAACAAACAAATAAAGAGGAAGTGCCTCAAAGAGAAGAAAAAGTTGAAGATAAAACTGAAAACGAAACTGAAAATGAAGCTGGAAATGAAACTGAAGATCAAGTAAAAGAAAAATCTCAAGATCAACAAACAGTTTCTGATGCAAAAGAAAGCACTGTTGGTCAAGAAAGCAAAGAAGAAGAAATTACAAAAGACCAAGAAAATCTTGAAGAAAATTCCGAAGAAAAAACTGAAGTTGAAACAGAAACTGAAGAAAAAGTGGAAGTTGAAGAAAAAACCGAAAACGAAGACGAAGAAACACCTGAAGATTCAGAAGAGGCTAAGGATTCAGAAAATGAAGAAAAAGCTGATGAAGAAGTCGAAGAAAAAACTGACTTAGATATTAGTGAAGAGAAAAGCTTTGAACAATTATCAGAAGGCGGAGCACCTGACACCCTATATATTAATGGAGTAGATGGTAGCGATGACAACGATGGATCCAGCCCTGAAAATGCATTTAAGACTTTCGATAAGGCAAAAAGCCGTATTACCGATATGATTAAAAATATTGTTGTAACTGGTACTATTTCTGTAGAAGGTGAAGTCAGTCTTGATGGTAAGAATGTTAAGCTGATTCGCTCTAAAGACTTTAATGGTTATTTGCTAAAAGTAGAAAATGGTAAGACAGCTACTCTTAAAAACATTATCATTGACGGAAATTCAAAAAATAAAAATATCGAGAGTTCATTGGTTTATGTTGAGGGCGGCACTTTAAATATCAAAGACGGAGCTATTTTAAGAAATAATGATATCAGACCTGATCCTAGACTGAATCCAACTCATGGTGGTGCCATTAGAGCTAAAGATTCCACAGTCAATATGACTGGAGGAATCATTGAAAACAACCAAGCAACTTATGGTGGTGGAATTCAACTCTATAATTCAACCATGTTTTTCACAGGTGGTACAGTTCAAAAAAATAGATCAGACCGAGTATATGATAAACCATACAATCAATACTATTCTGCTGGTGCTGGCATTATCCTCAGAGAAGGATCCGAATTGCATATGTCTGGTAATGCCAAAGTATTAAATAACTTTGCGGCAGAAATTGGCGGCGGTATATCCATTGGCTCCAACAACCCTGAAAAAGGAAGTACTTTATATATGGATGGTGGCATAGTCGACGGCAATACTGCAGGATCTTCCGGCGGTGGTATTTTTATTCAGGCCAAATATTTTTCCGGCAGTCAAGGAAGAGCCATTATTACAGCTGGAAAGATTACTAATAATAAAATGGACGGCACTGGAAAAACAAATATGGCTTTTGGCGGCGCTGGAATTTATGTTAATGGTGCCACAGAAGAATATGGTGCCAATGGTGAATTATACATTAAAAATGTTTTAATCACCGACAATGAATCCGAATGGGAAGGAGCTGGACTAGCCAGCTGCCCAATCTCTAAAACTACCATTCATGTTAACAATGGAGTAGCTTTTAATAATAACCAAGCTGGAAAGCCAGGAAATGATGTGTTTATTTATTCCAATAAAGACTATGGTGCTCATAGTGGAAATGCAGAATATAAATTATCCAAGCGTATGCTTGGCGGTGGTCTATTTAATTGGACTACACCAGATGGCAAAGCCTTAGCAGATGATAAACACCAAGGTACATTATTAATACCTGAAGGATCAAAAGATGCAAAATTTGCTGTTAATTCCAATCCAGAGGACATTAAACTTGCAAAGGCTTTAGCCAAGGTTATTATCTCTGGCAACGTTTCTGCAACACGCGGTGGCGGCATTGGTAGTAACGGAACTATTGTTATAGGAACTGACGATGATAAGACTGAAATAGATGTCGAAAAAAGATGGGATGATAACGACAATGTCTACAATAAACGTCCAGATACAATCGAAATTCAACTTTTAGCTAAAATTGGCGAAGAAGAATATCTTGTAGAAACTAAAGAAGTAAAAGCTAAAGAAGACTGGAAAGCTTATTTTAAAGATCTTCCTACACTATTTGAAGGTGCAAGTGTAAGCTACACTATCAAAGAAAAAGCTGTAGGCGGTTATAATTCTGAAATAACTGGCAATCCAAAAGATGGATTTATCATTACAAACAAGATTATTCCACCAGAAACTCCACCAGAAGAACCAAAAACTCATATCAGTGTTAATAAGGTTTGGGAAGCTCTTGGTGAAACAGCTTCAATTCGCGTCGAACTCTATGTAAACGGAGAAGCCACAGGCAGATATCTAACATTAAGTGAATCAAATGGATGGACTGCGACCTTCTATGACCTTGATGAATACGATCAACTTGGCAACAGATACGTTTACACAGTAAGAGAAGTTGGAGATGCAAATGGAATCTACAAANCCTACGCAGGTAACATGGACAAGGGATTTACAATTACAAACAAGGAAATCCCACCAGAAGAACCAGAAGAACCAGAAGAACCAGAAACTCCAGAACCAGAAGAACCTGAAGAAACAGAAACACCTGAAGACGAAGGTGGCGGAAAGAATATTATTCCAAAGACTGGAGTAAAGACAGATTTAAAATCAATTTACTTGAGCTTGATTGCCTTAATAGCTTTGGTAATTTTGAGAAAAAAGAAATATAGTTAAAGACCTAAATCAAATTTAAAATAAAAGTGTGCGAATGTTTTAAATTTGATTAGCTTAAAACTGTTTTTATGAAATGACCTCCGAGCAAGTGCGAATGCCTGGGGGTTATTTTTATTTGTAAAGAAAGAAAAATTGATAATCGGCCTCTAAATGAAAAAATATTTTATTGTTAAAACACAAGGATAAATTAGTTTAAAAAATTTTATGCGATTCAATATTTAACATAGAAATTATAAATAGAATATTGTTAACATTGTTTTATAAAAATCAGAATTAATTTTGTTTTATTGAAAAAATTATAATTAAAATAATTAATATTAAAATTATTAAAAAATTGAAAATAATATAAAAAAATAAAATGATTCATAAAAATACTATATACTGAGAAAAAATGCGGGGGGGGGGGGGTAGAAACTATACTACATATTGTTGGCCGATATAAAGCATTGTAAAATAAATAGTAGATATTAGCTTGAAATTTAAATATAAACAGATATAATATAAGTATGTATAACCATTGCTTTATGGTTGTATAAATATAATAACGAAAGGAGGGGAGAAAAAGATGAACAGAAAATTTAAAGCAGCTGCATGGGCAGTGCTGTTGATCTTATTTGTACTTAGTGGAGTTATAGTTCACGCACAAGATGAAACTATGTCTACAAATACTCCCGAAAGTATATTAGAAGAAACTTCGAAAGAAGCAATTATTGATGAAGGTGACAAAAGCGTAGAAGTACTCTTTGATGCATCAAAAGATTTAGTAAATGAGGCAGTGCAAGCTGGTGCAGCTAATGGTGAAAACGAAGAACCAGGAACAGAAGAACCAGGAACAGAAGAACCAGGGACAGAAGAACCAGGGACAGAAGAACCAGGAACAGAAGAACCAGGGACACCTGATGAACCAGGAACAGAGGAACCAGGAACAGAAGAACCAGGAACAGAAGAACCAGGAACAGAAGAACCAGGAACAGAAGAACCAGGAACAGAAGAACCAGGAACAGAGGAACCAGGAACAGAAGAACCAGAAGCAGATGCTGATAAGCCTAAAGAAACTTCTGAGCCAGCTAAGCCACAAGTAGATCCAAATACTGATGAGCTAAATGAATTGCAAAAGCAAATCGCTGCTGCTAAAGAAGCCGAAGATGAAGAAGAAGTAGCAGAGCTTCAAAAAAAATACAATGACAAGCTTCTTAAGAGCATTGAAGAATCAGGAGCTGATAAGCTTGACAAAGATGTAATCAATGGCATTACTGATCCAGAAAAAATCAAACAATACAAGGATATTCAAGAGCTTTACGATAAAATTCAAGCTGACAAAAATGATGGTAAATTGAATCAAGCAGATATTGAAAGACTCAATACACTTCTTGGAGAATTCAAACCACCTAGAAAATTGACAGATGAAGAAAAGAAAGCCCAAGAAGATCTGAATAAGGACTTTGAAATTCCAGGTATTAAAGGAGAAGACACTAAAGATAAAGTTTTTGAAAAATATCAAGATGCAAAAGAAGCTTTAGAAAAAGCACTTAATCCTAACGAAAATCCTGTAAGTAAAGAGGAACTCGAGCGACTCAAAAAGGCTTACAAGGATGCAAAAGATGCTTTGGATGCAGCCATTGAAAAAGGAGATATTGATCCTAAATATACTGACGGTACTCCAGAAGTAAGGGTCTATCCATTGGATGGCAGCACTGCAGGTCCTGAGCTTAAAGATAAAGACGAAACCTACTACATTCCAGACAATACAAGCGCAAAGCTCTTGATTGAAGTCAGAAAGGATGATGGTGGAGACTTTACTTTTACTATCAAGCCAAACAAAACGGATAAAAATATTCCAGATGCAGTTCTTGAAGATCTTGTCAGAACCAAAGATGGTAAGGCTATAAAGCTTACAAAAGATGAAGATGGCAATTACTCATTTACAACAAGCAATCAATTTGAAATTGCTCAAATTCAAATGAACTTGCCAGCCTTTAGGGCAGCCTTCCATGAAGGTTTTAAAATTACAATGCAAGCTGGTAGTGAAAAAGCAGTTACCAAGAAATTCTTGATTACCAAAAAAGGTTACGACGATGCAGATATCGGAACCATTGGAAAAGAAAATCCAAAAGATCCACAAGAAATTGATGGTGGCGATACAAAAGACGGCATTGTAGATGAAGACACCAAGAAAGTCTATGATATTTTCGCTATGATCAAGGAAACAGATGGATACATTGACGATGTAATTGTAAATTCCGGTAATGGTGAATCATTACCTCTTTCTTCAGTGGATATTACCATCAAATTACCAGAATACAATGGAAAATTTGCAGATTATCTTTACAAGTCAGGACTTGAATATCAAGACAACAAGGATGGAACTTACACCTTAAAACTTAAAATGAAGAACTTCGGTGGAAACCTTAAAGAAAAAGACGGAAAACTTTATTTGGATGACAAAGAAATTACTCCGGCTAAATTAAGAGATAAAATCTTAGAAGAAGCTGGAAAGAAAGTTTATGTTGATGAAAAAGGCGAAAAGCACGAAATCACTACCGAAGAATACTATGAAGTTACAGATGATGAAGGAAATACATTCAAAGTTCAAGACGGCAAACTTTATAAAAAGAATTCTGAGGGAAAAGATGAATTAGTTGGTGAATTCAAAAATGGTAAATTTAAAGACAAGAACACAACCTATGTCTTTAATAACGGAAAATTAATTTCCTACACCGATGAAAAAGATCTCTTTGAAGGAAATGTTTCTAACAAAAATGGTGAAGCAGATTTAGACGTTACACCAACTTATGATGGCGGCCAAGTTATCATTAAGACTGGAGATAATAAGCAAGCCTATGGCGGAACCATTATTGAAAATGGTATCTTTGATAAAGACGGTAAATATACTGGCAAGACAAGTTCTGCTGAAGGATATCAAGGCTTAAAAGATGTTTATGTAGATGAAAGTGGTAAAAAAGTTGATAATCCAACAGATGCAGAAAAAGAAAATTTAACCAAAGTTGACAAAGGTGTATTTAATGCTGATGGTTATTTAATCTCAGGTTTAACTCACAAGGAAAACTATACACTTATTGACAAGTTCGGTAAGATTATGGATGGCATTACTGTTACTAAAGGAGATGACGGTAACTATACTTTCGCAAAAGAAGGTAAAGAATCAAAAACATCTGGTTCAGATGGAATAACCGTTGAAACTGGCACAAAGTTTGTTGGCAATGACAACTATATCGTTGATCCAAAAGGTTATGATGATCCTATTGTTGGTAAGTACTACTACGATGGAAAAAAATTTGTTCCAGTTAAAGATAATGACAAGGGCATTAAAGGCGACAAGTATTTCAAAGACTACAAGTCTTCCGCTATGGACCACAAAAAAGTGGATACCTATAAAAAAGATGCAAATACAACCGTGGAACTTCATAATGTTGAGGAATACCATGGCAGTACAAATCCAGATGATTATGTAACTGTTAATAACAAAACTTACGTGAAAAAACAAGCAGGAAGTCTTGTTTACTATGTAGGCGTTGACGAAGGGAATCAAGCTGAAGTTTTATCTGTCGATCAAATTTCAAAAATTGTCCAAATTCTAAAAGACGAAAATGGTAAGGAATATGAAAAGCTTACAGATGAAACAGACATCGCTGAAGCTGTAAAGAATGCAAAATTCCAAATCAAATTCCCAGGATTCTTAGCTGGAAAAGATGTTGTTTACAATATCCATGCGGATATAGCTGCAACATATATGGCACCAAATCCTAACAAAGAAGAAAGTGATCCAAATAAAAAGTTTGTTGAAACATCTATCTTTAAGGATCAAAAATCTGATTACAAGAAACCTATCGACAAGTACTTTACCTTAAAGATCAAGGAAGGCCAACCAGCCTCATTCTTCAAGAATCCACCAAAGGAACTTCTAGCAAAACCAGACTACAATTTCTTTAATGTTTTCTATCGTGATGAAACAGATAGAGATAGAGATGATTATATTAAACATCTATTAGGAATTGAAGCTGATGATGAAAAGAGAGTAGATCCTAAAAATAAGGCTGATATGGATATTCTAAAGAAGATTCAATCTGAGCTTGGAAGACTTTATAATGGAGCAAAATTTGCTATCAAAGATAACAAATTAGTTATTCTTGATAAAAATGGCGACGTAACAACACTCGACCGTTCCCTACTATGGGAAGTTGGATTTAACAATCCAGACGGAGCCTTGTTCCCAGAAAATAAAGACTCTGAAATCATTATCGAAGACCACAACATGGATAATCGTTTAATCTATGATGAAATCATCGTGAATGATACACAAGACAAGTGGAATACTCTTAAGGAAGAATTTGAAGATAAAGAAGAAAATAAAGGTAAGAAATTTGGTAATGACCAATATTTCTTCTTAGACCAAATTAAGGATATTCGTTTTGGTGTAAGTCCAACTTATATCGATGGTCGTTTCGTTCCATTGGGAGAAAACTTCAAGATTACAGGTCAAGAAATTATTGACAAACTTGGTGATAAAGATTCAGCTACTATTACTACTAAGAATGGTATTGAATTTAAAATCACTCGGGATAAAGCCAATGGACAAGTAAGAATTAAAGTTATGAACGCTTTCTATAAGAAAGTAGATAATGATCCGACACACAAATTCGAAAGTCCTGTACAAAAAGATTATCAAGGAAAAATCAATGGTGTATTAGAAAAAGTTAAAAAACTTGACAAAAATTCATCTGACGATTTTATCAATGGTATTGTAGAATCACTTCACGCTAAAGAAACAGACTGCTACAAAACCATAACTAAGATGCTTAAAGATGAGTTTGTGAAAATAAAAACTGATGCTAAAAAGCTTCAAGCTTTTAAAACAAAACTCATTGCAGAAGTTGAAAAGTTAAAACTAGGCTACTTTGATGAAAAGAAAGGCGACTACAAATACGACGATATGCGCTTTAACGCAATCCGTATTGGCCTAACATCTGGTCTTCGTATTGGTGGTCCAACAGACCCAGTGAAAACCAAGAAGATTGGCATCACATCTGTGATTATTCCAGAAGTGGACATTCCTTATACTGATGAATTTGGAAAACCTTTAACTAATAAGGACAAGTACGTCCAAGAAGAAATTGGAAATATTATTAAAGATCACAAATTTAATGATAAGGAAGATAATAATTTCAAATTCTTTGATGAACAAGGAAATCCAATTTGGAACAAAGATGAAGATAGCTTTAGAAAAGTTATGGAAGAAGCCTACAGAAGAGTCAATAAAATGGATGAAAATACATTTAAGACTCTTGTAACCGTAAACGACAAAGAAAAATACGGTCAAGGCAAGTACACTGTAATTCCTGGCAAAGAGTTATCTTTTGACGACTTAGCAAATGGCGATAAGGCTCTTAAGGATTCAAAGGGTCAACCTCTAAATCCTTACTATGTAGGTGATAAAAAAGATGGTAAGGCCACTACAATAGAAGAAAAAATTAAAGATCCTAAATCTGAATTAAAGGATACAGATGCTTATAAGGAATTGATCAATCGTCCTATAGACATTGCTGGCTACTATATGAGCAAGCTTGGCTACAATGGAGCAATGTATGCAAACTTTGCAAACTACAAACTTATTGGCGGCAAAGACCAAGCACCAGGAATCTTTGGAAAAGATGACGATTGGCACAAGAAGATTTGCTATCCAGGACTAGGATCATGTATTGAAGATGCAGGCAGTGATTCTGAAACAGATAAGACTGAAGGCGGAAACAAATATGGTTCTGAAGGAGAAACAGGATCTGAATTTGAATTGACCTATGAGCCAACTCCAAAAACTCAAGATGAAGAACATCCAGAGGTAGACAAGAAGTCTGAAACAGATAAAGTTGATGTCACTGAAGAACCAGAAAAGAAAGTTGACTTTACAATTGATGTAACTGTTGATAAGTTGAAGAAAGATGATAAAAAACTTTCTGAAGCTGTTAAGGAAGATTCAGAAGATATTAATGATGCTAACTACAATGATAATGGCTACTATATTTATAGAGATGGTTTAATCATCGACATCCTTCCAGACATCTTTGAATTTACTAAAGACACAGAAATTTCTATTGAAGTAGATAAAGATGCTATGAGGGCCAATGGCGCTAATGCAGATCTTGATTTTGTGACATTTAAGAATGGAATCAAATATTTCTATACAGAAGATGTGAAAGCTTATCTAGCTGAACTTAAAGCCAAAGACAAAAAGAAATACAATGTTCTTTTAAAGGCACTTGGCGGAGACGAAAGCAAGATTAAGGATGGTCAAAGAGCTATTCTTGCATGGTTACCTGAATTTGAAGGGCCTCACGGTGCTAAGAATCAATTTACAATGACTCTTAAAAACTTACTTGTAAACAAAGAAAAGTACAAGGAAAGCGAAGAATATAAGAATCAAGGTCAACCTTACACAAATAAGGCCGGTTTTGGCGACAAGGGAGAATTCTTCTTTGGAACTAAGACAATTACTGTAACAGATGGTCATAACGCCAATGTCAACAAGTACTTGCAATTGTTGGATAAAGACGGAAAAGTCATTCCACAAGGTGAAGCTGGCGAATGGTTTAAGGGTTCAGCTACATTGAAATTTGGTGACAAGTTCAACTACAAGATCAAATACTATCTTGATAACAAGGGCTTGGTTGATACAGGCTTTGTCCAAAAGGATAAAGAATGGAAACTGGAAGACTTGTTTAATGGCAACAAGGGATTACGTCCTGTACTAAGAGATTTTGTCAAAGTACCAGATGGATTTACAGTTCTTTATAAGGTAAATGGAGAATACAAAGAAGCTTCTCAAATAACTGAAGCTGACCTTGCAAAAGTGGAAGGGATTAAAATCAATCCACCAGAAGCAGGTTTCCCATACAATGAAGAAAAAGAATTCATTCTTCCAATGATGATTCCAGAACTGGATGCAAAGATTGAAGATGGAAACGTTGTTTATGTTGGTAAAGATGGCGAAAAGAAAATCTTAGGAAAAGCTGACGAATTCTTTAACCTTGGTGACTTGACAAAAAAAGATGCAAAAATGTACTTTGAAAATACAGCTGAAGGTTCAAACACAGTTACTGTATATCTTGAAAAAGAAAGATTTATCAAACTCTTTAAAGAATTCTTTGAAGCAGATGGTAAAACTGAAATCAAGAAGGATAGACCAGAAGTTAAATTTGATATCTATCAAATCGTAACAGATGAAAATGGCAAGATTATTGACAGAATCAAACTTGACAAAGGACTTACCTTAAACGAAGCTAATGATTTTGTTGACCAAGTAAACCATCTACCATTATTCAAGAGAATTGAAGAAATGGATGAAGAAGGCAATGTAAGTGTTAAGACTCTTTCATACACTTATGAAGTCCAAGAACAAGCTATCGAAGGTTATACTGGAAAAGTATTCAAGTTTGATGAAAAAGATGCTCTTGGTTTTGTTTTAAAGGCTGAAAACTATAAGAAGCCTGAAAAACCAGATAAACCAGAAGAACCAGAAGAACCTGAGGAAGATGAACCTAAGGAACCAGAAGAACCTGAGGAAGATGAACCTAAGGAACCAGAAGAACCTGAAGAAGATGAACCTGGTAAGCCAGACGAACCTGAAACTCCAGAAGAACCTGAAGATGAAGGTGGCGGAAGAAATACAATTCCAAAGACTGGTGTAAGAACTGATCTTGGATCAATTTTCTTTAGCGGTATTTTGTTACTAGCACTTTTCTTTTTCAAAAGAAAATTTTTTAAAAACTAATGAGAGGTAGTTATGAAGAAGGGTAAGCTTTTATTAAATATTTTAATAATCGTAGTTGCAATATTTTTTGCCTACAAGCTTTACGACTTTCTTCATACCAAGGCCGATCAAAAGGAATCAATACAAATTTATTCTGATTTGAAGGATTTAAAACCTGTCAAAGAGGAGGCCGCCGTCAAGGTGGACGAGGATATTGAGGAGGATGAGGAAGACGATTATGAAATCGACTTTGGCCAACTCAAATCTGTCAACGAAGATATAATTGCGTGGATATCTGACGGCGGCAGTATTGATTATCCGATTGTGCAGGCAAAAGATAATTATAAATATCTTTACACTGCTGCAACGGGTAAGAGAAATGTAGCGGGGGCAATATTTATGGATTACAGAAACCAAAATATTGCCGATCCGCTTGTACTTATTTACGGGCACGAGATGGATAACAAGACTATGTTTGGGACTCTCCATGAATTTAAGAGAGAGCCTGAGCATTTGGATTTTACCTTTACAACAGAGGAGGGCGAGTTTGAGACCAAGGCTGTTGTAGCGGGGATTATCTCGGGCGAAACATATATTAATCCAAAGGATTATGATTCCTTTGAAAAAATGCAAAGATTTTATAAGCTGATCAAGGACAATGCAGTTTACGATTCTGGTTATGAATTAGAGGAGGACGATAAGATAATCGCCCTCATAACCTGCACATACGAAAGGAAAAATGTAAGGTTGGTTGTGCTCACGGTTTATAAAGAAAAGAACGAGGACGGTAAATCGAAAGAAATCCAAGTCGAAGATGATATGTAGAGAGAGGGGGGAGAAAGAGAACCCCTCTTTTTTAATATTTAGGGATATTTAGGGTGTAAATTGCGACATTCTTGTGAAAACAATTTTCCCCTCCTCGATGTACGTTTGAGTACACCTGCGTCGCTGAAAATTATATTTCACTTCGAAGCCCTAGCCCAAGAAACGAGCCTTAAAATTTCCCTGTAGGGGCGATCCTTTATGGTCGCCAAGAAATTTCGAAAAGGCGAAGTTGATTGGCTAGCAGGTCTCGTGTCAGAGATTCCCAAGAGAGCGAGTGATAACGATGCTAGATTGGTGAATCTTACGGCCCTCATCAATTTATCCTCCTAAATATTATTAATATCGTGTGTAAATTTTGACGAGACTTTTGGACTTTTGGGGCGCGACTTTTCGGGCTACATTCTCCTCAGATTGTTGCATCCAATTAGGAAAAATTCTTTTGGGCGGGACTTTTCGGGCTACATAAAGTAGCCCCTACAAACGTTCTGAAAAATCGTGATTGTAATATATGTATTGAGCCATAAAATATTTTCAGAATATAAATTTTTACAAACAATATATTTAATACCATAGGAAACATCCAAAAATCGCTTTGCGGCGGTAGGGTCCATCTTTATGTGGACCGAAAAACATCGAAATTCCCTTGTGGGATTGAGATGTTTTTATTTATATAGATACGAAATTATTTTAAAATAAGTACCATTGGTATTAATAATGTAATCAAAAATATTTCCACACAAAAAGAGGCAGCACATAATGTACTGCCTCTTTCTTTTTCTTTCATTTTATTTTATTTGTCCATGTCCAAGAAGGCTTGGATGCCGAGGGGGAATTTTTCCATGGCGAGTTCTTTGACCGCTTGTGCGTATTGTCTGATTTCGTATTGGCTGTGGGAGTCTGTGCGTTGCTTGATAAAATGTGCAACTGATTGGAGACTTGCTGTCCAATACCATGAGACGTACATGCCATAGGCTGGCAAAAATAGTCTGGCTTCTTCAGCGCAGATGCCGCGTTCCATGGCTTCTTCGTAGAGGTCAACGCCTTCTTTGATGTATTTGTTTAATTTTTCTGTGAATTCTGCTCCGAGTTCATCATCGACTGGGCCGAGCGACCCTTGTTTGTTGTTGTCGGGTTTGCCCCTCCATTCGTTCTTGGTCGGTACATAGAAGGTTGGCTCCATGGTTACATAGCGTCTGGAGGATTCGTTCCAAGCATTCATGGTGTCGCCGATGCCTTCCAAATGTGAGCTGCCAATAATATATTTCCACCATTGACGGGCCACCATTAGTGGAGCGTAGACTTCAAATTGCAAGATGGCGTGTCTAAATGGTGATGTGTGGTCGTGTTTGGCCAAGTAGGCAATCAGTCTTTCGTCCTTTTCGTCTAGTTCTTTGCTTTCTTTGGCGAAGCTGGCTCTGGCTGCGTTTACAACTGTTAGGTCTGAGCCCATTGTGTCAACTAAACGCACATAGCCTTTATCTAAAACATTAATCATATTAACCTCCAAGTCTTTTATTTTCTACCTTAATTGTATTATATATATATTTAAAAATCAAGGCAAAAATTTTTTTAAAAAACTTGGTCTCTTGATAGATTTACAAAGTTAGTTAAACTATAAAAAAAGCATATCTATTTGATATGCTCAAAAGTTGGTAAGATTTTTTTCATATTTGCTCCTTATAATCAAAAGACCCGACTTGGTCCGCATTGTAAAGAGGCGTGTCGAGTACTGTTACTATTATAATACACCATATATTATAGAATGTCAAACACATTGTATATATTTAAAAATCAAGGCAGAATTTTTTTAAAAAACTTGGTCTCTTGCTAGATTTTTTTGGGCCTTGATGTTATACTTATTATAGGGATAATTATGAAGGTTCTTGCAAGCGAAATTATTATTAGGCTGGTGGATGTGCATTCTTTGAAAGAGAAGAGGAGTATTCGCGAGTCTCTTATAAGGAAGGTTCAAAACAAATTTAAGATTTCAATTGCCGAGTGCGATAGTCAGGATGATTTGAATTTTTTGACTATTGGTTTTGCGGCTGTGTCGAATTCGAACACGCATTTGAACTCTGTGAATGAAAATGTTATCCATTTTATTGAGACGAATTTCGGTCTGGATATTGTATCAAAGGAGACTTATTGGTTATGAGGAGAAAATTAAAAAAGGCTGAGATCCAAGAGGTCACAGATATTTTGATGGACTTCCACGCTGACGCCGAGTGCGAGCTGGTCCATGAGTCGCCATTTGAACTTTTGATTGCGACGATTTTGTCGGCCCAGTGCACGGATGTCCGGGTGAATATGATTACCCAGGAGCTTTTTAAGGAGGCGAACACGCCTCAGGCTATTATCGACATGGGCATGGACAAGCTCAAAGATTATATCAAGACGGCAGGATTTTTTAATTCAAAATCCAAAAATATTATGGAGACCTGTCATATTTTGGTTGACGATTATGATTCTAAAGTGCCAGACACCATGGAAGAGCTGACCAAGCTGCCGGGTGTTGGGAGGAAGACGGCCAATGTTGTTTTGTCAAACTGTTTTGGTTTGCCGGCCATTGCAGTGGATACGCACGTCTTTCGCGTTTCAAATCGGATTGGTCTGGTCCATGAGAAGGATGTGGAAAAGACTGAAGAGGCTCTGATGAAAGCTCTGCCAAAAGAAATTTGGACCAAGATGCACCATGTTTTAATTTTTCATGGTCGTTATATTTGCAAGGCCAGAAAGCCCATGTGTCACGAGTGCCCCATTAGTCACTTGTGCCTTTATAATCAGAATAATATTAACAAAAGGAAGTAGGAGGAAGTATGGATTACAATTTTAAATCAAGAGATGAGATTGATCAAAAGTATAAGTGGAGTTTGGAAAAATTATTTACAAATGACGAGGACTTGGACAAAAAACTAAAGGAAATCGAAGGCAAGATAGAAGATTTTAAAAAGTTCAAGGGCCGAGTAGCTGAATCCGCAGATACATTTTTGGAAATGCTTAAGCTATACGAAGATATTGGGACAAATTTTGGCCTTGTATCAACTTATATTTCAAATAGATTTAACGAGGACAACCGCGATGCCAAGTATCAGGCTCTAAGCGATAGGCTATCAGCTCTCTACGCTAACTATGGGGCTAGCTTATCATTCCTAGTACCAGAAATTTTATCCTCAGATGTGGATAAGCTAAGGGGCTTTGTTGAAAACGATGAACTTAAGATTTACAAGCGTTGGTTGGACAATATTTTAAGATTTAAAGACCACACCTTAAGTGAAGCTGAAGAGAGAATTATCGCAAGCTTTACCCCTGTTATCGATGCAGGTTCCAAGTCGTTCTCAATGCTTACAGTTGCAGATATGAAATTCCCTGTGGTAAGCGTTGATGGCAAGGATGTGGAACTCACCAGCGGCAACTTTGTTCCGTTACTAACAGAAGCAAATTTGGAAGACCGTAAGAATGTTTACGAAGCTTACTATAATGTTTACAAGGACCACATAAATACCTTGGCCAGCACATTGGATGCCAATACCAAGGCTATTGCTATTGAAGCATCTTTAAGAAAATACAAGTCAGCCAGGGAAGCAGCTTTATATGACAACACAATTCCTGTTTCAGTTTATGATAAATTGATCGAAACTGTAAACGAAGGCTTGGTAGAACTCCACGATTATGTTGACGTTCGTAAAAAAGTTTTGGGCTTAGATAAAATTCACATGTACGACGTTTACAAAAACCTAGTCGAAGATATGGATGTGAAATTTACCTTTGAAGAAGCCAAGGAAATAATTTTGGATGCACTTAAGCCACTTGGCGACAAGTACATTGCAGATTTAACTAAGGGTTTTGAAGACAGATGGTGCGACGTATTTGAAACACCGGGCAAACGCGGGGGCGCTTACTCAAGCGGATCTTACATGACAGATCCTTATGTGCTCCTCAATTATCACGGAACCCTTGATGATGTCTTTACAGTTGCTCACGAAATGGGCCACTCCATGCACTCATTTTATTCCAGGGGCAACCAACCATATATTTACTCTGGCTATTCGATTTTTGTAGCTGAAGTTGCGTCAACCATGAATGAATCTCTCCTCACTTTCTATCTATTAGACAAGTGGAAGGACGATCCAAAGAAAAAGAAATTTATCTTGAACCACTTTATGGATTCAATCAAGGGAACGCTCTTTAGGCAAACACAATTTGCTGAATTTGAAATGGAAATCTACAAGGCTTATGAAAGCGGACAAGCCCTGACACCAGATTTCTTGTCAAACAAATACGAAGAGATCAACCAAAAATACTACGGACCAAGCATGGAAAAGGATGACTTCATCAAATACGAATGGGCAAGGATTCCACATTTCTATTACAATTTCTATGTTTACCAATACGCAACAGGAATTTCTGCAGCTCTTTCATTTGCAAAGAGGGTTTTAAATGGTGGAGAAAAGGAAAGAGATATGTATCTTGAATTCTTGAGATCAGGCTCATCCTTGGATCCAATCGACGTTTTAAAACGCGCAGGAGTCGATATGAATTCACCTCAACCAATAGAAGACGCTATTGAACTATTCAAAGAATTTAAGGATGAATTTAAGAAACTAATTTAGGAGATTACTATGGGTTTTTCATTAGAAAATACACTCTTGTCAATGAGAGAATCTATTAGAAATTTTAGATTCAACAATGTTATTGACATTTTGATAATAGCTTTTATCGTCTATCAGCTGTACGAGCTCGTCAAGCAAACGCGTGCCGAACAGCTGGCCAAGGGCCTTGTAATTCTCTTGGTGGTGACCAAGCTATCAGAGTGGTTTAAACTTTATACTTTACGTTGGCTTTTAAACTGGCTCTTGGGTGCTGGTTTGATAGCTATTGTTGTTATATTTCAGCCGGAAATCAGACGGGCTTTCGAGTCCATCGGTAGGAGCAAGATTATAGGCAAACGCTTTGGGACAAATAACGACAACCAGTACGATGGAGTTATCGAAGAGATTGTCCAAGCTTGCAATTCACTGTCCAGGCAAAAGATTGGAGCCCTGATTGTATTTCAAAGGCAAACGGGTTTTGAAGATATAATTGAAACGGGAACCAAGATTGACGGACTTGTTTCAATGGGTCTTTTGATAAATATTTTTATTCCAAATACACCCCTTCATGACGGGGCTGTTATTGTGGATAGGGATATTGTAAAGGCAGCGGCGTGTTTCTTGCCAATTACTGATAACAATAGGCTCTCAAAAGAACTGGGCACCAGGCATAGGGCGGCTCTGGGTATATCGGAGAGGTCCGACTGCATGGTTATAGTTGTCAGTGAAGAGACAGGCGGCATTTCTTGCTGCGAAAATGGAGAGATTGCAAGATATTTGGACGAAGAAACTCTGCGCAAAAAATTGCGTGAGGTCTATGATCCAAAGGAAGAAAAGCTAGGCTTTATTGCAAAGATAAAGGGTGAATTTAATGAAGCTAAAGAAAAAGAAGAACAATCAAAAGAATCGCAAGAATCAGAATCTGGTCGCTAAAATAATGTCCCTTGTCATTGCAGTTTTGCTTTGGTCATATGTAATGACAATCGAAAATCCAGATGAAAGAAAGATTATTAGAAATGTTCGCGTTAAGTTTTTAAATGCAGACTTGCTGAGGGACAGCGACAACCAACTCATGACTCAGGAAGATCAATTTGTAAATATTACCTTGCGGGGTAAGAAAAATGAGCTGGAAAAAGTTCGTGCTGATATGATAAATGCAAGTGTAGACTTGGAAGGCTACGGAGCTGGCAACACCAGAATTCCAATTGATGTTAATTTGGAAGGGGTCAGCAGCTTGGTTAGTGTGGATACTATTAGTCCGCCATCTATAATTGTAAATATTGATAAAGTTGTCTCAAGGGATTTTGAAGTCCAAGTTGATACCAAGGGCAATCCTATGGAAAATTATATGAAGGGCGACAATCAATTATCATCGCCTAAGGTTCAGGTTACAGGACCTGCAAGTCAAATTGGTATTATTGATAGCATTAGGACAAATATAGATGTAGATGGCAAGGAAAAGGGCTTTACAGTTACAAATCCTCTCTACGCAGTGGATGCAAATGGCAACCGCTTATCCAATGTCAGCATCAAGCCAGATGTAGTTACAATTAGTGTGCCAATTTATAAGACGGCGGTGCTTGTTATTGAGCCGAGCACTGTTGGTAATTTGCCAGTGGATTTTGAAACGACACTTATGCACGTCAACCCACCAACAATTGCGGTTAAGATTATAGATGAAAATGCTATTGTGCCAAAGACCATTAAGACCGAGCCAATTAATATGGAAGAATTGGTTTCAAGCGATGAAAAGATGCTCACACCAATTATTCCTGAGGGTATGGAGGCAATTGATCCAAGCATTTCTTATTCTTTGACTTATCAAATTCAAAAATATACTACCAAGCGTTTTGCTGTGGACAAGTCTCAAATAAAATTTGAAAATCTTCCAGAGCATTTAAGCATAGACCTCAGTTCACTGCCAACAATTGTGGATATAACTGTCCGCGGTTACGAAAAAGAACTCAAGGCTCTAAACACTGGCGACGTGGTCTTGGCGGTTAACTTGGAAAACGCAGAACTTGGCGAGGAATCCTACAATCTTAAATTGCAAATCAAAGATAAACCATCGCTCAGTTTAACCGGAGCGCCAAAGATAAAATTAAATATCATAGGCAAAGAAAACTCTGAAGAAACGCCAGAAGAAAAGCCAGATGAAAAACCGGGCGAAGAAAATGGTGAGGGTACAGAGGAAAATAATGAAAATAAAGAAAATGAAAAACCTGATGAAAAACCAGATGAAAAACAATAATATAAGGGCCGAAGGGCCCTTTTAAATTTATTTTTTAAAAACCACCTTTTCCTCTTGACATATGGACTCGTGAGTGCTATACTCTAATCATCTTCAGGGGGAGGTGCAATTCCTTTACCGGTGGTAAAGTCCACGAGCGTCAAGAGACGCAGAACAGGTTAGATTCCTGTACCGACGGTTATAGTCCGGATGTGAGAAGAGGTCCCCTTGTATTTTGGGGCTTTTTTTATGCCCTCAATCAAAAGGAGGAAATGAAGATGAAAATGTCAACGAAAAAAATGACTGCACTTGCCATGTGTGCAGCCATCAGTTATCTTGTAATGGTTTTTGGTAGGATTCCAATTGTACTTTTTTTAAAGTTCGATCCTAAGGACGCTGTCCTTGCCATCACGACATTAATTTTTGGATTGGTCCCATCACTTTTGGTGACCGCTGTTGTGTGTTTGGTAGAATTTTTTACAGTTTCGGACACAGGTTTTTGGGGTTTACTGATGAACTTTGTAGGTTCAGCGGCCTTTATCGTCCCACTTGCAACTATGGTTAACCGCAAGGACGACACCAAGTGGACAGCTGTAGCCCTACTTGTAAGTACACTTGTTATGACCTTTATAATGATAGCATGGAATATTGTTATCACACCAATTTATATGAAGGTTCCATTTGCAGAAGTTAAAAAGTTGTTGCTACCAGCTATACTTCCATTTAATATTTTTAAAGGACTTTTAAACTCTGCACTAACATTTGTGGCCTTGCCAATAGTTCCAAGATTAAAAAAGGCCTTGGACTTGCAAGACGAAGAGGTAGATCACATTGGCATTGGTCAAGTCGCTTGGATTTCATCCCTACTACTTGTATCAGCTCTGATAATTTATTATGCTCTAAACAGCCCTATGGGAAAATAATATATACCAATCGAAAGACTCGCTTAGATTTAAGCGGGTCTTTTTTTGTGCAGATGGGTATAAATTTATTATGATGGATGAATATGTATATAAAATTTTAAATAAAATTGAAGATACTAATAATTCTGCTTACGTGGTTGGCGGGGCAGTCCGTGATTATCTTTTAAAAAGAAAAATTCACGACTACGATATTACCACCTCTTTAAATCCCAAGGAGCTCAAAAAACTTTTTCCAAATTCCATTATGGTAAATAAAAAAATGGGAACTGTAACTGTAAAGGGAGTTGAGATTACCCCTTATAGGATTGAGTCGGCCTACGAAGATGGCAGGCGGCCAAGCAAAGTCCGATTTTCAAAGTCTATTGATGATGACTTGATTAGGAGGGACTTTACTATTAACGCTCTTGCCATGGACAAGGATGGGAATATTATAGATAAATTTTCTGGCAGAGATGACCTCAATAAAAAAGTTATTCGCTGTGTGGGAAATCCCGACAGGCGTTTCAGGGAAGATGCACTGAGGATGCTAAGGGCCATTCGCTTCGCCTGCCAACTGGACTTTAGGATTGAGGGCCAAACTCTGAGGTCAATTCGTCGAAATGCAGATTTGATTTATAAATTGTCGACGGAGAGGATTAGGGATGAGTTTAATAAAATTTTGCTGTCCGACAATGTTATTTTGGGTTTGGATCTTTTGAGGTCAACTGGACTCTTGGAGAGGATTATACCTGAGTATAAATTTACTTACGATTATGACCAGCTCAATCATCACCACAAATATGACCTCTACAATCACATGATAAGGGTGGTAAAGTTTTCTAATAAGGATTTGCCGACCAGGTTGGCGGCCCTCTTGCACGATATTGAAAAGCCCTCTTGCCAAGAGGTATTTGCGGATGGAAGTGCTCATTATTATGGGCACGATAAAAAATCCGCACAAACTGCCAGGAGGATTTTAAAGGATTTAAAATATCCAAAGGCGACCACTCACAAGGCTAGCAAGTATATTGAAAACCATATGAATGCTGATCCCAATATTGGCCTACGCGGCGTTAGACGGGTGAGAAATAAATTTGGCGACGATATTTATAATTTTTTGTCCTTGCTCTATGCCGATTCCTTGTCGGCGAGTGGCGAGGACCTTGAAAAAATTGACAAATTGTACAAAATGTTAGATAATATTAGCCAAGAAGAAGATTTTAATAAAGGGAATGAAATTTGCATTAACGGCAATGATTTAATAAATATTGGATACAAAGAGGGCGTTAAAATTGGCAAGGCTTTGGGCAAACTCAAAGACCTTGTTGAGCTGGGTTTAAAAAACGACCGGGAAAGCCTTCTGAGTATTGCAAAGGAATTCCAAAGTGGAGGGAATATGAAAAAATATTTTGGCACAGATGGAGTTAGAGGAATAGCAAATACTGAACTTACAAATGAATTTGCATACAAACTAGCTAGGGCTGTGGGTAAGTTTATAGAAGGGAACAAGAGAGTTGTGCTTGGTATGGATACGAGGCTTTCGTCTCCTATGTTTATGGCTTCTATTACCGCAGGGCTTATGGCTGAGGGTGTAGACGTCGACCAGGTGGGAGTTATCTCCACACCGGGTGTCGCTTATATAACAAAGACACATGGCTATGGCATGGGGATTATGATTTCCGCATCCCACAACCCATATATGTATAATGGAATAAAATTAATTGGTGCTGATGGCTATAAGTTGACTGACGATGAAGAAATCGTAATTGAAAATATGATTGACAACCTGGAAGCCGAGACCGCTGATGGCGATAAGCTCGGCAAAGTTTCAATTGCCAAGGACTTATTTAACGATTATTTAATCCACTTGGAAGGCCTGGCAGGAGATGGCTTTAAGGGCATGAA
Source organism: Ezakiella peruensis (assembly GCF_900215725.1). Taxonomy (GTDB): domain Bacteria; phylum Bacillota; class Clostridia; order Tissierellales; family Peptoniphilaceae; genus Ezakiella; species Ezakiella peruensis. The sequence goes on along the minus strand of NZ_LT962470.1, from coordinate 243,059 downwards.
GATTGCGATCGATGCAGGCAATGGAGTTATGAGTGAGATTGCGCCAAAAGTTTTTAGGGAACTGGGCGCAGAGCTTATAAAAATAAATTGTGATTCCAATGGCAGATATATAAATGACAATACTGGATCAACTGCACCTGAAAAGATTGCTAAGTTAACCAAAGATGAGGGCTGTGATATTGGTATTGCTTTTGACGGAGATGCCGACAGAGTTATTTTTGCGGATGAAGATGGCAATGTCCTTGATGGAGACCACATCATTTGCTACGGGGCCCTTTGCCTCAAAGAAGAGGTCAGGCTCTCAAACAATGGTGTTGTTACCACTAGTATGAGCAACGGGGCTTTTGAAAAATATTTAAAAGACCACGATATTGAACTCATCAGAGCAGATGTTGGCGACAAGTATGTAATGGAGGCCATGAGAAAAAATGGCATGGTCTTGGGCGGAGAAAAGTCTGGCCACATTATATTTTTAGACCATTTAACCATGGGCGATGGCTTGCAAACCGCTATTATTATTTTAAATATGCTTAAAAAACGTGGTGAGAAGGCTTCGACTATTGGTAAGCTATACCAAGATTATCCACAAGTGCTCGTCAACGCAGATGCAAGTGATGAGATTAAAAAAACTTACAAGGAAAATAAAAATATTAGCAAGGCCATTGACGATTTACTTGAAAGGCACCCTGACTACAGGATTATAATTAGGCCTTCTGGAACTGAAAAGTTTGTGAGAATTATGATAGAAGGCAGTCCGATTGGAGAAATAATTGTAGAAGCCAATAATTTAAAGGCTATTATTGAAGAGGAGAACTAGTATGAAACAATTGATAGTTGATTCATCATGCGAACTGACTGATGACATGATCAAGTCAATGGAATGTTCTGTGGTGCCTTTTATAATTACGATGGATGGTAAAGATTTTATAGACGATGAGAATTTAAATATGGAAACTTTTTTTGAGACCATGGATAATTCTTCAGATGTTATTAGAACGGCTTGTCCTTCACCTGATGAATTTTTAAAGAGGATGAAGGGGGACGAGATATATGTTATTACCATTACTAGCAAGCTAAGCGGAGCTTATCAATCCGCTATGATTGCAAAGCAAATGTATTTGGAAAAGCATACTGAGGCAAAGGTTCACGTCTTTGATTCCAAGTCTGCGACTGCAGGTGAAACTGGAGTGGCTTTGATAGTGGACGAACTTGTGGGCATGGGCAAGAGCTTTGAAGAGGTTGTTGCAGAGACTGAAAAGAAAATTGATGAGTCCATCACTCTGATTGCTCTGTCCTCGCTAAACAATTTAGCTAGAAACGGCAGGCTGCCAAGAATCGTGGGCAAGCTTTCCAAGGTTTTAAACATTAGGCTTATAGCCAGAAACAAGGATGGAGAAATTTCTCCGCTCTCAATTGAAAGAGGATTAAAGAGGACCATAAATGGTCTTATAAAAAAATGCGAGGAATACGGCAATAAGGTTTGTGAATACGCGATAGTAATTTCTCAGGCAAATGCAGCTGAAGTTGCTTTAGAGTTAAAAAATAGGCTGATTGAATTGTTCCCATCAAGACCAATTGAAATCACTAGTATGAATGGACTTTCGTCGACCTACGCTGAAGAAGGAGGGGTGGTAGTATTTCTATAATAGCTATTGATAAAATAAGTATGGATTTAGACTTTGAGAAAAAGGCTTTTGAGGAATTTTTGGAAAGCCAAGGAATCCATTTTGAAGATGCAGATGAATTTTTTGTTATGAGAGACCGGGGCAAGATTATTGCAAGTGGTGCCTACAAGGGAAATGTTATAAAACTGCTGGCCGTGGATAACAAATACCAGGAGGAAGGTTATCTGCCAAAGATGATAAGTCATATAAAGGATGAACTTTATAGAAACGGGGTAGAGACCACTTATATTTTCACCAAGCCTGAATACGAATCAATGTTTAAGTCTCTGGGCTATGAAGTTTTTGCAAAAACTGACCAGATTGTTTTACTCTTGGATAATTTTCACGAGTACGACGACTTTATTCAAAGAGTTAACGATTCGGGCAAGTTTAATGCTTGCATTGTTATGAATGCTAACCCATTTACTTGGGGGCACAGGAAGCTTGTTGAGTATGCAGCCAGAAGCATTTCAAATGTAATTATATTTGTGGTTGAAGAAAACAAGAGTAAGTATTCTTTTGAAGATAGGTTTAAGATGGTTGAAGATGGGCTCACAGATATTTGGTGCGAGGTTATGCCTGGGGGTAAGTTTATTATTTCGGATATGACCTTCCCAAGCTATTTCTTAAAAGACGACACTGATATTGCTCGCGCTCATGCAAGCTTAGATGCAGAAATTTTTGTATCCAGGATTGCTAAGGACTTAGGTATAAGACAAAGATATGTTGCTAAGGAGCCCTTTGACAATATGACTGCAATATATAATGAAGAGTTAAAGAAGCGTCAACATCCACTTTTTGAACTTGTGGAAATCGATCGCTATGCAATTGATGGAGAGATAGTTTCGGCTTCAAAGGTTAGAGAGCTGGAGGCTGAGGGCAAGGATTATTCCAAATATGTCCCTGAAACTACCAAAGAGATTATGGAGAAAATAAAATGATAGAGATATATGAGGTAAAGACCAAGAAGGATATTGATGACTTTACCATGTTGCCTTTTGACCTTTACAAGGCCGAGGATAATTGGGTACCGCCTTTAATTAGTGACTACAAAAAATATATTACAGGAAAGACCAGCTCGGTAAATGAAGTTGGCGAAAGCATCATGTATCTAGCCAAAAAAGATGATAAACTCGCTGGTAGAATTTTGGTTGGCTTAAACGAAGAGTTAAATGAATATCATGGGGTTAAGGATTCATATTTTTCACAATACGAATGCATAGATGACCCAGAAGTTTCCAAGGCCTTGTTTGATCAAGCTTCCAAATGGGCCAAAGACCACGGGTCAAATTTATTGAAAGGGCCTATGTCACTTCCAGGTGGAGACGACAATCGAGGATTTTTATTGGATAACTTTGATGAGCCACCAATGATACAAAATGTCTACAATTTTAAATACTACAATGACCAAGTCTTGGATGCGGGCTTTAGCAAATACCATGATTGCTATGCCTTTGATGGAAGCCCTGACAAAAAAGTTGTTGACAGATATGCAAAAATTATTCCCTACGCCATGAAAAAATATAAGTTTAGATTGGATAAATTTAGACTAGACAAAGATGGCATTAAAAAAGATGCGCTGGATGTATCAGAAGTTATTAAAAAAGGTATGCCCAACAACAAAGACTGGGTAGATCTGATGCCGCCGAGTCGCGAAGAGATAGACAATATTGTTGCAGCAGCTGCACCACTAGCCGACGCGGATTTTATTTATATAGCAAGGAATGAAAAAGACGAACCGATTGCTTTTAATATCGCTGTTCCGGATTACAATCAAGTGCTCAAAAAGATGAATGGAAAGAAAAATCCTTTTGCAATTTTAAAATTTTTATATAATAAGAGAAAAATTAATCAGATGAGGGTTTTTGTTCTATTCGTAGTTCCAGAATACAGAAACAAGGGAGTCACTCAAGCTATATATTTCAAAATTATGGATAACGCCATAAAAAAAGGCTATAAAAAAATAGAAGGCAGCACAATTTGGGATTACAATATGCCAATGCTAAATGATATCCTAAAGGCTGGCGCAAAGATATCAAAGACCTATAGGGTCTATCAAAAAGAAATTTAAAATTTTTAATAGAAATAAATTAAAAAATTGCAAGAGTTTATAAAATAACTATTGCAATTTTTTTTTGAATATGTTATCATGAATAGATGATACATTAAAAGTGGATTCGTATCGCCATTTTTAGATGTCCGCGACGAGTTAATCTTAAAGATTTTTCTTTTTGATATGTTTTTGTTGAGAGGTGAGGTTCATATGGTACATCCTGTTAAATACGGCAAGAGAACAAGGATGAGTTATTCTAGAATTCAGGAAGCTTTAGACTTACCTGATTTACTAGAGGTTCAAACTTCTTCTTTTAAATGGTTTTTAGAAGAAGGAATTAGAGAAGTTTTTCAAGATATTAGTCCAATCGAAGACTATGCAGGAAATCTTATTTTGGAGTTTGTGGATTACAAGATTGATGATGAGTTTAAGTATTCACAAACTGAAGCTAGGCTTAGAGATGCCAGCTACTCTGCAGGTCTAAGAGCAAAGGTTAGGCTAATTAACAAAGAAACTGGAGAAGTAAAAGAACAAGAGGTCTTTATGGGAGACATTCCTATAATGACAGACACCGGTTCATTTATCATTAACGGGGCTGAACGCGTTATCGTCAGTCAATTGGTAAGGAGCCCTGGTGCTTATTTTTCCAGCGAATTTGACAAGAATGGTAATGTTTTAATTTCAGGCCAAATGATTCCTAACAGGGGTGCATGGCTGGAATTTGAAACTGATACAACTGGGACACTTAGCGTAAGGGTCGATAGGACAAGGAAGGTTCCTATTACAACTTTATTAAGAGCTTTTGAAGTCGAGACCGATGAGGATATCATTGAAGCTGTCGGCGATTTTGAAGTGCTCAGGAAGACCTTGGAAAAAGATGTTGCTGAAAACAAGTCTGACGCTGTCCTTGAAATTTATAAAAAATTGAGACCTGGTGAACCAGCTACAGAGGAATCTGCAACCAGTCTCTTGTACAATATGTTCTTTGATTACAAGAGATATGACCTAGCTAAGGTTGGAAGATACACTTTCAACAAAAAGCTGGGAATTGCCAATAGGATTAAAGGATGCAATCTCGCCAGAGATGTCGTGGATTTAAACACTGGAGAAATTTTATTCGAAGCAGGAGAGGCTCTTGACTTCGAAAAAGCTAAACAAATAGAAGATGCAGGAATTAATTTCTGCTATGTTATGCACAATGGCAAAGAGCTAAAGGTTGTTGGCAACCACTTTGTCGATGTTAATGTATATAAAGACAGGGTTGACCTGGAAGCCTTGGGCGTAAAGGAAAAGGTAAACTATCCTGTGATGGAAGCCCTACTTGCTGATGAATCAATCAAGACCAAGGAAGATTTGGAAGATGCTGTTAGAAAAAACATCAGAATGCTCTATCCAAAACACATCGAAGTTCAAGACGTTATAGCAGCTGTAAACTATGCCTGTTTGCTTTTTGATGATTTCGGTTTTGTAGATGATATTGACCACCTTGGCAATAGACGCATTAGATCAGTTGGTGAGCTTTTGCAAAACCAATTTAGAATTGGTCTTGCCAGGATGGAAAGAGTTGTCAGAGAGCGTATGACTATCCAAGATATGGATTATGCCACACCACAAGCTCTTATCAATATCAGACCTGTTGTAGCAGCTATGAAAGAATTCTTTGGTTCTTCACAGCTCTCACAATTCATGGACCAAACCAACCCTCTATCAGAACTCACTCACAAGAGAAAGATGTCGGCTCTAGGACCTGGCGGTTTATCCAGAGACAGGGCAGGTTTTGAAGTTCGTGACGTTCACAACTCCCACTATGGTAGGATGTGTCCGATCGAAACACCTGAAGGACCAAACATTGGTCTTATGACATCGCTTACAACTTTTGCTCGCATCAATGAATATGGTTTTATCGAAGCTCCTTATAGAAAGGTTAAGAAACCTGAAGGAATTGTAACAGATGAAATCGATTACTTGATGGCAGATGTTGAAGATAAAATGATTATAGCTCAATCAAATGAAGAGCTTGATAAGGACAATAGATTTGTAAATGATAGGATTGTTGCAAGGGGAATCAAGGGTGCAATCGACGTATTTAAACGTGAAGATATCGATTACATGGACGTTTCACCAAGGCAAATTGTAGCTGTTGGTACGGCTTCTATTCCTTTCCTCGAAAACGACGACGCTAACCGTGCTTTGATGGGTGCAAACATGCAACGTCAAGCAGTTCCACTAATTACAACTGAAGCTCCTGTAATTGGCACAGGCATTGAATACAAGGCTGCTGTTGATTCAGGCGTTGTAGTTGTAGCCAAGGAAGACGGTGTTGTTGAATCTGTGGATGCAAAGACAATTGTTATTAAGAATAAAAATAAGAAAACAGATACCTATGAATTAGATAAATTCAGAAGGTCTAACTCTGGAACTACAATCAACCAAAGACCGATTGTAGCAGAAGGAGAAAAGATTAAGAAGGGCGATGTTATAGCTGATGGTCCATCTACTGATATGGGTGAAATGGCTATTGGTAAAAATATTTTGATTGCCTTTATGACCTGGGAAGGCTATAACTACGAAGACGCTATTCTAATAAATGAAAAATTGGTAGTTGATGACGTATTTACTTCAGTTCACATTGAAGAATACGAAATCGACTCACGTGATACAAAATTAGGACCAGAAGAAATCACCAGAGATATTCCAAACGTTGGCGACGACATGCTAAAAGACCTTGACGAAGAAGGTATTATCAGAGTCGGTGCTGAAGTTACAAGTGGAGATATTTTGGTTGGTAAGGTTACACCAAAGGGTGAAACTGAACTCGTTCCTGAAGAAAGGCTCCTGAGAGCAATCTTCGGTGAAAAAGCTAGGGAAGTTAGAGATACATCTCTAAAGGTTCCTCATGGTGAAACTGGTATTGTAGTTGACGTTCGCAGCTACACAAGGGCTGCTGGAGACGAACTGCCACCAGGAGTAAACAGAACTGTTAGGGTTTATGTTGCAACCAAGAGAAAGATTATGGTTGGGGACAAGATGTGCGGTCGCCACGGTAACAAGGGTGTTATCTCCAGGATTTTACCTGAAGAAGATATGCCATTTCTACCAGACGGTACACCTATTCAAATCGTATTAAACCCTCAAGGTATTCCTTCACGTATGAACCTGGGACAAGTATTGGAAGTTCACTTGGGACTTGCAGCTAAAAAGCTTGGTCTTCATATAGCAACACCTGTTTTTGACGGGGCTAATGAAGAAGACATTATGAAGGCTTTGGATGAAGCTGGTTATCCAAGAAGTGGTATGATTAAGCTAAGAGATGGTAGGACTGGAGAAGAGTTTGACAACCCTGCAACAGTCGGTTACATGTATATGCTTAAACTCCACCACATGGTCGATGAAAAGATTCACGCTCGTTCAACTGGTCCATACTCACTGGTCACTCAGCAACCTCTTGGAGGTAAGGCACAGTTTGGTGGACAAAGATTTGGTGAAATGGAAGTTTGGGCCCTCGAAGGTTACGGCGCCAGCCATGTTCTTCAAGAAATGCTCACAGTTAAGTCAGACGACATTGTCGGTCGTGTAAAGACTTATGAAGCAATTGTTAAGGGTGAAAATATTCCTAAGCCAGGCGTACCTGAATCCTTCAAAGTTTTGATTAAGGAACTACAATCTTTGGCACTTGATGTCAAAGTCTTGGATGAAAATAAAAATGAAGTTGAACTTAAGGATGATTTGGAAGATGAGCCATCAGACTTAAATTCAATTACAAAAGAAATGAGCACTCTTGGCGTTGACTATGATGAAGACGATGTCAACGAAGAAGGGGAATACAGCCTCGACAATTTGAGAGAGACTGAGAGCTTAGAAGACGAAGAATACGACGACATAGAGTTTAATGAAGAATAGGGGGATTTTATATGTACGAAAATGAAAATTTTGAATCAATTAAAATTGGTTTAGCATCTCCCGAGATGATTAGGTCGTGGTCTTATGGTGAGGTTAAAAAACCTGAAACCATCAACTACCGTACCTTAAAGCCAGAAAAGGAAGGACTTTTCTGTGAAAGAATCTTCGGACCTACAAAGGACTGGGAATGTCATTGTGGAAAATACAAAAGAATCAGATACAAGGGTGTAGTTTGTGATCGCTGCGGCGTTGAAGTCACAAAGGCTAAAGTCCGTCGTGAAAGAATGGGCCACATTGAACTCGCTTGTCCTTGCTCACATATTTGGTATTTCAAGGGAATTCCATCAAGGATGGGACTTATACTTGATATTAGTCCTAGAGCCCTGGAAAAAGTTTTATATTTCGCCAACTATATAGTAATAGATCCGGGCAAGACACCGCTTCTCAAGAAGGATTTGCTCACCGAAGCTGAATATCAACAAATGCAAAGTGAGTATCCAAATGAATTTAGAGCAGGCATGGGTGCCGAAGCTATCAAAGAACTATTACAAGAAGTTGATCCTGAAGCAATTTCAAAGGAAATTAAAAAAGAATTGGAAGATGCCACAGGACAAAAACGCGTTAGACTTATCAGAAGACTGGAAGTTGTAGAAGCATTTAGACTCAGTGGCAACCGTCCAGAATGGATGATTTTGGATGCACTCCCAGTTATTCCACCAGATCTTAGACCTATGGTTGAGCTAGATGGTGGTAGATTTGCAACTTCTGACTTGAACGATTTATATCGCAGGGTTATCAATAGAAACAACCGTTTAAAGAGATTACTTGAATTAGGCGCTCCTGAAATTATCGTTAGAAATGAAAAGAGGATGCTCCAAGAATCAGTAGACGCTCTTATTGATAMCGGTAGACGTGGCAGAGCTGTTACAGGCGCAGGCAACAGACCGTTAAAGAGCTTGAACGACCTCTTAAAGGGTAAGCAAGGTAGGTTCCGTCAAAACCTACTTGGTAAGCGTGTTGACTATTCAGGCCGTTCTGTAATTGTTGTTGGTCCAGATTTGAAATTCTACCAATGCGGTCTGCCAAAAAATATGGCTCTTGAACTTTTCAAGCCACATGTTATGCACGAGCTAGTTGCAAATGGCAAGGCTCACAATATTAAAAATGCAAAACGCATGATAGATAGGATGGAACCAGAAGTTTGGGATGAACTTGAAAAGGTTATCAAAGACCACCCAGTTCTACTAAACCGTGCACCGACCCTTCACAGGTTGGGTATCCAAGCATTTGAACCGATCCTAGTTGAAGGTAAGGCTATTAAGCTTCACCCTCTAGTATGTCCGCCATATAACGCTGACTTCGACGGGGACCAAATGGCTGTTCACCTTCCATTATCAGTGGAAGCTCAAGCTGAAGCAAGACTACTCATGCTATCAACAAACAATATCTTGGCTCCAAAAGATGGTAAACCAATTACAGTTCCATCTCAAGATATGGTTTTGGGTTGCTACTATTTAACCATGGATGCAACTTATGAACAAGAAAATATCCACACCTTCAAAGACTATGATGAAATGATGCTGGCTTTTGATACAAAGCAAATCAAACTTCAAGACAGGGTTAAGGTAAGAGTTACTCTAGAAGATGGTTCACATAAGATTGTAGAATCAACTGCTGGCAGATTTATCTTTAACCAAAAGATTCCACAAAATCTTGGTTTTGTAGATAGGGAAGAGGATAAGTTCTCACTAGAAATAGATAAAACAGTCGACAAGAAGACCTTAGGTCGGATTATCGAAAGATGCTATGATAAATACGGTAACAATATAACAGCAGAACTCTTGGATAATATTAAATCCATGGGTTACTATTACTCAACTATTGGTGCAATTTCAATCTCCATGCAGGACGTTGTTGTTCCAGATAACAAGCAAGATATTTTGGATAAGTCACAAAAAGAAGTTGATAAGTACGAAAAGGCCTTTAGAAAGGGTCTGATTAGTGAAGAGGAAAGATACGAACACGTAATTAACATTTGGAACGACTCAACAGACGAGGTTACAGATGCACTTATGGAATCACTTGATCATGACAACAACATTTATATCATGGCTACATCAGGTGCTCGTGGTTCCAAGAACCAAATTCGTCAGCTGGGTGGTATGCGTGGTCTGATGGCTTCATCAACAGGTAAGACTGTAGAAATTCCTATTAAGTCAAATTTCCGTGAAGGCCTCAGTGTTCTCGAATTCTTCTTATCAAGTCACGGATCCAGAAAGGGTCTATCAGACACTGCTCTTAAGACTGCAGACTCAGGTTACTTGACCAGGAGACTCGTTGACGTCAGCCAAGATGTTATCGTTCGTGAAGAAGATTGTGGCACAACAGATTATCTTGAAATTTCGGCCTTTAAAGATGGCAATGAAGTTATCGAAGAACTTAAAGACAGACTCGAAGGCAGATATCCATTTGAAGATATAGTTGATCCTAATACAGGCGAATTGATTTGTTCAAAAGACGAATTGATTTCAGAAGATATAGCAGCAAAGATTCAAAACCTTGGTTTTGAAAGCGTAAAGGTTAGATCTGTCCTCCACTGTAATGCAAGACACGGCGTATGCAGAAAATGCTACGGCAAGAACTTGGCAAATGGTAGGAAGGTGGACATCGGTGAAGCAGTTGGTATTATCGCTGCTCAATCCATCGGTGAACCGGGTACACAGCTTACAATGAGAACCTTCCACACAGGTGGTGTTGCTAAGGCAGAAGATATTACTCAAGGTTTGCCACGTGTTGAAGAACTATTTGAAGCTAGGAAGCCAAAAGGGGTTGCAGTTATATCTGAAATCGACGGTAAAGTTACTATCGTTGAATCAGACAAGAAGAGGGAAGTTGTTGTTGAAAACAAAGACGCAACTGAAATCTATCCAATCGTATTTGGTTCAAGGATTAAAGTTAAGGACGGTCAAGAAATCAAGGCCGGTGATCCTTTAACAGAAGGTTCAATTAACCCACACGAAATCTTTAAGGTTAAGGGTGTTCAAGGGGTTGAATCTTATATAGTAAAAGAAGTTCAAAGGGCTTATAGGATGTCAGGTGTTGACATTAACGACAAGCACGTTGAAATTATCATGAGACAAATGCTTTCAAAGGTTAGAATTGAAAACGCAGGCGACTCAGACTTTATACCTGGCACTTTGGTCGGAATTACAGACTTCAAAGCAGCAAATGCTGAATTGGAAGCTGCAGGAAAAATTCCTGCAAGTGCAAAGAGAGTTTTACTGGGAATTACAAAGGCAGCTCTGGCTACTGATTCATTCTTGTCGGCAGCATCCTTCCAAGAAACAACAAGAATCTTGGCAGATGCAGCAATCAAGGGCAAGGAAGATTACTTGCTAGGACTTAAAGAAAATGTAATTATCGGTATGACAATTCCTGCAGGTACAGGCGTCAAGAGATATCTAAACATAGACGTTCCTCTATCAGATGACGATCCTCTAAAGAAAAAACTTGAGGAAAAACCTGTCGTTGAAAAAGAAGAACCACAAATCCTTGGTGACTTGCCAATGAATGAAATTCTAAAAGAACTTCAAAGACAAGAAAACGAAAACTTTTAAATTAGAGAGGGTACGCCCTCTCTTTTTTGTTGAATTTTATATTCTTATGTGTTATTATTAAATAAAATAATAGTAACAATTATGTTATATTTGAGGAGGATATTATGAAAGTATGTAAAAACTGCAACAACATAGTTGATGATAGTGCAAAGTTCTGCAACAAATGCGGGTCTGCTTTTGAAGAAACTGGTGGAGGAAACGGTGCAGATAACCGTCAATATGCAAATAACTATCAAGGCCAAAATAAAGTGAACATTGACTTTAGCAATTACTTTGCTTGGTTTAAGAAGAGATTAACAAATCAAAACTTCGAACAAGAAGATGATAATTTTAAATATTCGCTAATTAATTTGGGAATAATTCTTGGTGTTTTTTTCTTAACCTTGCTTGGTAATTCTAGTGCTTTATCACTTGGATTATTTGTGTTTATCATCTCAACAGGCCTTGTGCTTCTCATGAATTACTTGGGAAACAGAGACATTAAAAAGTTTATAAATGGACTTGCAAACAAAACAGTCATTTCTGCTCCATTACTTTTGCTTGCGATTTTGCTTTCTCTAATTCCTTACTTTGATAGAAATCCTGATCTGCCTTTGTTATTATATGGATTTTCAGTTCTCCAATACAATGTATCTTTATTAGATATAATGTTTAACGATAGGTTTGGAAAGAGAATTAAAGTTTATATTGCGATGATTTATTTTGTACTGGTTGCAGCACTCATTGGAAAATTTGTCGAATCAATGATATCATCTGCAATAATGAGTTTTTTCTAAAATAAATTTATGCCCCTTTTTAGGGGCATTTTTTTGTGCAAATAGGGCCTTTAATGCTTGAAAAAAACATTCTTTTATGTTAGAATTAATCTGTTATAGATTAGATGGAGGTGTAATATGATGTATGTACTTTATGCACTTGTACTTATTAGTTCAATTGCTCTAATAACACTCATGATGGTACAAGAAGGTAGCGACCAAAGCTCAGTAATTATGGGGGTAGCACCAGAAGCATTATGGGGTAAAGATCGCGGAGTATCTCGTGATGCAACATTAAAGAGAATGACTATTATAGCAGCTGCAGTATTTTTTGTAACTGCATTTTTGCTATCAGTTTTTTAGTCGAAAATAATATTTTTTAGGAGGACAAAGTGGATTATATTTTGTATTGTGCACCGATAGTAGCGGTGCTAGGACTGGTATATGCTTTAATAAAAGCTACTTTTATTAAAAAGCAACCAGTTGGAAATGCTAGAATGGAAGAATTATCAACCTATATTTCCGAAGGTGCTATGGCATTTTTAAGAAGGGAATATCGTTCAATGGCGATATTTGTTGTTGCAGTTTTTGTAATACTTGGTCTTGCAATTGACTGGCTAACAGCTATTTGCTTTATAGTTGGTGCAATTTTCTCAGTATTAGCTGGACTTATCGGTATGAAGGTTGCAACAAAGGCTAATGTTAGAACTGCAAATGCAGCCAACACAGATGGCATGAGCAAGGCTCTTAGCGTAGCTTTCTCAGGCGGAACTGTAATGGGTATGTGTGTTGTTGGTCTTGGTTTATTAGGAACAACAGTATTTTATTTAATTTTTAAAGACCACGCAGATGTATTTAATATCATTACAGGTTTTGGTTTTGGTGCTTCATCAATCGCTCTATTTGCTAGAGTTGGTGGCGGTATCTATACCAAAGCTGCAGACGTTGGCGCAGACCTTGTTGGTAAGGTTGAAGCTGGTATCCCAGAAGACGACCCAAGAAACCCTGCTGTTATCGCTGATAACGTAGGAGATAACGTTGGTGACGTTGCAGGTATGGGAGCTGACTTATTTGAATCATATGTTGGTGCTATTATTTCAGCATTTACACTTGGATATTTTGCATACGCAGACAAGGGCGTTCTATTTGTAGCTGCTCTTGCGTCAGTTGGTTTAATTGCAAGTATTCTTGGTACCCTATTTGTTAAGGGTGACAATGATCCACAAAAAGCACTAAACTCTGGTACACTTGTTGGATCAATCATAACTGTTATTGCTTCATATTTCCTATCAGCAAATATTATTGGTAGCACAAAACCATTTATCGCTACTGTAGCAGGTTTAGCAGTTGGTCTCATCATCGCTAAGATTACAGAATACTTCACTTCAGAAAAATATGCTCCTGTTCAAAAGATTGCTGAAGAATCAGAAACAGGTGAATCTACAAATATTATCTCTGGTTTATCAGTAGGTATGATGTCTACTGCTGTTCCAATTATTACAATTGCTATTGGTATTATTGTTGCTTTCTACCTTGCTGGTGGAATGACAGATCCAAAGCTAGGATTATTTGGTATTTCTCTTGCAGCTGTTGGTATGCTAGCAAACTCAGCTATGACAATTGCTGTTGACGCTTATGGTCCAATCGCTGATAATGCTGGTGGTATTGCTGAAATGGCTGAACTCCCAGAAAGTGTTAGAGAAATTACAGATACACTTGACGCTGTTGGTAACACAACTGCAGCTGTTGGTAAGGGTTTTGCTATCGGAAGTGCTGCTCTAACTGCACTTGCACTTTTCTCAAGCTATACTCAAGCTGTTGCTCTAGAATCAATTGACCTTACAAAACCATCAACAATTGCTGGTTTATTCATCGGTGGTATGCTACCATTCCTATTCAGTGCTATGACTATGGAAGCTGTTGGTAAGGCTGCTAACCAAATGATTGAAGAAGTAAGACGTCAATTTAGAGAAATTCCTGGAATTATGGAAGGAACAGGCAAACCAGAATATGGTAAGTGCGTTGAAATTTCAACAGGCGCTGCTCTAAAGGAAATGATTATTCCTGGCCTAATGGCAGTTCTTACACCAATTCTAGTAGGTGTTCTACTTGGCACAGAAGCACTTGGCGGTCTACTTGCTGGTGGACTTGTAACAGGTGTACTCATGGCTATCTTCATGTCAAATGCTGGTGGCGCATGGGATAATGCTAAAAAATATATTGAATCAGGCGTTCACGGTGGAAAAGGTAGCCCAGCTCACAAAGCTGCTGTTACTGGAGACACAGTAGGTGACCCATTCAAAGACACATCAGGACCTTCACTAAACATTCTAATCAAACTTATGACAATCGTCAGCCTTGTATTTGCACCATTATTTGTGAAAATCGGCGGATTAATTTTAAAATAATTTGAAGGGGTGGGCAGCCACCCCTTTTAAATTATACTTACATATTTAAGATGAGGTGACTATGTATATAGATATTGATGGTATAAAAATTTATTATGAAGAGGAGAATGCAAATTGCGACCAAGTTGCCTTTGTCGTCCATGGTTGGGGGGCTTCAATTGCCGCCATGAAACCCGTTATAAATTCCCTCAAACATAAATATAGGGTTATAGCCATGGCTCTGCCTGGACATGACAAGAGCGATAAGCCTAAAGATGTCATTGGTACAAGCGATTATGCGGACATAATTTTAAAGTTTATGGACCAGTTAAATTTGACCAATGTCTATTATCTGGGCCATTCTTACGGGGGCAAATGTGGAATTGAAATCGCATCTAGGCCATCTCATCCAATTGAAAAACTAGTTTTGATTGACGCATCTGGCATCAAGGCGCCTTTGGATTTTAAAAGCAAATTTAAAATTATATATTTTAAGTTTATGAAAAAGCTTTATGTTTTATTTAGAGGCGAAAAAAATCTAGAAAAGTTTTACAAAAAACATGGATCAGCTGATTATAAGAGTGCAGACGGCGTTATGAGAAAGATTTTGGTAAGAGTTGTAAACGAAGACTTAACGGAAAAATTAGAAAAAATTGATGTTCCAACCCTTGCTGTATGGGGTAAGAATGATATGGATACACCACTTTGGATGGGCCAGATGATGGAAGAGAAGATTCCTTCCTGTAAGCTGGAGGTCCTTGACGGTGGACATTACTCTTACTTAGATGATATAATAGGATTTAGAAATGTGGTAGAACCATTTTTGGAGGATTAGATGTTTGAAACTTTACAAGTAATTTTGATAATATTATTGGTTGGACTTTTTAATATTCTTTTGTATATTAGAAGCACATATTTTTTGCAAATGGTCCAACAGCTTGGATATATTCCTGCTGAATACAAGGAGTGGATAGCAAGTAATAGGGACAAGGCCTATTCCTTTTCTAAGGACAAGACCAAAATGAGCGATTCCAAAAAGCCTTTGGTCTACACTGATAGGGCCAAGAGACTTCTAATAACAAATACTATTATAAATGCAGTTATCTTGCTGGCCTTGCTATCGATTTCATTCTTTGTAAAGCTGGATTCGATGGCCTATGTGCTCTATGTTTCACTGATAATATTTGTGGCAATTTTACTTTATTTTTATCAATCAAGGATAATGATGCTGGCCCTTTATATTATTAATCCCCATGAAAAAAGGGTTAATAATAAGTTTTACAAGATGGCCCAAGATAAGATTAAAGATCAGAAAATAAATGGCCTAACAGTTATTGCTATTACTGGTTCTTACGGCAAGACTTCAACAAAGACGATCTTGGCACAAATCTTGTCTAATTATAAGAGGGTTTACAGCTCGCCATCGAGTTTTAATACTCCTATGGGTTTGTCCAAGATTATAAATAACGAATTAAACGAAAGCCACCAAATTTTCATTGCTGAAATGGGGGCCAGGTATACTGGAGAAATTAAAGAGTTAGTTGACCTTGTTTTCCCAGATATTGGTATTATTACAAATATCGGTCCATGTCATTTGGAAACTTTTGGTTCTATTGAAAATATTATTAAAACGAAGTTTGAACTTGCAGATGGACTTAAAAATAAGGCTATAATTGTAAATGCAGATAGCGAGCTGGTCTTAGATGAAGCTAATAGGAGAAATCTGGACTGCTACAAGGTTGGCATTGATAATGGTGATCTGACAGCTACAATTAAAACTATAAATGAAAATGGTACAGTTTTTGATATAAACTTTGTCGATGGACCTATGGAAGCTCATACAAAGCTTTTGGGCAGGCACAATATTTTAAATATTATAATGGCAACCCAAGCTGCTATCGAAGTTGGCATGCAAAAGGAAGACATTATAAGGGCCATTGCAAACTTAGAACAAGTTGAGCACAGGCTAAATATTATCAAAAATCCAGGCGGAGCCATTGTAATCGATGATGCATTTAATTCAAATCCAGATGGAGCCAGGGCCGCATTAGAGGTTTTAAATCTTTTTGAAGGCGGCAAAAAAATCATTGTTACACCTGGTATGGTTGAGCTCGGAGACTTGCAAGAGACCGAGAACTTTAAATTGGGCGAGGAAATTGCCAAGATGACCGACATTTCGATTTTGGTTGGCAAAAAAATTGCAGACGATGTCAACAGGGGAGTTGAAGCGACCGATAATATCGACCACAAGAATTATAGGGTGGATACTTTGGACGATGCGACAAAGCTCTTGGGTGAAATTTTATCGCCTGGCGATGTAGTTTTATTTGAAAATGATCTTACAGATATTTATTAGAGGTGAAAGATGAAAAATATTGCTGTTATCTATGGGGGCAGGGCCGTTGAACACGAAGTAAGTGTTATTACAGGCATCCAAGCCATAGAAAATTTAGACAAAAATAAATACAATGTCATTCCTGTTTTTATAAACAAGGACGGGCAAATGTTTACTGGCGAATGCTACAAGGACTTTAGGTCCTTTAAGACTAATGAGTTTAAGGACAAAAAGCCAGTTAGATTTGCAACAAATTATGGCGACCACAATTTATATATTGAAAAAGGCGGCCTCTTTGCCAAGGAGGAAAAAATCGAAATTTACTGTGTCTTAAACGGCCTCCACGGTTCGCACGGAGAAGACGGGGCCATCCAAGGAATTTTTGAAACCAATGGGATTCCTTTTACAGGTCCATCTCTTATGTCTTCATCCCTAGGAATGGACAAGATTATTATGAAGGATGTCTTTAAGGCAAATGATATTCCTGTTGTTAAGCACATGTGGTTCTATAGGTCAGACTATGAAAAGCATGAAAGCGATATTATCCAAGGCCTCATGGCTAAGCTCCAATTCCCAATGTATGTTAAGCCAGCTAGCCTGGGCTCAAGCATTGGCATAAAGGAAGCGACTGATGAGGTCAGCCTAAGAGATGCAATTGCCATTGCCAAGGAATTTGACAGAAAAATAATCGTTGAAGAATCAGTTGTGGACGCAGTCGAATTTAATGTCGGCGTAATGGGAATGAAGAGTGACGTTGAAGTATCCAGAGTCGAAGTGCCTGAGGGCGTTGGCGAATTTTTTTCCTTCGAGAAAAAATATGAAGCCGGTTCAAAATCAAAGATAACTGGCGGCAAGCATAAATTTTTGGAAGACGAAGAATTGGCAGCCCAAGCTCAAAGGTTGGCCAAGGAAGCTTTTATTTGCTTGGACACCAGGGGCAACGCTCGCATAGATATTCTTTGCAACAAGGACAAGGAACTTTTTGTAAATGAAATTAATACACTCCCGGGTTCCTACGGATTTTATCTGTGGGAGGACATGGGCTATACCTTCAAGGCCGTCCTTGACAAGATGATTGACATAGCCATTAAGGCTAACGAAGAAGAAAAAGAAACTAATTATAGGTTTGATGCAGACTTATTTAATAAGACAAGTTTTGGATCCAAACTGTAAGATGAAAAACTCTAGACTTTGTTTAGAGTTTTTTTAGGAGGTTCATATGAAGATAAAAGAAAAAATTAAAATGGTCGTATCTGAGCTAAAGTCTGTTGACAAGGACAAGCTGCAAAAAATCCTCGGCATCAGCAAAAAGGACAAGAGAAAATTTAACAAGACCCTTGACCAAATGGTTTCCGAGGGGACTATTCATATGGATCAAAGGGGCAATGTAAAGATTGGTCCTGCCAAAGTTTACAAGGGGACCTTTATGGCCACTAGGCAAAACTATGGCTTTATAGAAAACAAGGACGGCGACGATTACTTTGTGCCAGCTGGCAAAACCATGGGAGCAATGGATAGGGACTTAGTCGAGTATGAAATCGTTGGTAAGGAAAGAGGCAGGGAGATTGCTTTTGTAAGGGCTGTTGATTTTACAAACAAGTCCTTGGTTGGCATGGCCATTAAAAGGCGGAAAAAATTAATTATACAAGCTGAAAGAGAACTCTCTTATCCACTTAAGATTTTAAACTATGATGAATATTCCTTAAGGGAAGGCGGACTTTATAGGGTTGAAATAATTTCCTTTGACGAAGGCAGGGGAGTTTATCGGGCCAAAATAAAAGAATTTATAGGCTTCAAGGGCGAAAAGCATGTTGACCTCATGTCTCTGGTTGTTGATGCAAGTGTACCTGCGACTTTTACAGACGAAGTTTTAAGAGAAGCCGATGAAGTTTCTAAGGAAGCGATCCTACCTAAGGGCAGAAAAGATTATAGGGATATGCTCACTGTAACTATAGACGGCAAGGATGCCAAGGACTTTGACGACGCAATTTCAATTGAGACAGACGGAGATTCTTATATACTCACGGTCCACATTGCAGATGTCAGCCACTATGTAAAATCTTATTCCAAGCTTGACCGAGAATGCTATAATAGGCAGATGAGTATTTACCTGCCAGGTTTGGTAATTCCAATGCTGCCAGAGGTGATTTCAAATGGTGTTTGCTCATTAAATCCAAATGAAGACCGCTATGCTATGTCTGTTAGGATGAAGGTTGACAAAATAGGAAAGGCTGAGCTTATATCAAATGACAAATCAATTATAAAATCCGATTACAGGTTAAATTACGAGGATTTAAATAAATTTTACGATGGCGAGTCCATTGAACCCTATAATTTTATTGCAGATTTTTTAAATGCTTGCAAGGATCTGTATGAAATATTAAAAAAAGCCTCTGTTCAAAGGGGCACGATTGAGTTTAGGTCCATAGAGCCTGAGATTGCAACTGATGACAAGGGCAAGGTCACTGATATTAAGGTCAGAGACCGTGGACTTAGCGAAAGAATTATAGAAGAATTTATGATTATCACAAACAAAATGGTGGCGACCAAGTATTTTGTAAAGATGTTTCCATTTTTGTACAGGGTCCATGAGGCACCGACTGATGAAAAGATTGCAACTCTTAGGACTCTCCTTAGACCTTATGGATTAAAGGTCGAAGACGACATGGATGCTAAGAAATTCCAAGAGCTTTTGGAAAGGGCCAAGAACATGGACGCCTTTGAAAGGATAAATGATTTGGTTTTAAGGTCCATGACCAAGGCGGACTATCGAGATGAAAACGAAGGCCACTTTGCTCTTGCTTTGGAAAATTATTCGCATTTTACCGCGCCTATCAGGCGGTATCCAGACTTATTTATTCACAGAATTATGTCCATGGATATGGAGGGCAAATTATCAAAGAAAAACATTTCAATCTTTGAAGACCAAGCCAAGGAGATTGGCGAACGAGCAACCTCAGTTGAAAGAGTCGTATTAGAACTTGAAAGAGATGCCATTCAGCTTAAAAAATGTGAATACATGAAAGAAAAGATTGGCGAAGTTTATCCGGCCAAGATCAGTGGCGTGGTCGAGTTTGGAATTTTTGCCATGCTGGACAACACAGTTGAAGGCTTGGTACACGCAGATTATATTGAAAATTATAGATTTGACGAGAAGACCATGACGGCTAGGGCGAAAAACTTTGACGGAGACCTTGAAGTGGGCAAGAGAGTTTATGTAAAGGTAGTTAACGTTAGCGTTTCTAGGATGCAGATAGATTTTGAATTCGTGGGGGAGGATGAGTATGGAAAAAACTCTAGCGACCAATAGAAAAGCTAGGCACGATTATTTTATAGAGAAAACTTATGAGGCAGGCATTGCCTTAAAGGGAACGGAAGTAAAAAGCATACGCGCTGGAAAGGCCAATTTAAAAGAATCTTATTGTGTGATTAGAAATAACGAGGCCTTTGTGGTGGGCATGCACATAAGCCCTTACAAGGAAGGCAATATTTTTAATGTCGACCCTTTAAGAGACCGCAGGCTACTTTTAAACAAGAGAGAAATCTTGAGAATTAACCAAGAAGTCATGCAAAAGGGTATGGCGGTAATTCCCCTTAGCCTTTATTTAAAAAACGGTCTTATAAAGATGGAAATAGCCATCGCCCGCGGTAAAAAACTCTACGACAAACGTGAATCAATCAAAGAAAGAGATATAAAGAGATCTTTGGAGAGGTATATTTAACCTCTCTTTTTATTTGACAAAAAATTGGGGGGGTATATAATTAAAAGTAGGAATGTTTTTTGTGGGATTATATATTTATTAAGGAGGTTGAAAATGCAGAATGATTTAAAGATGAAGAATGATTTAAAAATAAAAAAGAAAAATATGTTCAAGATTGTAAATAAGTCTGGCTTTATTTTACTATTGGCCTTGTCCTTACTATCTGCAATTTTATTTGTAATTGCGCCAATTACTCTTAATAATACAATTGAAAATGTTGGGACTATTGGGGCCAAGGACATTGCAAAGGTTATCTTGCTCTTGGCAGTAGGATATTTGGTCGACTTTGTTTCTGTATTTACAAAAAACCAATTGGTCCAAGAGTATCATGGCAGGGCTAGCGATTTACTTTATACAGACGTTTTCAAACTAAAATACGACAAGTACATAGAGGAAGGACCAACTGCAATCAGAGAGCTTACTTATAATGCAGCAGAGGCTTATGCTAGTTTTTATTTTGACCTGATCCCAGCCCTCTTAGTAAATGTTGTCACGATTGTAGTAACTATAATAATTGCTTGGAATTTAAACCATATTGCAGCTATTTTAATGTTTATAATCATACCTATACACTACTTTGGATTTAGAGCTCTTAACAGAAAACTTGGAAAACTATCTGTTGGCCTTATGAAGGCGAGCACAGAATCCAATAGGAATATCAATTCAGTCGTGTCACAAGTAGATTTTATTAAGCAAAATGCAGAGAACGAAAGGCTTTTGCCTATACTTTCTGATAATATATTAAAATCAGAAGGCGTCCGCAAAAAGGTGAATTATGTAGCCAATGGGGCTTCGGGTTTACTGATAGGTTTAAATCAAATTATACAAAATCTGACCATAATTTTCCTGGCTGCCCTTGCGCTTAATAATCAGGAGTCATTCGGCGGAGTCGTCTACGTAATATTAGTTTTCCCATATTTTTCAAATGCCATCCGTGGTCTAACATATACTAATCTTGGCCTTGCAGAAGTCAGGGCAGCGGATGAGTTTTTAATGACCTTGATTAATTTTGAAGACCATGATGGCAGCCAAGATATGCCTGAGCATTTGGACAAGATTTCCTTTGACATTAAATCAGTTGATGTAATGGGGAAAAATTTGCTTAAAGATATCAAGATGGAATTTAATAAAGGCGATATTGTGGGCATTATGGGTGAAAGCGGAACAGGCAAGAGCACGCTAGTAAAATTAATAGCCAAGTTCAGAGAGGCTGAGGGGATTTATGTTAATGACATTCCTATCGAGGATATAAAAAACTCGGAATATTTAAAGGCCGTGTCTTATTATTCACAAAATACTCCGATTATTACGGATACTATTTATAACAATTTAAACTTTGGTAGAAAGCCACTTGCAAGAAAAATTTATGAGTCTATGCCGTTTTTATCAAAGTTCAAAAATTTAGATGAGATGATCGTAGAAAATGGAGCAAACTTGTCTGGCGGGGATAAGCAAAGAATTGCCTTATCCAGATATTTTACAGAAGATGCCAAGATTGTAATCCTTGACGAGCCAACATCATCTTTGGACAAGGCAACTGAGACAGAAATTTTGACAGAAGTCTTGAAAAATGTTGACGACAAGATAATATTTATTATAAGCCACAACAAGGACATCATGGATTACTGCAGCCATGTGGTTGAAATTAAAAATAAAACAGTCTATGTAAGTGAGAGGTAGTATGCCTCTCATTTTTATTTGATAAAAATTTTATTGTTTAAAATTAAATTTATCTTGATTTTCAAAATCATTGTATTTTTAAATTTCATTTTTATTTTTAAAAGTTAATTATCCTTGAAAATCAAGTCAATGATTGAATTTATTGGCCGTTAGTAGTATAATATAGCCTATATAAGTATATTTATAATGGTTGATTGGGGGGCTTATGATAAGTTCTTTGAACAATAAAATAGTAAAGGAAATTCGCAAGCTTTCAAACGCTTCTTATGCAAGGAAGTCCGACCACTTTATGGTGGAGGGTTTTACCATGCTGGAGGAGGCTTTGAGGACCGGGGCTGATATAGAGGAGGTCTTGGTTAGCGAGGCTTACGCGGAGGACTTGCTTGAAAATTTTAATATAAGGGGCATGGTCGTGTCGGAAGAAATAATAAAAAAGCTTTCGCAAACTGTGAGTGGACGAGAGTCCATAGCCTTGGTTAAAAAGCGATTTTCAAAAGAGCCTTTGTCGGATTTAATTATTTACCTGGAGGATATTTCTGATCCGGGTAATCTGGGGACTATTATTAGGACTGCAGATGCCTTTGGCATCAAGGACGTAATCACTAGTCACCAGTCGGTTGATTTTTATAATGACAAGGTCGTAAGGAGTTCTATGGGGTCAATTTTCAGAGTAAACTTAAGGTCCATGGACCAGGAAGGTTTGATGTCACTAAAGACAGATGGCTACAAGATTGTGGGGACCCTGCCTCATGGCAAGAGCAAAAAGATTATTACTGGCAAGACCATAGTCGCCTTTGGCAATGAGTCCAAAGGCCTTAGCGATGAGCTGGTTGCAATGTGCGATGATAAATTTACAATACCAATGAGGGGCGATGCCGAGAGTTTGAATCTGGGCGTGGCTGCTGGAATTTTGATGTATATATTTACGGAGGTATAAATGTTAGACAAGTTAATGAATTTAAGAGAAGAGGTAAAAGGAAGACTTGATTCTGCTGATTCAATTCAAAGTATAATTGACACCAAGGTGGAATACCTTGGCAAGAAGGGGAAGCTAACCGATATTTTAAAGGAAATGGGCAAGCTATCCAAAGAAGAGCGTCCAAAGATGGGCAAGGTTGCAAATGAAATCAGAGACTATCTGGAAGAATCCATCGAAGAAAAGATGGCCGAGCTAAAGGAAGCAGAAAAACAAGCTACTATTGAAAAAGAATACTTGGACGTTACAATTCCTAAAAAGCAAAAGGACATTGGCCATCTTCATCCATTAGCTGAAACCAAGAGGCAGCTGGAAGATTTATTCCTCTCAATGGGCTTTAAGGTTTTGGACGGTCCAGAAATTGAAACTGTAGAAAATAACTTTGACCTCCTCAATTCTCCTCTTGATCACCCAAGCCGTGATATGAGCGATACCTTTTATATGGATAAGGACCATGTTTTAAGGAGTCACACATCACCGGTTCAAATTAGGGCTATGAAAGAATATGGTGCTCCGCTAAAGATGATTTCAGCAGGCAGGACCTTTAGGAATGACGAAGTGGACGATACCCACTCACCAATGTTCCACCAAATTGAAGGCCTGGTAGTTGACAAAGATATTTCAATTGCAAATCTTAAGAGCACAATAAAAACTGTTCTCATTGAACTCTTTGGCCAAGAACTGGACACCAGATTTAGGCCCCACTATTTTCCATTTACAGAGCCAAGCTTCGAAGTTGACGTAACTTGCACAAATTGCGGAGGCAAGGGCTGTGAAAAATGCAACGGCACAGGTTGGTCCATGGAACTTTTGGGCTGCGGTATGGTCCACCCAAATGTTTTGAGAAACTGTGGCATTGATCCTGAAGTCTATACGGGTTTTGCCTTTGGCATGGGCTTGGATAGACTTGTTATGGTTAAGCACGATATAAATAATCTAAGACTCCTCTTTGACAACGACAAGAGATTTTTGGATCAATTTTAGGGGGTAGAAATGTTATTATCATTAAACTGGTTAAAGGAATATGTAAATATAGATGAGCCAACAATTGAAATCGCATCAAAACTAAGCGACTCAGGTACTCATGTTGAATCAATCATCAGCCTATCCAGCCATGTAAAGGGCGTGGTGACTGCCAAGATAACAGACATGAGAAAGCACGAAAACGCTGATAAACTTACAGTTTGCGATGTAGATTTTGGCGACAGGAAGGACGTAATTGTAACTGCAGCTACCAATATGAAGGTTGGAGACGTAGTTGGAGTTGCCACTCCTGGAGCAGTCTTAGCTGATGGAACAGAAATTGGTCCACACGACTTCCGCGGAATTGTTTCCAACGGAATGTTTGTAAGCTTCCAAGAGCTTGGCTTTACCAAGGACGTAATTCCAAAGGAAAGCTTGGACGGACTTTTAATTATGCCAGGGGATACAGAGCTTGGCAAGGATATATTTGAAGTTTTAGCCTTAAAAGACGATTCATTGGAACTGGAAATCACACCTAATAGGGCTGACTGCCTAAGCGTATTTTCAATGGCCATTGAAGCTCAAGCAACTTTTGGAATCAAGAGAGAGCCAATTAAGATTCTTGAAAATCCAGATAAAATTGATGAGAAAGTCTTAGATGTAAAAGTGGATACAGATAAGGTCGCAACTTATATTTGCGGTATGGTCGACGGAGTTCAAATTAAGCCAAGCCCCTTGTGGATCAAGACCAGACTTATGGAATCAGGCGTTCGCCCAGTGAACAACATTGTAGACATTACAAATTATGTAATGCTAGAAACAGGCGTACCATTACACGCTTTTGACTTTGACAAGATTTCCAAAGACGGCAGGGCTGACATTGAAGTCACTACAGCCAAGGCCAAGGAAGAAGTTCTCCTACTCGACGATAGCAAGCGCGAGGTTGAAGAAGGCGATATTTTAATAAAAGCTAACGGTGAAATAATTGCTCTAGGAGGAGTAATGGGGGCTGCCAATTCAGAAATTGATGAGACCACCAAGCGCGTAGTCTTTGAAGGAGCTCATTTTGACAAGGCACAAATTAGAAAGACATCAAAGAGACTGGGCCTTTCATCAGAAGCTGCAAGCAGGTTCTCTAAGCCACTTGATAAGACTATGCCAAGGCAGGCTATCAAGAGGGCCCTCTATTTAGCTCAAAGCTTGTACGATTTAAGCGCGGCTTATGAGGAATATAAAATTGAAGAATACGAACCAAAGACAATTGAACTAAGACCTGAAAGGTTAAATAAACTTTTGGGCACAGACTTGTCTACGGCTTATATGCTAGAAAAATTAAATGCTCTTGAAATTCCATCTGAAGAAAAAAATGGCAAGATCATTTCAAGCGTTCCATCCTTTAGGGATGACCTATCAATAGAAGCTGACTTGATTGAAGAAGTCGGCAGGCTTTACGGCTATGGAAATATCGAAGACCAACCAATAAAGTCAGACTTAACTGTTGGCTATGAATCCAAGATGAAGACTTGGACCAACAAAATCCGTCGATTTATGCAAGGTTATGGATATATGGAAACTCTGACCTATTCATTTGTCGGCAAGAAATTATTAGAAGATTGCGGCATGGCAGTTGAAGATGACATGGTTAAGGTTATCAATCCACTTGGAGAAGAATTTTCTATTATGCGCCCAAGTGCTATTCCACACTTTATGGAAATCGCATCCAAAAACTCGCGCAGATTTAATGGCGAGCTAAGATGTTTTGAAATTTCTCCAGTCTTTGCTAAGGACGGAGAAGATTATAAGCAAAGCACAAACCTTACTATTATGCACTCACATTATGGGGACTTCTATGATTTGTCCGAAACTTTAAGAGCAATTTTGAAATTCTTGAAAGTAGAAGACTACAAGATTTCTAGACTTGACTCCAAGACCTTCCACCCAGGCAGGGCAGCTAAGTTAGAATTGGACGGCGAAGTTATTGGAATCTTTGGGGAAATTCATCCAGATGTTTTGGAAAATTTCGGCCTAAAGAAGACCTATATAGCAGATCTTTATTTGGATAAGATTATTGAAAAGATTGTAGAGGTTAACAAGTATGTAGCTCCTGGTAAATTCCCAGTTGTCAGACGTGAGTTTTCATTTGAACTTGAAGACAAGGTTTCCTTTGGCGAAATTAAAGAACAAATTATTTCCAAGGGCTTTGACTATTTGAAGGACATCCTATACTATGATGAATACAAGGATGATAAGCTGGGTGATAAGGTTAGAAGTTTGACTATCCAAGCTGTCATTGGTTCCAAAGATCACACTCTGTCAGAAGAGGAAATAAAAGAAATCACTGACGAACTAATCAGCGATGTAAGCGAAAAATTTGGAGGTAAATTAAGATAATGAAACGCACACAAATTGACATTTACGGTAGAAAATACAATGTCACTAGTGAGTATGAGGACAGGTATATAGACCGTTTGACTCAATATGTAAACTCCAAGATTAAGGAATTGGTTATCAAAAACCCAAGGCTGGACTATGCAGATGCATGTGCCCTTTGCCTCTTGAATGTTGCCGACGATATAGCTAGCATCCAGGATAAACTAAATTCTGTCAATGCCAAGCTTGAGGAAATTCAAGGGACCAAGGACAATTCTGACTTGGAGATTAAAAAGCTCGAAGACCAAATTAAAAACCTAGAAGGCAAAAATGAAGAGCTAGAAAATTTGGTCAGAAAGAGAGACAACGAAATTATTAAACTGAAAATGCAATTGGAAAAAGATTACCAAAACAAGGCGGAGAAAAATATTGACAAAAAATAAGGGAGAACTGCTGGCTCCAGGTGGTGGCTTTGACGAGGTCATAGCTGCTTTTAATGCTGGGGCCGACGCAGTTTATACTGGCCTTAAATCCTATAGTGCCAGAAAACTTGCAAAAAATTTAAGCCTAGATGAGCTAGATTATGTAATAAAATACGCCCATATGATGGATAAAAAGATTTTCTTGGCAATAAACACCATTATGTACGATGGTGAGCTGGAGGATTTGATGGAGACTATCGACCAGATAATCTCCAAGGGGCCAGATGCCATTATTATACAGGACCTGGGTCTTTTTAGCCTGTTAAAAGAGGCTTATCCAGACTTGGAAATGCACGCGTCTACACAGATGACTGCCGATAATTATTACGCTGTAAAAAACTTAAAGGATTTGGGTTTTGAAAGAGTTGTTGTCGCTAGGGAGTTATCCACTGATGAGATAAGGGACATTAAGGAAGATTTAAGTGTTGACTTAGAAGTTTTTATCCACGGGGCTCTTTGCGTTTGCTACTCTGGCGATTGTTATTTTTCATCGGCCATAGGGACCAGGTCAGCCAACAGGGGCGACTGTGCCCAGCCCTGCAGGAAAAGATACAGGCTACTTGTGGATGGAAGACCAACTAATAAGGAAGGTTTTTATCTGTCCATGAAGGATCTGAATTCTTCTTTTGATTTGCCTAAGCTAGTCGGTATAGCTGACTCCTTTAAAATTGAGGGCAGGATGAAGTCCAAGGAGTACGTCTATACTATTACGAAATTTTACAGGGATATCTTGGACGGCGAAAATATTTCTCACGACCAGGAAATGAATGTGACTGATGCCTTTAGCCGAGGCTTTACCAAGGGCTTTTTGTTTGCTGGGGACAAGGATGATTTAATCAATAAAAATTCTCCCAAGCATATAGGCAGCCTGGTTGGTAAAATTATAAAAAAAGGTAAGGATTTTTACATCAGCTTAGATGAAGATTTAAATCCAGGCGATGGCTTAACATTTCCAGATGAAAATGGAAAATCAACTGGGATAAAAGTCGATAAGATTTATAAATCTGGCCAGCAGATTAAATTGGATGAAAAGAGCCAAGAGGGAGCCAAGGTTTACAGGAATTATTCAGCTAGATTATACGATGGCTTAGCAAGAGTAAACGAGCCAAGGAGATTACCCTTGGAGTTTACGGTTTCTGGAAATGTTGGCGAGTCCTTAAAAATAATTGCAAATTCAAATTTTAAATATATAGAATACACTAGCGATTATATTTTGCAAGAGGCCAGGAAGCCGCTTGATAAAGATATAATTATAGACCAACTTTCAAGAGTTGGGGATACATTTTTGGAAACACCGGCGGTTAATATAAACCTGGCGGCTGATGCTTTTGTGCCTAAGTCAGTTTTAAATGACCTCAGGCGGTCGGCTATAGAAAAATTAATTGAAATTCAGCCTATTAAAAAAGCTAAAGACTTTGAGGCAAATAAAGTAATTAATAATAAAAAATCCAAACCGATCCTATGCGCTATAGTTAAAGGTAAGGTTGATTTGGATAAAGATTTTGAATATGTGGCCACTGAATCCATGGATGAGAAAGTTTTTAAATTTTACAAGGATAAGTCTTACAAGACAATCTTAATCACACCGTCTGTGGCGACCAAGGATTATATTGATCAAGTTAGGGACTTTATAAAAAACGGCTTGGTCGACGCTCTTGAAATTAATAACTATGGGCTAATTGACTTGGCTGATGAAATTGATATTCTGGCTGGCGATGGATTAAACATTACTAATTCCTATGCCATTAATTATTTAAGGTCAAAAGGGATAACAAATATAATTCCGTCCAGGGAAATAAGTTTGAAGGAAATCGAAAAGCTGAAGACAAAAACCGATTCGAAATTTATTTTGAAATATTATACCAGGACTGTGTCCATGACAAACAAGGCGGTCCATCCAGACATAAAAACTGAACTTGATCAAAATAAAAGGGTCGAGATTATGGATATAAAAAATGAGATTTTTCCAGTGAAAAAGCATGGAGAAGTTTATAGGATATACAATTCCAAACCACTCTTTATGGGGGAAAGAATAGAAAACATAAATGCGGATATGATTATGATTGAGGTTGATGAAAATCTTGACCAGGTAAAATCATATCTCTTTGACAATAAAGATATAAGCTTTGAATACACAAGGGGACATTACAGAAGGGGAGTTTAATGGAAGGCAAATCTTTAAAGACATTAGAATTCGATAAGATTATGAATATCATTTCAGACTTTGCTGGTAGCGAATACGGCAAGACCTGCATAAAAACTGCCCAGCCCTTTGATAGCCAGCTGGAGATTAAGCTTGCTTTGGATAAGCTTGATGACACGATGAAATTAATTGGCCAGGTCGGAAACTTATATTTCGGTGGCCTGGTTGATTACACGGATTACGTCAAACGGGCAAGCATTGGTGGAATCCTGGGAATTTCATCTCTGTATGATATCCTCCACGCTTTGAAATTGGCCAGCGACCTAAAAAATATTAGTATCGAAGCTAACAAGGCCGGAGAGCTAATAAAGCTAATTACCATTGACCAAAATCTTTTAAAAGACCTGGACAAGGCCATTGTTGATAGAGAAAATCTTTCCAATAATGCCAGTCCGCTTTTGAGGTCTCTCAACAGGAAGAAGATTCAAAAAACTGAAGAGGCTAACGAAAAGCTCAAGTCTTTTGTAAATTCAAAGGCCAATGAAAAGTATTTGCAAGACGCCCTGATAACTGTCCGTGAAGGTAGGTACGTTGTTCCTGTTAAACGCGAGTACAAGGGGATGATTTCTGGTATTACCCACGATGTTAGCTCCAGCGGTGGCACTTATTTTATTGAACCTCAAAGCATTGTAAATATAAATAATGAAATTCGTGAAATCGAAATTCAAATTGATGAAGAAATAAACAGAATACTTAAAGATTTTTCAAATCGAATTGGCAGGGCCAAGGACGAGCTCACCTATAATTTTGAACTAATGACTGAACTCGATATCCTCCATGCCAAGGCCCAGTACGCAATAGAACACGGGCACACAAAACCGATTTTTACAGACGATGGATCCGTGGATATCAGACAAATGTTTCACCCGTTAATAGATCCAGAACTTGTAGTCAAAACTGACATAGAGATGGATTCAGACTTAAAGGTTTTGGTTATCACTGGACCGAACACAGGTGGTAAGACTGTTGTGTTAAAAACGGTTGGAATCATTTCTCTCCTGGCCCAAAGCGGTTGCTTTATACCGGCTTTGGAAGGGTCCAAGATACCGATTTATAAAAACATTTATACTGATATTGGCGATGAGCAATCCATTGAGCAAAGTTTATCGACTTTCTCATCTCATATGGTGAATATTGTAAATATTTTATCTTCCAAGGAAGAAAATTCTCTGTATTTATTTGATGAGCTGGGTGCTGGTACAGACCCAACCGAAGGGGCAGCCCTGGCTATGAGCATCATAGATTCGCTAAGGGAAAAGGATGTAAAAGTCCTCGCCACAACCCACTACGCTGAGCTCAAACTCTATGCCTTAAGCACAGACGGGGTTGTAAATGGAAGTATGGAATTTGATGTTGGAAGTTTGAAGCCGACTTACAGGTTAAATATTGGCCTCCCTGGTCGGTCCAATGCCTTTGAGATTTCAAAGAAACTTGGATTAGCGGATGAATATATCATAAAGGCTGAAGAATATATTAGCGAAAACAATCTAGAATTTGAGAATGTTTTGGCGGAAATAGAAAAAAACAAAGTCTACGCTGAAACTCAAAAAGCTGAATACGAAAGCAAGCTAAAAGAATTTGAAGACCGAGAAAGAAAAAATAAAGAAGAAATTGAAAAGTTAAAAGAAAAAGCCAGAAAAGAACTTGACAAGGCCAATGAAGAGGCCAGGGAAATATATCAAAAGGCCAAGAGAGATTACGAAGAGATAATCAAAGACGCCAACAAGCTTGTCCATAGCATTGATAACAATAGCGCCAGAGAAATCCAAGAAACTCGGACTCATATTAGAAAAAATATTGACAAGTTGCAGAGCGATAATAAAAAACGCCTGCCAAAGTCAAATGTCAGCGCTGAAGATGTTAAAATTGGAAGTACAGTCAAGATTATTTCCATAGATAAGGTCGGTCAGATTGTGGACCTGCCAAACGAAAATGGAGACTTGATCGTTCAGGTTGGAATCTTAAAGGTAAATTCAAACTTAAAGGATATTTATCTCATGGATGCCAAGCCACAGAAGGAAAGAAAAAAATCTTCCTTTAGAAATACCAAGGCCATGGACATTAAGACAGAGATAGACTTGCGCGGAGTCGACACTGAAGAACTCTACGACAGGGTTGATAAGTATTTAGACGATTGCGTTATGAGTGGACTCAAGGAGGCGACTATCGTTCACGGCAAGGGAACGGGAGCTCTCAGAAAGGCAACCCATGAGCTACTCAAAAATCATCCACACGTTAAATCATACAGGTTGGGAGAAGTTGGAGAAGGCGATACAGGCGTGACAGTAGTCACTTTAAAATAGGGAGGAAATATGGATTTTAAAAAGATATTGATAGATAAGTTAAAAGATAAAATTAATTTAAGTGTAGAAGAGCTTGATAAAATTATAGAAGTTCCGCAAGATAGGACCATGGGAGATTTGGCTCTTCCTTGTTTTGCCCTTGCAAAGACTATGAGAAAAGCCCCCCAAGCCATAGCCGAAGAAATCAAAACTTCAATCGACTTTGAACCAGATTTTGAAAAAGTTCAAGCTGTTGGACCTTATCTAAACTTTTTTATTAGCAAAGACCAGCTCAAGGATTCTTTGGTTGAAAGCTTTAAGGCTGATGGCGAAGAATACGGCAAAAGTGACTTTGGCCAAGGCAGACATGTAGTTATCGATTATTCATCTCCTAACATTGCCAAGCCATTTCACATTGGTCACATTAGGAGTACGCTAATTGGAAATGCCATTTACAGGATTGCAAAGAGAATTGGTTTTGATCCAGTGGGAGTAAACCACTTGGGCGATTACGGAACTCAATTTGGCATGCTTATCGCTGCCTACAAGGAATGGGGCGACAAGGATAAAATTGAAAAGAATCCTATTGATGAATTCTTAAAATTATATGTAAGGATGAATAAAGAAATCGAAGAGAATCCTGAAAAGAGAGAAGTTGCTCACGAATGGTTTAAAAAGTTGGAAGAAAAAGATCCAGAGGCGGTCAGCCTTTGGAAGTGGATGAGAGACTTGAGTCTGGAAGAATTTAACGCAGTTTACGACAGACTGGGAATTGAATTTGATTCCTATAATGGCGAAGCCTTTTATCAGGACTTCCTGCCAGAAGTTGTGGAAGAACTCAGGAGCAAAAATCTCTTGACCGAATCAGACGGCTGTGAAATTGTAGAATTCGACGACGGCACAACACCGCTCATCATCACCAAGTCAAATGGAACGACAACTTATGCGACCAGGGACATAGCTACTGCTGAATACAGGTACAGAAATTATGAATTCTACAAAAACCTCTACGTGGTTGCGACTGAACAAAACCTACACTTTAAACAGCTCTTTAAAATGCTGGGTTTAATGGGTTATGAATGGGCCAAGGACTGCGAACACGTTTCATTTGGTATGGTCAGTGTTAAAGACGGAGCTCTTTCAACAAGAAAAGGCAAGGTCTTATATTTGAAGGATGTTATTGATAAGGCTGAAGAAAAGACTTTAGAAATTATAAACGAAAGAAATCCTGAACTTGAAAATAAAGAAGATGTGGCCAGACAAGTTGGCATTGGCGCAATTAAATTCCAAGAGCTTTACAACCAAAGGATTAAAGACTATGTCTTCGATTGGGATAGGACTTTATCATTCGACGGTGAGACTGGACCCTATGTTCAATACACTTACGCCAGAGCAAATAGTGTAATAGAAAAATCTGGATCCAAGGCTTCTTTTGATGATATTAAGAGTGAATATCTAAATGACGATGAAGTCGTTTTGATGAAAGAAATTTATAAATTGCCAAATGTAATTATGGATGCCTTTGGAAAGTTCGAGCCATATTTAGTTTCCAGACAAATAATGGAAATTGTCAAAGAATACAATCGCTACTATTACAACAATCAAATTAACACCGATGATGAAGGGCTAACCAAGCACAGATTGGGAATTTCACTCATGGCAAAAACTGCCATTAAATCTGGAGTAAGTTTGCTTGGCATGGAAACACCGGAGAAGATGTAATGCGGGATTTAAAATACGTATTTTCAAAAACTATCAAGGATACGGCCCAGGCTTTAAAGAATAATGGTCTAACCTTTATTCTTTTGTGTGGATTAGTAAGTTTTTTAAGCTCGCTTGCTTCTGTATTTTTTGCAAGTGGATTAATAGCAAACCTAGGTTATATAATCAATTACTTTATTCAAATCTTACTCTTATCAGTACTAGCCAAGATAATGAATAATATGGTGGTTGCAAATAGAATTCCAAACAGGGACTTCAAATACTATTTGGAACACTACTTTATAAATATTATGAACACCTTCTTCGTAATATATATAATAGAACTTATTTATCAATTTGCTTCTTATTATATAATATATGGGGTATCAAAATTAGACCTAACTAAATCCAGGATTCTTTCGGTGACTTTATTATTTATAATAGAAGAAATGATACTAGGATCATGGTTTGAGGCAGTGTATGTAGATGACATTGGAGGGCTTGCAGCAATAAAAAGGGCTCTTAACTTTATAAAAGATAACTTCATACCGTGGACACTTATATCCGTGCCGTATTTATTATTGAAGACGTTAAGCGGCGGATATCTAAATGGATTCTTAACTATCCCTATGTGGGCGAGAGTACTGACCTCAATACTGATGCCAGTCTTTATGCTCTTAAGAGGTAAGACCTATCTACTGCTTAGCAGGTCGACAAAACGAAAGAGAAAGTTCATGATGGAATATGAAAATTAAAAGGTGCTTAAGAGGCATCTTTTTTTATAAAAAATAAAAATATTTTTAAAATAATTTATCAAAAGAATAATACAAAAACGCTAGAGGCAAGGAAGCAAGGGAGATGCAGGGAATAAAAATAAAATAAAATAAATTGTAAAAAACCCTTGACAAAGACAAAAAACGATGGTATACTATACAAGTCAGCTCAAGAGAGCACCGACAAGAACCTAAACAAAGGAATATAAGTGAAAAGAAGTCATGAATTTACAACCCGTAAATTCTAAACAAAGTGAAACAGAACACTTAATAAAACTGTAAATAATTTAGAGCCAGATTAAAAGCTCAAGACTTTACTTGAGAGTTTGATCCTGGCTCAGGACGAACGCTGGCGGCGTGCTTAACACATGCAAGTCGAACGATGAAGAAGAGAAACGCGAACTTCGGTTCAAATTTCACTTCGGATTAGTGGCAGACGGGTGAGTAACGCGTGAGCAACCTACCTCTTACAAAGGGATAGCCTCGGGAAACCGTGATTAATACCATATGACACATTCATAAGGCATCTTAAGAATGTTAAAGCTACGGCGGTAAGAGATGGGCTCGCGTCCCATTAGCTAGTTGGTGAGGTAACGGCCCACCAAGGCAACGATGGGTAACCGGCCTGAGAGGGTGAACGGTCACATTGGAACTGAGACACGGTCCAAACTCCTACGGGAGGCAGCAGTGGGGAATATTGCACAATGGAGGGAACTCTGATGCAGCGACGCCGCGTGAGCGATGAAGGAATTCGTTTCGTAAAGCTCTGTTCTATGGGAAGAAAAGGACTGTACCATAGGAGAAAGCCCCGGCTAAATACGTGCCAGCAGCCGCGGTAATACGTATGGGGCGAGCGTTGTCCGGAATTATTGGGCGTAAAGGGTACGCAGGCGGTTTACCAAGTTGGATGTGAAATCTTGTAGCTCAACTACAAACGTGCATCCAAAACTGGCTAACTTGAGTTAAGGAGAGGTAAGTGGAATTCCTGGTGTAGCGGTGGAATGCGTAGATATCAGGAGGAATACCGGTGGCGAAGGCGACTTACTGGACTTATACTGACGCTGAGGTACGAAAGCGTGGGGAGCAAACAGGATTAGATACCCTGGTAGTCCACGCCGTAAACGATGAGTGCTAGGTGTCGGGGGTCAAACCTCGGTGCCGACGTTAACACATTAAGCACTCCGCCTGGGGAGTACGTGCGCAAGCATGAAACTCAAAGGAATTGACGGGGACCCGCACAAGCAGCGGAGCATGTGGTTTAATTCGTGGCTACGCGAAGAACCTTACCAGGGCTTGACATATATATGAGGGGACATAGAGATATGAAACCAGTAAGAGCTTGCTCTTAACATATATACAGGTGGTGCATGGTTGTCGTCAGCTCGTGTCGTGAGATGTTGGGTTAAGTCCCGCAACGAGCGCAACCCTTGCATATAGTTACTAACAGATCATGCTGAGGACTCTATATGGACTGCCGATGATAAATCGGAGGAAGGTGGGGATGACGTCAAATCATCATGCCCTTTATGTCCTGGGCTACACACGTGCTACAATGGTCGGTACAAAGAGCAGCGAAATGGTGACATCAAGCGAATCTCAAAAAGCCGATCCCAGTTCGGATTGTACTCTGCAACTCGAGTACATGAAGTCGGAGTTGCTAGTAATCGTAGATCAGAATGCTACGGTGAATGCGTTCCCGGGTCTTGTACACACCGCCCGTCACACCATGGAAGTTGGCAATACCCGAAGCCGATGGCCTAACCTTTAAGGGAGGAGTCGTCGAAGGTAGGGTCAATGACTGGGGTGAAGTCGTAACAAGGTAGCCGTATCGGAAGGTGCGGCTGGATCACCTCCTTTCTAAGGAGTATACTTCTTTTCACTTATACATTTAGGTCTTAATTTAATAACCAAAAAGCTTCTTTATGAATATCTTACAATCTTATTCATTATGACTAAAGTAAGAAGCATAAATGCGAGGCTACTAAATAATAAATTTGCTATTTAAAATAGTTTTCCTATAATATGGACCTGTAGCTCAGCTGGTTAGAGCGCACGCCTGATAAGCGTGAGGTCGGTGGTTCGAGTCCACCCAGGTCCACCATTAAATATATTTGACAAAAACGTACAAATAAGTTATAATAGTTATGCTCACAAACCGATATTGGTTGGAGGTAAGACCTCAATGTGAGCCAGATTAGAACCTTTAAAACTAAATACCATAGACGAAATAACAGACATTAGAAATCCAAGAAGCAATTTTAGTTGCGAACAAATTTTTAATAGACAATTTCAACGAATTAAACAAAGGACGAAATAAATTTAGGTCAAGTTACTAAGAGCGTAGGGCGGATGCCTTGGCACCTAGAGCCGAAGAAGGACGTGATAAGCTGCGAAAAGCTACGGAGAGCTGCAAATAAGCTACGACCCGTAGATATCCGAATGGGGAAACCCAGTTTAGCAAACCTAAACTATCCACTAGTGAATACATAGCTAGTGAGAAGGGAACCCGGAGAACTGAAACATCTAAGTACCCGGAGGAAAAGAAAGTAACAACGATTCCTTAAGTAGCGGCGAGCGAACGAGGACCAGCCTGCGAGGGCGCAAGAAAAGAGATAGTCGAATCGACTGGAAAGAGAATCAAAGAGGGTAAAAATCCCGTAGACGAAATCGAATGGAAGCAAACTCGCTTAACAAGTAGCATGAGACACGAGAAATCTTGTGTGAATATGGGAGGCCCACCTCCTAAGGCTAAATACTACTAGGTGACCGATAGAGGACAAGTACCGTGAGGGAAAGGTGAAAAGAACCCCGGAAGGGGAGTGAAATAGAATCTGAAACCCTATGTTTACAAGCAGCGAAAGCACGTTAAGAGTGCGATCGTGTACTTTTTGTAGAACGGGCCAGCGAGTTATTGTATATAGCGAGATTAAGGCATTAAGTGCCGTAGTCGGAGGGAAACCGAGTCTTAATAGGGCGGAAAGTTATATATAATAGACCCGAAACCGGGTGATCTATCCATGTGCAGAGTGAAGTATCGGTAAAACGATATGGAGGCTCGAACCGGGTAAGGTTTAAAACTTATCGGATGACGTGTGGATAGGGGTGAAAAGCCAAACGAACTCGGAGATAGCTGGTTCTCCTCGAAATAGCTTTAGGGCTAGCCTTTGAGAAAGTTTAATGGAGGTAGAGCACTGAATGGTCGCGGGGCATGTATATGTTACCAACACCTATCAAACTCCGAATGCCAAGAAAACAACTCAAGGAGTCAGACATGGAGGGATAAGCTCCCATGTCAAAAGGGAAAGAGCCCAGACCACCGACTAAGGTCCCAAAGTGTAGATTAAGTGGCAAAGGATGTGAAGTTACTTAGACAACCAGGATGTTGGCTTAGAAGCAGCCATACATTTAAAGAGTGCGTAATAGCTCACTGGTCAAGTGATTTTGCGCCAAAGATTTCCGGGGCTAAATCTAACACCGAAGTCGTGGACTTGATTAAATCAAGTGGTAGAGGAGCATTGTATGYGGGCAGAAGCAGTATCGTAAGGAACTGTGGACTGCATACAAGAGAGAATGCTGGCATGAGTAGCGAGAGGTGAGTGAGAATCTCACCCATCGAAAACCTAAGGATTCCTGGGCAAGGCTCGTCCCCCCAGGGTAAGTCGGGACCTAAGATCAGGCTGAAAAGCGTAGTCGATGGACAACTGGTTGAGATTCCAGTACTATCAATAGTCGCTATTAGAGAAGTGGTGACGCAGGAGGATTAACTTAACCGCACGGCAAGGAAAAGTGCGGCCAAATACCAAGCCAGAGAATGTAGGCAAATCCGCATTCTTATTTAAAGTAAGGTATGATGGGGATCGAAAAACAAGTAGAGAAGAAGACTAATTCACACTGCCAAGAAAACCCACTATCGAGACTAAAGATACCCGTACCGCAAACCGACACAGGTAGGAGAGGAGAGAATCCTAAGATGAGCGGAAGAACCTTTGTTAAGGAACTCGGCAAAATGACCCCGTAACTTCGGGAGAAGGGGAGCCAATAGGCTAACTATTGGCCGCAGTGAATAGGCCCAAGCGACTGTTTACCAAAAACACAAGTTTCTGCTAAGAAGCAATTCGAAGTATAGGAGCTGACACCTGCCCGGTGCTGGAAGGTTAAGGGAAAGGCTTAGCGCAAGCGAAGGCTAGAACTTAAGCCCCAGTAAACGGCGGCCGTAACTATAACGGTCCTAAGGTAGCGAAATTCCTCGTCGGGTAAGTTCCGACCCGCACGAAAGGTGTAACGATTTGGGCACTGTCTCAACAAAGGATCCGGTGAAATTGTAGTATGCGTGAAGATGCGCATTACCCGCGACAGGACGGAAAGACCCCATGGAGCTTTACTGTAGGCTGGCATTGGATTTCGGTAAAACATGTACAGGATAAGTGGGAGACTAAGAAACAAGGGCGTCAGTCTTTGTGGAGTCACCGGTGGGATACCACTCTTGTTTTACTGGAATTCTAACCTAGAACCGTAATCCGGTTCAGGGACACTGTCAGTTGGGCAGTTTGACTGGGGCGGTCGCCTCCTAAACAGTAACGGAGGCGCTCAAAGGTTCCCTCAGCACGGACGGAAATCGTGCAAAGAGTGCAAAGGCATAAGGGAGCTTAACTGCGAGACATACAGGTCGAGCAGATAGGAAACTAGGACTTAGTGATCCGGTGGTACCGAGTGGAAGGGCCATCGCTCAACGGATAAAAGCTACCCTGGGGATAACAGGCTTATACCCCCCAAGAGTTCACATCGACGGGGGTGTTTGGCACCTCGATGTCGGCTCGTCTCATCCTGGGGCTGAAGTAGGTCCCAAGGGTTGGGCTGTTCGCCCATTAAAGAGGCACGCGAGCTGGGTTCAGAACGTCGTGAGACAGTTCGGTCCCTATCCGTCGTGGGCGTAGGAAATTTGAAAGGAGCTGTCCTTAGTACGAGAGGACCGGGATGGACAAACCAATGGTGCACGAGTTGTCACGCCAGTGGCATAGCTCGGAAGCTAAGTTTGGACAGGATAAGAGCTGAAGGCATCTAAGCACGAAGCCCCCCTTAAGATAAGATTTCCCATCGTAAAGAATAAGGCAACTTGAAGAAAACGAGTTTGATAGGCAATTGGTGTAAGAGTAGTAATACTTTAAGCTAAGTTGTACTAATGWGCCGAAGACTTGACCAAATAAAGGTTARAGTAGCTATGGTATAGTTTTATAGGAGCGCGGTTTTACTAGCGTGAGGGCCCCACCTGTTCCCATGCCGAACACAGAAGTTAAGCCTCACAGCGCCGAAGGTACTCTGACGGCAGCGTCACGGGAGAATAGGTCAAAGCCGCACAGAAGAAATTAAAGAGGGACATTTGAATGCCCCTCTTTAATGTATTCTAAAGATAAGTATTTCACCCAGCTTGTGTAGCTCAACGGTAGAGCAACCGGCTGTTAACCGGTAGGCTGTAGGTTCGAGCCCTACCACAAGCGCCAATAATGCCGGGGTGGCGGAACAGGCAGACGCACAGGACTTAAAATCCTGCGGTGGTTAACACCGTACCGGTTCGATTCCGGTCCTCGGCACCAATGCTTATCTTCTATAATAAGCCTTGTGAGATCATCCATTATGGCGGCGTAGCTCAGTTGGCTAGAGCATTCGGTTCATACCCGAAGTGTCAGGAGTTCAAATCTCTTCGCCGCTACCAATTTTTTAATCTTATCCCGAAAGGATTTTGAGGCCCTATGGTCAAGCGGTTAAGACATCGCCCTTTCACGGCGGTATCCCGGGTTCGAATCCCGGTAGGGTCACCAATTTATTTATAAAATAAATACTATACTATGGGCGGTTAGCTCAGTTGGGAGAGCAYCTGCCTTACAAGCAGGGGGTCATAGGTTCGAGCCCTATACCGCCCACCATAGTTGATTCAAACTTGACAAAAAGATTAAATAATGATATCATAAAGTAGATGTAGATTTTGACCAAAGGCCCGGTAGTTCAGTTGGTTAGAATGCCAGCCTGTCACGCTGGAGGTCGACGGTTCGAGTCCGTTCCGGGTCGCCAATTTAATCATATATGCTGATGTAGCTCAATCGGTAGAGCAACTGACTTGTAATCAGTAGGTTGGGGGTTCAAGTCCTCTCATCAGCTCCATTTTAAATAGCTCTATCATCGGTAGAGCTCTTATTTTAGGAGGAGTACCCAAGTTGGCCAAAGGGGACGGACTGTAAATCCGTTAGCTTAGCTTTCAGTGGTTCAAATCCACTCTCCTCCACCAATATTGGGGTATAGCCAAGTCGGTAAGGCACCAGACTTTGACTCTGGCATTTCGTAGGTTCGAGTCCTGCTACCCCAGCCAATTTTGGAGAGGTACCGAAGCGGTCATAACGGGGCGGTCTTGAAAACCGTTTGGGTGTAAGCCCGCGTGGGTTCGAATCCCACCCTCTCCGCCAAATTAACGTTAAAATCGCGCCTAAGGCTTGTTTCAATAATCGTCTCACTGCGACGTAGGTCGACTACGACTCATTCGGCGATTATCTCAACTTCGCCTTATCCATCGATTTTATTAGTTATTTATCCTTTAAGAATTGTGTATTTTATATAATTCATTTCAGACAATTGTGTCGCAAGATTCACAAAATAATTTAAACCTTGGAGAAGTACTCAAGTCGGTTGAAGAGGTGCCCCTGCTAAGGGTATAGGTCGTGATTTTAGCGGCGCGAGGGTTCGAATCCCTCCTTCTCCGCCATTTACAATTTAATATATAATTTAACACTTGCCCAGATAGCTCAGTCGGTAGAGCAGTAGACTGAAAATCTACGTGTCGCTGGTTCGATTCCGGCTCTGGGCACCATTTATTTTTATCAAAATTTTTATATATAACTAGATTCGTATTTGCTGGGAAGCGACACGTAGTGTCGTGGTTTGGAGCAAGCAACGCGCAGCTCGCCCTAGAGCGCCGAACAATGTGAGGGAGGAGCGAGAGGGCTGCCTCGAAAGACGAAGTCTTGAGAGGATAGGCTCTGGTAAGGTATAGATAATCCTTTAGAAGCTTATAAAAATGGGTGAAGTAAAATCATATATAACTAGATCCGTATTTGCAGTGAAGCGATCGCGTTTGTCATGGTTTGGAGCAAGCAACGCGCAGCTCGGGTTTGAACGCCGAACGAAGTGAGGTATGTGTGAAAACCCCGTAAATTTGTGGTTAAATTTGCGACATTCACGCAGCTTAAATTTATTCCTCTCCTCGATGTACACTGAGCACACCTGCGTCGGTGAAAAATTTATCTGCTTCGAATCTCATCAAATTTCCCTCACAAATTTAGTGAAAAAACTTTTTGAATAGATTATGATCAGAAAACTTACCTCGCCACTTGGCATCGAGCCTGCGTGGGCGAGATGTCCACGATAAAGTGGACGCTACATGATTCTAAAAACATTCGGCTAATACTAGAATATAAAAGCCAAGAAATTAAATATAAAAACAAATAAATATTTTTTTAAACATGTAGGGGTATAGTTCAGTTGGTAGAACGTCGGTCTCCAAAACCGAATGTCGTGGGTTCGAGTCCTGCTACCCCTGCCATAATATATTGGGGCCTTTAGCTCAGCGGTTAGAGCGCCCGGCTCATAACCGGTCGGTCCTGGGTTCAAATCCCCGAAGGCCCACCATTTATTAAAACACCTAGTGAGGTGTTTTTTTAATAAGTAATTTGATTTTGAAAAGTAATTTGATTATGA
The DNA here is from genome assembly GCF_900215725.1 of Ezakiella peruensis. Taxonomy (GTDB): domain Bacteria; phylum Bacillota; class Clostridia; order Tissierellales; family Peptoniphilaceae; genus Ezakiella; species Ezakiella peruensis. Next base: position 201,414 of record NZ_LT962470.1, on the reverse strand, counting down.
TAATTAATTTGATTTTTAAGAATAATTTTTGATTATTAAGAGCGATTTAATTTTGATAAGGAGGATGCTTTTATGAAATTTGCAAATAAAAATTTTGAATCTGAGAGATTAATTTTAAGGCCATGGACTATGGATGATGCAGAAGATTTTTTTGCATACGCTAGGGTTGAAGGAGTTGGCGAGATGGCTGGCTGGCCACATCACGAGACAATTGATCAGACCAAGGCAGTTTTACAAATGTTTATAAAGGCAGGCACTTGCTTGGCCATTGTTTATAAAGAGAATAACAAAGTTATTGGCTCAATTGATCTAAGGGATGAAGCTAATCCGATTGAATCCGATAAGGGCAAGAGAAATGCAAATATGGGCTGCGTTTTATCCAAGGATTATTGGGGCCAAGGGTTAATGCCAGAAGCTGCCAAAATTTTATTTGACTTTGTATTTGAAAATGACCTGGTTGATAACATCTATGCAGGCTACTTTGATCATAACCTTCAATCCAAACGCCTGCAAGAAAAACTTGGCTTTAAAAAAGTTGGGGAAATTGACAAAAAAACCGCAACTGGAAAAATCGAACATTTAATTGTAAATAAAATTTCCAAGGAAGAATGGCTGAGGTCAAGAGAGTAATTTGTTTACTTATAAAAGTCGCAGTTTTCTATGTGAGTTTATTTATTAAATTACAATTGTAAAATTTTTCTACAAATAATTTAATTGAATTATTAAAACAAAAATTTATTTTGAGAATATATCTATTTAAGGATTGCCGGTAGGCAGTCCTTTTTTTGACTAAAGCATTATTATATGCTATTATAAGTGTATATGATATTTTTTATATAATTTAATTTGATATTGTTAAAATTATTAAGTATAAAATTAGAAGCAGGCTTTATTTTATTGGAAATTAGCTTTGAAGCTTGCCAGTAAAATCATCTATAAGCAAAAAAGAAAATTATTGAAAAGCAAAAACAGAAAATATTTGATAAACAAATACAAAGAGATTTAAATTAAAACACAATTAAAAAACAGGGGGATTTATGAAGGAGAAAAGATTTAGGCTTTACAAATACATAATTTATGTCTTGCTAGGTCTATCGTCGATTTTGATGATTGGTTTTCGCAGGGATTTGATCAATGTTGGCATTGGCCAAGGCGCATTTTTTAAATATTTTATTCCCTTTATAATTGTAATCGCCCTTAGGCGGATTTTAATGATGATTGATAGAGCCAAGTCAAAGGTAAATTATAGCCTCCTCCAGGTAAAAAACGAAGAGGACTTGATAGATAAATGGACAAAAATTTCTATAGCCGATTTGGAAAATCCAGACAATAGAAATTTATATGAAGGGTGTTTGTCGGAGTCAAATTACAAGGAAAAGCTGATAGACAGTCAGGCTTTGATGATAAAAAATCTAATAATTATACTTGGAACCCTATTTATTTTATTTGCCTATAATAAACTTTTTGCTATCCTGCTTTTATCCCTAGTTGGCCTTTTAATAAGCATTGAAGCCTTTAGCCTTAAAAAAGCTGGGGATATCTGGATTTCTTATAGGTCTAATATGAGGAGGGCGAATTATTTTTCCAATGTCCTTATCAACAGCAAGTATTTAAGCGAGAGAAAAGTTTTTGCCACTAGCGAGTTTTTCAACCATAAATTTTCTGATGAATTTTCCTCAGCATCCAAAACTAACAAGGCTCTGGGCAGGGGCCGCTTTATACGCGATATGGCCTATGATTTGGGCTTTATTGGTCTAATTATCTTGTATATATTGACTTTTGCTAAACCAGATGTATCTGGCTTTAGCTTAGGATTATTCACATCGCTTTTTTATCAGCTGATTGAGGTTAAACTCACTGTAAGCGATTTGGTCTTAAATTTTTTTAACCATAAGTCAGCGGCCCTTGTAGAAAATAATTACAAGAAATTTTTTGACTTATCAGAAGAAAAGACTGGGTACAAGCCTTTGGACATTATAAAGTCCATAGAATTTAAGGACGTCCACTTCACCTATCCTCATTCAGACAAAGAGATTTTGTCAGGCCTTTCCTTTAAGATGGACCAGGGATCCTATGGACTTGTAGGCGAAAATGGGTCTGGTAAGTCAACTATAACCAAGCTTATGATGGGCTTATATGAGGTCACTTCTGGTCAGATTTTAATTAATAATCTGGATATTTCTGCTTACAAAAAATCCGATTTAAAAGATGCCATGGCCCTTGTCTTTCAAAGCTCTCACCATTATCCGGCCAGTCTTAAAGAAAACTTAGACTTCAAGGGAGGGCTAAAATACGATGAGGGCTTGGCGAAAGCTTTGGGCATAGACGAAATAATTTCTTCTTTGCCAAAGGGCAAGGACACGGACTTGTCTGCAATTTCAAAAGACGCCGTCAGCATGTCTGGAGGCCAGTGGCAGAGGCTAGGCATTATGAGGGCTCTAAACAAGGACACCAGCCTCTATATATTGGATGAGCCAAATGCTCTTTTGGATCCAATTTCTGAAGCGAAAATGTATGGCAAGTACCTGGAAATTTTGCATGGAAAAATCTCCCTCCTTATATCTCACAGGCTGGGGGCGACCAAGCTTATGGATGATATTATAGTCTTGAAGGATGGTAAAATTTACGCCAAGGGCAGCCATGAGGATTTGATGCAAACGCCTTATTATAGAGATTTATACAATACTCAAAAGGAGATGTACTTATGAAAAACGCAGGCAAATCTATTAAAATAATTTTAAAAGCTTCGCCCTATGACTTTTTTATGATGGTAATCTCCTTGCTAATAAAATTTACGGGACCCATTCTATACACTTATTCCATGATGGAGCTTTTTAAGGTCTTTCCAAATATTATAAACGGTCAAGCGGTCGATATTAAACGCATATTAATCTTTGCCCTTGCCTTATTTATAGGCAGCTGGCACAATATTTTTTATATGCGCTTTTACTCAACCTTTGTCAGCATGCCAAGGTTGGAGAGAAAATTAAAGATTTTAATTCATGAAAAAGTCGCCAGGATTTCCAGTGAAAATCTTTTAAATCCCATGTCTGACATGAGGGCCCACAGGGCGATTTTTGCTGGAACCAACCTATTCCGCCTGGCACAAACCACCATGGAGCTTATTTTCACATGTTTATCTGGCCTGTCTCTTGTATTTATCTTGACCTCTATAAATGTTTATATAGGCATCGGGCTTGTGATTGCCCTTGTGCCAACTGTAATTTCCCAGGTCTACGAGACCAAGCTTAAGGTAAAAAATCGGGATAGAAAGCTAGAAATTTCTCGTATAAAAAAACTTGACCAGGAGGCTATAAGTGGCAACCCACAATTTATTGAGTCCAGGACCAACTATGCCGATGAATTTTTCTTGGATAAATACCGAGACCAAGGTCAGGCCTATAAGGATATGGTCAAGGATGAGGAGGCAGGTATATTTAAAATGTCCTTAGGGCTATTTCCATTAAATCTATATGCCGATGCCTCGGCTCTGGCTATAAATGCTTATTTGCTGGCCATTAGGAAAATTACTTTTGCAGGCTTTGGTGGATCATTGGCGGCTTTTAATAACTTAAAAGGTCAAGTCCTGGCTATTTTATCCCTGGTAAATTATGGCAGGCAGTTTGACGCCATGGTCCAACCCTATTTTGAATTTATGAATATGGGTGAGAGGCTTGGAAGTTTAGAAAAGCCAGATGGAGATATCGAATTTAAAAATATGTCCTTTAAATATCCCAATGCCAAGGACTATGCTTTAAAAAATATTAATCTTAGAATAAAGCCTGGCGAAAAAATTGCCATTGTCGGTATAAATGGGTCGGGCAAGACAACCTTGGTCCGCCTTTTGACAGGTGAACTCCTGCCTACTGAGGGCCAGGTGACCTATGGTGGAAGGTCTACTAGGGATATCAGAGAAAAAGATATGTATGATTGGACTAGCCAAGTCAATCAGTTCTTCGCTTCCTATGCCATGACTTTAAGGGAGAACATAGCCTTTGATACAGAGATTATATATAGCGAGGACCAGGTGAAAGAATTTTTAAAAGATGACAATCTATCCATGGATGGCCAGATGACCAGAGATTTCGGCGGCCGAGAAATGTCCGGCGGCCAGTGGCAGAGAGTGGCGATCTTACGTGGATTTAACAAGCCTGCTGACCTAATAACCTTGGACGAACCCACATCGGCTATTGACCCCTTAAATGAAAAAGAAATTTATGATTTTTTCTACGAAAACTCCCAGGATAAGACAGAAGTTATAGTCACCCACAGGCTGGGGGCAATCAAATATGTGGATAGGATTATAGTTATGCGGGATGGGGAAATCGTTGAAGACGGAGATTTTGAAAGTCTAATTAAAAGCAATGGCGATTTTGCCGAGATCTACGGGTCGCAGGTTGAAATGTTTGCTGAATAAAAATGCGAGGAGTAATTAAGAATTTTTTTGAATTGATTTTATCTTAGCAAGTCCTTGCAAGAATATTTGCTTGACAAATTATAACTAAGGAAGTTTTTTATATAAGTATTTCAAAACTAAATAAGGCAAAAAACAAGGGACTTATGCTTACCATTAGCACAAGTCCCTTTTAAATACTATGAAATTAACATTTTCCTTTTTTGCTCTTTTCGCACTGATCATGCATGGGACAAGACCCACACCCACAAGGAGTTTTGTGGGCTTTTTTATTTTTGATTATCTTCCATATTGCAAGGCCTGCAATTATGGCAACTGCTCCTAATACTATTAAATCTCCCATGTCTTCCTCCTAGTTTTTGTATTTTGATGGTCTAAAGATCAGGTAGAGGTAGATAGCGAGCACGACTCCAGCGATGGCTGTGCCGATATTGGCTGGTGCTCCGTCTATCAAAACTCTGCCGAATTGGTAGACCATAAAGGATATTGTGTAGGAGAAGAGCAGGATATAGGATACGGCGAACCAGGTCCATTTTTTGCTGTTCATTTCTTGCTTGAGGGCACCAACTGCTGCGAAGCAAGGGATGGTGAATTGGTTGAAGAGCATGTATGAGAGCATGCTTGCAGTTGTGAAGTAACCAGCAACAAATTTTGATAGGCTGGCTGAGTCTGGATCAACTTCGCCCAATTTTGCCAGGACACCAAAGGTTGATACAACCATTTCCTTGGCCACAAGTCCCATTACAGAAGCAACAGCGGCTATCCAGTCGCCAAAGCCAAGTGGCTTAAAGATCCATTCGATTTTCTTACCGATAAATGCCAAGATTGAGTCGACGTCGCCTTCTCCAAATGGAACGAATTCAAAGTTAACTGTGATATTTGTAGTTAGCCAGATAAAGATAGCTGATAGTAGGATAATGGTACCAGCTTTTACTATAAAGGCTTTGACCCTTTCCCAGGTTGAGCGCAAAACGTTGGAAGGACTTGGCAAGTGGTATTCAGGTAGCTCCATAATAAAGGGGGCTGGGTCTCCGTGGAAGATCTTGGTTTTCTTTAGAATTAAACCTGTAACAATTACTGCTAAAATTCCTGCAAAATACCAGATAGGTCCAAACCACCATGCGCCGCCCCAGATAGCTGCAAACATTGCAATAATATCTGTCTTGGCTCCGCAAGGCATCATGGATGCAACGGTGATAGTCATACGTCTGTCGTTGTCGTTTTCAATGGTCCTAGTGGCAATAATTCCTGGAACTGAGCAACCAGTACCAACTAAAATTGGGATAAAGGACTTGCCTGATAGGCCGAATTTTCTAAAAACCCTGTCCAAGATAAAGGCAATTCTTGCCATGTAGCCGATGTCTTCAAGAATAGCTATAAATAAAAACAGGGTTGCAATAACTGGTAAAAACCCAAGTACTGCTGATACACCGGCAAAGATACCGTCCATAACAAGCGAGTGGACGATTTCAGAAGTGCCGAGCTTGGTAAGAATATTATCTAAAAATCCGCCAATGTATTCGCCAAAGAAAACATCGTTAGTCCAGTCGGTTACTTCTCCGCCTACAATTGAAATAGCTACATAATAAACGCCCATCATAATGAGGACAAAAATCGGAATAGATAGCCACCTGTTGGTGATGACCTTGTCGACCTTGTCAGATGTGGACAGGCCTGAACGACCTTTTTTTACCGCTTTTTCAGTTAGGGCAGTTACATAATTGTATCTTTCGTCAGTTACAATGCCTTCAGCATCGTCGTCGAAAAACTTTTCTGCCTCAGCTCTGATTGCATCTGCAGTTTTTATTTCGTCTGGGCTCAGACCTAATTCTTCTATAATTTTTTCGTCGTTTTCAAAGACCTTAACTGCCATCCATCTTTGGTAAGCAGATTTTTCTAGGCTAGGAATTTCTTTTTCCAAGCGACTAATATAGGCTTCCAAATCGGAAGAGAAAATCTTTTTATTGACTTGGTGTTGGCTTTTGCCTGCTTCTTCCTTGGCAACAGCAATCAGCTTATCCAGATTTTCGTTCTTGAGGGCGGAAATTTCAACAACCCTACAGTTGAGTTCGGATTCAATTTTTTTAATATCAATCTTGTCCTTGTTTTTCCTAACCACGTCCATCATGTTGAGGGCGATGACCAGGGGAATTCCAAGTTCAAAGAGTTGGGTAGATAAATACAAATTTCTTTCGATATTTGAAGCGTCCACTACATTTATAATAGCGTCAGGCTTTCCATTTACCAAAAAGTCCCTGGATACAACCTCCTCCATAGTGTAGGGGGACAGGGAGTAAATACCAGGCAAGTCAGTAAAGTTGACCTCTGTGTCTTTTCTGTATTTACCAGTTTTTTTCTCAACAGTAACGCCTGGCCAGTTGCCGACGTATTGGTGACTGCCGGTTAGGGCATTAAACAAAGTGGTCTTACCACTGTTTGGATTGCCAGCTAGGGCGATATTAATTGACATGTGCGCCTCCTTGGATTTCTTCAACTTCAATTATCTCCGCCTCGTCTTTTCTCAGACTTAGCTCGTAATTTCTCAAGTTAATTTGAATGGGATCGCCCAGTGGGGCAACTTTTCTGACAAAAAGTTCAGAATTTTTGGTTAAACCCATGTCCATTATCCGCTTTCTGACAGGCCCGGCCCCATGGATCTTTAAAACCCTGTAGGACTTGCCGACCTCTGCTTGTCTAAGTGTTTTCATATTTCCTCCTTATATTTAAACATATTTAAACGAAAATATTTCGAGCAATTTTTTCATCAATGGCCATCTTGGAATCCTTAATCTTGACGATAAGATTTCCAGACGCCTCAGTAAGTACATCAATTTTGGCACCCGTCACAAAACCTAGATTTGTAAGGTGGCGAATTTCTTTTTCGTTGCCAATCTTCTTGTAGTTAATCTTAACAATATTTAAAGACTCGCCCCGGGGCGCAAGTAATAAGTTTATCAATTAAGCCTCCTCATTAAAAATAATTCTCAATACCGTACTGCTTATTATACAACAAAAAAAGTTAGATATCAACAACTTTTAGCGAAAATTTGAAAAAAATTATCAATTATTTTTTACTTTTGAAATTTCAATCGATTAAAAACGAGAAAAAAATAATGGATAGACTACGAATTATAAAGGCTTAAGAGCAATTTTCATTTTAGAATCCTGAGCCCTTAAATCTTTAATTATAAAGAGCTTTTTTAATTTTAAAATCCAAGGGCTGGCATTTTGATTTTGAAAAAATATTATATTTTCAAAATGACTGGGCTTGTATTTTTAATTTTAAAATGTATTTTTAAATTTAAGATAAAGCTTGACACAATCGCAAATTTTAAAAAAATTTATTTTTGAAAATTAGGGGCTGGATGATTTTTAATTGAAAAAACTTTGCGTATTTAGAGTGTGCTAACTTTTTGATTTAAGATAAAAAAAGACGGAAGCAATTGAAAACAAGTCAACATCTTTTTCTTGAGTGGAAAAAGTTAAAAGCTGATGGAAACTAAGCGATATTTTTTGATCGACAATAATTTATATAGAATCTCTGTAACTCTCAGCATAGATATTTTCATTTTATTAATATTAAGAATTTTTTAAAGATGAGTTTACACAAGTTCATTGAAAGGAATTATCAATTGCCTGTCTGGATGTTTTTATCATATTGAATGCCTTAATTTAAGAAATTTATATTTAAAAGAGATGCATTATGTTTAAAGTTTTTCTCTTAGTTTAAAATCTGTGATATTTTATTTATTAAAAGACTTTTGTATTTTCAAAGTGAGCGAATGGATAATTTTATTATGAAAATGAAGGTTATGACTCAAGATGGAGTATCCACGCGTTCGTTGAAAAGAATTATCAATTGCCTTTTTAGATGCCTCTTTCATTTTGTGATCTTTATAAAAAATTAATGTAATTTAAATTAATATAATGAAGATTATTAAATTAATATGTGATTCGCTTGAGTCTTTATTATAGTAGAATTACTTTTTTAAAACGGGCTATATAAATTTAGATCGAGCACCCGCACATTCATTGAAAGGAATTATCAATTGCCTGACTGGATGTTTTTTGTGATTAAATTCGATGGGTTAATTTATCTGGTTTAGATTTATAGGAGGATTAACGAGATTAGGAGCTATTTTTATTTCAGGGTGAAATGAGTCTTATGTTTGAGTACTAGAAAAATATTAATCGCATTAATATAAAGGGTTTTTGTTTTGTAAAATTTTTTGCTTATATAATGGGAAACTTTAATTATTGTTATTAATGGGTAAGAGTTATTTGGAGGTATGATATGAAGATTAATGTTAATTTGAAAGATTTAATACATAAGTACAAGGAGGGGGCTGAGCCGGTCAAGGCTCCCAAGTCTGGTTGGGCCAAGGCTATCATCTGCAGCCTGGTCTTTGCTTTTTTGTATTATTATTTTGTTTTGCCGCCTATAAATATTTTTGCCAGCGAGTTTTATATAGCCCTAACTATTATTGCCCCGGTGACTACTACTTTTATAAATATTTACTGCAGGCGGGGCTTTAGGAGGTCCTTTAGGACGGGGAAGTTTACTTTTAAATTTCTGCTCGGCATCTGGGCCCTATATTTCATTATGGTAATTGTGTCGGCACCGATTTTCCACGCCAAGTCTTATTCAAAGGTGCTTGAGCTCCAAGAGGGCGTTTTTAAGGATGACGTGGCTGAAGTTGACTTCGAAAAAATCCCAGTGGTCGATAGGGACACGGCTGTTAAACTTGGGTCTAGAAAGATGGGCGAGATGGGGGACTTGGTTTCCCAGTATAGCATAGATCCTGCTTATTCGCAGGTTACTGTTAATGGCAAGCCTATGAGAAATACGCCTTTGGTTTATTCGGGATTTATTAAGTGGCTGCAAAATAAATCATCGGGTATTCCTTATTATATTGCCGTTGACATGGCCGATCAAGATGTTATGATGGTGAAATTGCCTGAGCCAATTAAGTATTCTTTTTCGGACAAGTTCCAAAGAAATATTAGGCGGCTAATAAGGTTTAAGTATCCGACTGCGATTATTGATGAAATAAATTTTGAAGTTGACGACAACAATCATCCTTATTGGGTGGCTTCGACCTTGAAGCCGACTGTAGGCCTCATTGGGGCTTTTGATTCCAATTCGGTCATAGTTGTGGACGCTGTAACTGGTGAGGCCAACCGCTATGAAGTTGGCCAAGTGCCCGATTGGGTGGACAGGGTTTACTCTGCAAATTTAGTTATGAGGCAGCTCAATTGGAACGGGAGGATGAAACGCGGATTTATTAACCAATTCATTGGGCAAAAGGGCGTTACCCAGCCGACCGACGGTTACAATTACCTGTCAATTGACAACGATATTTATATGTACACGGGGATTACTTCCGTTTTGCAAGACGAGTCTAATATTGGCTTTGCCCTTATCAATATGAGGACCAAGGAAGCCAAATTCTATCCGCTTTCATCGGCTGACGAACACTCGGCCATGGATTCTGCGGAGGGCGCTGTCCAAGAAAAGGGCTACACAGCGACTTTCCCAATCCTCATCAACCTTTACAATCGTCCAACTTATTTCCTATCGCTTAAGGATAACGCAGGGCTCATCAAGACCTTTGCCTTTATAGATGCGCAAAATTACCAAACAGTTCGCACTGGCCAAACGGTCAAGGAAGCCCTCAAGGCCTTTAACGAATCCTATGTGACGAGTGACCAAGAGCCAGCAGAGACTGAAAAGCGAAATATTATAATAGAAGAAATTGTGCCAGTTACCGTTGAAGGCAACACCAATTACTTCATCAAGGCCAAGGGCGAGGATACGATTTACATTGCTGGAATTGCCAAGTCCAACCGCCTGCCATTTTTAAAGGCCGGTGACAAAATCGCGATTGAAGGAGAGGCCATTGGCGATGGCAGTCAGTTCAACATTTCTGCCATCGAAGATTAGGAGGATTTTATGAGTGAAGATAAATTAATTTGTGATTTGTGTCCATCTAAAAAATGTTATTCCAAGGAAGGAGTCTTCCCAAAAGGCTGCCCAACTGTTGACGAAGAGAGGATGGATGAGATTAAAAAACTTTATAAGACCGAAGAGAATTACAAGATTGCCAGGGCCGCTTGCCAAACGGAAAAGGAAGGCTATCTAAAAGACACCAGAGTCGAGGAGATAATGCGCTTTTGCAGAAAAAATGATTTTAAGAAAATCGGAATCGCCTTTTGCATTGGCCTCAAGTACGAGGCCAGGGTCTTTGCAGACATCCTCCGCAAAAATGGCTTTGAGGTTCACTCCATGATGTGCAAGTCTGGAGGAGTGCCTAAGGAATTTTTGGATATCAAGGACGAGGAAAAAATTCGCCCAGGCACTGAGGAAGTCATGTGCAATCCAATAGGCCAGGCGGAATATTTCAACGACAAAAAGACTGACTTCAATGTTATAGTCGGCCTGTGTGTGGGCCACGATTCGCTCTTTACCAAGTATTCAGACGCCCTGGTCACAACCCTCGTCGCCAAAGACCGGGTCCTCGCCCACAACCCAGTCGGCGCCCTCTATCAGGCAGATAAATATTTCAAAAACAGATTTTAGAATAAAGAATGAAAGAAGAGATTGCAGAGGGCAATCTCTCAGATTGTTGAAAAAGCTAGGTTTAAAAATAATTACACCTAGCTCTTTTAATACTAAAAACTGCATAAAATCAACGTTTATTGGTATAAATATAAGGAGAAAGCATTTATAGGCAAAAAATCCAATTCCTAAATGCAAGAAATGTAAAAGCACATGCAAACAGACATAAAAAGAAACGAAATGAAAGAAATTTAAAGATTATAAACTGACTTTAGTGCATATATTTGACAAAGCGTACGCTTGTATGATACCATTTAAGTACGGAAACAGGACTCACTAATTAAGAAATTGAGAAATGTATTCAAATTTATTTAGGAGGTACTTTTTATGAAAAAAACACTATCGATTTTATTGGCGGTATTAATGTTGTCAACATTATTGGTACCAGCAATTATGGCAAATAGAGAAGAGGTAAAAGGACCCACACCTGCTAGCAGGAAGTTTATTGATAGTCTTGTTGTTTCCTATCCTGCAGGCATTGAAATACCAACATACTATGACTATATTAGTAGGGAGTGGAATGGGAGACTTCACTTGAAAAGTACTGTTGAAAAAGGTTCTGAAGTAATTGCAACTTATTATGGATGGGTATATTATATCATGGATACCAATAGATCATTTGAAGTAAAAGTTGAAGGAGACAGAGGGGTTATTGTTGTGCATGATAATCCACTAGCACCTAAGGTGCCCAGCCAAAATCAATTTATTGATTTGACAAAGTAAGCACAAAATAAAGCAAGAATCTGTATAAAATACCCCTGTTTTGATATGAATTCAAGACAGGGGTACTTTATTGGATAAAAAAGATGTCCTTTAATGTCCGCGGAACTTGTGGTATTATATAAGTGTATAAATATGTTATGGGATAAAGCAGTCGTTGGCGGCTGCTTTTTTGTGGGATAATTTGTCAAATCAAGTGCAACATTCATATGAATACTCATACAAAATTCTTATCTTTAAATTTGCTAGGATAATTTGATGAGGGCCGTAAGATTCACCAAGAGTCCAAAAATTTTTGGGCCACATAAAGTCGCCCCTACATGAAAATTTTTGGACTCTTGGGAATCTCTGACACGAGACCTGCAAGTCAATCGGTCAATATAAATACCTATATAAAACTCTTTTGTATAAATATGCGAGGAAAAACGGGAATATTTCGCGAAGTGCAGAAATTTTGCGAATGAGATGCAGTAGACCTATAATTTAATAAATAAAAAAGAGATTGTAAAAATAACAACCTCTTAACCTATATTTACAAGGAAAAATCGATGGATTTTCGTAGCTTGAGAAATTTTTCGAATGAGGCGTACTTGGGTGTACGTCGGAATGAGAAAAATTTCGAACACTGCGAAAAGCCGCGATTTTAACTGTAAATATTTTACTTCTTATAAGCGTGGTGGTAGATGCTGGCAATAAACATCCCGCCCAAAATGTTTCCAATTGTAACTGGGATCATATTCTTAAGGACTCCTACAAAATCGATGCCTGATTCAATGGCTGTGAATGAGAAGTAGAACATATTTGCCACGCTATGTTCGTATTTTAACAGTATAAAGGCGATGATTGGCATGGCCATTAGTATAAATTTTGAGGCACCGTCGTTGGCTGAGAATGATACCCAAACTCCTAGGCAGACGAGGATGTTACATAAAAATCCTCCTGCTAGGCACTGAATAACAGTTAGTTCCAATTTGCCAGCTGAGGTGGCTGTAATGGATTCGATAATAGCTGGGTTTAATTTTGTAAGATGAGTTACAGCTGAAAAGCATAAAGCACCGATAAAGTTCCACAGGTAGACTCTGCCCCAGTTGGTGGCCATTTGCTTTAAGCTGATGTCTTTTGATAGATAGGCTCCGTAGAGGAGAATATTTCCGGTAAAGAGTTCTGCGCCTGCAACTAGGACTAGCATGAGTCCCAGGGCGAACATAAAGGCTCCTAGGAATGGGCCAATGCCAGGGGACAGGACTATGTTTGCAACTGTATTTGTAATTCCACCCAGGGCTATAAACATGCCTGCCATAAAGGCGAGTGACCTGGTTGTTCTAGCCTTGTTGTTGGCTTTTTTTATCCCGATTTGTCTTGAACGCTCTGTAACTTCGGGTGAGCTTAAAAATAAATTATCCATTGTTCCTCCTTGTATTGTTAATGTTTAAACAATTATGTTATAATTATACACGAAAAGAGGAAAAATTTCCACATTTGAGGAGGCGGACGTGTGCATTAAGCTTAAGGAAATAAAAACTGAAAGGCTGGTCTTGAGGGACTGGAGGCCGGATGATCTGGAGGACCTCTACGCCTTTGCCTCTGTGCCAGGGGTTGGCGAGATGGCTGGCTGGAACCACCACAAAAGTCTGGATGATTCCAGGCAATTTCTAAAAATGTTTCACGAGTTTAAGACCGTCTACTGTATGGAGTACGACGGCCATGCCATTGGCTGCATTGATTTTGACTGGGACAAGTACAAGAAGGATTTTATTTCCATAGGCTATGCCATGAGCCAGGACTGCTGGGGCCAGGGGCTCATGACCGAGGCCCTGGTCGCCATTATGGATTACATGATTGATGAGTACGGGGCCAAAAATTTTTGCGCCCGGTCTTATACTAATAATGTCAGGTCCAGAAAACTTTTGATGCGTTTGGGTTTTAAGCTTATGTCTTCAAATGCTTACGAATGTTATTATGAACTTATAATATAAAAGACGCAGGGAAAAATAAATTTCCTTGCGTCTGTTTTTTATTTGATTAAATTTTCCATGAGCTCTTTGGTTGGTCCCATGGACCCTGATTTAATAATTATTTTGTCGCCGTCAACGGCCAATCTTAATTCGTGGCTCTCCTTTAACTCATGGTTGTCGGAGAAGTGCAGGTGGTATTTTACTCTGTAATCACCAGCCTCGTCTTTTTTGATCTCCTCCATTTTGACTGTGGCGAGGCCTGCACCTAGTTTTTCATAAACTGGATTTAGGTAGTCAACATCTGCGACTAAAATTTTTACAGTTTTTTCGTCCAAGTATTTTTTGAGGACCGATTCGTCCCCGTAGGCCAATTCTTTGGCTGCCAATTCATGGCATTCATCGGATTTTACCCGGCCTATGTAGGCGTAGTAGTCCTTGATAAAGTTTTCTATCAGGGCTTCTTCTTTGGTCGCGCATGCAGATAAGGTCATTGCAAGGACGACTAAGGTTAAAATTATTATTATGTTTTTCCTTTTCATCTAATCACCTCACTTGTCTTATACCCATTATTATTATTATTATTATTCATGGCAAGGCGTCTTTTATCTTGAAAAGTAGGGCCGTTAATGGTAAAATAGTTGTGGGGAAAAGGAAAAACCTTACAGCTACCTCTACTGTATTTTGGACGAGGGCCAAGGCCACTGCGCAATCGTGGGAAGGCGGCCTAAAGGATGAAGAAAGAGTCAGGATACCCTATGAGTGCATAATCTGGGTTAGGGATTATGCGTTCTTTTGGCATGCTGTAAGAGCATGTTTTTTTATTGGAATTTTTAGGAGGAGCCTTGAAGAAAAAAGACTCATACATTTTTATTTTTATATTAATCGCCCTGGCATCGACCGTAATCGGTTTGTCCCTGGGCTCAATGAAATATTCTTTTGGCCAAGTTTTAAAGGGCCTCTTTGTCCACGACGAGACCATGGAGCACTTGATAATTTTTAAAATTAGATTGCCAAGGGTTATTGGTGGTGGATTAGTCGGCATGGCCTTGGCACTTTCGGGCGCTCTCTTGCAGGGGGTCATGAGAAACAATTTAGCATCGCCATCTGTAATCGGCGTTACCAATGGGGCAAGCTTTGTGGGCCACTTGACTTTAATGGCCTTTCCTGCCTACGCATATCTTTTGCCGGTGGGGACCATTGTCGGCGCACTTTTGACCACGATTTTTATTTACCGCTTGGCCTACAGCGACGGGATAAATCCAAATCGCTTAGTCCTTTCGGGTGTGGCGGTGGGCGCCATGTTTACGGCCTTTAACAATATGCTAAGGTCCATGTTTCCAGAAAGACTTGCATCTACACTTGGCTTTACCATTGGATCTTTAAACGGCTTGGGCTGGGGAGAGGTTTTCTTTGCTACGCCTTATATAATTATAAGTATTATAATTGCCCTTATGATGTCAAATAACATGAATGTTTTGATGTTAGGCGATGAGCTTTCCAGCTCACTTGGCTTAAAGACAGAGCGCTTTAGATTTTTAATTATAATCGTTTCATCTTTATTATCTGGGGCGGCCATTGCAATTGCGGGTTTAATTTCCTTTGTCGGCTTAATTGTACCGCATATTGCCAGGATTTTTGTGGGCAATGACTATCGTAAACTATCCCTGGCCTCAATGCTCTTGGGATATTCCTTTGTAATTCTATCAGACGCGGTCGGCCGGATAATTTTGCCAATAGGCGAGATTGCAGTTAGCGTTATCGTGGCATTTTTGGGCGCACCATTCTTCCTCTATCTCTTAAGAGAAAGGTATAGAAAGGGGTATTAAGATGTATTTTGGCTTTAAAGATATAAAAATTAATTACGGGACCAAGACCATTATAGAAAATTTGTCCATGGACGTGCCCAAGGGAAAAATTTCGACCATTATCGGGCCCAACGGGTCTGGCAAGTCGTCACTACTCAGGTTGATTTCCAGGAAAAATCCGCCGGCTTATGGTCAAGTTATTTACAAGGACAAGTCCATTTACGATTATGACACCAAAGAACTAGCAAAAAAGATTGCCTTTTTGCCGCAGATCCACAAGTCGCCGACAGATGCGACCGTGCGAACCCTGGTGGCCAATGGTAGGTTTCCCTACAGGTCAATGCTGGGGGGCTTATCTGCAAAAGACGAGGAAATTATTGATGAGGTTTTGAAATTTACTGGCCTTAGTGTCTTAGAACATAGGGCCCTTAGGACTTTGTCGGGAGGCGAACGCCAGCGGGCGTGGATAGCCATGACCATGGCAACTCAGGCCGAGATATTGGTCTTGGACGAGCCCACGACTTACTTGGATATAAGCTACCAGATTGAGCTTATGGATTTGATCGAGAGGATGAAGGAAGAATACGGTACGACCATCTTGCTTGTCCTTCACGATATAAACTTGGCAATTAGGTATTCAGATTATCTCTTTGCCTTGAAAGACAAAAAAATTTTATTTGAAGGAAGACGGGAAGAGGTCATCACAAGCGAAAATATCCGGGATATTTTTGCCCTTGATGCCGAAATTATCCACCACGATGGGCAGATGATTATGGTTCCCGGCAGGAGGAAATTATGAAAAAGAAATTACTTATTTTGTTAATGGCAGGACTTTTGGCGGTAGGCTGCACAAGTCCAAAGGACGAAAAGGCAGGAGAAGATAAGAAGGCTTCAGAGACTAGTGAAAAGACAGATGCGACTGAGAGTGCAGAAACAAATACAAATACAGAAGCTGGTTTCAAGGCCCACGCTATCTCAGAATTAGAAAAAATTGCTGAGACTTACAAAAAATCAACACTGGCCAAGGATGCCATTGCAGAACTAGAAAAAATCCAAGAAGATGCAGACACCATGACTTTTACAGATGATACCGGCAGGGAATCAGTAACAGTTAAAAAGCGTCAGCAAAAAGTTGCAGTATTTTATTCTTCATACGCATCCATGTATGACGAATTGGGCGGTAAAATCGATTTAATTATTGGCGGCGACAACGCAGTTGAAGTTTATAAATTCCAACGCGGCAAGGATATTACCGAGGGCAAAAATGTCATCGTAACATCACCAAGCGGCAAAAACTGGGATGTGGAAAAAATTATTGCAGAAAAACCTGATTTAATTATCTGCGCCATCACTTCTGACGCCTACAAGACCATCGAAGGTCCAGCCAAGGCTGCTGGCATCGACGTAATTGGCATTTCCTTTAACGGCGTTCGCGACTACGCAAAGTGGGCTTATATTTACACTTCACTTAACGACAATCAAGAGGCATTTGACAATGTGGCCCTAAAGACCATCGAAGGCGTGTCAAAAATTATTGAAGAGGTTCCAATTAGAGACCACAAGCCTCATGTCCTTTCAATCATGCCAGTTGCCAAGGGTGTTAAGGGCAACTACACCCAATCTGACTTGGGCACAATTCTCCAGGATTTGGGTTGTCAAAACCAATTGGGCGGCGAAGTTGAAAAGGGTGCTAGCCCAAGGGTTGACATCAGCATTGAAGACATTGTAATGATGGATCCAGAATATATTTTCATCCAATGCATGTATTCAGAAGACTACGCCAAAGAATCAGTAGAAAAATATTTGTCATCAACCGATGCTTGGGCTAAAATTGACGCTGTTTCTAACAATCACGTTTATTATTTGCCACGTGGACTTTTCCACAACAAGCCAAATTCAAAATACGTTGATGCCTATCAAATGATTTTTGATTATCTTTACAAATAATGGCTAAGTTAATGGTAATGGGGACGACCTCATCAGCAGGCAAGAGCTTGCTGGTGACTGGTCTGGTCCGATATTTTAAAAAATGTGGATATAAGTCCTATCCCTTTAAATCACAAAATATGTCATCAAAGGCCCACACGCTTGAAGACGGTAGGCTAATTTCAACTGCCCAAGCCTTGCAAGCTTTTTCTGCAGGATTAAAGCCCGACGTTAGGATGAATCCTGTCCTACTCATGCCCCAGTCCAACACTGGGTCCATGGTTGTAATCGACGGGGAAAAGTACAAGGCCATGCAGGCCCGGGAATATTTTGATTTCAAGCCCAAACTTCGCGACCATATTATGGAAGTTTTCGAGCAAATTGAAGGAGAAAATGATATAATAGTAATTGAAGGGGCGGGCAGTCCGGCGGAAATTAATTTGCGGGACAACGACATAGTGAACATGGGCCTGGCTGAAATGGTTGACGCGCCAGTAATTTTGGTGGCCGACATCGACAGGGGCGGAGTTTTCGCATCCCTTTATGGAACGGTTATGCTCCTTGAGAAAGAAGAAAGAGCAAGGATCAAGGGCCTGGTTATAAATAAATTTAGGGGAGATCCGACTCTCTTGGAGTCTGGCATAGAAAAAATCGAAGACCTGACGGGCATTCCCGTTATAGGTCTCATTCCCTATGAGCACTTTGAACTGGTGGATGAGGATAGCCTGATTGATTACGACAAGCACGCCAACCACGAGGACCAAAGTGATGACGAACTCAATTTAGAACTGGACAAACTTGAAAAGCTTTTGCAAGAAAATATGGATATGGAATTTATTAAGAGGATTAGTGGTTTAAAATGATTTTAGTTTTTGCAGTTTTATTGGATTTTTTAATAGGTGATCCCAACTATTACTACCATCCCATCAGGATTATGGGGCGAACTATTAGGAGGGAAGAGAAATTTGTACGAGCACATGTAAGCGGGGACAGAGGATTATTCTGGGCCGGACTTTGTATGCTCGTTTTTAATTTGCTAGCGACAATCTTGGTCTTAATTGGAATTTTTTCCTTACTTAATGACACAGGTGCCAAACTTTTTTCTCTGTATTTAATTTATTCGGCTATAGCCGGCAGAGAACTTATAAAATGCGCCAATGCAGTTAGGCTTGCCCTCTTTAAATCCCTTGAAGAAGCCAGATACCAGCTGTCCATGATCGTGGGCAGGGACACTGCAAATCTATCTGAAGAAAAAATCGTCAGAGCCACAGTGGAAACCGTTGCCGAAAATACCAGCGACGGAATAATCGCACCACTTTTTTATATATTGTTTTTTGGACCCGTGGGCGGTATGGCCTACAAATTTGTAAACACCATGGACTCGACCATTGGTTATAGGAATGAAAAATACGAATACCTGGGCAAGGCGGCCGCAATTTTTGACGACTGGGTTAACTATATCCCAGCCAGAATTACCGGCCTGCTCTTTGTAGGTGCGGCTTATCTCTTGGGCTACGACGCCAGGGGTTCCTATGAAATTATGATTAGAGACCACGGCAAGCACAAGTCGCCAAATGCAGGATATCCTGAGGCAGCCATGGCTGGTATGCTGGGCGTGCGCCTGGGAGGACCCAGCCAATATTTTGGCCACATGGACAACAAGCCCTATATAGGCAATGACCGCAGGCCCATTAACCGCAATGACATTACAAGGGCCAACAGGGCGGCCATCACTAGTGAGATAATTTTTGTGATTATCATGGTTTTATTAATTATTTGGAGGTAAGAGATGAAAGGACTCGCTGTAATAGCTTTTGGCACCAGCCACAAGGACACTTATGAAAAAAACATTAGACCAATTTACGACCACTTAAAGGAAAATTTTGACGGACAAACTGAATTGGCCTTTACCAGCCGAATTATCAAGAGGATTTTAGAAAAACGCGGAGAATTTGTTTTTAATGAAAAGGAAGTTATCGCCAAGCTCCAAGAGACTTGCGATGAAATATATATTTTGCCCCTCCACATCCTAAGGGGTTTTGAATACGAAAAAATTGAGAGGATCGGCCTTGGCAAAGTTGCCAAGCCACTTTTAGAGACCAAGGAAGACATAGAATTTTTTGCAAAAAATATTAATTTACCCAAGGACAAGGCCATAATTTTTATGGGCCACGGAACTGAACACCAAGTCGACTGGGTTTACGGCGAAGTTGAAGAGGCCTTTAAAAAGCTGGGCTACGATAAGGTTTTTGTAGGCACAGTTGAAGGCTCAAGGTCTATCGAAGATATTTTGCCAAGGGTAAAAGAAGCTGGCATAACAGAAGTCATTCTCCGTCCGCTCATGCTGGTGGCAGGTGACCACGCCAAAAACGATATGGCAGGAGACGACGAAGATTCATGGAAGTCAATACTTGAAAGAGAGGGTATAAAAGTTGACGCCCAGCTCATTGGCCTAGGCGAAGAGGAATTCGTCCGCGATATGTATTATGCAAATCTAAAGGAGATTATGAATTGAAAAAACTTTATGCAATTGGGACCGGACCAGGAGATAAAAAATATCTGACCCTTTGGGCTGTGGAGGCCCTCAAAGAGGCCCATGTGATTTTTGCTCCCGACAACAAGGGCAAGAACATGGCCCTGGACACGGTCAGAGATTTTATAGATGGCAAACGCATCGTCTACTTGGATTTTCCCATGGGCTTTGTGACTGAAGACCATTATAAAAAGGCTTTTGAAATTATCCAAAAGGAAATTCCAGATGGCAAATCGGGCGCTTTTGTAACAATTGGCGATGCAACTGTTTATTCGACTTTGGTAAATACAATTAATTATGCCAGGGACATGGAAATCGAATTTGTCCCAGGCGTGCCCAGCTTTTTGGCTGCGGCCAACAGGCTGTCTGTGCCACTGGTTAAAAAGGGCGAAGCCTTTGTCCTCTGCGAAGATGTAAATGAAAATATTTTATCAGCGGCTGATGCGGTCGCGATTTTAAAGACCTTTAAAAACCCTTCTAAGGAAGAGATTATAAAAAAATTAAAGGCCCATGGCTTTGATTATAAATATATTTCCAATATTTCCGCTGCCAACGAAAGAGTCGCAGAGACTGACCAGGAAATCTTGGCAGAGGAGAATTATTTGTCACTAATAATCGGAAGAAGAGAAAAAAATGACAGATAAGACCATGATCCACGGGGCAAATATTTTTAAATATGCCAAGGACGGGGACATTCTGGATTTTTCTTCCAATATAAATCCACTTGGTCCGCCGGCCTATGTCTACGATATTATCGAGGATCATTTAAAATCCATCGAGCGCTATCCGGACATAGAATACAGGTCTTTGATGGCCGATATCTCCAAGGCCTTTGGTGTGGACCAAAATAAAATCGCTCTGGGCAACGGGGCCATTGAGCTTATTGACCGGATTATCTTTGAACACGAGCGGACAATCGTCTTTGATCCGTCTTTTTCTGAATACGAAATTCGTGCAAGGGTCTACGGCAAAGAATTTTTAAGAGTGGACTTAAAAAGCGATTTTACTCTTGACTTTGAAAATTTAGAAAAGTTTGCCTTTAAAAAGGGTGATCTTATTATTCTTACAAATCCCAATAACCCCAACGGCCGGGCTTTAAGAAAAAATGAATTTGAAAAATTAATTTCAATAATTAAAGGATCTCCTGCCCATCTCATGCTGGACCAGGCCTTTGACGATTTTGCAGACCTGGACTATAGGGCCATGGATTATATTGGGGACGATATTTATTTGATAAAGGCGGCGACAAAATTTTATTCCCTGCCTGGACTCAGACTTGGCATGGCATTTTCCTCAAAGAAAAATATCAAAAGACTTAGAAGCCTCGTCCCATCTTGGTCGGTGGGAGCCCTCTTGGAAAATATGGGAAAGATTTTCATGGACCAAGACTTCAGGGAAAAATCCAAGGCCTATATAAAAAAGGAGAGGGAATTTTTAATAGACGAGCTTGAGAAATTAAGCTTAAAGACCTATGAGTCATCTGCAGACTTTTTACTAATAAATTTGGGCGACCGCGAGGAAGAAGATGTCTTCCAAGAATTTTTAAATAGGAAGATCTTGGTTCGCAAGTGTTCTTCATATAGAAACTTAGAGGGCAATTTTATCCGGGTTGCCGTTAAAGACCATGAAAAAAACGCAAAACTCATTCAAGCTTTTAAGGAGATTATAAATGGATAGGAGACTTATGATTGCAGCCCCATCTTCAAACACGGGCAAGACCTTTATATCCCTGGCTCTTTTGCGGGCCATTGGCAGGGAGGAAAAAGTCCGCGGCTACAAGGTGGGGCCTGACTACATTGACGCAGACTATTTGTCACAGGCGGCTAGTCGGCCAGCGGAAAATCTAGACTTGTTTTTGATGGATGAAAAAAATATAAATAGGGCCCTGGCCAAGGATGGTTTTAAAATTATCGAAGGAGTCATGGGATATTTTGACGGCCTGCAAAATACTTATGAGTATTCCTGCTACGATCTTTCAAAGCGTACTCAGACGCCGGTCGTCATCGTCTATGAACCCAAGGGTGAATCCTTCACGGCCATACCTAAGATTAAGGGCATGATGGATTTTTCTGGCGGGCAAATCAAGGGGATAATCTTTAACAAGACCTCGCAAAAAATGTACGAGCTCTTGAAGACCCAGGTGGAAAAATATATTGGCATTTCAGTCCTGGGCTACCTGCCTTATGACGATAGGCTAAATATAAAATCCAAAAACCAAGGCTTACTTTTGCCTCATGAGCAGAGAAATTTTATGGACCTTCTGGAGGTGGCAAGCGAACTTGTCGCCCACCACTTGGACATGGACGAGCTCTATAGGATTGCCCAGTGCCAGGAAATAAAAGTTGACGATGATAATAAAAATTATGTCAATGATTTAAAGGACATAAAAATCGCCTACGCCCACGACCAGGCCTTTCCATTTTTTTATAATTTTGAGGGAAGAGAAAACTTCATTCCCTTTTCACCTCTCAAGGATAAAAAATTGCCAGAAGCTGATTTGATTTTGATTGGTGGCGGCTACCCAGAAGATTTTATCGCCGACTTAGAGATGAATATTGACATGAAGGAGTCCATAAAATCTTATGTGGAAGCAGGCGGCAAGCTGATTGCCTACGGTGGCGGCCTCATGTACTTGGCGGAAAAATCCCAGGGCCACAATATGGCGGGAATTTTTAAAGGGTCTGCTCAGATGACCGACCGTCTACAAAATTTTGGCTACTGCGAACTCAAAGCAAAAGAAGATTTGGGCTTTGCTAAGGCAGGCGAGATTTTAAGGGCCAGGGAATTTCACCGGGGAATTTTTGAGAGCGATGAGAAGACTATTTTTGAAATTTCCAAGCCAGGAACTGATAAAATTTGGGAGGACGGCTACAAATATAAAAACGCTTACGGATTTTTCGCCCACTTCCATCCGCTGACTTGGATGGACAGACTGATTGATTTTGCCAAAGATAAATAATAAAAATAAATAATAAAAATAAAAGGAGACTATATGTATATACAAAAACCAATGGAAATTGAAAATAAATCGATGGATATAATTGACGAATCCTTGAAGGATGTCGACTTCGAAGGCCTGGACCTACAGATTGCCAGGCGGATGATTCACACGACAGGCGATGTGGACTACAGGCATATAATTTCTTTTAAAAATAATTTTTCAGCTAAAGCCCTGGAGGCCATCAAAAATGGCGGGACCATTTATTCTGATACCAATATGATAATCGCTGGGGTCAACAAGCCGGCTCTGGCTGCAGCGTCTTGCGACATAATAACCTTGGTTAGCGACAAGGACATAGCCGCCAAGGCCAAAGAACAGGGCACAACCCGGAGCCTCATTGCCATTGAAGAGGCAGTTGCAAGGGGCATCCGCATGTTTGCCATTGGCAATGCGCCCACAGCCCTCTTCCGTTTGATCGAGCTCATCAGAGAGGGCAAGTGCGATCCGCTATTTGTAATCGGCGTCCCAGTTGGTTTTGTCGGGGCGGCTGAATCCAAAGAAGAGCTGAGGACTGTTGACGTTCCACAAATTACAACCGTGGGAACCAAGGGCGGTTCAAATGTTGCGGCTTCGATTATTAACGCCATCCTTTACGAGAACAACCGCCAAGATATTTACGCGACCAAGTAATGGAACTTTATGAAAACGGCCTTCGCTTGGGCTATACTACTGGGACTTGCGCAGCTGGTGCGGCCTATGCAGGAGCCCTTTTGCTGGAAGGCGAAAATCGAGAAAAAATAAATATTTTAACGCCGGCGGGAATTGACGTGGACCTGAACGTCTTGGACCTCCACATGGATGGCGAATGGGCGGTCGCTGCCATCAGAAAAGATTCGGGCGACGATCCAGATGTGACGGACAAGATTTTAATCTACGCAAAAATCCGCAAAACTCAAAACCCTACGACCATTGACGGCGGAGTGGGCATTGGGACCATTACAAAAAAAGGCTTGTACGGAGAAATTGGCGAAAAGGCCATCAATCCCGTTCCGAAAAAAATGATTTTGCAAGCTGTTCAATCTGTATCAGATGATAATTATGAAATTATTATTTTCGTTCCAGACGGAGAAACGGTCGGCAAGAGGACTTACAATTCCAATCTGGGCATTGTGGGAGGGATTTCCATTATCGGTTCAACTGGAATCGTACATCCCATGAGCGAAGATGCCTTGTTAAAGACCATTGAGCTGGAAGTAAATGTGGTCAAGGAAGAACATGGGACTGACAATATTCTCCTGGTACCCGGCAATTACGGGGAGAAGATGCGGGAGGCCTACAAGTTGGACCTTCCTCATGTGCAGATGTCCAATTATATTGGCGACGCTTTGAAATATGCCTACGAGGCTGGCTTTAGAAATATTACTCTACTTGGCCATATTGGAAAGTTTTCCAAGTTGTCCCTGGGAATTTTTAACACCCACAGCAAAAATTGTGACACCCGCATGGAGGCCTTTGCCTTTTATTTATTTTTGCTGGGAGCTCCCAGAGATTTTATTATGAAAGTTTTATCTTTAAACACAGCCGAGGAGGCCATGAACCTTTGCGTTGAATCGGGCTACAAGGAAGCCATTATCGACATGCAAAGGGGGGCCGAGGCGCGGATTAAAAGATATTTAAAGGATCCAGACTTAAATGTCCGGGTCTATATATATTCTATGGAAGGAGGCCTTGTCGATGATTGATGTGGCAGGAGTTGGACCTGGTAATATAAATTTAATTACCGGTCAGGTCTTGGAGGCCATCAAGACTTATGAAAAAGTTTTGGCCTTTAAGCGGGTCAAGGAAAGCCTAAGTGACATTAGGCCCGATATAATAGAAATTAAAACTCTAAAAGAAGTCGACGCTTACAAGGAGGCCAATGCTCTTGTACTGGCATCTGGCGACCCAATGTTTTACGGGATTAGTGAATATATAAAAAAAATGGGAGTCCTGGGGAAAATTTATCCGGGTATTTCATCCATCCAGTGCATGGCGGCGGCCATTAAAAAATCCTGGCATGACATGGATTTGGTCAGCCTTCACGGACGCGATTTTGATTTAAAAAATATAAATCGGGACACGATTTTTTTGACTGACAAGGTCATGACTCCAAACAGAATTTCCCAAGAATTATTTAAATTGGGCAAGAGGGGAAGAGTTTTCGCAGGCTATAATCTGTCCTATGATGACGAGTTGATAGAAGAATTTGACCTAGGGGAGACTGGCCAAGAGCCAAGTCCTCTGGCAGTATGTGTGGTGGTTTTATGCGAGCAATAGATGACGAATTATTTATAAGGGGCGAAGTCCCCATGACTAAACGCGAGGTCCGCGTCTTCATTATGGACGCCCTTGATATCGAGGAGGGCCAGGACTTTTTGGACATAGGCGCAGGTACGGGGTCGGTCACCATTGAGGCGGCCATGCGGGGTGCCAAGGCCACTGCTATTGAGTGCGTGGACGAGGGCGTACGCCTCATAAAAGAAAATGCAGAAAAATTTGGCGTGAAGGTAGACGTCATCCAAGCCATGGCGCCTGAGGGAATTCCTCATCAAGATTTCGATAGGATTTTTATTGGCGGGTCCCGTGGCAAGCTGGAGGAATTAATAAAAATTTCTCACGACAGACTAAGGCCGGGCGGAGTTTTGGCCATGAGCTTTATTCTTTTAAAAAATGTTGGCCAAGCCCAAGCGGCCATGAAGGACTTGTTTAAAGACGTGGAGATTAATTTAATCCAATCTTCTAAGGTCGATAAAATTGGAATGATGAGGGGCAACAACCCCATTTTTATATTAAGAGGTGTAAAATGATTTATTTTGTAGGAGCAGGCCCGGGCGCTGTTGATTTGATTACAATCAGGGGCCGGGACTTACTTGAAAGGGCCGACGTGGTCATCTACGCTGGCAGTTTGGTTACGCCAGACCATTTGAAATTTTGCAAAGAGACATGCGAGTTTTACGATTCAGCCACCATGCATCTGGGCGAAGTCATGGAAGTAATGCTGGCCGCCCACAAGGCAGGCAAAGTCGTTGTCCGTCTGCACACAGGAGACCCAAGCATCTACGGGGCCATTGGCGAGCAGATGAGAGAGCTGGACAGGGAAAATATTTCCTATGAAGTGGTCCCTGGCGTTTCATCTTTTGTGGCGGCAAATGCTGCGGTCAAAAAAGAAATGACCCTGCCAGGCGTAAGTCAAACGATTATTTTAACTAGGATTTCCGGTCGCACACCTGTGCCTGAAAAGGAAGAGTTAAAAAAACTTGCCTCTCACAGGGCATCTATGGCCATATTTTTATCGGTCCAAAAAATTTCAGAGGTCGTCGACGAGTTATTGACCGCCTACGACAAGGACACGCCGATTGCAGTAGTGTACAGGGCTTCTTGGCCGGATGAAAAAATCGTCAAGGGGACCCTGGCTGACATTGCAGAAAAAGTTAAGGACGCGGACATAAATCGTCAGGCGCAAATTCTAGTTGGAGATTTCCTCGACACTGATTTCGAATACTCCAAGCTCTACGACCCGTCATTTACAACTGGATACAGAGATGGCAAAAAATAATTTAGCCGTCATATTTTTTACAGAGGGTGGAAAAAACCTGGCCAACAAAATTCGCTTGGCTGGAGATTATTTTTACAACAAAGACAAAAAAATAAAGCCCATGATGGCGCAAATCATGAGGGACTATCAAAATATTGTCTTTATTTCTGCGACTGGAATTGCAGTTCGCTACATTGCCCCTTATATTAAGTCCAAGGACCTGGACCCGGCTGTGATCGTCATTGACGAGGGAGGAAATTTTGTAATTTCATTATTGTCGGGCCACTTGGGCGGGGCAAATGAAGTCGCCAAGAGAATTGCCGACCGCATTGGGGCGACTCCCGTCATCACGACGGCATCCGATGTATTAAATGTTCCGGCCATAGATATCTTTGCCAAGGAAAATAATTTGATTATAGAAGACTTGTCGACAATTGCCGCTGTTATGGGTCGGGTTGTCGAGGGCAAGGATATTTTTTATTCGACCAATACGTCTTTGAAATATCCCTACGAGTTTATTACGAGAGATATGGAAAAAGCCCAGGCGGCTCTGGTCGTTGGCGATTATTTTATAGAGACCGACCTGCCAGTCACCTATCTCAGGCCTCTGGATATTTACGTGGGCCTTGGCTGTAAACGTGGAAAGACTTTTGAGGAAATTTACATGGCCATTAAAAATGCTTTTGATATTTCTAAAATTTCAATGAAGTCCATTGCAGAGTTTAGGTCTATCGATTTAAAAAAAGATGAGACTGGCATAAGAGAGCTGGCGAATTTTTTTAACAGAAAATTTATAACTTATGATGCAGAGACCCTTTTAAAAGTCCAAGGCGACTTTAAGACCAGTGACTTTGTGGCCCAGACCACAGGGGTTGACGCTGTTTCGTCCAGGGCAGCAATGCTTGGCGCAGACGAATTGATTCTAGATAAGTACAGTGAAAACGGGGTTACCGTTTCGCTGGCGAGAAAATATATTTGAGGTGAAAGATGAAATTATATGTAATAGGCATTGGCCCAGGCGGCCGTGAGCGGATGACGCCAGAGGCTGTCCACGCAATTGAAGATTCCCAGGCCCTAGTTGGCTACAAACCATATTTGGAATACATCGAAGACTTGATTGGCGACAGGGAAACTTTTTCAACTGGAATGACAGGTGAAATCGAACGCTGCAATCAGGCCATTGACTTGGCTCTTGAAGGCAAAAATGTTTCTATTATTTCAACTGGCGATGCAGGACTCTACGGCATGGCTGGACCGATTTTTGAGCTGGTCGAAGAGAGAAAGGCAGACGTTGAAGTAGTTGTTGTGCCAGGTGTTAGCGCACAATTTTCTGCAGCCGCAGATTTGGGTGCACCAATCATGCACGACATTGCGACAATTTCTCTATCAGATTTGCTGACCCCCTACGATTTAATTATGAAGAGGGTGGACCTGGCTGCCCAAGGTGATTTTGTAATCGCCCTTTACAATCCGCGTTCAAAGACCAGGAAGGACCATTTGAAAAACGCCTTTGATTTGATAAAAAAATATCAAAAGGGATCAACGCCAGTTGGCATTGTCAAAGATTCTGGTAGACTGGGAACTGAAACAACGATTACGACTTTGGATGACATCGACTACGAAAGCGTGGATATGAAGACAATCGTAATCGTCGGCAACTCAGAAACCTTTGTTGCAAATGGTAAGATGATTACGCCAAGGGGTTACAGGAACTTATGATTTGGATAGCAGGGGGAACCCACGAAACGCGAGAGCTCTTAGACCTCTTGGGGACTTACGAGGACATTTTAATAACTGTTGCCACGGATGAGGGCAGGGAATTTTTGCCGGAGGACGCCAGAGTTTTGGTGGGCCCGGTTTTGCGTGAAACAATTCCAGATTTTGTCAAAGCTCACGACATAAGTTTAATTGTCGACCTGACCCATCCCTTTGCGACGAGAATTTCCGAGTCCCTAGCCATGATGAGCGAGTCTTTGGGCATCCCCCTTTTGAGATTTGTCCGAGCTGGCAGAAGGGTCGAGGACGAGCGGATTATATACGCAAAGTCCTACGAGGACGCCTTTGAGATTATAAAAAAATTAAAAGGAAATTTTTTATTTACAACTGGGTCCAAGAGGGCGGACGAATTTTTTGCCATACAAGGAAACAATCGCTTTGTCTTTAGGATTTTGCCGACTGTTAGCTCTGTGAAAGCTTTGACAGATATGGGAGTAAAAATCAACGACATCATCGCCATGGTCGGACCCTTTACTTATGATATGAATATGGCCATGCTGGATATGGTGGGGGCCGATTACCTGGTCACCAAGGACAGTGGAGACGGGTCTGGGATCGACGAAAAAATTCAGGCGGCTCTGGACTTTGGGGCACTCCCCATAGTGATTAAGAGAAATATAGAAGACGGCTATAGCCTAGAGGAAGTCGCAAAAAAAATTGGAGGAACATCGTGAAAGACAAAGTAAAAAAAATAATTGAGGGCATTAGGCCACTTGAAAAATCAGGTTTGGCAAATAAAGAATGGGATTCAATTGCCCATCCGCTAGGGAGTTTGGGAGAATTAGAAAAGACCACAATAAAAATAGCAAACATTCAAGGAAGAGCCATCCCATCCATCAAAAAACGCGTACTTATTTGCATGGCTAGCGACAACGGGGTCATCGATGAAGGAATTTCGTCTGGCTACAGCGATTTAACATCTCAACTCGTCATGTCCATGATGAGGGGGAAGACCGGTTGTGCCTCTCTTTGCAGGGACGCCAACATGCAACTCATTGTAGTAGACTTGGGAACTAGAAAAGAAAACGAAATTAAAAAATTATCCGAAGTCGTGGTTGAGAAGAGGCGAATAAATCCTGAGACTAAAAACTTTGCAATTGAACCTGCCATGACCATGGAGGAATTATTTCAAGCGATGACAAGTGGTTTTGAAATGGTCGACAAGTATCCTGCAGATATTTACGGGACTGGAGAGCTGGGCATAGGCAACACCACAACTTCTTCTGCAGTAATGGCCGCACTTTTTGACCTGCCAGCAAATATGACTGTGGGCCTGGGCGGTGGCTTGGACGAAGAGGGCTACAGGAAAAAAATAAAGGTCATTGATCAGGCAATTGAAAAATACGACTTATATAATAAAGATGTTTTTGAAATACTTAGGACGGTTGGCGGTTACGACATTGGTGGACTTGTGGGCGTGTTTTTAAAGGCAGCTTACGAACAAAAACCAATTATAATCGACGGATTTATTTCCGCTGTTGCCGCAGCCGCAGCCGTCAAATTAAATGAAAATGTAAAAGATTATCTCATTCCATCCCACATGTCCGCCGAAAGGCAAATGAAAATCTTAACGGATTTTCTGGGAGTCAATCCGCCACTTATGATGGGCATGCGTCTGGGAGAGGGCACAGGCTGTCCACTCATGATAAAGATGATTGACTCTGGCATTTACGCCCTGGAAAATATGGGCAGGTGGGACGACGTTTACATTGACGACGTGCTTTACGATATAAGGGAGGACCAATGATTACGATTGTAACAGGGGGCGCGCGGTCGGGCAAAAGCGATTTTGCCGAAAGCCTTTACGCCAATACAGATGATGTTTGCTATATTGCCACATCAATAGTGGCCGATGATGAAATGGAAAACCGGGTCAAGCTCCACAAGGAAAGCCGTAATCAAAACTGGCGGACCTATGAGGGCTACACCGACCTCCACCAGGCTATGGGGACTGAGGCCAATTATCTTTTGGATTGCATGACCATTTTAATTAGCAATATCATGTACGACTTGTCCAAGGACGAGGAGGACTTGACGGCAGATTTGATTAAAAAAATCGAAGACAAGGCCTATTTGGAAATTGCAAATTTGATTTACGAAATTCGAGAAAAAAATAAAAACCTGGTCCTGGTCACCAACGAAGTGGGATCGGCCATTGTGCCTGAAAACAAGGTCGCCCGTTCCTACCGGGACATAGTCGGCCGAGTCAACCGCCGGGTAGCGGAGATTTGCGACCGGGCCTATCTAATCGTAATGGGTTATGAGGTGAGACTCAAATGAAATTTCTCCAGGGGATTATGGTTGCCTTTCAATTTTTATCCAGATTTTACTTACCCATAAATATAGAATGGGACGAGAAAAATATTAAATTTTCGCTTTTGTTTTTTCCAATTGTTGGCGGGGCCATTGGCGGAGTCCTTTACCTAGTGGCAAGGATTTTTGCCCAGACAAATATAAATGTCGGCCTCATGATTTTACTGGCCTGGATACTTATAACTGGAGGCATGCACTTTGACGGCCTGTCCGACACAGTCGATGGATTTTCTGCGCGGAAAAATCGAGAAGAGACCTTAAAGATCATGGACGATTCCCACATAGGCGCCTTTGGTGTAATGGCCATCGTATTGGCTTTGGCCTTTAAGTACTACGCAATCGCAAATCTAATCGGACCAAATCCTTGGGGCATTTATTTGGCCCCAGTTTTTGCCCGGGCTCTGGCAGGAATTTTTTTGACCTATATAAAGACAGCCAAGGACACGGGCCTCGCCGCCTACTTTCATTCTTGCACGAAGAAGTGGCCGGCTACTCTTGGATTTTTGTTGACCCTTGCCCTTGCCTTTTATTTTAATTCTTGGATAGCCATCCGAGTTCTTTATACGACAGGGATCATTTCTATTTTGCTAATACCGATTTATAAAAAACTTGGCGGCCTAACTGGCGATGTCTATGGGACGATAGTTGAAGTTTTTGAAATAATTTTTATGACCCTTTGTATAATTTAAAGGAGTTTTATGTTATAATAAATTCAAGAACAGACATTGGAGGGAATTATGAAGCCAGATATAAATTCATTTACCAGAAAGGCAGCCCACGCTGTGGAAATCGTCATCAGCCTTATAGTACTGGTGGCTGTTATCGGCGGGATACCAGATGTCCTCAGGTATATAGTCCTTTATGTAAAGTCCACGGACAGTGCATATTCATACGCAATATTTTCAGAATTTATCAAGCATACTCTTATGTTGGTAGTCGGATTGGAATTGGTAGCCATGATTATAAACCACCAAAACGAATCCATCCTGACCCTTGTGCTCTACGTTATCGCTCGAAAGATGTTGGTTTATGCTGACAATATGACGGAAATCCTATTGGGAACTCTTTCGATTGTCTTGGTCTTTGTAGTTTTGAAATTCTTTACGGTTAAGTCTTACAAAAAATCTGACAAGGACGGAACAATTTCCGCTGGCATAAATTTCTTTGACCTCAAAGAACTCTATGGCATCGACTTGGACACCAAGCAAAATACACTTGGCGGTTTAATCTATGAGCTCAGCAAGAGGACTGACAAGGAAATTAAAGAAGGCGAACACTTTGAATTCCAAGGCTATGATATAACTATTGTAGAAATGCGAGCCGGCCTAATCGAAAGAGTAAAAATTGAAAAAGAAAATAAATAATAGGAGATAATAGGTCCTAGCCAGGGGCATGTATTGATCATAAATTGGGTATATACATTCAAAAGGAGATGATAATTTATGAAAGTTCATGTAATTACTGGCGGCGGTAGCGGTATAGGCTATAAGAGTGCCAAAGTTTTTGAAGATGGTCTTGTTATTATAACAGGAAGAACTGAGGATAAGCTTAAAAAGGCATGTGATGTCTTAAACAAGGACGGTAAAGCCGAGTACAGCTACAAGACATGCGACGTATCTGACAAAGACAGTGTTAGGGAGCTATTCAAGTTTGCAGCATCAAAAGGCGAACTTAAGACTGTAGTAAACTCAGCAGGTGTCTCAGGAGTGGGCGCAAGCGTAGATGCCGTATTAAACGTCGATTTAAAGGGAGCAAAATTCGTCACAGATGCAGCTTGTGAGTACATGCACAAAGGTGGCGTTTTAATTCAAATCGCTTCCATGATGGGTCACATTGTTCCAGTAAGCGATACCTACATCAACGAGCTAGTAGAACCTGATAAAGAAGGCGCTATAGAAAAACTATCTGGCATTGTTGATAGTAACAGCGACACCGCATATAACTTTGCAAAGCTTGGCGTTATTGAGATGGTTAAAGCAAACGCAATGAAGTTTGGTAAAAAAGGACTTCGTATCGTAACAGTATCCCCAGGCATCATAATGACAGAGATGGCTAAGCAAGCACAAGAGGAAAACGCTGAAATCATGGAGAAGATGGTAGAAAATACTCCAGCACAAAGAACTGGCAAGCCAGAAGACATTGCAAATGCAGTGAAGTTCCTAGCAAGTGACGATGCAAGCTTCATAACAGGTACTGACCTACTTGTTGATGGAGGACTTTCACTAGCACTAAAGTCTATGTATCAATAACAATATGCATACGAAAGGAGCAGACAAATTGTCTGCTCCTTCTTCTTTGTATTCAGCTAAGCCCTTGGACTTAATAGGCTCTATGTAAAATATTTAGCAGACTTATTGATTTAAGTCTCTCTTTTTGCGCTGAAACTAATATTTACATATATCTTTTATATATATAAAATAACACAAATTTTTTTATTTTTTCAAAAGGCGTGGTCTAAAACTTTTTTCTGTATTTGATTTTTTGCAGGGTAAATGGTATAATATCCTGTAGATATGTATGTGCTTGTAGCTCAGTTGGATAGAGCGGCGCCCTCCTAAGGCGTAGGTCGGGGGTTCGATTCCTCTCAAGCACGCCATATTTTTATTAGCCTGGCAAGCGAATGTAGCTCAATTGGATAGAGCGTTCCCCTCCGACGGGAAAGGTTGGGGGTTCGATCCCTCTCATTCGCGCCAATAGATATTTTTACTTATAAGCTATTTGAAGACGTAAACAGATTTTACAAAGGAGGATCAATGGCTAATTTAATTTACTGCGTTGACGACGAGAAAGTTATTACCGATATAGTGAAATTCAATTTAGAAAAAGAGGGCTATGAGGTAGTCGCACTTGCAGATGGCTATGAAGCCCTCAAGGAAGTGGATAAGAAAGCTTGCGATCTAATGCTCTTGGATGTTATGATGCCAGGTATCGACGGTTTTGAAGTTCTAAAGGAACTTAGAAAAAAATATTTCTTCCCTATTATTATGCTTACAGCTAAGGAAGAGGAAGTGGACAAGGTTCTGGGCCTGGAGCTTGGAGCTGATGACTACATTGTAAAACCTTATTCAATGAGAGAGCTTATTGCTAGGGTCAAGGCCAATTTGCGTAGGCTTTCTGTGACCGAAGAGGTTATGGATGACGAGCGCGTCTTTGGCGAACTTGTAATCGACACTGGCAAGTATGAGGTCAGAAAAAATGGCCAGCCAGTAAATCTCACCATGCGTGAGTACGAGCTCTTAAAATATTTATCTGAAAGTCCCAACCAAGTTTTCACCCGCGAGCAACTTTTGCAAGATGTTTGGGGCTACGAATACTATGGTGACATCAGGACAGTTGACGTTACTATTAGGCGTCTCCGTCAAAAAATTGAAGACGAAGCAGATGAAGGTTCCTACAAGTATATAATTACAAAAAGAGGGGCCGGCTACTACTTCGGAGGCTAGGATGAAATCGATCAAGTGGAGGTTTGTTGCCGTTTATTTTCTCTTGGTTTTGGCTGTGCTTTTGGTGGTTGCCTCGTCAATCACCGGCAGGCTGGAAGCTTCTTTGATAGAAGAGAAGAAGGACAACGTCACAAATCAAATTAATTCTTTAATTACTACTGGATTTTCCTTTCAAGATGACATATTAGATCCCAATCAAAGGTGGTTGCAAACCGTCCTTAGCGATCGGGGTTTTCAAAATGATGAAGATATTTACATCATAGGCAGCGAGGATTTTGAAAATATCCTTGCGTCAAAAACTGCAGATGCAATCGACCTGCAGGGCACAAATGTATATACTATTGAGAAACTTAACCCCGCTTTAATAAAGAGGGGTTATTTGGGTGAGAAGGTTTTTGATGTTATAGAAACGGATACCCACAGGGAGGCCCACTTGGTCATTCCTATTGTAAACGAAAGCTCAAACGTCAAGGGCCTGGTCTATTCTGTTATGGACCTTTCAAATATTTCAAACACCATCACCCGGGCTAACAGGATTATGCTTGACTCAGGTTTAATTGCCTTAGGGATCACAATTGTACTTTCCTTTATTATTTCAAACGGAATTACCAGCCCCATTGTAAAGGCGACAGAGGTTGCCAAGAGCATGAGTGAGGGCAATTTTGACGAGCGTATAAAGGTAAAATCAAACGACGAGATGGGTCGTTTCGCAGATATGTTTAACTATTTGGCGGCCGAACTCAAACGCAATATTGAGCGGACGGAGATTGAAAGGGCCAAGTTGGATACCATCTTTAACCAAATGATCGAAGGGGTTGTGGCTATTGACTCCAACAGAAAAATAATTCACTTAAACGACCGGGCCCGCGAACTTTTTGACCAGCCGCTGGATGTAGAACCTAAAAATTTGGATCTCAGACTCGCTGATATGGGCCTTAGCTCAATTAACTTTGCAAATCCATTTTCCCTGGAAGGCGAAGGCGACATTAAACTCCACAACAAGAGTTATAGATTTATTTATGCGCCTTTTGAAGACCGTAACTTAAATGTTGGCGGCGTTATTGTTGTCTACCAAGATATGACCAAGGAGCGTAAGCTGGAAGAAATGAGAAGGGAATTTGTGGCCAATGTTAGCCACGAATTAAAAACGCCAATCACATCTATCAAATCTTATGCGGAAACCCTCATGAAATATCCCGTCGACGAGGAGACCAAGATGAATTTCTTGGAGGTCATCGACCAAGAATCAGACCGGATGGCTCATATTGTTTCGGATTTATTAACTCTGACAACTCTGGAATATTCTTCAGAGGAAAAAGAGCTCAAGCTGGTTAATCTAACAGACATTGCCAAGTCTGCGGCAGAGCGGATGAAGATGTCAATTGCTGATAAAAACCAAGCCCTTTACACTGATTTTTCTGAGGGCCTTTATTCCTATGCCAACGAAGAAGATTTGCTGCAAGTGGTTATAAATTTAATTTCAAATGCAGTTAAGTACACTCCATCGGGTGGAATTATAAATGTAGGAACTTGGACTGACGGTAGAAAGAATTATATTTCTGTCAAGGACAACGGCATGGGTATTGCCAAAAAAGACCAGGCCAGAATTTTTGAAAGATTTTACCGGGTCGAAAAATCCAGGTCGCGGGCCATGGGCGGCACAGGCCTCGGCCTTGCTATAGCCAAGGAAATGGTCGACGCCATGAAGGGCGATATCAGCTTGGAAAGTGAAGTTGCCAAGGGCTCTATCTTTACGATTTCTTTTGCAAGGGAGGATAAGGATGGAGAGGCATAAGACTTTATTTTTAGTTTTCTTGGTCATCCTCTCCTTGTTTTTGTCTTACAAATTGATTTTCGACAAACCAGAGTTGACCCTTGAGACCATCGACGTGGACGAAACGGAAATCATTTGTTATAAACGCATGTACATGGTAAATCCAAACCGCGAACTTCTCACGGAAATTCCAAACAAGGAGATAAACTCCCTTATCGTTTCGTCTTTGGTCGGAGCAAATCCGACAAGGATTGGCGATGAATTGGTCTCGACTGATTTAAAAGACCAGGGCTTTTTAATTATTTCTGCCTTTGACGTGCCTGTGGGCATGCTCTTTGCTTGCTTTAAAGAAAAACTCCCCAAGCTTGACTTTGAAAATTTTGACAGGGCCTTTATATCAAATGAAGGAAAAATTCTCTTGCAAACGGACAAGGGCGTCTTTGAATTTGCATCCAAATACAGCTTGGCCATGCCTATAACCAATGACGAAAAATATGTAGAGGTCGACGAGAGATTTATGCCTACAAAAATCGTGGGCCTAGATTCCTACGCTGATATTGTAAATCCAGTAGACTCATATATTGCAGACGATAGGCAGCAAATTGCAAACGGCTTTTTAAAGAAAGAAGTTGCAGAGATTCGTGAAGACGATTCATATTTGTACGCAAGTAACGATGAATCCTTAAGAATTTTTGAAAACGGGGACATACATTATTTGTCCGTCGACCCACAAGTGGATATCAAACCCAACTTGCACGAGACCTTAAAAGTGCTGAGGGCTTTTATAAAAAAAGTTCCAGCAAATTTTTCAAACTACAGGATTCTAAGCCTTTATGAATCAGAGGACAACACCCTGATTTATCTGGCCAACTCCAGCCTGCCTTTTTTCGTTTCAAATAGTCTGCCGATTACAGTTAATATTTCTGGCGGCAAGGTCACGAGCTTTTATTACAGCTCAAAGTATTTGAAGAAAGCGGATTCACTTTTCGTGGGGGCAGATGCGAGTGACTATAGGAATGCCTTCAAGGACAACAGCGATCCCTTTTTGATTTACACAGAGGCCGAGTCTGACAAGACCAGGGCCATCTTATCCACAATGAGTACGAGGTAGATATGGACTGGGCAAGAGCTAAAACACAACTGATATATGTATTTATTGTTTTAAATATTTTTCTTGGGGCTATGCTGTACAAGCGCCAGCACTCAGCCTATGAAGACTTTGACTTGGCTGAAATTTTAAAGAGCCACGACATTTATTTGGATGCAGAAGTGCCAAAGCCAGCTACTTTTGAAGGCAAGAGTTTGGTTTACAAGGTCTACACAGACGATGAAATCAAGGAGATTTTTTTCGACAAGCCGACTATTAGTGGGACAGAAGAGCTGAAAACTTTTAGCCAAGGGGACATGAGGGTCGATCTTATGCAGGGGAAAAATATCCGCTATACAAATACGCCAAAGCCAGAGGGCAAGCTGATAAAAACTGTTGAGGAAGCCGAGGAAGCCGGCAAGGCTTTTTTAAAAGAAAAATTCGGCGAAGAAAATCTGCGCCTGACCAATTCCGACAACAAGTATGATAGATTTAACTTGGAATTTGAACAAGTCGATCCCAAGACCAATCTCATTTTGGAATTTGCTTATATAAATTTGGTTTTAAATGAAAATGGGGTCGTCAGCATGGACAGGCGGTCCTTTGCTAGAGTTGACAGCGTAAAAAATAATTTAGAAATTAAATATCCCAAGAGAAAGCTCTTAAAACTAATTGACATGACGGGTGTGGCTGGACGAACGGTGACGGGCGTTGAATACTGCTATTCATTTGACCCCAGCGAAATCCCTTATATCAACAACCCAGACAAGGTTTTAAGCGGCGATGCCAAACTTGCCCTCCGTGTAAGTTTGGACAATGGGCGAATCATAATTATAGAATAGAATAGGAGATCTTATGAAATTTTGTTCATTACAAAGTGGGTCCACTGGTAACGTGCAATATATTGAATACAAGGATACAAAAATTTTAGTCGACTGCGGCCTTAATGGCAAGCAGACCGCCAGTCGCTTGGCTATGATAGGCGTTAATATCGACGATATTGACGCTATTTTAATAACCCACGAACACGCCGACCACATCTGCGGAGCTGGCGTAATCAGCAGGCGGCACGACATACCCATCTACGCCACGGCCAAGACCCACGGGGCGGCAGCCACGACTATCAAGGACATTGGCAAGCACAATAGAAGATTTATTGAAGGCGAATTTACCATTAAGGATTTATTTATAAAACCCTTCGCCACCAGCCACGATGCCATCGACCCGATTGGTTTTGCAATTTACGGCAACAAAAAAATTTCCATTATAACGGATACGGGTTTTGTAAGCGAGGAGGCGATGGAAGCCACCAAGGGGTCGACCTTGTTTTTTATAGAAGCCAACCATGATTTAAATATGTTGGAGTATGGGCCTTATCCACTGCATTTGAAGAGAAGGATTGCAAGTACCGAGGGCCATTTATCAAATGTAGCCTGCGCAGAATTTTTAATAAAAAATATAGACAAAAAGACCAAGCAAATCGTCCTTTGTCACTTGTCACACGACAACAACAACGAAGTCTTGGCCCTGATGACGGTTAAAAACATGTTGACAGATGCGGGCATCGACCTGCCAATTTGCATTTCCCATAGGGATGCTATAGGAGAGCTGATAGAATTATGATACAGATAATTGCCACGGGAAAAATCCCCAAAGAATATCGAGTAATTATAAATGATTTAATAAAAAGATCTTCAGTCTACCAAAAAATAGACTTGATTGAGCTCAAGGAAGTCAGCTTAAAATCCGACGAGAGCAATCTGCCAGAAAAACTGACCAAGGAAACCGAGGCCGCATTAAGTCGAACCAAGGGGGAAATTTATATTCTGGACGCAGACGGTAAAATGTTTACGACAGATGAATTTACGGATCTTATAGAAAAAAACGAAAATATCGGACAGACGCTCACCTTTATTATAGGAGGCTCTTACGGCTTTGACCACGATATGATAAAGTCATACAAAAAGATTTCCCTAAGCAAGATGACAATGCTCCACCACATGGCCAGCCTGGTCCTAGTAGAAGCCATTTATCGGGCAGAAAAAACCATGCGGGGGGCCAAGTACGACAAGTAGCTTTAGCACATATTCTTGAAAAAGTACGATCATATATGATAAGCTATAGGCAGGAAATATTTGGGAGGGACTTATGGAAAATAAAAAATTTACAAGAGTAGATGCTTTTTTCCTACCAATAATTATTATCCTCTTGGCTTTAAACTTCACAGTATTCTTCAAGTCTAGAAGGTTTTTAGAAGTAGAGCTCTTGGTGGATAAAAATGAAAAAAGCCAAGTCTATGCGGACATGCACGGAATTCAGCTGAAAAATTTTGTCAATCCAAAATCGCTGACCGATTTTAATATGGCGACAAATCCAATTACACCTTATAGACAGAAACACTCTGAAAATCCTACAAAATATCATAACTTTTTGCGGACAGAACTCGGGGATAGAGAGGCTATAATTGCCTTAGATGGGATGTTCATATGGCCAAACCACTAGTAAAAACTTTAATTTATATAGTCCTAGTCATATTTTTGCTTGGACTTTTTAGGACCATCAAAGAGAGAAATATGATTCAAGAACTAGTAGCAGAAGAGTTTGACTACCAGATCTCAGAAGATGAGCTAAGAATAATAAGGGCAGACGCCAATGCCTTGGCCAATTCGACTTCCCATAATGGAGACCTCAAGTGTCCAGAATTTAAAGACGAAAACTTGTTTTCAGAAAACTTAAGAGACAAGGCAACTTTTGATAAGGATTTTAAACACAACGAAGCGAACAGAAGATACTTAAGAAGCCTGATGAACTCATTGGTAACAGCCATCGACAATAGGGCAGATGAAATCACTTTGGTAAAGACCCTCAAGATAAGATACCGGGGCGTGGAAGTAAAAATCCCCTTCGCCTTTGAATAAAGAATATGTAAAATTAAAAGATGGATCATATCCATCTTTTTTTGTCTGTGTAATATGTGTTGGGAAGCACAACATGAGCAAAAATATACAATCTATTTTTATTTTCTCTTTTTATTATTGTTGGGTTCAAGTCCTTAGTTGTGTAAGTTTAAAATAGAATTATTTATCTTAAAAAATAAAATTCTTTTAATTTATTAGGAGTAAAAGGGGTTTTTGTTAGAAATGTGAGAAAACGAGAGCGATATGTGCTATAATATTTATATACAAGGAGGACAAGATGGTTAAAAAATATAGAAAGCTTTTGGGCTACATAGGACCCTTTAGAAAAAGGCGATTTTGGCTGGTAGTACTTTGCGCAGCTTCGATACTAATCGGCTCTATAATGCCATTTTTCATCGGAAAGCTTGTCAATATGGTAACTGTGAGTGCGCCTATTGCCGAAATTTTAAAATTCGGAGCACTTTTAATCATAATCGGACTTTTAGATGCGACTTTAAACTCGATGCAAAACTACATATGGCATATGTACAGCACGGAGTATTTGAACTATTTCAGAACGATTATGCTCCAAGCTGCGCTCAAAAAGAATGTAAAATTTTTCAAAGAGAATGACGAGGATTTTACCAACAGAATTCTGCACGACACGTCAATTCTTTCGTACGACATTTCAATCGGTTTTCCCATGCTCATTTTAAACGTGCTGAGAATTGGAATTGTCGTGGTTTTGATGTTTTATATGAGTCCGATTCTCACGATTTTACCTCTTTTGATTGTTCCTATATACACGTTCACATTCCATAGAATAGACAAAAAAATAAGAACGGCATCGAACAAAGAGAGACGACTTTTTACAAGAGTTTCCGAAACCGTACAGGAATATTTGAACGGAGTTTTGCAGATAAAAATCAATGGCAAGGAAAAATTTTTCCTCGACAATTTTAAAAACACAATAAATGAATACACGGATTCGGCAAAG
This sequence comes from Ezakiella peruensis, assembly GCF_900215725.1. Lineage (GTDB taxonomy): Bacteria > Bacillota > Clostridia > Tissierellales > Peptoniphilaceae > Ezakiella > Ezakiella peruensis. The sequence continues at coordinate 160,640 of NZ_LT962470.1, read as the reverse complement.
GATATAAAAAAATACACCGCAGTAAGTTACGGCGTGGGCGGATTTACAAAGGCGCTCCTTCCGATAGTAGTGCTTATTTCGGGTGCGATTTTAATTATAAAGGGACAACTTACACTTGGCTATCTCTTTGCTTTTTATTCATATCTCGACTTTTTGTACGAGCCTATGACAAATCTTTCGGATTGGTACACGGGTATAAACGTCAGTCTCGGGATGAGCGACAGAGTTTTGAGTTTTCTTGAGGACGATATGGAAGAAGAGAGTGGAGAGAAGATTCAGAGTATAGATTCGATCGAGTTCAAAGACGTTTCTTTTTCGTATGATTCCCAAAAGCCGGTTCTTAAAAACGTGAACTTCAAATTTGAAAAGGGAGACATCGTCGGCATCATTGGACCGTCGGGCTCCGGCAAGTCGACGATTATAGACATTATCTTAAAAATTTGGGACACATATAGCGGAGAGGTCATTGTAAATGACACTGAGCTCAGAAAAATCAATCGTTCGAGCTACTATGACAATCTTTCGCTTGTTGAGCAGGAGCCATTTATTTTCAGAGATACAATTCTTCGAAATATTCAATTTGACAATGAAGTTGTCGACGAAAATGTTTTGAGGGAGAGCGAACTTTCAAATCTTGTAGAGAAAAAAGACGAGAAGCTCAACCACGAGCTTGCAACGAAGGGAGCAAATTTAAGTGGTGGAGAAAAACAAAGAATCGCACTTGCACGCGCTCTTTACAGCGACAAGGACTTAATCATACTTGACGAGTTTACGTCGGCTCTTGACAATGAAACTGAGGATAAAATTGTGCAAAACATAAAAAAGCTTGGCGACGAAGGAAAGATTGTAATTATCATAACGCACAGAAAAAGCCCGCTTTCAATAACGAACAAGATAATCGATTTGGAAAAGTTTTAACCTTGTGCTTCACACAACTAAATACAAAAAAATAAAGCTGTCCAAAGGGGCAGCTTTTTTAAATTCAATATTTTAGATCAACTCTATTTATTTTGCGAGATTTCAGTTGGAGGAAATATTTCTCCAAATGCGTCGACTATTTTGTCGCCGTCAAACATACATCTGATTTTGTAACTCTTTTTTGCGATTTCCGCATTTGATTTGCTTTTTATAAACAAAAAATTGCTATTCTTGAAAATATACTATTATCTCTTTGCTAACTTATTTCTAAATTTCTTTATAAATTTAATTCTCAATTTTATTCATAACATACTATTAATATTCATACTTAAAAAGACAAATTTTAAAAACAGATACATCTAATGGGAGAGTGATAACTTTTATCAATTGCCGAGTAGAATGCTTTTGTTTATCTTTTACTTTTTTATTTTTTGAATTTAGCTTGTTTATAAAAATACACTTATTTATAAAGAATAGAATTGTTTATAAAAATAGAGTTATTTATCTTAAAAAATAAAATCCATTTAATTTATTAAAAGTAAAAGGGTTTTTATTTGACCCACGTTCGCTTGCTCAACCCACTAAAGTGAACAATAAAAATTTGTGGTTTTATTTCCACAACTCTTAGCAGAGGTCAATTTTTTATGGGAGACAAAAAGTAATTCATTTTAAAAAAATAAAACCGCTTTACTGTTAAAAGTACAACGGTTTTTTAATTAATCTTAAGCTTTGGCTTTTTCTTGGGCTTGGTCTAATTGCAATTGGTAGAGCCTGTAGTAGTAGCCGTGCTTTTCCATGAGTTCATGGTGGTTGCCGACTTCGACTATGCGGCCCTTGTTCATTACTATGATCCTATCCATGTCGGATACGGTTGATAGTCTGTGGGCGATTGCAATCGTGGTCCTATTTTTCATGAGCTCTTGGAGACCCTCTTGGATGAGGAGCTCTGTTTCCGTATCGATGCTGGCGGTTGCCTCGTCGAGGATTAGGATTTCCGGATCTCTGAGGATGGTCCGCGCAAAGCTGAGGAGTTGGCGTTCACCAGTTGATAGTGTAGATCCACGTTCTTCGACCCGTGTGTCGTAAGTGTTTGAGAGTTTTTGGATAAAGTCGTCCGCACGCACGCGCTTGGCTGCGTCTTTGATTTCGTCCATGGAGTAGTCCTTGCCTAGGGTGATATTGTATTTGATATCGCCCGAGAATAAAAATACATCTTGGAGGACGAAGCCCAAACGCTTTCTCAAAACTGCTGGGTCCATGGTCCTGATGTCCACGCCATCAATTGTAATTGAGCCCGAATCTATATCCCAAAATCTTGCAAGTAGTGATAAAATCGAAGACTTGCCAGCGCCTGTTGCTCCAACGAAGGCGACTGATTCGCCTTTTTTAATCTTGAAGGAAATGTCGTTTAAGACTTGCTCGCCTGGTATATAAGAGAAGTTTACATTTCTAAATTCAATGTCGCCCAGGTCTGCAGGAATATTATTTTTTTCGTATTCAGGCAGGGCCTTGATGCCTGTGTCTGTGTCCAAGATATCTACAATCTTTTCAACAGAGGCCATGGCCATTTGCAGGATATTATATTTTTCTGCCATGTCCATAATTGGCATGAAAAACCTTTTTAGATAAGTTATAAAGAGGAAGAGGGTACCAAACTCGATATTGTCTTGGATAACTTGGCCGCCTCCGTAGTAGATCAAAAATGCCTCGCCCAGTGACCGAATGATTTCGATTGCTGGCCTAAAGAGGGCGTGGTTTCGAACGTTTTTTAGGACCGTATTTAGGTAGCCGGAGTTTTGGTCGTCAAACTTTCTGGCCATTTTTTCTTCCTTGCCAAAGATGCTAATAACAGACATACCGCTTAGGTATTCGTTAAGAGTCGAATTAATTCGTGAGAGTTTAGCTCTGGCGACTTGGAAGACCTTGAACTGAATGTTTCTAAAGAAAATTGAAATGGCCACAATAACTGGCAAGAGCAAGAAGCACATGAGGGCCAGCTTGTAATTGAGCCTCAGCATAAGGATCATAATGCCGATTACGATACCAAGGTCTGCGACAAAGCTTACCATTACGTTGGAATAAAATTCAGATAGGTTTTGCGTATCGGAAGTAACTCTTGTAAGCAAGCTGCCGACTGGTTTTTTGTTGAAGAAAGCTGAAGATTGACGAATGATATGGTCAAAGACTTGCTTTCTAATATCGTAAATAATCTTGGATCCAGTTTGCCCTAAGAGGAAGTTAAACCACCAGGTAAAGATAAAGTTAAAGAGGATTACCAGGATAAATAATAGAGTGATTTTTATAATTGCTTCGTTGTCCCTCTTTCTGATGTCTAGATAATCGTCGTGGTTAATGTCCTCATAGGCCTCACCGTTTTTAAGAAGCGTGTGTTCTTGGCCCTTGGTCTCTATTGTATAATAAACCGTGTCCTCGCTGTAAGCGGATTTTTCTTTGGGGTGGACGCGTAGATAATTTTTCCCGTTAATTGGAATTGTATCTTCGTTTGCCTTTTCAACCTCAACCATTGATACAATATCGCCTGAGATATAATCGTCGATGGCGACTTTGACCAAATATGGATTTATTAGTTCGAGGACTGTTGAAAATGCTACCAAGATAAGGGCCAAGATAAGTGGTTTTACATATGGCCTTGCAAAGCTCAAGAGGTGCTTCATCAAGGATTTTTTATTTTTATTTTCTGTTTTACTCATCCCATGCCTCCATTTCGCTTTCCAAGAGTTGGTTTTGATACATCTCGTTGTATTCGCCGTCCAGCTCAACCAACTGGTCGTGGTTACCGCGCTCTTTGATAGCCCCGTCTTCTAAGAATAAAATCTCGTCAGCGTTTTTGATTGTAGAAATTCTGTGGGCCACAATAATCATGGTCGATTGCAATTTTGCAATTTGTTCTAGAATTACTTTTTCTGTATCCGTATCAACAGCTGACAAGCTGTCGTCAAGGACCAAGAGTTTTGGATTTTTAATCAGGGCCCGAGCAATGGAAACCCTTTGCTTTTGGCCGCCTGATAAGGTGACGCCCCTTTCACCCAAGATGGTATCGAAGCCTTTTTTAAAGCTAGTGATGTCATTGTAGACTCCACTCATCTTGGCTGCGTCTTCTATATATTTTTGATCAATCTCTTCGTCAAAGGCGAAGGCGATATTTTCAGCTATGGATTCGCTAAAGAGGAAGTTATCTTGGGGTACATAGCCGGCTTTTTCTGTCAGCATATTTAAATCCAAGTCTGCCACATTTACGCCGTCGATTAAAATTTCCCCCTCATCAGGCAAGTATTCTCTAAAAATTAATTTTAAAATTGTCGACTTGGATGAACCAGTTTTGCCTACAAGAGCAAGTGACTTGCCGTCTTCCAGTTTAAAGGAAACATTTCTTAGAGCATATCTGTTAGACGTTGGATATTTAAAGGAAACATTTTTAAATTCCACGCTGGCCTTATTCATTGGAAGGGCGATTGGATTTTCAGGTTCTTTGATTTTGGGCTCGACCTTGAGCATAGATTTAATTCTTTCCATACCAACGCTGCCTTGTTGGATCATATTTATAATCATGCCCAAGCTCCTGGCTGGCCACATGATAATGCCAACGTATGAATAGTGGGCGATAAAGTCACCCAGACTGATAGTCCCGTTTATAACATAACGTGCGCCCAGATAAATTACCAGCATGTAGCTAAGGCCCGACATCAAAACCATCAGAGGAAATAAAAAGGTTGTCTTTTTTATAACAGTGACATTCTTTTTGTAATAATTTTGATTGGCTTCTTCAAATCTATCGTTGGCGTGGTCCTCTTCGACAAAGGCCTTGATAACTTGGATGCCCGAAAAAGCTTCAGTGGTTGTGTCGGATAATTTTGCATAGGCGACCTGCCTGTCCTTAAAAATTTTAAAAAACATTCCTCCGTAAGAAATAATTAGGGCAGCAGAAAAAGGCACAGGAATTAAAGTAAGTAGAGTTAACTTGAGGCCAGAAGTCCTAATCATCATTACAAGAGTAAAAATCAGCATAAATGAAGAGTCCACGCTCATCATAATGCCTTGGCCTGTAAAGTTGCGAATTGCATTTATATCGTTGGTGGCATAGGCCATGAGGTCTCCAACCTTGTTGTGATTGTAAAAGTCCCTGTCCATACCCAGCCAGTGCTCAAAAAGCTCTTTTCGAATATCGTATTCAATCCGCCTGGCTGAACCAAAGAGGCAAACCCTCCAAAAATATCTGCCGATTGACATTAATACTGCTGCACCCAAAGTTAATAGGGCGTAAGTTACTAGCCTATCTTTGGTGAGCATACCGTTTTGATAATCGTTGGCGAAATTTCTCATAATTTGTGGCACATAAATAACGGTTGTATCTATAACTATCAGCCACAAAATACCGATAATATATTTATTCCAATAAGGTTTCATATATCGTGAAACCGATTTTAAAAATTTCATTTCTCTTCCTCCTCTCAAGTAATAATAATATAAATGTAAGAAAAAATCAAGTTCGAATATCGAAATAAATATTTTTTTATCAATACGCTTGATAATTTTACTTGTTTAAATTAAATTTTAATGGGGTAAATAAGAAATAACGACAGGGAAACTGCCGAAAATATTTCAAAACACAAGGAGGAAAATTATGAAAATAATTGACATGATTGAAGCAAAAGTTAGAGAAGATAGAAGAAAGAAATTATTGGAAAACGCAGGAAAGGTTGTACTTGGTTTAACAACAGGTCTAGCAATCGGAGGAGCTGCTGGTGTTTTGTTTGCACCAAAATCAGGTGAAGAAACCAGAGAAGACATCAAAGAATTCTATGGCGAACAAAAAGAAAAAGTAAAAGACGGTTACAACAAAACTGTTACAAAGATTAACGAAGAAAAAGCAAAATTAGCTGAAGGCGCCAAGGAAAAAATGGACGAAGTAGCTAGCAAGGCCCTAGACGCTGCTGAAGATGTAGTAGATAAGGCTGATGAAAAAGTAGCAGATGCTAAAGAAAAAACAGAAAAAGCAAAGGAAAAAGTCCAAGAAGAAAAGAAAAATACTAAGTAAGGAGTGATACAATGATTTTAGGAGCTGTAATGGTAACGGACGTACTCCTTTGGATTTTAATTTTGGCAGGTGCCTTTGCACTTGTAGCCCTAGGCATTATGTTTGTAAAGCTGTCAAAGACCCTTTCACAGGTCAACAAAATTGCGGAAGACAACAAGAGAAACATAGACGATAGTCTAAACCAATTGCCACAAGTAATTGCGAATGTTGATGACATCACGATAAGCGTTGCAAATCTATTGGAAGATTCCGAACCAGAAATAAAAAAGATTTTAGCAAATGTATCAAGTGTATCCGATAAGGCTGTTGGTATTACAAACTCAGCTGAACAAGCTGTGGACTCTGTAACAACAGGAGTAGTTGGAGTTGTAAACGGCATTGCAAATCTGGGCAACAAGACAGTAGACTCAGTTGATCATGCAATTGACAATTTGAAACTCTTGGGAGCCAACACAAAATTAGGATTTCTAAAAACTAAAGAAAGCGGATTAAATAAAATAGCAGACTTTCTAACATCTATTAGAAGATTCTTCAATTAATACACACACGCCTGGATAATGTTACAATTGTGTTAAATTTATTCAAAAGGCGTGTGTTTTTAATTGAAATATTTATATATTAGTGTATAATATAGGTAAGAAATATTTATAATGCTTGGGAAAGACCCAAGTTTTTATAAACAAAAGGAGGATAATATGAAAAAATTTTTATGTATTGCTATTGCACTTCTAATGGTCTTAGCTCTACTACCAGCAGGAATATATGCTGAAGAGCCTACAGAAGAAGAAAAAGCAAAAGAAAATTTAGAATTTGCAATTAATGACGCAAAAAAGGCTAAAGATGAGGCAAAAGTAATAGATGATAAGACTGAAGCTGAAGTTGAAAAAGGAATTAAATTTGTAACATCAGCTGAAATGAAGGCTTTGACAGATGAAATTTCAGATGCAGAAGCTGTAAAAGATGCTGAAGGTAAGACTGCGGATGAATTAAATTCTGAAACATTTAATCTTATTAATGCTACAAGCACTTTTAGGGCGAAAATTAAGACGGGCACAAAGGAAGAAGTTAAACCAGAACCAAAACCTGAACCAAAGCCGGAAAATAAAACCACTACACTCACAATTTATTTAAACTACAGCACAAGCGATTCATCAACTACAAGTAAGACTCTATTAAATGGATCAACTTTGGCTGATGTTGATCTTTCAAGGGATGGCTATAGATTAAATGGTTTTTCATATAGCAGCAGTGGAAGTCTACTTTCTTCTAGCACAAAAGTAGAAGATGTAGTAAGCGCTTTATTTGCTCAATGGACTTATGTTGGCTATCCATCTACACCAAGATATCGCAATTATGGTTATTACAGACCAGCTTCATTGGAATACACAATGGATAAGGCCAAGGCTTTCAAAAATTCTTACCCAACACAAATTGCAAACGCAAGCTATGCTGCAAGAACAGAATTTAATTCAGCTTACAGCGATGTAGCTGATATGTATAACAATAAGTACTGGGGATATTATGATGGCAGATACAACGATGGTTATTACTATGGTGACAGAGTTTACTACAGAAATGGCAATTGGTATACTTTTGATGAATATGTAAGTCGCTATGGCACATATGATATGGAAAACTACAGAAGATATGGTTACTATGGTGACTACTATGATGGTTACTATGAAGACCTTTATGAAAGAAATGGAAAAGTTTATTCATACAGCGATTACTACAGAACTTTTGGTAGATACCCATACGAATCTGAAAGATTAAAATATAGAGATGGCTATGGCTACTGGGATCCATACTATGGTTGGACATACGATGGATACTATAATGGCTACTATGATTACTACGGATCAAACTATCGTGCAAGACTTGAAAGATTGATCGATGCTATCAGAGCTATTGCTAGAGAATATCCTACAAATTCATCAATCTATATCAACTACTCAGGACTTGCTTATCCATCATACTCAAGTGACTATTACTATGGTTATGATTACTATGGATACAATGGTCTAACATCAAGCCAAGTTAAAAATATGAGAGATCTTATTTCAAAGGCTGAAAAAGTTAGAGGCGAAGTCAAGGGCAATGTTGACAAGCAAATCGTAAACAATTTACAAGCAGCTATTGATGATGGCTACCGTGCTCTTAGAGGCAGATCATCATATTCAACAGCTTACAACAATTTGGAAGCTGCTATTAACGCTGCAGATTTAGTAGATAATACAATTTATATTAGAAGTGCTTATATGCAAGGTACTTCTAACGGAAACTTTGGTCCTAACGAACAATTAACCAGGGCTCAAGTTGCACAAATCGTTGCAAATCTTCTAAGACAATCTGGCAAGACAACAGTTTACAATCCAAAACAATACAAGGATGTTGAAGACTACAGATGGTACAAGGGAGCTGTTGATTTAGTAACATCATACGGCATTATGGAAGGTACTCCTGCAGGCAACTTTGAACCAAACAGATTGGTTACAAAGGCTGAACTTGTTGTTACAGCAGCTAGACTTAAAAACTATCAAACAACTCCAGGTAATGTATTTGGTCTAACAAGCCACTACTGGGCTCAAGGTTATATCCAAACAGCTTATGTAAACGGCTGGCTCGATACCAAGAATGGTTTTGTACCAAACGCTCCAATCACCAGAGCTGAAACAGTTCACATCTTTAACGGTGCTCTAGGCTATGGTCCAGACCAAGATTATATTATCAAGTATGCAAATCAAATGAATAAATTCAACGACGTAACACGCGGTATGGATTATTACTTTGATATTATTACAGCTACAAACTCAATTTCCTACAAGGTAAAATTAAACGGAAACAGAGTTTGGTTAACTCACATGCAACCTAACGGTATTTGGGCTATGCCTCAATACTCAGCAGGTGGAGTTGCTGTCAATCCTTTAAACTAATCCTCTTGATTAGCAAATAAATTTTAAATCACAAGAGCCCCGGCAGATAGCCGGGGCTCTTTTTTGTTGGATGAAAATAATAAAAATTGAGGCGATTTTTCCCACAACCACTCACCCTAAAGGGAATCGTGGCTGTGGCGGTCCACATAAAGATGGACCCTACTTTCCTTCTGATAAATTTCACAATTAATATAAGGATTGAGGCTATATAATTTTTGATTTTTGATAATAAATTATTCATTAAAACCCATAAAATAAATTTATTTTTCCCCTTTTCCCCTTCAGATTTCCTGTGGCTTGATTTTTTTGAGCCGTAGTTGTATAATGTACAAGACATGGTGAAGCAACCGATGAGAGGGGGGAAGAGTATGTCAGAAATCAGAGTAGGAGAAAACGAATCTCTAGACAGTGCCTTAAAACGTTTTAAAAGACAATGTGCACGTGCAGGTGTATTGGGAGAAATTAGAAAAAGAGAACACTACGAAAAACCTAGCGTTAAAAGAAAAAACAAGGCTATAGCTGCTAAGAAGAAAAAACGTAGAGGATTTTAATAATGTCACTTAAAGATATATTGATGGAAGATCTCAAGACTTCCATGAAAGAAAAAGATAATCTAAGAAAAAACACAATCACCATGCTCAGGTCTCGCATTAAGCAATATGAAGTTGATAATCGAGAAGATGCTAATGATGATCTCATTATGCAAATGATTCAAAAAGAATTGAAAGAGCGTTCCGACACGCTTGAATCTCTTAAAGATTCCAACCGCGATGACCTAATCGAAGATACCAAGGCTGAGATTGCAATCTTGGAAAAATATCTTCCTAAGCAATTGTCTGACGACGAGCTGGCAGAAATTATCGAAAAGATAATAGCTGAAACCAAGGCCGAATCCATCAAGGATATGGGCAAGGTTATGGCAAGTGCTAAAGAACAAATCGGCTCTCGCGCGACCCCTAAGAGAATGTCGGAAATAATAAAAGAAAAATTAAGTTCCAAGAATTAATAAAAAGCTTGGAGCTTTTTTTGTGGAGGGATTTTTTGCAACCCTGCCCAAGAGGTCAATTAAAAAACGAGGCGGAAAATTGTAGCGGCTACCTTTTGGTATGATACATGCAAAGTAGACAGTCTAATTAATTAAAAACACATAAAAAGGAGAAAAAATGGGGAAAATTAAATTTGACTTAGAAACAAAAATACAAGCATGTAAAGAATACGAAAAAGGAAACAAATCATTCATAGAAATAGCCAAGGAAATAAATGCAGGAGATACAACTGTCGCCTCATGGTATGTAAAGTACAAGGAAAAAGGAGAAGAGGCTCTAAAGTCAAGAACTTCAAACGGAAGTTTTTCAAAAGAATTTACAATGGAAGGGTTTTTTGGTACATTAAAGGCAGAGATGTTTTATGGTAAAGAGTTTAATTCTTTAGAAGAATTAAAAGAAAGAATTATGAATTACATTGAGTTTTACAACAACGAGAGGTTCCAGAAAAGATTAAACTGCATGGCTCCGTTGGAGTACAGAGAGTATGCAGTTTAAATATGTGTTTTTAATTAATTGTTGTGTCTACTTGACAAGGGGCAGTTCACTTTATGGTAGCCACCGCCTCGTATAAAAATTGACCGATTGGTATGCATTGACTCACTTGAGTTTGTTGTTTACGAAGGAAAAATCCAGCGAAGCGTGTAGGGTCCACTTTATGTGGACCGAGTTTTTCCTAATTGGGTACAACAATCTGAGGAGAATGTGGCCCGAAAAATATCGATCGCATCTTGTATGCGTGAGATATTTTTAATAATTGACTCACTAATAAATTGACTCCATGCTATACAATGGCTAATGAATGATTGATCAATCGAATTTGTCCGCAATCTTGTTATGTTAGACGCCTTTTGGGTATAAGATAAATGGGGTGGATTATGAAAAATTTACTTTTTAATTTTATTTTAGGCCAAGCAAATTTTGCAACTGACCATAGCCAGATGATGAACGAGCTCAAGCTTGCTTTATTTTTATTTATCTTCGCAAGTTTAGCCTTTGTCATTGGTATGTTTGTGTATAAAAAATTATTTTATACCTTGTCTTTTGCAAGTTTTATTGGCTGTTTTTATTTGTGCTATGTGCACTCAGATTTTGAAATTGTCTGGCTCTTTGTAAGCCTGATGGGCGTCTTGATGCTGGCCATGGAAATCATGGTCCCGGGCGTTCAGGTTTTTGGTTTTGTGGGAGCGGGACTAATTGCCTTGGGCCTTTCCAATATGCTTGGCTCGATTGAGCTGGCTATATTTACTGTTGGCCTCTTGATTTTGCTCTCCATAATAACTATTTATATTTTTACTAAAAAGGGTTACAGGGTGAAGTCGCTTCAAAAGTTTGTACTTAAGGACGATATAGAATCCAAGGCCACTCCTGACCGGGAATCCTTGGTCGGAAAGGAAGGAATTACCACTTCTGCCCTAAGGCCTACTGGCAAGGGTGTGATTGAAGATAAAGTTTACGACCTCTACTCAGAGGCGGATTTTATTCCAGCTCAAACTGAGGTTGTAGTTGTAGGAGAAAGTAATAACAAGATTATTGTAAGGAGGAAGACATTATGAATTTAATTAACTTGTTGGCTTTAGGCGCTGGTTTTGGAACTCCTATTATCATAGGACTGATTGTAATATTTTTAGTAATATTCTTCTCTATGGTTCCAGTTGGCCTATGGATCACAGCATTTTTCTCAAATGTTAAGGTTAGCATTGGTTCATTAATCGGTATGAAGCTTAGAAGGGTTAGACCTGGCAAGATTATTAATCCTTTGATCAAGGCTACCAAGGCTGGGATTGATATTAAGATTGACGAGCTTGAAGCTCACTATCTTGCTGGTGGTAATGTTGACACACTTGTTGACGCATTAATCGCTGCTCAAAGGGCAAATATTGATTTGGAATTTGAAAGAGCTGCTGCCATTGATCTGGCAGGCCGTGATGTGCTGGAAGCTGTTAGAGTTAGTGTTAACCCAAAGGTTATTGAAACTCCAAATATTTCTGCCGTAAGTAAAAACGGTATCGAAGTTATAGTTAAGGCCAGAGTTACAGTTCGCGCCAATATCGAAAGATTAGTCGGTGGTGCTGGTGAAGAGACCATCATCGCCCGTGTTGGTGAAGGTATTGTTACTACTGTTGGTTCCAGCATGACCCACGAAGCTGTTTTGGAAAATCCAGACAGCATTTCACAAACCGTTTTGGAAAAGGGTTTGGATTCAGGCACAGCCTATGAAATTTTGTCCATCGATATAGCTGACGTTGACGTTGGCAGAAACATTGGTGCTCACCTCATGACTGACCAAGCTGAAGCCGACATGAGAATCGCCCAAGCCAAAGCCGAAGAAAGACGTGCTATGGCTGTGGCCAAGGAACAAGAAATGAAGGCTGCTGTTCAAGAAAAACGTGCTCTTGTTATTGAAAATGAAGCTCAAGTCCCACTTGCTATGGCTGAAGCTTTGAAGAACGGTAATCTTGGAGTAGTTGATTATTATAAATTGCAAAATGTAAAAGCGGATACAGATATGAGAAATTCTATTGGCAAGAACCAAGATAAATAGGTGGTCTTATGTTTAGGATGTTGTTGATTTTCCTTTTGATTTCGTCTATAATCTCCAGGTTCAGCGAACTTGCAGGTCCTAGGCCAAATGAAAAGGAGAGACCCTACGCCCCCAAGAAAAATCCACGGGGGTCGGGCGGAATTTTTGCAGACCTGTCCAAAAAATTGGATGACTTTGTCAAAGAGGTTGACTCTGCTTATAGCAAAGAAGGCTTTGAGAAGATTGATGATGTATCTGGCTTAAAAAAAGAAAAAATCAAGGAGATTAAGAAGTCAAAAGACAAAGACAAGCCTAAGGTCAGCTCTGATAAAAATATCAAGATGCGTGGTGCAGGCAACAGCATGGAAGGCAGAAGCAGCATGGAAGGCAGGAGCCTAGAGGGGATAAGCCTTAATCAAAATGATGCAGCTGATGTCTGCCTGATAGAAGAGAACAAAAAATCAAGAAGAAAAAAGACTCACAAGAAAAATCCTGATCCCAAGGCCATTGTACCTGGAGAAAAGGGTTTGGATCTAGAGAATATTACAAATGATGACCTGGTAAAGGGTATTATTTTTAGCGAGATATTAAACAAACCAGTATCCATGAGATAGCGGAGGTTAGATGATTAAAAGCGAAATTTCGGATGTAGATATTTTAAATATGGTGGTCGGTGATTTGGATAAAAACATAAACCACCTGATGGAAAGATTGGGAACCAAGATAAAGATTGTAGACAATTCTATTGAGGTCAGCGGAGAAAACGAGGACCTGGCAGCCAGAGTGCTTAAGACCATGGCCAAGTTTATCGAGGCTTCCAAAAAAGAAGTCAGCATAAATGAAATTGATTATATAATTAATTTGGCCAGGGACCACAGGGAGGCCGAGGTTTTGGACTTGCATGCCAAACAAATCGCCTATACTGCCGACGGCAAGTCCCTTTATCCAAAAACTTTGGGGCAAAAACTCTATATTGATTCCATTATGGAAAACGATATTGTCTTTGGGACCGGGCCTGCAGGAACGGGCAAGACTTATCTGGCCGTTGCCTTGGCTGCACATTCTCTGCGCAACAAGCAATTTGAGCGGATAATACTCACTCGTCCTGCTGTTGAAGCTGGCGAGAGCCTTGGATTTTTGCCGGGCGACCTCCAAGAAAAGGTCGATCCATATTTGCGACCAATCTATGACGCCCTCTTCGAAATTTTGGGTGCAGAAAAATATACTAAATACATTGAAAAGGGGATTATTGAAATCGCTCCCCTGGCATACATGCGTGGACGGACCTTGGACAGGAGCTTCATAGTTCTGGACGAGGCGCAAAACACCACGCCTGAGCAAATGAAAATGTTTTTAACTCGTCTGGGCTATTCGTCCAAGATGGTTATAACTGGCGACTTGACTCAGACTGACCTGCCACGGGGCAAAAAGTCTGGCCTCATGCACGCCATAAATATTTTAAAAAACACAAGGGGCATTGGCATGGTCGAATTGCAAAAGGTCGACATAGTCAGACACCCTCTGGTTAGACGAGTAATCGAGGCCTACGAAAACGACGATAAAAAAGTTCGTGCCATTGAAGATAGAATAGAAAAACGCAAGGCTAAAGAAAACGAGGATAAAAATGCAAGCGACAAATGAAAAGGCCTTTGACTTTGAGAATTTTTCTTTGATTTTAAATTTCACAAGATTTATAATGACAAAAGAGGAAATCGCGGCCATTAAATTGGCCATAGAAAAAACTTTGGCTGTCCACCATATAAAAAACACAGAGCTTAGCTTTACCATGGTCGACCCATCTGAGATTAAACGCCTTAACCGCGACTTTAGAAATATTGACCGGGTGACCGATGTGCTGAGCTTTCCCATTGATGACCAAATGCTGGGCGATATTGTGGTTTGCAAGAAACGACTCACAAGACAGGCCAAGGCCTACGGCAATTCTTATCTGAGGGAGCTTAGCTATTTGACTGTCCACAGCGTCTTGCATTTGCTGGGCTATGATCATATGGAAAAACGCGATAAACAGCTGATGCGAAAGATGGAAAAGGAGATTATGAAGGACCTTGAAGGATAGTAAGTTTTTAAAATCTTTTAATAATGCAGCAAACGGCCTGGTGCAGGTTTTTAAGACCGAGCGCAACATGAAATTTCATTTTCTGGTCGCTGGTCTTGTCATGCTAGCCGGCCTCATGTTTAATTTAAACAAGCAGGAATTTGTCCAGCTCATAACGGCCATCGTCTTTGTACTCTTTGCAGAGATGATAAACACGTCCATCGAATACCTGGTCGATGCAACGGTCAAAGATTTTAATCCAATCGTAAAGGTGGTCAAGGATGTGGCAGCAGGAGCTGTTTTACTCAGTGCTTTTTATGCATGCATTGTAGGTTATTTGATTTTTTACGACAAGCTGGTCCCAGCCGGCCGAAGATTTTTGGGCGGCATCCACCAAAATCCCGTCCACCTAACTGTAATTGCTGTCGGACTTACAGTTTTACTTATTATTGCTCTCAAGTCCAGGTACTCCAAGGAACGCGGCAGCTACTTCCAAGGGGGAGTTGTCTCTGGACACTCGGCGATTTCTTTTTTGATGGCAACTATTATTTTATTTAATGCCAACAGCGCTCTTGTGATAACCCTTGGTTTTATCCTAGCTATGCTGGTAGCTGAATCCAGGATTGAGGGCAAGATTCATAAGCCTATGGACACCATCTACGGGGCCATGCTTGGAATTATTATTGGAATTTTTATATTTTTAATTTTTGGGTGATTATGTATAATTTTAGCGAAATTGATAAAAAATTAATAAAGGCTTGCTTGAACGTAAAATCAAACGCCTATGTGCCCATTACTAAGTTTAAAGTTGGGGCAGCGATTTTGGCTGACGACGGAGAAATTTACACCGGCACAAATATAGAGACTATGACTTTGGCTCCCAGCATCTGCGCTGAGAGAAATGCGATTTACGGGGCCATGGCAAGGGGTGTAAGGAAATTTTCCAAGATTGCCGTTTGCGGAGACTACGATTTTACTTTTCCCTGTGGAGTTTGCAGGCAAGTTATCTACGAACTCAGCCCTGAGGCCACTGTTTTTGTCGTGAAATCAGAGAGTCAAGTTGAAGTTTACAAGATAAAATATTTGTTGCCACACGGCTTCAGATTGGAGGAAGAATGAAAAGCGGATTTGCAAATTTAATCGGCCGACCCAATGTTGGCAAGAGTTCGATTTTAAATAGATTAATTGGCGAGAAACTGGCAATCGTTACAAATAAGCCACAGACGACCAGGGTTCCCATGAAATTCATCTACACTGATGAGAGGATGCAGGTGGTGTTTTTTGACAACCCCGGCTATCAAAGGCCAAAGAATAAATTAAATCGGGTTATGAACGAAGAAATCCTGGCCAATTTAAAAGATGGGGATATAAATCTTTATGTGGTCGACAACTCCTTGGAGACTGGTCGCTTGGATTCAGATGTCTTTGAATTGGCGGCTGAGGACAAAACTCCCAAGGCGCTTTTAGTAAACAAGTCTGATGAACTTTCCCCAGAAGAAAAAGTTCTCTTGGATGAAAAATACCAAGATATGGGGATTTTTGACCGGGTGATTTTTATTTCTGCCTTGAGGGGAGATGGCTTTGACGAGCTCTTGGATTATGTTTATGAGACTTTAGACGAAGGCCCAAAATATTTCGACGACGAATTTATTACAGACCTACCTGTCCGCGATATTATGCGGGAGATTTTGAGGGAAAAATGCCTAATCCACTTGGACGAGGAAATTCCCCACGGGATTTATATCGATATTGACGATTACGAAGAGACCGAAGACAAAATACGAGTCCGCTTCATTATGTATATAGAAAGGGACAGCCACAAGGCCATTGTAATTGGCAAAAACGGGTTTATGATTAATAAAATTATTAAAGATGCCGAAAAGGATATGACTCACTTTTGCGGCAAAAATGTTAAAATTAAAATCGATATAAAGACTAGAAAAAATTGGCGAAAGGAAGACAGACTTGTCTCGAGATGGTTTTAGATGAAGGTTGAAGGAATTGTTCTGAGGCTAATAAAATACAAGGAATCATCCGCTATTGCGACAGTCCTTACAGACGACCTGGGCAAGATTTCCATAAACTGCCAAAGGATTTACAGGAACAAAAACTGGGTGGACCCACCGGCTCTTGAGACGATGAGCATTACCAATTTTGTTTTAAGAGAGGGTCGGACTATTTATTATTTGGATGAGATTGAATCCACTGTCCGCATGGAGGCCATGGCCAGGGACCATAAAGTGTTTTTTGCCGGCCATATAGTGGCTGAAATCCTTTTAAAGTCTCTGGAAAATGAATATCAAGTGACTAACATTTATCCCCTAACTAAAACCTATTTGGAAAATCTGACAGAGGAAAACGCATATTATCTAACGGCGGCTTGGATTTTTAAATACCTGAGCCTACTTGGTTACAAGCCCTATATAAATATGGGCGAGGGCTCTCTTTACTTGAGCCAAAGCGGTATTGTCAGCCTGGATGAAATGGATTCGTCGGGGATGATTTTACCAGTCACGAGCCTAGACAGAGACATGGTGGTAAGGGCCATGAATTCGCGTTTTGCAGACATAAAAGACACGGCTTATGACCTCTTGGACAAGGCAGTTTTTTATGCCCTCTTGAATTTGGATTTAAATAAAATTAATTCTTATGAATTACTTAAAAATTGGAGGTATTATGAATAATATCATTTCAAAAATTGTTGACTACTACAAAGCTTACGGGCAAATTAAATACATTTCCGTGCCAGAAATTATTCCTAGCGATATTTTGTCGGCTGAGGAGATTTTTGAGTACGCTTTTGGCGATAGCCATGTCATTGCAACCGAAGGGACTTACGCTGACCTTTACAACAATTCCAATACAAACGGAAAATATTTTTCCCATAAACTAAAAATTTATGCCAAGGAAGGAGATTTAAATGTCAAGGACCTGATTGCAAGCCTAAATGAATTGGGTTTGGATGATGAAAAATATTATATTTCCTATGAGACCAGGGAATATCAGGCCAGGTTTTCAAACTCCCTGATTGTTTCCACCATACTTATTGTCAACTGCAAGGAAGTTGCCACTATTAATTATTCCAAGGCCATCAAGGGCGAGCAAACTCTGAATATTAATCAGATAGCTGAGTATAATATTGACGCCATCAGGGAAATTTTGGGAGAAACTAATGAAGAAAAGCACTATGAAAATTCCCTGCACGCCGAGTACGAAAACTATATGGAAGACGACGGGACCTTGGAAAATCTTTATTTGATAATAGAAAGATATTTTTTGGATATTGAGATGCACAAGGAAAAGGCCAGGTACATCTTGGCTTACAACACCCTTCTAAAGGCCATTATTCAGAACGAATATATCCGGATTAAGACGGGAACTTTTTCAGACAAGTACAAGGAAAACATTGAAAGCATAAATTCCAACTACAAGGATATAATTGGAAGTTTGATTGAAAATTACAGGGGAAATTAATGGAGAAATTTGTTTTAGACGTTAGCATGGAGCCCATTCGAACTGAGTCTGTGGACTTGGTTGAGTATGAAATTTTAGAAAAATTTCGCATCTGGCTCCTCAGTGAAAAAATTAAACAAAACGCCCTCCACGTCAGGGTTTTTAAAAATCGGGTCGTAGTTACAGCAAGTTTGGATACTTCGGCGGAATTTTTAAATGAAAATTTGGGCCAGGTCTTTGAGGCCATTAGGCAAAGCGACATTGACACCTTCAATGAATACCAGGCTTTTTATAGGCCAATTTTAAATATAGTCGCCTTTTTTGGCGATCAAAAGCTTGACATAGAAATCGGCGGCAAAAAATCTTCAGACCAAAACCTGATAAATTTTAGAGACTATATTAATATTGATTCTGCTGAAGATTATTTTGAAAAGATGAAGGCCTACCTTTACACTGACAAAAAAGAAGGCTACGAAAAAATGTCCACAGCCCTTAAAAAACGGGCCATGGCCAACGGCAAAAAGCTCATGCACGAGGACGAACGGGTGGAAGCCTTATCTGTGATTGACTCCAAGCTATCCATTGCTGAAGTCGAATTTGATGCGGCCTATTTGGAACTGCCTGAGCCAATTATCGAAAGTGTCCTTCACAAGCACAATGTAATTTTTGCCATGTATTATTTGGACGGGGCCATTTCAAATTTCTATCTCATAGTTTACCGTGAGGGTACAGATCCTGGACCAGTCAAAAACAGCTTAAGTGAAATGATAAATGAAGAGCTCAAAAACATTTCTAGGCTCTTTAAAAAAGATACAGAGGAAACTTTGGATGCTTATTTGCCGAAACTATCTTGGATTTCAGATATAGAGAGCCTGGGCTCAATGAGTGACAAGACCAAACGCCTGGAGTCCATTATTGGCTCCCTGGTTGACGAGCTGTCGCTGGCTGATGAGATGGAGGAAAACATAAGACTGGCCAGCAAATTTATGAAGGCAGACTTGGCGACCCAAACTGTTAAATGTTACGAAAATCTCCGCGGCATAGTGGGCGGGGAAATTTTTGAGGCAAACAGGGATAATTCCTCTGCAGCAAATGCAATCAAAGAGCAATACCTGCCAGATTTTACTGGTCGGGAGCCGGAGACCATTGGCGGTGCGGTTTTGGCCATAGCCGACAGGATGCACGACTTGGCAGGCCTGGAAATTTTGGGTGAGCTCAATATAAAATCTTCCTGGGCCTTCAAAGAAGCCTATGAGATTTTGAAGCTAATGATAAGCATCAAGCCAGAGCTTAGCCTGAGGGACTTGATTGAGAGCAGCCTTTACGCTTTTGCAGAAAATTCTGTGGGCGCTTTTGACTTTGACAAGGTTTTTAAATCTCTCTTTGAAATTTTTAAAGGGCAATTTAAATACACCCTTTACAAAAATAATATTAATAATATTTTCTACGAGGATATTTTAATAACAGAGGACAAGCCCATCAATAAATTATTTATGGATTTAAAAGACCTGTCCAACATTGAGGACGAAGACCAGCTGAAATTTTTAAAAGACCTCATTGCTTACAAGAAGATGATTGGTGGAGCAAGTGATCCAGTAGAGGGCGACTTTACAGAATCTGAATCAGATTTTTCAGATTTAATAAAATACGCAGGTGACAAGTCCAATGATGCTCTGGAATTTTTTAACCATCTTTACGAATACAAGGATAGATTTTACAAGCTAAAGGACTCTTATAAGGAGGCTGAAATCAGTAAATCCAGTCTGGTCCTTGCAGATAATTTAGAAGGGAGGTGGATATAGATGTATGATATTACAGTTTTTGTCCTAAGCGACTCGGTTGGAGAAACGGGAACCAAACTTGCTCGCGCTTGTCTGGCCCAATTTCCCAATTGCAATTACGAAATCAAGAGATACCCATATATTTTATCCAAGGACCAAATCCTAGAGGCAATTGACGAGGCTAGGGACATCCCTTCGGTTATAATTTACAGTACGGTTATGACCGACCACCAGGATTTTATCGAGAACCAGGCCAAGAAACTTGGCATACCGACCATCGATATAATGAAAAAACCTCTGACTGCAATTTCTAATATCCTCCACGACAACCCGATAAGGGAATCTGGAATTTTGAGGAGAATGGATGAAAAATATTTCCAAACAGTAAATGCAGTTGAGTTTGCAGTTAAATATGACGACGGCAAGGACCCAAGAGGTGTGTTAAAGGCGGATATTTGTTTGGTCGGCATCAGCCGGACCAGTAAGACACCCCTTAGCATGTACTTGGCCAACAAGGGTTATTATGTGGCAAACGTGCCCCTGGTTCCTGAAGTTCCCCTTGCTCGCGAGCTTTACGAAAAAGATAAGAGACGAGTCTTTGGCTTGGAGACAAATGTGGAATCCATGATGAAAATCAGGGCCGAGAGGCTACTTGCCCTTGGACTTCCAGCAAACTCCATGTACTCAGAGACCGACAGAATTGAAAAAGAAATTGAATATTCCAAAAAAGTTATGGATGAGCTGGGCTGCACAGTTATTGACGTGTCCAACAAGGCCATAGAAGAGACAGCCGAAATTATTCTTGAAACCATGGAAGCGAGGTTTGGTATTCGTGACTAATATTAGACAGACCCTAGAGGCAAACGAACACAAAATTCTCTCGCCCTACGCCTGTTTCTCAGATTCTGCAAGCCGGGACAGGGAAGAGGAAAAGTGTTCCATTAGGACAGATTTTCAAAGGGACAGGGATAGGATTTTGCATTCAAAATCTTTTAGGAGATTAAAACACAAGACGCAAGTCTATATTGCTCCAGCTGGTGACCATTTTAGGACCAGGCTTACTCACACCCTTGAGGTTGCACAAATCGGCCGGACTATTGCCAGGGCCCTTGGACTAAACGAGGACCTGACAGAGGCCATTGCTTTGGGCCACGATTTGGGCCACACGCCCTTTGGCCACAGCGGAGAAAATGCATTAAACACCATTAGCAAGTATGAATTCAAACACAATTTGCATTCACTTCGCGTGGTTGAATTTATCGAGCCTCACAAAAATTTTCGTGGGCTAAATCTTACCAAGGAAGTCCGTGACGGCATCAAGAACCATTCGGGCGATGGCAAAGCGGCGACTTTGGAGGGCAAGATAATTAAATTTGCAGATAGGATTGCCTATATCAACCACGATATAGACGACTCAATTCGAGCTGGATTTTTAAAAAACGAAGACATACCTAAGGAAATTTCTGAGGTTTTGGGCAACAATCCCAGCGACAGGATCGATTACCTGGTCAAGGATATTATAAAAAATTCCTACGGCAAGGACGATATTTTGATGTCCGACCCAACATTAGAGGCCATGCTTAGCCTTCGAGCTTTTATGTTTAAAAACGTTTACCAAGACGAGAGATCATCAGTCCAAGGAGAAAAAATATTTAATCTCCTGGAAGCTCTCTATAAGCATTACAAGTCCCATCCAGAAGACATGGGCGACCATTTGAAAATTTATGATAAAGACGAAGATATAGATAGAATTGTCACAGACTACGTGGCAGGAATGACAGACCAATTTGCCATTGAGAAGTTTAAGGAATTATTTTTACCAACAAGTTTTAGAAGGGTTTAAAAAATGTATATTTCAGAAGATACAATCGCAAAAATTAAAGATGCAAACGATATTGTCGACTTTATTGGCTCTTATGTTTCACTCAAGAAACGCGGCCAATCCTATGTCGGCCTCTGCCCATTTCATGGAGAAAAGACCCCGTCCTTTACGGTCACTCCATCACTGGGAATTTTTAAGTGCTTTGGCTGCGGAGAATCGGGTGATGTGATTGGATTTTTGATGAAGTATGAAAATTTGGACTTCAATGAAGCCATTAGAGTTTTGGCAGACCGAGCGCGTATTCCTTTGGAAGAATCATCAGCGGCGCCAAGCCATAAGACCGATGATAAGTATTACGAAATCCACAGGGAGGCGGCTTACTTTTACTTAGACCAGCTCTTTAAATCTCCAGTGGCCATGGCCTATTTGAAAAATAGAAATATTACGCCAGCCACAGCTAAACGTTTTGGCTTGGGCTACGCACCCGACTCATGGTCGGCACTCAAAGATTATCTCATTGCCAAGGGCTACAGGGAAGACGAGCTTTTGAAGGCAAATTTAATTGGCAAGAGCGAAAAAACTGGAAACACCTATGATCTCTTTAGGTCACGCTTGGTTTTTCCGATTATAGATTTAAAAAAACGTGTCTGCGGTTTTAGCGGTCGGATTATTGGTGAAGGTGAACCCAAATACTACAACTCCAGAGATAGCCTGGAATTTACCAAGGGCAACATGCTTTTTGGTTTAAATCTGGTTCAGCAAAATACAAAACGCGACAAGATTATGTTGGTCGAAGGCAATATCGATGTAGTAAAACTCCACCAAATGGGTATTAATTACGTAGTAGCAGCACTTGGTACGGCCTTTACTGAAAGACAGGCCCAACTCTTGAAGCGCTTTGGCAATGAAGTTTACCTGTGCCTAGACGGAGACAGGGCTGGGAAATCTGCAACCCTACGGGACATAGAAATTTTGCAAAACCAAGGAGTAAGTCCAAAAATAATTTCTATACCAGGCGGCCTGGACCCAGACGACTATGTAAATACTTACGGGGTTGACGGTTTTAAAGCGCTTTTGTTAGCTGCCAAGTCGCCTTTTGAATTTGTAATCGACTATAGTCTGGAGGGCAAGGACCTGGATAGGCATGATGACTTTATATCTTTTGTGCGATCGGTTTTGGATTTTATAAAAAAAGTTCCCGATCCGATCTCAAGAGACGTTTATATAAAACACCTGTCCAAGACTTACGATATAAGCATGGACGCCATCAGGGAAGAATTTACATCCCTCACCAAGGTCGAGGAGGACAGCGAAAGCGATTTTACAATTCCACGGGCTGAGAACAAGTGGCCGCGTCTTTTGATAAATGTAATGGTAACTGAAAAGGCCAACGCCCTTTATCTTGACAATATGGGCCTAGGCGATATGCTTGCAGAGAACAATGTCAAATACCTTTACGATTTGATTTTAAAAATCTATGAGACTGAAGATGTAATTGATATTGATGAACTTAAAAATATTCTGGACCAAGAGGGCAGGATAAATACAAAGCAATTATTCTGGCTGCAAAAGTTGGATTTAACTGCCAAGGAAACTGAAAAAATGTTAAGTGATATTTACCGCCAGGTCAAGGCTGCCAGCGAGTACAAATGTACCGGTAAGTTGGTAGACGAGATCGATTCGGCGGCTAATATAGATGATGCGATGAAGCTTTTGGAAGAGCTTGATAAGATGCATGAAAGGAAATGATATAGTGCAAAATATACAAAAACAAAAATCTTTAATGGAATCTCTGCTATTTTTGTTTGAGGCTGGAACAAAGACGGGCCATGTCACCTACAATGACATCAACGAAAACCTCTCGTCTTTTGAGCTGGAAGTCTGGCAGATTGAAAAAATTTACAATCAGATGGCAGCTCTCAAGATTGAAATAACAGACGAAGAGTCTTATTCGGTCGGCATAGTTCCAAAGGAAAAGGCCGATGATAAAAAAGCCCATAGCAAAAAAGCAATCAAGGAATCCGAAGTTCAAAAGGGAGCCAAGGTTGACGACCCTGTTAGGATGTACTTAAAGGAAATTGGCAAGGTTGACCTCCTCACCATGGACGAGGAAATTGAACTTGCCAAGCGTATTGAAGATGGTGACGAATCGGCCAAGGCTGAATTGGCAGAGGCCAATCTCCGCTTGGTTGTAAGTATAGCCAAAAGATATATCAATCGTGGCATGCCGTTTTTGGATTTGATTCAAGAGGGCAATCTAGGCCTCATGAGGGCTGTTGAAAAGTTTGAATACCAAAAGGGCTTTAAATTTTCAACTTATGCGACCTGGTGGATTAGGCAGGCCATCACTCGTGCCATTGCCGACCAAGCCAGGACCATCAGAATCCCTGTCCACATGGTTGAAACCATCAATAGGCTCCTCAGAGTTGAGAGGTCACTGGTCCAAGAATTGGGCCGCGAACCAACCCCAGAGGAAGTCGCCAAGGAAATGAATATAGATGTTGAAAGGGTCAGGGAAATTCAAAAAATTGCCCAAGAACCTGTCAGCCTTGAAACTCCAATTGGCGAAGAAGAAGACTCGCACTTAGGCGATTTTATTCCTGATGAAGACATCCCAAGTCCACAGGAATCTGCAACCAACACCATGCTTCGCGAGGAACTTTTCTCTACGCTCTCACTTTTAACTGAGCGTGAGCAAAAGGTTATTCGTTTACGCTTTGGCCTGGATGATGGCAAGGTGAGAACGCTGGAAGAAGTTGGCAAGGTCTTTGATGTTACCAGAGAGCGTATCAGACAAATCGAAGCCAAGGCCCTGCGCAAGCTCCGCCATCCAAAACGCAGCGAAAAATTGAAAGACTTTTTAGAATAATGGATAGACTAGAACAGATAGTTGACCTGATTGAGTTCGAGGAATGCCTAGCCGATGTCGGTTGCGACCACGGCTATGTGGGCCTCGAACTTTTTAAAAAAGGCAAGATAAAAAAATTAATAGCGACGGATATTTCTGCCGACTGCTTGGAAAAATCCAATCTTTTATTTGCAGACAAGCCCTATGACTACGAGGGCAGGGTGGGCGATGGCCTAAAGCCAATTGAAAAGGCAGAGGCAGACGCCCTTGTAATTGCAGGTATGGGCGGAGATTTGATTGCAAAGATCGTCTGCGCGGACGAGGAGAAAACCAAATCTCTAAAGAAATTTATAATTCAACCCATGACCGAGCCAGAAAAGGTTAGAAAAACTTTTTACGACCTGGGCTTTACCCGGACACAAGATTTAATTGTCAAGGAGAAAAAGCACTATTATTTTGTAATGGTCTTTGAATTACTGGACACAGAGGACCAGGCCGAAGAAGATTATACTTACACAAAATTGTTGCAGGCCCATCCCCTTTTTAAAGATTATATAAATCATGAGATAAGAAAAAGAAAAAATATTATAAATGAAATAAAAACCAAGAGCGGCAAGGACAACGCTGCTATTATAGAAAAAGAAAATGAGATAAAGGAGTTGGAGCGTTTTGAAAATTAAAGATGCCATTAATAAAATCGAAGAGAAATTTCCATTGTTCACCCAATCATCTTGGGACAACAGCGGAGTTCAAGTGGGCGATTTAGACGCAGACCTCAAGGGCATTTATATCTGCATGGACGCAGAAGTGGCCAATGTCAAAGAGGCTATAGACTTGGGGGCGAATTTAATACTTGCCCACCATCCCTTTATATTTTCTGGGATAAAGTCCTTGGTCAAGGGAGATTTTCCCTACGAGATTATTGACCTGGCTATTAAAAATGATCTCACCATTTACGCCTGCCATACGCCTTTTGACGCCAGCAAAGATGGCATGAAGGCAACTCCGCTTTTAAAGATGGCAAAGAGCGTTGACTACGATTTTGTCAATGATGAAGACCAGAACTTTGGCGTAATGATGGAGACCGATAATCAAAGCATGGAAGAAATTGAAGATGTAATCAAAGTCGCCCTAGCCAAATACAAGCTGGCTGATATCACTAGGATTTATCAGGCAAATGATAAACCCATAAATCACATTGCCTATATGGGAGGATCAGGCGCTTCATATATTGGAGCTGCCGCAGCCAAG
The DNA here is from genome assembly GCF_900215725.1 of Ezakiella peruensis. Lineage (GTDB taxonomy): Bacteria > Bacillota > Clostridia > Tissierellales > Peptoniphilaceae > Ezakiella > Ezakiella peruensis. Next base: position 134,955 of record NZ_LT962470.1, on the reverse strand, counting down.
GGAGCTGATCTTTATATAACTGGAGATGTCAAATACCACGACGCCCAGCTGGCAAAAAGATTAGACCTAAATTTAATCGACCTGGGCCACGACCAAAGCGAAATGCATTTTGTGGATATAATGGCTGAGTATTTAAAAGATTTTTCCAATATCCACAAGACTTACAAAACCTTTCGCTAATTGAAAAATAAAGATAAAAATGCTATAATAAAAAATGTAAATCAGACAGTTGCTATTTATAGAGGAAAGTCCGTGCTCCACAGAGCAAGGGTGCCGGGTAACCCCCGGTGGTGGCGACACTAAGGAAAGTGCAACAGAGAGATACCGCCGCTTATGCGGTAAGGGTGGAAAGGCGAGGTAAGAGCTCACCAGCGATTAGGCGACTAATCGGCTATGCAAACCCCATCCGGAGCAAAACTGAAGCGACACAAAATTGCCGCTGCTCGTGGCAAGTCGAGAATGGTAGGTTGCTAGAGGTATTAGGTAACTAATATCCAAGACAGATAACTGTCTAATACAGAACACGGCTTATAGATTTACCAGGAGAGGACCCGTAGGGTCCTTTTTTGCTTTAGGAAAAAATTTGCGGTTAATTTCGTGTTAAATTCGCGATAAAGGCTTGTTTCGAAATGTTTGCTCACTGCGGAGGGTACTAAGCCCACCTCATTCGCAAAATTTCTGTACATCGCCTTTCTCATCGAATTTTCCTACGAAATATATGTATATAGGTAGAGAGAATTGAAAAATTAAATATAATAAAACTAAAAAATACGCGAAGCGTGTAGGGTCCACTTTATGTGGACTGTCCTGTTCCCCGAAAATTGGACACAAAAGGAGGAGAACATGGACTACACCAAAGACTACAAAAAGAAAAAAGTAGAAGAATATCTAAACTCAAAACTATCACTTAGAAAATTTGTAAAAATTAACAACATACCCAAAACAACCCTTCAAGGTTGGATCCAAACATACAACGAATACGGACCAGATGCCTTTATGGACTCAAACAAAAGAAACACCTTAACTTTACCCTAAGTCCAAATGAAAAAAGGGCCAAGTATTACGAAGAAAAAGAAAGAGCATAAAGAAGCTTTCTTGCTATATGATAAATTTTTGAATAAGCTTTATGTCAAGGGCTATGCAAGTTGCTTCGCAACCCTTGACAATCGCATTCAAAAATTTAGTTAGCAAGTAGAAAGCATTCTTTTAGATGAACAAATTATTTGTCCAACTTTTTGGGAACACCCCACCAAATTTTTTCTCAAATCTTTTCTTGTATATGATATCGCTTTATGATAGAATATTTTTTAAGGAGGAAATTTATGATTTACGTATTTTTTGACCTTGATGAGACTTTAATTGAAACTATCAAGACTAATGATAATATATTTAGAAATGTTAGACGGGCTATTGGCATTCAAATGTCTGAAGTGAATTTTAAAAAAGAACTGAGGACGATTTTGAGGAAAAATATGCTAAGGCACATGGATTTTGTGGTGAACGAATCCGTGGGCATTGATCCTATTGATTTTTATTTTGAGGACGGTGACACTTACGACTACGGCGACCTGCAAGGCTTTAAGGACAGCGTCTACAGGGACTTTGCTGATCACTTGGGAGTGGACTTTGACCGCGCGGCTTTTGAAGAAGCCTTTCATAAGGGCGGCGACATGTACACTGAGACCAAGCCTGGAATTTTGGAGGCGGTGTCTTATATCAGGCAATATGCCAAGACCGGAATTATTACCAACGGGACCAAGGCTGCTCAAAGGAAAAAAATAAAAGCATGCGGGGCTGAAAAATACTTTGATAATATATTTGTTTCAGGCGAGTACGAGGTCGGCAAGCCTGACCCTAGATTTTATAAAAAAATTATAGAAGAAACTGGATGCGACGTGGAAAATTCCTTTATGGTGGGCGACAATATCCAATCGGATTATTTTGGTTCGCTTGCTGTGGGTTTAAATCCAATTTTCTTCTCCAAGCAAAAGGTTAATTACGATGTAACTAGGGCGACGACCGCTGAGGAAATTTTAGACATAGTTAAGCCAGTTTTGTTTTCCAAGGAATAAGATTCATGAAAAACTACAAAGCTTATACAAAAGTCCTAGTTGGCCTTTTAATATTTTTTTCTCTAATGTCAATCCTAGTTGTCTTTGATTTAACGGCTGACTTGGACCACGATTTTGGCCAGGCTTTTTTGTTAAAAAGTCCCGAAGCTTTTAAAATCGTAAAGGCCTTTACATCACTATTTAATCCACTTATGGCGACTGGGATTGGAATTGCCATTGCCCTTATATTTTTTGCCTGCAAAAAGTTTTGGAAAGGGGGCCTTGTTGGCCTGTCTTTAGGTGTCGGTGCCTTGGTAAATTTCCTTTTTAAAAATTTAATTAGGATGGAGAGGCCAGCCTACAAGCTCATAGATGAGTCTGGCTTTAGTTTTCCCAGTGGCCACTCAAATGCGGCCGCGGCGATTTCTGTGGCTCTAATGCTCGTAGTAGAAAATTCTAAAATAGACGCCAGGACCAAACGCATTTTAAAATTCCTCTTAGGCCTTTTTATGTTTGCCATGGCCATGAGCCGGATTATGGTGGGTGTGCACTTCTTATCGGACATCTTGGGCGGCCTTAGCCTGGGTGCAGCGAGCGCTCTAGCTCTTTATATTTGTATTTATAAATTTAAAAATAGGACCCAGGCAAAAAGCTAAAAGGCCCTTGTTTTTCTTTACTAAAGTTATAATAAATGGTATAATTATTTGCAGAGGTGGACTATGAAAATTGCTTTGCTCGGCTATGGGAATATTGGTTCTGGTGTTTACGCAGTCCTTCAAAACCATACTGACAATTTTGAAATAAAAAAAATCCTGGTAAAACACGACCGGACTGGTGGGCTCTTTACCAGGAATTTTGATGAGATTTTATCGGATGAATCTATCGAGACAATTGTCGATACAATGAGCGACGACCAGGCGTCTTATGAATATGTGACAGCGGCCATGAAGGCTGGAAAAAATGTGGTCACTTCAAATAAGGAGCTAGTGAGCAGGTATTTAAAAGAACTTTTGGATCTGGCTGAGGAAAATGGAGTAATATTTTTGTTTGAATCCACGGTCGGCGCCGGCATTCCTTGGATTGATATGATGAACGAGTACAAGCAAATAAATAAGATCGACGAAGTTTTTGGTTGCATGAATGGGACGACAAACTTTATCTTGGACCTGATGAAAAAAGATGGAATAGATTTTGAAGAGGCCCTATTAAAATCCAGGATGCTCAGATACCAGGAGCCAGATTATTTCGACGATATATCGGGCGTGGACTCCAGAAACAAACTGGCCATTTCGTCCATGCTGGCCTTTAACATCAAACTAAATCCAGACGACATACCGACTTACGGCATACAGAATATTAGAAATCTGGATTTTGGATTTTTTGAAAGGCACAAGCTAACACCAAAACTAATGTCCTATGCTTGCATAGACAACAATCGTATAGCGGCTATCGTCGCCCCTGTTCTTTACAAAAATGAAAGGATAAGATCTAATGTTGGCGGCAACAACAACCTCTTAGGCTTTACCGGAGACGTGGTTGGCAACATTCAAATCATAGGCGAGGGTGCGGGCAAATTTTCCGCTGCAAACGGCATAGTCCTTGATCTGTATAGGGTTTTAAATAAAAAACAATCGCCACATTTTGAAGTTGGCGACGCAACAGTGGATGAAACCATAGTTTCCTATAAATTTTATTTTTCCTTCGATCAAACCAGTTACAAGATCGAAAGAATCCTGCTCCCATACGTGCATTCCATTTACGAAACAGCAGATTCTTTTATTCTAACAACCAGGACAATCGGCTTGGATACCTGTTTGGAATTGTTGTGGAAGATAGAACAAACAGACGAAAGATTCTTTTTCGCAATATATGATGATCTGGATGTAATCTAGGTAGACTTTGGCCGTAAGACTGAAATAGGAACAGATAATTATGTATAACAGAGACACAAAAGCACTTTTATGGGGGAGAATAAGCACAAATATTGCTGACTCCCTGCAATATATGATTATAATGTGGTTTTTTAACGAGCGATTCCAATCCCCATTTTTATTGGGATTGATATTTGCAGTTGAATCAGGAGCGGATGTTTTATCCTTCTTGTTTGGACCACTAATAGACAACTCAAACAGCAAAAAATTGCTAGTAAATTGTTCTCTGGTACAAATAATAAACGTAATGGTATTAACTGTTTTAAGCTTTACAATTGGAATAGAAGCCAATAAATTTTGGGCTATAATAATGGTAATAAGCATGTCGATCACAACGCTTGCAAGCACGATATTATATCCCTTGCAAATGAAGATGATACCCATGGTTGCCAAGGACGTACCATTGGTAAAAGTAAATGGCTTGTTCCATGTATCGGAAAAAGTTTTTGATATATTATTTAATGCAATAGCCACAATTTTAATTGCAAAACTCTTGATACCGATTAACTTAATTATCACACTGGTCGTATTCTTTGTAGCAGTCAAATTGTATTCGCTAATTACTTACGATCAAAATTTTAATTTTGAGGAATGTGAAGATTACGAAGAAGAGGGAACAATTTCAGAATATCTTGAGGATTTAAAAGAAGGATTTGTTGAATTAAAAAATCAGGGAGAGCTTTTAAAACTCATTGTCCCATTGATATTTGTAAATTTCTTTTACGCAATAGCAATGGTAGGCCTACCCAGATTTTCGACAGAATTGATCAGCGATGAAGCTACAGGCTATGGAATACTCCTGACCTTTAGTGCAATTGGATCAATATTAGGAGCAAGCCTTAGCCAAATAAAAAATATTGAAAAAATATCCATGAAGAAAATGGTATCATTTTGCCTTATGATGGCGGGGATATCATGGCTCTTAATACCGACATTAGCGGAGAGATTTATCTACGCCAGCTATATTGGAATATTTTTAAACGGCATATTTATTAGCTATATGAATATAATCTTTATAAGCTTGGTTCAATCGCGTGTATCTGAGGATACCTTGGGCCGGGTTGCTACAATAAATGAGAGTATATTGTCATCCATAATACCAATAGGAAACTTTGTTGGGGCATGGATATTAAAAGAACTTGGGGTTATAACAACCCAGTATACCTTTGCAATCGCTTTGATTGTGTTTGGGCTTTATTATATATTTATTAGATCATAGTAATATTTAGTATTATAGAGTTGATTGGTGATATTTTTAAATAAAATTATTTAACACAAAGTATATAATTTAGGGCGCGCCCTGATTTATATATAAAAAAATGACTTATGTCAGAGGAGGTTTTTATGAAAATTAAAACAAAAGACATTGTTCTTATTGGACTTTTTATCGCTCTTGGACTTATTCTCCCAATGGTTTTCCACCAACTTGGAGAAAATATGTCAAGGATGTTTTCACCAATCCATATCCCAGCCTTAATTGCTGGAGCTCTTATGGGACCAATCCATGGACTTTTGGTAGGAGTACTCACAGTTCTCACTTCAAGTCTTATCACAAGCATGCCACAATTCCCATACGCCTTTGTTATGATGGTTGAATGTGGTTCATACGGTTTGTTTTCAGGTCTATTCCAAAAAATGCTAACCAAAGATGCTATTGGCACCTTTGTTTCAACAGCCTTGGCTATGGTAGCAGGTAGGATTGTTTACGGTTTTGCCCAATATGTTTTTATGCTTACAATAAGCAAGCCGTATTCAGTTAGTGCATGGGTAACATCAATGTTTGTTAAGGGTTTACCAGCCATTATCCTTCATATAATTTTAGTTCCAATTGTAATTTTACTATTGAGAAAGTATGTAAGGGATTTCGATTGATTTTTGTTACTTTAGATGGACCCTCGGGCTCTGGCAAAAGCCATTTGTCTGAGGGCCTAAAAATTGACGGCCTTAGAGTTCTCCATGCGGACGATTTCTTTTATCCTGCAAACGAAAAGAAACATCCGCTGGCGGGCAACTTTAACGCCCCTTTTTTTATTAAAAATATCCTGCCAAAGGCCTTAAAGGAAGACGACTTTTATTATCCAGCCTTTGATTGCAAAAAGCAAAAATATTCTATCAAGTACGCGCCACCGGCAAAAATCACTTTGCTGGAAGGGTCATATTCTTCGACCAAACTCCTTGATTCATATAGGGACTTGTCCCTTTATTTAAAGGCCGACAAAAATCTTTGCAAAAAAAGAGTGAGGAGGCGGGTGGGCCCTGAAGCCTACAAAAATTTTGAATCCCGCTGGTTTGTGGACGAGAGAAAATATTTGAAAAAATATAAGCCCCACAAATCTGCGACAATAATCAGGAATTCTGCAGACATAGAGGCAGCCATAAAAAAATATATTTAAAAAATAAATCCTCCGTGCTTTGTGGGTGTATATCACGAGCAGCGGAGGATTTTTGCGTATAAATATATAATTGTATAGAATTAATTATAAAATTTGCTTTGAGCCAGGTACATATCTTTGTAATATGGGCAGGTCTCCATTAGGGAATCGTGGTTGTCGAGTCCTATAAGTCTGCCGTCTTTAAAGACTGCAACCCTGTCTACAAACCTACAGATGCCAATCCTGTGGCTGATGATTATTGAAGTTTTATTTTTAGAAACTTGGAGGAACTGTTTTAAAATTCGACTTTCTTCCATTGGATCCAAGGCGGAAGTTGGTTCGTCCAAGATTATCAGGTCGGCATTTTTGTAAAGGCTCCTTGCGATATCCAATCTTTCGCGCTCGCCACCAGATAATTCTATGCCAGCAAAATCTTTGCCCAGCCTGGTGGTTAGCATTTGGTCATTGGCGAGTTTCGTGAGGCCCACATAGGTTAGGCAGTCTTTGACTCTGGCCGGATCGTAATCTTGGCTGGCGCCAACGTGTTCGCCCACAGTGAGGTTGCTGACAGTCCTAGTCTGTGGGACGATAGAAAAATCGTCAAGGCTAAGGGCATCTTCCCCATATTTGTTATGGCCCGCATAAATATTTCCGCTTGATGTATAAATGCCTGTTAACACCTTGCTAAAGGTGGTTTTACCAGACCCATTTTCTCCGACAACTGCCAGCGATTCGCCCTTGTTGATTTTAATATCAAGATTTTTAATTCCGTTTTCTGAATGCGGATAAGAAAAGCTAACATCCTCTAAGCTTATCCCATCAAAGGCCAGACAATAATCTTTGTCGTCCAGGTCTTGGCTGATGAAACTCATATAGTCATTGGCAAAGGCCAGCTTGCTTGGCAGATTTCCAAGGGAGCTAATAATATACTTGCTTGCATCCTGCATTTCTTTGTAAGCAATTAATGCCGCTCCCATCATTCCTATTTGAATTTGCCCCTTGCGAGCGAGATTTACTGTTATAAAGAGGGCCAGGGAGTAGGAGATTACATTTAATATATCGCAGAAGAGGAGCTGACGGGCGTCCTTAGTTTTTTCTTTATAATAGTCTGCTGACATACTATGAAAAACATTTCTATATTTATTTAAGAAAAAGTCTGCACTGTCGTTTATTTTTATTTCCCGATTGGTTTTTGTATCTGTAAATAGAGAGTAAAAATATTCTAGTTTTCTTTGGTCAAAGGCTTGGATAGATTTTAAATCGTAAAAAGCCTTGCCACGGATAAGGCGGGTTATTAGATAGGGGACCGTGGTTAAAACAGCCAGATATATAAGCTTAGTTGAATAGGATCCCAGGCTGATAATTATAAGGACAATGGAGAAGACATGGCCCAAAATTCTTGCAAATGTGTGGGCACAGGTGCTAATAATCTCATCGTCCAAAGCCTTGTGGGCCCTCTGAATATTGGTTAAAAAATCCCTGTCCTCAAACTTTAATAAATCCAGATTTATCAGTTTTTGACCCATTTCGTATTTAAGTTCTTTGCCAGTTTTTTCATACAGATAGCCGTTCATTGTTATGGCATAAAAATATTCCAAAATCCTGCTTATTAATATGAGGCCTAAAAAATAAAGGCTGTAAGTTATAATCGGCTGAATACCAGCTTCATTGTTGATAAAATCAAAGGCCGACTCGATAATGTTCATGGTCACATACAAATTGCCAGCTATCAAAAATCCATTTATAATATGATTTAAAATAACATAGGTCAGGGCCAGGGGACATATTTTAAAAACTTTTTTTAATATTTTAAGCATGGCTATCCTCCTTATACCACGAGGCCTGTTCTTGATACATACGGTAATACTTGCTCTTGGCTTGCATTAGGGTCTCGTGATTTCCTCTCTCTATAACTCTGCCCTTGTCGAGGACGATAATTTCATCTGCAAGACGTGACAATACCAGGCGGTGGGTAATGATAATTGCACCGCGGTCTTTCAGGATTTTTATAATGTCCTCGTACATCCTAGCTTCTATTAGCGGATCCATGGAGGCGGTTGGCTCATCAAAGATTAGAAAATCTGAATTTTTTGCCAGGGCCCTGCAAATTGCAAGTTTTTGATTTTCTCCGCCAGATAAGTAGACGCCGTCTTCTTCTAGTTTTCCTATATTAATTTCGCCATCATACTTGTCTAGGCCCATTAACTCTAAGGCATTGTTTATTTCATAGTCCTTGCCCAAATTTATATTGTCATTTATAGTTAGCTGAAAATTTTGGAAGTCTTGAAAGACTATGGCCATTTCTTTAGATAAGTCCTGGTAGCTGAGGAGATTTGGATCTGCACCTGCAAGGAGAACTTTTCCTGATTCTGGCCTGTACAAGCCAGCTGCCAATTTTACCAAGGTCGTCTTTCCAGCTCCGTTATCTCCAACTATGGCTGTGATTTTATCCTTGTTTATGGAAAGGTTTAGATTGTCAAAAACCAAATCGCTTGAACCTGGATAGGAAAAGGAAACATTGACAAAGTCGATATTTGAACCAGATATATCTTGGTTAGTCTCTTTTTTTTCCCTAGAGATGAGTATAAGGGCAAGGGTATTTGCCATGTATCCGCTGTTTGCAATGGTGCTAGCCTCATAGACCAGCTCTTCAGCTATATCTATGGAGTTTGCTGCAGATGTAATAACAGCTGTCACAGAACCTATGCTAATGGTATGGGCCAAGAGTTTTAAAATTACAAAGGCAATGGCAAGGATAAACCAGATGATAGTAATAGCTGAGGAATATAAAAGGAATTTTTGGCTGCTGATGGTCGTCTTTAAACGCTCATCAAAAACTGCATCCGAATATTTTTTGTACTTTGATAAAAACAAATTTTTCATTTGAAAAACTTTGATCTCGTATAGGGCGTCCTTGTCTTTTAAAATCCTTAGGATATTGTCCATCTCCCGCTCATTGTGGGAAGTATTTTCAAACATGGCATCCATTTTGCTCACAGCCTTGAAAGTCATAAAGGAATCTAGGCTGGCAAAGACCAGGTAAGTAATTCCCAGATAAACCGAGATAGAAAAAAACACAAGGGCTATACCGATTACTTGAACGATGATTGAAACAATTGCAATGGACGAGTTAAAGAGCTCAATAATATCCATGTGAGGTCGGGACTTGATCTTGTTTAATTTGTCTTGCAAGTCCGGATTTTCTAAGTCTTCCATGCTAATATTGTTTAGTTTTTTCATAACTTTGGTCGTCAAATTTTCCTCTAGCCTTTGCTCAAGTTTGATATCCAAAATATTTCTAATAAACTTGGCCAGCTCTCTCCAGGCGAAGAGGACCATGAGGATAACAATTGGCTTGAGATCGCCTTGGCCGCTCGCAAATCCAGCGATTGAATCCACCACATTTTTTGTATAGTAGATAATCAGGGGACTGGCAAGGGCGGACAAGAGTGCTTGGACCAAGATAAGTAGAGAAATATTTTTGGCATTGTCTTTGACAATTTTATAAGTATTAATTATAGCTTTCATTTCTCACCCTCCTTATTATCGAACTTAATCATAATAATATAATATATTTTAACTTTACTACAAATAAGTAAAAAAGTAAAGCAAAAGCCCTTAGACTTTGAATTAGTCTAAGGGCATATTTTTGTTTTTGAAAAGCTTTTTGTTTTTTAAAGCAATTTGTCTTTTAAAAATCATCTTAAAAAGCCTTTTGGTTCATAAATTAATTTGCTTTTAAAAATCATCTTAAAAAGCATTTTGAATTACAAATTAATTTGCCTTTTAAAAATCATCTTAAAAAGCTTTTTGCTTTCAAATTTTATTTGTCCTTGTATTTTTCAAACCATTCGGTGATTTCTTTGAGTCTTCTGACCCTGTGGTGGGGTTTACCGGACCTGGAGAGTTCGTGGTTTTCTCCCTTGAACCATACAAATCTTGCGTCTACTCCGTGGTATTTAAGGGCGGTGTAGAATTGCAGGCCTTCTACATGATAGCACCGATAGTCTTCGTCTGAGTGGATGAAGAGGGTCGGTGTTGTGACCTTGTCTGCGTATTTAAGGGGCGATTGGTCCCACATTTTGTCGTGTGAATCCCAAATGTCTGCCCGAGTTTGGTCGGATGCAAAATAATATCCGATGTCTGTTGTTCCCCACATGGAAACCCAATTTGAAATTGAACGCTGGGTGGCGGCTGCCTTGAAGCGGTCGGTGTGGCCAACGATCCAGTTGGTCATAAAGCCTCCGTAGGATCCGCCAGTTACAAAGACATTATCCTTGTAGATATTTTTGTATTTATCGAGGACCCTGTCGGTAAAGTCCATGATGTCCTTGTAGTCAACGTCGCCGTAGCTGCCAAAGATATCCATAAAGTCATTGCCGTAGCCGTCTGATCCGCGTGGGTTGGTGAAGAAAACTACATAGCCCAGATTGGTCCAGTATTGCATCTCATGATAAAAAACTGGCCCGTAAACGGTCTTTGGTCCACCGTGGATGTCAAGGATGGCAGGATATTTTTTCTTTTCGTCAAAGCCTTGAGGCAAGAGTACAAAGCCTGTGTAGTCGTAGCCGTTTGCAGCCCAAGTAATTTTTTCTGGCTTGGCTACATATTTATTGTCCAGGTCTGTATTTACTTTTGAAAGGGCTTTGAGGTCCTTATTAACTTCATAAATTTCTTGTAAGTTTTGGTCCTTGAGGGCGACTGCGTAAATTTTTCCATTAATAATTTCTATGCAGTCGATAGATCCTTCAAAGTCTGTAATTTTTTCTAGATTTAAATCCATGTCCATTTTAAATAATGGTCCATTGTAATGATAAGTCGTTGTGAAGAATAAATTTTCCCCGTCTGCAAGCATAGTCTTGCCGCCGCCATAGCGGACATCAGAGCCAACGCTATCCCAGAAGGACAGGTCGGGGAAGGATTCCTTGATAATTTTGCCCGAACCGTCAATCAAAAATACGATAGGGTTTTCGTTGACCCCGTGCTTTTTCATATCAGTTCCCCCGCATATAATCTTATCGCCCATGAACTTGGCGAAGGCGTAGGAATAATCTTCACGTGGACTAATTGTGGTCCAGGAATTTTGCTTTATGTCGTAGATATTAATTTCATTTGTCAGAGGCTCTTTGTCTTTATGTCTCTCTGTGACAGCCAAGATTTTTCCGTCCTTATAATCGGAATAGTAGCAGTTTGTAAGCTCGTCAGATATTATATTTAATTTTTCTGTTTTTAGGTCATAGATGGCTAGGCGGGTGCGATTTTTATTTGTAACTCCACCGCCGTTGGACCAAAATGGAATTTCATCAAAGACATGGTAGTCGTCCTCTTCTTTTTTGTTATCGAGGATTTTCTTGCGGTCCTCTTCATTTGCCTCTTCATAGCCATCAAAGATTGGATTATAAGCTTCACTCATAATGAGATAGTCGCTTGTGATTTTTTTGAGTGAAAAGTTATAATCAAACTCCAAAAACTTGATGGCTTCGCCGCCTGTAGGATCCAGCTTGTAGATGGATGTGTGTGGGCCGCCGTCCTTGGACTTTTCTTTTTCTTCGTCAGTACGACTGTCTGTAAAATAAAGGCATTTTCCGTCTGTTATAAAGCCGGCCCCAGAATTAGTCGCCATAAGCTTGGCATCCTTGCCGTCTAACTTAGCGATTGATGTTTGGTATTTTTTCCCGTCAGTTGAAACTTGGGCTATATTAAAATATAGTTCATCATTTACCTTTGTCAGATTTGACAAAAATTTGTAGTTAAAAAAATCATTGATTTGAATTTTTTCCATATTGCCTCCTTAAAATTAAATATTTATTTCTAAAATAATTGGCGTGTGGTCTTGGCGGTCACCAGAATCCATCATCTCAGATTTGGAAACCTTGTCTTTGATCCTATCACTTACCAGGAAGTAGTCGATTCTCCAGCCAGAGTTATTGATCTTGCTGGTCTTGACCCTTTGGGCCCACCAAGTGTAAACGCCTTCGACATCTCCGTGGACGTGCCTAAAGGTATCTGTGAAGCCCTTGTTTAAAATATTTGTAAATCCTTCTCTCTCTTCGTCGGTAAAACCTGCTGACATGTGGTTGGACTCAGGATTTTTAAGGTCGATCTCCTTGTGGGCAACGTTGAAGTCGCCAGTTGCTATTACCGGCTTGTTGTGGTCAAGGTTTGACAGATAATTGGCATAGCACTTGTCCCAGTCCTGTCTCTCACTAAGTCTATTTAATCCGTCGCCAGCGTTTGGCGTGTAAACGGTTGTAAAGAAAAAATCGTCAAACTCAAGTGTCAGCATCCTGCCTTCCAAGTCCATGGGGTCTGGTGCACAGATGTGGGGGACAGTTACGACTGGCTTGTAATCTTTTTTGTATAAAATCATTGTGCCAGCGTAAGATTTTCTGGCGCCATCTCTGGACGATGTCCACACGTGGTCGTAATCAGGGAAGAGGTCTTCCATAATTTCCAAATGTTTTTTGGTCGGACCAGTTGCAGGGAGCTTGGTCTCTTGCAATGAAATAAAGTCCGGATCATAGGCGATGATGGATTTTAAAACCTCTCTGGACATTTGCGCCCTATTGGAATCGCTCGTGAGAGCCGCATTAAGTGAATCTATATTCCATGAAACAAATTTTTTCATAATACCTCCTAAAAATTTTCTTATCTTTATTATAACATTATAGGTAGTAAATTCAAAATATTTTTGATGAGTAAAGCGATAGAATTTCGGGTAAATAGAATATATCAAAAGACGAAGGGAGAATTATTATGAAACTTAATTACATTGGAAAAAACATGGAAGTTACTAACGATTTAAAAGAACTTGCTGAAAAGAAGCTCAGCAAACTAGATAAATTCTTCGCAGAAGATATAAAGGCGGACGTTGTTTTTAAGGAACAAAAGTCTGATAAGATCCTAGAGGTCACAGTTTACTTGCCTGATGGGGCAGTCCTAAGGTCCGAACAAAAATCAGACGACATGCAAAACTGCATGGACAAGGCTTTGGCTCAACTTGAAAGACAAGTTAGAAAACACAAGACCAAACTCCAAAAGAGATATAAAAACAATGACTCAATTAGATTTGAAACCATTGAACCTCTAAAGGAAGAAACCCATGAAGAAGGCAAGATCGTCCGTGAAAAGAGCTTCGAGCTAATCCCAATGTCCAGGGAAGAAGCAATCCTTCAAATGGAACTCGTTGTTCACGATTTCTATCTCTTCTTGGATGCCGAAACTGGTAAGGTCAGCGTATTATATAAACGCGGCGACGGCAACTACGGCATCATCAGCGAACAATAATTAAAGAAAGGGACCCCGAGCAATCGGGGTTTTATTTTAGATGACAAAGGTAAAAATATACGACTTCGACAAGACCCTGGCCCAGGGCGACTCGATTATGTCCCTAATTGAATACGCAAAAGCCCACAAGATTGCATCGAAACCTGCAATTTACTGGCGATTATTTTTGGCATCTCTAAATTTTCTGCTGGGTTTTAAAATCGAGAGATTTAAATCCTTCGCAGCCTGGCTGGTAAATAAATTTTCCGATGAAGACTTAGAAAAATATGTGACCTGGCACTTGGAGATCTATGGATTTCAAAACCTGATCGACGAAATTCATGAAGACGGCTACACTATGATTCTATGTTCGGCTTCGCTGGAAAGATATGTAAAAATTATCGCAAGAGATCTGGGCTTTGATTACTGTATAGCTACTCATCATGATGAGAAAAAAGTTTTGGGCGTTAACAATGCCAAGGAAGAAAAGTTAGTTCGACTGAATGAATTATTCGCCAGAGAAAATATTGAGGTTGACTATGAAAACTCCAAGGCCTATACGGATTCGGTTAAAAACGACAAGTGGATGTGCTCGCCCTGCAAGTCCAAGTTTGTAGTCAATGATCAGGCAAGTCACCAGGGGTTTATAAATATTGAGGGACACAGAAAAAAAGAATAATAATTTGAAAGACTAAAATTTTTTAATTTTTAGTCTTTTTGTTTGCAATTTAATTCGAATTTCGTTATAATTATTCTGAGGAGGAGACTTTATGAAATATTTTAATATTGGGGAGGACAAGGTTAGCCGCTTAGGTTACGGCTGCATGCGTTTTCCCATTATAGATGGAGACAATGCAAAGATAAATGAAGAGGAAGCGACCAAGCAACTCTTGCATGCAATTGAAAATGGAGTTAATTACATAGACACAGCCTACGTTTACCACGGTGGCACCAGTGAGGCCTTTGTGGGGAAATTTGTTCAAGAACACGGGCTCAGGGACAAACTACACTTGGTAACCAAGCTCCCATGCTGGAAGGTTGAAACATATGAAGACTTTGAAAAATTTATGAATGAGCAAATGGCAAATCTGCGCACAGATGTAATTGACTTTTACCTCTTGCACTCACTAGATATCAAGACCTTTAGAAAGGTCAAGGACTTGGGCGTCTTTGATTTTATGGACAAAATCAAAAAAGAAGGCAAGGTTAAGCACATGGGCTTTTCCTTCCACGACGAATTCCCAGCCTTTGAAGAAATGGTAAAATCTTACGATTGGGACTTCTGTCAAATTCAATTAAATTATTTGGACACCGATTACCAAGCAGGACTCAAGGGTTATGAGCTGGCAACCAGCCTGGGCATTCCAGTTGTTATTATGGAACCACTCAAGGGTGGCCGCCTATCAAATCCGCCTAAGGAAGTGCTGGATTTAAATGATGAGTTTAAACCCCTCAGCCCTTCTCAACAGGCTTTGAAATTCCCTTTGTCCTTGGACAATGTAATGACAGTTTTATCTGGCATGAATGACATCAAGCAAATAGATGAAAATATTGAAATGGCAGCAACTGTTGATTCATCATCAATCACAGAAGCAGACAAGGCTTTTTATAAAAAAGCCAGGGATATTTTTAAATCCAGGGAGCAAATCGGTTGTACGGCCTGCGAATACTGCATGCCTTGCACAGTTGAGATAAATATCCCAAGGATTTTCTCCATGTGGAATAACGCTTTCCTTTATGACGAAGTGGACAAATCAAAAGAAGCATACAAAAAGTACATCGAAGAAGGCAAGGTAGCACCAGACGCCTGCATAGAATGCGGCAAGTGCGAAGGTGAATGCCCACAAAATCTGGAAATCATCGAAGGATTAAGACAGGCTCAAGAATTTTTGGAAAAATAAATTTTTTTAAGAAATAAATAAGATTTTATAATAAAAAACCCTCGTGGAGAAAAAATCCATCGAGGGTTTGTTTTTTTAGAATCTGAAATATATAAAGGGGTTGAAGCCGTCCGTCATCAGCCTTACAATTGAAAGCATAAAGAGGAGGATTAGAAGGACTCGCTTCAAGACTGGCCGCTTAGAAATCTTTTTGCCAATATATGGAGAGATAAACAAGAGGCCGAAGATCCATTCCAATTTGAAATTTAAGATGTAGTAGACCCATGTCCTGCCTGCAAAGGGCATTTGAAAAACGGTAAAGGATTTCAAATAGGCCAGGGCTGCTCTTAGGCCGTCGGCCCTAAAGAATATCCAGCCGATTATAACCAGAATCATGGTAATGATATGGGACTGAAATTTATTTTTAAATACATAGCGTTCGATCAATAATAGAACCGCATAGTACATACCCCAAGCTATAAAGTTGAAGCCAGCTCCGTGCCAGAGTCCGGTTAAGAACCAGACAAAGAGCAGGTTAAAGATATTGCGACCGGTCGAGCACCTGCTGCCACCAAGTGGAATGTAAACGTAGTCCCTAAAGTAAGTGGACAGAGATATGTGCCAGCGGGACCAAAATTCCTTGATGGACTTGGATATATATGGATAGTTGAAGTTTTCCAAGAAATTAAAGCCGAACATTTTCCCCAGGCCGATGGCCATGTGGGAGTAGGCTGCAAAGTCGTAATATATATGAAGTGTATAAGCGACAGCGCCAAGTAGGGCCATCATAAAATAAAGTGAATTGTAAGTGTTAAGGGTAAAGGCCGCGTCAGCAATTTTGCCGAATTGATTGGACAGAAGCATTTTCATTGAAAAGCCTAATAAAAACCTGTCCAGGCCCTCGGTAAATGAATCCAAGGTCACAGTTCGATTTTGCAGTTCCTTTTCAATTGTGTCATAGCGGACGATGGGACCTGCGACCAACTGTGGAAAGAGACTTACATAGAGGGCCGCGTCGAAAACATTTCTGGCCGGATGGTGGCCCCGGTAAACGTCAACTACATAAGAGATGGCCTGAAAGGTAAAAAAGCTAATGCCAATTGGCAAGGCGATTTGAATTACAGGGGTATCTGCAAAGCGATTTAAAATGCCGGTAAAAAATCCCAGGTATTTAAAAATCATAAGCTGGCCCAGCATAATTATAAGAGAGCCGACCAGAGCTGGCTTTTTGTATTTGGGATACTTGTGGATAATTATAGCCGCCAAGTGGGACGTGGCAATTGCTATAAGCATCAAAATAATATTTTTCCCTTCGCCGTAAGCGTAAAACAAGAGGCTAAGGATCAATAGATAAAAATTTCTTATTCTTAAATTCTTGGGCAGTAGGTGATATAAAAGTGCCAGGGGCAAAAAGTAAAATAAAAATACTGTCGATGTAAAAACCAAGTCGTCAACTCCTTATAGTAGTAAGCTTTTCTTGCCTTATTTTATAATGGTGTCCAGAGAAACATTTTCAATTGAGTTTTGAATATTTTTCTTGGCACCTGGAAAATCTTTTTCAATTTGACCAAGCAGGGTCTTGATCCTGTCTCTGGTGGAAAGAGCATTCTTTTTTGTAAGCATGCAAGCGCAATCCAAAGTTTTTAACTCTGCGTAGTCTCTAAATCTAATTATATCATATTCCTTTACTAAGTAAAGCGGACGGATGAGTTTGATGCCGGGGAAATTGTCCGAATCCAAAATCGGAAGCATATTCCTAAAAGACCCCTGCATGATCATATTCATAAGGGTTGTCTCAACCACGTCATCCATGTGATGGCCCAGGGCGATCTTGTTAAAGCCGATTTCCTGAGCGTGGCTGTAGAGGGCTCCTCTGCGCATGCGGGCACACATAAAGCAGGGATTTTCGTTGGCAATCTTTTCTGTCACTTCAAAGATATCCGTCTTAAAAATTTCAAGCTCAATGCCCAGGTGATTATAAATTTCCCTAATGCCTGAAACATATTCATCGGTAAAGCCAGGATTCATCATGACATGCCTGAGCTCAAAGTTTTGTATGCCGTGGTCAAAGAGCTCTTGAAGGAGAAGTGAAAGGAGGATTGAATCCTTGCCCCCACTTACGCAGGACATGATCTTGTCGCCCGATTCTATTAAATTATATTTTTTGATAGCCTCGATAAAGGGCCTGTAAAGCTCCTTCCGATATTTTTTTATAAGGCTTCTTCTAATTTCAACTTGTGTCTTCATAATTGTGTCTCCGGATCTAAAAGATCTCCATCTTTTAATATTTCAAAATGCAAGTGGGCGCCTGTGGAATTACCAGATGAACCCATCTCGCCAAGTACATCTCCTGTATTTACAGATTGTCCCTTGTAGGCATTTATCCGCAGCATGTGGGCATAACGAGTCTCGTAGCCGTTGGCGTGCTCGACAAAGACCACGTAGCCATAAGAGCCCATGTAGCCAGCAAAGGTTACTTTGCCA
The DNA here is from genome assembly GCF_900215725.1 of Ezakiella peruensis. Lineage (GTDB taxonomy): Bacteria > Bacillota > Clostridia > Tissierellales > Peptoniphilaceae > Ezakiella > Ezakiella peruensis. The sequence continues at coordinate 116,971 of NZ_LT962470.1, read as the reverse complement.
GGAGCGGCTGACTTGATGTCTGAACCAAAGGGGCCGGCGATGTCAATTCCGCGGTGGAAGCCATCGAAGCGCGGACCGTAACCGCTTGTAATTACGCCGTAAGTTGGCATTTGAAATTCAGGTTTCAAGGTCAGGGCCCTGTCTCCTACGTGGACGATTGTAGATGTTGGGTAGGAAATGAGCTTTTCATTTAGGACATTGGATTTAATAATATTATTGTTAATATATTCGTTCTCAGATTTTCTAAGTAGAACACCGTCCTCGCCCTCGCGTTCAACGAAAGTTTCGCCCATGTTTAAGGTCTCATCGTAAATAAAAATTGTAGATGCAGGCAGGCTGATCTTTTCCTCAACCTGGTCCTTTATAAAGACGTCAAAGGACTTTGGGTCGCGTTTTACATATAAGTCTTCGTAGTCCTTGTAGGGGGTTAGATTATCGGCCTTGTAATGGGAAACTTTTGTTCCAGAAATGCTGTCTAATAAAAATTCGTAAAACTTGTTTTGGTCCATCAAAAGACTTGTGTCAATTTCGCCAAAACTAATACTTACATTACTCATAAAGTCGATGGATTTGATTATCCGTTTGCTCTCGCCGATAAAAGATTGCTTGAAGGAGCTAATGGTATCCAAAAGCTCGTCCCTGTCATAGAGGGCGGCCACGGATTCTCCGTCAATGGTCACTATCCAAGCGTTGGTATAAAGATCGGCTTTTTCCATAATGAGATCTGCCAAATCTTTTTCGCTCAAGAGATTTTTGTAAGCCCCATAACTTTTTGTGGCGGAAAAATTCGGTTTGTAATAGACATTTGCCTTGTCTATTTGAACGGCCTTGTTGGCCCGATCAATTGCGTCTTCAATTATCTTTTCATTTTTAACTAGGCCTAGGTCCTCGCCATTTAAATTAAGGGCCAGGCTTTGAACTTGTTTTTCATAAAGGCCAGTTACTATTGAAGTCAAAAGCAAAAGGCCAAACAAAATTCCTATTAAATATTTTTTATTAAAATTTTCTTTTTTCATATTCATCATCCCCTAATTATACTAAAAAGACGGGCAAAAAACAAGAAAAGCCACGAGCGAACTCGCGGCTTTTAGGGGACACATGCATTTAATTAGAGCTAATCAGCGAATAAATATCCCCAGTAGACTAGAACCATTTCTCCTTTGTATTCACTATAATCATCCATGTGTGAATACTCAAGATATCCAGAAAACCTGCCTTCTCTGTGAAAGTATGTTGGCTGCACTGGTATATCAATTGATTGTACAACAACTTTTGTAAAAAATTTGGCTTCTCTTCCATCTGCTGGACCTTTCCATTGTGGTTTGTAAGATTCAGCAGTTACTGGGGCTACAATTGTTAGTAGAAAAATTACTACTAATGAAATAGATAATAGTTTTTTCATTTCATCACCTCTGTTTTAAAGTCATAGATGGGGTTTTGCCTGTTCCTTTATATTTATATAGTCTACCTTTATAATAATAAAGAGTCAGGTTTATTCCATCAGCTTTTACAACGTCAGTTGCAATTAATGTAAGTACACCCTTTGCCTCTCCGTTGTCCATGTCATATGTCTTTCCGTGGTTTAGTCCACCTTCAAATTTTGATTGTGGTATGGTAGTCATAACAACTAAGGTATCATACCATGTTCCATCTTTATCCTTATAAATCTTTAAGTCATGGTCCTTGCTGATTTTTTTATAAGAATCTTTATACATTTTTGCGATTTCATCCCTATTTTGGGTGGCAAAAGCTATATTAGATATCAGCAATATCATAACTAGTGATAGAAACAGAACTTTTTTTAAAGTTTTAACCATTTTTTACCATCCTTCTTATATATGCATATGCCCAATTTAATTATAGCATATTAAACAAAAGATGTCAAATAAAATACTATTTATTTACTTTTTTATAAAACTTGCAAGTATAAATATCGCCAGATTGACCAGGACAATTACAGATCCAGTTGGCAGTGAGGCCATAAAGGATATGGATATGCCGAGGACAATTGAGATGGCAGATATAATGCAGGCCGCTATCAGGCAGGTCTTAAAAGATCTAAAGAGCCTGAGACTTGATAGGGCGGGAAATAGTAAGAGCGATGAGATTAACATGGCTCCCATTACCCTCATGCCAATTACAATTACCAGGGCTGTGATGATGGCAAGCATCATCCTGTAGGCGTCAACGTTTACGCCGATGGCCTTGGAAAAATTTTCATCAAAGGTGATGGCAAAGATCTTGTTGTAATTTAAAATATAAATTATAAAGACGATAGTACTTATAATTAAAGTTGCATACAAATCGGTTTTGCCAATGGTTAGGATAGACCCAAACATAAATTGGTAAATGTCAATTGTCATGCCCTTTGATAAACTGGTCGCAACCACGCCCAGGGCCAGAGATGAACTGGACAAGAGGGCAATCATGGCGTCAGAATTGATGGAGGACTTTTTGCTAAGGCCCAGCATCAAGAAGGCAGCGATAATTACAATGGGCAGGGCGAAGTAGAGGGGAGTAAAGCCCAATACAACCGCGAGGGCGAAGGCGCCAAAGCCTACGTGGCTAAGGCCGTCACCAATCATGGAAAAGTTTTTTAAAACCAAACTCACTCCCATAATGGCAGAGATAATTCCTGTGATAAGTCCAACTATAAGGGCCCTTTGGATAAAACCGTGGCGCAGCATTTCGATGAAAGTATTAATCATGGTCATGGACCCCGCTTATAAGTTTGTAAAGATCCGTAGAAAGATATTCGTCTTTGGACCCGTAAAATAAAATTCCCCGATTTAAATGAAGTACAGACTTGGCGCATTTGATGCAGGTGTTTATATCGTGGGTGACCATTACAATTGTCACGCCTTCTTCGTTTAGGCGGTCGATAATATTGTAGAGCTCTTCGGTTGCAATTGGGTCCAGGCCAGTTGTAGGCTCGTCCAAAAATAAAATATCAGAACCGGATACCAGGGCCCGGGCCAAAAGGACTCTTTGCCTTTGGCCACCAGATAGGGCACCGAAATAGGCGTCTTTTATATCGTAAATATCCAATCTTTTTAAAGTTTCATCTATCTTTTGCCGGTCGGATTTCTTAAAGAAAAAACGAATTTGATTTACCAATCCTAAGGAAACGATTTCATAGACCGTTGCGGGAAAATTTTCCAAAGATTCATCGACTTGGGGCAGGTAGCCCACGCTTTTAAAGGCCGACAAATCGATTGTGCCCGTGTAGTCCTTGAGGCCCAGCATGGCCTTGACCAAAGTCGACTTGCCCGACCCGTTTTCACCGACAATTGCCAGGTAGTCGCCTTTTTTAATATTAAAGCTTACATTATCTAAGATTACATTGTTTTTATATTTAATTGTTAAATTTTTAACAGCAAGCATTAGTTAAGGGCCTCTCTAAGAGCCTCAGCATTGGCCTTCATAATGCCCACATAGGTCTTGCCGGATTCAAAGTCTTCTTTGGATAAGTTGTGGCAAGAGTGGAAGAGCATGGCCTTGGCTCCAACTTCATCTGCAATTTGATTTGCAAGTTTTGGGTTAACCAATTCTTCATAAAAAATAACTGGTGCTTTTTCTTCTTTCATTTCATTTATGACTTCTGCCATCTCGCGTGGATTTGGCTCAGCATTTGCAGCGCAGTTGTCGTAAACGGATTCAACGTCAAAGTCGTATTGGTGGGCAAAGTAGGAAAGGGCAAAGCGGCTGCCAAAGAAAATTGTGTCCCTCTTTGCGCTTGCTTTGATGTCTTTAAATTCTTTGTCAAGATCGTCTAGGTCAGCGATTAGCTTGTCGTAATTTGCTTTGTAGTCGTCTTTGTTGGCAGGATCGATTTCGATAATTTTATTGTAAATATTTTCTGCCATTTTTTTTGCGAGAACTGGGCTGGTCCAGATGTGTGGATCATAAAGATGGTGGTGGCCTTCGTGGTCATGATCATCGTGCTCGTCATGGTCATCGTGATCATGGTCTTCATCGTGGTCATCGTCATGGTCGTGGTCTTCATCTTCATCGTGGTCATGGTCATGATCGTGATCGTGGTCGTGATCATCACCCTTCATCAGGCCGATTCCTTCTGCTGCCTTGACAACCCTGTCAATATCGAGGTCGATTGCCTTGGCAGTTCTGTCAAACCACTCTTCCATATATTCTGATGTGTAGACAACCACGTCTGCCTTTTGCAAGGACAAAATATCGTCTGGGCTTGGCTCAAAGGCGTGTGAGTCTGCCCCTGGTGGGAGCAAGAGGGAAACATTTGCTTGAGGTGCTATAGCCTTGGCAAAGGAATAAGTTGGGAAAAGAGTTGTTACGATAGAGAAATCTGATGATTGTTCTTCGTTTTTAACTTCTTCTTTCTTTTCTTCTTTTAAATTATTATTGCTTTTTGTTTGCTCTTGCGGCTTTGCACAAGCTGTAAAGACCAATGCACTTACTATTATTAATACAAATATTTTTTTAAGCTTGTTCATTATTTCATGCACTCCTTACATAATCCATAAAGTATAATTGAATTGGTATCGACCAAAAAGTTGTGGTGGCTCATGAGGTGGTCGGAAAAGTCATGGAGGTCATCGCAGTCCAGCTTAAAGCTCTTGCCGCATGAATTGCATTTTAAAATCGCAAAGCCAGTATCAGCTTTTGTCCTCCTGTATCTTAGCTTGCCGTCAACATAAAAGCTGTTGACCTTGCCGGCTTCCTTTAATTTTGCCAGCCGTCTATAAACAGTGGGTACGCTAACGGGCGTTCCCTTGGACCTTAAATAGTCCACGATTTCATCGCAGGAAAAATCCTTGTCGGTGGATAAAATTTCGTCTATCAATTGTTTTTGTTCAGTTCTATAACCATTTGCCATTTTTAACCTCCAAATCTTAAATTGATAATCAATATCAACTTTCTTAATTATAGGCAAGAAAAAAACTTTTGTCAATAGAAAAACAAAAAATAAAATAAAATTCATTGTGAAAGTTCAATAAATAATATCAAACAGCTTTTGCCCTTGTTTATATTTCATTTTATCAGGGTAAATATATGGAGAAGTCTATATTAATATTAAGATTAATCTTTAAAATTTTTTGATTTTAAAAAATTTTAATACTAATAATCATCTTTATTTTAGAAAGAGGTGTTATTATGGATGATAAACAAGATTTTGACGCCTGGAGGGAAGCTCGCAGGCGCGAACGCGATGAGCGTTATGAATATAGGTTAAACAATAGAAATCTCGGCAGGGATGACTACGGTGGATACAATTATACGACGGATGATGACGAGCCCTATGTATATGTAGAGGCTAAGCCTAAGAAGAAAAAGAAAGTTGGCAGGGTAATTTTATCTGGCCTTTTATCTCTTCTTCTTGGTTTGGGAGGCGGCTATGCAGGTGCATCTTTGTTTTATGAGAATAATCCCATTCAAAAAACTGTGGAGACTCAAAATGTTTCGATAAATACCACCGATGAGATGGGCACGGTTGAAGCTGTTGCCAAAAAAGCTCTACCGTCCGTTGTGGGCATCACGACAACTGGTAAGGTGAATACATTTTTTGGCGAGAGAGAAGTCCAAGGTGTTGGCAGTGGCGTAATTATAAATTCAAACGGCTATATACTTACCAACTCACACGTGGTTAGCGACGGCAACACATCTAGGATTCAAGTTATGCTCGAAGATGACAAGACTGTGGATGCAAAGCTTTTGTGGAACGATCCTTATATGGATTTGGCCGTTATCAAAGTTAATGAAAGCAATTTGCCAGCAGCTGAGCTGGGCGATTCGGACAAGGTAAATATTGGTGAGCAAGCAATTGCAATTGGAAATCCATTGGGACTTGATTTCAATAGGTCGGTTACAGCTGGCTATGTTTCAGGGGTAGACAGGACCATTGAAACCCAAGACGGCAAGATTATATCGGGTCTTATTCAAACTGATGCTGCCATCAACAACGGCAACTCAGGTGGGCCGCTCTTAAATAAAAAGGGCCAAGTAATTGGTATCAACACCATCAAGATTGGTGGTACAGCCACAGAAGGACTTGGTTTTGCAATTCCAATCAACACTGCCAAGGAAATTGTAGACGCAATTATTTCTCGTGGAGACAAGAGCCCATTGGTACTTGGGGTTAGAGTTGTAGACTATCAATATTTTAAGGCCAGAATGGGTATAGAAGATAATATCAAGAACGGTGCAATTATTCTTGAAATCGAAGAAGGAAGCCTAGCTGAAAAGTCAGGACTTACTAGAGGTGATATTATAATTGACATCGATGGAGAAGAGATAACCAATGCTTCTCAAATTAGGACAAGCCTCTTTAAACACAAAGAGGGTGATGTGCTAAAGGTTAAGGTAAATCAAAACAACATGGAAAAGCTAATTGAAATTGAATTAGGGTATTAGGAGGTAGTATGAATTTTTTAAATGATCTAGGCATTAATTTTTCAAAAGAGCCAAAGGAAGTTCAAGAAATCAGAAAGATGATTGCTGAAAGCGAAAGCAAGAGAGAAGCTTTGATTCAAGCTCTTGTAGAAGAAGAAAATAGGATTCTAGGCAAAAACGCGGAAGAATTTAAAAAGATTGGTGAATACGTATTTAACAATTACGAACACCTAAAGGAAAACGGCTTGGCAGACGCTTGCAAGGAAAGCTATGATCTTGTTAAAGCAAGCGAAGGCGAGCTCAAGGACATAGCCGAAAAGAAAGACGACATTGTAAAGAGATACGCACAAGAAATCGACATTCTTTCAAAGAGATTGGAGTCTTTTGTACCAGCTCAAGAAGAAGTTAACCAAAATGTTAATGACCCAGCTGGCCAAGCAGCTCAAAACGGTCCTGTAACTTTCTGCCCAAATTGCGGAGCAAAAAATGCTGAAGGTGCAAAATTCTGTGGATCTTGCGGAGCAAAAATAAACTAAAATTTATTCCCAGGTTTTTTACTGACCTGGGATTTTTATTGTCATAAAAATGTTATTTAATAATTTTTTATAAAAAACTTCTATAAAAAAATAAAAAATATATTGGACAACAGGATTTGAAGTGTTGAAAGTCATAGGAAAAGTTGACTTTATCGTAGAAATATGCTAGAATAAATGTACACGAGCAAATACATTTATACAATTTAAGAAAGCGAGGGTGTTATGAGCAAAGTTGAAATCATTAAGGGCAACTTAAAAGGATTGGTTGGCAAGCCTGTCATGATCAAATCCGACCTAGGCAGAAATAAAACTTTAGAAACAGAGGGTGTGGTTACAAATACATATCCAGGAGTTTTTACTGTGGAGGTAAACTATAATCTCGATGTTACGGGGACGGTTTCCTTTTCCTATTCGGATGTCTTGTGCGACCGAGTTGTTATAACACCACTTGTAGGTTAAGATAGATTAATTTGAATCTAAAGATCCTGTTTTATGACGGGATCTTTTTTATTGGATATTATATATTTTAATTGTAAAATCATATATCATTTGTTATAATATAGGAAACAGGTGATTATATGAATGAGTTTTTAGCCAAGGGAAAAATTAATTTAAATTTAAAGGTCCTTTCAAAAAGACCAGACGGCTACCACAATATAAAATCTGTGATGAGCCAGCTGGATTTTGGGGATACTTTGTGTATCAAGGAATCCTCTTGCTGCGATAGCTTTACTTGCAATATCAAGAACCTATCAAGGGACAATTTAGTTTTAAAAGCCCTCAGCCTCCTCAGAGATTCCTATAGGCTGCCTCCCATGGAGATTGAGCTTATCAAAAACTTACCTATAGCAAGCGGTATGGGTGGGGGTTCATCTGACGCTGCATCTTTTATTATGGCTGCAAAAAAACTCTTTGACCTTCCCATGTCCAGGGCAGATATTTTTGATATTTGCAGGCAAATAGGCATGGACGTTAGCTTTTTTATTGACGGCGGTTTGCAAGTTGCCAGCGAACGGGGAGATGTACTTAAAAAAATCGCAGGGATTAAAAGAGATGCCCTGGTGGTTTTTAATGTGCCCAGCTATTCCAAAAATGTTTACCAGCTGATGAGGCCGGATGATTTTAATTCGAATTCTTATAATGACCTATTGGCCCCAGTTTTGAGGGACAACCAAGATTTGAAAAATTTTTATGAATATATTTTGCAATTTGGCAATTTTAAAATGACAGGAGCAGGCGGGGCTTTTTATCTAATCGACGAGGTCGAAGCCTTAAGGGAGATTTCAGATAAAATTGAAGCCAGCTATAAACAAATCGGTAGCCTACTTGTTCCAACGGGAGACGCTTATGATTATTAATATTATGAAGACAATTTTTGCCATAATTTTCTTATCCACAATGGGATATATGGCTAATTATATTTTCAAAAAAAGTTCGTGGAGCAATTTTTACAAGCTCCTTGGAATCTACTGTATTTTTGGCATAATTATGATTGGCCAGGCCTATATAGTGAGGGCCTATGCTTATTTTGAAGTAAATTCCGCATCTGTGCCCAGGGTTTTGGGTGTTAGCAGATTGCTCTTTGCCTTATTTTTTACCCTCCTATCAGTTTTTTCATATTATCTTTATATAGTTAGATTTAAAAAGAAGAGATACCAACGCCAGCAAAATTTTATTTGGATACTGGCTTTGATTTCAATTGTTTTGGCAGTCTTGCCACAAAATGAATACTTCAAGGAAAATCCTGGCCGTCTTCTACCACAAATACGGACAATCCCATCCCTTGTCTTGGGTTTTTATGTAAGCTTTGTCTTGACCCTGGACGGCTATTACAAGAGGAGTGGGATCTTCCAACGCTTCGGTTTATATTTGGCCCTCATGCAAATAGTTCAAATATTGTATGTCTACGTATTTAAGGTTAGGGCCAAGGATGAGTACACCATATTAGTTTTTGCAAGTCTTATCTTTATGCTGATTAATTATTCTTTTTACAGAGAATTATCCAGCAAAAATGAATTGGATAAGTACTAATGAAAAGAGAATTATACGAGTCTTTAAGGGCAAATATAAAGAGGGAGTCGGTTAAATTTTTGATGCCGGGCCACAAGCATAGGTTGGACCAGGTGATTGACCTGGATCCTTCTTTTGATTTTACGGAATCCTTTGGTACGGACAATTTAAATGATCCTCAAAATGTAATCAAGAGAAGTCAGATGCGATGTGCAAATATCTTCGGGACCAAGGCGAGTTTTTACACTGTAAACGGGTCTTCGGGCGGGATAATTGCATCAACTTTTTATGCGACCAAGCCTGGTGACGATATACTTATAGCAAGGAATTGCCACATATCGGTTATTAGGGCTGCCATTATAAATAGGCTCAAGGTTCATTATATAGAGACTTGTTTTTCAGAAGGCTTTGATAAAAATATTTCTGCTCAAGCTTTTGAAGACCAAGTTAAAAAAATAAGACCTAAGGCAATCGTGGTAACACACCCAAATTATTTTGGCTTTCCGGTAGATATAGAAAAAATCGTGGAGATATCTAAGGATTACGAGTGCACGCTCATAGTTGACGAGGCCCACGGTGGTCACTTACGTTTTTCTAGCGACCTGCCCATGTCGGCAATAGATGCAGGGGCAGATATAATTATCCAGTCAGCCCACAAGATGCTAACAGGACTCAACCAAAGCGCTTATGTCCATGTGGCGAGCGACAGAGTTGATGTCGATGACCTTTTTAGGGCCATCAGGACTTTTCAAACCACCAGTCCCTCATATCCTATTATCGCCTCATGTGAAGGAGCGGCTGCTTTTATGCAGTCCCAAGGTCGAAAGAGACTGGCAGATAATATCGCCTGGGCAAAAAAATTGACAGACGACCTTAATCAAATAGATAATGTCAGAGTTTTAGCTTACGAAAATCGCGATCCCTTAAAAATTGTCTTTAATGTTAGAGGCATGGATGGAGAAAGCCTTCACAAAAAGCTTTACGAGGACTATAATATAGAGGCTGAGATGAATGACGGGGTAAATGTTTTATTACTCGTGACTTTGATGAATGAGGAAGCGGATTACGCCAAAGCCTTGGATGCAATTAAAGATCTTGCAAAAAATGCAGGCGGGGAATTTAATGTTAAGGAGAATTTTTTTAATATCCCTAAAAAAATTATGGAGCCCTATGAGGCCTACGCTTGCAAGCGAGTGGAAGTTGGCTCAGACCAGGCTGTGGGCAGGATTAGCGCAGATTTTATTGCTCCATATCCTCCAGGCATACCGGTACTCGTGCCGGGAGAGCAGGTAGAGGATGGACTTTTAAAATATATAGGCAAGAAGATTTATGTAATTGATGAAAGGAGTTAAGGATGGATTTAATTCAAGAAGTAAAGGAAACTTTAAAGGGCAAGGACATTTCAATTGTTCTCCCAGAAGGTGAAGACGAAAGAGTTGTTGAAGCGGCAAAAATTTTGACCAAGGAAGGCATCGTTCGTCCAATCGTACTTACCAAAAATGAAGATATCGAAGGATTGGAAGTCATCAAGACCGACCAAGTTGACACCACCAAGATGGTCGAAGCTTTTGTTGAACGCAGAAAGGGCAAGATCGACGAAGAAGGCGCTAAAAAACTCGTTCATGAAGACGCCAACTATTTTGGCACAATGATGGTCTACATGAAAGAGGCTGACGGATTAGTAAGTGGTGCCAACCACTCAACAGGAAACACCGTTCGCCCAGCACTTCAAATTATCAAGATGAAAGAACCTTACAAAAAAACTTCAGGCGTTTTTGTAATGATGAAGGGTAATGAAAGATATATTTTCTCAGACTGCGCTATTAATATCGCTCCAACTGCTGAAGACATTGCAGAAAATGCTATTCTTTCAAATAAGACTGCAAAGACTTTTGGCATTAGCGATCCAAAAGTAGCCCTCCTTTCATTCTCAACCAAGGGCAGTGCCAAGAGCGAAGAGACTGAAAGAGTTGAAAAAGCTCTAGAGCTGATAAAAGAATCAGGCGAAGACATAGTAGTGGATGGGGAAATGCAATTCGACGCAGCTTTTGTAGAATCAGTTGGTAAGAAAAAAGCTCCTGGTTCAGAAGTTGCAGGAAAGGCCAATGTATTTATCTTCCCATCACTTGAAGCTGGTAATATCGGTTACAAGATTGCCCAACGCATGGGCGGTTACGAAGCCTTAGGCCCAATCCTCCAAGGATTAAAATCACCTGTAAACGACCTATCAAGAGGTTGCAGCGTAACAGATATTGTAAACCTAGTTTACCTAACAGCTGCTCAAGCCTTATAAAAAGAAATTTTAAAGTTGTGGTTAAAAGCCACAACTTTTTTTGTGGGCAAAAAGCCTTTTGATTTTTTAATTTTTTTGATCTTTAAGATCAAATTTATTATTCAAGAGTGAAAAAAATGACTGCTTGTAGGATTTTTCTTATTAAAAATCATGAGAAAATTTTTATAAATGCGGGTTAAAATTCAAAAAATCTTTGGAGAAAAAAGTTGACGGACAAAGCTTGTATATTTGAGTATTTAGCCATTTGCGTTTGACAAGGCTAGCTTTAAAGAGTATAATTATGGATAATTGAGGAGGCAATAGTAATGCAAAAGGATAAGTTTAAAAATTTAATTTTAGATTTATTTCTACTTACAATCTTGGCCTTTGCCCTTACTCTGATAAGCTTTTTGTTTGTAGAGCCGGACATGGACCGAGAATTATTTATAAAATTCATTAACAACAAGGCTATTTTTAAATATAATTTCTTGCCAATCTTGGCTTTTTTATACCTGCTATATTTTTTGACTGGGCGCTTTTGGCTGGCATTTTTTATTGGATCAACTGTCATTATCTTGATGGGTGTAACCAACGCTTCCAAGATTTTCTATAGGGAAGAGACTTTTAATATGCTGGACATGACTCTCATATATGAGGCTATGAATATGGTTGACCACGATTTTGCAATCCAGTGGCCGAATTGGATCTGGTTTGCATCCGGTTTAATCTTATTTATTTCGATTTGTTATCTGCTAGCCCGCAATTTCAAAGTGAGGGGCTGGATGAGGTGGACTGGCTTGGCACTTTCGCTTGCCTTTGCCTTTTTTGTCTTTAAAGTTACTACGGACAATACAATTTATGCCCAGACCAAGGTCGAAGGCTTTAGTCCATGGGTTGATGTAGAAAATGAGAAGGCCAGGGGCATGGTCTATTCTTTTATGCATTCATATAACGCTATTAGCATTAGCAAACCAGATGGATATGACGAGGACTTTGCAAAAACGGCCTGGGAAAAGTATGAAGATGCCGACATTCCTGCTGATAAAAAGGTGAACATTATTGCCATTATGTTTGAGTCCTACAACGATTTTTCCAAGCTTGGTGTGGACTTTAATAAATATCCTTACGAAGCCTATGATGAAATAAAGGACGCCAGCATTAGCGGCAGCCTCATCGTCCACGTCTTTGGCGGCGGCACTATAAATACCGAGAGAACTTTTTTAACGGGTGTCTACGATCAGCCAAGATACAATCGCAAGGTAAATTCATATGCTTGGTATCTTAAATCTCAAGGCTACAACACTGTGTCCATGCATCCACATTTGGGCGTTTTTTACAACCGCAAAAACGCCAACAGATATCTGGGATTTGATAGCTTTCTCTATGATGAGAATTACTTTGATGAAGTCTGGGGGAAAAATTATTATATGCCAGATAAAGAGCTTTTCAAGTATGTCCTAAAAGACTATAGGGACAATAAAAAAACTGGCAAACCCTATTTTAATATGACGATCACCATGCAAAACCATGGACCTTATCACGTAGACTACAATGTGCCTGCATATATAAAGCCAGATTTTTCTGTAGATGAAAAGGCCTTAAAGGAAACCAATGTTTACTTTGACGGAATTAAAAGTTCTTCAGAAGCCTTTAGGGACTTGCTAGACAAGCTAAAAGACGATGACGAGCCCGTAATGGTAATTGCCTTTGGCGACCACAATCCATTCCTGGGCCAAGACGACGTCGGTTTTGAGGCCATGGGAGTAGACGTAGATCCAAAGACCTGGCGGGGTTATGTAAATAGATACAGGACCCCATATGTTATTTGGGCCAACGACAAGGCCAAGGAAGTGACTGGAAATGAATTTGTAGGCGAGGGACCAACATTGTCTCCCCAATATCTTATGGGTTATGCCTTTGACCAGATGGGACTTGAGGGGACCAAGACCATGCAAATTAAAAGGAATGAATTTCCTGATATAAGTGTATTTAATACATCTTATACAAAAAAAGGCTCTGATCTAATCCCAACCGCAACTGATCCAATAAAGTCAACCATGCACAAACTACTTTCAGTTGACTACTATACCAATACACACTTTATGTACAAGGAGGACAAGTAAAATATATTTGTCCTCCTTGATATATTTTTATAATGGAATGAATAATTCTGAATACAAACTTGCTTCTGATGCATTATTTACACTCTTAAATAACAGACTTGATGATAAAGTTATACAAAATGATATAAACCAACTTGAAGGCTTTGCTTCAAAAATTGGTGCCGACATTTTCAAAAAGGATTTTAAGGCTAGGGGAATGGCCATTAATTTTGGAAACCGCATTGAAATTTCCAGAGAATATGACTATGGCAACAACTCCTTAGTTAGAATTGAATATAATATTAGAGGTACTAATGCAGGAATTAGAAACACTGCAATAAAAAGACTCACTGATAAATCTTTTGAAAGCCTTAATGAAAAGGATAGTGCACACTTTAAGCTAATTGATGACCTATATGAACCATACATTAATAACGATGTTAAAAAATTCGAGAGCATTATAAGTAAAGCAATGACATTAGAAGAAGGGAGAACAGCCGAATTACTTGCTAGTGGCCAAAAAAGATATAAGGAAGTTAAGGTAGATCCAAAAAATGTTGTAAAGAAAGTAAGATATATTGAACAATCTGTTGATGGGGTAAAGTATACAATAGTATATAGATATGCAAATAAAACTTATACGACCATGTCTATTATGGACTATAAAGATGGTTATAATTTCATAGCAAATATTCATGAAGTTGTTAAAAACAAATAACCCACAACAAAGAGCCTATCTTGGATAGGCTTTTTTCTTTGGGATATTGTTTGCACCTTTGGTGTATGAGTTATTTTTAATTTTATTCATGCTTAAAAAATAATTAATCCATGTTGTTAAAACAACATGGATTATCGAAGCTAGTATGGCACAAGGCTTATCTTGATAAAATATTTAGATTGTGCTAAACTATATAAAGCATGATTTCATGCAAGAAAAATTTTAGGAGGAATTATGAAAAGATTTATTTCATTAGCATTAGTATTTGTACTACTTGCTAGCAGTTTTGCTTTTGCAGCAGAAGCAGAACCAGTAAAAGCTGAAGGCGAAAAAACCTTCCAAGAAGTATACCTAGACGGTGGAAAAGTTGACCTAGGTGCATACTTAATCAACCAAAGAAACTATGTAAAACTACGTGACGTTGCAGCAATCTTAACAGCAACAGATGCAAAGTTTAACGTAGGATATGAAGACCACAAAGTTGTTATCACAACAGGCGAAGCCTACGAAAAGCTAGACTCAGACCTAGTTGAATTCCCAGAAGGTAAAGTTGAAGCTCTTATGGGCGAACAAGCTTTCGTTTTCAATGGTGAAGAAAAAATGGTAAAAACAGCTGTTATCAACCAAAACAACTACCTACAACTAAGAGAACTTGGCGAATTAATCGGCTTTGGCGTTCATTTCAACGAAGAAACAAGGGCTATCGAACTTTCATCAAAGGTAGAAGAAAAAGATGAAAAAGCTGAAGAAGAAAATGCTGAAGAAAAGAAAGAAGAAGTTCTAGAACCATTCGTTAACGAAACAGGTGTTGAACTTAATGAAAAAGCTAAAGAAGCTCTAGTAAAAGCTATTGAAGCAGAAGCTGCAGCAAAAGAACTAGGCGAAATTAAAAACATCACTGTTAACAAAATCAAACAAGAAAAAGATGATGACAAGGTTGTTTACGAATACGATGGAACAATCACAACAGCTGAAAAGACAGCAAAGTTTGAAGCTGAATTAGTTAATGACAAATTTGCAATTGAATTTTCAGAATTATCTGAAAAAATTGAAGAAATCAAAGAGAAAGTAGAAGAAAAAGCTGAAGAAGTAAAAGAAAAAGCTGAAGAAGCTGTAGAAAAAGCTGAAGATAAGATTGAAGAAATCAAAGATAAAATCGAAGACAAAATCGACGATGACAAAGACGACAATAAAGTAGAAAATAAAGACGGAAAATAGTTTTTAATTTTGACTTTTAAGGCAGGTCCCTTGGGGCCTGTTTTTTTATGGGGAAATTTTATGTACAAAAAACCAGAGTCCAAATCTGGACTCTGGCAAGAAAGGAAAACTGAAAAATGTTTTGTTTTTATGCGAGTGATCCCATTGGGTCCCATGGTTTTAGGACTACTGGATCTTTGTCATAGGCTTTTTGCATGTCCTTTGACAGGTATTTTTTGTTGACGACTGCTTGGTAGACGTATTTGTCAAACCAGTCATCTGTCATGGTGTAGTGGCCCTTGTAGCCAAATTTATCTCCCCATGAGTTTTCAACTTTAAATCTTAATGACTTGCCGTCTTTGACTTCAACACCTGTGAAGGTCATGGCGTGGGTCATTTGTGATTGATAGTAGTCAAGGGCGTCGGCCTTTGATAGTTGTAAGTCTATACCAAAGAGTTCGTCATAGTTGGAAATCTTTGTGTCGAGCATGGCTCTGCCGTCTTCGCTAAATGAATCTTTGCCAACGTCGCAACCAAACCAAACTGGCATGCCATCTTTTAATTGGGCGAGGACTGCTGCCTTTAAATCTTCGATGGCTAGGTTCAAGTGCTTTACTTCCTTGCCTTCGATGACATTGCCCAGGTATTTTATGGTGTAGGTCTTGCCAAATGGTTTGTCTTCAGTTGGAGCGTTGATGAGGGATACATAATCGTCGATTTCCATTTCCACATATTTTTCAAAGAATTTTTGTGGGTTGAGATTTTTGTCTTCGATTAGCTTGTTGTCTTTATCGTAAGCTATGAAGTCAAATTTTTCTGGCAATCTGCCGAGTGTTGCAGTCAAGACATTGTAAACGCCTTGGAGGGCTTCTTCTTTAATGGCAGAGATTTCTTTTTTACTCTTGCCTTCGCCCACAGCTTTTCTTATATCAACTGTGTATTTGTGAAGGACCTTTACCAGGTATTTGTTGAGCTCTCTTGTATTGGATGAGCTTGTGCTTTCTGGATAAGCGTATTTTGGAACGAGTCCGTACTTTTTAACCAGGTTTACAAACATATCCCATTGGCCGCCGTCACCTAGGACTTCACCCATGAGGTATTGGACTTCTCTATCGTCGATTGGGTCCTTGGCTTTTTGGGTCATGGCTTCCAAATAGTAGTTGGCCCTTTCGAGTTTGTCGCAGAATAAGGTGTAGGACTGTGAAAATTCAAAATTTTCTAGATTCAACTTCTTCATAACGATATTTCTCATAACATTCATGGAAGCAAACATCCAGCAGCGGCCGCTAGCCTTTTGGTTGGTGATTTCTCCATTTTTGATGTCGTTGTTAAAGTTAAAGGGCTCGTCTTTTAGTCTGTTTATGTCCACTACAACTTTGTTTAGTGGATTGTATGAGCCGGCGTTCATGCGGACAAGATTGGACTTGTCTTTTAAAAACTCTGCTTCATATTCATTTATTTTATCTATGCTTAATTGTTTCATATAAACCTCCTACGATTCCCAAGGCATCAGTTTGACTGGGTCTTTTGTAAAGGCCTTTAGTTCTTCTTCATTTAAAAATTCTTTCTTAGGAATTATTTCATAAGCGAAATTGTCAAACCATGCTTCATCCATAATCAAATAGCCGCCTATGCCAGCCTTTGTGCCCCATGAGTTTTCAACTTTAAACTTAAGGCCATCAGCTGATTTATCGTAGCCGACGATTACCATGGCGTGAGTGCCGTATGATTCTATGGTTTCAAGTCTTTCGACCTTGGTGCATTCGGTATCTATACCAAAGAGAGCATCTCTATTTAATAAATTGTAGACCATGTGGCCTGTGCCAAGTCCATCGCGTGAGATTAGGGAGTCCTTGCCAACGTCGCAAGCAAACCAAACTGGCTCGTCAGCATCGATCATAGCAATGATGATTTCCTTCATCCTATCTGTAGAAACGTTTACATATTGGAGGCTGCCCCCAAGTCTTTGTTGGATGAAGTCGCGTTCATAAAGAACGTTTTCTTCTTTATTTTTGCCAGGGTAGTTGCCAAGTTCAACGTATTTGTTGATGTCTTGGGCTACGAATTCGTTGAAAAATTCCTTTGGAGAAATATTTCTGCGTTCGATTAATTCTCCGTCCTTGTCCTTTAAAATGAGGTCAAATCTCTTTGGTGGTAGGCCAAGGGAAATGGCTGTGATTTTGTAGACGTCTTTTAGGGCCTCGTCTTTAATCTGATCGATTTTTTCTTCCTTGCCATCTTTATATGCATTTCTAATATCTTTGGCAGCAATTTTTAGACGCTTGTCAAGGTTATTTATAATAAAGTTGGTGCATTCGACATTTTTTGTATCAGGATAAACGTATTCAGGTACGATCCCGTACTTATTTATCAGCCTTGAAAATGTTGTCCACCAAGCTCCATCGCTTGCTGCCCATTGAAGGACGGCTTGATTTAGTCTGTCATCTAAATCCTTGTCTTTGAGTCTGATGACATCTTCTAAGAATTGGTTGGCCCTTTCAAGTTTGTCATAAAAGTACAAGTACTTGTGTGAAAATTGAATGTCAGCAAGCTTTAATTCCTTCATCATTTCCACCCTAATTGTATTTAAACCTGCGTACATCCAGCAGCGGCCGGATTGCCTTTGGTTTGTCATTTTACCGATCTTAAGCTCTTTTGAGAATACATTCGGATTTTTTTGGAGCAATTGACTGTCCACGGACGCATCCATTATTCCAACAGTAGCTACCATATTTTGTGCGGCCAGGCTAAAATTTTCGTCGTAAGATTCTTGAAATTTTTTGATCCTGGATTTGGTAATTTCTTTTTCCATAAGTTCCTCCTTTTTAGTATAATTGATAAATTAATTGATAAATTTCATCAACAAGTTAATTATAGCACTATGAATTTTATAATACAAGTGTTTCGACATTCGAAATACAAATGAAAAATAAAATTTCTTTTAAGCACAAAAACACAAGTCATAAAGACAAAAATAAATTTTCTTTCTATAGAGAAACATAAAGGGCTGAACTTATAAAATACAAAAGATTAACAAAGCTAATTAAAATCATAAAAATATTTCATAAAATTTTATAATTTTTTTATAAATTTTCTTGTTTTATGTTTGTCGCTGTGTTATGATAAAGATATAGAAGGAGATTTTTAAAAAAGGAGAGGATACAATGAACAATATTTTTAGTATTGTAAAAGCTATTTCAAATTTTCTATGGGACAATATTTTAGTCTACGCCCTGCTGGGAACAGGTCTATATTTTACAATTAGACTTGGCTTTCCACAGATAGTAAAATTTGGAAGAGCAATGAAAGAAGCTTTTGGAGGAGTTTTTACCAAGAAGGCTGACAAGAAAAAACCTGATGAAGCAGGTGAAGTTACATCCTTTGCAGCACTTGCAACTGCAATAGCCGCCCAAGTTGGAACCGGTAACGTAGCCGGTGTTGCTACAGCAATTATGGCAGGCGGACCAGGAGCAGTATTTTGGATGTGGATGTCGGGAATTCTAGGCATGGGTACGATTTTTGCAGAAGCGGTACTCGCTCAAATCTACAGGGAAGAAAAAAATGGGTCCATTTACGGTGGACCTTCATATTATATGTCCAAGGGAATCAAAAATAAAAAACTTGGTAAGGTCTTGGCGACTTTGTTCTCAGTGTTTATAATTTTGGCCCTGCCACTAGCAGGCAATATGGTTCAGTCCAATTCAATTTCAACTTCACTGGAAACCGCCTTTAACATTCCACCTGTCGTGGTGGGTGCCGTACTTGGAGTACTTGTACTTTTGATTGTGGCCGGCGGCATCGAAAGAATTTCAAAAGTTGCAGAAACTGTCGTACCTATTATGGCCCTAGTATTTATTATTGCAGGTTTTGCAATTATCTTTAAGTTTAGGGCAAATCTTGGCAACACTTTTAAGCAAATTTTTGACGGAGCCTTTGGAGTTAATGCGGTGGCTGGCGGTATGATTGGTGCAACCATGAAGCAGGCCATGAGACTGGGTATTGCTCGTGGATTATTTTCCAATGAGGCAGGTATGGGTTCAACCCCACACGCTCACGCAGTTGCAGACGTACCTCACCCAGGCAATCAAGGTTTAGTAGCTATAGCTGGAGTTGTTGTAGATACACTTATTATTTGCACCATGACAGCTCTTATAATCTTGCTACCAGAAGCCCACATGGCTGCAGCAGCCGATGGATCTATCCACGGGCCAGCAGTTACACAACTCGGTTTTACTATAGCTTATGGAAGGGCAGGAGAAATATTTTTAGCAGTTTCGCTCTTGTTCTTCGCCTTTACAACCATTATTGGCTGGTATTATTTTGGTGAATCCAACATTATGTATCTGTTCGGAAAAAAAGCTCTGACACCATTTAGAATTTTGGTTGGCCTTGCAGTATTTGTAGGGACCTTAATTCCAGTGGCTACAGTTTGGGATTTATCGGACTTCTTTAACGCCCTAATGGTTCTGCCAAACGTAATTGCAGTTTTGATACTCTCAAATGTAGTTGTCAAATCCAAAAAAGAATTTGATTTGTTAGATAAAAAATAATTTTTCATAATTTTCTTAAATCGGACCATGTATAAGGGTCCGATTTTCTATATATAAAATTGGGTATAAATGTTATGAAAAGATAGAAAATCTTTTTAAAATATATCTTTTAAAGGAGGCTATGATGAAAAATTTAAGAAAAGTTCTAGCAATCCTGCTGGCAGCTCTTTTAGTTTTACCAGCTTTTACAGTTTACGCTGAGGGCGATAAGTCAGCAGAAAAAAATGAAGATAAGAAAGAATTTGTAGGAAAACCTATTATAGGGGTTTTTACAATTGGAGAAAGGGATTATAAAAACAATGAAGTAAATGACATGATGGATGCTGCAGCCTACATGAAAGGTGAAGAATTAATGCTCCCAATCAGATATATCGCCAAAGTTATTGGCTATGATGTTCAGTGGAATGCAAAGACAAGGACCATTATACTTTCTGACAATGACAATATAATTGAATTTTATGTAGATAGCAAAATCCTTAGAGTTAACAAGCAAAAGATAGATACTGAGCCTAACTTTGAAGTAAGGGACGGCAGAACTTATGTATCTATTTCAAATATTAGAGACCTCCTAGAATTATCTAAAAATAAAGAAATTCTGTGGGACGAAGAAGCAAAGACCATTAGTCTAATCCTAAAAAAATAAAAATTAATTTTTATCCGCAGCTTAGAGGCCTGCGGATTTTTATTTGATAAAGGGTTTTCTAATTATCATTTGAATTTAAACCTGACTTGTGCTATAGTTAATTTATAATATTTTAGGAGGTATCCATGGAAAAATTTCGTTTAGAATCTGACTCAGTTGGAGAAAAGCAAGTTCCAGCTGATGCTCTGTACGGCGTTCAAACATTAAGAGGTTATGAAAACTTTAGAATTACACATTCATCTTTGCACCCAGCAATGATCAAGGCTCTTGGCCAAGTTAAAAAGGCTTGTGCTATCTCAAACTTTGAAGCAGGCGTTATGGAAGAAAAGGTTAAGGATGCAATTGTAAAGGCTTCTGACCAAGTTATAGAAGGAAAATTTGACGAAGAGTTTATTGTTGACCCTGTTCAAGGTGGTGCAGGTACAACTGCCAACATGAATGCAAATGAAGTCATCGCAAACCTTGCTGAACGTGAATTTGGCAATGAGCCAGGCAAGTATGAGTTCGTACATCCAAACGACCATGTAAATATGGGCCAATCAACCAACGACGTTTACCCAACAGCTGGTAAGCTAGGGGCAATTGCTCTTGCTGATAGCATGATTAATGAACTTGGACTTTTAATTGAAAGTTTTGACCACAAGGCCAAAGAATTTGATCACATTGTAAAGATGGGCAGGACCCAACTTCAAGACGCAGTTCCAATTAGATTGGGCCAAGAATTTGCAGCCTACAGGGATGCCTTAAAACGCGATGTCGTTAGAATTTCAGATGCTATCGAAGCAATTAAAACTGTAAATATGGGCGCTTCTGCAATCGGCACAGGAATTAATGTTGACACAGATTACCTAGAAAGAATCGTTCCAAACCTATCAAAGATCACAGGCTACGAACTTCACCAAGCTGAAGACTTGGTTGATGGTACACAAAACTTAGACGTGCTCTCAGCCTTATCAAGTGCTCTTAAAACTTTGGGCCTAAGTCTATCAAAGATTTCAAACGATTTAAGACTTATGAGCTCGGGACCACGCACAGGTATTGGAGAAATTAATTTACCACCAAAGCAAAATGGTTCATCCATTATGCCAGGCAAAGTAAATCCTGTTATTCCAGAAGTTGTTAGCCAAGCTGCATATTTGGTTGCAGGTAATGACACAACCGTTTCCATGTGTGTAGAGGCTGGTCAATTTGAATTAAATGCCTTTGAACCAGTTTTATTTAAATCCCTCTACGAATCAATCGAAGCCCTCACAGGTGCTATGAATACTCTAAGAGTAAATTGCGTAGACGGAATTACAGCTAACGAAGACCGTATCGAAGAACTTCTTGGCAGATCAGTCGGTATGATCACAGCCCTTGTACCACACATCGGCTACAAACCATCTGCAGCTATCGCTAAGGAATCACTGAAGACCGGTGTTCCAGTTCGTGAAATTATCCTAAGAGATAAGATTATGACAAATGAAAATCTAGATGAAATTTTAGATGCTATGGAACTTACAAAACCAGGCATTGCTGGCAAGCACTTGCTGGATGAAAAGAAAAATTAATTTATAAATTTAATTGCCTCCTCTGGGGGCAATTTTTTTGTGGTAATAATTCTTTGGCCAAGACACCTTGCATTCTTGTATTTTTATTTCTTCTATGGTAAAATTAGTGAGTAGAAAGGTGAAGATTTTGGAAAAATATATTGTAAAAGGCACAGGCCCTTTGAGTGGCCAAGTTAGGGTGAGCGGAGCAAAAAATGCAGCCCTTCCTATCATGTGTGCCACAATTTTATGTGATGGCGAAGTCATCTTAGAAGACATGCCAAACTTAAAAGACGTTGAGATTTTATCAGAGGTGCTAAGAGGCCTTGGTCTAGTTATAGACAGGCTTGATGAGCATACCTATAAATTTGATGCAAGAAATATTACAAATACAACTACTGGCCCTGAGCTTATGAGCAAGATGAGGGCGAGTTTTTGTGTCATGGGACCTCTTCTTTCAAGGATGGGTCACACCGCAAATGCACTTCCAGGTGGTTGTGCAATCGGAACCAGACCAATCGATCTTCATTTAAAGGGCTTCAAAGCCCTGGGAGCAGATGTGGTAACCGAACACGGCATGGTTACAGCCGAATGCGAAAAGCTGGTTGGGACTGAAGTTTATCTGGACTTCCCAAGCGTTGGCGCCACACAAAATATAATGATGGCGGCGACTTTAGCAGAAGGCGAAACCATTATAGATAACGCTGCTTGCGAACCTGAAATTGTAGACTTGGCAAACTTTTTAAATAAAATGGGGGCTGATGTCAGAGGGGCGGGCACATCCATTGTAAAGATTAAGGGTGTTGACAAACTCCATGGGTGTAGGCACCAAATTATTCCCGACAGGATTGAAGCGGGAACCTTTATGATTGCGGCAGCAGCTGCAGGTGGCAATATCGTTGTAGAAAATGTAATTACCAGCCACATGCGTCCTGTAATTGCAAAGCTCAGAGAAGCTGGAGTTATCATCCATGAAAATGGAGATTCCATAAATGTTATAGCAGATAAAAAAATATCTGCCTTTGATATAAAGACTTTGCCATATCCTGGTATGCCAACAGACATGCAGGCTCAGTTTATGGCACTGGCTGCAATATCAGAAGGCACGAGTGTTATTATAGAAACAGTTTTTGAAAATAGGTTTATGCACGTTGACGAGCTAAACCGTATGGGAGCGAATATTCGCATTGATGGCAAAAATGCCATCGTCCAAGGTGTCAAGAAGCTCCGTCCAGCCAAGGTAAAGGCCACTGACCTCAGATGTGGGGCAGCACTTATTATAGCGGGCCTGACCGTTGATGGCGAGACAGAAATTTCCGATATTTATCATATTGATAGGGGCTATGAACACTTGGTAGAAAAGTTTAAAGGCATTGGCGCAGATATAAGGAGAGAGGGATAAGATGGCGTTTTTTCTTAGAAATGATGTGGGTATAGACTTGGGTACAGCTAGTGTCTTGGTCTATGTAAAGGGAAAAGGCATAGTCTTGCAAGAACCATCGGTTGTTGCAATTGACCAATATACAAATAAATTTTTAGCAGTTGGCGAAGAAGCCAGGAAGATGCTGGGCAGGACCCCAGGCAATATTGTAGCGATCCGTCCTTTGAAGGAAGGCGTAATTTCCGACTACAATGTAACCGAGCGCATGCTCAAATATTTTATTGGAAAATCTTTGGGAAGGACCTTGCTCAAGCCAAGACTAATCGTCTGTGTCCCATCTGGTTGTACAGAAGTTGAAAAGAGAGCTGTTATTGAAGCGGCCAATGAAGCAGGCGCTGTTAAGACCTACTTAATTGAAGAACCAGTTGCAGC
The DNA here is from genome assembly GCF_900215725.1 of Ezakiella peruensis. Lineage (GTDB taxonomy): Bacteria > Bacillota > Clostridia > Tissierellales > Peptoniphilaceae > Ezakiella > Ezakiella peruensis. The sequence continues at coordinate 93,235 of NZ_LT962470.1, read as the reverse complement.
AGCTATCGGTGCGGGCTTAGACATCACCGCTCCAACAGGCAATATGGTCGTAGATATCGGCGGCGGCACAACTGACGTAGCTGTAATTTCTTTGGGCGGCATCGTTGTCTCCAGGAGTATAAAAGTTGCTGGCGATAATTTTGACGAGGCCATCACCAGATTTGTAAAGAAAAAACACAATATGATGATTGGTGAACGCACAGCCGAAGAACTCAAAGTAAAGATCGGTTGCGCTTATCCACTTGAGGAAGAAGAATTCTTGGAAATCAAGGGCAGAAATATGGTTTCAGGCCTGCCAATGAACGTGGTTGTATCTTCAAACGATATGCTTGAAGCCCTTAAAGAACCTGTCCAAGAAATCCTAGAAGCAGTTCACTATGTCCTTGAAAGGACACCACCAGAATTGGCAGCGGATATTTCTAACCAAGGTATTATTATGACAGGGGGCGGAGCCCTACTTCGCGGACTGCCAAATATTATCGAAGAAAGGACAGGCATCCAAACTCGTGTGGCCGAAAATGCAGTTGAATGCGTTGCTATCGGTACGGGCAAGAGCTTGGAATGGATGGAAATTTTGGACAAGTCCAACGCTACCAAGTCACAAGTTGGCAGATACAAGAAATAGTTATAAAATTTATCTATAAGGTGGGCTCACCTTATAGATTTTTTTTATTGGAATAAAAGCTTAAGCTTTGTTATTATTATTTTATGAGGGAATTTATTTACCAAGCTGAATTAATTAAAAAAGTTAACAGTAAAAAGAGGGTTGTCGAGAGGTTTTTGGGCTTTACCGATAGGCCGGCTCCAAAAGTTATCCAGAAAAAAATTGATCAAGAAATGGAAAATGTACCAGATCTTCTGGATGTATTTTATAATTACAAGATCGTTGGCGATGAGATCAATATGATTTATTCTGTTGGTCCTAAGTTTGAAGAGCGGATAGATCTCCTGGTTGAGGACGGCCAGGCCATGAACGCCATGATTGTGGATAAGATCGGGGTAATTTGCCTGGATGTGATCAGGTCTTTTATAGTAAAAGAAGTAAAGGCCAAATATCAGAAGACCCCATATAAGTATTTTTATCCTGGCGGCAAGGACTATGGGATTGATTTGCAAGCTGACATCCACCAGATGATGGATACGGGCTACATAAAGATAAACGATTATCATCAGCTCTATCCCGTAAAGTCAGTTGCCCTTAGGGCCAAGCTAAAAGATGCGGAAGCAGATGACATGGAGAAAGAGGGATCTCCTTGTGACGCCTGCGATTTTAAATGCGATATGAGAGGAGCAATGGATGAATAAATATTTAGAGAATATCAAAAACGCCGTGGTGGACATGGATGAGGATAACATTATAGACCTGATCGACCAGGCCCTGGCAAATGGCGTTAGCGATGAAGAGATTTACAACGAAGGCTTATCCGGAGGCATGCTTGCTGTTACCAAGCTTTTTGAAGACGAAAAATATTATGTATCAGAGGTTATAGTTTGCGCTGATACTTTGAACAAGGGCGTTAAATACTTGCAAAAAAAGTTTAACCACGAAATGAAAAAAGACGGACCCAAAATTGTAATTGGCGTTGTGGAAGGTGACCTACACGAAATTGGCAAAAACATCGTAAAGATTATGTTTCAAGCTGCCAATTTTGATGTTTACGATTTGGGCCTCAATGTAAAGGCCGAAGACTTTGTCAAAAAAGCTGAGGAGGTTGGGGCAGATTTCATTGGCTTATCGACAATGATGACCACCACAATGCACAATATGGAAAAGGTGGTAAAATTAAATCAGGGCAAGACCCCGCTCATAATAATCGGAGGTGGACCCATCAGCCAAAGCTTTGCCGATGAAATTGGTGCAGACGGTTACTCCAAAAATGCTGTTGAGGCTGTAGAACTCGTTAGGAGGCTGACCAATGGACTTTAGAAATATGACACTTATGGAATACATCACATCGGAGCCCAGGCGATTTTTTTTGACAGACCTGGGAACCAACGGATTAAAATTTGTAAATAAAAAAGTCTACGAGGTCTACGAAAACCCTGAAGTCCAATTTGAAATGGCAAAAATTTTGGACCAAGAATTTCCAGGCGACTTTGTCTATCCCTTAAGCGATGGAAATATTATTAGCGAGACCCTGGGCGTCAAGCTCTTAAAACCCGATTACGATTTTCCAAGCCCACTTGAGCACAAGGTTTTAACAATCGAAGATGTTCGGGCCCTAAAAGTTCCCGACCCCAAAAAAGATGGGCGGATGCCGACAAATTTAAAATCACAAAATCTAATTGCGACTGGGATTGACAAGCCCCTTTATGTATCGATTTTTGGGCCCTTTACATTGGCAGTTCAACTGGCAGGTGCAACCCATCTTTTGAGAGAGCTAATAAAAAACAAAGACTTTGTGGTTGAGCTCTTGGATTTTACTTGCCAATGCGTTTGCACTTACGCCAAGGCCGTTGTAGAGGCTGGTGTAAAATACATGTCAATTGCTGAGCCGGCGTCAGTTACCTTGAGTCCAGAGAACTTCCGCGAGCTCGTTTTGCCGCGATTAAAATCGGTCTATGAATCCGTCGACTGTTGGAAGCAGCTCCACATTTGCGGAGACACCAGAAAATTTTTGCCCATTATGATTGAGTCGGGCCCAGATGCTATTAGCCTGGACCAAATTATGGATCTAAAATCAGCTGTAAAAATTTTCCCAGACGACATGGTCTTGGTTGGTAACATTGATCCCATTGATATAATTGGCCGTGGAAAGATTGAAGATGTGGAGAGGGTGACTTATAAGCTCCTTGAAGACCTGGAAGCCTATCCAAACTACATGGTCGCTTTTGGTTGCAATGCGCCAAATGATGCACCAGATGAAAATATCAAGAGGGCCATTGAAATAACAAAATCATACATGACAAAATTTTAATTACATGCAGGTTGGAGAGATCCGCCTGCATTTTTTATTTGAAAAATTTCTGCCTATAAGTTTTTAAACTTTTCTGCTATAATGAAGGCAAGGTGATAATATGGATTTAATACAAACTCGTAGGTTCTTTCACACTTTTCCAGAAATTGACTTTGAAGAAGTGAGAACGACAAAAGAAATTATAAATATATTAAAAACATTCGACTGCAAGATTTTTTACGGGCGAAATCTCTACAAGGACCAGGGCTTTACAGATGATAAAGACCTTTTATCCAAAGACTTACAAAATGGAATGACTGGTGCCATGGCAGTAATTGGCAAGGGCCCATATATCTTCATGCGGGTGGACATAGATGGACTCCCTGTTAGTGAATCAGAAGATGACGACCACCTGCCGGCCAAGGAGGGTTTTAGAGCGGAGAAAAATATGCACGCCTGCGGCCACGATGGTCATATAACGCTGGGGCTTGCCATGGCAGAATATTTTGCTGACAACAATATCTCTGCAAAGATTCTTTTCCAACCAGCAGAGGAAGGCGTTTTGGGATCAGTTAAGATGGATTTGGATTTTATAATGGCAGAGACCACTTGTGCACTTGGCTTTCATATTGGCCTGGGTCAGCCCCAAGGGACAATCGGAGTTGGCAGTACAAATTTTGTGGCTGCCCAAAAACTCGATTTAATTTTTCATGGTCGCCCAGCCCACGCCTGCAACAGTCCACAAGACGGAGCGTCTGCTTTTACAATGGCGGCAGCCTTTGCACAGATGGCGGCAGAACTTATAAACGACAGCCGCGGCCGCAAGGTTTTAAATATTGGCCAGGTCCACGGAGGCCAGGCCGATAATATTGTAATGAAAACTTGCAAACTAGGCATTGACTCACGGGCAGTCGAAAGCTATCTGGTGGATGAAATGCTGGTTAATATTGAAAAAATAGCAGCTGGAATCAGCCAGGCCAGAGAGGGGTCCTATGAAATAATTTTTAAAGGCAGGTCCGAAAGCTATCATGAAGAAGATTTTGATTTGGTTGATAAGATTTCAAATGCCTTAGAAGAAAACAATATAAGGACGACCAAGCTTCCTGATTTTGGTGCCAGCGAAGACGTTACCAGGTATTTAAATTACGCTAAATCAAATGGCCACAAGGCTCTGCATTTGCTACTGGGAGCCAAACTCGCCGGCCCCCACCACTCCGACAAATTTGACTTCGACGATAGCAATTTAGAATTTTATTTTGAGTCTTTAAAGATTGTGGCCAAAGAAATGCTGGAAGAGGTAGAAATTAATTAAGATTTTGAAATATTAAAAGGGATACATTATTAGTTTTTTTAAGGAGTGATGAATTTTTATGGATAGAAATTTAGTTACTAGAAAAAATATAATAGATTTGATATTAATTTACTGGGGTGCAATGACAGGAGTATATATTGTTTTATATCTAAATCAAAATATAGTTTTGAAATGGCCTCTAATATATAGGATGCTTGGAGTAATAGCCTCCTATTGGATTATCGCTTTGGTACCCATACTTATCATGGCTCGGACAGATGACAAACTCTCTGCATATGGATTTACGAAAACTTTTATAAGCAAACAGGTGCTTTTAGGAATATTTGCAGGGCTTATTATGTCTTTTGCTTTAACCTTGCTTCCACATTTAATGGGTTTGGGGAAATATGTGGATAATGGTCGCCGCTATAAATATTTTTGGCAGTTTATGTATGAGTTTCTCTATTGTATATTTGCTGTAGGAGCGGTCGAAGAATTTGTTTTTCGAGGGCTTATCTATGGCAAGATAAGGAATATTTTTAGTGGAGAATGGCCAGCAATTATTTTATCCTCAATACTTTTTGGCTTTTTTCATATTTTTTCTGGAAATTTGATTCAAGTAATTGCAACAAGCATACTGGGACTTATATTTTGTTTGATTAGATTAAAAATTTCAGGAATTACAACTTTGTCATTAATATTTGCTCACGGGGTTTACAATGCCATGATTTCTGTCTGGGCATCAATATTTTTCAAAGTGCTATAGATATAAAAAAATATAAGATATAGAGTCTTTTATGTTTTTAAATAGAAAAAAGGAGATATAAATGGGCGGGATGGTTTGTAGTATATGTAAGAGTATAATCGTTGATCATGACGGAAGTGTTGTATATGATGTTTTTACCAAAGATATATTAAATGAATATAATAGCAAATACCTAAAATTAGAAAATCCAAAACTCTTGGATATAACATATTATAGCGATTATGAATTAAGTAATTATTATTTTTGGAAGTGCAACAAGTGTCAAGCAGTGTATGTATGGAATCTTATAAATGATGACAGCTTTAGTTTTCATAGAAAAACTGAAAGTATTGATAAGAATATAGATTTAGAAGCAATTAAAAGCATGACTGAACTATTTATAATAAATAACAACGATAATATAGATGACCTATTTATAAAAGATTTATTTGTAAGAAATCCATTTAGACCTTATAAGTATTATATTTCTAAAGATTTAAAAGTAGTGTATATAATTAATACAGATATAAATTGTCTGGATAGGATTTATGAAAGGGATTAAGAATCTGTTTATCCCACACAAAAAGCGAGAGTTCTGCTCTCGCTATTTTTATATTATATTTCTTTAAGGCCGTTGGGATTTAACTCGTAGATTTTGTCGCAGGCTTGGGTCAGGAAGGACCTGTCGTGGGAGATTGCAAATATTGCTCCTTTGAAGTCTGCGAAGACGGAGTTGAGCTCGTCGATCGAGAGGGGCGAAAAATTTCGCGTTGGCTCGTCTAAGAGCAAGACATTTGCACCGTCCAAATCCAGTTTGGTCAAAATTATTTTTGCCCTTTGTCCTGGACTTAAATCGCCCATCTTGCGATTGATTTCTTCCTTGGAAAATTTCACGCTGGATAGGTAGGTCATAATCTTCGTCCGCTCGTCCTTGGTCCCGTCCACTGATAAAAATTCGTAGGCGGTCTGATTGTAATCCAAAATTTCCCTGTAGTCCTGGGGCATGGCGCCAAGCTTTATATCATTCCGATTTTTTAATTCTTCGGTCAGCTTTCGAAAGAGTGTAGTCTTGCCAACCCCGTTTTTACCAACTATGCCAATCTTATCTTGGCCGTAAAAATCTAAATTAATATTTTTCGACAAAATATTTTCGCCGATTTTTAGCTCATAGTCTACCAGATTTATTATGGGTTTGGCTGCTGGCAGGGGCTGGTAATTGGAAAACTTAATTAAAATCTTGTCCTCAGCTTCTGGAATTTCTAAAAAATTTTCCGCTTCCCTTTCAAAACGCCTCCTGGTAGACTTGACTGCGTGCATCTTCTTGGCCAGTAATCTGCCGCCAGCTGGGTCAGCCCGGCTGATGACCTTTTGCTCGTGGTCAACTCTTTGGTAGATTTGCTGGAGCCTCTCCATCCGCTTTTTATAATCGGCTCTTTGTTTGTTGGCGATCATAAGGTCTGATGCGTACTTGCGATTTTTCCTGTCTATAAAGTCTTCGTAGGCTATGGGGACAAAGGTCGAAGTTTTTCCCAGATGGATAATGCCTTCAGCTGTAGCCTTTAAAAGTTCCGTGTCGTGGGAGATAAATAAAATCGCTAAGTCCGAATGCCTTATAAAATCCTCCAGCCAATAGACGGTTGCCAGATCCAAGTCATTGGACGGCTCGTCTAAAAGCAATAGATCAGGTTCAGCCATTAGGATTTTCACCAAAGCCAGTTTGATTTTCTCACCGCCAGATAGCTTTTTAATTTGTGTATCGCGACTTATAAAATCATAATCAAGACCAAGGTCATCCAAAATTCCATAAATAATGGAGTGGTTGATTTCGCCCAAATATTCGCTAACAGATAAATCATAATAGGCGTCCAGATTTTGTGGCAAGTATCCAGTCGCAAAAGAATTTTTAATTGATCCTTCCACTTCCAAGTAATCTTGTATGGCGGGGTCCTTTAAAATGCATTTTAAAATCGAAGACTTGCCGGCTCCTTCTTCGCCGATAATGGCGATTTTGTCGCCAGGGTTTACCACAAAGGACAAGTCTTTTACCAAGACTTTTAAGTCCCTTAGGTTTCTTATAGATAAATTATTAACTTGTAACATATTTCCTCCTTATTATTTTTATAAGGCGGATTTGTTGGACACAAATTCCGCGTCTGTTTTGATCTGTGCCCTCATTTGAAGGCTCTTAAGCCATAATTGTCATCTTGACACTTCCTTTCTGTAAATGATAACTTTATTATAGCACTCTAAAAGACCTTTTACAAATACAAATTCTATTTGACAAATTATTAAAAATCATTTATAATAATAGCTCATGGAGAGATGGCCGAGCGGTTGAAGGCGCCCGCCTGGAAAGCGAGTATACGCTTAAACGTATCGAGGGTTCGAATCCCTCTCTCTCCGCCATGGTGCAAGACGGGGGGCTAGCGGTTCCTTGTAATCTGCAATCCGCTGTAGCAGAGTCTGACTTTTTTGAGGGCTTTTTGTGGTCGGATGCTATTGTGGCATCTTGGTGTTGATACATTGGACCTATATGCAACGTAAAGTGCGCCGAACCTCGTCAGGTCGGGAACGAAGCAGCGATACGCGTTTCTTTCGTGTGACATATAGCCATCCGTGAGGAGCCAAGTGCCATGGTGGGCACGGTTGCAAATGTTCGATTCTAAGTCCGCACCTTACATATTTAAGAGCGAAAGCTCTTTTTTTATTGCATTTTTTTATTTTCGCTTCTCAATTTTTATTTAAAATCTTCAGGCCTTCAATCTTCAAAGGGCAGAGAATTATTTTTATAAAATGCAATTTACCTTAGGATATCAAAGGCCTTTCATTTTGGAAAAAATTTCTTGATTTTAATTTATTTTTTATTTGCATTTGCAAATTTTATTTAAGTTTCTCCAGGTCTTTAAACTTTTGAGGGCAGAGTATTGTATTTTTAAAATGTAATTTGCAAATATATATGTAAGGCCTTTCATTTTGGAAAAAATTTAGCACTTTGCATTATAAGTTTCATCTATAGGTCGGCTTTTCTTATAGATGGAATTTATTGGATATTTTTATCATTATCTGCTATAATATCGAAAGTGGCTATTGCCACTAGATATTTTCATTTAGGAGGAAATTATGAAAAAACAAAATATTTTTTTAGTTTGCATCCTTGCTTTATTATTAGCTTTTGCTGGATGTAAATCAAATGATGCACCAGCAAAGACTGATTCAACAGCAAGCGCTGATGGTACAATCTCAGGTGCAGACTTAGACAAGATTGAAGAAGACAACAAGGAAAAAGAAAACTACCTTGTAATCGACGTTAGAGGTCCTGAACAATATAACGAAGGACACGTAAAACACGCTATCAACATTCCACTTGATACACTTGAAAGCAGACTTTCAGAAATCGAATCTTTCAAAGATAAGAATGTTATCACAGTTTGCAACACAGGTAAGAAGAGTGGAGAAGCTCAAAAAATTCTTCAAGACAATGGCTTTACAAAGGTTTTAAATGCTGAAGGCGTAAAAGACTTCGCATACACAACTATGACCAAGGCTAAATCAGTTCTTGGACCAGAATTTGCTGAACTTATTAAGGGCGACGTTACAATTCTTGACTTCAGAGAAGAAAAAGACTTCAACGAAGGCCACATTGCAGGCGCTATCAACACAACAGCTGATGACGTTTTAAATATCCTAGATCAAATTCCAAAGGATAAGCCAGTTCTAACATACTGCTATTCAGGAAACAGATCATTTGGCGGAGCTCACAAGCTTGCTGAAGAAGGATATGACGTTACAAACGCTATCGACGGAACTAAGGAATACGAATACGAACTAGTAAAATAATTTAAATAAAAATATGAAAGGGAGATTTTCTACAATTTAAAAACAAGTGTAGGTGAATCTCCCTTGTTTTTTTAAGGAAGAGCATATGATTATATTTTTCACAAAAGCACCTGAGCCTGGTTTTTGTAAATCACGTTTAAGGGAATTTATAGATGACGAAAAAGTTTTGGCAATTTGCCGAAAGCTAATAAAAGATACCTTTGTATCCATAAACCACTTTCCCTGCACGATTTATTTTACTGGAGCTTATGAAAAATTGGATTTTTTAAATGTCGACCTTACAAAAGTTCCCCATAAGCCCCAGGTCAAAGGCAGCTTGGGCAGGCGGATGAAGGAGGCCATTTATAATGAGCTCAAGTCAAATGACAAGGTGATTTTAATTGGCTCGGACTTGGTTGGCATAGATGATGCCTTGATTAAGTCTGCTTATGAGGCTCTTGACGATTATGATATAGTCATTGCTCCCGTAGCTGACGGCGGCTACGGACTGGTGGGAATGAATAGGGAATGCGATATTTTTACTGGCATAGAATATTCTACGCCCCACGTACTCACAGATACACTTGACCTGGCAGAAGAAAAAGGATTTAAGGTCAAGGTCTTAAAAGAAATCTTGGACATAGATGAGTTTGACGACCTGGTCCGAGCAGAGACGGGAATTTTTGATATTGACCTGATCGGCAGGGGCGAATATAATGTCAACTACAAGGTTGGCGATAGGGTTTTTCGCATTAACTTTGCCAGTCAAATGGGACTTGGCAAAGACCAAATTGCCTATGAGTATGGAGCCTTAAAAGAGCTAGAAAAATCAGGTGTAACGCCCAAGGCCTATGAGTGCAAAAAAGTTGGCGAATATATTCCCTATGGCTTTTTGACCATGGAATATTTGACAGGCCGGCCCCTCGATTACGACAAAGACATGGCGACAGCTGCCAGACTTTTGTCAACCGTTCACAATATGGACGCCAGCCATTCAAAACTCATTCGCGCAGATAAGCCCTTCAAGATGATGTACGAGGAATGCTTGTCCATGTACTCCCACTACAAATCTTGGGAGGACCGGGACAGGGAAGTCGAAAAGTTTATCGACCAGCTTATGGAAATTGCAGGCTCTTATGACTTGGATGCCCAAATGGATCGACCGTCTATAATAAATACAGAACTTAACAATCGCAATTTTATTATCAATAATAATTCTTATATTATAGATTGGGAGAAGCCCATTATTGGCGACTGCGAACAGGACTTGGCCCACTTTTTGGTACCGACTACGACCAATTGGAAGACCGATAAAATTTTGTCGGACGCAGAAATCGAAAACTTTTTAAGTGAATACGAAAAGTACCGACCAGTAAACCGCGTATTATTAAAACAATTTATGACCTTCAACACCCTAAGGGGGGTTACCTGGTGCTCCATGGCTAAGCGGGAGTACTCCAGCGACCGGGCCATAAAAAATGAAGATACAGAGAATAAGATAGATAAATTTTTAAGCTTAGATTTCTTAAAAATGTTAAGGGAAAGATTTTATTAGAGGTGAATTATGACAAAACACGATTTAACTCCACAAGAACAAAAAAAGGCCAACACCAGACGGATAATTCTTTTAGCCGTTATTGGTATCTGCCTCTTGGTATATTTCTTTGTACCAAGTGTAAACACAAAGATTAACACAGCAGTTTCAACAGTATTTACAACTGACATTCATAAAGTGGTTGAATACATCAGAGGTTTCGGCGGATATGCAGTTGCAGTTTCATTTTTATTGATGATCCTGCAAGCAATTATCGCACCTGTCCCAGCCTTTGTTATAACCCTATCAAACGCAGTTATCTGGGGCTGGTGGAGGGGAGCCATCCTTTCATGGACCTCATCCATGGTTGCAGCAGGTCTCTGCTTCTACATTGCTCGCGTTTTAGGCCGTGACGTTGTTGAGAAATTAAATGCAAAATCAGGTATAGCAAAGATTGAACAATTTTTTGAAAGATATGGCACAAATACCATTATCATTGCCAGACTTTTACCATTTGTTCCTTTTGACCCAGTTTCATATGTTGCAGGACTTACATCTATGAGTTTCTGGAGCTTTTTCTGGGCAACAGGTATTGGCCAATTACCAGCTACAGTTATCTATTCATACGGAGGTGCTCAACTAACAGGCGGCGCACAAAAGATGTTTATTGGCCTCTTAATCTTATTTGGCGGTTCAGCTATTGTAACGATGGCTAAGAAGATGTACGATGAAAAATACAAAGACGAAGAAACAAAAGATCCAGGAAATAATTAAAATATTAATCGCTATAATCATCGTGGCCGGGTCAATTTATTTGGCCAGGTATGCAAAGTTTGAGCACATCCGCGACTTTGTTCAAAGCTACGGTGTTTGGGGCGAGGTAATTTACGTGCTATGCTGGGTGGTCCTGCCCATATTTATGTTTCCGGTTCCTGTCATCGCCTTTGCAGGCGGAGTAATGTACGGGATTGGCAAGGGCAGCCTCCTCACCATGCTTGGAGCCATGCTAAATGTAATTGTGGTTTATTTTTTATCCAGGTATGTAGCCAAGGACTTTGTAGAAAAAATTATTTTAAACAGAGTCAGCGGCAAACTCAGGGAAAAACTTTTGACCGAAGATCAAAAATCCCTCTTTGTAGTTTTAACTGTAATGAGGATCATGCCCATTGTATCCTTTAGCCTTTCAAATTATCTGGCGGGGATTACAAATGTCAAGTTCTGGGTTCACATGCTCTCGTCGGTTATTGGGATTATTCCGGGCACGTTAATATTTTTAAACTTTGGCGATAAGATGTTGGAGCCGGGTTCTGCTTCATTTATAATTGCTGCAGTCCTCCTTGCTCTAATAGTTATTGTGCCAATATTTTTTACAAGAAAGTATTTTGGTGATTTAGTTGTCAAAAAAAGTGACGATAATTCTTCCGACTTATAATGAGGAAGGAAATATAGCAAAAATTGAAAATCAGCTAAGGAAATTGGAGGGTGACTTTGATGTCATCTTCTCCGATGGCTTTAGCACGGATAAAACCTATGAGCTAATTACTTATCCAAAAATTCAAGAGGCCAAGTATCGGGCCTTCCAGATGAACGCTGCGGCCAAGTATGCCAAGACCGAATACCTGTGGTTTGTCCACGTGGATTCGATTTTGCATCCAAAGTCAGTCCTCGCCATTGAGGAATCGGGTTACGAGATTGGGTGCTTTAGGCTAAAATTTGACAAGGACACTTTTGCTCTCAGATTAAATTCATATTTTACAACTGCCTTTAGGCTAAGGCTACAAAAACTTGCCTTTGGTGACCAGGGAATTTTTATAAGGAGGGACCTCTTTGAATCCATAGGGGGTTACAAGGAAATTCCGCTGATGGAAGACTATCAATTGTCTGTGGATATAAATAAAATGGGCAAGAAGATTGAACTCATTGACCTGCCTATAATTACATCGGCCAGACGCTTTGAAAAGGGAGCCTTTAGGACCTATTTTAAAATGCAAAAGCTCCAATGGAAGTACAGGCACGGCAGGGATATATTTGATATACATAAGGAGTACGAAAGCTATGACGGTAAGTGAAATCGAAAGAACTAGACAAGACTGTATCAAGTGTGGGGCTTGCACAAAAAACTGTAAATTTTTAGAAAAATACTCTATGAATCTGCTGGACTTTTGCGACCGCGAAGACCTCCGCTATTCATGTTTTATGTGTGACAGGTGCAAGGAAGTCTGCCCCAAAGATTTGTCGGGTAGGCAAATCGCCCTCGAACTCAGGCAAAAGAATCCAAAGGGCCTGGGCTCTGTGGAATTTATGAAAAACAATTACAAGCTGAGAAACAATAGCAAAAAGCCATCGGAGACACTTTTATTTTTGGGCTGCAATTATCCAGGATTTTTGCCCAAGACATCTGAACGCATGATCGAAATCTGCGCTGAGCATGGAGTGGATTTTTCCGTTGACTGCTGCAAGAAGCCAGTAGCAGAAATGGGTGGCGACCCCAAGATGAAATATATAGATAAGGTCTTTAGGGACAAGGGCGTCAAGCGACTCATTTGCTGCTGCCCCAACTGCTATCACTTTTTGAAAAATCGCTACGATGACATAGAAATCATTGACCCATACGAATATTTATTGGAAATCGGAGAGGGTAAGACCATAGAGGAAGAGGCTCATGTATTTTTCCCTTGCTCAGAGCGTTTTGATTCGCCTATCTTTGAACACATTAAAAAATTTGCTCCAAATGTCAAGACAAGGACTTACAAAAAAATAAATTGCTGCGGCATGGGCGGCGGCGCATCCAAGACCGAAGGTCAAATCAAGACCGACTGGCACCAAGACATTAAGGATATTGACGCAGACAATATTTACACTTACTGCTCAACTTGTGCTGGGGTTTTCGAGGCAAGCGGCATAAATAATGTAAGAAACTTTTTGACCGAAGTCTTGGGAGTTGACGAAAGACCAAGCCAGTCTTACGGGAAAAATGTTTTGAAAATAAAATTTAGAAATCATAAGATGTAAATTATAAATTGATAAGGAGAAACACATGAAAGATAATGAAAGAGAGCAAATCCTAGCCTGGATGGGCGAAGGCTACAATTGCTCACAAGTTGTACTCATGCACTTTGCAAATAAAAAAGCCATTGATTTAGGTCTAGAAACAGCCAAAAAAATTGCTCAGCCCTTTGAGCTTGGCCACTACACAGGGGAGACCTGTGGGGCTTTAAGCGGAGGACTCATGGTAATCGGCCTTATTAAGGGAGCCATGGACGATGAGGGAAAGGTTGAACTCATCAAAGCTTCACATAAGTTTGTGACAGCCTTTAAAGAAAAAATGGGATCAAATATGTGCAAGGATTTATTAGCTACTAATGTAAATGAAGGCGATAACCTATCCAAGGCCTTTGAAGATGGGACCATCGAAAGAGTTTGTCCTCAGGCAATATTTACAGCTATTGAACTGGTGGAAGAAATTTGCGGATAAAATTCGCAAGGGATTAAAAATAAAAATAAAATTTTAGGGAGGAATATTATGAGTGAATACTATGAAAGAAAAGACCTACAAGCTTTTGGTAAGGGAGAACTTGGAGAATTAGACAAAGAACTTTGGAATAAATTTATGGCCTACTATGCAGACGTTTTTGCAGAAGGCGCTCTTACAACCAGAGAAAAAAATCTGATCGCCATTGCTGTGGCCCACGCTGTTCACTGCCCATACTGCATTGAAGCTTACACAGAAGCCAGCCTCCAATCAGGCTGCGACAACAAGGAGCTCATGGAAGCAGTCCATGTTGCAACTGCAATTACAGGCGGTGCAGTATTGGCCCATGGCACACAAATGAAAAAATTAATTGACGAGTTGGAATTCTAATGGAAAAGAAATTAAATATTCCAGATTTTGAAAGCCATTTAGAAGACGGCATCCTCTGGTCCAAAGACAAGCTGGCAACCATGCAAGTAAACATTACCAAGACTTGCAACCTGGCTTGCAAGCATTGTCACGTTGAGTCAAGCCCTTCGCGGACAGAAGATATGAACAGGGAAACTGCGGACAAGGTAATTGAATTATTTAAAAAAGAAGGATTTCAAATCCTAGACATCACTGGCGGGGCTCCAGAAATGTCCAGCCAATATAAATATTTAATCGAAAACCTAGCTCCATACGCCAAAAAAATTATGACCAGGACCAACCTGACCATTCACCTTGAACCAGAATACGAGGGTTACTTGGAATTTATGAAAGACCACAAGGTTGAAATCGTCGCCTCCCTTCCTTTTTATGAAAAGGACAAGACCGACCGCCAACGCGGCATGGGCGTTTACGATGAATCAATTCAAGTCTTGCAAAAATTAACCAAGATGGGCTATGGGATTGAAGACGATTTGATTTTGGATCTTGTATATAATCCAAACGGGGCAATTTTGCCTGGCGACCAAGTGGAACTGGAAAATATTTACAGGGACAAGCTGGATGAATATGGCATTAAATTCAACCAACTTTTTACCATCACCAACAATCCATCCGGCAGATTTTACAATTGGCTGGAAAGATCAGGCAACCTGGAACGCTACATGGATAAACTTTTGGCAGCCTTTAACCCGGCAACCATTAACGATGTCATGTGTAGGGATATGATAAGCGTTAACGACGACGGGACACTTTATGACTGCGATTTTAATTTGGCCACTGACCTACAAATGGTTGATGAGCCAAAGACCCTTGACCAAGCACTGGAAATGGGCTTAGGGAAAAGAAAAATTGCCACAGCCAACCACTGCTACGGATGTACAGCCGGATCTGGAAGCTCCTGCGGCGGCGCCTTAGAATAAATATGTAGATTTAAGCACTCGGAGGAAACCGGGTGCTTTTTGCTTGCAATAAATTCTTTTTAGCAAAATTTTTTGTCCGAAATTCTCCTTGAAACTCTTGTCCTCAATCAGGAAAAATTCGGTTCACATAAAGTGGACCCTACACGCTTCGCTGGATTTTTCCTTCTTGGGCGTGGCTGCAATCGGACACTACAAAATTTTGCAAATAAAAAAACTTTCAACAAAAAATATACAATCATTCCAATAAAAAACTTGCACTCTTGTGCAAGTTAATTTTTTTATTTAAGCGTCCAGGCTGTCCATCCTAAAGCCGCGGCCGCGGACTTCTGTGAGTTCGCTGATGCCTATGAAGGCGCCTTCGTCAATTTTGTTTACAATGTCCTTGAGGATTGTGATCTCACGATTGGAGATAACCAGGTAAATGACCTTGGTGTCCTGCTTGGACCAACCGCCCTCGGCCTTCAAAAATGTAACGCCCCGACTCATTTGCTGGTTGATGGCATTTGCAATTTCGTTTGGCTTAGCAGTTATAACATTGACGGCCTTGAGGTCGCCCTTGCCCGTTTGAATCTTGTCGAGCATTGTGTAGGAAACGTACATGGCAATAATGGTGTAGGCTGCTGGCTGAATGCCGAATAGATAAGCGCCTGTGCCAATTACGACGGCATTTAGCAATAATAGGGCAGAGCCGATTTGCATATTGTATTTCTTTTTCATAACGGCAGCCACTATGTCAAAACCGCCTTGGCAACAACCGTTTTTAAACAAAATCCCCATGGCAGTCCCGTTGACCACGCCCCCTACGATCGCCGACAAAAGCGGATCAGTAAAGGATACATATTGGGACACGCCTCTAAAGATAATCATGGTAAAAGATTGGACGATTGTACTTATAAAAGTGTAGACCAAAAACTTTTTGCTAAGAGTCCTCAAACCGAACAAAAAGAGTGGCAGGTTCAAAACAAAGACAGTAATACCTGCGGAAATATCGGTCAGGTACTGAATCATAATGGAAATACCGCCGATGCCCCCGCTCAAAAACATATGAGGTGTATAAAAAGCGTTGACCCCAAAGGCAAAAATCAAGTTGCCGATGATAATGGCCATAAGCTTGGACTTAATCTCGTACCTAGATCCAAAAAGCTCCAGCATTTTTGGATTTGGGCAGTAAATTTTTACCTTATTTTCCATAATCTTTAACTCCATCTGACTCTAAAAACATCTCTGTAAATTCCATGGCCTTAACCGTCATTTGGTGCTTGGCATCGTCCAGTACAATGTGTTTAAAGAGGCTTTTCTTTTTATAAAAAGGCTTTAATGCTGAGGCCGTTTCAATATTAAACTTGGGTGGCACGATTTCGTCGAGTGCACCGTCTACCAAGATGATAGGACGATTTTCCAGGCGGGATAAATTTTCCGCCGGACTGTAATAGCGGAGCTCATTTTTGATTGGCTTGTAAACCTCTTCGCTAATATTTTCTTCCCTTGCAATCCAGTCCGCAAAGGCCAGGTAATCGAGGACGCCGTTGTAGCAAATGAGTTTGCCCACAGGATTTTTCACAAAGGCACCTGCAGCCGCCATGGCCCCCATAGAGTGGCCAGCAAAAATAATATCGTTTGGATTGTAGCCCTTCTTTTCAGCCACATAATTTACAATGCTGGGGCTCTCGGTAATTGTATTTATCAAAACCTTTGGCAAAGCCTCCGCATCTGACACAGCATTAATATTAAATTCGCTCTTCCTGGACCCGTGGCCCAACTGTTCGACCACAAAAACATCATAGCCCATGCTTGCCAAAATCTGGCACCTAAACATGGACCGGGCCCTTGAAGAAGTGTAGCCGTGATAATAAATAATTGCCCCAAGAGGCTTGTAGCTCATGGGCGTAATCTCTGTAACATCAATCCCATTAATGTTGATGTCCATTTCCAAATAACCATTAAAACTCATAATTCACCTCGTTTTAAAATCAATCGGCTGGTAGCCAAAATTTATCAAAGCCTCATTTATTTTTGAAAAAACACCCGATCCAAAAAAACCGCGATAGGCTGAAAGCGGAGACGGATGGGCAGATTTTATAATAGCGTGACGATCGTCGATATTTTTCTCCAAAGCCTGGGCCTCCTTGCCCCATAAAACAAAAACCAGAGGGGAAGGATGGTCGTTTAACTTCTGAAAAACATAATCAGTAAAGACCTTCCAATTTAAAAAATCATGGCTCAAAGGCTGACCCGACCGAACAGAAAAAGTCCTGTTTAAAAGGAGGACTCCCTGCTGAGCCCAGGATGACAAATCACCTGATGTATTTTTAATCCCCAGATCAGATTCCAATTCCTTAAAAATATTTCTTAAGGAAGGCGGCAACTTGTCGGCCCTAGTCGAAAAAGCCAAACCATCTGCAACCCCCGGCGTGTGATAAGGATCTTGACCCACAATAACCACACGTACATCCTTGTAAGCAGTCAGATTAAAGGCCCGAAAAATATCCTCCTCCCCAGGAAAAATATCGTATGATTTTCGTTCTTCGTCAAGCTTCTCCATCAAGTCCACAAAATACTCGCTATTAATAATGGGAGAGAGAACCTCCCCCCAATCATTCGTAAATAATTCCATAAACCAATAATACCACAAGCCCCGCCCCTTATCAAGGAGGGGAAGGGTGAGGGGAGAAATTTAATATAATATTTTTATGTATATAATATTGTGGGATTTTTTTGCTACTTATGTTATAATGTAATAAAAGGAAGCACACTTAGTTTGTTTTTGAGGAGTCATTGTGGAAGAAAAATTAATTAAAAGTCGAGAAAGAGTAAAAAATCATGGGGAAGTTTTTACCCCTAAATTTATAGTACATAAAATGCTTGCCTTGCCTGGAATCAAAGAGGCTAAGACGGATTTTACAAAAACAGTTCTTGAGCCATCGGCTGGCGAGGGAATATTTTTAGTCGAACTTTTAAAAATGCGTCTTGATTATTTATTCAAAAAAAGCCCAGATGATTTGATTACTTATGAAAATGAATCCATTATGGCATTGACAACCTTATATGGAGTTGAACTATTAAAAGACAACTCACAGAAATGTGTTGCAAATATTACTGAAACATATATGGAATATTATAGAAAGTATGCTCAAAAACTAAAAGTGAATATAAATGAAAATATAAAAAAATCTGCAATTACTATTATAAGTGCTAATAACTTATTAGGAAATTTTCTTACAGAAAAAGATCCCTATGGCAATGACCTTATCTTTTCTGAATGGCAGGTAGTTAACAAAAATAAAAAAGGTTACAATATCATACAAAGAACAGAATATACTTTGGATGAAATAAGAGAACAGGCAAATGTATCGAGTGGAAAATCAAAAAGTAGAATTGTGTATGATCAAATAAGTTTTTTTCAAGATGATAAAAAAGAAATAGAGGAAATATATGTTCCAGTAGCTATAGATAAACTTTGGAAGGAAGAAATAGAAAGGAGTTAGACATGGCAAATATTATTGAAATTAATCCAATAATAGAGACAGAGCGAAAAGTCTATGGATATACCTTACCAGTAATACCTGATAGAATTAAGTATGTAAAAGTTGGACAAACTACCCGTGATGTTGCCACAAGAATAAATGAGCAATTAAGTCAAGCAGGATTGATTCCAAAAATTTATTTTGATCGTGTCGCTAAACATTCTAATGGCGAATATTTTACAGACTACGATCTTCACCAGTTCTTTGAAAAAAATGACATAAAAAGAGAAGATTTTGGAACCAGTGCTAATGAATGGTTTTATTTTGGTGACCATCCTGAACAAGCAGAAATACTTACAGACAAGTTCATTAATATGGACTATTCAAGTGTGCAGAAAATAGAATCCACCTCTGCTTACACATTAAGAAAAGAACAAGAGGACGCGGTTTGTAAAACTATTGAATACTATAAGAGAACACTTACAAATCCTCTTTTAAGTAAGAAATTTCTTTGGAATGCAAAACCACGGTTTGGAAAAACACTAACTACTTATGATATGATAAGAAGGCTTGAACTAACCTCGGTACTTATAATCACTAACAGGCCTGCTATTGCAAATTCCTGGTACGATGATTTTATAAAATTTATTAGGTGGCAGGACCCCAAATACTTATTTATATCGGAGTCTGACTCTATTACCAAAAAAGGCCCGATTAGCCGTGAAGAATACATCACAGTGGCTAAAGAGAATTTAGGCTCTGTAGATGGCTTTATATCATTTTATTCTCTCCAAGACCTAAAAGGATCAGACTGGGCTGGAGGAGATTATGCTAAGAACGATTGGATAACTAAGCAAGAATTTGACTTAGTTGTTATTGACGAATCCCATGAAGGAGTAGATACTTTTAAAACTGATAAACTCCTTGAGAAAATTCAAAGAAAATTTACATTGCATCTTTCGGGAACCCCATTCAAGGCTCTAGCATCCAATAAGTTTAATGAAGAACAAATATATAACTGGTCATATGCTGATGAACAGAGAGCAAAAAAAGAGTGGCCTGCTGAATTAGATACAAATCCATATGAAAATTTACCAACTCTTCACCTATTTACTTATCAAATGAGTAGGATTATGGAACAATATCTCGAAGAGGGAGTAGATATAGATGATAAAAACTTGGATTATACCTTTGATTTAAATGAGTTTTTTTCTACTAAAGAAAATGGGACTTTTGTATACGAGAGTAGCGTAAAACTGTTTTTAAAAAACATTTGCCAAGGCAAGTATCCTTTTGCACCATCTGAGTACAGGCATAAACTTAACCATACACTTTGGCTATTAAATAGAGTTGACTCGGCCAAGGCTCTAGAAAAACTCCTTAGAGAAGATGAATTCTTCAAAGATTACAAAGTAGTTCTGGCGGCTGGAGACGGTGAAGTTTTAAAAGATGATGGTACAGAAGAAATTGTAGATAACAATGAGGCTAAAAAATCTCTAGACAAAGTTCGCCGGGCAATTAAAGAAAATGAAAAGACGATCACTTTATCTGTTGGCCAACTAACAACAGGTGTGACCGTACCAGAATGGACAGGAGTGATGATTTTATCAAATATTCAATCTCCCGCCCTATATTTTCAAGCAGCCTTTCGTGCACAAAATCCATATTCATTTACAGACGAAGATAATGGTAAATTATATATAAAGGAAAACGCATATGTTTTCGACTTTGCACCTGAACGCACATTAATACAATTTGATGAGTTTGCAAACAATTTAAGATCAGATAAAGCTGAAACTAGAAATGATCGCAAAGAAAATATAAAAGAGCTAATAAACTTCTTCCCAGTTGTAGCTGAAGATAAAAACGGCAGAATGTATGAACTGAATGCTGAGGAAGTTCTTAAAATTCCATCAGCTCTTAAGGCAACAGAAGTTGTTAGAAGTGGATTTATGAGTAACTTCTTGTTTGAAAATATATCTGCTATATTTAGAGTGCCAAAAGCTTTGGAAGATATTATTAATAAACTAAAAAAACCTTTTGAAGAAAATAGAAAAAAGACAGAAACAAAAATTCCAGATAATATAAATCTTGATGAAAACGGGGATATTATTCCGGATTCAGCAATTGTTATTAACCAAACCAATAGTCTCTTTGGGCCAAAAATCTATAAAGACGCTCAAGATCAAGTAGACTCTATTAGAAAAGAGGATAAGCCAGATAAATTCATTGAAGATACTTCTAAGCTTGTTGATGAGTATGTGGATAATAAAATGGATTTCTCCGAGACCCAGAAAACATACAATTTTACAGATAGAGACCTAAACAAAAATAAAAAAGACTTAAAAGATACCATAAAAGGAAACTTGAAAAAAGAATATGAATCTGCAAGTTATGATATTGAAATAGAGAACAAACAAATAGAGAACAAAGAAAAAGAACTTGGTAACACTAAAGATGAGAAAGTAATAGAAGAGTTAAAGAAAGAAATTGAAGACCATCAAGCTAAAAAGAAAGAAATTGAAAATAATCTTTATGAAAAGGTCGCTGAAGTTATTAAAGGTAGCACTGAAGAACATGTAATAAAAACTGAAATAAAGGCCAAAGAAAAGATTAAAAAGTCTAGTGAAGATGAAGTAAGGGAAAAATTGAGAGGATTCTCAAGGACCATACCGTCTTTCTTAATGTCGTATGGCAATCGAGACGTTACTCTCCAAAATTACGATCGAATTGTTGATCCTGATGATTTCTTGGATGTAACAGGTATAACAGTAGATGATTTTAAGACTCTACGTGATGGTTTTACAGAAAAAGTAAGGGGCAAGGAAGAAAGGATTCCTGGGTTCTTTAACGAGCCAGTCTTTAATTCAAGTATCCAAGAATTTTATGATACTAGAGATAGGCTTTCAGATTATTATAAGGAAGAGCAAAAAGAAGATATCTTTGACTTTATCCCATCACAAAAAACCAATCAAAAGTTTACCCCTAGGTGGGTTGTAGAATTTATGTTGGACATATTGGAAAAAGAATATCCTAATGTTTTCTCTGACAAAAATCTAAAATTTGCAGACATATATTCAAAGAGTGGAATGTTTGTAGTTGAGATTATCAAGAGACTAAACAAAGGATTGGAAACAGAAATACCAGATCAAAAAGAAAGATTAAAATGGATTATAGAAAATCAAGTCTATGCTCTTGCACCAACAAGGACCATTTATAATATAAGCAAAAATTATATTATGAGTGACTTTAAAGATATAGATGACAAGAATATAAAACTTTGTGACCTTGTTCCAGCTGCAAAGCAAGGAAAGGCCAAAGAAGAAATAGAAAAGTTATGGGGAGAAGGAATGAAATTTGATATAATAATTGGAAATCCGCCTTATCAAGAAAATAACTCAGATAGAAATAGAGACGATGCTATTTATCACTATTTTTATGATGCAGCTTTTAGCCTAGCAGATACAGTGACTTATATTACTCCTGCAAGATTTTTGTTTAACATAGGATCAACTAATAAAGAATGGAATAAAAAAATGTTGGAAGACGAGCATTTATGTGTAAAATTCTACGAGAAAAATTCCGAACAAATTTTTCCTGGAGCTGATATAAAAGGTGGTTTAGCAATAACATTAAGGGATAGAAATAAAATTCTAGGGCCAATAGGCGAGTTTACATCATTTAAAGAATTAGATTCTATATTAGAAAAAGTTTCAGAAACATCTGAATTGGATGTATTTGGACAAATTATGTATGTACAGCTAAAATTTAATTTAGATGTATTGCTTTCAGATTATCCAGAATATGAAGATAGAGTTGGCAACAACAGGGAAAGGCGGCTAGTATCCTCATCGTTTGATAGATTTCCAGAAGTATTTCGTGATACAAAAAAGGATGGAGACATCTGTGTACTAGGAAGACAAAATAATCAAAGAGTGTATAAATTTATAAATAGAAGGTATATACAGGACAATGGTAACCTCGAGACCTTTAAAGTCATTTTGCCTGCTGCGAACGGTTCTGGGGCAATTGGTGAGGTTTTAAGCACACCCCTAATCGGGGAACCCCTAATCGGGGAACCCCTAATCGGGCATACACAAACATTTATAAGCTTGGGAAGCTTTGCTGACAAATATCAGGCTAAAGCATTGCTTAAGTATATAAAATCAAAATTTGCAAGAACAATGCTAGGAATTCGAAAGATAACACAAAATAATAAAACACCTGAAACTTGGTCAAAAGTTCCACTCCAAGATTTCACAGAAAATTCAGATATCAACTGGACTAAATCTATACCAGAAATTGATCAGCAACTTTATAAAAAATATGGCTTATCTCAAGAAGAGATTGATTTTATAGAAGAAAAAGTTGCCCCAATGGAATAAAATTGCAAAAACAAAGGTGACCTCTTACTTCCGCTTTTGGATTTAATGGGCACTTTACATAAATTACTAAAGTTACTATTTATATTATAGGAAGGAGCTAAAAACTTGAACGAACATACAGGTAAATTTTATTCTTTAACTCCAGAAGTCTTGGATAAAAATAAAGAAGTATACACAGAAGCATTGGACTTTGCAAGCATCATTGATAAGATTGATTATTACTATATGGATAATATAAGAAATAACAAATACTATAACTTGATAAATGGAAATAAATTAGATCGAAATTCTATATATTTAGATAATATGGAAAGAATAATTATGGTGGCAGAAGATAGTAATGGTTATGAAGTATAAATATTGGAGAAGTATGTATGAGAATAGATTTAAGTGGAGTAGATGTTTTTGATGAAAGTAGTATCGAGATTAATAAGAAGACCTGTTTTATTTTTGGTAATAATGGAACAGGTAAAAGTACATTCACAAATTATATAGATGACTCTTTGACGAATTTTGATGTTAGAGTTTTTCAAGGATTCGATAGTGTTGTTAATGGTAATGAAGAATTGAACGCAGTTGTTTTAGGGGAGCAGAATGTAGAAATTGATAAAAAACTTAATGATATCGATAATCAGATAAACAAACTTGAGTTAGAAAAATCAGAAGTAGAGAGATTAATTGATGAGAATAATAATCATGATGGGAATCTATATTATAAGATGATTAATGATAAGGAGCAATTGGATAATTGTAATAGTGAAATTGAAAATTTCTACTCTCGCGAAGCCTCTAGAATCAAGAATATAGAGCCTAAAATTTCAAAAACAAATTACAATAAAAATGATTTTAAGAAAGAAATAGAGAAAGCTAATACCTTAACAGATCAAGAAATAGAGCATCTAAAAAAACTTATAGTTTCTGAAGAAAAAGTTGCACCATTAATATATTTTCCGAAAGTAGATCCGCATGAAAAATTAATGGAAGTAAATGATTTATTATATAAGACTGTTGATGAGACTTTTAAATTAGATAGGCTAGATAATAATATAGAAAAGAGAGAGTTTGCTAAACGAGGATTGCAAATTCATAAAAAAGGAGATAGATGTAGTTTTTGCGGAAATATTATTTCAGACGATTGCTTCGAACAATTAGATAAGTATTTTTCAGGTGAAGATATAAAGAATTTTGAGAAACAATTGCAAAATGAGTTAGATTCATTAAAGTCAACAAAAGAAGAAGTTGAAAATCTTTATCTAAGTATAAATAATTTTTACGAAGTACTTCATAATGAATTCAGAGAGTTAGAATTAATTTTTAATGATACAAAGTCAGCGAATATTAAATTTTTTGATACTTTAATAGAAGCGATTTCTAATAAGCAAAAACAGTTATTTGAAAAGGTAAATAAGCTGAATATTTTGCCACCTAATAGTTTTAGTGTAGTAGAATCTAAGTATAATACATTATCTAAAAGAAATAATGAAAGTGATTTGGGCCAAAGAAAAATGGATGCTAAGGATCAATTAAGATATCATGAGATTAAAGAGAGCCTATTAAAATATAAATATTTAGAAAAATTAGAAAATTCATATGAGTTAGAGTCAGTTTATAACACTTCAAAACAACACTTTGAAAATAAAGAAGAAGAAGTTAATAAAATAAAGTTGAGAATAGAATCACTTGAAGATAAGAAACTGGAATTAAAGCTACAAAGTAAGAACGAAGAAAAATTAGCGTCAGAAATAAATAAGCTTCTAGGAGTATATGTTAATTTTAAGCTTGTGCATTATGAACAAGATCAAGTGGGGTACTATAAGATACAAAGTAAATATACAAATGAAATTCGAGATGTTAAGCAATTATCAAAGGGAGAGAAAAATATAATTGCATTTTTATATTTTTTAAAGAAGCTAGAGGAAGTTAATGAGCAAAGACGGACTACTAATAAAGTTATTGTTTTTGATGATCCAATGAGTTCAAATGATAACAATATGCAATATATTATGATAGAAGAATTAATAAAACTAATAAATTCTTCAGCTAAAGATGATAACATAGAACATTTGATTATCATGACTCATAACCACCATTTTTATTTGAACTTAACTGGATATCTTGGAAAAGCCAGGTATAAAAATTATCAGTTTATAAGGTTTATTTCAAATGGTATAAAAACAAATATTATTAATATAAGTAATGAAAGTGAGGACTTTAAATCTAATTATGCAGCTTTATGGCAAGATCTTGAATTTGTATATAATTCCGATAAGGGTAGAGCTGGTCTATTATGTAATATAGCTAGGAGAATAGTTGATACATTTATTAATTTTAATTCTATAACAAAGACAAGTTTTTATAAGGATGTAGCGGGAGCTAAAAAATTATTTGATGTAAATTCTCATGAAATAGAAGACCTAGATGCTGATGTGGCTGGAGTAGATAAAAATACAATTATTAAAGTCCTCTATGAATGCTTTGAAAATAATAATAGTTCGAAGCATTTTCATGATCATTGTAATATTAATATTCAAGATATTTTAAAAGAAACTTAGGATATAACCTTTTAACGAATAGAGTTTTTATTTTCCACTTACGCTTTAAAAACGAAATATTAAAGCGTAAGTGGAAGAATGTTTTTTGTTCTATTAGCTTACACAATTATTTTTAAAGTTGAAGAATAATTTACTTAAAAATTTAAAATATGATTTTTAGTCCCTCATTGCGAGGGGCTTTTTATTGTATGACGGGCATGTCCTAATGCTGGGGTGAAAATCCCTACAGAGCGTAGTTACCGACGAATCTAATAGCGACTTGCAAGTTTTAGATGGTGACATCTAGGAGAGAAGAAGCAATAGCGAAATCGTGGCTTGACGAACAGGAACAGAATACAAGGCGTAACAGGTGGGCAAGCTAGCCATAGATAGCAAAGACTCAAAAGGTAACCGTAAACCCAAGGCGTAAATTCTGCAAGTAAACGATGAAAGTATTAGGACTTATCCCGTGAGGTCTTGTAGACGAAACAGTAGTAACAACGAACTATGAGAAGTCAGCAGAAGTCATAGTAGGTGGAAACACCGAAGGACTAAACAATTTAACAGCACGAGTAAAATGTATGTTGCATAACAAATCTGACAGAGAAAGTAGAAGAAACGTAAATGAAAGCGAAATCTCACACTTAAGAAATAAGTTATGCAAGCGGAAAGGAGCAAGTGCACACACATGGAAGATAAATTAATAAATCAAATCCTAAACCCGAAAAACATGCACCAAGCTAAATTAAAAGTTATCTCCAACAAAGGAGCATCAGGAATAGATGGCATAAGTGTAGAAGAAATAGATGAATACATCAAAGACAACTGGGCACGGATAAGACAAGAAATCATCGAAAGACGCTACAAACCACAGCCAGTACTTCGAGTAGAAATACCAAAACCAAACGGAGGAAAAAGAAAACTCGGAATACCGACAGTAATGGACAGAATAATCCAACAAGCAATCGTACAAGTCTTAACACCAATAATAGACCAAAAATTTTCAGAAACAAGTTATGGATTTAGACCAGGAAGAAACTGCCAAATGGCAATAACAAAAAGCCTGGAATACCTAAACGATGGATTTGAATGGGTGGTGGACATAGACCTGGAAAAATTCTTTGACAAAGTCCCACAAGATAAATTAATGAGCATAGTTCATGAACACATCCAAGCACCTGACACAGAATCACTAATCAGAAAATATTTAAAAGCGGGAATAATGAACAAAGGCGTATACGAAAAAAGTGAAATAGGCACTCCCCAAGGCGGAAACCTATCACCCCTACTAAGCAACATCATGCTGGATAAATTAGACAAAGAATTAGAGGCAAGAAGACTTAGATTTACTAGATACGCAGACGACTGCTTAATATTTGTAGGGAGTAAAGCAGCCGCAACAAGAGTAATGCACTCAGTAACAAGATTCATAGAAAAGAAACTTGGCTTAAAAGTAAACGCAGAAAAAAGTAAGATAACAAAACCAAGTAAAATAAAATATCTAGGATTTGGCTACTGGAAAGACAACAAAGCAAATAAATGGAAAGCACGAGTCCACGAAACATCATTTAGCCGATTCAAAGACAAAATAAAGACTCTAACCACAAGAAAATGGTCAGTATCTCTAGAATACAGAATCAAAAAGATAAATGAAGTAACAAGAGGATGGATAAATTACTTTAGGATTGCAGATATGAAAAATAAACTAAAAAGATTTAGCGAACAACTGAGGACCAGACTCAGAATAATATGTTGGAAAATGTGGAAAGTACCAAAGAAAAGACAATGGGCATTAATGAAGATGGGAGTAGGAAAAGACATAGCAAGACTAACAGCCTATTGCGGAGATAGGTATTATTTTGTAGCAACAAAAACCTACTTAGTAAGAGCAATTACAAAGGAAAGACTAACCAAAACAGGTTTAGTCGACCCATACGATTACTATACAAGCAGGTCATGTGTAAATTAAATTGAACCGCCGTATGCCGAACGGCACGTACGGTGGTGTGAAAGGGGCTAGATTTTAGCCCCTATTCGATTGTTAATTCATAAAAGGCTTTACAAATTCGCTTTAAAATTGTATAATTAAAGCGAAAGTGAAAGGAGGTTTGATTATGGATTTGTTAAATCAATATATAAAAGAAAATTCTACGATAACAAATAAAGAAGCTGAAGATCTTGGATATAGCAGGTATAATTTGCAGGTATTGACAAATTCTGGCAAGTTAAAAAGGCTAAGGCCAGGGCTTTATCAAGTTAAAGATGAACTTGTAGATGATTTTGTAATGATTGCTTCCAAGAGCAAGAGAATTATTTTTTCTTATCAAACTGCCCTATACCTTCACGACTTATCTGATAGAACTCCAAATGTTTTTCATATTTCAGTTCCCCAAGGCTATAACGCAAGTCACATAAAAAAACGTAATGATAATATTCAAGTTCATTATATAAAAAAAGATATTCATGAGCTTGGATTAACAGAAATTAATACTCCTCTGGAAAATAAAGTTCAGGTTTATAATTTAGAAAGAACTATATGTGACTTGATTGTTGATCGGGAAAAGATTGATAAGCAAATTTTCATAGATGGAATTACTCGGTATTTTAAATCTGACAAAAAAGATCTGAGGCAGCTAATAAAATACAGTAGAGTCTTTGGAATCGAAGAAGATGTAAGAAAATATATGGAGGTATTGTCATGATTAATATTGAGAGCATCAAGGGGAAAATAAGATATTTATCAAAAAATAAAAAATTAAGTTCTCAAGAAGTTCTTCAAATGTATTTTTTCGAAAGATTTTTGGATCGTTTATCGAGATCAGATTACCAGGCAAATTTTGTTATTAAGGGTGGTTTTTTGATTTCGTCTTTAATAGGTGTAGAGAATAGGACTACTATGGATTTGGATGCAACAGTTAAAGGCATACCGCTTAAGGAAGATAAGATAAGGGAAATTATTGAGAAAATTATCGATATTGAAGTTGGAGATGGAATAGATTTTGAAATTTGTAATCTTGAATATATTAGAGAAGATGATGATTATGAAAATTTTAGGGTGTCATTAATAGCGAAGGTTGGAAAAACAAGAAATCCAATTAAATTAGATATAACAACTGGAGACGTTATTACGCCAAGAGAAATAGATTACCATTATCCGTGTATCTTTAATGAAGGAAAAATAAAAGTGCTTGCGTATCCATTGGAGACGATTTTAGCAGAAAAATATGAGAGCATAATTAAAAGAAATATATCTAACACGAGAATGAGAGATTTCTATGACATATATACTTTATACAATCTAAAAAAAGATGAGATTGACACAGATGCTTTGAAAGCTGCAATCGAAAGGACGGCAGTTAAGAGAGAAAGTATAGATATTCTGAAAGATTCTGAAGAAATTATAGGAGAAATCAGAGAAGATACTTATCTATTAAACTTGTGGGATGTATATATCAGAGAGAATGAATACATTGGGAATTTGAGTTTTAACGATGCTGTTGATGCTGTGTATGATATTTATAAAATAATTAATAAAGATGAGTAAATTTAAAATCTGAATTTTAGTCCCTCATTGTGAGGGACTTTTTATTTGCTTTTGCTTGTATATACTTGGGGTTTTAGGTATAATTGTTTTAGTTAAAGGAGGGCTTGATGAGTAAATCGCTTTTAATTAGGACTGTTAAGACGGCTTTTGCTGCAATTTTATCGATTATTGTGGTTGAGCAGCTTTCATATGATGGACCTGCCACAAAGTCACGAGGACTTTGCCATTCGGTCTGCGATTTTCCAGGTCTTTAGGAGTCTGGATCAATTTATAAATATCAGTACATGCATCAAAAACAAATGCAAGCCGGATGTGAATTTTTAGAAAAATTTGAAAAATGTTTTTAAAATCGTTATAATATTTACTTTGTGCTAGAAACTGAAAACACAAATAAAAATTAAATGAATGAAGGAGATTTAATGAAGAAAAAGAAATTTAATATAGTCCTTGCCTATGTTGGCGTGCTTACAGGAGCGGGCCTTGCAAGTGGGCAGGAGGCTATTCAGTATTTTGCGCCCTTTGGGATTAAGGGCCTAATCGGCCTGGCCGGGGTTGGCCTTTTGCATATTTTACTTGGTGGAATTATTTTGCAGATGGGCAGCCATTTTATAGCGGAGAGTCATATTGATGTTTTGGAAGAACTTTCCCAAAAATATTTAACGAAATTTATGGACTTTGCCCTGATTTTAAATTGTTTTTTGATGGGCTTTGTAATGATAGCCGGGGCGGGATCAATTTTGAACCAGCAATTTGGTCTGGCCACTTGGATGGGTTCTTTAATTTGTACGATTTTAATTATAGGGGTTGGCATGCTTGACTTTGATAAAGTCACCAAGGTTATAGGCGCCTTTACGCCTCTTGTATTAATTTTTACCTTGATAGGTGCGGCCTATACTATTGCGGTTGAGAGCCCGGATTTTGTTGCTCTTGATGCCCTGGGCAAAACTTTAAGACCGGCCCTGCCAAATGTAGTTTTATCCAGTTTAAATTATTTTGGTATGTGCATGATGTCTTGCATATCCATGGCCTTTGTCCTAGGTGGCAGGAACACCGACTCATCAGAGGCTGGGAATACTGGATTGATCGGGGGATTTTTGGTAGCTCTATTAACTGGGCTAATAGGTCTGACGACCTTTATTGCCCTTGAAAGGGTAAAGGATTCAGATATCCCCATGCAAATAATTTTAAAAGACATAAGCCCAATCTTGGGACTAATTATGTCTGTAATAATATTTGGTATGATTTTTAACACGGCCATTTCTCTATTTTATTCGGCTGCCAAAAGGCTGTCATCAAATGAGAGAAGATTTAAAGGAAATTTGATTATCTTTACCTTTGCAGGCTTTGGCCTATCTTTTCTTGGCTTTAAAAAGCTCATGTCGATCCTCTATCCTATACTTGGTTTTATTGGCTTGACCTTGGTAATAATACTGGTTGTGGCCTGGCTAAAAGAAAAGGAAGAAATTAAATTTGAGCACAGAAAAAGAGAAAAGATGAGCAAGCTGACCAGGAAAAAGTTAGATGACGACCTAGTCTTTAACAAAAAAGACAAGGAGAGACTAGAAAGATTAGCTGAATCATCCATTATAGATAATGAAAAAATCAAAGAAGAGATTGCAGAGAAAATCGAAGAAGAAATGGATGAGGAAGTTTGATTTAAAAAATTATATGTAAATTTATCGCCCCTTAAAAGTTAAGGGGCTTTATTTTTTGAAGATTTCAGGACAGGGGTGAATTTTTGCCAATTATTATTTTTTGAGGTATAATTACTTTATAGAAATATTTTTAAAGAGGGATTTGTTATGTTTACAAAGATTAAGATGAAGATTGCAAAGAATAGGAATATGCTAAATATTACTAGCTTCACTTTTATATCGATTTTACTTTTGATTGTGTCGTATTTTATTGACTACCGGGGTTTTGAATTTAGACAGTTTGTGCCCGACCAGCTCATGCTATCCAAGGACGTGTCGACTACTTTTCTGACGACTTTGGCTGGTGTATTTTTGACGGTTACGACCTTTACTTTGACGACGATATTGAGTATTTTAAATCAATATGCCAATTCTTTTACGCCCAGGGCCATGCAAAAGTTCATCGACAAGCCCTATGTGCTCAGCCTCTTTGGGATTTTCATTGGAGGATTTTTCTATTCGATTTTTTCTCTCTTGATGATTCAAAATGTGCCGGATAAGGTCAAGGTTATATCGGGCAGTATTGGAATTTTGTACGCCATGGCTTCGATGATTTATTTTATTTTGTTTGTAAAGACGGTTTTAAAATCGATCAAGGCCAGGGATGTTATAGAGGATATTTATGACCGGGCTTTAAAGTGTGTTAAGGATGATGCGTCTTTGGATGAGACTGTTTCAACAGATTTTTCTCTGGAGGAATATAACCAGGACATTACCAGGATTTACGCCAAGGACTCTGGCTACTTGTATGCAATTGATGATGACAAGCTTGCCAAGATTTTAAAGGACGGTCAGCTGTCGCTGATGATCAACTACAAGGTGGGGGATTATCTGGTTCGTGGTATGAATGTGGCCAATTTAAATATTGATATCAGGGAGGCCGAGTACGACAAGGCGGACGATATTGCAGAGAAGATTTCATCTTGCTTTATCTACAGTGAGTCGCCAAATGACACCGACGATTACAGGCACGAGGTTAAAAACCTTGTTGAAATTGCTCTGAGGGCTATTAGTCCTGGCATCAATGATCCCAACACTGCTATTATATGTATTAGAAAAATTTCTATGCTCCTGTCGGTTCTTTTTTCCCACAAGTCCAATTACAAGGTCAAGGTCTTGGATGATTCGTCCAAGATTATCTACAAGGAATTTACCGTTCATGATGAGCTTTACTTTAATTTTTACCAGCTCATTCATTATGGCAAGGAGGACCCCAGTGTTGCCAGAAATATTTTAAATGGTCTAGACCTGATTTTTATGCACTCAAGTCAAAACTCAGCCCAAGAGGTCAAGAAGTTTTACGACGAAGCCTATGAAATTTTTATGGCTTCCATGGCGAGCGATATGGATAAAAATCACTTGAAATCTTTGAAGGATAATTTTTACCAGCTAACTGATAATTTGGATTGATTTATTTTTGTAAGGCTTCAGTTTTGTGAAGCCTTTTACTTTTAAGGAGGGTCTATGGAGATTCGTATTGTGGATGAGGATATTAGGCTGATTCCATATTATAAGAATAATGATCTGGCCATTAAATGGTACCAGGATAAGGACGTCTGCAAGCAGGTTGACGATATTGATTTTGTCTATGACCTTGACCGGCTAAATCGTATGTATGATTATTTGTCCAGCCACGGGGACGTCTATTATATAGAATTCAGGTCGGCTTTGGTGGGCGATGTGTCCTTGAAAGATGACGGGGAGATTGCAATTGTAATCTCAAAGGAAAACCAGAACAAGGGCATTGGCAGGCGGGTTATTAAAAATATTTTGGGCCTGGCCAAGGACAAGGGAATGGCAGAGGTAAAGGCCAGCATTTATCCTTTTAACAAGCAGAGCCAGAGGGTTTTTACTCTTGTGGGCTTTGAAAAAATTGGCGAGGAAGACTATATTTATAAATTTAATTGACGGCAAAAAATAAGCGTGAGAATTTTTCTCACGCTTTTCTTGTATAGTTTATTTTTAAAATGCTTTTGCAATTGATATTTCAAGTGCTTTTGCAAATTTTATTACAAAACAAATTTTATTTGTCACTTGCAATGCAGCCGGATTTTTTGAGGGCGTATTTTGCAACGAGTGGTCCTGTGAGCTCGTAAATAATTGTGGCACCTAGAACCACAGTCCGGATTTGTGCACCGTGTGGATCTGGAATTATTTGCGAGGCGATCAGGCTAAGACCGATTGCAACACCAGCTTGTGGAGCAAGTGTGAGTCCAAGGTATTTGGATACGTGGTCTGGGAAGCCTGTGGCCTTGGTGGAAAAATATGCACCTGAAATCTTACCGACAAGCCTTGCAATTACATAGGCGATTCCGAGGACGCCAACTGTCTTGAGGTCGGCCAGATTAAGATCGGCCCCGCTCAAAACGAAAAAGGCGACAAAGATTGGTGGGGTAACTGTGTTTATAAGTTCCAAATATTTTCTGTTGACCCTGCCGAAATTTGCAATCACAATACCCATTGTGAGCAGAGTTAAAAGCGACGATAGGTTTAGGGCAAAGGCCGCTGCTGTTACACCAAAGATCATGGCGAGTGTAAAGGTTAGATTTTCTTCGTTGTTTCTAACTTTTTTGCTGAGTAGTATATAGACAAGGCCTCCTGCAATGCCGATTATAATTGCTAATGCAATTTCACTGAGCGGTTTTAAGAGCATGGTGTTCATGCTAAGAGCACTGCCAGATAGCATGGCTGTTGCGATTGATGATGCAACGCCAAAGGCCATAATGCAAACTGCGTCGTCTAGGGCTACAACCGGGATCAAAACATCTACCAAATCACCTCTGGCTTGGTACTGTCTGATGACCATTAGGGTTGCTGCAGGCGCTGTTGCTGAAGCGATACTGCCAAGGGTGATGGCAAAGGGCACATCCATTTTAAAGATTAAGCGCATGGCCAGTGTTACTACCAGCATGCCGCCAAGGGCTTCACAAAAAGTTACCAGGATAATTTTAGATCCGATTTTTTTGATCTGCCTTAGATTCATTTCGCTGCCGACTGAAAATGCAATAAAGCTAAGGGCGACTTGGCTAACGATTTCCATTTGCTTGACCCCATCAGCTGGAATGAGTCCAATAACAGACGGGCCTATAAGTATGCCTGCGATTAAGTAACCAGTTACATCTGGGAATTTTAATTTGCCTAATAGACGCGCTACAATTAATCCTGATAGGAGCAGGATTGATAAATAAAGTATTGGTTCCATTTATTTCACACCTACTTAGTCAAGCCTTCAAAGGAGTCTACATCCACGGTAAACATGATGCCGACATTTTCCTTGCCTAGGCTGCCAACGACTTTTCTGACGCAGTTTTTGGCTTTTTCAAGTTGTTCGCCTTCTGCAATCAAAAAGATGGTCTTGTTGTAAGGCCTGCCTTGGTTTAAAAAGAGTCTGAAATAATTCATGCCAAGTTCAGGTGCTTGTTCAGCTTGAGAGGCTGCAAGTCCTTCGCTTTCCAGAATAGTTCCTCCAGTTATACCTGCCGAGGCAAATTCTTTTAAAAGTTCGTTAAAGTGATCTTCGTGATTAATAACTATAAATAATGCTTTCACTGTTCATTTCCTCCTGGATAATAATATACTCCTATTGTTTGATTTTTGCAAGTTTTTGACCATGGGAAATTGTTTTGACCAGCTTATATTTTTGTAAAATTAAAATTTGCGAAATTGTGGTATATATGAATTAAGAGGTGACAATTATGATTATTACAACAACACAAAGTATAGAAGGCAGAGAAATATCTGAATACATGGGAATTGTATTTGGCGAAGTCGTAACTGGGGTCAACTTTTTAAAGGACTTCGGTGCAGGCTTAAGAGACTTTTTTGGTGGCCGCAGCTCGGGCTATGAAAACGAACTCATGCGGGCCAGAGAGGAAGCCTTAGAAGAAATTGAAGAAAGAGCCAGGAGGATGGGAGCAGACGCAGTCGTCGGCTGCAAGATGGACTATGAAGTCTTGGGACAAAACGGGTCCATGCTAATGGTCACAGTTTCTGGAACAGCAGTAAGACTAAGATAAAATTTAAATGATGAGGCGAGCGTTTGCTCGTCTTTTTTGTGCATATAAAAATCCAGCGAAGCGTGTAGGGTCCACTTTATGTGGACCGAATTTTTCTACAGAAATTTTGTTTTCTTGGACAACAAGAATTTTTCCTTTATATGACAAATAATTGCACAAAAAAAGTGGCTCTGGGCCACTTAATTTTTTTAGATATTATTTTTTTCTGCTATTTTCTTTGCTAGCTCAGCATCTGCTTGAGCCTTGTCGATTTCTCTAAAGGCTTTGTCGTGAGCATCTGCTAAGTGGTCTTTTGCATCTTTTTTGCCTTCCTTCATTTCTTTTTCTAGCTTTTCTGCTTCTTCGCCTGTCACAACATTTGGTTGGTTAACATTTACGTTTGCAGCATTTGCATTTACTTCGTTATCGATAAATGAAGAAGCACCTTCTGGGGTAGTTAAAGCTTCGCTTTTATTTAGTTCATGTTCTTTTAAGTCATCTGCTTTAATTTTTTTCGATTTTTCAATTTCTTTTGTGTCTTTTTCTTGGTCTAATTTTTTTAAATCTTTATCGGTCATTTTTTTCTCCTTTGTTTTGTGAAAGATTTTTAATTTCTTTAGCCTCTTGTCTTACATTTTAAATATACCCAAAAGTCTTGCAAATAAAAAATCTCCTGCAAATTTGCAAGAGATTAATAAATTTTTATAATTGCAATCTCAAATCGTCCCTGTAGACTTCGTCGATGACGGCGCTGCCTATACATATATCTCCCTCGTAGAGGACGGCTTGTTGGCCGGGGGTCACGCTCTTTACATGGTCGTAAGTGATTTCAACTTTATTGTCGTCCAGGAAATGCACATGGCAGGGGTTGTCCTTTT
Organism: Ezakiella peruensis; assembly: GCF_900215725.1. Classification (GTDB taxonomy): domain Bacteria; phylum Bacillota; class Clostridia; order Tissierellales; family Peptoniphilaceae; genus Ezakiella; species Ezakiella peruensis. The sequence goes on along the minus strand of NZ_LT962470.1, from coordinate 57,640 downwards.
GACGATAACGAAATTTGGCTACGCAGTCTCGGTCGACCTTCTCAAAATCTTTGGCCGGGCTTGAAAAACCTGACGCGATTAATCGATTCGAAAATAGAAGTTGATTGTCTTCGCCTTGGCAAATTATGAGTTCATTGGTCTTAATGTTTTTGCCGCAGACAAACCATGGTTCGCCAGGTCCGCCAATACCCAGTCCCTTCCTTTGACCGATTGTGTGAAACATAAGTCCCGAGTGCTGGCCCATAACTTTGCCCTCAGTCGTTACGATATTTCCTGGATTGGGCTTTAAAAATTGCGATAAAAATTCGTCGAAATTTCTTTCGCCTATAAAGCAAATACCAGTCGAGTCCTTGCGGTCGGCGTTTGGCAAATCGTATTCGTGGGCGATGGCACGCACTTCTTTTTTGGTCAGCTCGCCCACTGGAAAGAGGACATCTTTTATCTGGTCATTTGAAAGTGCCGATAAAAAATAAGATTGGTCCTTATTTGTATCAACCCCGCGTAAAAGTAGGGCATTGCCGTTTTCGTCCCTGCCAATACGGGCGTAGTGGCCAGTCGCCACATAGTCTGCGCCTAGCTTTAAGGCGTAGTCTAAAAAGGCCTTGAATTTTATTTCCTTGTTGCACATGATGTCAGGGTTTGGTGTCCGGCCCTTGGCATATTCGTCAAGAAAATATGAGAAGACCCTGTCCTTGTATTCCTTTTCAAAATTTACAGAATAATAGGGGATGTCGATTTTTTCTGCGACCTTGACCGCGTCCTTGTAATCGATTTCGGCCGTGCAGTTTTCGTCGTCGTCCTCCCAGTTTTTCATAAATATTCCGCTAACATCATAGCCTTGTTCTTTTAAAAGTAGGGCGGCTACCGCTGAGTCAACGCCTCCCGATAGGCCCACTATTACTTTTTTCATTTTATATCACCCAGTACTTTCATAAGTTTGTCTATGTCTTCAAAGGTATTTTTGTAGCCGAAGCTAAATCTGATTGAGTGTTCGGCCCGATTTTCGTCGTAGGTATTTGTGATCACGTGCGATGGCAGGTGGCTTCCCGACTTGCAGGCAGAGCCTGACGAAACGCAGATGCCGTGCATATCCAAATAAGTCAAGAGAAAATCCGTATCGAAGTCTTTGAAGTATATATTTAAAATGTGATCTGTTTGTGAATTTAAATCCCCGTTTACCTGGTAATGTATATTTGTTTTTTCAAGGGCTTGCAAGAAATATTCTTTGAGGGATTTTATATAGGTCCTGTCCTTTACCATATATTCATAAGCCCTGGCACAGGAGTAAGCGCCTATGGTATTGCCCGTGCCACCACGCAGGCCGTGTTCTTGGTCGCCGGCCTTTATCAGTGGAGAGTAATCTCTCTTGGCATAAAGTATGCCGAAATTTTTGCTGGCCCCCAGCTTGTGGGCAGAAATCGACAGAGAAGTGCACTTGATCTTTTCCACATCGATGTCCAGGTGGCCGTAAGCTTGTACCGCGTCCACGTGAAGCCAAATGTCAGGGCGATTTTCTCCTAGCCATTCTCCTAGCTTTTCGACTGGTTGTATGGTTCCCAACTCGTTATTTACATATTGGACTGAAATTAATTTTGTGTCTTCAGAAATTTTTTCAACAATGTCTTCCAAGTTAAAGATGCCCGACGAGTCGACTTTTACAATCTGAGTTTTTTCGTTAATATTATTTTGTATTGACGAGTGCTCGATATTTGTGGTCAAAATCTCATTAGCTTTGAAGGATTTTAAAATGGTATTGTTGCCTTCGCTGGCGCCCGAATTAAAATAAATAAAAGCGGGATCTGCATTTATAGATTTGCCTATATCTGCACGGGCCTCCTCCAAAATTTTTCTGGACGACCGCCCATAGGCGTGGGTGGATTCGGTGTTGCCATCAAAATCGCTTAAGTGTTTATAAATATATTCAAAAATTTCTTCTCTAAAGAGAGATGTAGCTGCATAATCAAAATAAATCATAGATTAATTATAACATAAAATGTAAAAAACGTTAAGACTAAAAAGATTTGGGTAGATGTATAGATAGGTTGAAAAATCTATATATTTTGTGATATACTACTTATAATATTGAAAGGAGATAGCTATGAGTGTAAAAGTTATTGAAAAGAAAGATAATAAGGTAGTTTTTGAATGGCAACTACCATGGGATGAATTTAAACAATACGAACAAAAAGCATACTTAAAAGATAGAGGACATTTTAGAGTTGACGGCTTTAGAAAGGGCAAAGCACCTAAGCACATGATCGAAAATTATTATGGCAAGGGAATTTTTGCAGAAGAAGCTATCAACATGGCAATTAACGAAAATTATGAATCTGTTGTTAAGGAATTAGACATCAATGCAATTGGTTATCCAGACATCGACATTGAAAAATTAGAAGATGGACAAGCTGTTGTAATGAAAGTTGAAACAGAAGTTATGCCTGAAATCGAATTTGAAGAATTCAAAAAGCTTGAAATTCCACTAATCGAAGAAGAAGTTACAGACGAAACTGTTGACGCTTACCTAGAAGACGAAAGAAACAAAAACCAAAGAGAAATCATCGTTGACGACAGGGCAGCCAAAGAAGGCGACCAAGTTATAATCGACTTCAAGGGTTTCTTGGGCGACGAAGCTTTCGAAGGTGGCGAAGGCGAAGACACAGAACTCGTTTTGGGCAGCGGCCAATTTATTCCTGGCTTTGAAGACCAAATTGTTGGCAAGAAGATCGACGAAGAATTTGACGTCGTCGTAACTTTCCCTGAAAACTATCACGCAAGTGAACTCGCAGGCAAGGAAGCTACATTTAAGACCAAGCTAAAGGGTATTTCAGAATTTGAATTACCTGAACTTGACGACGATTTTGCTAGTGAAATTTCAGAATTCGACACACTTGATGAATTCAAGGCTGACATCAGAAAGAATTTGGAAGAACAACTCAAGGAAGCAATTGCAATTAGAGAAGAAAACGCAGCAGTAGATGCCTTGGTAGAAAAGGCTGACTTTGTTGTACCAGAAGCAATTATCCACGACCAACAACACAAGGAACTTGACGAATACAAGTACAGGCTCCAACAACAAGGCCTTGACTTCAATATGTTCCTCCAATATACAGGACAAAAAGAAGAAGACATCTTCAACCAATTAAAAGAAGTTGCAGAAAGACGTGCAAGAGCAAATATGACTCTGGCTGCTTATGCAAAGAAATTGGGTTACGAAGTTACAGATGAAGACCGTGAAACAGCTATAAAGGAAGCAGCTTCAGGCTTTGGCATGGAATCTGATAAGTTCTACGAAATGGCTAAGTCACACGACATCACCTTTATGGACCAAGGAATTACCAACAAAAAGGTTGTTGAACACTTGATGACAATCGTTGATAGGGTTAAGGTTGAAGAAGAAAAAGAAGAAAAGAAAGAAAAGAAAGCTCCTAAGAAGTCTACAAAAAAATCCGAAGATAAGGATGAAAAGAAAGAAGCTAAAAAAGCTCCAGCTAAGAAGGAAGCCAAAAAAGACAAAGAAGAAGCTGAAGATAAAAAAGCAAAGAAAGCTCCAGCAAAAAAAGAAGATAAAATAGACGACGATAAAAAAGCTAAAGCTAAAAAGGAAAGCAAAAAAGAAGCTAAAGAAGAAGGAGACGATAAATAGATGGCTCTAGTTCCTATGGTTATTGAAAACACGGGCAGGGGCGAAAGGTCTTACGATATTTTTTCCAGACTTTTGAAGGAAAGAATTGTATTCGTAACAGGCGAAGTAAACGACACCATGGCTGACCTAGTAGTTGCTCAGCTCTTGTTTTTGGAAGCAGAAGATCCAAGCAAGGACATTCAATTATATATAAATTCACCTGGCGGACAGGTTACTAGCGGAATGGCGATTTTGGATACAATGCGTCACATCAAACCAGATGTAAGCACAATTTGCATGGGTATGGCTGCAAGTATGGGAGCACTTTTGCTCACCGCTGGCACCAAGGGCAAGAGATATGCCCTGCCAAATGCAGATGTGATGATCCACCAACCACTCGGTGGCAGCCAAGGTCAAGCTGAAGATATTAGAATTCAAGCAGAAAAAATTCTCGAAACCAGGGAAAGAATTAACAACATCTTGGTTGAATGCACAGGTCAAGATATGGAAACCATCCAACGCGACACTGACAGAGACAAGTATATGACTGCTGAAGAAGCTAAAGAATACGGACTTATAGACAAGGTTTTATATCCAGAGGTAAAAGGTGGCAAATAAAGAACACTGCTCATTTTGCGGCAGGACTCCTGATGAAGTAAATTTTTTCATAAATGGGATCGATGGGTCTATTTGTGATGACTGCATTAGATACTGCCAAGATATGATCGATAGCGAAAGAAATTTTTATAAAGGGATAAAAAACGATCCAATTTTACTCACACCAAAGCAAATCAAAGAACGCTTAGACGAATATGTAATTGGCCAAGAAGAAGCTAAAAAAGTTTTGTCAGTGGCCATGTACAACCACTACAAGCGCGTCTTTAGGCAAGTGGAAACAGATGTTGAGCTGGACAAGAGCAATGTGCTTTTGCTGGGACCAACGGGCTCTGGTAAGACGCTTTTGGCCAAGGCTATAGCGACAATTCTTGAAGTGCCCTTTGCAATTGCCGATGCGACGACACTCACAGAGGCTGGCTATGTTGGAGAGGATGTTGAGAATGTAATTTTAAAACTCCTGCAAGCGGCGGATTTTAATCTGGAAGCTGCAGAGCGTGGTATAATTTACATCGACGAAATCGACAAGATTGCCCGCAAGAGCGAAAACGTTAGCATAACTCGTGACGTAAGTGGCGAGGGAGTCCAACAAGCCCTCTTAAAAATAGTTGAAGGTAATGTTTGCTCGGTCCCAATGCAAGGCGGCCGCAAGCACCCCCAACAAGAGATGATTCAGGTGGATACAACCAACATTCTCTTTATAGTTGGCGGGGCCTTTGATGGGTTGGAATCCATTATAGAAAAGCGTATGGGCAAAAATGTGATTGGCTTTAACCAAGACCACCAGGCTAAAAAAGATAGGAAGACTGGCGAGCTCTTTGAATTAATGGAAGCCCACGACTTGGTTAAGTTTGGTTTGATACCAGAACTTGTCGGCAGGTTACCAGTTCACGTGTCTTTAAATGACTTGGACGAGGCATCACTCATCAGGATATTAACTGAACCTAAAAATGCTTTGGTCAGTCAATACCAAGAACTCTTTAGATTGGACGGATGCGATTTGGAATTTACCGAACGCGCCTTAAAGGCCATTGTCAAAGAGGCCATTGCTCGCGAAACTGGGGCAAGGGGTCTAAGGAGTATTATCGAAAAGGTTATGCTGCCTTATATGTACGAATTCCCAGACAAAGAGGATGTAAAGCATTTACTAATTGACTATAAAAATAATAAATTCGTAGAAAAAATAGAGTACGCTACAGATTTGAAAGACAAATAAAATTAAGCTCTGGGCTTTAACCTGGAGCTTTTTTCTTTGCAAAAGTTATGGGAATTTTTCTGAAAAAATATTTTTGATTTTATCTTATAAAATATTTACAAGAAAATTTTGGATTTTTAATTTAGCCTGCGCTTGTTTTTATAAATTGTAATAATAAATACAAGTTAATTTTTCTAATAAAAATCCCAAGTCCGGATGACGATTGGCTTGGGATAAAATTTTAAATTTCTTCTTTTTCTTTTTTTACCTTTGTAAAATCGATTTGGTTTTCCACAACTTTTTGTGTGTTCATATACAAGAAAGTGTACAGTGGAACGTGCCACAATTGTCTGAGTGCTGCAGCTGATGCTGTTGCAACAAATGGATGAGCAAATAGCATTTGCCTAAAGAGTGGAACCAGTATAACTGATGTTATGAATTGACCAACAGCAAAGGCTAAGAGTACATACCAGAAATTGTGTTTTAACTTACTATCTTCTCCAGGCAATACATGGATAATAAATGCTGGAATCGCAGCTGTAAGTGCACTTGTTAGGATAAATAGCGGGTTAAAAGCATTTGCAGATGGCCTTACCAAAAAGGCGATTACGTCTGTGATGGCGCCGATTATAAATCCAGAGATTGGACCCAGGGCCATACCTGAATAAATAATTGGAAATCCACCAAAGCTTAGTGGGCCAATACGGAGTGAGTTTACTGCAACGCCAAGTGCGATAAACATTCCAAAATAGGTAATCTTTCTGGCACCTGTGTGAGTGTTTTTGTGCTTGTAGTTGGCAAGTCTTAGGTAGATGTATCTGCCTAGGAATGCAAGTGCAATAGCTCCAAGTACATATAAAATCATATACTTGTTTAAGTTTGCCATGTGTGCATCAAACTCTGCTTGTTTTTGTGCAATTTTTTCTGGTGACCATTTCTTGCCAATCTTTAGGCTAACATTTGCTGCCCTATAAAGGATACCTGCAAGGATTGCTCCTCCAGAAACCACCCCTCCTACGGCTGCTCCGTTTAGGGCACCGTGGATTAGTGCCAAAAATAGCGCTCCACAGATTCCCATATAGAGGGGATTAGTTGTGTTCACAACTAAATAAAAACCTGCAATCGCAAATACTATTGCTGCGATTATATTGGCAGGTTTTGTGTTGAACTTCAATAATTTTTTCATATAAAACCTCCTTTAATAACAGAAAGGAAGCTATTTAAATATAGCGAACGCGATGTATAAGCCGCGGACTAACCTTCGTTTTAGAGCTACGTCCCATCTCCAAACACTTTACGCTTTACACCTACTCTGTTATTAATTCTAGTATACTATTAATAAGTGTTGATGTCAAGGAAGTATGTTTTATTAAAGACGCCTTTGTGTTATAATTTACCCAGCAAATATTTTTGTTTATTTGAATTATAGAATTTAATCGTGTATAATAACCTATAGAATAGGAGAAGAATATGATTGTCTTAGAGAATATTACTAAAGAATACGAGAAGGGGATTGCCGCTCTAGATGATGTGAGCCTCAAGATTGGCGATGGCGAATTCGTTTATCTTATGGGCCACTCAGGTGCAGGTAAATCCACTTTGACCAGATTGCTTTTAAAGGAAATCGAACCGACAGAGGGCAAGATTCTTTTAAATGGTCAGGATATAACATATGTGTCAAGGCGTCGAGTCCCTTATATTAGAAGATATATTGGTACTATATTTCAAGACTTCAGAATTTTGGAGCAAAAGACAGTTTACGAAAACGTGGCCTTTGCTTTGGAAATTTTGGGTGTAAAGAGAAAGGAAATCAGGAGGAGAGTTCCTATTATTTTGAGCTTGGTTGGTCTTAGCGATAAGGCGAAAAATTTTCCAAACGAGCTTTCAGGTGGTGAAAAGCAAAGAGTTGCAATTGCAAGGGCTATTATCAACGAGCCTCACATTTTGATTGCAGACGAACCTACTGGTAACCTTGACTTTGAAACCAGTCTTGAAATTATGCAAGTCCTAACAGATATCAACAATCGTGGGACTACTATCTTGATGGCGACCCACGCCAAGGATATAGTAAAACTTTTACCTCACCGGGTGGTTGTATTAAAGGATGGAAAAGTCGTAACAGATACAGCTAACGAAGGTGAAGAGGTTAACGATATCGACAAGCACGATGTAGATTATGGCAATGAAAAAATTTGTGAGATCGATGATCTCTCAGATGAAGACAAGGCCGATTTAAAAGAAGAGGTCTTTAGCAAAACTATAGAAGAAAAGAACGAGGCTAAAGATTCAGAAGAAGAACTTGAAGAAGATATGGCCAAGGCTGAAGCGGAAATGATCGACGAGGTGAAAGATGAAATTTAGAGTTTTTGCAAATATGATCAAGCAAGGCTTCCAAGGTCTAAACCGCAACAAGTCAATGGGTATGATTAGCATTGTGTCAATTGCAATTGTCTTGGTAATACTCGGTTTAATGCTAATAATGGTATTATCTATCAACCAATTGGTCATGGATACCAACAAAAAGATGGACCAGATCGATATATTTATTGATGACAATTTAGATGTACCCCAAATAGAGGCTATGGCAGACCAGATTGCAGCCATTGGCGGCATAAAGAAAATTAGGTTCAAATCGCCTGCAGAGGGCCTCAAGGAACTCAAGAGTTCTTGGGGTGAAAATGCATGGCTCTTGGACGAATATGAAGACGAAGAAAAAAATCCAATCCCTAAGTCTTTTGAAATCAGGGTTAACAATATCGAAGACGCTGAAGCCGTTGCCAAAAAGCTAGGCAAGATGGACGGGGTTTGGAAGGTCAATTACTTTGCAAAGGAAATCGAGCAAATGCTTGCAATTTCAAAATACATTCAAATTGGCGGAATTTTTATGGTCGGCTTTTTGAGTTTGGTTTCAATATTCTTGATGTCAAACACTATTAGGCTAGCTGTAAATTCCAGACGGACAGAAATTTCCATTATGAAATGGGTTGGGGCAACAGATGCCTACATCAAGGGACCATTTTTTGTCGAAGGTGTCCTTATGGGCTTTATTGGATCCTTGATTGCATTTTTAATAGTGGCTTTTGGTTACAGGTATTTTTACCTGGAGGCCATCAACAATGTAACAGGGCTTTTGTCCTCGGCTATAGTGCCACCAAGCTTTTTCTATAGCGACATGGCAGTTATCTTTGCCACACTGGGCATTGGAATAGCGGCTCTAGGCTCACTTATTTCCTTGAAGAGATTTTTGAGGGTATAATGAAAAAGAAAATTTGTATACTTTTGGCAATACTCCTTGCATTTTCATCTGTAAATTTATATGCAGATAATGTTGAGACTTTAAAGAAGCGAAATGCAGAGATCAAAGAAAAATTAAAGGCGAGCAAGGAAAAGCAAAAAGAGAATAAAGAAGCAATAGCAAATGAAAGTGCAAACTTGGCCCAGCTTAATAGGAATGTTCAAATTCAAGAGGCCAAGCTAAATGAACTCTACGCAAAAATAGAAGGGCTTTTGGGCAACATTAACAATACTAGCCAGGAAATCGTGCAGATGGAAGCAAATATTGAAGAGAAAAATCAAATGTTTGCCAAGAGAATTCGAGCCATGTATGTTATGGGAGATGTTAATTATCTGTCGGTCCTCTTGAACTCAAAGGACGTTCACGAGGCTCTCACCAACACTTCCATGATGCAGATGCTTTTGGAATCAGACAAGAGACTTATAAAAGAAATTTCCGATGCCAAACTTGAATTGGAAAGAAAAAAAGACCAGCTAGAGGCTGACAAGAGGGCTCTGGATGATGAGAAGGCCAAGGAAGAAAATATTAAGGCTCAAGCTGAGGCCGCAGTTGCACAGAAAAATGCTTATATAGCCCAGCTTAAAAATAATGACGCAGCTTTTGAAAAAGAACAAGAGGAATTTAAAAAATCTAGTCAAAGATTAGACGCTCTTATTCAGGCTGCTCAGCAGTACCAAGGAGGCTCTTATACTGGGGGCAGACTTGGTTGGCCTCTACCTGGCTACACTAGGATTTCCAGTCCTTTTGGCTACAGGATTTTGTATGGGCGCAAGGACTTTCACACGGGTACAGATATACCAGCTCCGTCTGGCACTAGCATAGTTGCTGCTGAAGAAGGCCGGGTTACCCACGCTGGATGGCTGGGCTCATATGGACAGCTGGTTGTAGTATCCCATGGTAACGGAATTTCAACAGCATACGCCCACTGCTCAAGCATAAATGTGGGTGTAGGACAAGTTGTAAGCAAGGGTCAGACCATTGCTCGGGTAGGAAGCACGGGCAATTCAACTGGACCTCACTTGCACTTCGAAGTTAGGGTTAATGGTAAAGTTCAAAACGCAATGGGATGGGTGAGATAATGAAAAATGTAAAAAGAATTTTATTAATAATAGGCATAGTCCTTGCCATGTTTGGCTCCTATATCTTTGGAGTAAACAGTGCAAGCGACATAAATAACTATCCAACTAGTAATGACGGTGACATTGCCAAACTCATGGATAAAAACACCGAAAAAACTTTAAATGAAATAGTAAATACAATTCAAAAAAATTACTATAAGGATATTACAGACCAAGAGCTCAATGAAGGAATCCTTCGCGGCGTTGTAGAGAGCTTGGACGACCCATATTCAGTCTATATGAATCAGGAAGAGTATAAAAAGTTTATGGAAAGCTCAAACGGAGAATACGTTGGCGTTGGCCTGGTTGTATCTCCTGGAAAGGATGGTTATATAACTGTTGTATCGCCTGTAAAGGGGAGCCCAGCAGAAAAGGCTGGCATTAAAACAGACGACAAGATTTTAAAAGTAAATGGCCAAGAGTATTCAGCCGACAAAATGTCAGACGCAGTTAGCGTTATGCGCGGCAAAGAAGGCGAAAAGGTAACTCTAACAATAGGCAGAAATGAGAAGAGTGGCTTTGTTGAAAAAGATTACGATATAATTAGAAAGAAAATTAAATTAGAAACGGTCTTTGGTGAAATGCTAGATGACAAGATCGGTTATATTGGCATAACTGAGTTTGACAAACCAACTTACACAGACTTTGTAGACCAATACAAAGAATTGAAAAAAGATGGAATGAAATCTTTGATTTTGGACTTGCGTGGCAACCCAGGCGGACTACTCGATGTCTGTGCTGACCTAGCCGATTTCTTCCTAGATGAAGGAACCATCGTTTACACCAAGTACAAGGACGGAGAAAAAGATTATTATTATTCAGATGATCAAAAAGAAGATATACCTATGGTAGTCCTTGTAAACGGTGGATCTGCAAGTGCCAGTGAAATCGTAAGCGGTGCCCTCCAAGACAGAGGACGTGCGAAAATTATCGGCACACAAACCTTTGGAAAGGGCATAGTTCAAAGAATTTTCAATCTCAATAACGGTCAAGCCCTAAAGGTAACAGTTAGCGAATACTTTACACCAAAGGATAAAAATATCCACGGCATTGGCATTAAACCGGATATCATTGTAGAGCTTGACGAAGACGTAAAAGGAATTGGCGTTGAATATTTGGATGAAGACCTACAATTGCAAAAGGCAATTGAAGTTTTAAAGAAAGGAAATAAATAATGGCAGAATTTAAATACGAAGTATTAAATGAACTTGGAGTTTTTGCTGAGGCAAAGAATGGCTGGACCAAGGAAATCAATATTATTTCTTGGAACGAAGGCCCAGGCAAAATTGACATCAGAACTTGGAACCCAGACCACTCCAGGATGGGCAAGGGCATCTCCCTATCCAAAGAAGAATTCCTCGCCCTAAAAGGACTCATAAACGAAATCGATGAAAGCGATCTAGACTAGTCCCCACAAATATAAAATATAAATTCAAGCGGTATGAAATCATATCGCTTTTTTATTAGGCAAAAGTCTTTTTAATGATAATTGAAGCCTCGATAAGGGTAAAAGTGAATATATAAAAAGAATTGAAAGGCGAAAAGATTTATGAGGAAAAACAATAGAGGAAAATTTTATATAATTATAGGTCTGATATTTATCATTGCAGGTATGTCTTTTATCGGCTACCAAAAGTATAGGCTGTCACAAAGAAACAAGGCAGCTAAGGACTTGGAGGAGCGGATGCAGGCTAAGATGAGTGAAAATAAAAAGTCAGATGTCCTTGATTTTAATAAAGACGAGCCCAATGAAGAGCCAACAGACACTGAGATTGTTGACGAAGGTGATACAGAACTTTTGGACAAGGAGGATGCGCTGGCTGTTATTAGGATTGACAAGCTGGATATTCTCTTGCCCATTTATCCGTCAACTAGGGAAAAATATTTGATGGATGGGGTTGGCATAATCGAAACGACCGACAAACCGGTGAGTGAAGCTGGGACGACTTGTGCCCTTGCAGGCCACCGCGGTGGCTATAATGAAGAGGATTCTTTTCTCCACATAGATAAGTTGGAGGAGGGCGATGAGATTAAAATTACAAGTGCTGAGGAGGTTTTAACTTACAAGGTCTATGAAAAGGAAATTATAAAACCCGATGACTGGTCTAAGTTTAATCGCGAGGAGGACAAGACCAAACTGGTTTTAATGACTTGCCATCCATATCCTTACGATTATGAGAGACTTCTTGTCAAGGCCTACTTGGTTGATAAGGAATAGAAAATAAGATTATAAAGTCCGTGAGTTTTTGCTCACGGATTTTTATTGGGCAAGAGAGCGAGCGATAATGATGCTAATCGGTCCGTAGAGGCTAACTTTATGTTAGCCAAAACCGATTAGCATCGCTCGATTGGAAAGAGTCATAAGGAGAATTTCGGACAAAAAATTTTGTTTTATTTATGGGTATAATGTTTGTAGGAGGAAGGTTTATATGGGATTATTTGGAGAGAGAAAAACAAAGGAAGAAAAAATACAAGAATTTGTTGACCGCTATAAATTGGAAGATTTGGATAAAAAAGACGTTGAAACCTTGTATAAGTTGAGGAAGAGTAACTATCTACAAGCAGTGATAGAGCAAAATTTTATCATAATAAGAGAACTAAAAGAAATTAACAAGAATTTAGAAGATTTAAAAAACAAATAAAATATTAAAGCGGCTAAAGCACTTGAAAAAATCAGGTGCTTTTTATTTTTCCTTTAATGGGTAATATTAAAATAAGTGGAGAGTTTATTTTGTAAAGATAAGGAGAGATTATTATGAACGACATGATTAAAAAACAATTGGCCCACAGGACAATCAGGGCTTGGAAGGATAAAAAAGTTTCAGCTGCGGACTTGGAAATTTTTAAGGAAGTTATCCAAAGGACGGCGACATCCACGGGTATGCAAACATACTCTGTAATTCGCGTGGTGGATGCGGACAAGAAAAAAGCAATTTCAGATATTACAACTCAAGCCTATGTGGGGACTGCACCTGAATTATTTATTTTTATTGTAGATGGCTATAGGAATGCGCAGATTGCCAAAGAGTTAACTGGCAAAGATTATGCAAACGCTGGCGACATGGAGAGATTTTTCCAAGGCTTTACCGACGCCTGCCTGGCTGCACAAAATTTGACCAATGCCATTGAATCCATGGATATGGGGGCTGTTTATTTGGGATCGATTTTAAATGACGTGCCAAAGCTAATTGAAATTTTAGACTTGCCTGAGTACACTTTCCCAGTCTTAGGCGTCGCCTTTGGTTATCCTGACCAAGATCCAATGCTAAAGCCAAGAATGGATATGGATTTAAGATTTTTTGAAGACGGCTACAATAAATTTGATAATATGCTTGACGAGATTGCAGATTATGACAAGGAAATGCAAACTTATTATGACACAAGGCAGGCTGACAAGCCGCTGGATTCCTTCTCCAAGCAAGTGGTGGCCAGACTTGAAAACACAAGTGAAAAAAGACAAAAAATGGTCCAATATATCAAGGACCAAGGATTTGATTTAAAACTAGATTAAAATTAGCCCTTTTAAGAGGGCTTTTTTCTTGAAATAAAATAGCAATCTGCTATAATAAAGTTAATATAAAACTAAAGGAGGTTCTTGTGAATAGAAAATCATTTTTTAAATTTCTAGCAGTTTTTTCATTTGTAGGCCTGTGCATTTTTGCCTTTGGCCCAGACATAAAGGCTTTTACTGACGTGGATTCGACCACAAAAAATGTGGACGCTATTATGGATCTATATAATCGCGGCATTATAAATGGCTATGACGACGGATCTTTTAAGCCGGATAATTCAATCACTCGCGGCGAGGTGGCCATCATGATCTCAAAGGCTTTTGCTTATGATGACACGACTGCTATTTTAAATTTTAGGGACGTGCCTGCCGATGCATGGCTTCATCCTTATGTAATGAGGGTTGCTAATGCCAGTGTAATGGGTAGTGTGGGCTCCGATAATTTTGGCCCTATGCAAAATATTACTTACGATGAGATTTTGAAAATTGCAATTTCGATTATGGGCAAGGATGACTTGGTCAAGCTAATGGGTGGTTGGCCAAATGGTTATTCGCACACTGCCCAGGCCATGGGACTTGCTGATTTAAAAATTTATGGCTCAAATATGGCTAGTCGTGCTGATGTGTGCCAAGTTATTAGTAATATTTTTAAATACGATTCCTATAAAGATATTAAAGTTGGTTCTGAAAAAATTGAAATTGGCATGGATACAAATCTTTTGCCTAGACCAGATGAAACGGCACCTTCAACTTGGAAGGGTACAGACTGGTGGTTTTATAATACCAGTAATTACGAAAATTTCTATGCCCTTTTGGTAAAGGACAATTATGTTTTTGGCCTGGCGGCTATTGGATCTGGCTTTGAATTCAATGGCAAGAAGGCCGGCGATGATGCAAATGACAACCATGGAGTGGTTCCCTTTGACGTTTTTTATGAAGACAAAAATGATGGAGACAGAGTCCATGGCATGTACACTTATTTCTTGTTGGTGAATAACGAAAAGCAGTATCAAGATTTATCTGGCCAAGATAGGGCCATCTACCATTTTACAAATGCCTTTAGGGTTTACCATGGCAAGGCTCCTTTAGAATGGGATGACAGGTTGGTAACAGCTGCTCGCCTCCACTGCGAGGACATGGGGGAAAATAATTATTTTAACCACACAAGTCTGGATGGCAGAAGTCCAAGCGACCGGGTTAAGGCTCAGGGTGTTTCCTATGGGGCCGGAGAAAATATTTCGGCTGGTTATGCAGGGGCCTTTGAAGCCTACAATGGCTGGGTTAATTCTGAGGGCCACAGAGACAATATGTTAAATGATAGTTATCAGACCCTGGGAGTTGGGTCAGCTTATGTTAATTCAGGTAGCTATCAGACTTTCTTTACGCAAAACTTCTCATTCTCCGATAGAAGGGGTTATTGGGACTAAAAAATATTTGCCTGCAGGAAAATTCTTGCAGGTTTTTTTATTGGAAAGGAAATTAATTTTAGAATTTTTCTGGCAAAAATTTTGAAGAATTACAGTTTGCAAGAAATTTTAAAAAGAAAATATAAATTGTTTAAAAGCATGAGGACTGGGTATAATAATTGTAGGTCAAGAAAGGTCAAAGACAAAAAAGGAAGTGAATTTATGGAGTATAAAGATTATTATAAAATTTTAGGCGTGGATAAGAATGCCACAGCTGATGAAATAAAATCCAGTTTTAGAAAGCTGGCAAAAAAATATCATCCGGATTTAAATCCGGACAATGCGGAAGCAGAACAAAAATTTAAGGAGATTAACGAGGCTTACGAAGTTTTAAGCGACGAAAAGAAGCGCAAGACTTACGATCGCTTTGGTACTACAAATAATTTTACCGGCGGACAAAACTTTGATCCAAATGCTTATGGTTATAGTGGCTTTAGTGGAACTGGTAATGCAGACTTCAGCGATTTCTTTAATATGTTCTTTGGCGGAGGCGGCAGCTCAAGGACTTACACGTCCTCTGGCTCTGGCTTTGGTTTTGAAGATTTGTTTGGTGGCGGCAGGAGGTCAAGCCGGGGTCCACAAAATTATGAGATGGACCTGGATCTTACCCTTTATGAAGCTATGACTGGGACGACAAAGAGACTTAGCCTAGATATTGGCGGTCAAGTTAAAAATATTGAAGTAAAGGTCCCGCGCGGCATCACAGATGGCAAAAAAATCCGTGTCCGCGGCAGCAAGTGGGGCATAGACAATGATATTTTATTTAAAGTTAAGGTAAATCCTTATCCTTACGAGCTAAAAGGCTTGGATATTTACAAGGATATTGAACTCTATCCTTGGGAAGCTTACTTTGGCGTAGAAAAAGAAATTGATATTTTGGGAACCAAGATTAAATTAAAGACTCCGCCTAATATGCAAACTGGCAAAAAAATTAAGATCAAAGGCAAGGGTTTTGTTGATTTAAAGAAAAATACGGGCGATTTTTACGCAGTTGTCAATATTGTAAATCCGACTAATCTTTCCAAAGAAAAGGAGGATTTGTTAAGAAAGTTGGGTGAATAAAATGAATATGAATGACAAGATGACTATTAAAACCATCGAGGCTATCAATAAATCCGTTGAATACCAAAAGGAATATAAAAATCCTGAGATTTCAAATTGGAATTTGCTTTTGGCAATGCTAAATGGCGACTCGGTGGTAAATTTGATTTTTAATAAACTAAATGTGGACACAAGGGCTTTGGAGGCTGACGTGCAGGCGGAAATCAATAAAATCCCTCAGGCTTCGGAGGTAAACGCCTACATGTCCAAAGAAATGTCAGATGTGCTGGCTCAGGCCGACAATATCAGGTCGGACTTTAGGGATTCCTATTTGAGCCTGGAACATATTTTGCTGGCGATGGTTGAAAAATCTCCAGACATAAAAAAGATTTTAAATAAATATAATGTAGATAAAAATAAGATTTTGGAGGTGCTTATGGATATTAGAGGAAATCAAAATATAAATACAGATAATCCCGAATCAACCATGGATGCCCTTCAAAGATTTGGCAGAGATCTGGTTGAAGAGGCAAAATCCGGTAAGATGGATCCTGTAATTGGCCGTGATGATGAGATTAGAGACGTAATTAGAATCCTTTCAAGAAGGACCAAGAACAATCCTGTTTTAATTGGCGAACCCGGCGTAGGTAAAACTGCAATTATCGAAGGGCTTGCCCAAAGAATTGTTAAAAACGACGTGCCAACAGGTTTGAGGGATAAGACAATTTATGAGCTCGATATGGGGGCCCTCATTGCAGGGGCCAAGTATCGGGGCGAATTTGAAGAAAGATTAAAGACCGTTTTAAATGAAGTTGAAAAATCAGACGGTCAAATTATTTTGTTTGTGGACGAAATTCACACTATAGTTGGCGCTGGTAAGACCGAAGGGTCAATGGATGCCGGCAATATGTTAAAGCCGCTCCTCGCTCGTGGTCAGCTCCACATGATTGGCGCCACGACTTTGGATGAGTACAGGCAATATATAGAAAAAGATCCAGCCCTTGAAAGGCGTTTCCAAAAAGTTTACGTTGGAGAGCCGACGGTTGAAGATACGATTTCAATTTTAAGGGGAATCAAGGAAAAATATGAAGTCCACCACGGGATTAGAATATCAGATGGAGCTGTAATTGCTGCTGCCACTATGAGTAACCGCTATATTACGGACAGGTTTTTACCAGACAAGGCAATCGACCTAATGGACGAAGCCTGCGCCATGGTTAGAACGCAAATTGATTCGAGCCCAGTGGAAATTGATGAGCTGGAAAGAAAAATTTTACAATTGGAAATCGAAGCTCAAGCTTTGAAAAAAGAAACAGACGACAAGAGCAAGAAGCGTCTTGAAATTTTGGAAGGTGAGTTGAAGGCCGACAAGGAAAAACACCAAGTCCTAAGAGACAAGTGGGAAGCAGAGAAGGCTGAGATTGAAAAGTCCAAAGAGCTTAAGGCCAAGATCGACCAAGTCAAAACTGAAATCGAACGCGAAGAAAGAAATTATAATCTAGAAAAGATTTCAGAGTTAAAATACGGTGAACTCCCAAGACTTGAACAAGAGTTAAAGGAATTAAATGAGAAAGAATCTGGCGACCTCATGCTCAATGTCGAAGTCACTGAAAATGAAATTGCAAAAGTTGTAAACGAATGGACGGGCATACCTGTTAGCAAGCTTTCGCAAACCGACAAGGATAAGCTTTTGAACTTAGGTGACGAACTCCACAAGAGGGTTATCGGCCAAGACAAGGCAGTAGATGCAATTGTTGATGCAATCTTAAGGTCACGGGCAGGACTGCAAAATCAAAATCGTCCTGTGGGCTCTTTTATCTTCCTGGGACCAACTGGTGTTGGTAAGACGGAACTTTCAAAGGCCCTAACCGAATATCTTTTCGATGATGAAAAGAATATGGTCCGTATCGATATGAGTGAGTATATGGAAAAGTTTTCAGTATCAAGGCTCATCGGTGCGCCTCCAGGATATGTTGGCTACGAAGAAGGCGGCCAACTCACAGAGGCTGTTCGCAGGAGACCCTATTCAGTCGTCTTGTTTGATGAAATTGAAAAGGCCCATCCGGATGTTTTCAATTTGCTCTTGCAAGTTCTGGACGACGGCAGGCTAACTGACAACCGAGGACGAGTGGTTGACTTTACCAATACGATTTTGATTATGACTTCAAATATTGGGTCCAGGTATTTGCTGGACGGCATTGACGAAAATGGAGAAATTTCAAAAGAAGCCCAAGATCAAGTGAACGAGGCTCTAAAAGCTTCCTTTAGGCCAGAGTTTTTAAACAGAATTGACGATATTGTAATGTTTAAGCCTCTTACAAGAGACAATATGAAGGCCATTATTGACCTTGAACTTGCAAGCATCAATTCACGCCTAAAGGATAGGAATATCACACTTGAAATCACCGATGCATGTGAAGATTTTATTATCGAATCCGCCTACGACCCAGCCTATGGGGCAAGACCGATCAAGAGATTTATGAATCAAAATCTGGAATCCGCACTTGCTAAAGCCATTATCAAGGGTGACATCTTGGAAAACACCAAGGTTGTAATCGATGTAGAAAATGATGAATTGAAATTCATCAGCCAATAAAATTTTAAAAAATTTAAATTGATTAGGGGAGATTTTTATCTCCTCTTTTTTCTTGCAAAATCAATTGCCTTCTATGGATTAAAACTTGAAAAAAATGCCTGATTTGTATATACTATAAAGAGATGTATTTACATGAAAGGAGAATACTATGAAGAGATTTTTTTCAGGATTAATGCTTGTATTTGCAGTTATTATTTTGACCACCACCGCTCATGCACGCAAGCTCACAATCCTAGTTAATGGACAAGATATATCAGATAAAAGTCAAAGCCTAATTGTAAACGACAGGGTAATGGTTCCAATTAGATTTGTTTCTGAAGCCTTGGGCAAAGAAGTAACTTATAATGAAGCTTTAAAAGAAGTTGTCATATCAGAAGGAGAGAAAAAAGTAAAGCTTAGAATAAATAGCTCTCTCATTGAAAAATCAAATGGAGAATTTATTATTTCAGATGTTAAGGCTATTGCAAAAAACGATAGGACTTACGTGCCTGTCCGTGCAGTTGCAGAGGCCTTTGACCTATTTGTTGGCTACGATTTTCAAACCAATACAGTTACCATAAAAAACGGCAGTCAAAACCCAGCCGATAAGTATTCTGTTAATGGCCTTACTGACCAAGTGACTGATGCGATCACATTAACCGCTGAGGCTGGATCAAATTTGGCTCCAAGAATTAAGACCACAAAATTATTTGTAATCGATCCCATTACTAGAAAGGGATTGGTTAACGACATTTCAAATAATATGACTGTAAAATATTTGCCATGGGAGACTTCGTCTTTTAAAATCTTAGCCCTTGTAAGCTATGATGCCAACGGAAATATTGTTGCAGGCAGGGGTAGAAAAGTTCAAACCAAAATTATGCCCCGTGTTCAAATTACAGGGCCAGGAGAAGGCAGCGACAACAACGACTATGTTGAAATCACTCCTAGCATAAACTTTGTGGCAAAGACAGTTTCATATACGGTGACTGATCTCGCTACAAATGTTGCTACAACCTATGACGATAGAGATCCTTATGCTTCATGGGCACTCACACTAAATGGTGGAGAGTCCAAGAGCGTTATGGTAACTATGAATGCTGTGGACATGGCTGGCAACAATTATTTATCAAATTCCATTTCCTTTAATCTGACCACACCTAAAAAACTTAGCTTAACTGGTATCAAGGCTGGTCAAAAGATTGACAGGACTTTTAATGTAAATGTAAACAGAAATTTTGATGTAAAATCTACCAGATATTATCTGGGCAATGGTGCAGGGGAAAGCCTCTTGGAAGAAAAGCCATACGGGGCCCATATATTTAATCCGGCAGCTGACCTAGGCGGATCTTATTATCTGCGTGCAGAAGTTGATTTGCCAGACGGCACAACTATGTCAACTGATAGGATAAATGTGAATATTATTCCTGGCTCCAGATTGCTTCTTCAAGGCCTTGGACCAAATGCTGTAATCTCAGAGCCAATCGAATTAAAATACGACAGCAATATTGACCACTCCGCTGTGAGATATGTATTCTATGGACCTGAAAATTTCGTTGTAGACGGAATTTTAAAGGGCAAAATTGAATTTAATCCTGCTGGCAAAAAAGATGGCCAGTACAAGGTTTACGCAGAAGTTGATACAGCCGCAGGCAAGGTTAAGAGCGAAGCTGTTAATGTTAAAATTCACAATGCAAAAACTTTTGGCCCACGTCCAGTCGTTCAAAAAGACGAATTTATAAATGTCTTTTCAAAGATGGCTGTGGATACTTTCAACAAATACAATATGGCAGCCTCCATACAAATGGCCCAAGGAATCTTGGAAACCGGTTGGGGACAATATGTGCCAGTTGACAAATACACAGGTAAACTTTCCAGAAACCTCTTTGGTATCAAGGGCAAGTCCACAAATGGATCTGTGCTTTCAAACACTTGGGAAGAGTACAACGGTGTAAAATACAGGATTGATGATAATTTTAGAGCCTACAATACTCTAAATGAATCATGGAATGACCACAATGATTTACTTTTAAAGAGAGAACGCTATCAAATATTTAGAGATGTTATTTACGACCCAATTAGGGGTGCGTGGGCAATTAGGCGTGCAGGTTATGCAACCGACTCCAAGTACCCAGGCAAGTTAATTAACATTATAGAAAAACAAAACTTGAGGAGATTTGACGAGGTAGATTTTTAAGATGTCTATTATTACAAATGACGAAGAGGGGATAAAAAAGGCTGGCAGGCTCTTGCGTGAGGGCAGACTTGTGGCTTTTCCAACTGAAACTGTTTACGGCCTGGGCGCCAACGGCTTAAATGAAGAAGCGGTAAAAAATATTTTTATTACCAAGGGCAGGCCCCAGGATAATCCGCTGATCTTGCACATAGCAGATAAGTCTTGGTTGACTGATATAGCTGAAGAGATCCCAGAATATGTAAATGAATTAATGGATGCATTTTGGCCGGGGCCCATGAGTATAATTTTAAAGGCCAAGGCTGAGATTCCTCGCACTACAACAGCAGGATTGGACACAGTTGCAATTAGATTTCCTAATCATAAAATTGCCAAGGCAATAATTGCTGAAGCTGGGGTACCAATTGCGGCTCCGTCGGCAAATTTATCTGGCCGACCCAGTCCAACCAATTTTCGCGACTGCTACAATGACTTAAAGGACAAGGATGTCTATGTCTTTGAAGGCGGCGAGACGGATATTGGTATAGAAAGCACGGTTATACTTTGCACTTCATATCCGCCACAAATTTTACGACCGGGCAAGATTGATGCAGACGCTATCAAACGCGTGGTCGGTGATGTGATTGTGGGGGCGGTCGACAAGACTGTTGTAAGGAGTCCGGGGCAAAAGTATGGACATTATATGGCCAAGAAGCCGACGCTTTTACTGGATATGAAGCCAGAGGATGCAGACCAGCTCTTGGAAAAAATAAAACCCAATGCGATTTTTATATCTGCAGAGGAAAATAAATATCAAGCGAAAGAGAATATAGTAATTGGTTCATATTTTAATCCAGACCAGGCGGCCAAACATTATTTTAAATCACTGAGGGACGCCGACATGATGGATGGAGATATGATTGTTATACAAGGTTTTTCGAAGGAAGGCATTGGCGAGGCTTTGTTCAACAGAATGAAAAAGTCAGCCTCAGGAAAAGTTATGGAGGACAAGGATGAAGATTGGATTTGCTAGCGATCACGGTGGATACGAGCTCAAAAAAGAAGTTATGAAAGCCGTGGCAGACATGGGATACGAATGCTTTGACTATGGATCTTTTGAAGGCGAAAGGGTAGATTATCCTGATTATGCAAAAAAGGCCTGTGAGGCTATAGTGGCAGGAGATGTGGACCTGGGCATGTTATTTTGCGGAACAGGCATCGGCATTTCGATTGCAGCCAACAAGGTAAAGGGCATTAGGTGTGCACTTTTGACTGAGGGTTACTCAGCCAAGATGGCCAAGGAACACAACAACGCCAACTGCATAGCCATGGGTGGCAGGACCATTGGACCAAACCTAGCAATTGATATAGTAAAGAGCTTTTTACAAGCAGAATTCCAAGGAGACCGCCATCAAAAGCGTCTTGATAAAATTTCAAAAATGGAGGAAAGATAATGGGCAGAGTTATAGAGTGCAATCATCCGCTAGTTCAACACAAGCTAGCTATACTTAGAAATGTAAACACAGGTGCCAAAGATTTTAGAGAATTGGTTACTGAAATTACCATGCTTATGGGTTACGAGGTAACACGTGATTTGCCATTGGAAAAAAGGACGATCAAAACTCCAATGGGAGATGCTGAAGTCAATATGATTTCTGGCAAAAAAATTGGCATTGTTCCAATTTTAAGAGCTGGCCTTGGCATGGTAGATGGATTTTTAAATTTAATCCCAGCTGCAAAGGTTGGTCACATTGGAATGTACAGGGACCCAGAAACTTTTAAGCCTGTTACTTATTATTGCAAGATGCCAGAGGACGTAACCAAGAGACAAATTATTGTTATAGACCCAATGCTTGCAACAGGCGGCTCTGCAATTGATGCTATAAATGAGCTTAAAGAAATGGGAGTAAAGTCCATCAAGCTTGCAAATATTATTGCAGCTCCAGAGGGCATTGAAGCTGTACAAAAAGCTCACCCTGACGTAGATATTTTTGTAGCTTCAATTGACGAAAGATTAAATGACCACAAGTATATTATACCTGGACTTGGAGACGCAGGAGATAGGCTCTTCGGTACAAAATAATGAGTGATTTTTACATTTTATTAGTGGCGGCACTTACATCTTTTGTTTTACTGCCATTTAATATTTATGCCTCAAAAAAATTTGGCCTGGTGGATGTGCCCAAGGACAATCGTAGGATGCACAAGGATGCTGTGCCAACAGTGGGTGGGATAAGTATCTTTATCTCCCTTATGGCAGTTACTTTGATCTTTGTGCCCATGTCTAGAAAACTTGCCTTTATGCTCGCGGGAGCGACTGTAATTGCTATAACAGGTCTTATAGACGATATAAAAAATATAAAACCCTTACACAAGATGTTGGGACAAATAATTGCCGCTGGTCTTGCTCTTTATGGGGGCATTAGCATTAACATGATTTCGAATCCCTTCCATGCAGGACAGATTATAAACATGGGAATTGTTGGTCCAATTCTTACAATGTTTTGGATAGTTGGAGTTACCAATGCCCTTAACTTTGTAGATGGGTTAGACGGTTTGTGCGCAGGTCTTTCTGCTATATCTGCCCTGACCTTTTACTTTGCATCGGAAACTGTTTCTTTCGTACCGCAAGTTGCCTTGGCTTTGGCTGGGGCTGCCCTTGGATTTTTGCCCTACAATTTTAATCCGGCAAAAATTTTTATGGGAGACACAGGAGCCTTATTACTCGGTTACATGTTGGCATGTATATCGGTAGAGGGGGTTGTCAAATCGGTAGCCGCCATGAGTATAATAATTCCAATATTTATTTTGGCCCTACCAGTTTTTGATACGCTTTTTGCAATTGTAAGGCGGATGGCAAACAATCAAAAAATAATGACAGCCGACAAGGGCCATCTTCACCATAGGCTAGTTCAAAAGGGTTTTTCCGTCAGGCAAACCGTTTTGATTTTATATGTGATTAGCATTTTGTTTTCAATCCTCGGCTTCGTTATATCTGAGGTTGAACCATCGATGGCAATTATAATTGCAGTTTTAGCCTTTGTAATTGTATTGCTATTTGGTTTCCTCTTTGGGTTTTTTAAAGGGGACAAGGATAGGCACAAAGGAGAATAATTTGATAAAAGTTTTGATGATAATCGGCACAAGGCCGGAGATAATTAAATGCTTCCCAGTTATTAAAGCTCTCAGAGAAGATGAGGACTTTGATGTGCGAGTGGTCTTTACTGGCCAGCACAGGGAGCTTTTGGATATGATGATCGAAGATATTGGCATTGACGATTATATAAATTTAAGGATTTTTGAAGACGGGCAAAGTCTTTCAAAGATTACATCCCACGCTTTGGAAGCACTCGATACTTTGGAGGAACGCGACTTTGACTACTGCTTAGTCCAGGGCGACACCACAACTGTATTTGCAGGAGCTCTGTGGGCCTTCTATAACAAAATCAAGGTGGGCCATATTGAAGCGGGCCTCAGGTCTGAAAATATTTACAGCCCTTATCCAGAAGAGGCAAACCGCAAGATGGTCAGCCAAATTGCCCACTTAAATTTTGCACCAACTGAAGCAGCCAGGGAAAATTTAATTCACGATGGCATAGATGAGGATTCTATATTTGTAACGGGTAATACTGTAATAGATGCTCTTAAGCTCAGCTACCGGGAAGATTATAAATTTAAAAATGAATTTTTAAATAATCTGCCAACTGGTAAAAAAGTTTTGATGACGGCCCACCGCAGGGAAAACCAAGATAATTTGGAAGAAATTTTTACAGCAATCAGAGATGCTGCTGTAAAAAATGATGCCCATGTAATCTTTCCTATGCACTTGACCCCAAGGATCAGGGAGGCTGCAGATAAATATTTGGCCCCGAGTGATAATTTTACTTTGATTGAACCAATCAGCTATTACGATATGGTTCACCTGATAAATCAAGTGGATATGGTAGTTACTGATTCAGGTGGCCTTCAAGAAGAGGCACCGGGCTTTGGTAAACCAGTCCTGGTTATCAGGAGGGAAACAGAAAGGCCAGAGGGCATTGAGGCTGGCACCTGCAAGTTAGTCGGCAATGAATACAAGGCAATTTATGAAAACTTAGACCAGCTCCTGCAAATGGGCAGCGAGTACGAAAAGATGAGCCACGCAGTCAATCCATATGGAGACGGCAAGGCATCACTTAGAATTAGAGACATATTAAAAGGAGATAAAAGATAATGGACCCAGGATCGAGTACGGGGTATTTGATTTCACTATTTGTTATCCTAGTGCTTTCAATAATCACGAGGATGTTAAGAACAGCGGTTATGACTTCGGATTCTACTAAGCTAGATGATAGACTTCAGAACCAAATTAAGAACAGAGAAAATGTAATCTCTAAACTCCAGCTCAATTATGAGCTTTTAAAGATAATTTTTGTTATGGTTTTTACAGCTATGGTAATCAGAAATTTGGACAAGGCTGATTTTGATAGAGCAATAGATATTTCAGTTTTTATTTGCTCAACCATAGCCGCCATGTTTATATATAATTTAATTACAATTGAATTTGCAGATAGATATGGTGCTTATAAGCCAAACCAAAGCTTGAAAACCTTGCAATTTTTCTTGGCTATAAAGATGATTATTATGGAGCCAATTCACAAGATTCGTGTGACTTTGAGCAATTTCTTTGCCAAGATAATTGGCCTGCCAAAGGTTACTAGCAAGGTTACCATTGACCAGATAAAAGTTTTGGTTGAAATTGGCGAGAAGCAAGGAATTATAAATACTGCTGAGAAGGAAATGATAGGAGGGGTTATGGAATTTAACGAAACCGTAGCCGAAGAAATTATGACCCCTAGGACAGAAGTCTTTATGATCGACATTAATTCAGAGCCAGATGAATATCTGGAAGACTTGGTTAACCACAGGTATTCTAGAATTCCCGTCTATGATGAAGACATAGATAACATTGTGGGAGTTCTTTACTTGAAAGACTTTTTGGCTATGGCTTACAAAAAGGGTTTTGACAATATTGATTTAAAACGCCTGATTAAACCTGCCTATTTTATGCCTGAGAGAAAAAATATTCACATTTTATTCCAAGAAATGCAAAGGTCCAATAAACATATGGCGGTTTTGATGGATGAATATGGTGGATTTTCGGGTATACTTACAATGGAAGATTTAACCGAGGAAATTATGGGTGAGATTGATGACGAGTTTGACGATGACGAACCAGACTGGTACGAGCTCACGCAAAATACAGCGGTTATTCAAGGAACTACAAGTATCAAGGACGTAAACGATATGCTGGGGATAAATCTCCCAGACGATACGGACGATTACGACACAATAGCGGGCTTTATTATCAGCAGGCTTGGCTTTATACCTGAAGACAACAAGGTCGATCTCATTGACTACGACGGGATCAGAATTAAGATTCTGGAAGTTGAAGACAGGCGGATAAAAAAGGTCAAGATTTTTATGACCAAGCCCAAGCAAGTTTTAGATGGAAAACAAGAGGAGGAAAAGCATGAGGCTTAGAAAAGAAGTTTATTTGGTATTGGCAGTAATTTTAATACTAGCCCTATTTATTATTTTTAGACCAAAGACAAAGTCAGATTTAGATTCTACTAACCTAGACGGAATTGAAATTAACACGGACACAGCTGACAGCTATATAAAGTTTGCTGATAACGACAGGGTTGGACTCTCTAATCCGGCTCCTATGTTTCTTATTGTAAATGGGTCTGTAATTAAAAATCCAGACATCAAAGCTATTGATGGAGCGGCTATGATACCTGCCGAAAAGTTTGCAGAAATCGTTGGCGCAAAGCTTGAGGTTTCTGAAAAGAATGGCGACGAATTTAATTTAAAAGCCGACAAGAAAAAAGGACTACCAGGGGTGACCTTCAGACTAAACGATGGAAGCTATGAGATCAATGCTAAATCAGAATTTATGGCTGGCAAACCTGTTCGCGACGGCAGAACTGTTTACCTTCCTGTAAAATCGTTTTTTGAAGCCTATGGCTACACAGTAACTTATACAAATGGTAAGACGGTCAAGGTTAATGAATTCCCTGTAATCCCTCTTTACCAACAGCTAATGGTTTACAAGTATGATGCTGATAAAAAAGCTATTACAAAAGAAGAGGCAATAAAAAGAGTTCAAGAGGAGTTAAAAGTTGCTTACAAGGCCAACTTTAACAAAAAATACAAGGCTCCAGATGATAGCGTTGACTGGATGAATCCAAGCCGCGAGGACGAATGGAGAATTAAAATTAACGAAGGCCTAGAAGTCAAAGCCGAAAACGATAGATACTATGTAATTCCTGTTGTCTATGATTTTTATGTAGACAAGTACACAGGAGAGATTTATTCTTTCTACCAAGGGCAAACCTTTGTTTACAAAAAGTTTGATCCAAAGGCACCGGGCTCTTTGGCTTTTCCGGGATAAGATTATTTAAAAGATAATTTTTAAGAGTTACAAACACCTGTTTTAAAAAATAGATCAGGTGTTTTTTTATGATTTTTTTATTTGTCTACTGTTAAAATTCCCTTAGATGTAGTATAATATAGTCGAGGTGAACATTATGGATAAGAAACAGCTAAGAGAATCTTTTTTGAAAAAAAGAGACGAGCTTGACACTGAATACAAGTTTGAAGCTGATGAGAAAATTTTAGACAAGTTATTGGGTTTAAAATCCTACATGCACGCAAATACAATTTGTTCATTTGTAAGCTTTAGGTCGGAAGTTGATACCCATGACTTTATAGAGGAGTCACTCAGACGGGGCAAGAGAGTCCTGGTACCAGTTGTAGATAAAGCTACAAATACTCTGATCCTTTGTGAAATAAGGAGCTTTTTGGAGCTCAAAAAGGGCTATATGGGTATACTGGAACCAGAAGTTAAGGAGGAAAATATCGTTGGCCCTGAAGCCATTGATCTCTGCATTGTTCCGGGAGCTGTTTTTGATGATTTTGGTTATAGGATTGGTTATGGTGGCGGTTATTACGATAGGCTGCTTCCTGAGCTTAGGTCTGATGCTAAAACAGTTGGTATCTGTTATGATATTCAACGCACTGAGAAGTTAGCACCAGATGAATATGATCAAAAAGTGCAAACCATAGTTACCGAATCACAGGTTTTAGATATATAAGGAGGATATTATGTCAAGATTTGTTGGAACTGTCTCGAGAGGGATTAGGACAAAGATTATAAAAGAAGGCGATGACCTAGTAAATATTGTATTAAATTCAGTTATGGATGCTGTTGCATCTGACAATATCCCCTTACACGATAGAGATATAGTAGGTGTAACCGAGGCAGTGCTTGCTAGGAGCCAAGGCAACTATGCCACTACTGAACAGATTGGTCATGACGTTAGAAACAAATTTGGAGGTGGCCATATTGGTCTTATTCATCCAATTTTAAGTAGAAATAGGTTTTCAGTTTGTTTGAAGGGTATAGCCAAGGGCGTGGATAAAATCACCCTCATGCTATCTTATCCTGCAGACGAAGTTGGCAACCACTTGCTATCTTATGAGCAATTGGAAAAGGCTGGAATTTACGATTACAGTCAGCTCTTTACCGAAGAAGAATACACCAAGCTCTTTGGTAGAAGCAAACACCCATTTACAAATGTGGATTACATTCAATTCTACCACGATTTAATTGAAGCTGAAGGCTGTGAATGTGAAATTATTTTCTCCAACAAGCCAACAGATATTTTAAAATATACAAACAATGTCTTAACTGCAGATATCCACTCCAGAAAAAGGACTATAAAGGCCCTACAAGTTGAAGGAGCAAATGTATTATCAATTGCAGATATCTTAAATGAAAGCGTTGACGGCAGCGGCTACAACGAAGAGTATGGTCTACTTGGTGCAAACATGGCTACAGAAGATATGGTTAAGCTCTTCCCACGCGACTCATTTAAATTTGCGAGTGATTTACAAGTAGCCTTTAAAGAAAGAACAGGTAAAAATATCGAATGCTTGATCTACGGTGACGGTGCTTTTAAGGACTCAGTTGGACAAATTTGGGAACTAGCTGACCCGGTTGTAAGCCCAGGTTATACCAAGGGTTTGGAAGGCGTTCCTAATGAATTGAAGTTAAAATACTTGGCTGACAATGATTTCAAAGATTTAAGGGGCGATGATTTAAGCCACGCAATTGTGGATGCCATCAAGCACAAGGAAGCTCAAGCTCTGGATGAAAATGCTAGACTTGGTACAACACCTAGAAAGCTAACTGATTTAATCGGCAGCCTTTGCGATCTTACAAGTGGATCTGGAGACAAGGGCACACCAATTATTTTAATCCAAGGATATTTCGACAGCCTAGCAGCTGAATAATTATAAAAAATATTTTCCACAGGCAGACTTATAAATTTTATAAGCTTTGCCTGTGGATTTTTTATGTAAAATTATATGTAAAACTAATTATAAGACAAATCTTAAAAATAATTTACAAAATAACTTTTTATTTGTTGAAAATTTGTTGATTTTTTTGAGCAAATGTGATAAAGTATAGTTGTAAATAAAAATACTGGGTCCATATACTTGGGCTTGGTAGAATTAAAAGGAGGGAAAAATATGACTATTGAAAGAATAGACGGCATTTTAAACTTTAATGCGGACATGACAATGACAGCGGCTATGGCAGCTCTGCTATTAGTTTTCGGCTATTTTGTAAGGGACAAGGTCAAATTCCTAAAAAAATATTGTATCCCAGCACCTGTTGTTGGAGGATTCATATTTATGTTTGTAACAATGATTGGTCACTTGACTAGCTCATTTTACTTCAACTTTGACACAACCCTACAAAGCTTCTTTATGCTTGCATTCTTTACAACAGTTGGACTTGGAGCAAGTTTAACTATCCTTAAGAAGGGCGGAATTTTATTAATCATTTATTGGTTGGTTGCAGGCGTAGTTTCCATTTTCCAAAACACAATTGGAATTGGAGTTGGTAAACTAATTGGACTAGAAGCTCCATACGCACTTTTGACTAGTGCTATCCCACTAATCGGTGGACACGGAGCAGCCCTAAGCTATGGGAATACCTTTGCTGGCATGGGTTATGAAGCAGCTCCACTAGTTGGTGCAGCAGCAGCAACCTTTGGTTTAATTATAGCAGTTATGGTTGGTGGACCTACTGCTCGCAGACTTATTGTTAAAAATAATTTAAAACCAGACGAATCTGAAAACGCGGGTGAAATTGATGAAAGCATCGCAAACATCAACGCCTTAAGTGGACAAAAGTTATCAAGCCTAGACGTTACTAAAAACGTAACAGCTATCCTATTTTGTATGGCTCTAGGAACTGTACTTTCAAAGAAATTTGGACAACTTATCGATATGGACTTCCCAACATACGTTGGCGCTATGTTCGTTGCAGTTATCCTAAGAAACTTAAATGAAAAATTCAAATTCTATAAATTCGACTTCGGTTTAGTTGATGGAATCGGCGATGTAGCTTTAGGTTTATACCTATCAATGGCTATGATGTCCTTGATGTTATGGCAACTATTTGGCGTAGCAGGCAAGATGTTTGTAGTCCTATTTGTTCAAGTAATTTTCTTGGTACTATTTGCTTACTTTGTAGTATTCAGAATCCTTGGCAAAAACTACGACGCAGCAGTTATGTGTGCAGGTTTACTTGGACACGCACTTGGAGCTACTCCAACAGCTATAGTTAACTTAACAGCAGTTAATGAACAATATGGTATGAGTAGAAAGGCTATGATGATTGTACCAATCGTTGGTGC
Source organism: Ezakiella peruensis (assembly GCF_900215725.1). GTDB lineage: Bacteria > Bacillota > Clostridia > Tissierellales > Peptoniphilaceae > Ezakiella > Ezakiella peruensis. The sequence goes on along the minus strand of NZ_LT962470.1, from coordinate 27,274 downwards.
TTTCCTTGTAGATATTATCTACCAACCTCAAACGATTTGGTTTATCAAAACATTCGTGGAGAAAATAAACTAATATGAGAGAAATTAAAAAGACTGATTTTAAAGTGACAGAATGGTCGGGTGGCAAGACTACCCAACTATACATCTTGCCAGAGGGAGCTGATTTTTCAAAAAGAGATTTTGATTTTAGGATATCCTCTGCAAGTTTTACAGACACCAGCTCAAATTTTTCAGATTTTTCTGGTTATCAAAGATATATACTCCCACTCCAAGGTTTTATCGACGTTGAGTACGAGGGATTGTATGACCGCCACCTAGAACCCTTCGAAGTTGAATACTTCGATGGCAGGTGGAAGACTTACTCAGAAAATTCCCTGGACACCCTTGACTATAACTTCATAGTTAGAAATGGATCAAATGCGACCATGGAAATTGTAAGAGAGGCCAAGGAGATTAAGGCTGATGGCTATAAGCTATATGTCTTTTCACCGGAAGCCTACAAGGCTGAAATAAATGGCGAGTCAAAGGAAATGAACGCCTGGAGCCTGTATATAATTGAGGAAGATTTTAAAATAACAGATTTAAAAAAGCCTATTATAATATGTAAATATAAGTAGGAAATCAGAAACTGCCTAGTCCTAAAAGGATGGCAGTTTTTTATTGGCTGAAAAATTAAAAATAAAAGATCTTTTAAGTTGATTTTTAAAAATAAAAGGCAAAAATAAAAATTTTCTAAAAATATTTTTTATTTTTTAAAATAAATTTTAAAACTCATAAACATTGAAACAACTGGGATTGGGGAATTTAAAATACGATTTAACTTTATAAAATAATTAATTTATTTAAAAAATACTTTAATGTAGTGTTTAAAATAAAAATATGGGGGTATATAATAACCACAAGGAAGAAGATTTTATAGAAAAAACTTATCCAATCTAAAAGATACAATCAAAAGATAGAATCTAAAAGATATAAAGAAAAATATAAAATCTACCTTGATCACATAGTTCGTAGCAACTAAAAGAAAAAACAATAAATTCCCGAAAGATTAAAAATATGGTGGCAGCGCAAACCAAAAGGTTAACGCACACAAACTTAAAGAAGAGTTAAAGATTAAGAGAAAAGGGAATGGAAAGACTTGAACTTTAAAAATTTAATAAGAAGGTAAGCGATGGATTTATCAGAACTGAAAGGAGCTGGTAATATGACAAGAAAGTTTATAATTAACAATAGAGAAATTAAGGAGGCTAGGAGATGAGACCAAATAAAAACGACCGTTGCTACGAATAAAACCCCACTAAGTAGAGATATTTAGTGGGGTTTTTAGATTGCAAAATTACTTTCATTTAAACTCTTGACAGGGATAATATAATTTTTTTGAGAAAAGCTGTTTAAATTAAGGCAAAAGTAATTAAAATATTTTATGGTTTATATTAACAAAGACTATATTATTTTGAATATCAATATTAAAGTATAAATAATATTACTAGTTTTAAAATAAAGATAAGCCAAAGACCTGCAATCACAAGCTTGAGACTTTTACAAAAACTTTGCTCTCTTATAGATAACAATTGCTTTTATTAAAATCTAGCTAGATATAGATATAATTTTATTAAGCTATAGATAAAATATTTTTGAAAAAGTATTTACAAAATGATTTCAATGTGCTATAATATATTTAGTTAATTAAAGCAAGGCTTTTGTAAAAGGAAATCTAATATGGTTATTAGAGCAAACCTGATCAAAGGTTTATAAATAAAAAAATTACAAGTGCTTGAGCTTTAATTAAAGATTTTTTTAGTAGGTGGTTCCGTTGAGAATTTAAAAACAGATGATTTTTCATCTTGCGTACTTAAAGATTACAGGCAAAAAATTATGGAGTTTATTTGTTGCCATCAATTTGACAACTTATAATAAATAAAACACTAGGAGGATATTATGAAAAAGTTATTAGCAATTTTATTAGCTATGGCTATGGTATTTTCATTAGCAGCTTGTGGCAAAAAGCCAGCTGGCGATGCTAACACAGAAAATACCGCAAAAACAGACGGTGAAGAAGCACCATTCCACATCGGAATCTGCACCGGTACAGTCTCTCAATCAGAAGACGAACAAAGGGGTGCTGAATCTATGCTAACCAAATATGGTGATTCAAAAGATGGCGGATTTATAACACTTAAAAACTACCCAGATAACTATATGGCTGAACAAGAAACAACAATTCAACAAATCGTTTCTTTCGCTGACGATCCAAAGATGAAGGTCGTTGTAGTTAACCAAGGCCCTCCAGGAACAGCAGCTGCATTTAAGCAAATTAAGGAAAAAAGACCTGATATCCTTTGCTTTGTAGCTAACTCCCAAGAAGACCCTAACTTAATCGAAGGTATTGCTGACCTAGTAGTTGACCCTGACCAAATTAACAGGGGATACTTGATTCCACTTGCTGCTCAAAAGATGGGCGCAAAGAAATTTGTTCACGTTACATTCCCAAGACACATGTCAATTGAACTTTTAAGTTTACGTAAAGATATTATGGAAGCTACATGTGATAAGATTGGTATGGAATTTATTATGGAAACTGCACCAGACCCAATGAGTGATATTGGTATTCCAGGAGCACAAAACTTTATCCTTGAACAAATGCCAGCATGGGTTAAACAATATGGTAAAGAAACAGCTTTCTTTGCTACAAACGACTCTCACACAGAACCAATGCTATTAAGAGTTGCTGAACTCGGCGCATACTTTGTAGAACAAGACTTACCATCACCTATCCTTGGATACACAGGAGCTCTTTCAGTTGATGTTAAAGACGCTGCAGGTGACTGGCCAGAAATCCTAAAGAGAGTTGAAGAAAAAGCAGTAGAAATGGGGGCTGAAGGCCGCATGGGTCTATGGGCATTCTCATTTGGCTTCTCAACAACACAAGCTTTAGCTGAAATTGGTAAGAGAACTGTTGAAGGAACAGCTGACTACAAGAAACCAGAAGACTTCAAAAAAGTTCTAGAAGAATTCACACCAGGAGCAGTATGGGGTGTTACAACTTATGTTGATAGAGTTTCTCGTGAAGAAAAGAAAAACCACTATCTAACACTTCAAGACACATACGTACTTGGCAAAGGCTATCTAGGAATGACCGATGTTGAAGTTCCAGATGTATATAAGCTACTAGACGAATATGAAGCAAAGAAAAACAAATAATTAGTAGGCTTCTAAAAACAAGTAATTAATTTGGACCCAAGGCTGACCTCACAAATAAAGTGCTGGGTCAGCCTTTACTATATTTAAGGTGATTATATGAAACAGGTTTTAGAATTTAGACATGTTGGAAAAAGTTTCTCAGGTAATCACGTTTTAAAAGATGTTAACTTCACATTAAATGAAGGTGAAATCCTCGGCCTTGTAGGCGAAAATGGTGCTGGTAAGTCAACCATGATGAACATTCTATTTGGTATGAGCTTTATTCATGAGACCGGCGGCTACGAGGGAGAAGTTTTAATTGATGAAGAGGTCGTAAATTTTAAAGATCCATACGATGCCCTAAAGGCAGGTCTAGGTATGGTTCACCAAGAGTTTTCACTTATTCCAGGTTTTACAGCCACAGAAAATATTCTTTTAAACCGTGAAATTACAAAGCCAAACTTTTTTAGTAAAATGTTTGGTAAGAAGTTGGAAACTTTGAAACGTGATTCAATGAACGAAAGTGCCAAAAAGGCCATCGATATGCTTGGACTTGAAATTCCAGTAGAATCCAAGGTTATGGATATGCCTGTTGGCCACAAGCAATTTATAGAAATTGCCAGAGAGCTTTCCAAGGACAATGTTAAGCTGATTATAATGGACGAACCAACAGCAGTTCTAACAGAAAGCGAAGCAGATATACTTATTAAGGCTATGAAAAAATTGGCTGCCAGGGGTATTGCTATTATATTTATCTCCCACAGGCTTCGCGAAGTTGTAGATGTATGTGATAAGATTGTTGTCCTTCGTGATGGTGAAATCGTCAAGGATACACCTAACAAAGATTTAAATATCGTAGACATTGCCAGTTGGATGGTTGGTCGTGATATGTCTAGCAAGAAGGAACAAAGGACTTACCGGGATATTAAAGACAATGCGGTTATGACTGTTAAAAATCTTTATGTAGATATGCCTGGCGAAACCGTTCGTGATGTTAGCTTTGAAGTTAAAAAAGGAGAAATCCTAGGATTCTGTGGTCTGGCTGGTCAAGGCAAGCTGGGTATTCCAAATGGAATTATGGGATTGTATCCATCAGGTGGTGAAGTAGTTTATAATGGCGAACCACTGGATTTAAAAGATACTCGGGCAACCCTCAAAAAGCATATTGCTTTTGTAAGTGAAGATAGACGTGGTATGGGACTATTATTGGACGAAGGTATCGATTGGAATATTGGCTTTGACGCCATGCAAGTCCACGATAAGTTCACCAAAAAAATTGGCCCAGTTGTATTTAGAGATGACAAGGCACTAAAAGATGTGGCTAACCAATATATTGAAAATCTAGAAATTAGGACCCAAGGCCCACACGAAAAAGCTAGAAACCTAAGTGGTGGTAACCAACAAAAAGTATGCTTGGCCAAGGCCTTTGCAGTTGAACCAGAATTTTTGTTCGTCAGTGAACCTACCAGGGGTATTGACGTTGGGGCAAAGAAATTAGTTTTGGATGCCCTGCGCGGTTACAATGAAGACTATGGCACCACAATTTGCATTGTAAGTAGTGAGCTTGAAGAGCTCAGGAGTATAGCAGATAGGATCCTAGTAATATTTGAAGGCAAGGTCTTTGGTGAATTAAAACCAAACGACCCAGTAGAATATTTTGGACTTATGATGGCGGGAACAAATCCGAAGGAGGTTATTGATGCGTAATTTTATTAAAGAATTTGGCCTTCCAAGATTAATAATTCTGCTATTTATATTGGCACTATTTGTGATTGGGGGCTTTATAGGTGTAAATCTTACAGATGCATTTATAAATGTTATTAATAGGTTTGGTATGAATGCTGTATTTGTTCTGGCAATGATCCCTATGATTCAATCGGGCTGCGGACTAAACTTTGGTTTACCGGTTGGTCTTATAGGAGGAATGCTGGGAGCTACAATATCCATACAACTTGAATTGCAAGGATTTGCAGGAGTTGTATTTGCCCTGTTTGTTGGCATGATATTTGGTGCTATATTTGGTTTCCTATATAGCCTTATATTAAACAGAGTAAAAGGCGACGAAATGATCGTTGCAACCTATGTAGGTTTTTCTTTCATTGCATTTATGAACATAATGTGGGTTATCCTTCCATTTACTAACTCGGAAATGGTTATGGGTTATGAAGGAAAGGGACTAAGGACAACAATATCCCTACAAAATTACTGGGATAAAGCTATTTCAAAAATCTTAGGCTTTCAGGTTACATCAGATGCAGAGCTAGGAACCAAAACCCTTGTACCTATCGGTATGTTTATAGTCTTTGCCTTATTTGCTTATCTTGTATACCTTTACTTTAAAACCAAAAAAGGATCAGCAATTACAGCTGTTGGGTCAAACCCAAGATACGCAAAAGCAGCAGGCATTGATGTTAATAAGCACAGAACAATTTCTGTTATCCTATCTTGTGCATTGGGCGCAGCAGGAATGGTTATTTATCAGCAAGCTTACGGCTTTGTCCAACTTTACAATGCACCACAATTTTTCGCTTTCCCAAGTGTAGCTGCAATATTACTTGGTGGTGCATCCATTAACAAGGCAAATGTTAAAAACGTAATTATCGGTACACTTTTGTTCCAAGCAATTTTAACTATGACACCAATTGTTATTAACCAAGCCATTAAAGTTGATATATCAGAAGTTCTCAGACTTATCATATCAAACGGACTTATTGTATACGCTCTGACCAGGAAGGAGGTTAAATAATGAAAGAAAAGAAAAAATTTAGCCTTATCAATGACTTTACAGTCCCTGTTATGTTTATAATAATCTGTGCCATCGCCATCTATTTCAGTGGCTTTACCGCACAGTTTTTGGTCGGACAAGTACTGACTAGATTTGCCAGAAACGCATTTCTAGTATTATCACTACTCCTACCTATTATGGCTGGACTCGGTATTAACTTCGGTATGACCCTGGGAGCCATGGCAGGACAAATTGCAATCATCTTTATCCAAGACTGGGGCATGACAGGACTACCAGCAATCTTACTTGCTGCTGTAATCTCCACACCTATCGCCTGGTTACTCGGAATGTTTGCAGGGTCAGTATTAAATAAAGCAAAAGATAGAGAAATGATTACATCTATGATGCTCGGTTTCTTTATGACAGGTGTTTACCAATTTATAGTTCTATATATATTTGGTGGAATTATACCTTTTAAAGATCCGAACATTATAATATCTCGTGGATATGGGGTTAGAAACGCGATAGACCTGACCTGTCAAAAGGGAACAGACTATTTCTTCGATAGGATTTTGGGTACAGACATTTCTATAATGGGCATACAAATTCCAATCCTAACACTCATAATAATTGCACTAGCATGTTTATTTATAGTTTGGTTTAGAAAAACTAAACTAGGCCAAGACATGAAAGCCGTTGGCCAAGACATGAAAGTAGCAGAAGACGCAGGTATTAACGTAGATAAAACCAGAAAGAAAGCAGTCGTTATGTCGACAGTTATGGCAGCTTTTGGACAAATCATCTACCTACAAAATATCGGTAACTTAAACACCTACAACGGTGCTGACCAAGTTGCCCTATATTCAGCAGCAGCTCTATTAATCGGTGGTGCAAGTGTATCCAAGGCAACAATTACAAACGCCTTAACAGGTACAATCCTCTTCCACCTAATGTTTATAGTAATGCCTACTGCAGGGGCAAATATCACAGGATCTGCAATGATCGGTGAATATCTAAGAACATTCGTATCTTACGCAGTTGTTACAATAACACTTATCTTGCACTCCGTCAGAAGACAAAAAGAAAGAGACGAAGCTATGGAAACCCTAAGAACAGGCCCAGCTGTCGCTCCTCCAAAAGAAAAATAAAGATAAGAAAAATACAGGAGCTCAAGGCTCCTGTATTTTTATATAGTATTAGATATCTTGTAAGTATTAGTAATAAATTAGACTCTATACTAAATGTTGTGGTAGATGTCTGCCACAATTTTTTTGTGAAAAAATTTGACAAAGGCTGCCTCATGTTGTATTATATATTTGCACTAGGGGTGCCCGATTGGGCTGAGATTAAACCCTAAACCTGATCCAGGTAATGCTGGCGGAGGGAAGTTGTATTTTTATTGTACCTCTAAAGCATGTGCAAGGGAGGTATTTTTTTATGAATAGAAGTTGGAACACAAGAACACTAGTTGAAGCAGGTTTGTGCTTGGCACTTTCCTTTGTGCTTGGCAGAATCAAATTATTTTCAATGCCACAAGGCGGCAGCGTTACAGCTGGACAAATGATTCCTTTAATTTTATTTGCTATCCGTCATGGAGCAGGCAAGGGAATTATCGTTGGTATTGCTTATGGACTTTTGGATATGGCCATTGGTGGAAGTATTTATCATCCAGTTCAAGCTATCCTAGACTACCCAGCAGCCTTTGGATTCTTAGGTTTAGCAGGATTATTTTCCAAGAAATTTTTTGAAAACAACGATGTAATGCCTGTAATTTATGGGACAGTTTTGGGTGTTGTTGCAAGATTTATTTGCCACACTTTAACAGGGGTAATTTTCTTTGGCTCTTACGCACCAGAAGGTCAAAATGTTTGGGCATATTCAGCTGTCTACAATGGAACATTTTTAGCTGTTGAACTAGCTATAACAATCGTTTTAATTTTCTTACTCAGAAATGTTTTAACAAAAGATTTAAAAAATATGTAGACTGACACCAGTCAAATAGTCATAATTCATTAGAAATCTCGCCTGTATTGGCGGGGTTTTTTATTTTCAATTAAAAATCAAATTCTATTATTCCGCTAATTGCAAAATATTATTCCGATAGCCTTGCTATTGTTCCGATAAAAATGTATAATTAAGAAAAGGAGGTTAGGTCAATGTATATTTCAGTTAAAGAAGCTGCAGAAAAATGGGGCATATCTGAAAGAAGAGTCAGAGTCTTGTGTGCAGAGGGAAAAATTTCTGGCGCCTACAAAGATGGCAGGGCTTGGAAAATTCCGGTCGATGCAAATAAGCCAAGTGATGGCAGGTACAAAACTACAGAGTCTCTAATGCCAATACTAGAAGAAAAGCTTTTGGCCCTAAAAGAAAAAAGACCCTTGACTGCAGGCGAGCTGCAAAGATTAAATGAAGATTTTTTAACTGAATACACCTACAACTCCAACGCCATTGAAGGGAACACTCTGACCTTGCGTGAAACGGATATGGTTCTAAGAGGCCTGACAATAGATCAAAAATCTTTGCGTGAACACTTGGAGGTAATTGGTCACAAGGAAGCTTTTGAATATGTAAGTCAGCTTGTTAGTGAGAGGGCGGAAATGTCTGAAAAGATTATTAAAGATATTCACTACTTGGTTTTGGCAGACAAAAAAGAGGATAGGGGACTTTATCGTAGGGTGCCAGTTAAAATTATGGGAGCTGTCCATGAACCTGTCCAACCTTATTTAATAATTCCTCAGATGGAAAAACTTTTGGAAAATTATAAAACTAGTGACGAGGATTTTGTGACAAAACTTGCTCGCTTTCATTTAGAATTTGAAGGCATCCACCCTTTTATTGATGGAAATGGTAGAACTGGCAGGCTTCTTATAAACCTAGAGCTCATGAAGGCAGGTTATCCACCTATTGATATAAAATTCACCGATAGATTGAAATATTATCAAGCCTTTGATGAGTATTATGGGAAAGACAATCTCTCTGCTATGGCAGACCTGTTCGCTCAATATATGAATGAAAGATTGGATTTGTATTTATCAATTTTAGATAATTAAATTAATCTCGCCATTTTTCTTTTATTTACGCCAAATCCTAAAAAATGGCGAGAAAATTATAGGGAGAATAGTTTTTAAGTTAGGATTTTTGTAAAGATAGCTTAAATTTTAAAAATGTACCCAAAAGGGTATGTTTTTTTATTGTTTTATTATATACTCTATATATAGAAAGCGATTAGTTCGAACTTAGGAGTGGTATTTTGAAAAAGAAAAAGCTTTACGGAAATATAAATATTATTGCAAAGACCGATAGGCTGATAGATTTATTTTATGATAAGATTTTGTCTGAGGCCAAGGCTTATGGATCTGATATTTCAGATGACTTTGATATATTTTTGTACTCAAGAGACCTGATGACTGAGGATGAGATAAAGAAATTCTTTGCTTCCTACAAGGATAAGAAGATATTATTTGTCCTTAGCCTGGATTATGAGCCCAGATTAAATCTGCTTTGCAAGTATTATGGAATCAAAAAATACCTATGGCTTTCAAAGATTAAGGGCAATTTATTTGCGGATATTAAAAAAGCTCTGGAAAAAGTTCCTAAAAAGACGGAAAAGGCTTTGATAAGAATAAACGGGGCTGAGACTGATATTATAATGAGATATGTACGTGGAGATAGCTTGGGTGAAATTGCTAAGGATACTGGCTATTCCGAGCATACTATTAAAAAATATATGGCAAAAATTTATGAAAAAATTGGAATAGACAACAATAGGCAGTTGATTCAATTCGCAATAAACTTAGGCCTTGTTGACTATATGTTTTACAAGGACGGTTGCTACAATCATAAGCTGTGTTACCCATGCCATATAAAAAGGTGTCCAAAATATGAGGAGGATCTATGAAATTAATCGTTAAAAATTTAAAAAAATCCTTTGGAGACAAGGAAGTACTTAAAGATATTGACTACACTTTTGACAAGGGCTTTATATACAGTGTAATCGGCAGGAACGGGACGGGTAAGACAACTCTCTTTAACTGCATTAGCTTTCAAGAAAAAATTGATGGTGGGGAAATTTTGGTGGATGAAAATGGAAAGCTTCGACCGATTGCCCATGACGATGTATACCTGGTGTCGGCCGCTCCAGTCTTGCCAGAATTTTTAACTGGCTATGAATTTATCAGGGCCTTTGTGGATTTTAATAAGGTAAAAGACTTTGACATAGACGAATTGTTCGTGAGATTTAACTTTGATCAGGCGGACAAGCATAGGCTGATCAAAGAATATTCCTTTGGTATGAAAAACAAGATTCAAATGATGTGTGCCTTTATCAAAAAGCCGCTTATTATCTTACTTGATGAACCACTTAGCTCGCTTGATATAATCGTTAGCCACGATATAAAAGAGATGATGATTGCCATGAAAAACGACCACATTATTATAATGTCAACTCATATTGTCCAGCTGGCAACTGATGTTAGCGACGAAGTTGCGATTTTAAAAGAAGGTCTCTTAAACAAGTGCAGGAATGATTTTGAGTCGCCGATTGAGTTCGAAAAGTATTTAATGGAAGTGATCTAATGGCTATAAAATTTTCGAAATTAATGTCCATTATAAATTTCAATGCTTTTTTGTATATACTTTCAAGGATTCCAGGCCTCAAACACCTGGGCTTTAAGAAAATAATTGCCAAGGAAAATTTAAAAGCAAATATAAGTTTTATGGGAGCGCTAATTCATTTTGCCTTCTCCTTTGCTTTAAGGTTGATAATGCCCTATTATATAATCGTGGTTGGGATAAATAAATTCTTAGGAGTTGACGACATAAGCTTTATGTATGACCTGAGGGTCCTTGTTTATCTTATAATCTTTTGCTTGACCCAGGCTTTTGCAAATCCTTCATTCTTGTCTGATGCGAAAAATGCCTATATGTTTATGGGAATAATGGGTGTAGATCCAAGGATTTTTTATCGGCAAAAGATTAGGGAAGGCATCATAATGGAAAACCTGGTTCACTTTATAATCTCTTATTTGATTTTTAAAAATTACCTGGTCGCCATTAGCATTTTTATATTTATGTCAGCCTGCTCCTATATTTCAAATCTAATAAATATATCTTATCTGCTCAGGCATGATAAATTGATAAAAAAGCTGCTAAGGACGATTTACAAGTTTGTCCTTTATGTGATAGCCTTCTTGCTGGTATATTTTAAGCTTGAAATTAAGCTGACCAATAATTTTTATTACATTTTGTCTCTTGCATCTTTAATAATTTCACTTGCAGGGATAATTTACTTTTACAAATTTAAATCCTACAACCAAATAAAAACCCTGATAGGTTCGTCTAATATTTATTCGGTTGGCTTTGTAATCACCAATAGTATGAGTGAAGACTACAGAGAGCTCGCTGGCATAAGTACTGAGGATAATATTAAATTTTTAGAAGACCACAAGGGCCTATCTTCACAAGCTTACATTGAAAAGGCCTTTGAGACAAGGTTTAAAGATATCTTAAAGAAACAATTTTTCTCCAAGACCAATGGAATGATTTTTACAGCCCTGGTTTATATTATACTTTTTAAACTGGGGATATCTGCTGGCAACAAGGGCTTTGCGGGCCTGCAAACTTTTGGAATTGTAATGGTCCTATCTTCTGCCATGGCAGGGACTTATCTGCAGATGTGTTTTAGAAATATCGACATGCCTCTTATGTACCACAATCTTTACGATAGCGAGGCCATAAAAAAATCCATCTCTACTCGGTTAAGATATATTGCCAAGATGGTTTTACCAAATTTCTTGCTGGCCATAGTCTTTGTTGGCTTGATAGGATTAATAAATAAGGTTGATTTTGATTTCAAACAAATCCCCTTAACACTCGCTGTCTATGCGATGATTCTGTTAACTAGGGAGCTTATGGAGATAATTATATATTATGTACTTTGCCCCTATAGCTCAGACCTTTCAAACAAGAGTCCTGTTTATAAGGTGATTCAAGGTCTTATGATGGCAATCATTGGTTTGTCCTTTATGTCTTCAATGGATATGGCCAAAGTTATTTATCCAGTTGGAGGAATATTTATTCTGACTCTCATAACATTTATAATTTTAAGGAGAAAATTCCACAAGACTTTTAGGATTAGATACTAGCTCGATTTTAATCGGGCTTTTTTCTTGGCAAGTTTTTTTATCTATGGTATAATTAGGGCAGGAGGATTTTATGAAAAAGAGATTTATTATTCTAATCGCTTGTTTAATTGTTTTTTCGGCTAATATTTTTGCTGAAAATGTGACTGGCGAGAGGACTTTTCAAAAGGTTTTGCTAAACGGCCAAGAGGTTAAGGTCGGTTCTTATCTGATAAATGAAAGAAATTATGTTAAGTTAAGGGACATGGCTGCCCTTTTAAATGGGACTGGTTCTCAGTTTAATGTGGACTGGGACGAGGCTACTGGTAATGTACTTATTATAACTGCCAGCCCTTATCAAAAACTGGCCGGTGACTTGACTCCGCTTGCGGCCGGTAATGTGACTGGGCAAAAGGGAAATATCAATCTGCTTTTAAATGGCCAGGCAAAGCAAATTGAAACTGTTCTGATAAATGAAAACAATTATTTACAGCTTAGACAATTGGGTAATTTAATTGGCCTAGGTGTTGATTGGGACGAAGCTACTGGGGCGATTTTACTGGCAACTGGGTCAGGAGAAAATGTTGACCTATTGGTAGACGATGATAAAAATCAAAAGCCCATTATAAATGACGGTAATGATAGCAAAGATAAAAACTATATATCCCTTGCTGCAGACCTAATAAATCCTAGCGAAGGCTCATATAATTTTGCTAGCAACTTTGCAATCGGTTCTACCATGCCAAAGTTTACTGTGGATATGATTGACGGGTCAGAAAATAATATCAGCCTTGGCAGGCTTATAAAGGACAAGATTCAAATTTATAATTTTTTCCAAAGCTCATGCTCATATTGCGTAAGCGAAATGCCAGACTTGGCTGAGTCAAACAAGAGGGCGGACGTGGACGTGATTGCAGTTTCCCTGGACCAAGATATATCTGAGGTCAAGAGGCTGTTTGATGCAAATGATTGGAGGCTACCGGTTTTTAAGGCGACTTCAGGTTATGATATTGTTGCATCTTATGATGTAAAGACCGTTCCTCATTCAGTTTTCACAAAAAATGGCAAAGTCCTTGGCCTTTTCAAGGGGGCCTTGACAAATTCACAAATAGATTTTATTGTAAATGAATTATCTGCGGGGAAAAAATTCCCAACAGATATTGAAATTCAAAATCATTAATAAAAATTTTTAGACGGCTAAATCTTAGCCGTCTTTTTTATTTTAAAAGTCTTGCAAAGTCCTAGATTCATTGACTTTTAACGGCATATGTTGTACAATAAGCCTGATAAACAGGAGGAATTATGGTATTAAAAGTAGGAGACATTATTGAGGGTAAGGTAAACGGGGTTTCAAACTTCGGTTGCTTTGTAGACTTGGAGGGCGATGAAAGTGGCTTGGTTCACATATCTGAGCTGTCAAATGAATTTGTTGAAAACATAAACGACTTTGTCAAGGTTGGAGACCTGGTCAAGGCCAAGGTTATCAGCAATGAAGATGGCAAGATTGCACTTTCTATGAAGGCCTTGGAAGAACCACCGGCACCGAAATTTATTGAAAAGGGCCCCGAAGATTCTGCCTTTGAAAAACTAATGTCTAAGTTTGTCAAGGAATCAAATGAAAAAATTCAATCCATTAACCAAAGAACATCCAGACGAAGAGGTTCTGGTAAACCGAAAAAATAATATAGAAGAATATTTCACTTGCTTTTGTCAAGATGAGATCTTCAAAAATGAAAAGAAAGTCTTGGTTGCCCTGTCGGGTGGCCCTGACTCTATTTTTGTTTTAAAAGTCTTAAAGGCCTTGCAAGCTGAATTTAATTTTGAAATTCACGCCTACCACTTGAACCACCAGCTGCGTCAGACTGCAGACCGTGATGAAAACTTCGTCAAAGGCCTCTGTGCAGATAATGATATCATCCTCCATCTGGAGACTGCAAATATAGACCGACTTGCAAAAAAATCTGGGCTTGGCACTGAAGAAGCTGGCCGGGTCAAAAGATACGCTGACCTAAAAGGAATAGCTGAGGAAATCGGCACGACTACTGTTATAACTGGCCACCATTTGGACGACGACATTGAAACCGTCCTTATGAACTTTGAAAGGGCAGCAGGTTTAAATGGTCTTGCAGGTATAAAAGTCCGAGAGGGAATATTTTTTAGGCCCCTTTTAAATATTGGCAAAGATGAGATTTTAAAATACTTGGACGAACACGAAATTCCATACTGTATTGACGAGACCAATTTTATAGACGATGTATCTAGAAATGATATGAGGATAAATAAAATTCCTCAGATAGAGAAAATTTTGCCTGATTTTAAAAACAGGGCAGAGCTTGCGATTGGAAATTTAAAAGCTTCAAGGCTCTTGATAGAGGGTCTGGTTGAATATTTTTTGAAGGATGCGGATGTAAGCGAAGACACAATCAGCATTTCTATTTCAAAGATGCTAGAGCTTTTTCCTTATACACGGGCTGATATTTACATGGCTATTATTAAAAAGCTCAATCCAAAGCAGCAGGATATCTACTCTTATCACTTGAGGGAAATTGACCAGATAATTTTTAGCGATGGCGAAAAACGAACCAGTTTTTCTGGCATCTATATTATAAAATCCTATGACGATTTAATTTTTACTTTGAATGAAGACTATGTCAGTGAATGCAAATTCCAAGTGACAAAAGATTTTGATGAAAAAAATCTTGCACTGGATGCAGACAAAATCCAAGGACAAATTACTTTCAGAAAACGCTTGCCCGGAGATGTTTTTGAGACCAGGGGTGGGCGGACCAAGAAGCTTAAGGAAATATTAATAGATGAAAAAATCCCCAAATACAAGCGGGACTCCCTGGTCATTGCTTGTGATGAGGCGGGAATTATATATGTTCAAGACCTGTGGCTATCTAAACGCGTGGCCACTGATGATCATACAAAAAACACAATTTACTTAAGGAGGTATTATGAACAAGGCGATTAAAGAAATGCTCTTTACTGAAGAAGAAATTTCAAAAAAAGTAAAAGAAATGGGATCAGAAATTACCCACGACTTTATGGATAAAGATTTAATGGTAATCGGCATTTTAAAAGGCTCTTTTATCTTTATGGCAGACCTAGTCAGACAAATTAATTTGCCAGTATTGGTTGATTTTATGAGCTTATCAAGTTATGGGGCAAGTTCTAAGTCGACTGGTGAAGTTAGGATTTTAAAAGACCTGGACTTTTCAGTTGAAGGCAGGGACGTACTTGTAGTCGAAGACATTGTAGACACTGGCTACACTTTAAAATACTTGCAAGACAATTTGTCCAGGCGTGGGGCAAATTCAGTTAAGTTTGCAACCTTTTTGGATAAAAAAGAAGCAAGAAAAACTGATGTCCAGCTGGATTATGTTGGCTACATTGCGCCAAACGATTTCATAGTTGGCTATGGACTTGATTATGCGGAGAGCTATAGAAATCTCCCATATATAGCCAGCTTAAAGGAGGAGATTTATAAAATATGAGGAGATTAAGACTATCGCCATTTTTTATAATAATAATGACTGTGTTCATTCTCTCCAGCCTCTGGCCACTTTTAATGGGCAAAAACCAAGAGAAGATTGAGCTGACCAAGGCAGGCGAACTTTTGGACGCGGGCCAGGTCAAGGTCGCAACTATAAGTGGTGATAAATTAACTTTGACTGACAAGGAAGACAAGGCCTATGGGGCGATTTTACCGGCAACCTTGCAGGCGGACTTTTACAATAAACATATAGGTCCACAAGTCGATGCAAAAAATACGGTCTTCGATGCCCACAGCGTTCAAGAATCTGGACTCCTGGCATCCATAGTTCCCTATATTATAATGATGGTTGGATTTATATTTATCTTTAATCTAATCTTCAAACAGATTGGCAGCCAAAACAAAGACGCCCAGCAATTTGCAAAGTCAAGGGCCAAAAGATTTGAGCCAACTAATTCTAAGCCAGTTACCTTTAAAGACGTGGCTGGTCTGGAAGAAGAAAAGACAGAGCTATATGAAATTGTGGATTATTTACAAAACCCAGGCAAGTTTGCCAAGGTCGGAGCTAGGATTCCCAAGGGCGTTTTGTTAGTCGGCCCACCAGGAACAGGTAAGACTTACATTTCAAGGGCTGTTGCAGGCGAAGCGGGAGTTCCATTCTTTACCATAAGCGGCTCTGAGTTTTTGGAAATGTTTGTTGGCGTGGGCGCCAGCCGTGTCCGCGATTTATTCAATGAGGCCAAGGCCAATGCCCCTTGCATAATTTTTATTGATGAAATTGATGCCGTGGGCAGGAAGCGTGGGACAGGTCTTGGCGGTGGCCATGACGAACGCGAACAAACTTTGAACCAGCTCCTCGTAGAGATGGACGGTTTTGAAAAGAACGAAAGCATTATTATAATGGCAGCAACCAACCGGCCAGATATTTTGGACGACGCACTTCTAAGGCCGGGCAGATTTGACCGCAAGATTACAATCGGCTTGCCAGACCTAAGAGGTCGGGAGGAAATTTTAAAAATCCACTCCAAGGACAAGCCCATGGGCGAGGATGTTGATTTAAATAATATAGCCAGGAGGACTTCAGGTTTTTCACCTGCAGACCTGGAAAATCTTATAAATGAAGCGGCTCTTTTGTCTGTCAGACTAGGGCGGACAACTATAAACAAAGATATGTTAGAAGAGGCCAGTGTAAAGGTATTAGCTGGACCAGAAAAGAAATCGGCAGTTGTGACTGAAGAAGAAAAGAAATTAGTTTCTTATCACGAGGCAGGTCACGCGATTATTGGTCGGACCTTGAAGCACACCGACCCTGTCCACATGGTTACAATTGTACCGCGTGGGGATGCAGGTGGCTTTACCTACACAGTGCCTGACGAAGAGACCAGCTTTTACACCAGGTCCAAGATGATTGACATGATGATTATGCTCCTGGGTGGACGAGCTGCAGAAGATATGAAGCTAAACGATATTTCAACCGGCGCTTCAAACGATATAGAAAGAGTTACAAAAATTGCCCATGCCATGGTTGCAAAATACGGCATGAGTACAAAGATTGGGACCCTCAATTATTCAGATGACGAAGGTCAATCTTTCATAGGAAACACTATTGGTCACACCAAGGCGTATTCCGAAGAAATTTTAAAAGACATCGACACTGAAATGCGGGCCATAGTTAATTATTGTTACGATAAGGCTAAGGAGATCTTGAGAGACCACGACGATGCACTCGAAAGACTTGCAGGGGCCCTTATCGACAAGGAAACAGTATACAAGAAGGAATTCGAAGCAATTTACAGCGGGAACTATGATCCCAAGGACTTCGAAGGAGAAAAATTAGAAATATTTTAGGAGTTTAAATTATGAAGAACACAAAAAAACTGGTTGTATCCGCAATCCTCTTAGCATGGATTTTGGTTCTCGGAATGACACAGTTAGGTTTTATACCATTTGGACCAATTAGAGCAACGACCCTACACATCCCAGTAATTATTGGGGCCATCCTTTACGGACCTTATGTGGGCACATTTTTAGGCCTGTCCTTTGGGCTTTATTCCCTCTGGACCAACTACACCAAGCCAACGGTTTTGAGCTTTGCCTTTCAAAATCCGCTCATAAGTGTTTTGCCAAGGATAATTTTTCCACTGATCGCCTATTTTCTTTACAAGGCCCTTAAGGAAAAATCTCACAAGCAAATGATTAGGCTGACCAGCATTATTAGCTCAGTTTTACTAATCGAAATTATTTATTCGCTTGTAAAGGCCTTTAAAGATGGGAAGACTTTGGGAATTGTAATTGGATTAATTTCGCTAGTACTGATTGTGATGATTTGGATTATGACAATCAAGAAGGAAAATATAATCACACCGGGCTTCGTCTCGGCAGTTATAGCTACAATTTGCCATACGGCAATGGTCATGGGCTCAATCTATTTGATCTACTCAGATAAGATGATGGGCATCAAAAATATGGACCGCAAGGGTGTCTTGTACTATATACTTTCAGTGGTATTTTTAAATGGTATACCTGAGGCAATTATTGCTGGACTAATTACAGGGGGAATTTTAAGTAGAAAACAATCATGATTTTAACAATAGATATAGGTAACACAAATACAGTTTTAGGAATATACGAAGGCTATGACCTAAAGGTTAGCATCAGAATTTCATCTGACAGCAAAAAAACTGTGGATGAGATTGCACTTTTCATTGACCAGATCTTTACTCTTAGGGGCGTGGACGTGACGAAAATCCAAGGGGCGATTTTATCTTCAGTTGTGCCAATGGTAACTGACAATATGATTGAGGCGGTTAAAATGCTAACAGGCCTTGAGCCGATTGTAGTTGGCCCAGGGACCAAAACTGGACTAAACGTCCTCTACGATGACCCAAAAGAAGTTGGGGCAGACAGGATTGTAAATGCAGTTGCTGCCATCGACAAATATGGTGCGCCGCTCATTATAATCGACTTTGGAACGGCGACCACCTATTGCGTGGTGGACGAAAAATCCAATTACCTGGGCGGCATTATAAGTCCGGGCATAGGCATAAGTGCGGAGGCGCTTTTTATGAAAGCTGCCAAGCTGCCAAAAGTTGACCTAACTGTGCCAGAAAGTTTTTTAAATAGAAATACAGTTGACGCCATCAGGGCGGGCCTTATGTACGGGGCTATTGGCCAGGTTGATTATATAGTTAAGCACTTAAAGGCCGAGGAAAATATAGACGCAAGGGTAATTGCAACTGGGGGACTCGCCAAGGTTATTGCATCAAAGACTGAGGTAATAGATGTGGTCGACGACGAGTTGACTCTCTGGGGCCTAAGGAAGATCTATGACAAGAACGCTAAGCATAGGGGATAGGCTGCCGGTTTTTCTGGCACCCATGGCCGGTTACACGGACTTTCCCTTTAGGAAGATCGCCTTTGAATTGGGCCTCCCATACGCTGTAACGGAAATGGTAAGCGCCAAGGCCTTGTATTATGATAGCCAGAGGACCCTTGAGATTTCAAAGTCAGTGGGCAGAACCGGCATCCAACTCTTTGGCCACGAGCCAGAGGCCTTTCAAATCGCAATCGAGAGATATTTAAACCCAAGGGAAGATTTTCTCTGGATTGATTT
Source organism: Ezakiella peruensis (assembly GCF_900215725.1). Classification (GTDB taxonomy): domain Bacteria; phylum Bacillota; class Clostridia; order Tissierellales; family Peptoniphilaceae; genus Ezakiella; species Ezakiella peruensis. The sequence continues at coordinate 8,141 of NZ_LT962470.1, read as the reverse complement.
AAACTTCGGTTGCCCTGCGCCCAAAATTTTTAAAAATCAAGACGGGTCTGCATTATTAAATGACCTGGATACCTTGGCGGCTATAATTAAGACCTGCAAAAAATATTCCAACAAGCCAGTCTCTGCCAAGATGCGCTTGGGGGTAAGCGATCCATCTAACGCAATCGAAATCGCCCAGCGGATCGAAGATGCAGGAGCAGATTTCTTGACAGTCCACGGCCGGACCCGCGACATGCACTACACTGGCCAGGCCGATTGGGAAAAGATATTTGAAATCAGAGAAAAACTCAATATTCCCGTTATAGGAAACGGTGACATAGATTCATTTGACAAGGCGGTCGAGCTTTTGAAGTCAGACGATATTGACGGCATTTCCATTGGCCGCTTTGCCATTGGTAATCCCTTTATATTTGCAGATATTCACAATTATTTTTCCCCGGACAAGATTAATTACGATAAATATGATATAATAAAGAAACATTTTAAATACATGACGGAAGATTTTTCCGAACGAGTTGCTTTGAACGATTTTAAAAAGCATTTGATAAAATATTTGAACAATCGACCAGAGGCAACCAAGATAAGAAAAAGTCTATCTGAGATTAACAGTATCGACAAGATGAACGAGACTATAGACAGACTTTTTAAAAATATAGAAAAAGAGGTTAGAACAAATGACTAAAAAAGAAGTATTTTTAACAAAAGATGGATTGACCAAGCTTGAAGAAGAGCTCGAAGAATTAAAAACAGTCGGCCGTAAGGAAGTTTCAGCCAGGATCAAAGTTGCACTTGGCTTTGGAGACCTGAGTGAAAACGCTGAATACGACCAAGCCAAGAACGAACAAGCCCAACTGGAAGAGCGTATTGTTAAGCTGGAAAATTTAATCAGAGAAGCTGTTGTAGTAGAAGATCATGAAATCACAACCGAAAAAGTAAATGTCGGTACAACGGTAACCATAATCGAAGAAGAAATCTACACCATTGTTGGTTCAGCAGAAAGCGATCCACTTAATGGTAAAATTTCAAACGAAAGTCCACTTGGAGCAGCCCTTCTTGGCAAGAGAAGAAAAGATATAGTAGAAGTACACGCTCCAGACGGAATTATTAAATACACTATCAAAAGCATCAAAAAATCATAGGAGGTATCATGGAACAAGAATTAAACGAAATGCTTCAGATGAGGCGGGAAAAATTACAGAAACTAAAAGACATGGATAAAAATCCATACGAAATTACAAATTACGACAGGACCCACTTTGCCAAAGATATCTTAGATAATTTTGATGACTATGAAGGTAAATACGTATCAATCGCCGGCAGGGTAATGGGCAAGCGTGGTCACGGAAAAGTCACTTTCCTTGACATCCTAGATTCAACTGGGACAATCCAATCCTTTGTAAGCCAAAACAATTTGGGAGACGATTATGAAGAAGTAAAACTCCTTGACATCGGTGACATCATCGGCATCAAGGGCGAAGTTTTCAAGACCAAGATGGGAGAAATTTCCGTACGCTGCGAAGAATTTGTTATTTTGACAAAATCTCTTCAAATCCTACCGGAAAAATTCCACGGACTCAAGGACCCAGACCTCAGATACCGTCAAAGATATGTGGACTTGATTGTAAATCCAGAAATCAAAGAGACCTTTATCAAGAGAAACAAAATCTTAAAAGAAATTAGAAAATATTTGGATGACAGAGACTTCCTAGAAGTTGAAACTCCAACCCTAAATACAATTGCAGGTGGTGCTAATGCAAGGCCATTTATCACCCACCACAACACACTTGACATCGATATGTATCTGAGAATTGCCAACGAACTCTATCTAAAGAGATTGATCGTCGGTGGTTTTGACCGCGTATACGAAATGGGCAAGATGTTTAGAAACGAAGGCATGGACCAAACCCACAACCCAGAGTACACAGCTATCGAACTCTACGCTGCCTATGCAGATTACAAGGACATGATGGACATCACAGAAAATATGGTCTCCACCATTGCACAAAATGTTTTGGGCACACAAATCCTTGAATTCGATGGACTAAAACTCGACGTAACTCCACCATGGAGAAGAATTACAATGGTTGAAGCCATCAAAGAATATGCTGGCGTCGACTTTGAAGAAATAAAAACAGACGAAGAAGCAATTGCAATTGCCAAGGAAAAAGGCCTAGAGCTTGAACCATCCAAGATGGATAGGGGCAATATCATCAACGAATTCTTTGAAGAATTCTGCGAAGACCACATGATTCAACCAACCTTTGTCACTCACCATCCAGTAGAGGTAAGTCCGCTGGCCAAACGCGACCCAGCAGACCCACGCTACACACAAAGATTCGAAGCCTTTATGGCCACCAAGGAAATTGCAAACGCATTTACTGAACTCAACGACCCAATCGACCAACGCGCCAGATTTACAGCACAAATGGAAGCCAAGAATCTTGGCGATGACGAAGCTCATCCAATGGATGAAGACTTCTTAAACGCAATTGAAGTTGGCCTCCCACCAACAGGAGGACTGGGCATCGGTGTCGATAGACTTATCATGTTCTTAACTGGCGAAGTTTCAATCAGGGACGTAATTTTATTCCCAACAATGAAGCCAATAGGCTTAGAAAAGGCAAGCACAGAAGCCATCAAGGCAGAAAAACTCGACCTATCAAAAGTAAAAGTCGAACCACTCTTTGAAGATATGGTTGACTTTGAAAAATTCTCTGAATCAGATTTCAGAGTTGTAAAGGTCAAGGCTTGTGAAGAAGTTCCAAAGTCCAATAAATTATTGCAATTTACCCTTGATGATGGATCAGGCACTGACAGGACAATCCTATCAGGCATCAAAAACTTCTACTCCGCAGACGAGCTAGTAGGCAAGACTCTACTTGCAATCACCAACCTCCCACCAAGAAAAATGATGGGAGTAGAATCATTCGGCATGCTCCTATCAGCAGTCTGCGACTATGACGGAGAAGAAAAATTAAATTTGATCATGCTAGATGAAAATATCCCAGCAGGATCAAAAATCTATTAAAGAACACGCTAATTATGAAACTGGGGTTTGTTATGAATCCCAGTTTAATTTTTATAATGAAGATTGAAAATTGATAAAAAACGTTAGTGACTATACATTGAAATAAATTATCTGATCTAAGCAGGGCAGGATTTTATGTTGCGGTCATAAGTGTTGACATAGTATAGCTATTGTGTATAAAAAATTTTTAATAGATTTCAAAGGTTAATGTATGAGAGGGTTAGAATGAAGAGTATTTTGATTATAGAGGATAATAAAGAAATTGCTTTACAAATGGAAAAGTATTTAGTTAATAATGGCTATGAGGTAGAGATTGCATCATCTTTTTATGAAGCGACCTATAAGATGAATGTAGACATGGACGTGGCGCTACTTGATATAAATCTACCAGATAAAGACGGTCAGTATTTAATTGAAAAATTAAAAGATAAAGATATTAGAATTATAGTTACTACTGTTAAAAATGATGAAGATTTTATAGTTAAAGCCCTTGATCAAGGTGCAGATGATTACTTAACTAAACCATTTTCCCTTGCAATATTAAGGGCGAGAATTGATGCAGTTTTAAGGACAATAGCTCTAAGTCAAGACAAAACAATCAATTATAAGGATATAAAAATAGATTTAAATGATTCAAAAGTTTATTTTAAAGGTAAGCAAATAGAGCTAACTCCACTTGAGTATGAAATCCTAGTCTTATTTATTAAAAATCCTCACAGAGTTTATACCAGAAGTCAGCTGCTTGAAATGTTCTGGGAAGATAGGGATAAGTTTGTAAATGACAATACTCTCACATCTACTATTAAGAGAATCAGAGAAAAGCTTGATAGAGAAGTTATTATTACTGTTAGAGGAATTGGTTATAGGATGGATTGAGATGATATATGTATTATGGATAATAAGTCTGGGACTTCTATATTATTTTTTAGAATCAAGAAAGAAAAATAGAATAAATGAGCTTATAGATCTGATAGAAAAAATGAAGAATCAAGACTACAAAATTCCTATGAAGCAAGATGATTTTTCGATTTTAGAAGATAAGATTTACAAACTTTTTATAGAAATAGTCGAAGCCAAAGAGACAAGCACTAAAAATAGTGAAAAGCAAATAGAATACCTAGAAGATATTGCCCATCAAATCAAAACTCCCATTACATCTATGCTTTTTTCTATAGAAAATTTGGGGATAGATTTTCCAGATAATGATGATATAGAGATTTTAAAAAGGCAAACAATCAGATTAAACTCCCTATCAGATATTTTGCTTAAACTATCAAGCCTTGATGCAAATAAAGATCTTATGAAAAAAGAACAAATTCGTTTAGATGAATTAGTGGATTATGCTTTAGATAGTTTGGATTTAAATAGATCTATAAATGTAGAAATAGAGGAGAGTTTAAAGGAAAATAGTATTTGTGGAGATTTTTATTGGCTGGCAGAAGCTCTGATTAATATTATAAAAAATGCTGACAATAGACCGACTTGTGATAAAATCGTGCTTTCATCATACAAAAATCCCCTCTATACGAGCTTAATCATTGAAGACAATGGTGGAGGAATAGAAAAAGAGAATATGAAAAAAATCTTTAAACGCTTTTATAAAACTCCAGACTCAAATGGTTTTGGAATTGGTCTTGCTATGGCGAAGTCAATTGTCGAAAAAAACAACGGAGAAATTTCCGTTTCAAATATTGATGTTGGAGTAAGATTTGAAATAAAATTCTACAATGTCACCTAAAAATCACTTTACTTTTATATACTTACCTTAAATTAAGGAGGAAAGTATGGAAATATTAAAAGTAGAAAATTTAATAAAAGAATACGGCGAGGGTAATTCTAAGGTCATAGCCTTAGACGGTGTTAACCTTGAAATTGAAAGAGGCGAATTTGTCGCCATTGTTGGACCAAGTGGGTCTGGTAAATCAACCCTCCTACATATTATAGGAGGAGTAGATAGTCCAGATGATGGAAAGGTTTATATAGATGGTAACGACATCTCAAAGTATTCCTCAAAAGAATTAGCCTACTTTAGAAGAAGAAAAGTCGGACTAATTTATCAGTTTTATAATTTGATTCCAAATTTAACAGTTCGTCACAATATTGAACTTCCTTTAAAGCTTGATAAGAGAAAAATAGATCAAGATGAATTTTCAGATATAGTAAAAAAACTTGGTATAGAAAGTAAACTTGACTCTTTTCCAAGTGAGCTTTCAGGAGGTCAGCAACAAAGAGTTGCCATAGCGAGAAGTCTTATCTATAATCCATCTATAATATTAGCGGATGAACCAACAGGTAATTTGGACAGGAAAAATTCTAAGGAAATTATAGAAATTTTTAAATATTTCAATAGAAGCTTAAAACAGACAATTATCCTAATCACCCATGACGAAGAAATAGCTTTACAAGCAAATCGAATTATTACAATAGTCGATGGAAAAATTGTAGGAGATGAAAGAAATGAATAAGAAGAATTTTCCTATTTTCATCTCATTATTTATTGTAAGTTTATTTTTTACTGTGGTTTTTTATTATGGATACAGAAGTTTGAGAGCTAACTATGGTTATTACATGGCTTCAAGCTTTTATCATGGAGAGATTAAAGAAGAACTTTCAAATGAAGATGTTGAAAAGTTAAAATCCATTGAAGACATAGACTTGGTCGGAAAAATGTCTCTTAATCCTGATAATGGAAAACTTGCTGACGATTTAGTCGTTATTAACTACCAAGACGAAGCAATCAATAAGATGAGAGAGTATTCAAGACTTATTGAAGGCAGATTTGCTACAAAGGAAGACGAAATTGTACTATCTAAAAGCCTCGTAGAGAAAAATAAACTTAAAATAGGCGATCGTGTAGAACTTGATTTAGGCAAAAGGTTGTTAGACGGAGAAGAGATAGGCCCCACAAGTGCAAATACTGACAGGGAAAAATTTGAGAGCCAAGGTTCTAAAAGTTTTACTTTAGTCGGTGTTTACGTAGATGTCTACAACAAGTACAGTAAACTAAGTTTTGCTCTAGGGCTACAAGATAAAATGCCTACGTTTAGAACCTTTGTAAAATTTCATTCATTTGAAGAAGCTTACAAAAATAGAGATAAAATTCAAGCAGAAATCAATCAGACTTTGGGCAAAAAAGTTACTTTAGAATTTTCTGAAAGTCTTATAAACTATTATGGAGTAGAAAACGAACCCTTACAAGATATAATGAGCCAGGCTGTTCTTGTTCTATCAGTTCTTGGATGCATAGCGATCTTTGTGTTTTTTATAAAAAACATCTTTTGGGTTTGGGGGCTTAGGAAGATTAGAGAGCTTTCCATTTATAAGTCTATAGGATCTACCAATGGACAAATTTATCTCTTACTTCTAAAGGAAGGACTTATTATAACTGCAATTCCAATACTCTTAGGACACATTGCAGGATTTTTCTTTATTAATTGTTTGTATAAAAACATAACAATAGGTGAAGGAGTAAGTGCCTTTGAAGTTATAAAATTTAATCCCTTATTAAGTTTATCAATACTTTTGGTTTCTTTTATCATTGTGGCACTAGCTATTAAATCCCCTGCGAAAAAGATTTCTAAAATAAACATTATAGACGGCATAAGAGGGAATATAGATTTTTCAAAATCAAAGAAGAAAAGAGTCAAAGATTTTTGGAAAGAATTAAAACTAAACAACTTGGCATCAATAAAATCACAGAGATATATTTCTGCAATAGGGATAATTATAATTTCAGTATTTATAATCATCATAGGTATCTCAAGTTACTACAGAGATTTTTCGCATTACGATGATGGCTATAATTTTTCCGTGGACTATTTTAGCGAAAAGAATCAAGTCCTGGAAATATTAAAAGAAATTGTAGATAAAGTTCCTAACGACAAGTCTTATATTTCAAAAGACAAGTATGTTCAAGTGGAAAATACAAATGAATTCTCAAAAGAAGCAAAGTCAGCTGGATTAGACGAGGAAGCGAAAAAGAATATAAAAAAATATAAGACAGAGGGTATGGATGGATTTATCATCGCCTTGGAAGAAAAAGACTTAAAAGAACTTGGAGGAAAGAAGGGTGAATTTATTCTCTACAATACAATTCAAGAAGATTCTTCTATTCCAATAGCCAAGGCAAAGAGGATTCCCTATTTCGAAAACCCACAGACTTTAGATATTAACTTAAATGATTATAAGAAGACTATTAAAATTTCAAAGACAATAACAGATTTGGGAAAATATAAGTCGAGAACAAGACCATTTGATGTAAAAGTTTATACAGATTTTGACACTTATTTTAAACTTATGGAAGAAGCAGGTGATGAGAAATACAAAAATTATGCCTATACATTAAATATGAAGATAAAAGATTCGGATACCAAAGATGTAAAAGAATATGTAGAGGCCATGATTAGAAGTAAAATTTCACCAGAAGATCGCTTTAATATCATAACAGGTGAGGAAACAGCAAAAAATGAATATAATGATTTGAAAAGTCTAATAAAAATTGTAATAGGGATTGCATCAATCATCTTTGTACTAAATATCACCAATGGCTACTCATCTATTAATTTAAGTCTCATGAGCAGAAAAAAAGAAATCGGAAGTCTTTACTCTTGTGGAATGGATGTAGATGAGTTAAAGAGTATTTATCAAAAGGAGTTTATTGGAGAACAGGTAAAGTCCTTTACTATTTCTATTATTGTGAGTTTAGGAGTTATGTTTGTAATATCATTAATAGCTCCTGATTTAAGAATGAGTACTCTAATAAAATATTATGACTATAAAAGTTTCTTAGGATTTTCATTAGTCGTCTATGGTATTAATCTAATCATCTATCATTTTTCTTTAAAAAGAATTTTAGACAGACCGACTATAGATTTAATTCGAACAATATAATTTCAAAGTAAGTGGAGTATATGAATAAAAAGATTGAGTCAAATTTCTTAAAGTGCCTATAATTTTAGGCACTTTTTCTATATCTACTTTAGGAGATGATAATAATATATTTTTATTCCTTTGTCTATAATTATGGAATATGTTGCTATTTTTGTGTCCACTAATTTGAGTATGTTCCAAACCTGATCATGCTAGATGAAAATATCCCAGCAGGATCAAAAAT
>NZ_LT962469.1:373128-1001871 GCF_900215725.1 Ezakiella peruensis | reverse complement strand
TGCCGAACACAGAAGTTAAGCCTCACAGCGCCGAAGGTACTCTGACGGCAGCGTCACGGGAGAATAGGTCAAAGCCGCACAGAAGAAATTAAAGAGGGACATTTGAATGCCCCTCTTTAATGTATTCTAAAGATAAGTATTTCACCCAGCTTGTGTAGCTCAACGGTAGAGCAACCGGCTGTTAACCGGTAGGCTGTAGGTTCGAGCCCTACCACAAGCGCCAATATAACTTTTATCTTTGACGCGGAGTGGAGCAGTTGGCAGCTCGTCGGGCTCATAACCCGAAGGTCGCAGGTTCAAATCCTGCCTCCGCAACCATTTAGGCCCTATGGTCAAGCGGTTAAGACATCGCCCTTTCACGGCGGTATCCCGGGTTCGAATCCCGGTAGGGTCACCAATTTTATTAATATAAAACTATGGGCGGTTAGCTCAGTTGGGAGAGCATCTGCCTTACAAGCAGGGGGTCATAGGTTCGAGCCCTATACCGCCCACCAATTAAATTTAATAGGAGGTATATGCATTAGCATATATGTGAAAGCATGAGGCCCGGTAGTTCAGTTGGTTAGAATGCCAGCCTGTCACGCTGGAGGTCGACGGTTCGAGTCCGTTCCGGGTCGCCATTTATGGAGGAGTACCCAAGTTGGCCAAAGGGGACGGACTGTAAATCCGTTAGCTTAGCTTTCAGTGGTTCAAATCCACTCTCCTCCACCATTTTATGCGGAAGTGGCTCAGTGGTAGAGCATCGCCTTGCCAAGGCGAGGGTCGCGAGTTCGAATCTCGTCTTCCGCTCCAATTTTTTATAATTATAAATTCAAACTTTGCGGGTGTAGCTCAGTGGTAGAGCCCCAGCCTTCCAAGCTGGTTGCGAGGGTTCGATCCCCTTCACCCGCTCCATTTGCGGCTATAGCTCAGTAGGATAGAGCAACGGACTTCTAATCCGTGTGCCGGGGGTTCGAATCCTCCTAGCCGCGCCATATGCGGCACTAGCTCAGCTGGATAGAGTGTTTGACTACGAATCAAAAGGTCAGGGGTTCGATTCCTCTGTGCCGCGCCAGTAAAACCACCCAGTGAGGTGGTTTTATTCTGAGCTTTTTCTTGACTTTTTACATTATATTTTGTATAATATATCTATTATTTGGAGGTGAAAAATGGCTAATATTAAAGCAGCTGAAAAGAAAATTCGCGTTATTGAAAAGAAAACTTTGGTAAACAAGAGAAGAAAGAGTGAAATTAAAACTTACATTAAGAAATTTGATCAACTTATTGATGCAGAAAATTATGCTGAAGCAGAACAAGTTTTAAAACTTATCGATAAGAAGCTCAAGAAAGCTGAACAAAGAAACCTCCTTAACAAGAACAATGTTTCAAGGAAGATGTCACAGCTACACAGAAAGCTTAATGTTGCAGCTTCAAAATAAGAACTCATGGGACTTGATAAAAGTCCTTTTTTTATTATAAATTTTTATTTTGATCTTATGCTTTAGTTTCTTTATATATGATTGCTGTTTAGATCAAATAGGGGTTTGTAAGCACGGATTTATGTTTTGAAAATATGTCTTTTGATAATTTATATAATAGGAGGTTGATTATGTTTTTAAAGCAGTCTTATACTGTTTGTTATATTAGAAGACTCGATGGAAAAACTTTATTTCTTGAAAGGAATAAGAAGAAAAATGATATTAATCATGCAATGTTTATCGGTATAGGCGGTAAGATTGAAGAGGGCGAGAGTCCTGATGAGTGTGTCAAACGAGAAGTATATGAAGAAACGGGACTTAGTTTAAAGAATATTAAATTTTGTGGACTTGTTAAATATTATTTAAATGAAGATTATTTTGAGAATATGTATGTCTACTACTCAGATGATTATACGGGAGATCTTAGAGAGTGTGACGAGGGCAGCTTACACTGGTTAAGCTTTGAAGAGTTTATAGAGATGCCTCACTGGGAAGGTGATGTTTTGTTTTTACAAAAGGCTATTATTGGTAAAGAATTTCCTGACATGGAACTCTATTACGACAATAAGGGTCTAAAATCATTTAGGAGGATTGATGGGGATTAAAATCCAAAAGATTCGTTCCTTTAATGATTATCGATTCTTTCCTGGTCCTATATTTTTTATATAAATAAGGTTGTTAATTTTTTATATCAATGATGTAGATAGGTTGAAACAGAAAGCTAAACTTGTTTTATAAGAAAATCTTTGTTTTTATTTTTATATGATAAAAATATTATTATAAAAGCAGATTTGTTTGTTTTAAATGCTTGACAAATGTATGTTAAACGTGTATAATACATGAGTATTGTTTTTTAAGGAGGACCCGGAAACCTCGTTATTAAACGTCACTATATTGCTCGAAAAGGAGAAGAAATTATGAAATCATATATGGCTAAACCACATGAAGTAGAGCGCAAGTGGCTATTAATTGACGCCGATGGCATGGTTCTAGGTCGTCTAGCTACTGAGGTTGCAAAACTTCTTCGTGGAAAACACAAGGTAACTTACACTCCACATGTTGATACAGGAGATTATGTAATTGTTACAAACGTAGATAAGATGATTCTTACAGGAAAGAAACTAGATCAAAAGAAGTATTACTATCACACAGGATACCCAGGAGGACTTCGTTCAGTTGATTACAAAACAATGATGAGCGATACACCTGAAAAGGCTTTAATGTTAGCTGTTAAGGGTATGCTTCCAAAGAATGCCCTAGGTAGAAAGATGATCAAAAAACTCCGTGTTTACTCAGGAGAAGACCATGGTCATGAGGCACAAATGCCAGAAAAGTACGAATTTGAAGGAGGTCGCAGATAATGTATCAAGCAAATGGTAGAAGAAAAACTTCAACAGCTCGTGCTATTCTAAGAGAAGGCAACGGAAATTTTGTTGTAAACGGTCTTGATGTTAACGAATATTTCGAATATGAAACACTCAGAAGACTTGCAAAGAGCCCACTTGATTTAACAAACACTCTTGATAAATACGACATTACAATTCTTGTTAATGGCGGTGGAAAGAGTGGACAAGCTGGTGCTGTAAGACACGCAGTTAGCCGTGCTTTGTTAGTTGCTGAACCAGACCTTCGTCCAGTTTTAAAACAAGCTGGTTACTTGACAAGAGATTCAAGAATGAAGGAAAGAAAGAAATACGGTTTCAAAAAGGCAAGAAAATCAACACAATTCTCAAAGAGATAGTATTTATTGCTTATATAGAAATTATAAACCCTGCAGTTTTAATACTTGCAGGGTTTTTTGTTGGCTTAATATTCATTAAAATAAAGGGAAATAAACGATGGTAACTAACACATAACTAACACGTAGCTAACACGAAATTGTTGAATGATTTGTCGAGACCTGTATTTATGTAAATTGTATACTTATAAATGGCTAAGCTTGTAGATTAAACTTACAAGTTTTTTGCTTTTTATTTTGCTTGTATACAGAAAGGAAAATTATCTTTATCTGTAAGTAATATAGCTAAGTGGATTATAATGTACTTGTGTTATGTAAACTTTATTTTTAAAATTCTTTTGCTTGGGGCAACTGCTAAATGTGGTTTAAATTTATTTTATATGATTATTTAATTTAGTCGATTTTATTTTAGTTAAGTTATATTTGAAAGCCTAGTTTTTTTAAACCTTTACTTACTTTAATTATGTCATAAGAGTTTTTAATAGGATATTTCTATTTTTTAATAATTGAATTTTGCCTGGATGTGTTGAATATTATACTTTATTGGGGTATAATAAACACAAGGACTGTTATGAGGATGTCCCAATAATATAAAGGAGGTATGTATTATGACAATGAAGACTCCGCTTTATGAAAAGCATGTTGCACTCGGTGGCAATGTTGTTGAATATGCTGGCTGGATGTTACCTGTAGAATACACAGGTCTAAAGGACGAACACAATGCTGTTCGTGAAAGAGCCGGAATGTTTGACGTTTCTCACATGGGTGAGATTTGGGTCGAAGGCAAGGAAGCAGAAAAATTTGTTAACTACCTGATGACAAATAACATTATTAATCAAGAAGACAATCAAATTCAATACACATTTATGTGCTATGAAGATGGTGGTGTTGTAGATGACCTTTTAGTCTACAAATATAATAATGAAAAGTACTACCTAGTAGTTAACGCTGCTAATGTAGACAAAGATTTTGATTGGATTAAAGAACAATCTAAGGATTTTGATGTAAAGGTTACAAATGTTAGCAATGAAGTTGGCGAAGTAGCTGTTCAAGGCCCTAAGGCTCAAGAAGTTGTCCAAAAACTTACAGATCTTGACTTAGATACTATAAAGTTCTTCTATTTCAAGGATGATGTTGAAATTGCTGGAGTTAAATGTATGATTTCCAGAACTGGCTACACCGGAGAAGATGGTTTTGAAATCTACACAACTAACGAAGGCATAGTTAAAGTTTGGGATGCAGTTTTGGAAGCTGGCAAGGATGTTGACTTGAAACCATGCGGACTTGGCTGCAGAGATACTTTAAGATTTGAAGCTTCACTTCCATTATATGGACAGGAAATTTCAAAGGAATTAAATCCTGTAGAATCAGGCTTTAAATACTTTGTAGATAGAAAATCCGACAACGATTACATTGGAAGAGAAGCTCTATTAAAGATTGCTGAAGATCCAAAGAAAGTTTTGGTTGGATTTGAACTAGTAGGCAGAGGTATTCCTAGAGAAGGATACAAGATTGAAAAAGATGGAAAAGAAATTGGCCATGTTACAACAGGCTATCTATCACCAACTCTTGGAACCAGAATTGGAAACGCCTTGATAGATGTAGAGTACAAGGGTATTGGCAACACATTTGATGTTATGGTTAGGAACAAACCTGTAGAAGCTAAGATTATTTCAAAGAAATTCTTAGAAGCTAGAGGCGACCAACATAAAAACAAATAAACTAATTAAATTTTAGGAGGATTAAAATGGAAGTAAAAAAAGATTTAATGTACACAAAAGACCACGAATGGGTCAAAATTGAAGGCGAAGAAGCATATGTAGGCCTATGTGACTATGCTCAAGATCATCTAGGTGAAATCGTTTACGTTGAACTACCTGACGTAGATGATGAATTTGATGTAGAAGATGCTGTTGCAGCTATCGAATCTACAAAGGCAGCAAGTGACTTATTTGCACCTATGGCTGGTGTAGTTACAGAAGTTAACGAAGAACTTGAAGACGCTCCTGAACTATTAAATGAAAAACCATACGACGCATGGGTTGTAAAAATGAAATTAGAAGACGCATCAGCTACTGATGATCTAATGAACGCTGAAGAATACGAAAAATATCTTGCAGAGGAGGCATAAGTAATGCACCCATATCTTTCCCATACGGAAAGTGATATTAAGAAGATGCTTGATACAATAGGCGTAAAGTCTATTGACGATCTTTTTAATGATATTCCTGAAGATATGAGGGTAAAGGGAGATCTAAATTTCGATAAGTCAAAATCAGAAATCGAAGTTAGAAATATAGTTGGTGGAATGGCTGCTAAAAACCTTACACCAGCTTTTATCCCTTCATTCTTAGGTGCAGGAATTTATGATCACTATATTCCAAGTATTATACCAGCTATTACTTCTAGATCGGAGTTCTATACTTCATACACTCCATATCAACCAGAAGTAAGCCAAGGTACCCTACAATATATTTATGAATTCCAAACAATGATCTGTGATTTAACTGGCATGGATGTTGCAAACGCTTCTGTTTATGACCACTCAAACGCAGTTGTTGAAGCAGCTATTATGTGCGCTGCTGTTTCAAAGAAAAAGAAAGTTATCGTTTCTGAAACTTTGAATCCAAGTGCTAGAATGGTTTTAGACACCTATGCACACGCACAAGGTTTGGAAGTTATCACAATTCCACAAAAAGATGGGGTTACAGATGCTGAAGAATTAGAAAAAAATATGAGCGATGATGTAGCTTGTGTTATGGTTCAAAATCCAAACTTCTTTGGTATTATTGAAGATGCTAAGAAGCTTGGCGAAATTGCCCACACAGGCAAAAAGACATCCTTTGTAGTAAGTGTTGATCCTATTTCACTTGGTATCATGAAGAAACCTTCAGAATATGGTGCAGACGTTGTTATAGGTGAAGGCCAAGCCATGGGCGTTAATATGAGCTTTGGTGGTCCATCTCTTGGTTTCTTTGCAGTAAAAGAAAAGTTTATGAGAAAGATGCCAGGCCGTATTGTTGGTCAAACTGTTGATCACAATGGCAAACGCTGCTACGTACTAACACTTACAGCTCGTGAGCAACACATTAGACGTGACAAGGCAACTTCAAATATCTGCTCTAACCAAGGTGTAAATACTTTGGCAGCCAGCATTTATATGTGCGTAATGGGTAAACAAGGCCTAAGACGCGTTGCTGAACTTTGCACACAAAAGGCTCACTACCTACAAAAAGAATTAGAAAATAAGGGCTTGAAGCTAAAATATGATCAACCTTTCTTCAAAGAATTTGTAGTTACAGGCATTAATGAAGAAGAACAATACAATGCTCTCCATGAAAAGAATATTATCGGTGGCTTAGCCCTAGATAGATTCTTCAAGGACATGGATAAGGAAATTATGTTTGCAGTTACTGAAAAGCGTACAAAAGAAGAAATGGACGCTTTGGCTAAATACTTGGAGGTAAAATAATGTTTAGAAAATATGATAGTTTAATTTTCGAAGTTTCAACTCCAGGCAGAACTGCATACCAATTACCAGCTTGCGATGTTGAAGAAAAAGATTTGAAGGACTTTATTCCAGCTGATTATTTGTCAGATGAATGCCCAAAACTTCCAGAAGTTAACGAAGTTGATATCGTTCGTCACTACACAAATCTTTCCAACAAAAACTACGGAGTAGATACAGGTTTCTATCCACTAGGAAGCTGTACCATGAAGTACAACCCAAAGATAAATGAAGAAATGGCTGCACTACCAGGTTTTGCTGGCTTGCACCCTTACCAAGATTCAAGACAAGTTCAAGGTGCTCTTGAACTAATGTATAATTTCCAAAATATCTTGGCAGAAATCAGTGGCATGGATGAAGTTACTCTCCAACCAGCTGCTGGTGCTCAAGGTGAGCTCACAGGTATTATGTTAATCAGAAAGTACCACGAATCAAGAGGCGACTTCAAGAGAAACAAGGTTATTGTACCTGACTCAGCTCACGGTACAAACCCAGCTACATCTTCAGTAGCAGGTTATACTCCAGTTGAAGTACCATCTGATGAAAACGGTCTGGTTGACCTAGATGCTCTAAGAGCTGCTGTAGGTGAAGATACAGCTGCACTTATGCTTACAAATCCAAACACTTTGGGACTATTTGATAAGCACATCAAGGAAATCACCTCAATTATCCACGAAGCTGGCGGACTTTGCTACTATGACGGTGCAAATGCCAACGCTATTATGGGTAAGGCACGTCCTGGTAAAATGGGCTTTGACGTTATCCACTTTAACGTTCACAAGACCCTATCCACACCTCACGGTGGCGGCGGACCAGGTGCAGGCCCAGTTGGATGCAAGGACTTCTTAAAAGAATTCCTACCTGTTCCAATTGTAGAAAAAGATGGAGATAAGTACTTCTTAAATTACGATAAGGAAAACTCAATTGGTAAGATGAAAGACTTCTACGGTCACTTTGGAATCCTAGTCAGAGGTTACACATACTGCTTGACAATGGGTTCTGACGGACTTAAGAGGGCAAGTGAATTAGCAGTATTAAACGCTAACTACTTGGCAAGTTTATTAAAAGGTGAATACAACCTACCAATTGATACAACTTACAAACACGAATTTGTTCTAGCAGGACTCAAAGACCATGAAATGTCAGGTGTTACAACACTTGATGTTGCTAAGGGATTAATCGATAGAGGCTTCCACCCACCAACAGTTTACTTCCCATTAATTGTTGACGAGGCTCTAATGATTGAACCTACAGAAACTGAATCTCTAGAAACACTGGATGCATTTGCAGGAGCAATGTTAGATATTGCAAAGGTTGCAAAGGAAAATCCACAAGAGCTCAAAGAAGCTCCACACAATACAGATATTTGCAGACCTGATGAAACGCAGGCTGCTAGAAACCCAATCGTTAAACACGCTTGGTAAAATTATAGGCGGCTTTTTAAGTCGCCTTACATAATGGAGGAAAGTATGAAGGAATTGGATTTAAATAAGGATAAGGTCAAACGCCTTAGAAATATAAAGCCACAGACCACTGTTAAGCAGGCTATATTAATTGTAATAGGAGTAATTATGATTGCTATTGCAATCCATTTCTTTTTACTTCCTAATGACTTATCACTTGGAGGTGCAACAGGTATTGCCCTTATCTTGAGTAAGTTAACTGGCATATCAGCTCCACCACTTTTAATAGTGGCTAACATATTTTTATTTATAATGGGATTCATATTTATAGGCAATAAATTTGGAGTGCTTACTGTAATTGCTTCTCTTGGTTTATCAGCTCTGGTATGGATTTTAGACGTTTTAATTCCGCTTCAAGGACCTATAATCGATAATATGTTCTTGTCATTAATAGTTGCCTGTATTTTATACGGGGCGGGGGTTGGTATTGTTTTAAACCAAAACGCGTCTACAGGTGGCAGTGATATTATTGCCAAGATATTAAATAAATTTTTAGGATTAGACTTAGGCAAGGGCTGCTTACTAACAGACTTTATCATAACTATGATAGTTGGCTTTAACTACGGTTTAGAAATTGCTTTATTCTGCCTGGTTGGTGTTATTTTAACTGGGCTTATTGTTGACTATACAATAGATGGTCTAAATGTTGGTAAGCTATGCTATATAACAACTTCTCAACCGGAAAAGATCTGCGAATTTTTAATCTCTATTGGAAGAAGCGCCACTGTCTACAAGGCAAAGGGTGCCTACTCAAACACAGATAGGGAAATTATACAGACTGTAATTAATAACCGTGACCTGATAAGGCTAAGGACTTTTATCCACCAAATAGATGATAAGGTCTTTATGGTTGTTACAAATGCCCACCAGGTATTTGGCTGGCACTGGAAAAATATTTGGGATTAGACTTTTAATTTTACTGTTTTTATGTTACAATTACCTTAGAAAGGGGTTCGGATTCACAATGAAAAAATTATTTAAGTACTCTTTAATAATTGTTCTTATGTGTTTTTTGGTTTTGCCAATTCAGGCAAAAGAAAAAGACCTTGTTAGAATGAAGGGTATTATAAATCATGACTTTAAAGAAAAACCTTATATTGTGGATTCTGTAAGCGATGATACGCTCTTTATGCTTCCTTTAAGAGAAACTATGGAGGCTCTGGGTTACAATGTAACCTGGTATAGAGATGGTAGGATAACTGTAAAAAAAGGCTTGATTAGAGCATCTCTCATAGTAAACAAGGATGAATATAGAGATAGGTATGACGAACTGAAAAAGATTTACACAACTCCAGTTTACAATGACGGGGTTTGTTATGTGCCAAATACTTTTTTTACTCAGGTTTTGGAATATGACACCTTTATTATAGGTGATAGTGTTTATCTTAGAAAAAAGATTGACGGTATAATCTCCAGGTCTAGTGAATCCATTATCAAATATGAAAATAGTGGGACAAGTGATGTAACGATCGCATACCCAGCCTTTACTGCTAAAAAATATGAATTCGTAAATAGAGAAATAGAAAAATATATAGAACGCATAAAAGAAGAGTACAGGTTTGACCAAGTTAATCTTTTGTATGACATTGCGATTTCCAATTCAAAAGTTGTAAGCGTTATCTTTAAAGGTGATCTGATCAGTGGTGAGGATTCAAAATACTTTTTTGATTCTTTGAACTTTGATATAAAGAACCAAAAGAAGATTGATTTTAAAGATATTATAGTCGACACAAAGTCATCCAATAAGTTCTTGAAAGAGAAAATGAATTTGGATGATGACTATGACTTTAGGATTGAAGATTTTAAAATGTATATAGTAAAAGATGCCCTGGTAATATATAAAAACTCA
Organism: Ezakiella peruensis; assembly: GCF_900215725.1. GTDB lineage: Bacteria > Bacillota > Clostridia > Tissierellales > Peptoniphilaceae > Ezakiella > Ezakiella peruensis. The sequence continues at coordinate 991,856 of NZ_LT962469.1, read as the reverse complement.
GAGCAAAATAAAACGATAAATAAATATTTTAAATTATATGAGTTAGAGCATCTTTCTTCAAAATATGGAGAATTTTTGTTCGATCGTTAGGATAAGTGCATCTAGGGAACCGTGATTTATCAAAGGACCAAGCGATGCAAGAAGTGCTTCATTGGCACTTCCACACCGTAGGGATAAAAACCCAGACGGGTAGGTTTTCCCTACCCGTCTGGGTTTTGTGTTTTTAATGGACATTTGTTAATATTTTGTAAAATAGGAGGTCATTATGAAAGTAGCAATTATTATGGGAAGCATTAGCGACAGGGATGTAATGGAAAGGGCAAAGAAAATTTTAGATAAGTTTGAAATTGAAACACATTGTGAAGTTATTTCTGCTCACAGGACTCCAGAGAGAGCCATTGAATTTGCATCTACAGCTAGGGAAAATGGAATCGACGCAATTATTGCCATTGCAGGAAAGGCTGCTCACCTAGCAGGTGTTGTAGCTGCAATTACAACTGTGCCAGTAATTGGTGTTCCAGGCAAAACATCTGTAATGGGTGGACTTGATTCACTCTTCTCAGTTGTTCAAATGCCAAAGGGAATTCCAGTTGCAACAGTTGCAATTGATGGTGGAGAAAATGCAGGTCTACTTGCAGTTTCAATGCTATCCTTGAAATACCCTGAACTAGCCCCCAAACTCGCTGCTTACAGGCAAGAGCTAAAGGACCAAGTAGTCGAAATGAATGAGGAGCTAGGCAAATAAATGAGCGGCGTAGCTGGTGTTTATTCAAAAAATAGTAGTGCAAAAGAGTATATTTATTATATGCTCTACGCCCTCCAACACAGGGGCCAAGAGTCAGCAGGGATTGCTTGCTACAACAATGGTCTTATAGATTATCATAAGTCACAAGGCTTGGTTAATGATGTTTTTCCAAAGGATATTATGGAAAGATTGGCTGGCAATATTGCCATTGGCCATGTTAGAATGGCTGCCAAGGATGAGGGTCTTGATTACCCTTATTTGCAACCAATAGTTGCTGGTTACAGGCAAGGGGCCCTGGGTATTGTCCACGATGGACATATCTCAAATGCACCTCAACTAAAAGAAGAATTGCAAAACCAAGGTTATATGTTCCAATCCTTTTTAGATACTGAAGTAATTGCGACCTTGCTTGCAAAAAATACCAAGGAAAATATTGAACAATCCATTTTAGATACTGTTAAGATGTTAAAAGGATCCTATTCAATTATAATTATGGCCAATGAAAGTCTTTATGCAGTGAGAGATTTTTATGGGATAAAGCCACTTTCAATTGGCAAGCTCAATGATAAATACCTGGTCGCAAGCGAGACTTGTGCCTTTGACTCAATAGGCGCTGAATTTGTCAGAGATGTGGAACCAGGTGAAATAGTTAGGATTAACGAAAATGGTATAGAAGTCATTCAAAAAGGTGATCCATCTAGAAGGAAGCTTGGAGTTTTTGAAATGGTATATATAGCAAGACCTGATTCATATATTGATGGCAAATCAATTTACTCGGTCAGAAGAAATGCAGGAAAAATATTGGCTCAAGAATCTCCGGTAGATGCAGACCTAGTTGTTGGAGCTCCTGATAGTGGCATTAGCTTTGCTATTGGTTATGCAGAAGAATCAGGCATTAAATATACAGAGGGTATTATCAAAAATAGATATGTAGGCAGGACCTTTATTCAGCCGACCCAAGAAATGCGTGAGCTAGCTGTTAGGATCAAATTAAATCCTCTTAGAGAGTACATCGAAGGCAAGAGAATAGTCTTGGTTGACGACTCTATTGTAAGGGGAACAACCATGAAGAGGACTGTTAAAATGCTTAGGGATGTAGGTGTTAAGGAAATTCATTTGAGGATTGGAAGCCCAATGGTTAAGTATTCATCAAATTTAGTTATGAATACACCTACCAAAGCTGAGCTCATTGCAGCTAATCACACAAAAGATGAAATTAGAGATATGATTGGTGCCGATAGTTTGGAATTTATTTCTACAGAAGGATTATATAAAGCCCTTGGAGGCAGAGAATTTACTGAGGCGTGTTTTACAGGAGTATTCCCAGAAGGGACAATATAAGGAGGATTGTATGACATTATCTTACAAAGATGCAGGCGTTGACAAGGAGCAGGGTTACCGTCAAGTTCAAATGATTAAGGAGCACATCCAGAGGACAAACCGTGATGGGGTCATGGGTGGCATTGGTGGTTTTAGCGGATTATTTAAATTAAATAATTACAAAAATCCAGTGCTAGTAAGTGGTACAGATGGTGTTGGAACCAAGTTAAAATTTGCTTTCCTATGCGATAAGCACGACACAATAGGTATTGACGCTGTTGCTATGTGCGTTAACGATATTTTATGCCAAGGCGCTGAACCTTTATTCTTTTTGGATTATATTGCAACAGGAAAACTTATTCCAGAAAAGATGACTGAAATCGTAAAGGGTGTTGCCGATGGCTGCGTTCAAGCTGGAGCTGCTTTAATAGGCGGTGAAACAGCAGAGATGCCAGGTTTTTACAGCGAAGACGAGTATGACATTGCAGGTTTTGCAGTTGGCTGCGTAGAAGAAGATGAAATTATCACTAATGACGCAGTTAGCGAAGGAGATGTGTTAATCGGACTTCCTTCATCAGGCATTCACTCTAACGGCTATTCCTTGGTTAGAAAGATTGTATTTGATGTTTCAAAGGCTGACTTGGATAAGGTTTACGATAAACTTGATAAGCCTCTTAAAGAAGAACTTTTAACTCCAACCAGAATTTATAAAGATGCAGTTTTTGCTTTAAAAGACAAGGTTAAAATACACGGTATGTGCCATATTACAGGTGGTGGCTTCTATGAAAATATTCCTAGGATGATTCCTGATGGACTTTTTGCAGAAGTTGATACAAAGGATATTAAAAAGCCTGCAATTTTTGATCTCTTGCAAGAATGGGCAAACATCAATACAAAAGAAATGTATTCGACTTTTAATATGGGCATAGGCTTTATATTTGCTGTTGCCAAGGACGATAAGGATGCAGCTCTAGAAGCTCTGAAAGCTGCTGGAGAAAATCCGGTTGTACTTGGAGAAATCAAAAAAGGTCAAGGAGACAAATGCATAATAAAAGGGTTATAATTCTAATTTCAGGTGGTGGATCCAATATGGAATCCATCGCCAGAAATGTAAAGGATATTGATATTGTGGGCGTATATGCCGACCGTGAATGCGGTGGAATTGACAGGGCAAAAAATCTAGGCTTGAGAGCAGAGTTAATTGCTAGTGACTTTTTTAAAAATATTGCAAAGATAATAGAAGAAAAGCAAGTTGATTTTATAATTTTAGCTGGTTTTTTAAAAATTCTTCCAAGCGATTTCGTTAAGTCAGGTCCTCCAATTTTAAATATACATCCATCATTGCTTCCTAAATATGGGGGCAAGGGATGTCACGGTATAAATGTTCACAGGATGGTTTTAGAGGCTAATGATAAGTATTCTGGTGCGAGTGTGCATATTGTTGACACCGGCATAGATACAGGGCCTATAATCATGCAGTCCTTTATATCTATTGAAGGATTAAAAACTGCTGAGGAAATTGCAGCGAGAGTTTTAACTACTGAGCATAAGCTTTACAGTATGGCTATTAATGAATTTATTAGAAATGGAGGAGACAAATGAAGCTAGCATTATTTTCATGCTATGATAAGAATGGGATTGAAGACTTTGCCAAAGAACTTGTTAATTTAGGTTATGGAATTTTATCCACAGGCGGAACATTAAAGTATCTTCACGACAAGGGAATTGAAGCTATGGATGTCAGCGAGTACACAGGTTTTCAAGAATGTTTTGATGGAAGGGTAAAGACCCTTCATCCAAAGGTTCACGCAGGTATTTTGTACAGACGCGAAAATACAAAAGACGTCAAGGAATTAAAAGATCTTGGTGCTCAACCGATTGATATAGTTGTAAACAGCCTATATCCATTTGTAAACACATATCTTTCAGATGCAAGCGATGATGAAATCGTAGAAAAAATTGACATCGGTGGACCAAGTATGATCAGAGCCGCTGCTAAAAATTTCAAATATACAAATATTATCGTCGACAACAGCGACTTTGATAGAGTTATCGAAGAATTAAAAGAACGTGGCGATACAAAGCCGGAAACCAGGATGTATCTTGCAAAGAAGGCTTTTAACCTAACAGCTAATTATGACGCATGGATTGCCAAATACTTTAATGAAAAAATGGATGATGAATTCCCAGATCTCTTAACTATTCCTTTCCACAAGGAAGGTGAATTAAGATATGGCGAAAACCCACATCAAAAAGCTTTTAGATACAATATGTATAATGGAGAAGTGGGAGGCATTTGCCAAGGAAAAGTCCTTCACGGCAAAGAGTTAAGCTTCAATAATATCTATGATGCTAGTGCAGCTGTTGAAATGGTAAAACTCTTTTATGAAAAGCCAGCAATCGTTGCAGTTAAACATACAAATCCATGCGGAGTAGCTGAGGCTGATACCATTAAGGAAGCTTATCTAAAGGCCTACGCATGTGATACATCGTCAATCTTTGGTGGAATTGTCGCAGCTAATCGTGAAATAGACAAGGAAACTGCCGAAGAAATGGTAAAGATTTTCCTTGAAGTAATCATTGCGCCAAGCTTTAGCGAGGAAGCTCTAGAAGTTTTAATGAGAAAGAAAAATTTAAGGCTAATTGAAATTCCTGAAATAGTTGACGGTCCAAAAGACGGTATGGATATGAAGATTGTACCAGGAACCATGATCATTCAAGAGAGAGACATGGCTGAGGATTGTAAGCTGACAGTTATGAGCAAGGTTCAACCTACTGATAAGGAACTTGAAGATATTAAATTTGCCCTAAAGGCTGTTAAATTTGCAAAATCAAATGCTGTTGTCCTGGCTAAGGACGGAGCTACAGTTGGAATTGGCCTTGGCAATGTAAATAGGTTCTTTGCTGTTGAAGCCGCTTTAAAACAAGCAGGCGACAAGGCAAATGGAGCAGTCCTTGCTTCAGATGGTTTCTTCCCATTTGACGATTGCATTAGACTTTTGGCCAAGCACGGAGTCAAAGCTATTGTTGAGCCAGGCGGAAGCATTAAGGATAAAGATTCTATCAACGCTGCTGATGAATTAGAACTTGCACTACTATTCTCAGGTAAGCGTCATTTTAAACATTAATATATAAAAAGGAGAAGGTATGGAAAAGTTTTTTAAATTAAAAGAACATGGCACAGATGTCAAGACCGAGATTATTGCAGGTCTTACAACATTTATGACAATGGCCTACATCCTAGCTGTTAACCCAATGTTATTGGGAGCAGCTGGCATGGATGCAGGCGGAGTATTTACTGCAACAGCTCTCTCAGCTGGTGTGGCCACAATTATTATGGCTCTCTATGCAAAATATCCATTTGCACTAGCACCAGGCATGGGACTAAATGCCTATTTTGCCTTTACAGTTTGCTTGGGGCTAGGTTATGATTGGCAATTTGCACTTACAGCAGTACTTGTAGAAGGATTTATATTTATTATCCTTAGCTTTTTGAAAGCAAGGGAAGCAATTTTTGATTTAATTCCATTATCATTAAAGAAAGCCGTTTCCGCAGGTATTGGTTTGTTTATAGCTCTAATCGGTATGCAAAATGCTGGAATTATTGTAGGCAATGAATCAACTCTGGTTGGACTTGGTAAATTAACTGCAAACCCAGCTATAGTTGCAATTTGTGGTTTATTAATTATATCAATTCTATATGCAAGAAATGTTAAGGGAGCTCTATTAATCGGCATTATAGCATCCACAATTATCGGTATACCACTTGGAGTTACTGAACTTCCAGAAAGCTTTAAGATCTTTAGCTTACCACCATCACTTAGCAATGTTGCCTTTAAGTTTGTTGGCTTTGATCAAATTATGACCAAGGAATTTTGGATCGTAGTTGCAACATTCTTGTTTGTAGATATTTTCGACACAGTCGGAACTCTAGCAGGTGTTGCTTCAAAGTCAGGTATGCTTGATAAAGATGGGAAACTTGAAAGAGTCTCTCAAGCGCTAACAGCGGACTCTATAGGTACAATTTTTGGCGCTTGCATGGGTACATCAACAGTTACAACTTTTGTTGAAAGCTCAGCTGGCGTTGCAGAAGGTGGCAGAACAGGTTTAACATCACTTACTACAGCTATTATGTTCTTACTCGCACTATTTATTGCTCCACTATTTGCAATTATTCCTGGAGCAGCAACAGCACCAGCCCTTATTATAGTTGGTGTATTTATGATGAGTCAAGTTGGAGAAATTGATTGGCACGATTTAACAGAAGCAGTACCAGCATTTTTAGCAATCGCCATGATGCCATTTGCATATTCAATTGCAGAGGGTATTGTATTTGGTATTATTTCCTACACAATCGTTAAAAGCTTTACAGGCAAGGCAAAGGACGTATCTATACTTATGTGGATACTTTCAATCCTCTTTGTTCTCAGATATATTTTCTTATAAAAGTTTTTAATAAAATATTTAAAATAAGATGGACCTGGGTGTGCAAGACCTGGTCCGTTTTTTTATTTGAAAAATGAATTTTTTAAATCAAAGGCCAAGTGGCCGATTGATTAATAAAATAAAATAATGTATAATTTAAATATTGGAGGTAATATGAAAAAGAGAGATTATGCACCGCTGATAGCTTTAGCTGTGCTTACGGTAATTATGTTTTTAGTTTCGATCCTGGTAAAAAGCAAGAAGATTTTAATCTTTACAGGAGTCATATATTTTGTCGTTTGCAATGTAATCATTGCATATAAGAGATGGATAAGGCCCATCCATATAGTAATTAGCTTTGTATCCTTGTTTTTAGCCTGGTTTTTTACCTGGATTTTCCTTAAGGGAGTAATAGGATACGGCCTGATGAAAATTTTACTTATATTCAACTGTGGCTTATATTGGCTGAATGCTCTTTTAACTGTGGTTGATTTTATTATAAGAAAAAAACGCAGACTCCCACAATATATAAGCATGGCCTGGTTTTTATTAACGACCATAATAATTTCTTATATATTATACGTCTACGTTTTTAACTTTATATCAATGTTATCTTTTTAGATTAATTTTAAAACTTCACCGACCAAGTATAGCGAACCTGCGATGAGAATTAGATCATCAGGGTTTGCTATTTTTTTGGCATAGGCCAGGGCATGGTCAATATCTTCAAAGGCCTGGTCTGCGTTCGATTCCTTGGATAGGATATCTATGCTGGTGCTGTTGGAGTCGCCATTTGATGTGACAATTAGTAAATCGGATTTGGACCTCATAAACTTGGTCATATCCTCGTGGTTTTTCCGGTCCATAATTGCGATTATTGTAATCAGTCTCTTGTGGTTGACACCTTCTATAGACTTAAAGAGTTTTTCTATAGCATCAACATTATGGGCTCCGTCTAGTATTATAATAGGGTCTGTGCCAATTACTTGCATGCGACCCTTCCACTGAGAATTGGACAGAGAATTTGCAATTTTTTCTAGATTTGTATCGACATCAATTTTAAAATACTCTAGGATTTTTATGATTGCTGCATAAGCAAGAGGAAAATTTTCTCCTCTTATAAGGCCAAATTGCTTGGGATTTATTTTTACACTTTTATTTTCAAAAGTTACTTCAAATTCTCCCTTAACAGGAATATTATCTGGCAAGATAAAATTCCTGTAATCATAAAGCTTAAATTCATTTAGCTTGGAGGCTTCTTCATTTATAACATCATGAGCTAAGCCCTTGTTTAGACTTATAGAACATGTATTATCCTTCATAATGCCAGCCTTGTGCCAGGCAATAGATTCGATGGTATTACCCAGGGCAGATATGTGGTCGATGGACAGGGAAGTGATTACAGACAAAATGCTTTGGCCAAGAGCTTTTGTGGCATCGCATCTTCCACCGACTCCGGCTTCAAGTATAACAAGGTCCAGATTTTTATTGGCAAAATAAATATTCGCAACTAATGTCAGAACTTCAAAATAAGTGAAGTTGCCATATTCATCTTTAATTTCCGCTTCCAGGTCAGACACCAAGTCAATCAAGGCATAAAATATATTATCAGGAATCTCTCCGTCGCTTGTAATGATTCTTTCATTGTAGGAAACCAGGTGAGGGGAGGTGTAGAGGCCAAGGCGCATGTCAAAATCATTTAGAGAGTCAAAAATTGCCTTGGAAACAGTTCCCTTGCCGTTTGTACCCACAATATTTACAACTTTTATTGGCTGTAAATTCAAAATTTCAAGAGCAGCCCTCATCCTATTTAGTTCACGGTCGGGAAGGTTTCCAGCCCGAGATTCAAGCTTATCTATAATTTTATTTGTTTCTTCTTTTGAGAAAGGTTTTTCATTCACAAAAATTTTATCAATTTTTTCTTTGTAAGTCATTATCCTATAAACCTCCTCCATTTTTCTCCCAGGACTTCATTTGTACTGGAAACTACAACAAAGGCTTTAGGATCTATTGAATGCACATAGGCTTTTAATTGCATGTACTCACGATTGTTAATTGCTGTTAGAATCATCTTGCGTTTCTCGTGGGTGTAGGCACCTTCGCTTGGAATTAAGTTTGCACTTCTATGCAGATCATTTATAATAAAGTCAGATACCTCATCGACTTTGGATGTATTTATAAAGCACATCTTGGATGAGTTTAGTCCATCAATTACAGTATTAATTAAAACTGAGTTTATAAGAACACCTATAAATGAATAGAGCATAAGCTCTGTACCAAAGGCCAAACCAGCCATAATTACTACAATCATATCTGTTATAAAACATCCAATGCTTAAATTTAAACCAAAATATTTTTGTAGAATCTTGGCGATAATATCAGTGCCACCAGTTGATGTATACTGGTTTAGGACTAGGCCAACGCCAGCTCCTTGGAGGATTGTGCCAACTAGTAAAATTAAAATTAAATTATCTGAAAGCGGCTGAGGGTTTGGAAAAATAATTTCAAATAGCCAAACCACAGCGGACAAGGTCATGCCTACGATAATAGTCTTGATCCCAAAACTCTTGCCGACAAATATCAAACCGACTGCAAATAGAATTATATTTACAGCTGTATATATTGGACCAACATTAAAGGGTAGGTAGTGGGCAAGGACTATTGAAAGACCGCCGGCACCACCTGTGGTAAGGTTGCTGGGGACCAAAAAGAAATGGACAGCCGTTGCAACCATTAAAATACCTAAGCTTATTAGCGATAGTTCCTTAAGACTAGTAGATTTTTTATTATCTAAATTTTTATCCATAAATATACCCCCTAAAAAACAAACTGCAAATATTATAACACAAAAAAGAATAAATACATAAATTACTGCTATAAATTTAGCAGAAAAAAGAAATTGCCAGGTAAAAAAACTTACCTGGCAAAATTATTTCATATTTTATCTTATCCGATAAACTTTCTCCATTTTTCTCCCAGAACTTCGTTGGCACTTGAAACGACCACAAAGGCCTTGGGATCAATTGAGTGAACAAATTCTTTTAGCCTCATAAACTCGCGGTTATTAATGGCTGTTAAAATTAATTGAAATTCCTGTTGGGAATAAGCACCGCGGCTGTTTAATAGATTTGCAGACCTGTCCAAGTCCTTGATTATAAATTCACAAACTTCGGCGACCTTGCAGGTGTTAATATAGCATAGCTTGGATGAGTTTAATCCATCGATTACAATGTCGATTAGGGCTGAGTTAATTAAAACACCGACGACTGAGTAAAGCATGAGCTCAACACCAAAGGCAATTCCAGCTAGGACAACTACAACAAAGTCAGCTATAAAGCAGCCAATGCTCAGGTTTAGTCCAAAGTATTTTTGTAAAATCTTGGCGATAATATCGGTACCACCTGTTGATGTGTATTGGTTTAAAACGATTCCGACTCCCGCTCCTTGTATAATGGTTCCTAAAAACACAATTAAGAATAAGTTGTCTGAGAGTGGAGTAGGGTTTGGATAAAGAATTTCCAGTAGCCAAACAACTCCGGATAATGAAAGGGTAACTATAACAGTTTTTAAACCGAAGTCTCTACCAATAAATATTAAACCAACTAAGAAGAGTAAAATATTTAGAACAGTATAAATAGGACCAACATCAAAGGGTAAGTAGTGGGCAAGGACAATTGCAAGTCCACCAGCTCCACCAGTAGTTAAATTACTTGGAACCAGGAAAAAATGAATAGCCACAGCCACCATCAAAACTCCAATAGTAATAAGTACAATCTCCTTGGTGGTCGTGGTTCTTTTTGATTTTACAGTTACATCCATTTTTCAAACCTCCTTAAAAAAATAAACTAGGACAATTATAGCACAAAAACAAAAATAAACATAAACTAGCAATAGAGGTTTATCATGTAAAAGCAAGGAACTGCAAGCACTTATCAAAATAGAAATAATAACCTCGGCAAACTTGTAAAAATAAAAGTGGAGTATAAAAAATTGCAAAAAGACTTAAAAGGATGAAGAATTAATATGGGTGAAAGAAGTAAAAAACAATTTTTTAGCTTGACATAATTTTTTTCATATGATAAGATTAACTTATCGTAATTGATAAAAATTATTAATTAGATGAGGAGATTTTATGAAAAAAACTTTTATTTTTATTTTATTAATCGCGCTAATGTTTACAGGGTGCGGCCCAAAGACAGAAAACCTTGCCAGTGACAAAAGAAAAGTTACTGTTACAACTTCATTTCTTTATGATATGGTAAAGGTTATTGCAGGTGATAGTGTGGAGAGGGATTTGATTATTCCTGCTGGAGAAGACCCACACCTATATTTAATGAAGCCAGAGGATTCTAAAAAACTTGAGAGAGCTGACCTTGTTTTGTATCACGGTTTGCACTTTGAAGGCAAGATGAATGAAGCACTTGAGGCAGTTGGAGTTCCAGTAACAAAAGATTTTACAGACCAAGAGATAGGAACACTCGATGGAGATGAGACAGAGTTAGACCCGCATTTTTGGTTTGATATTCCTCTTTATAAGAAAGCAACTATTGCTGCTTGTGAGGAATTAAAGAAGCTTGTGCCAGAAAAAGCTGAAGATTATCAAAAGAATTGCGATGAATATCTAGTAGAACTTGATAAGCTGGATGCTTATAATAGAGAAAGACTTGATGAGATACCGGTCGAATCAAGATATATCGTAACTCCACATGATGCATTTAATTATATGTCAAGGCATTATAATATTCCTGTCATAGCTCCACAAGGCGTTTCAACTGAAACTGAAGTTGGGGTTAAGGATATGGATGAAACTGCAAACTTTATTTACGAACACAAAATAAAGGCAATTTTTGCAGAGAGCACAACAGATCCTAAGAGGATGGAGGCCCTAAGAGCTTCTGTTTTGAAGAAGGGTTTTGATGTTTTGGTAGTTCAAGGCGAAGGCAATGAATTGTTTTCTGACAGCTTGGCAACGGAGGGGAAAAAAGGCGACAACTATATTGACATGTACAAACACAATATTGATTTGATCGTAAATAATTTAAAGTAGGTGACTAATGAATAATGAAATAATTATAGATGTTGAAGATTTAACCCTAGCTTACAACGAAAACCCAGTTGTATGGGATGCGGATGTTGAGATTATAAATAATTCCAGGACGGCTATTATTGGACCAAATGGAGCTGGTAAGTCAACATTTCTAAAGGGAATTTTGGGACTTATAAAGCCCTTGGCCGGTGAAGTTAAGATTATGGGGAAAAATCCAAAGGATGCAAGAAAATATATTGCATATATTCCTCAAACTGCTAGTGTCAATTGGGATTTTCCAACCAATGTTTTAGACGTGGTCCTTATGGGCCGCTATAAAAGTTTGGGCTGGATCAAAAGACCTGGCAAAAAAGATATGGAGATTGCAAAGGAAGCCCTAAACAAAATGGGTATGTACGAGTACAAAAACAGACAGATATCTGAATTATCTGGTGGCCAAAGGCAAAGAGTTTTTTTAGCTCGTGCAATTTGCAGTGACGCTCAAATTTATTTTATGGATGAGCCCCTTGCAGGTGTAGACATGACAACAGAAAAGATTATCATGGATACCATCAAGGAGTTTCAGGCAAATGGCAAGACCATAGTAGCAGTCCATCACGATTTAAATACAATTAAAGAATATTTTGACCATGTTGTTATAATAAATAAGAGGGTCCTTGCCTATGGGCCAATGGACCAAGTATTTACGGAAGAAAATTTACAAATAGCATACAAGAAGGGGCGTGATTAAGTGAAAGACTTATTTACCAACCACCTCTTTATTATGGTTGCTATTGGCACAACTCTACTTGGTATAGCCGCGGCGATGATTGGTACAATAACGGTTTTAAATAAAAAAAGTTTGATAGGAGATGCTATTGGCCATTCGAGTTTTCCTGGCATTGTTCTTGCCTTTATGGTTTTTTCTACCAGGTCGCCCTATGTACTTTTGATGGGAGCAGTCTTTAGTGGATTTTTAGCTTATATGATTATTCAAAGGATTGCAAAGGCTGAGACCCATAAGACGGATACGAGTCTTGCGGTTGTTCTCTCAGGATTTTTTGGACTTGGTATGGCGCTCAATAGTTATATCCAAGGAAATCCATCTTATCAGGGAGCATCTCAAAGCGGGCTTGCAAATTATATTTTTGGCCAAGCAGCATTCATAACCAAGCAGGACCTCTGGTTGATCTTTGGAGTTAGTCTTGCATCAATGCTCGTGATGACTTTGTTTTATAAAGAAATCAAGCTCTATGTCTTTGATGCCCAGTACATGGAAGCATCTGGCTTTAACAATAAAATTATCGATACCCTTATAACTATTACCATGGTCGCCATTATTGCTGCTGGCCTAAAGGTAGTGGGATCAATTTTGATTTCCTCCATGCTAATTGCACCAGTAGTTGCTGCCATGCAGTGGAGCAAAAAATACAATATAGTAGTTTTTATTGCTGCTTTGGTAGGTGGACTATCAAGTTTTATTGGAACGGTATTTTCAAGTCTCTATGCCGGAGTTTCAACTGGACCTGCTATTGTTCTTGTCATGAGTTTTATTGCAATCATTTCAATAATTTTTGGCAGGTGGGGAGTTGTTAAGACTGCTCTTAGAAGGAGGGCTATTAAAAATGTTTGAGATTTATTTGACAATGCTAATCACTGCAATTGCTCTTTCGATTATTGGAACATTTTTAGTTCTTAGAAATCTTTCTATGACGGCAGATGGCATTAGCCACTCTGTGCTTTTGGGCATCGTTGTTGGATTTTTAATTTCCAGAGACTTTAACAGTCCAGTTTTAATTGTTGGAGCTGTACTTGCAGGCTTGCTTACAGTTGTATTGGTTGAGCTCTTGTTAAAATCCGGCAGAATCAACGAAGACTCGGCCCTTGGAATTGTATTCCCATTATTATTCTCCCTTGGAGTTATAATAATGAGCAGGCTTTTAAAGAACACTCATCTTTGTGTTGATGGAGTCCTTATGGGGGAAATTCTAATGAGCAAGTTCAACAGAACTGTGTTTTTAGGAATTGATATGCCCCTTGCCTTAAAGATGGCGCTAATTGTTTTGACAGTAAATTTGATATTTATAATGGTATTTTTCAAAGAGCTAAAGGTCACTGCTTTTGACACTGGATTTGCAATCATATCTGGTTTTTCAGCAGCCTTTATCCACTATATGACTATGACCTTGGTCAGCCTTAACTCAGTTATTGCTTTTAACTCTGTGGGAAGCATCTTGGTAATTTCATTTATGGTAGCGCCTGCCGCTTCGGCAATTCTACTAACCAAAGATCTCAGAGATTCAATACTGCTTACAATTTTAATAGCTTTTATTAACGTAAGTTTAGGAGTTTATCTAGGCTACAATTTAAATATTAATATAGCTGGTACCACGGCTCTTATAGGCATGTTAACCTATATTATCTGCCATATAATAAAGCCGGGAGGTCTTATGACCAAGCTTTTAAACCGCAAAAAGCAGTTGGATTATTTGAACGAAGTACTCGTGCTTATTCACATACAAAACCACATGGGTCATGATAACCAAAATATTGAACTTGGTGTAAACACAATTCAAGATCATTTAAAGATGAATTTAAATACCATGAATGAGACCATAGATAGGTTGATGGATAAAAATATAATTCAAGCTGGTGAATTTTATTCGCTTACAGATAAGGGGATAGAATATTTTAGAGAAATTGAAAAGAGAAATGGAATTTAAATAAACTCCGGATGGCCGGAGTTTTTTATTTGCATTAAATTAATTCTAAAAAATTAATTTCAAAATAAATGAAAAGGGCAGAGGTAAATGGTTATGTATTTTTAAAAAATAAAAAAACTGCGAAATAAATCGCAGTTTATAAGATTCCTTCTTTCTTCATTAGCAAGTACAAGAGCAGAGACATTAGAAGCAAAGCACTTCCAACTAAAAAAGCTCTTTTTAAAAACGGATCTTTTAACATTTTAATGCATCCACCTTATCTAATTTTTCCCATGGAAGATCTAGTTCTGGTCTACCAAAGTGGCCATAGTTGGTAACTTGAGAGTAGATTGGTCTTCTTAGGTCAAAGTTTTCGATAATTGCAGCTGGCCTTAGGTCAAAGTTTTTGTAAACTCTTTCTCTAATGCTTTCAATATCAATTTTTTCTGTGCCGAAGCAGTCGATATCAATTGAAGTTGGTCTTGCAACGCCGATTGCGTAGGATAGGGCAACTTCACATTTATCAGCGAGACCTGCTCCCACAATATTTTTTGCAACATAGCGGGCAGCATAAGCAGCAGATCTATCAACCTTTGTTGGGTCCTTGCCGCTAAAGGCTCCGCCACCGTGTTTTGCATATCCGCCGTAGGTATCTACAATAATCTTGCGGCCGGTTAGACCTGTGTCAGATTTTGGACCACCGATTACAAATCTACCAGTTGGGTTGATGTAATAAACGGTTTCATCGTCTACATATTCTGGTGGAATAATTTTATCTATAACTTCACGCTTTACATCTTTTCTTAGGTCTTCGATATCAACTGATGCCAAGTGTTGGGTAGAGATAACTACATTTGTAATTCTAACTGGCTTGTTGTCATGGTACTCAACTGTAACTTGTGATTTTCCGTCTGGTAAAATATAAGGAAGGATGCCTTCTTTTCTAACAGCGGTTAAACGCCTGGTCAAATCGTGAGCTAGCTTGATGGCAAGTGGCATCAACTCTTCAGTTTCGTTTGATGCATAACCATACATCATACCTTGGTCGCCAGCGCCAATTTCGTCGTACTTGTCAGTTGAACTGCCTTTCTTTTCGTATGAGTCAGAAACACCCATGGCAATATCAGGGCTTTGCTCTTCGATAGAAGTTAAGATGCCACAGTTTTCAGCATCGAAACCGTATTTGCCTCTTGTGTAGCCAATTGATTCTATAGTTTTTCTAACTATAGCAGGTATATCGATATAGCAATTGGTTGTAATTTGTCCGCTAACAATAATGTAGCCGGTAGATGCGACTGTTTCGCAAGCGACGCGTGCATTTTTATCTTTTTCAAGTATCGCATCTAAGATTGAGTCGGAAATTTTGTCACAGACTTTGTCTGGGTGACCTTCTGTAACACTTTCACTAGTATGAAATCTAATCATTTATTCTCCTTTCAAATTTAAAATAAAAAAACTCCTTCATCAGGAGCCACAAAAACATCTTAAAGATAAGATCATCTTTCAGATTAATCTGTAGGACTTGGCACCTTAAAATTAGGTTGCCGGGCTTCACAGGGCCTATTCCCTCCGCCTCTCTTGATGAACAATATCATTTTACCACATGTGGTATAAGTTGTCAAGCAATATTTCTAAAAATATTTTTTAAAAAATACGTTTTTCGCGTGATTTTTTTTAAAATTTGTTATATAATGAATACTAGAAAGAATTTTGCAAAATGAATTTACTTAAGGAGGAATTATGGAATTTTACAAAGAAGCACTTACATTTGACGATATCCTATTGGTTCCAGCTGAGAGCCATGTATTACCACGCGAGGTTAATACAGAAACTATTCTGACAAAT
Organism: Ezakiella peruensis; assembly: GCF_900215725.1. GTDB lineage: Bacteria > Bacillota > Clostridia > Tissierellales > Peptoniphilaceae > Ezakiella > Ezakiella peruensis. The sequence goes on along the minus strand of NZ_LT962469.1, from coordinate 975,793 downwards.
AAGATTAAATTAAATATCCCTATTATGTCTGCAGGGATGGACACAGTTACTGAAAGTCAAATGGCAATTGCAATGTCAAGAGAAGGCGGCATTGGTATTATTCACAAAAATATGACCATTGAAGAGCAAGCCCATGAAGTTGAAAGGGTAAAGAGAAGTGAACATGGAGTTATTACCGATCCATTTTATCTTTCCAAGAACCATATTTTAGCCGATGCTGAAAAGTTGATGAGCACATACAAGATCAGCGGCGTTCCAATTGTAGAGGAAGATGGAAGACTCATTGGCATTATTACAAACCGTGATATGAGATTTGAAAATGATATGTCAAAATCCATCGAAAGCACTATGACCAGTGAAAACTTAATCACTGCTCGTGAAGGCGTAACAATGGAGGAAGCTAAAGAAATTTTAATGGCTCACAAAATTGAAAAGCTTCCAATCGTTGACGAAAATTATAAGCTAAAGGGATTAATTACAATTAAAGATATAGAAAAATCAATTGAATTTCCAAATTCATCAAAGGATAGCCAAGGTCGTCTACTAGCTGGCGCAGCCCTTGGTGTAACTGGCGACATGATGGAAAGAGCGGCTGCTCTCGTGGAAGCAAAAGTTGACGTTGTTGTTTTAGATACAGCTCACGGTCACAGTGCTGGAGTTATGAAGGCTGTAGAAAAATTAAAGGTCGCTTATCCTGACCTACAAGTTATCGCAGGAAATGTTGCAACTTATGAAGCTACAAAGGCACTATTTGCTGCAGGAGCTGACTGTGTAAAGGTTGGTATTGGACCTGGCAGTATTTGTACAACAAGGGTTGTAACTGGTATTGGCGTTCCACAAATTACAGCTATTATGGATGCCAGAAAAGCTGCTGAGGAAGAAGGTAAACCAATTATTGCTGACGGCGGTATCAAATACTCAGGCGATATTACAAAGGCTATTGCAGCCGGCGGTAATGTTGTTATGCTTGGCGGACTTTTGGCAGGTACTGTTGAAAGCCCTGGCGAAGAAGTTATCTATGAAGGCAGACGCTATAAGGAATACCGCGGCATGGGTTCACTAGGAGCTATGTCAGCAGGATCCAAGGACAGATACTTCCAAGAAGGTACTAAAAAATATGTACCAGAAGGCGTTGAAGGTAGAGTTCACTTTAAGGGTAAAGTTGGCGAAGTTATTTACCAATTAATGGGTGGATTGAAATCAGGTATGGGTTACCTGGGCTGCAAAGATATTGCAGAGCTGATGGTTAAACCAAGATACGTGAAGATTACTTCATCATCACTCGTTGAAAACCATCCGCACGACATCAACATTACAAAGGAAAGTCCAAACTATTCACCACAAAGATAATTTAAATTTAAATTGCAGGGTTTTTGCTCTGCAATTTTTGTTTTTATTGGGTGAATTTCCTTTACAAAAAAATATCTTTATGATAAAATAGATAGGTAAATTAGATAAAGGAGGTGTGGTTATGAAAAGAACTTACCAACCAAAAAGAAAAGCTAGAAAGAAAGTTCACGGTTTTAGAGAAAGAATGAGCACAACTGCCGGACGCAAAGTCTTAAAAAGAAGAAGAGCAAAAGGCAGAAAGGTTCTAAGCGCTTAATGCTAGCAAAAGAAAACCGTCTGAAGAAAAAAGAGGATTTCAGCTCACTTTATAAGAGATCAAATTTTAAGGCCAATCGCGTTTTTAAAATCCGCTATAGGCGGGGGGTTAAACGCGTGGGAATTGTCGTATCAAACAAGCATGGCAAGGCTAATGTTAGAAATAAATTAAAAAGAAGAATTCGTGCCATCATGAGAGAACAGATTCCAAATATGGAAAATTACGATATAATAATTACTCCAAAGATTGGTGCCAGTGATCTGTCGTATAGTGAGCTTTCTAGAAATCTCTTGCATGTTCTAAGGCTCGGTGGAATTATTAAATGAAGTATATTGCAATAGGATTTATTAAATTCTATCAAAAAGTAATATCAAAATATATTTTAAGGGGCGCTCATTGTAGGTTTACTCCTACTTGCAGCGAATATGCCCTCCAGGCTTTTAAGAAATACAATTTTTTTAAGGCCTCTTACATTAGTTTTAGACGAATTTTAAGATGCAATCCATATTGCGATGGGGGTTATGACCCTTTACCATAAATATAAAATCGAAAGGAAAGACTAAATGGAATTTTTAGCGAACGCTCTGGGCTGGATTATGAGATATGTCTATGATTTCGTAGCATCCATTGGCCCGGAAAACGAAAACTTTAGCTACCTTGCAATTACAATTATACTTACAACTATTATTGTTAAATTGCTTTTGCTACCTTTACAACTCAGGAGTTCCAAGCAAATGAAAAAGACTCAAGAGCTCCAACCCCAAGTAAAGGAAATTCAAATTAAATATAAACACGACCCGCAGGCAGCAAATATGAAAATCCAGCAGCTATATAGAGAAAATGGAGCTAGTATGACAGGCGGATGTCTGCCACTTCTAATCCAATTTCCAATAATACTTGCATTTTTCAGTGTAATGAGAGATCCAAGTCTTTATGTTTTCCACGAATCTGGCATGTATGACAATATGCTAAAGACATTTTTCTGGATTAAAGATTTGACCCAAGCCGACCCATATTGGTATGGTTTACCGCTTATTACTGCTGTTATGACCTACTTACAAACATTAACTACACCTAAGGTAGGGGCTCAATCACAAGAGCAACAAAGTATGTCAACTATGAATTATATAATGCCTATTATGATTTTCTGGTTTGCTCTTAAATACCCTGGTGGTCTAGCCCTATATTGGACTGTAAGCACAATGTTTACAGCTGTTCAATCTTTAATTTCTAATAGAGATTTGTTGTTTAAAAAAGGAGAATAAGATGGATAGAGTTACACTTGAAATGAAAACTGTTGAAGAAGCTATTGAATCCGCATTAAAAATGCTTGATGCTACAAGAGATGAAGTAGATGTTATTATAGAAGAAGAGCCTTCCAAGGGTTTTCTTGGCTTAGGTGCCAAAGAAGCCAAGGTTACTGTTGTACGCAAGGGCACAGGTCAAACGGCTCAAGTATTAAATGAAATTGAAGAAAATAAATCAGATTTTGAAAAAAAGATTGATGAAGTTACAGCTGATGCTAAAAACGCTTATGATGATATAAAAGAAGACGTTTCTGAGATGGCTGAGAAAGCATCAGATAAGGTATCCGAACTCGCTAATGATGCAAGCGATAAATTTAATGATGTAAAAGAAGATGTAAAAGATAAATTCGAAGACATGAAGGAAAGCACAGAGGATTTTGTTGACGAAAAGATAGCTAGACCTATGAAGTCATTCTTACTCGAAGGTGTTGACCACTATAAAACTGAAGAAGACATGGCTGAGGCTGCTAGAAAATATCTTGAAAAAACAATTAATCTAATGGGTTTTAAAGGCCATGTAGAAATTATTGATGAAAGAGAAAAAGGTGAAAACCTTGTCCTTGATATCATGCTTGATGACTACGAACAAAATTCTAGAATCATCGGCAAAAAAGGTGCAACTATTGATGCCCTTGGATATATGGTAGGTCAATTTGTCAGAGGTCGCTATGATGAAAGACTCATGCTTGAAGTTGATTGCGGAGACTATATCTACGATCAAAAAGAAAAGCTCAAGGCCTTTGCAAGAGATGCTGGTGAGCGCGCTATCAGAGATGGCGAATACAGATTAAGACCTATGAACGCTTACGATAGAAGAATTGTCCACAAGGCATTAAATGATATGGAAGGGGTCTCTACTCATTCTGAAGGTGAAGAACCGAGACGCTCCATTGTTATTACAAGAGACCCGCAATAAAGCGGGTTTTTTAGTTATGAGAACTATTGCAGCTATCGCCACTCCACCTGGTCGTGGAGGCATTGGCATCGTGAGGATGTCAGGACCTATGAGCCTTGACATATTAAAGAAAATATTTAAAACAAAAAAAGAAATTAAGCCAAGATTTATGCACTATGGCCACATTGCCTATGATGATAAAATAATAGACGAGGTTATGGCTTGCTATTTTAAAGGGCCTTATTCATACACGACTGAGGATATGGTTGAAATATATTGCCATGGTGGTTATGTTTCGACTCTTTATATCTATGAAATCCTTTTAAAAGAGGGAGCTGTCCAAGCTGACGCTGGAGAGTTTACTAAACTTGCCTTTTTAAATGGCAGGATTGACCTCTTGGAAGCAGAAGCTGTGTCAGGAATCATCGATGCCCAAAACAAGGAAGAGCAAGTTTTATATACTAATGTCCTTGGAGGCAGCCTGTCAGAAAAAATAGATTCTTTGGCGAATGAACTTTTGTCTTTGATTGCTGAGTGCGAGGCCAAGATTGATTATCCTGAACTTGGCAATGTCGATGATATGAAGGCAAGAGTTGATGAAATTTATTTGGCTATTGAAAATCTTTTGGACGACCAAAACAGGTCAAGCTTTATTAGAGAAGGCATCAAGACTGCTATTATCGGCAGGCCAAATGTAGGCAAGAGCTCCTTGTTAAATGCAATTACAAATAAGGACAGGGCTATTGTTACTGAAATACCTGGGACGACCCGTGATACTATTGAAGAATTTATAAATTACGAGGGACTTTATCTGCACTTGATAGATACTGCAGGCATTAGGCACACAAGCGAGGTTGTTGAATCGATTGGCATTGAACTCAGCAAAAAATCTGCAAGGGAAGCGGATATTGTAATCGTGGTTATCGATGGGTCAGATAAAATTTCCGATGAAGACAGGGAAATTTTAAATTCTGTAGAAGATAAAAATAAAATTATTTTTATAAACAAGGCTGACAAGGGCACAAGCGCTGACCTTGAAGAGATAAAAAAATACAGTGATAATCTGGTTATTGGTTCTATTAAAGAGGATCAAGGAATTCGCGAGATCATGTCACTAATTAAAAAAATATTTACCATTGATGTAGATGCGTCCTTTACATCTATATTTAACCTTCGCCACAGGCAGGCCCTGGAGGCAGCAAAGGATGAGTTAATACAAGCCAAAAACGATATGGACTTTATGCCTTTTGAAATAGTCGAAGTAAGTCTCAGGATGGCTTTGGATGACCTCTATTCGATTTTAGGAAAAAATTATGATGAAGATTTGATTGACAGAGTCTTTCATGACTTCTGCGTAGGGAAGTGATATTATGGATTATGATTTAATAGTAGTAGGGGCTGGTCACGCTGGATGCGAGGCCGCTATTGCTGCTGCAAATATGGGAATAAAAACTTTAATAATTACCATGAACTTGGACGGAATTGCAGCTCTTTCCTGTAATCCAAATATCGGTGGAACAGGCAAGGGCCACTTGGTTAGAGAAGTTGACGCCCTTGGTGGCTACATGGGACTTAATATTGATAAGTCCTTCATCCAATCAAGGATGCTAAACACATCCAAGGGTCCAGCTGTTCACTCGCTTAGAGTCCAAGCTGATAAACTTGAATACCACAAGCACATGAAGCAAAAATTGGAGAACACAGAAAATTTAATCCTTCGTCAAATGGAGGCCGTCGATATTATTGTAGAAGATAATGAGGTAAAGGGCATTGTCCTTCGCGACGGTAGAGAAATTTGTGCACAGGCTGTTATCTTAGCAACAGGAACTTACCTAAAGGGCAGGGTCTTTATTGGTAAAAATATTTATGAATCTGGACCGGATGGTAGGTTTCCATCGGTTTTGCTTGGAGACAATCTAAGAAAACATGGCATTGTCCTTAGGAGATTAAAGACTGGGACGCCGGCAAGGGTTGACAGGAAGACTATAAATTTTGAAAATATGGAAGTCCAACCTGGCGATGAAGAGATAACACCTTTCTCATTTTTAAATACAAGAGAAGACATTGATCGCCCACAGGTAAATTGTTATTTAACCAGAACGACCAAGAAGATGCATGATTATATTAGAGACCACATGGAAGAATCGGCCCTTTATTCTGGGGCCATAGAAGGGACAGGCCCACGCTATTGTCCAAGTATTGAGGACAAGATCAAGCGTTTTCCAGATAGGGACGACCATCAAGTATTTTTGGAACCTGAAGCTGAGTCGACTGATGAAATTTATGTTCAGGGCGTTTCGACTTCCATGCCCGAATACATTCAAGAAAATATGTACAAGATGATTGAAGGCATGGATGACGTTCGTATTATGCGTCCGGGCTATGCCATTGAATATGATGCAATTTTTGCTACATCTCTTAAGTCTACGCTTGAAAGTAAGGACATAAGCAATCTTTTCTTTGCGGGCCAAATAAATGGGTCTTCTGGTTATGAAGAAGCCGCAGCCCAAGGCCTTGTCGCTGGAATAAATGCGGCGAGAAAAATCAAGGGCCAAGATGAGTTTACAATTAAACGCGATGAAGGTTACATTGGGGTTTTAATCGATGACCTTGTAACAAAGATCACCTATGAACCTTACAGGATGATGACGGCGCGTGCTGAATATCGCCTAACCCTTCGCCAAGACAATGCCGATTTAAGGCTCACACAAAAAGGCTATGATATTGGCCTGGCAAGTGATGAGCGTCTAAAGAAAATGCTTGAAAGAAAAAAAGTTTTGGAAGACGCGATTAAATTGTTGGAAGATAAAAAAATCACCCCAACTGAAGAGACAAATGAGCTTTTGTCAAAGTATACAACGCCGATTAAGACGGCTATTTCCTTAAAAGAGCTAATTAGGCGGCCAGAAATTCGAATTGACCAAGCCCTTGAAATGTTTCCTATAAATATTAATTTAGACAAGGAAACAAAACTCCTCATTGAAACAGAAATTAAATATGAGGGCTATATAAAGAAAAACAACGATAGAATTGCTCGCATGCACAAATTTGAAGATCGTAAATTGCCAGAGGATATTAATTATCATGAGATAAAGGGCCTTAAACATGAGGCGGCTGACAAGCTCACACAAATTAGGCCGGAGACCTTGTCTCAAGCAAGTAGGATTAGCGGGGTCAGCCCATCTGATATGAATGTGCTCATGATTCATCTTGAACTGGAAAGGCGGAAACATGAAAACAGAAATAGTTAATAAGGAAAAAGTTGATAGATATTTAAAGTTAATCCAAGAAAAAAATAAGGTGATGAATCTAACGGCAGTTGATGATTACGATGAGATGTGGGATAAGCATGTCATAGATTCTGCAACCATAATGCCTTTGCTGGAAAAATACGAGATCAAAAGTTTGATTGACATTGGCACTGGCGCAGGTATACCAGGCGTGATTATAAAACTTCAAGACGAAGATTTAAAAATTACCCTTATGGATAGTTTAAAAAAGAGAATTAATTTTTTAGACGAAGTTGTAGAAGACCTTGGATTAAAAAATGTAAAGACCATTCATGCCAGGGCAGAAGATTTGGCCAAAACTCCTGAACGCGAGGCCTATGATGGGGCGATTTCAAGGGCGGTTGCTAGATTAAACACACTTGTAGAATACTGCTTGCCATTTGTTAAAGTCGGTGGATATTTCTTCGCCATGAAGGGGCCGGCTATAGGTGAAGAGATAGAAGAAGCCAAAAAAGCAATAAAAATTCTTGGTGGAGAAATAGTTGAGAATGTAAAATTTGATTACGACTATGGGGAAAGAAATATTTTAGTTATTAAAAAAATTAAGCCAACACCCAAAAAATATCCCCGTGAACAAAATAAGGCAAAGACCAAACCACTATAAATTTTACCTGGAGGAAACTCCAGGTTTTTATTTTATAATTATATCTTACATATATTTAAAAGAAGCCATTTTAAGTTGCTGGTCAATTCTTATAAAAATGTTGAATACTTTTAATGCAAAAAATAAATAGAAATTTTAAAACAAAGTTGTGTTTAAATGTTTACAAAATTATTAAATGTGGTATAATATACTCAAGTACAAAAAAATTGTTGGAAGGAAATATTATGGCTACATATTTTGAAAAAAATTATAATATAACTTATCATAGTAGTAATTATTCGTTCGAGAGTATGTACTATTATATTTTTATGCAGTCATTAAGCAAACTACAAGGATAGGGATTTCTTGTAGTTTTTTTGTACAAATTTTCTGGTATTTCCGTGGTTATCACGTAAATATAAATTGTCACAAAACAAGGAGGATAATATGAAAAGATTTTTGACAATCATCATTTCTATAGCTATGGTTATGACACTATTAACCGGCTGTGGAGGAAACAGCTCATCAAAGGGCGGAAAAGACGCTACACTTGTAGTAGTTAACGACTCAGACGCTGTAACAATGGATCCTATGGGATCAAACGACAATGCTTCATCAAAGGCATTAGTACAAGTATACGAAGGTTTATTTGAACTTACAGGAGACGGCTCAATCAAACCTTTACTATGTGAAAGCTATGATCAACCTTCAGATACAGAATATGTATTCCATCTGAAAAAGGGAGTTAAATTCCACAATGGAGAAGAAATGAAGGCTGAAGACGTTGTATTCTCAATCAAGAGAGCATGTGAAGCTCCAAACGTTCTTCACTTATTCAACACAATCGACAAAGATTCCATTGAAGCCGTTGATGATTACACAGTAAAAATGCAATTAAAACACCCGTTCAAGGGCGTTTTGATGGCCTTTATGCACCCAGGCGGATCAATTCTTTGCAAAAAAGCTGTTGAATAAGCTGGCAAAGACTATGGTCAAACAGGCGACAAAGTTGTAGGTACAGGTCCATTTAAACTTGATGAATGGCAAAAAGCTACAGTTTTAAAATTCTCACGTTTTGAAGATTATCACGGAGAAAAAGCTGGCGTTGCTAAACTTGAAATGAAGATCGTTCCTGAACCAACAAACAGATTCGTTGAATTGCAAACTGGTGGAGCACAAATCGCTTACGAAATTCAACCTCTAGACGTTGAACAAGTTGAAAAAGACGACAAACTTCAAATGTTCAAATCAGACGACTATGGTACAACATATTTAGGATTTAACACATCCAAGGCTCCATTTGACAATCCAAAGGTAAGAGAAGCTATTGCTTACGGTATTGACATGGAAGAAATTATTCCAAAGGTATGGTTAGGTCTAGGACGCACAGCATCCAACTCAATGCCACCAACACTAAAATACTCAATCGGTGACTCAACACAACCTAAGAAACGTGATATTGAAAAAGCTAAGGCTTTATTAAAAGAAGCTGGATATGAAAACGGATTTGCTACAACTCTATCAACAAATGAAAGAAAACAAAGAGTTGATATGGCTACTATTATAAAAGAACAACTTGCTGAAATCGGCATCGATGTAACAATTCAAGTTATGGAATGGTCAGCATATAATGACTTGTTAAAGAACAGTCAACAAGATATGTTTGAAATCGCTTGGATTTCTGATACACCAGACCCAGATACATTCTTATTCCCATGCTTCCACTCATCTGCAAAGGGTGAAGGTGGAAACTACTGCTTCCTAGACGACCCAGAACTAGACAAACTTCTAGAAGACGCTAGAGAAGAACAAGACGATGCAAAACGTGGAGAACTATATAAGGAAGCTCAACAAAGAATTCTTGATACACAAGTTTGGATTCCTCAATACTGGTCAGAATTAACAGTTGCTACATCAGCAAAGGTTAAGGGATTTGAAATGAATCCATTTGGTTTCTACAAGCTAAACAAAGTAACAATAGAAGAATAGTTATTAAATTGAATAAGGCCACTTCAATTTAGTGGCCTTTTCTTTAATATTAGGAGGTACAAATGGCAAAATATATTTTAAAAAGATTATTGTATCTTATTCCCGTTATTCTACTTGTAAGTTTATTTGTTTTCTGGTTATTGTATGTAACGCCTGGTGATCCGGCGAGAAACGTTTTAGGTCCATCTGCAACAGAACAACAAGTTAAGGATTTAAGAGCAGAATTGGGTTTGGATGATCCGTTTTTTGTACAATATGGAAGATATCTAAAAAATATGGTACTTAAGGGAGATTTAGGAAGAAGTTATATTACTAGGGTGCCAGTAGTAAAAGAAATTCAAAGTCGTGCTGGCGCAACTATTAGACTTGCATTTTTAGCTATTACTTTTGCAGTAATTCTAGGTATTCCTATTGGAATTATCTCGGCTGTCAAACAATATAGTATTTTTGATAACATAACAATGATTTTTGCCCTCATAGGGATTTCTATGCCGGTATTCTGGCTGGGGCTCTTGCTTATAATGTTGTTTTCTGTAAAACTCGGCTGGCTACCAGCGTCTGGATTTGACACACCAAAACAATGGATACTTCCAGCAGTTGCTCTTGGCGCACAATCTGTTAGTGTTATTACCAGACAAACCAGAAGCTCCATGCTTGAAGTTATTAGACAAGACTATATAAGAACTGCTAAAGCTAAAGGCCAAGAAGACAAGGTTATCAGAAAAAAACACGCTCTTGCCAATGCTTTAATACCAATCACTACAGTTATTGGTACACAATTTGGTCAGTTGATGGGCGGAGCTCTAATGACAGAAGTTATCTTTTCGATACCAGGAATTGGTCGTTTAATGGTTGACTCAATTAATAAACGTGATATGCCAATGGTTATGGGCTGCGTACTTTTTGTAGCTATTACCTTTGCTTTTGTTAATTTGATCGTTGATATTCTATATACCTTCATCGATCCACGTGTTAAGAGTCAATATGTGTAGGTGATAATTATGGCTAAAGAAAATAAAGTTAAAAAAGAAAAATCTAGACGCCAAACTGGTCTTAGCGAAGTTATGAAGAGGATGTCAAGGAACAAACTTTCTATGGTTGGTCTTGTAATCCTAGTAATATTGATTTTAAGCGCTATATTTGCAGATGTAATTGCACCATTTAAATACAATGAAATCGTGGCTGATCCTTTTGTTACACCGAACAGTGAATTTATTTTTGGAACAGACCACCTTGGTCGTGATATCTTCTCTCGTGTAGTTTACGGTTCCAGAATTTCATTAAAGGTTGGTTTTATTTCTGTTTCGATTGCACTGGTATTTGGGGTAACTATGGGTGCTATAACAGGTTATTATGGAGGCAAGGTCGATACACTCATTATGAGATTTATAGATATCCTACAAGCTATTCCTGATATTTTGCTTGCAATTGCAATTATGGCTGCACTTGGCACAGGCCTTGGCAACCTTATGATTGCTGTTGGTATTGCATCCGTTCCTGCTTATGCAAGAATTGTTAGGTCATCAGTTTTAACAATCAAGGATAATGAATTTGTAGAAGCTGCAAAAGCTAATGGTTCTACAGATTTTAGAATTATTTTTAAACACATAATCCCTAACTGTATGGCTCCTATTATAGTTCAAGCTACACTTGGTGTTGCTTATGCAATTATCAATGCTGCAGGTCTATCATTTATAGGTTTGGGGCTAGAACCTCCAACACCTGAATGGGGCGCAATGCTTTCTGATGGTAGAACATACATCATGCACTACCCACACATCACGGTATTTCCAGGACTTGCAATTGTAATTACAATTTTTGCTTTAAATGTTATGGGCGATGGTTTAAGAGATGCTCTTGATCCTAAGCTTAAGAGATAGGAGGGAATTATGCAAAAAGGAGATTTATTAAATATAAGAAATCTATGCGTTGAATTTCATACCGACTCAGGAATAGTTAAAGCAGTAAACAATATGAATTTATCGCTAAATAGATCAGAAACTTTGGGTCTTGTTGGAGAGACTGGGGCTGGCAAAACTACAACAGCTTTATCAATACTAAACTTGATTCCAGATCCACCCGGAGTAATTACAGATGGTTTTGTTGAATTTGAAGGAGAAGATGTACTAAAGAAAAAGGGCAAAGAAATGAGGGCGATTCGTGGTAAAAAAATCTCCATGATCTTCCAAGACCCTATGACATCTCTAAACCCTGTTATGACAATTGGTGATCAAATCAAGGAAGTTATTGAACTTCACACCGATCTAAATAAAAAAGACCAAGATAAAAGAGTTCTTGAAATGCTAGAACTCGTTGGCATTAGACCAGAGCGTGTAAACGACTATCCTCACCAATTATCAGGTGGTATGAAACAAAGGATAGTTATCGCTATGGCCCTTGCTTGTAATCCTGAAATCATAATAGCTGACGAACCTACAACAGCTCTTGACGTTACTATTCAAGCCCAAGTATTGGAACTTATGAAGGACCTCAAGAGAAAGTTTAACACTTCGATTATTATGATTACTCACGACTTAGGAGTTATAGCTGAAATCGCAGATAGGGTTGATGTTGTCTACGCTGGTGAAGTTGTAGAAAGCGGATCAACAAAAGATATTTACACAAATAAATTGCATCCATATACAATTGGTTTGTTCGAATCAATTCCAAGCTTAACTGATGATGTTGAAAGACTTGCAGTTATTCCAGGTGCCACACCTGACCCAACTGATTTGCCAAAAGGATGCAAATTCCACCCAAGATGCACACATTGCATGGAAAAATGTAAGACACAGGATCCGAAGATGTACGAAGTCGAAGAAGACCACTTTGTAAAGTGTTTCTTGTTTGAAAATTCGGATAAGGCCGAAGATAAGGAGGTATAATATGGATCATTTTATTGAAGTTAAAAATTTAAAAAAATACTTTCCTACTAAAAAAGGTCTCTTACATGCTGTTGAAGATTTGTCCTTATATATCGATAAGGGTGAAACTTTAGGACTGGTTGGTGAATCTGGATGCGGTAAATCCACTGCAGGCCGTGCTATAATTAGACTACACGAACCAACCTCAGGTGAAATTTACCTAAATGGCGAAAACATTATGGATAGGCACAGCAAAAAAGATTTGCGCCTCTTAAGACGGGAAATGCAAATTGTTTTCCAAGATCCATATTCATCACTAAACCCAAGATTAAATACCTTTGATCTTATAGCTGATGCTTTGTATGTAAACAAGATTTACAAGGATAAAAAGGAAATTGAAGAAGTAGTTCTTGAAATGATGGAAACAGTTGGTCTTGAAAAGAGATTAATGAACTCATATCCTCATGAACTTGACGGTGGTAGAAGGCAAAGAATTGGTATAGCAAGGGCCCTGGTTATGAAGCCAGAATTTATCGTCCTCGACGAACCAGTATCTGCTCTTGACGTTTCTATTCAAGCTCAAGTTTTGAACCTACTTCAAGACATTCAACAAGACAAAGATCTTACCTATCTATTTATATCTCATGACCTTTCAGTCGTAAGACACTTGTCGGACAGGGTTGCTGTTATGTATTTGGGCCGTATGGTTGAACTTGCAGACTACAAGGCGATCTTTGAAAATGCCTTGCATCCATATACTCAGGCGCTCTTATCAGCTATACCTGTTCCTGAATATGACTATCATGCAAATAGGATTATCCTTGAAGGCGATGTACCTTCTCCAATTGATCCACCAGATAGATGTGTATTCTATGGAAGATGTAAAAATAGAAAAGAAGGCATTTGCGATGGTCCACACCCACAAATAAGAGAAGTATCTCCAGGACACTTCGTAGCTTGCCACTTGGTATAATTAATTATTATTTATAAAAATAAAACTGCTTTGAAATTAAAAATCAAAGCAGTTTTTCTTTTGTGTAAATATAATTTTTATCCAAATAAGCCAGCTACATAATCTTCTGTGCGTTTGTCTTTTGGGTTTTCAAATATTTGATTTGTCGGTCCCCACTCAATTAATTCTCCGTTTAACATAAAGAGTGTGTTATCCGAAATCCTCTTTGCTTGCTGGAGGTTGTGGGTAACGATTATTATAGTGATTTCGTCCTTGAGATTGACCAAGAGTCTTTCGATTTTTTCTGTGTTTCGTATGTCTAAACTAGAGCAGGGTTCATCAAGTAAAAGGACTTTGGGCTTGATGGCTATGCTTCTAGCTATAGACAGCCTTTGCTGTTGGCCGCCAGAAAGTTCAAAGGCCGATTTGTCTAGGTCGTTGGCGACTTCATCATAGAGACTAACTTTTTTTATAGCTTCAATAGCCGCATCTTTATAATTCATATTATGATATTTGAGGGCGAGTTCCACATTGCCTTTGATAGATAAAGGAAAGGGTGTTGGCTTTTGAAAGACCATGCCAATTTGTTTTCTTAGGTCATTTATATCGTAGGAATTTATATTTTTATCCATATAAAAAATTTCGCCCGTATAGGATCCGCCACGCTCTTCAATAATCTTATTTAAGGTAACCAAAAATGTAGTTTTACCACAACCCGATGGCCCAATTATAGATGTTATTTTATTTTCTGCAAAATCTATATTTACATTCTTGACAACATGATTGTCACCATAGTAAATGTTCAAATCTTTTGTGCTAATAATTGTCATCTTTACCTCCTATCAAAAGAGAGAATGTGTTTATGATAAGTAGGATTATCATAAGGACGAGGGCTGTCCCGTAGCCCATGGTGGTTGAAATGCCTTCGTTAATTAAAATATATAAGTGGTAAGGCAGGGCCATAAAGGGTTTAAATAGCCCGCTTGGTATGCCAGTGTGGATAACAGCTCCTGTGAGCATTATTGGAGCTGTGGCACCAATAGCCAAGCTCCCACCGAGTGTAACGGTTTGGATAATTTTATTTCTTAGGCCCTTTAAAACTATATGTCTAATTACAAAGCCTTTGTCAATTCCTAGTGAGAGAGCAGTTTCTAATTTATCATAGTCGTAATTTATAAATAATTTCTCCATCCTTATTTCCATAAAGGGAAAGATCATTACCGCTAAAGTTGCAGATGCAGATAATACTGACCTGCCTAGTCTTAGCTTGTATACGAGTAAGGTATATCCAAAGAGTCCTAGGACAATTGATGGAATACCTGATATGCATTGGATTATAATTCTTAAAATATTTTTAGTTCTGCCTTCCTTTAGGTAAAAGACAATATAAATTGCCGTCATCAAAGCTAGAATTGATGAAATAAAGGACGACAAGAAAAATGTTATAAGCGAACCTATTATGGCTGGCCAAATGCCGCCTTCCTTTCCTGGAGGCAGGCCAGATGGGCTTCCAAAGAGAAAATCCCAAGATAGGACATGTGCCCCTTCTTTAATTAATTTAGAGAAGAGGGCGATAAGTATAGATGCAAATATCAATAAATTTATAAAAAGTAGGACCTTAAAAATTGTATCTTTAAACTTTCTCATCTTTGGTCCCCCTTAGTAACTATAAAGGAAAATAAAATATTTGTAAGTATTGTTATAAGCATTAGGACTAGGCCAGCAGCGTAGAGGCTGTGGTAGTGCATGCTGTTTAGTTCGACCATACCCATCTCTAGGGCAATGAGCGAAGGAATGGTTTGCCCCTTGCTCAATAGTGTCGGCATAATTGGCGCGTTGCCAATTACCATCATAACGGCCATAGTTTCACCAAAGGCTCTACCCAGCCCAAGGATTATGCCTGCGATAATATTTTTAAGGGCATCCTTAATAATGATTTTCCTTAAGAAAAAGTCCTTGCTTAGTCCGAGTGACTTGTAGATTTCATTGTATTTTTGATAAGACTCTTCCATCTTATCAAAGGTGACTGAAGTTATATAGGGGATAATCATCAGGGCCAAGAGGATGCCGCCAGCCAGAACAGACTCGCCAGTAGCTAAATTAAATTTATCTTCAAAAATTTTGACTATAACGGTTAAGCCTAAAAATCCGTAAATAACTGACGGAACTCCAGCCAGGATATTTAATAAATTATTTATGTATTTCTTGTACTTGCCAGGGACATAGCCGACTATAAGCAAGCTAAGCCCTAGGGAAATTGGTGTGGCAAATAATATTGCAAGAAAAGATGTGTAGGCGCTGGCCAAGATGATTGGCAAGAGGCCAAGCTCTAATTCAACTCCTCGTCGCCAAGTCTTTCCTGAAATAAATTCAATTATGGAATGATTTTTAAAAAATGGTAAACTTTCTATAATTATAAAAATCAAAACTAAAAACAATAAAGAAATAGAAAAAAAGGTAAAGACAGAGAGAATACCTTTAAAAAATTTATCGTTCTTCTTCATATCTTTACCTCCTTTAAAACTATTTTACAGGAACAAATCCTAGGTCGTGAAGGATAGCTTCGCCCTTATCTGATTTTAAATAATCCATAAAAGCTTTTGCTTCACCTTTTAATTCTCCGTCGTGAACAATAATTAGTGGTCTTGAAATGATATATGAACCATTTAAGATTGTTTCTTCAGTTGCTGCAACGCCATTAACCTTGATAGGGAATAGTTTACCTTCGTTTTGGTTTGATACACCAAATGATGCATAGCCGATAGCGTTCTTGTTTTCAATAACTTTTTGAACTAGGGCACCCATTGATGGGGCTTGGATAACGTCTTCGCGAACTGGTGTTTCACCCATGATAACTTTTTGGAAAACTTGGTGGGCTCCGCCGCCTAAGTCTCTAGCAACCACAACGATTTCTTCATCAGGTAGGCTTGGGTCAAAGTCTGACCATTTTTTGTATTCGCCTGAGAAGAATTTTTTGATTTCTTCGCTTGAAAGATCATCAACCAAATTGCAAATTGGGTTTTCTGGGTTAACAGAAATTGTAAGAGCGTCGATACCGATTTTATTTACAACCAAATTTTCAATTTCTTTTTCGCTGTCTTTTAAGTCGCGAGCAAGCATACCAAAGTCTGCAGTTTTCTCTTGGATAGCTTTAATACCAGCACCTGAACCGCCAGTTGACACATTTACTACAACAGGTTTGTCTGCTAGGCTATTGTCGTATTCTTTCCAAGTTTTGTAATTTGATTTGAAGTCATCTGTGACTGCTGATACTACAGGTCCGAGTGTTGATGAACCTGCGAATGATAATTCGCCACTTGCATCAGATGCTTTTTCGCCTGAATCAGCAGGCTTGGTGCATCCTACGAATAAAAGTAGGGCTGCAATAATAATTGCTAATGTTTTTTTCATTAATATTTCCTCCTTAAAAAATAAAAATGTTCATTTGATATTATAGCATTATTAAATAATTTTATCAAACCTATAAGATAAAAAGTGATAGAGCAAATTTTCAAACGAAATTTTAAAAATATTAATTATTAAATTAATTTTATTAATTTTAATCTTAATATTATTGACAAATATTAAAAGAGGTGTTAAAATATACTTGAGGTGATCATATGGCAAATAAAAAATTATCATCCTGTCCGGTTTGCGGAGGATCTTTAATTATCAAAGAGGTCTCCTGCGAGAATTGCGGGACAACTATTAAAGGCGACTTTGAAGAAGATAAGTTTTCAAAGCTCAGCCAAGAGGAAAAAGATTTTATAGAAATTTTTGTAATGAAGAGGGGGTCAATCAAAGAGATTGAGAAGGAATTGGGCATATCCTATCCAACGGTTAGGAATAAACTGGATGGTGTAATTAAATCTCTTGGTCACGATGTAGGCAAAGAAGAGTCTAGGATAGATATCTTAAACAGGCTTAATGAAGGGGAGATTAGCCCTGAAGAAGCCACTGAACTTTTAAAAGAATATAAATAAAAAGGAGGTTCTTATGAGTAGAGAAAGAGAAATGATTCTAGAGATGCTAAAGGATGGCAAGATTACAAATGATGAAGCCTTAAAACTCTTGGACGCCATTGGTGAAAACAAGAGTCAAGAAAAGAAAAGCAAATCTTCTAACAAGGTTTTTGATGATAGCTTTGTAGACAAGGTCACAGATTCCATTTCAAAGATTGGCACCAAGACCGAAGAGGCCATTAAGAAATTAAATCTGGATAATCTGTGGGAAGGCATCAGCGTAAATATAGGATCTTGCTTTGAAGATTTAAATGCTAGGACCAGGCAAGAGTATACTCATGACTTAAATGAGGATGGTGAAGTAAAAGGCATTGATGTTGAAAACATACGCGGTAGATTAGATGTAATCACAGATTTGTCAGACCAAATAAAAGTTGAAATCGACATTAAATACGACGAAAGAGACAACAAGAACAATAAAAATGATTACTATGATATTTACCTTGAAGGAGACACTCTAAAGGTTAAACCAAAGTTTAAAAAATACAAGGCCGACTCCTACATTTCTGATATAAGGTTGACCCTGCCAAAGAGGAATTTTGAAGAAATCAAATTAGAAAATGTTTCCGGCTGCATAGAGGCTGAAGGATTAAATGCGGATGAAGCAGATATAGAAGCAGTTTCTGGCAAGGTTATGGTTAAAAACTCCAAGATGGACAAGGCAAATATCGAAGCAGTTTCTGGCAAGGTTGAAATAGACAATATTTCCGGTACAAATTTAAATGCAAGCACAGTTTCTGGCAAGGTTGTTGCAGATGAAATCGATTATAAAAACTCCTACTTAGAGACGGTTTCGGGTAAAGTTGAAATTGATGACATTAGAAACTCAGCTGAAAAGATCGACATTGAAGTTGTTTCTGGCAGTATTAACTTAGGCTTAGACGGGCTTGACAAGCCAGTTAAACTCATAGGTAGGAGGAAGAAGAGATCGAATTCCAGAGAGTTTTTCGGCTATAGGTTTACCAGATTCGAAGAGATAGGTAATAAAATTATTGCCTATACGGATGATTATGTAGATGATGAGACAAGTCTCATAATAAATGTAGAATCTTCTTTTGGATCTGTAAATATTGATTAATAAAATATTATAAATAAAGTTAAAAGATACAATTAAAGCCTGGGTTTGCTGAAATGCACCCAGGCTTTTGCGTTTAATAAATTATTATTATTTAAATTTTCATTTAAATCTCCAAGTCATATTATAATAGAAATTATGAAAAAATCATAGATTAAATTTTTGGGCATTTGCTTTTTCCATATTGAGCAAAAAGTATTTTAAGTCCGCTCCATAGGCATAGGCTCCGGGATTATTTGTGCCCACAACTCGGTGGCAGGGAATTACAAATGGCAGGGGGTTATTTTTCATAGCAGAGCCAACAGCTCGGGCTGCCTTGGGATTGTTAATTCTCATGGCTAGGTCTTTGTAAGTGACCGTCTGACCGTAGGGGACTAATAATAATTCTTTATAAACTTTTTCCCTAAAGGCAGTCGCTTTTATTTTAATAGGTAGATCATCCAAGAGGCCCTGACCCTTAAAATAATCCGCAAATTTTTTTTAATTTCATTTTGCATTTTATTTAAATTTTTATTTTCGTTTTCATCTGTCATTTCAATTCTTATAATATGTGAGTCCTCACAGGTAATTTTTAAATTGCCAATGGCAGTTTTTATTACAAAGTTCATGCACTGATACCTCCCTTCATAAGTATAGCAATTTTTAATTTGCTCTTCAACTTATAATTGATATCACTGATGGTTGATAAAGTGCTAACTATTTTTGTAAAAAGTTATATTTTATTAAAAAATCCATTGACATACACAATGCTTTTTAATATAATAAAGTTATAATAAGAGCAATGGGAAAGAGATTTTTTCCTTGCTAAAAACAAAAGGAGGATATATGAGTTATTTAGATTTAAGCAAATACCCAGCGGAGCCATTTAAAATTAAATCCGTTGAACCAGTTAAGATGATTTCCAAGGAAGAAAGAATCAAAGCAATTAAGGAAGCAGGATATAACACCTTTAACTTAAAGAGTGAAGATGTATATATCGACTTACTCACTGACTCAGGAACAAACGCCATGAGTGACAAGCAATGGGCAGGATTAATGATCGGTGACGAAGCTTACGCAGGAAGTAGAAACTGGCTCTACTTAGAAGAAACAGTTAAGGAAATCTTTGGCTTCAAGCACGTTGTGCCAACCCACCAAGGTCGTGGTGCAGAAAACTTACTCAGCCACATTGCAATTAAACCTGGCCAATATGTAGCTGGCAATATGTATTTTACAACTACTAGATTCCACCAAGAAGCTAATGGCGGAATTTTCGTAGACATTATCAAAGATGTTGCCCATGACGCTGCAGCTAATGTTCCATTTAAAGGTGACATTGACCTAGGAAAGTTAGAAACTCTTATCAAGGAAAAGGGTCCAGAAAATATCGCTTATGTTTGTTTGGCTGTTACTGTTAACCTAGCTGGTGGACAACCTGTTTCCATGAAAAATATGAGAGAAGTTCATGAAATGTGCTCAAAGCATGGCATAAAAGTTTTCTTTGACGCTACCAGATGTGTTGAAAACGCCTACTACATCAAAGAACAAGAAGAAGGATACGAAGACAAGACTATCAAAGAAATTGTTCACGAAATGTTCTCCTATTCAGACGGAGCTACAATGAGCGGTAAAAAAGACGGTATCGTAAATATCGGTGGCTTTTTAGCAATTAATGATGACGAACTCTTTGGCAAGGCCAAGGAAATCGTAGTTGTATACGAAGGTATGCCTTCATACGGCGGTATGGCTGGACGCGATATGCAAGCTTTTGCTGTAGGTCTACGCGAATCACTACAATTTGAATATATCGAACACAGAATTAAACAAGTTAGATACTTGGGCGATAGATTAAAAGAAGCTGGCGTTCCAATCGTTGAACCAGTTGGTGGCCACGCAGTATTCTTAGATGCTAGACGCTTCTGCCCACATCTAGAGCAAGAACAATTCCCAGCTCAATCTCTTGCTGCCAGCATTTATGTTGAAGGCGGAGTTAGATCTATGGAAAGAGGAATCGTATCAGCTGGTCGTGACAACAAGACTGGAGAAAACCACAAGCCAAAACTAGAAACAGTTAGACTTACAATTCCAAGACGTGTTTACACATACGCTCACATGGACGTTGTTGCTGACACTGTTATCCACCTATACAAACACAAAGAAGATATTAAGCCACTTAAATTTGTATATGAACCAGCACAACTTAGGTTCTTCACTGCAAAATTTGATATAGACGAATAGAATTTATAAGAGGGATTTATAGTCCCTCTTTTTTTGAAAAAAATAAATAAAGTGCAAAGAAAAATATTAAAAATATTTTTTAAAAATACTTGACAGGCCCTTGGTCTTGATGTATAATTATTTAGATAAAAATCCACCGAGGGTGGTAGAGGCCATCCTTGTGGATGGCTTTTTTTAAAATACGATTGGAGGATGCAATGCTTAAAGGAAGAAATTATATCGATCCGACAGATTTTTCTGTAGAGGAATTAGACGAGGTAATGAGTCTAGCACAAAAAATTAAAGATAAACCTGAATTATTTACCGATGTTTGCAAAGGTAAATTATTAGCTACCCTATTTTATGAGCCCAGCACGAGAACACGTTTTTCATTTGAAGCTGCCATGTTAAGACTTGGCGGTCAAGTTATTGGTTTCTCGGAGCCGGGCTCTAGTTCTGTTCAGAAGGGTGAAAGCTTACGCGACACAATTAGAACAGTTGGATGTTATTCTGATATTATCGCCATGAGACATCCAAAAGAAGGTGCTCCAAACTACGCACGCGAATATACTTATGTGCCACTAATTAATGCTGGAGATGGTGGCCACCAACATCCAACACAAACGCTGACAGATCTTTTTACCATTCAAGAAAGCAAGGGCAGACTAGCCGACATGGTTATCGGCCTTTGCGGAGACTTGAAATTTGGTAGAACAGTTCACTCACTGATCAAGGCCATGAGCATTAGAGAAAATATTAAATTCGTTTTAATTTCTCCTGAAGAACTTCGCGTTCCAGATTATATTAAAAATATTTTAGATGATAAAAATATCGAATACAAGGAAGTGGAAAGACTTGAAAATGTAATGGACGAATTGGATGTCCTCTACATGACAAGGGTTCAAAAGGAAAGATTCTTCAACGAAGCTGACTATATTAGACTCAAAGATTCATATATCTTGGATGAAGAAAAATTAAAATCTGCTAAAGCAGACCTTGCAATCCTCCATCCACTACCACGTGTAACTGAAATTGCAAACGAAGTCGACGATGACCCACGTGCATGGTACTTTAGGCAAGTTAAAAACGGAATGTTCGTAAGAATGGCACTTATTATGGAATTGTTGGGGGTAGAAGCATGTTAAGTATAAATTCAATTAAAAAAGGTATAGTTATAGACCACATCCACGCAGGACTTGGCGTAAAGATTTTTGATTATTTGGGCCTAAGAGATGCTGATTATACAGTTGCCCTTATTATGAATGCTCAATCAGGCAAGATCGGAAGAAAAGATATTATAAAAATCGAAAACGTAATTGATCTCGACTTATCAGCTCTTGGCTTTATCGATCCTGAAATTACAGTAAATATAATTGAAGACGAAAAAATTGTAGATAAAATTAATCTAACCCTACCTGAAAAAGTTGTTGGAGTTATCCAATGTAAGAACCCAAGATGCATCACCAGTATTGAACGCGGTATAGAACATGAATTCCATTTGGTCGACAGGGAAAAGGGAATTTACAAATGCACTTACTGTGACCATCAAGTGGTAAAAGACGATGTCAATAAATAAATTATACAAGAGAGTTGAGGAGAGGGGGCCCATCTGTGTGGGCCTGGACCCAAACCTTGACCATCTACCAGACTTTGTAAAGGACCTAAGCATTGAAGAAAAAATTTTTTCTTACAACAAGGCAATTATAGATGCCACCCATGATTTGGTCGCTGTTTATAAACCACAAGCTGCCTACTATGAGGGGGCTGGTCTGGACGGACTCAAAGCTTACAAGAGGACACTGGAATACTTAAGAAAGAAAGACGCCCTAATTATAAATGACGTTAAACGTTCTGATATTTCTTCAACTGCCAGCCAATATGCCAAGGCTTATTTTGAAGGCGACTACGAAGGTGACTTCGTGACATTGAATCCATACATGGGCCTGGACAGCATTGAGCCTTATATGGAATATGCTGAAAAGAAAAACAAGGGTTTATTTGTAATTATTAAAACTTCAAACCCAGGCAGCGCTGATTTTGAAGAGCTCATGGTTGGAGACGATCCACTCTATATGAATATTGGCAAAAAGATTTGCCAAATGTCAGGGAATTCTGTAAATGAATCTGGCTATAGAAATATTGGTTTTGTAATTGGAGCTACAAATAAAAACGCAGATGAGGGCAAGATCATCAGAGAAACTTTTAAAGATGTATTCTTTTTAATACCAGGTTACGGGGCCCAAGGCGGTGGAGCTCATGATGCAATGGAACTTTTAAACTCAGGTAATGGCGGAGTTGTAAATTCATCACGCGGCATTATCAGGGCCTTTGAAAAGAGTGAAAAATCTTTTGAAGAAGCCACCAGAGAAGCTGTTGAAAAAATGAGGAGAGATTTTAATGTCATATAAATTTGTAGAAATTTCCAATAAAGAAATCTTGACCGATGAAGTTTTTACCTTGACTTTTGAAGGCGACTTTGAGGGCAAGCCTGGCCAATTTTATATGCTCAAGGTAAATGAATTTCAAGATCCACTATTGGGCAGGCCAATTTCAATTTCAGATATTGATGGAAACAAAATCGTTTTTCTAATACAAATAATGGGAAGAGGCACTAAATACTTGTCTAATCTAAGAGTTGGAGACAAAGTCGGTCTCTTGGGACCACTGGGTAACGGCTTTAACTTAACTGAAGGCAAGACCGCTTTGCTCGCTGGCACAGCAGGAATCGCTCCCATGCTATATCTGGCAAAAAATTTAAAGACCAAGCCAGACTTATATGTGGGCTACAGGTCAGGAGAATATTATACTGACAAGTTCAAAGACTATGTAGAAAATATTTATATAGCAACTGAAGACGGCAGCGTTGGCCACAAGGGTTATGCTCTTGATATATTGGATGCAGAAAAGTATGATAAAATATATGCATGTGGACCAATGCCAATGATAAATGCCCTTGTAAAAAAATATCCGAATGCAAATATAGAAGTGAGCCTAGAGGCCCGTATGGGCTGCGGTGTTGGCGCATGCTTGTCATGCAACTGCAAGACCAAGGACGGCCACATCAGGATTTGCAAGGAAGGACCAATAATTAACGGGAGGGATTTATGTTAGAAACAAAATTTTTAGGTAAAGAATTAAAAAATCCCCTGCTCGTTGCAAGCGGCACTTTTGGTTTTGGCACTGAATTTACTCCTTACATGGACCTATCAAGACTTGGTGGACTTATTTCCAAAGGCTTAACCATTCGCGAAAAGGAAGGAAACAGTGGAATTAGAATTCACGAAACTCCATCGGGAATTATGAATTCAATCGGTTTACAAAATCCTGGCATCCCACACTTTATCGAACATGAACTCCCAGAAATGCACAAGCTTAATGATTATATTATTGCAAACTTGGGCGGCAACTCACTGGAAGACTATATGGAAGGGGCCAAACTTTTAGATCAGACAGATGTTGACGCAATTGAATTAAACATTTCCTGCCCAAATGTAAAAGAAGGTGGTATGGCCTTTGGTATCCAATGCCAAGACGCATCTGTCGTCGTCAGAGAAATCAGATCAATTGTCAAAAAACCTTTGATTGTAAAGTTATCGCCAAATGCTTTTGATTTAAAATCCATGGCCAAGACCGTTGAAGCTGAAGGTGCAGACGCCATTAGTTTGGTAAATACCTTTAATGCCTTGGCAGTTGATGTTGAAAGAAGAAAACCGGTTTTTGATAATGTGACAGCTGGCCTATCGGGTCCTGCCATTCGACCAATTGCCGTAAGGATGGTCCACGATGTTGTAAAATCAGTTAAGATTCCTGTAATTGGCATTGGTGGCATAATGACTGCCAGTGACGCCTTGGAATTTATTATGGTCGGTGCGACATTATTTGAAATTGGCACAGCTAATCTGGTAAATCCATCTGCTGCAATCGATATCATTGAAGGCATGGAAGAATATATGACCAGACACGGAATAAAGAGCTTAGATGAAATTAGGGGGATTATATAATGTATGTAAAAGAACTTATGATTAAAAGACACGCCTTGCTTGAAGGACACTTTTGCCTATCAAGTGGTAAGCACTCTGACCAATATTTTCAATGTGCCAAGGCAACTGAATATCCTGAAGACGCAGAATTTATTGCAGGTGAAATTGCAAAAAAATTAAGTGACGCTGGTGTAGAAGTTGATGTAGTTGTTGGACCTGCCATGGGCGGAATTATAATTGGTTATGAACTTGCCAGAGCTTTAAAAGTTAGAAGCGTTTTTACAGAAAGAGTTGAAGGTAAGATGACCTTTAGACGCGGCTTTAGAATTGAAGAAGGCGAAAGAGTTTTGATTTGCGAAGACGTAATTACAACAGGCAAGAGCTCTATGGAAACTGCAAAAGTCATCGAAGAACTGGGCGGCAAAGTTGTAGGCATCGGCGCTATTGTAGATAGGACAGTTGACAAGGTAGAACTTCCAATCTACGCAGCTATTTACGAAGAAGCAAAACTCTTTGAAGCAGACGCTTGCCCCCTATGTGAAAAAAATATTCCAATTGAAAAACCAGGAAGCAGATTTTTAAAGAAATGATTGGAATTGATCTTGTAAAAATTTCACGCATTGATGAAATTATAAATAATAAAGGCTTAGACTTTGCACAAAAGATGGTTGGGTCAGACGCAGATAAGACTGAGACTCTGGCCGGCCATTATGCTGCCAAAGAAGCCTTTGCCAAGGCTATGGGCATAGGGATTTCCACAGATATTTTAAAGAATTCAAAAGTTATTTATGGTGAGAAGGGTCAACCCTTTTTGTCTTACAAAAATAAAAGATATATTATTAGCATTTCCCACGATGGTGATTATGCTGTGGCAAATGTCGATGCATCGAGTTTTATCGCTGACCAAAAATATTTGGATTTATTAAATAAGCGACCAGAGGATTCCAACAAGGGGACTTTTGGCAGGCTGGGTTTAATCGCCGGCTACAATAATATGCCGGGGTCTGCTTTGCTTGCGACCGATGCTGCCTTTAGGTCAGGGGTTGGCTATGTATATTTATATTCATCAGATCAAATGATTCCAATTTTACAAAGTAAATCAACCGAGGCTATAATTAATAGCTTTGGTTGCTTTTTTTTAAGGGAAAATTTTGATGCCATTGCCTTTGGGCCGGGTCTTGGATTTGAAATGCCAGATGTAGATAAGCTCTTTGATTTTATAGAAAAAAATAAGATTCCAAGTGTTATCGACGCTGACGGTTTTTACTATTTAAAAAAACATGGACTTGATACAGACCTTGTCATCACCCCTCATCCCAAGGAAGCCGCATATCTTTTGAATTGTGATATTGATTATGTTATAAACAATAGAAAAGAAGCCGCACTAAAGCTCGCCCAAAAATACAAGGCCGTCTGCCTCTTAAAAGGTAATGGGACCTTGATTGCAGACGAGAAAAATAATATAATAATAAATACAAGCGGATCAAATGCTCTTGCAACTGCGGGCTCAGGTGATGTCCTTACGGGCATTATAGGAGGATTCTTAGCCCAGGGCATGGGCGTATGGAATTCAGCAGTGGCTGGCGCTTACTTCCATGGACTTGCTGCAGATATTTTTTCTGCCAAATATTCCAAACGGTCTATGAAGTCAGGCGATTTATCCGCTATGTTAAAATATGTTTTTAAGGGAGAAGACAATGCTTAAATACAGAAAATATATACTAGCAGCTACCATGACTCTGGCGGCTTATATGTTAGTTTGCGTAATTTTTAAAAAACCAGTAGATTCACTTTTGGCAGGTGGCCTTGCAGCTATGGTTGTCCTTGTATTATCATGGTTGGATTTAAGGACCATCAGAAGAGAATTCGATCTGATGCGCCAAGCAGTTGCAGAATATGTTGCAGACAAGGATGTTGACAAATTTATAAGAACAAATAAAAACTTAATCGAAAACTCAAATGACGATAGTGTAAAGTCCATGGTGAAATTAAATCTTGCCGGCGCCTATGCTGATAAAAAAGATTTTAAACTTGCAAAAGAAACCTTAGATGATATTGATTTAAAAGATTTTGGCAAAAGAAATTATGAAAATGCTGCTCTCAATAAAATTATTATTTATTATATGATTGATGAATTTGAAGCTGGGGACAGACTTTTTGACCAAGCCTTACAAAGCGATAAGGTGAAGAGAGACAATCCTTTATTTAAAATTACAGAAGTTATTAGGAAGCACAGGGGAAGTGAAGAGGGCTTAAGGATGCTCAGCGATTTGAACATGCAAGAGGGCATTGAACCCTATAGAAATATAATCACCACTGCAAAGATGATAGTGAAGAAGGGATAGTTATGTGCGGATTTGTTGGAATTATTAATAATAAAAATTTAGATAATATAGAGGCTATGACCAAGGCTATAGGTCATCGAGGGCCAGATGCTGTAAATTATGATCACGCTATAAATTATGCATTGGGCTTTTGTCGTCTGTCAATAATTGACTTAAATGCACGCAGCAACCAACCCATGATTGATGAAAGCCGAGGCATAAGCCTTGTTTTTAATGGGGAAATTTATAATTATAAAATTTTAAGAGACCAATTAAAAAATAAGGGCCACGAATTTTCAACCGAATCTGACACAGAGGTAGTATTGAGGTCCTATGAAGAGTGGGGAGAGGACTTTGTAAACCACCTGCGCGGCATGTTTGCCATTGCAATAATAGACGGAAACAAGCTGGTACTTGCTCGCGACCATTTTGGTATGAAGCCCTTATATTATGGATACGCCGATGATGGGGCCCTGGTCTTTGGATCAGAGCTCAAAGGTTTAGTCGCTTATAAAAATATGGCTAGAGAAATAAATGCTAGTGAGCTATTTTCTTACTTAGAGCTCCAACACATGGCTGGCGACAATACCATGATAAAAAACATCAAGAGACTACCACATGGGTCCATAGGAATTGTAAATAATTTTAATGAGAGCAAAGAAATAAAAATTAAAAAATATTTTTCCTTTAACTTAACTGACGAGATCAATGAATTAGATGAGGCCGTTGCTTTAATCCAAGAAGCAGTAAGGGAATCTGTGGACCTCCACAAAAACGCCGACGTTCCTCTGGGCACATTTTTATCAGGGGGCATTGACTCCTCATATATAACGGCCCTTACCATGCCTGAGTATACTTTTAGTGTGGGCTTTAAGTCAGCTGACAACAAATTTGACGAGAGCGTCCATGCCAGAGAACTTTCAGAAATTCTTGGCATCAAAAATCGGACGGAGATAATTGATCCATCAGAGGTTTTAAATAAGCTGGACGATATTATTTATTACTTGGACGAGCCTCAGGCAAATTTATCAAGCATTCCACTTTATTTTTTATCCAAGCTTGCTCGTGAAGAAGTAACTGTCGTCTTATCAGGCGAGGGAGCAGACGAGCTCTTTGGCGGTTACGATGGATATAGGACTGCAGATAGTCTAAGCAAATATATGAAGCTGCCAAGGGCCCTCCGTAAGTTTAACGGCGGACTTGCAAATATTATTCCTAACCAAAGCATCAAACACAAATTAAAAAAAGGTGCTATGGATGAAAATGAAATCTTTATTGGTGAAGCCAATATTGCAGATGGGGATCAGGTAAAGGAAATTATTGCAAAGGCATATAAAAATGGATATCCTGCCAGCCAAGAGACCAAAAAATACTTTAATGGGTCCAGCAAAATTAAATCTAAACAGCTGGTTGACCTAAATGTCTTTATGCAAAAGGATATTATTTTAAAAGGCGACAGGATGAGCATGGCCAACAGCCTGGAGGTTCGCATGCCGTTTTTAGATCTAGGAGTTTATGATGTTGCCAGCAAGCTCACAGATGATTTAAAATTGCAAGCAGGCCTGACCAAGTACGCCCTCAGGATGGCGGCCAAGGAAAACCTACCTGAGGAATGGTACAACAGGCCAAAGAAAGGTTTCCCAGTTCCATTTAGGTACTGGCTACAGGAAGACAATTTTTATAATAAATTTAAAGAAGTATTTACCAGCCCAGAGACCGCAGAGTTTTTCAAAAGAGACCAGTTAATGCAACTCCTCGATGATCACAAGGAGGGCAGGGCTCGCAATCACAGAAGGCTCTACTCGGTTTATGTATTTATGGTTTGGTGCGAAAGGATGGGATTATGAAGAGACAAGATGTAAAAAAAGAACTCACTTGGGATTTGACCGACTTGGCCAAAGACTATGCAGAATTTGAAAGTAAAAACAAATCGGCTATAGAACTTTCAAAAAAACTTAAGGACCTAAAAGGCACAATCAAAACTACTAACGACATCAACAAGGTCACAGAAATTTTAAACGAGATGTATGAGTTCTTGAACCATACAAATCACTATGCAAACTTGACTTATTCTGTTGACAGTTCCGATGAGGAAGCCTTTAAGCTAGTTACGGAAATGAACAAGGTTAACAAAGAAGTTAGAGAAAATACAATTTTCTTGGAAGATGAGCTCATGAATTTAGACGAAAAAATTTTATCAGAAGCCATGAACAAATCTCCAGACGCCTTTGTATATTTAAGGGAAGTCATAAAGAAAAAATCAAGAAAACTTCCTTTTGAAGTTGAAAATGCTCTATCAAAATTTTCAGACACCTGGGCGGCTCCATACGAAATTTCTGAAATAACCAAGAACAACGACATCAGGTTCCCTGACTTTGAAGTAAATGGAAAAACTTATCCCATGACCTTTGGTTTTTTTGAAGAAAGATACGAGGCAAATTCAGATACAAATTTAAGAAGAGAGGCTCATAGAGTCTTTTATGAAGAGATGAGAAAATATCAATCAACTTTGGCGACCGTTTACAATTCCCAATTAAAAATGGAAAAGGCTTTCAGTGAAATCAAGGGTTTTGATTCTGTTTTTGATTACCTCTTGGATATGCAAGATATTTCCAGGGAAAGTTATGAACACCACGTCGATACAATTAAAAACGAATTGCCAAAGGTCATGAGAAAGTATGCCAAGAAAATCAAAGAAAAATATAAGTTGGATAAAATGACCTATGCAGATTTAAAAGCTCCACTCATGCCAGAATTTGAAAAACATATTACTATTGAAGCTAGCAAGGACTATTTGAGTGATGGTTTAAAAATCCTTGGCGACGATTATGTAGCTGATACTTTAAAATATATAGACAACAGGTGGATTGACTTTGCAGAAAACGAAGGCAAGACCACAGGAGCCTTCTGCGCATCAGTCCATAATGTTCACTCATACGTTCTCATTAGCTGGACAGGCAAGATGGAAGACGTCTTTGTCCTGGCCCACGAACTTGGCCACGCAGGCCACGGCAGATATACTATGAGAAATAATGCCTATCTAAACACAGAATCATCAATGTATGTGTCCGAGTGTCCATCGACTATGAATGAAATGATTATGAGTAATTACCTAATCAAAAATGCAAATGACGACGAGACCAAGAACTGGGTTCACACACAAATGATCGAAAGAACTTACTATCACAACTTCGTAACGCACGGAATCGAAGCAGTATTTCAAAGAGAAGTCTTGAGACTAATCGATAAGGGTGAATCTGTTAACGACAAAATTTTAAACAGAATTTTTAGAAATGTCCTTGAAGAATTCTGGGGCGATGAAGTTGAAATAATCGATGGCGCTGAACTCACATGGACCAGACAGCCACACTATTATATGGGCCTTTATCCATTCACTTATCAAGCTGGACTTTCAATTGCCACCAATGTTTTCAAAGAGCTCATGGCTGGCAATGAAAATATTTTAAAACCATACAAGGAAGTCTTGGCAAGTGGCGGGCATTATTTACCAAAAGAATGGGCAGGCAAACTTGGCGTAGACATTGAAGGCGACTTTATAAAAACAACAATAGATTTTATTGGAGAAATTGTTGACAAGATTAATTAACACTTGACTTAATTAAAGAGATGTGTTATCTTATAGTTAGAGTTATTTATCTGTTTAAAGTATATTAATTACGGGTAGAAAACTAATGTATGAATTTTAGTTATATAGGAGGTAGAACTTTGAAAACAGACGTACAAATTGCTCAAGAAGCAAAAATGAAAAACATTACAGAAATTGCAAGTGGCTTGGGAATTAGCCAAGAAGATTTGATTCAATACGGCCACTACAAGGCAAAAATTGAACCACAGGTATATGAAAACTTAAAAGATAAAAAAGATGGTAAACTAATCCTAGTTACAGCTATCAACCCAACACCAGCTGGTGAAGGTAAGACAACTGTAAATATCGGTTTATCAATGGGCTTAAACAAGATTGGTAAAAAAGCAATCTCAGCTCTCAGAGAACCATCACTTGGACCTAGCTTTGGTGTTAAGGGCGGTGCAGCTGGCGGCGGATACGCTCAAGTTGTTCCAATGGAAGACATCAACCTCCACTTCACAGGAGACTTCCACGCAATAACATCAGCCAACAACCTAATCGCAGCCCTCTTGGATAACCACATCCACCAAGGCAACGAACAAGAAATCGACGTCAGAAGAATAACATGGAAGAGAGTTGTCGACATGAACGACAGAGCTCTTAGAAATATTGTTGTAGGCCTAGGCGGAGTTTCAAACGGCTACCCAAGACAAGACGGATTTGATATCACAGTTGCCAGTGAAATCATGGCTATCCTATGTCTATCAACAAGCCTTGAAGACTTCAAAGCAAGAGTATCAAAAGTAGTTATCGCTTACAGAAGAGACAAGAGCCCAGTATTTTTAAAAGATATTGGCGGTGAAGGTGCAGTAACCCTTCTAATGAAGGACGCTATTTTACCAAATCTTGTACAAACTCTAGAAAACACACCAGCTATGTTACACGGTGGACCATTTGCAAATATTGCCCACGGATGTAACTCAGTCCTTGCAACCAAATACTCATTAAAACTTGCTGATTACACAGTAACAGAAGCAGGATTCGGTGCAGACCTTGGAGCTGAAAAATTCTTTGACATCAAGTGCGTATACGGTGACTTACACCCAGACGCAGTTGTAATCGTTGCTACAATCCGTGCTCTTAAACACCACGGTGGAGCTACAAAAGAAGAATACGGCCTAGAAAATCTAGAAGCTCTAGAAAAAGGATTTGCTAACCTAGAAAAACACATCGAAAACGTTAAGAAATTCGGTGTACCTTCAGTAGTTGCTATCAACAAATTCCCAACAGACACAGAAGCTGAAATCAAACTCCTCACAGAATTAACTGAAAAAGCTGGCTCAACATGCATCCTAACAGATGTATTTGCTAAGGGCGGCGACGGAGCTATTGATCTAGCAAAAGAAGTTGTCAGAATTTGTGACGAAGAAGAAAGCCACTTCAAACCACTATACAGCTTAGATATGTCAATCAAAGAAAAGATTGAAACAGTTGCCAAAGAAATTTACGGAGCAGAATCAGTCAACTTCACAAAGGCTGCATTAAACTCAATCAAACAAATTGAAGCAAACGGCATGGATAAAGTTCCAGTATGTATGGCAAAGACTCAATATTCCTTGTCTGACGACAAAAATCTAT
Organism: Ezakiella peruensis; assembly: GCF_900215725.1. GTDB lineage: Bacteria > Bacillota > Clostridia > Tissierellales > Peptoniphilaceae > Ezakiella > Ezakiella peruensis. Next base: position 943,486 of record NZ_LT962469.1, on the reverse strand, counting down.
TTGGCAGACCAGAGGGATTTGAAATAACAATTAGAGAAGTCAGAATCTCTAACGGTGCAGGATTCGTTGTAGCCTTAACAGGTGATATCATGACAATGCCTGGACTACCAAAGGTTCCTGCAGCAAACAATATCGACATTTTACCAGACGGACAAATTGTCGGATTATTCTAAGGAGGAAATTATGGATTATAACTCAAGACTAAAAAGCGAACAAACAGATAGCTTTTTCGAAGCAATTTTAAAGCTCGAAACAATTGAAGAATGCTACAGATTTTTTGAAGACATCTGCACAATCAAAGAAATTCAAGCAATTTCACAACGTCTAGAAGTAGCAAAACAACTTCGCGAAAATAAGACCTACAATGAAATTGAAGCTGAAACTGGTGCATCAACAGCAACCATCAGTAGAATTAATCGTGCATTAAACTACGGAGCAGACGGCTATAACTTAATCTTTAAAAAATTAGGATTATTCGAGGACTAAGCTATGGCCAATGAATCCCAGGAGATGTATCTAAAGACCATTCTTTTGCTACATCTAAGAAACAAATCAGCCAGAAGTGTTGATGTTGCGAATGAATTGGGATATTCGAAAGCAAGTGTATCACGAGCAGTTGGTATATTAAAAGACGAAGATTATATCACAATTGAACAAGGAGGCACCCTGACATTTACAGATGAGGGCAGAAAAAAAGCTCTGGAAGTCTACGATAAATATATTTTTATTAAAGATGCTCTGATGATGATCGGTGTTGACGAAGAAACGGCTCATGAAGACGCTTGTAAGCTTGAGCATGTTTTGAGTGATAAATCGATTAAGAAAATAAAAGACTTAGTAATGAACAAAAGACGCTAGCGATAGCGTCTTTTTTCTTGGGCAAATATATTAGAGGAAACGATTGATATCAATATCTTGATGACAATTCCCGACTAATAAATCTTATAAAGATAATTTACTTAGAGCAGAAATTATCAACTAACAATACAAATTATCTCACTCATAAAACTTGAAAAAGAAAAAGTCTTGAGTTATAATATATGTAGACCTACAAGGTGCGTTATGTTTTTTAATTCAACCGACAAATTGTTTTAGGGAAACCTTATGTGTGCGTTTGGACAATATGCCTCTTCGTGTGGACATTGGATATTCGCACCAATTACCCACCTGTTCATGGCGGGTGTGAATTACAAGACGGACGGCCTATGTGGGCCACCCCATTGGGGTGTTTTTTTTATTGGGAATAATTTTTTTCAAGGGCAAAGTAATGTTTTATTTTGTCCTTTTTTTTAAAATAAAAAAACACAATTCCTTGCATACTCAAGTAATTGTAACCAAATTGTATTGTACAAAATCCGAACTATATGATATAATGTAAGAGTTGAAAAGGGATTTTTATAATAATTTATATAATTTTTAATAGGAAGGAGATCTATATGAATAGGAAACAAAATTCACAAAAAGACATAAACGAATACAAAATCGTCGTCCCTATGTCCAATGAGGCAGTAAACAAAATTAAATCAAATATTACTAAGTCAATCTTAGGGATCTCTATAGCTGGGGTTATGATTGCAGGTGGAGCCACACAAGTTAAGGCCGAAACTGTAGAAAATCCAACTGCTATAGTTGAAGAAGCAAAAGACGAAGAAATAGCACAATATGATCAAGCACTTGCAGCTGCTGTGGAAAATATATTGCCACAAAAAGATCAAGCTCTAAATTCAGACAATAAAGAAGAACTAGCTCTAAGTAGTGTCAATGGGACTAGTGAAGATGAAGGTCCTGCTGATGAAAGCCAGTCAGATGACTCAGAAAACAATGTAAATAATTCGTCTGATCCAGAAAATTCAACTGAAGGAAAAGATGGTATTACTCTAGATGAATTTATTAAAGATGACACTTTAGAGAATATTTTTAATCTAGATGCAAACGAAGCAGATGAAGAAGAAAAGCTAGAAACATCAGAAGAAAATCAAGCCCAAGTTCAAAAGGCAGGAGAAGAAGTTACTGAGCCTAATTATTCTGAAGATGAAGCAAAGATTAAAGACTATAATGAATCTGAACGTTATAGGGAAACAGACCTCCAACCGGGAGATACCAACCAAGAATTCTATAAGACTGATGAAAAAGAAGAAAAAGACGGTTTTAAATTTGAACTTAAAAACCCATCCGAAACATCACCAAGTAAGACTGAATATGGTTACCAAATCACCATAGACAAGAAGACTGGACAAAGAACCTATACTAGGATTTATGTTACAGATTCTGGACTTGTTCCAGCAGAATTAGGCGAAAAACCAATGATGGGTCAGGGAGATAAATTAACACCTGAATCCCCTGATGTAACATTTACGCCAGATGAAAAAGGAGAAATGACCGCTGGTGGAAGGCAAAGGAACTTTCACTATGAAGCTAGCGAAGATACCCTAAAGCATATCAATAATAATGAAAACGACTCTACTTCCTTTGGTATGAAGGATAATTACACAAAAGACAACCCAGGAGTGAAGTTTTTTGGAGGCAGCTTCACCTTAGATTACAAGGTAAATCCATGGCCAAATGAAAACGACAAGCTTGAGCTAATGAAACTAAGTGGGCAATACAATGATAAGGTATTTGTTCAAGGCCAAGATATCAACACTGGTGTCAAGGTAGACAATATCGATGACAATGCCAAGGAAAGGCTAGTCGGCCAAGTATACAATCCTATTAATGGCGATATCGTACCAGGGGCAAGTGCCTATATAGGAGATGATGGCAATATCCACGTTAAGTTGCCGGAAGGTGCCCTAAAGAAGGACGAAAATGGAAAAACTGTCATTAATGAAGACTCAATCTTCAATACACCTGATTACAAGGCTCTTCAAAATCTAGATGTTAAATTCTTTGCTCGTCCGAGAACAGCTGAAGAATTTAGAAATATAGCAAAAACACCAGATGAGTTTGGTGAAACAGGAAAATACACTGGCTCAGAAGCTGGTACTGCCGACATCAATCACAAGGGAACTAATGTCACAATCGATAAGCAAGGCATAGACCGTTACGACCACTATAACCTTATAGGTGGATTTAAGCTAAACCTAGATGATACAAGATACTATGACCAATCCTTTAAAGATGGTCACAAAGAGGACACATCTGAGAAGACTTATTCAAAGGTAAAACCAGGGGAAGCTTTCGATGTTGAGATGTACAAGCCGGAAAGTCCAAAACCAAATCAAAAGACTGCTGATGAAATGAACGAAGCAGATAAGAAGGGAGAAGCTTCCGGTAAGCTGATAATGGACTTTATCAACAAGGAAAATGAAGGCAAGGGAGCAGAAGACCAGTGGAAACTAGATGTTGATGAACACGATATTTCTAAGTTCACCATCACTCCACCGAAATCCGCCAAGGCAGGAGACTTTGTAGCCATACCAGTTGAATACACCTATACAAACGGCTCAACAGACACACACTGGTTCCACTTTGTTGTCCAAGAATCAGACTATATCAAGCCGGAATACGATGCCCAAGTTAACTTCCCGGTTAATAAACAAACATCAGAGGCAACAGTTGCACAAGATACTAAGAGAATTAAACCGGACCATTATACGCTTCCGGATACTCTAGAAACAGATGAGGCGGGTAATAAAATGGCTACAGATGATAAGGGTAACAAATGGACTGTAACTCTTGATGGGAAAACAGGTAAAGTAAGTGCTAAACCAGTAAATCCTTTAGACTTTAATGGTGGGGAAAAACTGACAGTCCCAGTAATTTCTCACTATGTAGATGAACAAAAACCAGGGGAAGATATAACTGAAGAAGCCAACGCCTACTTCGTCATTGAAGAAAAATCTAACATGACTCCTCGCTACAACGCCAAGGCTGGCAAGGCAGAAGATAAGCTTGTTTCAGATGTCATTCTTAACACTGAAGATAAATACAATAGAAGACCAGGCAAGTATACGCTTCCAGATACTCTAGATACAGATGAGGCTGGTAATAAATTCATTACAGATGATAAGGGTAATAAATGGCAAGTTACAATAGATGAAAAGACAGGTAAGGTAAGTGCAACAGTTCCAAATCCTAAGGAAGGCCAGTCAATTGACGGTGCACTTTTAAATATACCAGTAACAGCCCACTACTATGAGGAAGACAAAGACCAAAAACTAATTGAAGTTGGTATAAAAAGTACAGAAGTGCAATTTGTGGCTTATGGTACGAATGGAAAGGTTGAAAAGACTGAAGAAATTCCATTTGAAACAAAGGTTGAAAAAGATCCAAATCTTAAAAAGGGCGAAATCAAAGTCATCACCGAAGGTAAAAAAGGCTCTAAGAAAATAACCTATACTATTGAAGATTCAAAAATCGTAAAAGAAGAAGAACAAGAAATAGAAAAACCACAAATTAGAGAAATTCACGTTGGTGAAGGTGTAAATGACGGAACTCACAAGATTGAAGAAAAGGTTGAAGTAGGATTTGAAACTGAAATCCAATTTGATGATAGCCTTGCTCCTGGGGAAACCAAAGAAGTTCAAAAAGGTGAAGCCGGAGAAAAGAAGAGAGATATTACTCTTACAATAGAGGACGGAAATGTAACAAAGACTGAAACAGGTGAGTTTACTGAAACTAAGGCTCCTAAAAAGAGAATTATAAAATTAGGTAGAAACACCGAAGGCAAGGTAGAACACAAAGAGGAACTGCCATTCAAATATAAGGTAGAAGAAGTAGATACACTTAAAAAAGGCGAATACAAGATTGTAAAACCAGGCAAGGTCGGTACAAAAACAACAACCTGGATAATCAAAAATTCTAAAGTCGAAGGCGAGCCAACTGTCACAGAAGTTGCCGCAGAAGATGCTCTTATCCAAGTAGGTAAGGGAACTAACGAAGGTACTCATGAAATAGTTGAAAAGAAGGAACTTCCTTTTGAAACAAGATATGAGTATGATGACTCATTAGAACCAGGTGAAGAAAAAGTCGTCACCCCAGGCTCACCAGGAGAACAAGAAAGAACAAATACTCTTGTAATCAAAGATGGAAAAGTTGTTGAAACTAAAGAAGGCGAATTCAAGACAACTAAAGAGCCTCAAGAAAGATTAATTAAGATTGGTAGAAAATCATCTGAAGGTGAAACTACAAAGACTATTGAAAGAGAAATTCCTTACGAAACTAAGGTAATCTATGATGATACTCTTGAAGCTGGTTTCCAAAAGATTGAAAAAGAAGGAAAAGCAGGCAAGGAAGAAGTTACAATTACTCAAAAGATTAAGGACTCTAAGCCAGTTGGTAATCCGACAGAAACTACAAAAACTATTACAGAAAAAGAAGATAGGGTAGTAAGAATTGGTGTAAAACCAGTAGTTAAAGAAACTGAACTTGGACATGATACTGAGTACAGACATAATCCAGACCTAAAAGAAGGTGAAACAAATACAATCGAAGAAGGTTCTAAGGGATCTGTAAAATACACAACAACTTTCAACAAGGAAACTGGTAAGCTTGAAGTCAAAGAGGAAAGAACTGAGCCAAAGAACAAGGTTGTAGAATACGGTTCTAAGACTGACGGAGAATTCACTTATGAAAGCGAAAAAGCTTACGATATAATCATTAGAGAAAACCCAAATCTGGAATCTGGCAAGACTAATGTAATCCAAGAAGGTGTTGTTGGTAAAACTGAAACTACTGTAAAAATTGAAAACAGCAAGGAAGTATCTAGGGAAACTAAGACAATCACAGAAAAACAAGATAAGATTATTGAAGTCGGAACAAAGAATGTTTGTCCAATTCCTGGAGAAGATTCAAAAGATCCGGAAAAACAAGGCGAAGAAGATTCTCAAACTCCAGGTGGAGGAGATTCAGGAAATACTGACGAAAACCCAGACGAAAAACCAGATACACCAGATACACCTGAAGAGCCAGGCACACAAGATGAAGATAAACCAAACGAACCAGGCACACCAGGCACTGAAGAACCAGGTATAGAAGATCCAGAAAAGCCAGGCGAAGATGTTCCGTCTGAACAAGGTGAAGAAACACCTGAAGAACCAAGCGAAACAGGTGAAAAGAAACCATCCGAACCAGGAACAGAAGAGTCAGTAGAAAATGTTGAAAGCACTGAAGACATTTCTGAAACTGATGGCGAAGACAGTACAGGTAAAAAGAATAATCCTAATGAAATTAATGAAAGTGTTTCATCAGGTGCTAAGACATTGCCAAAGACTGGTGGTAGCCTTAATGCATCCTTGTATGGATATCTAATGGGCGTTTTAGGTTCAGGTTTCTTGGGACTAGGAGCTCTAAAAAAGAAAAAAGAAGATGAAGATGAAGAAAACTAAATTTAAATCGATTTTAAGTTTTATGTTTAACTTTTAATTCAAAGAAAGGGCAGCTGAGATGCTGCTCTTTTTGTATGTAAAATTCTTTTCAAATGCAAGCTATAAGTAAAATAAAAATGCAATATTATTTTCAAATCCCAGCCATCAGGAAAATGAAATTGCAATATTTTTTTCAAATCATGACTCAATTCACTAGCAATAAAAAATCGCAAATCTAAAATGATTTGCGATTAGTCTTAGATAAAATTTTTATTTAAATCGAGCTTATAATTACTTATGAAATAATTTTCCCATCTTCCATTTCTATTATCCTATCGGCTTCCTTGGCCAGGTCCATGTCGTGGGTTACCATTACAATGGTCGTTCCGTTTTTGTGAGCTTGGTGAAGGAGGTCGACGATTTCACGTGAGTTTTTTTGGTCCAGGTTACCTGTGGGTTCGTCTGCCAAAATTACCCGTGGTTCGTTGGCTATGGCTCTGGCAAAGGCGACCCTTTGTTTTTGTCCGCCGGATAATTCTGTGGGCTTTTTCCTCTTTTCCTTTTTGAGGCCAACGATTTCAAGCATGTCCTCGGCAACTACATCTCTTTCTCTCTTGCTAACGCCTCTATAGCCCAGCGGAACGGCAACATTTTCTATTAAATTGATTTCGTTTATTAGGTTAAAGGCTTGGAAGACAAAGCCAATTGTTTTATTTCTAAACTTGGCCAGATCCGCATCCTTTAATTTTCTGACGTCGACATCGTCGAAATAATATTCTCCGCTGGTGGCTTGGTCCATACCGCCCATAATATTTAAGAGGGTGGACTTACCACAGCCGCTCTTGCCAATAATGGCAACGAATTCGCCCTCGTCAATGTCCAGGTCGATTCCCTTTAAGGCCTGGGTTTCAACTATTGAGTCTGTGTATGTTTTGCATAGATTTCTGATTTTAATCATTTGGTCCTCCTATTCATTTTGCAAAATTTCTATTGGATTTAGCTTGCGTGTTGCCCTGATTGAGAGGGCAGATGATATTATTAGAATAATTACTGCTGCTAATATGAGTATTAAAAATGGTTCTACATTTGTATTTATATTTAAGCCCCTGTAGGCTTTGTATTTTTCAAAAAATCTCCTCTCAGCTATATCTCCGTACATATATGCAGCGGCGACTCCAACGACCATGCCATAAAAAATAAGGGCGGAGATCTCCATGAGGAGCTCTTTGATTTGGCCTTTGACGGTGGATCCGCAGGCCAGAGAAATGGCGATTTCTTTTTTGCGGCCTTGGTGGAGGAGCAGGAATATACCCGATGTGATAACCGATACTATGACTAGGAGCAAGATGCTTATAAGCAGGTACTTGGACATGGTTTGCTTTTTATATTCTATCCAAGCTTCATTGCTGGCCTTGGGATCGTCAATAGCAAAGTTGGCATTGGGGTATTTTGATTTTAAATAATCTATTGCCTGCCATACTTCTTCGGGAGCTTTTTCAAAATTTTTAATTGAAATTCTTGGTGCTATATTATTATAGAACTCTGCCATTTTTCTATTTTGCCAAGGCCTGATTATCTTATCTATTTCCTTAGCATATTCGACAGGTACAATAATCATATATTTTCCCTTTGGCTGGTTGGGCAGGAGAGATTCATTTTTGCCATTTTCGATTGTCTGAATGACGGGGCTGGTTATCAGCATTTTTTCTTTTGTAGGTGACGGCATATCTTGAAATTCAAACTCTTGGTCTAAAAACTTAATGGAATTTGCAGTAAAGTCTATATCCATGTCATTTAGTTCCAAGTAATGACCGCCCTTTGCACCAAAGCTAACTATGCCATCATCTATTGTAACTTGAGCTCTGGATTTTTGCAATTTGCTTAAAATCTCAACGACTTTTTTGGCTTCTTCACCTATATAAGCCGTTCCTGCTTGGGGACTGATACCAAAAGTCTCTTTCATCTCGTCATGGCTCATAAAGACCAAGGCGATTTTACCAGTTCTGCTATAGTCAAAATTCAAAGTAGCATTTACTGTGTAGTGGGATTTTGTGTTTTTAAATATATTTTCATTGATGTAAGTATAGTCGTCATAAGTTAAATACTCAACTGTATTTGGCCTAGCCATAATAGAAGTAGTTGAATCTTCGATGTATTTCATAGTAGAGTCTAATTCTTTTTTGTCTACTATATACTGTGAATATGAATAGAATAAGAGGGCAGAGCCCAGGGCTATTTCCAATACTAAAAATATATAGAGGGCTATCCTATGATACAATCTTAAATTTACACGATGTTTGGAATATTTCATTTTATCCTCCTATCATTTCGTTAATTGGCTCTGAGGTAATTTTTCTGGCTGCTAGGGCCCCGATTGCAAGAGCTAACAATATGTTTATAGCTAGCACAAAAATGTAAAGCCATTTATTTATGAAAATTGATGTCATGTAGGATAATTGATTGTAAAATATATTGATAGCTATAAAACTAATCAGGGTAGAGACAAGCATATATCCAAGGATTTCCAAAGTTGAATCCAGCCTTATATCTCTTGGACTGGCGCCCAGACTTAAGTGGATGCCGATATTTCGCTTCCGCCACTTAATAAGGCCAAAGTATAAGACTACAAGAGAAATTATAGACAGGATAAAGATTATAATTATTGGAATAATATCTTTTGAAACAGCATTCTCTACATAGTAATCCAAAAGTTCATTTCTATCCTTGTATTCTTCAACTCTTATATTACTTAGATTTGGAGCCTTGAAAATACGGTCTAGCTTGTGGGTTAGAGAGCTGATATCTCCCTGTGACAAATTTTTTATATACAAATGCAGAGCCATGCTAACATTTGCAAATAGGTCTTCGTAATTTTCTATTGACATAAATATGTAGTCAAAGCACTTGTATTCATCTACGATGGCACAAAGCTCAAAGTCTTTACCATTTATATTTACCATGTCCCCAACAAAGAGATTTAGCTTGTTAGCTAGAGATTCTATAAGGGCGATTGCATCCTCACTATAAATTTTATTGATGTCACCATCCAAGACTACAAAAGTATCATCAATAAAGTTATCTCCAAGCCCTGCTATTTGTAAATTCATTATATGCCCATTAATGGCAATGTTGGTCCCAGTTGACATAGCAAAATTGTAGTCATTGTCAAACTCATATGCCATAGCTTTTTGGACAAAGTCAGCAGTCAGTTTATTTTCAGTAGAATAGTTTCTGGAATAGGACAATCTGGCATAGACTTCGTCAGGATTATAAGAGACTTGATTTAAGTATGACCGATAGTTGATAGTGGCTAGAATCGTTGAGCTGGCCCAAGTTAAAATAAAAACAGATATAAGGATGGCACAAAAGATTGTCAGAGAAATCTGCTGGCTAGACCTTATATTTGTTTTTATTCGATTAAAATTAAATTCAAAATTTTTCATTGCAACTCCTTTTGTTTAATAAAAAAGAAGACTCCAAGCAAGTTCTATTTGATGATTAATTTAATATGTTCCGTGACACTCCATCCTATAGCTTTTAGCGTTATCTAACTTGCTATGTCCACAATTAGAGCACTTATAGTAATAATTTGCATCTGTACTATAATAATAGTCATAGCCATGTGGATAATGAGCACATTTACTATCGTAAGCAAATCTTTCAGTTTCACAAATGGTGTCGACAAGATCAAGCGCTCCATTACCACAAGCTTGGCATTGCCTAAATACACCACGAGAAATAATGGTTGGCTCATGACTGATAACATCAGTCGTTAACTGCATACTTTTTGCCATAGTAGGTGTTACTAAAAAAGAAACAACTGCTAATGTAATTAACAAAATTGATGTAAATTTCTTCATAATACCCCTCCTTTATATTATAGTATAGAACTTGCTTATGTCTTCTTAGTTCCATGTTACCCAAGTAAAATTATAAATAAACGAATATATATATTTGATAATTATATAAAGTTTTCTTATTCGTTTTGCAAAATTTCAATTGGATTTAGTTTTTTAATAGCTTTGATTATTAAAATGGAGCTGGTTAGCAAGATTATTAGTCCAGTTATCAGCAAGACTATAAAGGGTTCTATATTGGTAACAATGGTAGTGCCTGTCATATAATTGGTCTTGGCTATACTAATTTGTTCCACTATATCTCCGTACATATAGGCAAGGGCAACTCCCACAATCATTCCATATAATATCAATAGACCTATTTCCAAGATTAGCTCTTTGATTTGAGTTTTAATGGTCGATCCACAAGCTAGGGATATGGCAATTTCTTTTTTACGACTTTGAAGTAGGAGCAAAAATATACCTGATGTTATTAAGGATACAGTTGATAACAATAGGATACTTGTAAGCATATATTTGTACATGCTTTGCCTTTTTTCTTTTATCCATTTTTTATTTAAGGCTCTGGGGTCATCCAGATTGAAATTAGCCTCGGGATGTTTAGATTTTAAGTAATCTATGGCCTGCCAGATTTCTTCTGGACTTTCTTTAAAGTCTTTAACGACTATTCTTGGATCGATAGTTGTATATATTAAAGCTAGAGTTGGATGTTTCCAAGGCCTAATAATTTTATCTATATCTCTGGCATATTCAGCGGGTACGATAATCATAAAGCGACCTTCTGGCTGTATACTTTTACACATATCCTTGTGTACTTGATCTGATTTTAATTGTATGACGTCGCCAGTTGCTATGGCATTGTTTTTTGTATCTTCTGGCATATCTACAAATTCTAATTCTGTATCTAAATTTGGAAATTTAATAGAAGACTTTGTAAATTCTATATCCATATCATTTAATTCGTAGTAGTAACCCTTATCTGGGAAATAACCAACACTGTTACTATCAACTTCAAAATGTGGCCTTTTCTTTTTTAAACCAAGAATTTTCTGCAGCTCTTTTTTGGCCATTTCACCTATGTAGGCCTTGCCAGGTTCTTGATCAATGCCAAAAGTTTCCTTAAGCTCATCTGGGTCCATGAAAACCAGGGCAATATTAAAGCTATCATAACCAATTCCAAAATTCAGATTTGTATTGACAGTATATGAAGCTTGGGTGTTTTTAAAGATATTTTCTTTTAAATATAAGTAATCATCATAGGTTATATTTTTTGTTAAATTTGGGTTAGCCAAAATTGCAGATGTTGAGGCTTCGATATATCTATTAGTTTTATCATACTCTTTTTTATCAGCTATGAAGTGAGAATATGAATAAAACAAAAGGGCAGACCCTATTGCAATTTCAAGAATTAAAAATAGATATAGGACAATCCTATGGTATATTCTTAAATTCACTCGGTGTAATGAATATTTCATATTAACCTCCTATAATTTCAGTAATTGGCTTGGATGATATCTTTTTGGCTGAGAATATGCCTATGACTATTGATGTCAGTGCAGAAATAACTAGGACTAAGAGATAAAGGAGGGGTCCTTTATAGATACTAGAAATATAAGCCAAGTATTTATAAAAGATATTTATAATCAAAAAGCTTATAAGAGTTGAGGTAAACATATAGATAAAGACCTCTAGACTAGCATCCATAATAATATCTTTTTTCCTTGCGCCCAAGCTCATGTGTATGCCTATGTTTCTTTTTCTCCACCTGATTAATCCAAAATACAAGATAAATATGGCTATTATTGCCAAAACAAATACCATTATAATTGGGATGATTTCATCACTTATGGCTTTACTTATATAGTCATCAAGGACTTCGTACCTTTTATTTACATTTTCTACTTTAATATCCCAGAGATTTGGGTTTTTGAAAAGTCTATTAAGTTTGTGGACCAAAGAACTTCGCTCAAGTCCAGATAAATTATCTATGTATAAGTCCAGAATATTGTTTTGATTGTAAAATAATTTATCGTAATTTTCTAGACTCATAAAAATAGGGGTGAAACACTTGTACTCATCAACAATTGCTGCTAAAGTAAAATCACTCCCATTAATATTAACCTTATCGCCCAGAGATAATTTTAATTCTTCAGTCATAGATTTTTTAATAGCTATGGCATTTTCTGTATATATTTTATTCGGATCGCCAGAAAAAATTACAAAGCTATCGTCAATAAAGTTTTCGCTTATGCCAGTTATCTCACAAGCAATAATATCTCCGTTAATGGTGGCAGTTGGACCAGTGGAAATAGAAAAATTGTAGGGAGAATTGAAATTCTCATCCATAGTTTTCCTTATGTAAGAAATATCCATGGGATTATCATTAAAATTAAAAGAACCACTGAACATTAGTCTTGCACGGGTTTCGCTGTCCTTATAAGTTATTTTGTCAAGGTAGGTCCTGTGATTTACAGTTGCCAGTATTATTGAGCTGGCCCAGGTTAAAATAAAAACAGATATAAGGATGGCGCAGAAAATTGTCAGAGAAATCTGCCGGCTGGACCTTATATTTGTTCTTATTCGATTAAAATTAAATTCAAAATTGTTCATCATAACTCCTTTGCTTTATCAAAATAATTGCCCTCTTATTATGGCCTTACCCCATTCTATATATGAATAAACTTATATTTATATAAAAGGTAAAATTTTAATTGAGATTGACTCCATAGAGGGTGGCAATGGCGACTAATTGCAGGGCTGTCAATATGGGGATTAATAATAAAAATAAAGGCTTTTGAGTTTTGTGGCGAAAGATTTTCATTGATAATGTGGCGCCAACTCCTCCAAACAATAGGGCGAGTATAAATAAATTTTTCTCGCTTATCCTCCAACGGTTATTTATGGCTGCAAATTTATCATAGGCATAGACCGCAAAGCTAATAATATTCATTGTTATAATTAAATAAAATAAAGATTCCATATCTACCTCCAAATTAATTATACTTAAATGGTTTTGTTATTTCAAGATTTATGTTATAATTAAAACATTAGGAGGTAGATATGACAGTTTTTCCAGTAAGTAAGATTAAAAAGATTAATGAAGATGCTTATAAAAATGCGACTTTTAAAAAAGTGGAAAAAGACGGCTGCATGCCTGTTGGCGCTTATTTGACCAAACCTTATGTGGAATACATAAAGGTTGATGGAGAATTTAAGCTACCGACAAACCATTTTTTAAGGGGAGTTGTGGTTAATGATGGAGAATTAAAATGTGTTCAACCTAGGGACTTAAAGGTTGGGGACATGGTTTTGATTGGCGATTGCCCATGTGAAAAGTGCGGAATTTATAGGGCGGATGCCTTTAGTGATGATTTAGACGGCGGAAAAATGCCAATGTTTAAGGGTTCATCTGACGCTTATGAAAAACTTCTTGCTATGATGAAAGAAGTTAAGGCAAGGGGAGGCAAGATTGCCTGGGTACTTGGCCCTGCAGTTGTTTTTGACTACGATACTAGAAATGCACTTGCAAACTTGGTTGATGCAGGTTATGTTCAAGTTTTACTTGCAGGTAATGCCATGGCTACTCATGACCTTGAAGGGGGCTTTTTAAACACAGCTCTTGGACAAAATATTTATACTCAAGAGTCAGTTCCAAACGGCCACTACAATCACTTGGACTTGTTAAATGAAGCCAGACACTATGATTCTTTGAAGGCTTTTATTGATTCAGGCAAGGTTAAGGATGGTTTTATTAAAAAGTTAGTTGAAAAAGAAATGCCAATTGTTCTTTGCGGATCAATCAGAGATGACGGACCTCTACCAGAAGTTCGCCACAATGTTACTTGCGGACTAAATGCTATGCACGATGCCGTCAAGGATGCAGATATTATTATCACCCTGGCAACCCTCTTGCACTCAGTAAGTGCTACAGAAGTTGCTCCTTTGTATAGGGTTAAGGGTGATGAGATCTACGGAACTTATATTTGTTCTATTGACATCAGTGACTATGCAACAAATTCTGTGGTAAATGAAAGAGAAGGACAACTTGTAGATAGTATTGTTACTAACGTACAAGATTTTTGTGTAAATGTTAGAAATGCTTTAGTGGAGGAATAAATGGCTTATAATTTTCAAAAATATCAAGAACCAGATTGGAATCAAGAATTTTTAGTAAACGCCCCTAATTGCAAATATGTGGAAGCTCCTATGGACGGGGTTGCTCCAGATAACTATCATGCGCTTTCAATTTATCCTGAATACTTTAAGATAGATGGCAATTGGGTTTTGGCAGTTGAAAGTAGGATGGATACTTGTCCTATTATCACCAGCCCAACCAGCGTTGAAATCATTGAATTTAGAAATCTAAAAAAAGGCGACAAGGTTATTGTTGGTAGGACAGAAGATGCCAGCGAAGGAATTTATATGTACACCAAGGGCTTTGCCACAGGTGGAGAATGCGGAGATACTTTTGCCTTTAGAACTGGCAGAAGCCGTGAGACTGCTTACTCAAAAGACTATGATGAGCTCTATGAAATCATGAAATATGTTAAATCATTTAATGAGCCAATTACTTGGGTTATTGGACCATCACTTGTAAATGATAAACGCGCTTCAAAGGCTTTTGAAAGCCTGATCAAAAAGGGTTATGTAGATGCAATTTTAACAGGGGATACTTTTGCGACTGTTGATATTACAAAAAATCTTTTTGAAAACTCAGACAGAGATTTTGATTCACTAAAATATGATGCAGTAAGCACCATTAGACAAGCTGGATCAATCAAGGATGCAGTTGACCAAGGTGTTTTAAAGAGTGGTATCATGTACACAATGGTTAAGGAAAACAAGGACTTTGTACTTGCAGCAAGCATCAGAGACCCATACACAATGCCAGAGACCATCGACAATGTATATGAAGCTCAAAACAAAATGCGCACACACACCAGAAAAACTGGCATGCTCATTTGTCTATCAACAGTACTTCATACAATTGCATCAGGAAATATGACCCCATCCTACAATGAATTTGATGGAGAAATCAGACCTGTATTTATTTACTCAATCGACTTGCAAGAGTTCTCTGTAAATAAATTATCAGACCGTGGTACCCTAGAAGTAAAGACTATGGTTACAAATATCCACGACTTTGTTTGTCATATCGACCGCAATCTGTAAATATAGATTTATTTTAGCCAGGGCTTTTGCCTTGGCTTTTTTTACATAAATTTATAATAATCTTTGCTTTAAAATACAAATCTATGGTATAATGAACTTGTGTTAGGAGGTAATATGGAATTAAAATTAATTGATATAGATAAATCCTATGGCAAAAACCATGTATTAAAGGGAATTAGTTTTAATGTTGAGAGCGGCCGGCCGCTTGCCTTTTTAGGTAGGAACGGTGCTGGCAAGTCCACAACAATTAAAATACTTATGGGAGTTATTTCCAAAGATGGAGGCAAAATTACTCTAAACGGGGAAGATTTTTCAGCTAAGAATTTTAAGATTGGTTATCTGCCAGAGGAAAGAGGCATGTACCAAAAGGTTAAAATTTTAGAGCAGCTGGTTTATTTTGCAAAGTTAAAGGGCTATGATCCTCATGCAGCAAAAAAATCTGCCCTTGAACTTTTGGACCGCGTTGGCCTGGAAGAATATGCCAACAAAAAATTGGAAGTTTTAAGTAAGGGTAACCAACAAAAAGTTCAAATCGCCCAATCGCTGATCGGTGATCCAGAGATTATTATTATGGACGAACCTTTTTCTGGCCTTGACCCTATTAATTCAAACTTGCTTCGCGATTTGATTTTAGAAAGGGCAGGCAAGGATAAGCTCATGTTTTTTTCTTCTCATCAAATGGGTTATGTAGATGAAATTTGCGATGACCTAGCTATATTAAACGGCGGTAGGGTTGTGGTTAATGGATCAATTGATGGACTCAAAAGGAAGATAGCCGGCAATAATGTCTACATTGATCTATTAAATGTGGACAATGTTGGTGTGGCCAGAGACTTGAATGAAAAAGGTTTTGTTACATCTATCAAAGACGAAAAGATAATTGTAGACCTGACAGACAAGAATCAGGCAGAACTTTTGAATGCTATAAATGAAATGGGTCTAAAGATTGATAACTACGGAATCTTTAAGCCGACATTATCGGATATATTTGTAGAGTATGCGAGGTAAACAAAGATGTTAACAGTATTTAATTTTGAATTTTTAAACGCAGTGAGAAAAAAAGCCTTTATAATTTCTATGGCTATTATGTTTTTGTTTACAATTTTGTTTTCTTTTGTGCCAAAGCTAGTGGCCAAATTTTCTTCAGGGGACAATAAGCCAATAGGAGTTTATTCTGATTTAGACTATATTGACGAGGATGCCTTGGCAGGTGCTTACGAGTCTGAATTTGTAAAGTACGATGACCCAGATAAGATGGAGGGGGACTTAAAGAAAAATGATTTGGATGCTGCAATTTTAATCAAAGGTGACCAAAGAAAATTAATTATGAAATCGTCCTCAATGGGGTCTATGAATAAATATGAAAACTTGGCGGAGATTGCTACAAATATTGAAAAGCAAAAAGAGTTAAGCGACATGGGAGTTGATTCAGCTATTACAGAAAAGTTCTTGGAATCCAATTACTATGAGCCAGTTAGTTTGGAAACTGACGGAGCTAAAAACTTTTGGCTGGTCTACATCGCTTTATTTGTATTGTATTTCCTTATAATGATGTTTTCAAATCAAGTTGCAATGAGTATAGCTCGGGAAAAATCAGATAGAACTATGGAGCTTTTGATAACAGCTGCCAAGCCATCTGATTTAATTTGTGGTAAGGTCGCTGCCTATGGATTGGTGGGAGTGATTTCACTATTAGTACTTTATGGTGGCATGATTATCGGCACAAAATTTGGCGGAGAAACTGCCATGGAAATTGTTGAGTCCTTAAACTTGACTCAGCTAATTAAGGTGGATCAGATTATAGTTACCTTTGTATTTTTTATCCTGGGTTATGTTTTATATCTCTTTATGATGGCAGCTGCTGCTAGCTTGGTCAGCAAGATCGAAGATGTCAACACAGCTATCCAACCACTTACAATGGTATTTGTAATTTCATTTTTCGTTTCATATTTTGGAATGATGAATCCAGGGATTGTTTTAAAAGTTGCAAGCTTCGTTCCATTTTCATCACCATTCGCTATGATTGCCAGGTATGGGGTGGAAACTGTTCCTGTAATCGAAGTTATTATTTCTGCAGCAATTCTATTTGTAAGTACAGTTTTGATTGCGAAGTTCTCAATCAAAGTCTACAAGCTGGGAAGTTTTAACTATGGAACCAAGGTCAATTTCTTTAAAAGTTTATTTAAAGCTATTAAAGATTGATAGAAATTAAAATTTTAAGCAAGGAAGAGCCTTCGGGCTCTTTTTTTATTTGATAAAAACTGCTATAATATGTATAGGAGTAAATATGAAAAAAATTTGTATATATTTAAATGAATACCCAGCGAGTATAGAAGTTGCAAAAGAACTTGAAGAAAGATTTCATGCACTCGGCATTGAGACAGTGAGGCATGACATAAATTCGAATGCTATATTCGAGGGTCAAGTTGATTTTAATATTGTAGTCGGTGGCGACGGAACTTTTTTAAAGGCGGTCACCCTATCAAATTATTCTAAGAAGCCTTTTATTGGTATCAATACAGGCGGTCTTGGATTTTTTCAAGAGGTTAAGAGGCACGAGCTGGCGAGCTTGGTCCACCATATAACTGTTGGCAAGTACACCACAAATCCAACTCGGCTTTTAAAGTGTACAGCTTACAGGACTGACGGGTCCAGCGAAGAATACTTGTGCGTCAATGAAGTTTTGGTCAAGGGACTTAATTCAAAAGTTCTCCACATGGATGTAATGATTGGGGATAATTTCCTGGAAAGATTTTCCGGCGACGGCTTAATTATTTCTACATCAATTGGGAGCACGGCCTACAATTTCTCGGTTGGTGGAGCTGTTGTTTATCCGGCTTTTGAAATTATGCAGCTAAGTCCACTGGCGCCAATATCAAGTGCCAGCTACAGGTCGCTTTTAAACTCGGTTATAATGCCGGGGCGTTTTGAAGTTATTTTATCGCCTGAAACCAAGTATGAAAAAGGCATAATGATCGTCCAAGACGGGACTGAACACTTGATTGAAAATATAGATAGGATAGTAACGACTATGTCAGATGTATTTATAAATCGCTTGCACATAGACGAAGACAGTTACTGGAGCAATTTGAGAGATAAATTTATTTAAGATTTTATAGATAAGAGAGTTTTTAGGAGGGAATATGAGTAAATATTATTTAACAACACCAATTTATTATCCCAATGGCAACTTGCACATTGGTCATACTTATACAACTATTGTTGCAGATGTAATCAAAAGATACAGACAGCTCAAGGGCGATGAAGTATTTTTTGTAACTGGCACAGACGAGCACGGGGAAAAGATTGCAACAACTGCTGAGAAGGCAGGCGTGACTCCAAAGGAATTTACAGACGGCATTGTAGCTTCAGCCAAGAAACTATGGTCCGATTTGGGAATCAATTACGACTGCTTCAGAAGGACAACTGATGAAGAACATATAAAGGCTGTCCAAGAAATTTGGCAAAAACTCGTGGATAACGACGATATTTATAAGGCTAAGTACAAGGGATTATATTGCGTGCCTTGTGAATCATTCTTCACTGAAGCACAAACCAACGATGGCAAGTGTCCAGACTGTGGACGTGAATTGCAAGAACGCGAAGAAGAAAGCTATTTCTTTAGATTAAGTAAATATAAGGACAAGATTCTCGAATGGTACAAGACCGCTGACATTGAACCAAAGAGTGCCATGAACGAAATGGCCAACAACTTTGTAAATGATTTGGAGGACTTGTCTGTTAGTCGGTCATCAATCTCATGGGGCGTACCAGTTCCAGGCGATGAAAAGCACGTTATATATGTATGGATTGACGCTCTTAGCTGTTATCTAACAGGTATTGGCTATGGATTTGATGAAGAGCTCTTCAATAAATTTTATCCGGCCGACCTTCATTTGGTTGGCAAGGAAATTTTGCGTTTCCACATTGTAATTTGGCCAGCACTCTTGATGGCTCTTGGTCTGGAATTACCTAAAAAGGTTATAGCCCACGGATGGATTTTATTCGACGGAGACAAGATGAGCAAGTCAAAGGGCAATGTATATTATCCAGAGCCAATTATCCAAGCCCTTGGCAGGGATGTATTAAAATACTTTATCCTTAGAGAATTTTCCTTTGGTAGCGACGGCAACTTTAGCATTGACAAGCTAGTTCAAAGATACAATTCAGACTTGGTAAATGACTTGGGCAACCTGGTAAGTAGGACCCTGTCAATGATTGAAAAATACTTCGATGGAATTATACCTGAGCCAAATGAATACAATGACTTGGATAAGGAAGTTCTAGAGCAAATTAAAATTTCATCCGATAAATTCTACAAGCAAATGGATGATTTTAAATTTAATTTTGCCCTTGAAGATGTATTTGTACTAATCAGAAGGGCTAACAAATATATTGATGAAACCGAACCATGGAAGCTGGCCAAGGAAGACAAAGAAAGGCTAAAGACAGTCCTATATGTCCTCTGCGAATGTATAGTCGCAGCTGCAGAACTCTTGAGCCCAGTTCTTGAAGACACTTCCAAGGAAATTTATAAAAAATTCAGTTTAACTGATAAAATTAAGGTAAAACCGGGCCTAAAAGTTGCCAAGGGCAAGAACTTATTTGACCGTGCTGATGACGATAAAATTGATGAAATTATTAATTTAAATAATGAACTCGCTGAATCCAGAAAAATAAAATCAGCGGCTGATACAAAGGTTGAAACAAAACCACAAATCGAATTTTCTGATTTTGAGAAATGCGATTTCAGGGTTGGACAAGTAAAATCAGTTGAAAACCATCCAAATGCAGACAAGCTTTATGTATTAAAGGTCGACATTGGCGGGGAAGAAAGGACGATTGTAAGCGGACTTAAAGACCATTATAAGCCAGAGGAAATCATTGGCAAGAAGCTGGCAATGATTGTAAACTTAAAGCCAGTAAACCTACGCGGAGTTGAAAGCAACGGTATGATCTTGGCTGCAGAAAGCGGAGATGCACTCTCACTCTTGAGGGCAGATAGGGATATTGATCCAGGTGCAAAGATAAGATGAGTTTGTTTATAGATAGCCACACCCACTTGGACGACCCAGCTTTTGACGAGGACAGGGACCAGATAATTAAAAATTTTAAAGACGATGGCGTTTTGTTCGCAGTTAATGCGTCAAGTGATTTGAAATCTTCTTATAGCTCTGTAGAGCTTACAAAGTACGAAAATATTTACGCTGTTGTGGGCGTCCATCCACATGAGGCCAAGGATTTTAAAGAGGAAGATATAATAGAATACAAAAAGATGCTCGAAAATCCAAAGGTAGTAGCCATTGGTGAATGCGGACTTGATTATCATTATGATTTGTCCGATAGGGAAACCCAGAAAAAAGTTTTTGAACGCTTTATAGATTTTGCAAATGAAGTTAATTATCCGCTTGTAATCCACACTAGGGAGGCGACCAAGGACACGATAGATATGCTAAAGGCCATGCGCAAGGGCAAGACCCTGATCCACTGTTTTACTGCCCCCGTTGAAGTGGCTAGGGAATATTTGGACATGGGTTACTATTTATCAATAGGTGGGGCCGTGACTTTTAAGAATGCTAAGCATGTTGTGGACTCAGTAAAGTACGCGCCGCTCGATAGACTCCTTTTGGAAACGGATGCTCCTTATATGACGCCAGTGCCATTTAGGGGAAAGCGCAATGAGCCTAAATATATTTCTTATGTAGTAAAGAGAATTGCAGAATTAAAATGCATCTCACCTGAGGAAGTCATAGAGCAAACCACAAAAAATGCTAGGGAATTTTATAATATATGATCAAGGAAATTATAATAGTTGAAGGCAAGGACGATATAACCAAAGTTAAACAGGCTGTAGATGCAGATGTAATAGCAACAGGTGGTATTCATATTTCCAAATCTAAAATGAATGAAATTGTTGAGATTACAAAAAATCGAGGAGCCATTATCTTAACAGATCCCGACTCTCCAGGCGAAACTATCAGAAGAAAGCTCAAAGAGAATTTAAAGTGTCCGATAAAAGACGCTTATATAAGTCAGAGGGATGGGGTAAAAAATGGCGATGTTGGCATTGAAAATGCCAGCGCAGATGTTATAAGAAAGGCAATTGAGTCAGCCAATCCTATAGTCCAAACACAAGAAAAGATTTATGATAGTAAATTTTTGTTTGAACATGGATTTACAGGTTTGGATAATTCCAAATATTTAAGAGAAAAGGTTAGTGAAAAGCTCGGCATAGGCAAGCCCAATGCCAAGGAATTTATCAACAGATTAAATTCATTTGCCATTGACGAAGAAAAAGTTTTACAGGCCATTAGAGAAGTTAAAGACGAAGGGAGAAAATAATTTGACTAGAATTTATCATTTGAATAGGACCAGAGAAATTATTGACTCCTACGGTTTGGATTTTAAAAAGAGCTTGGGTCAAAACTTTTTGATAGACGGCAATGTTTTGAAAAAGATTGCAGAAACTGCGGGCGTAAATGAAGAGTCAAAAATTCTTGAGGTTGGACCGGGTATAGGGTCTCTCACAGAAGAGCTTTTGATTAGAGGGGCGGAAGTCCACTCGATTGAGATAGACCAAAGATTTTTTCCAATCTTGGAAGAAAACCTAGAAGCCTATCCCAAATTTAAATTGTATCAGGGCGATGCGACCAATGAAGAGCTTTTCTCTAAGGCAGCCCAAGGGATGACAGACTTTGTTGCAAACCTGCCTTATGTAGTAACCACGCCTATACTTGAAAATATTTTTACCCTGGGAGAATTTAATTCGGCGACAGTTATGGTCCAAAGGGAAGTTGCTGCCAGGATGACTGCAGAAGTTGGAAGCAAAGATTACTCTGCCTTGTCAGTCTTTGTAAAATATTTTTCGGATGCTAGGGAGGCCTTTGTAGTAAAACCGGGTGGCTTTATACCTAGACCAAAAGTGGACAGCGCAGTTGTCTATATGAAGCTCAAAGATAACAAGGACCACAAGTCTTTTATGAGGTTAGTTCATGCAGCTTTTGGCATGAGAAGGAAGACAATTTTAAATTCAATAAGCATGGGCTTAGATGTTAACAAGAAACTAATAGAAAATGCCTTGGTAGATATTGATATTGATCCAGGGAAAAGAGCTGAGAACTTAGGCTTGGAAGATTATATCAAGCTAGAAGATAAGTTGAGAGACATATTATAAGTGGAGGTAAAAATGGAAGAAAATTATATTTTTAATGAAGATACTGTATACGATTTTGTAGAGATGTTAAAGGCACTTGCTGATTCAAGCAGGCTAAAGATTATTCATGCACTTATGGATGGGACCTTGTGCGTGTCAGATATTTCTGAAAAGACAGGTCTTGGCCAGTCTCTAGTAAGTCATCATCTGAGCATTTTAAGAGCTGTAAGAGCTGTTAAGCCGAGAAGAGAAGGAAAAAATATTTTTTATACAATCGACGATGATCACGTAAAAGATATCTTTGTAAAGGGAATGAACCATGTTTCCCATAAATAAATAGTTTTTATAAATGGAGGCAAGGGAATATGGCCTTCATTTTTTTATTGAGAATTTTGTTTATTTTATATTAATTAGGGTATAAAAAGAATATGGAAAACTAGGAGGTATATGTAATATGAAAAAAATAGTAATTTATACAAGTGATAATTGTCAATTCTGCCACATGGCAAAAGATTGGCTAAAAGAAAACAACTTCGAATTTGAAGAAAAGAATATCAGCGAAGACAAGGAAGCTATGCTTGACCTAAGAAAACAAGGTTTTGCTGGCGTTCCAGTAATTTTTGTTGATGATGAAGTTATTTTAGGATTCAACCAAGAAAAACTTGAAAAGGCACTAGGACTATAATGAGCGAATTCAAAGTTACCAAAGACACTTATCTAAGCGAGCTTTTAGAGAAAAAACCTGAAGCTGCTTACATCTTGATGAGCTATGGAATGGCTTGCGTAGGATGCCCTGCAAGCTTGATGGAAACAGTCGAAGAGGCTAGTATGGTCCACGGTCTTAACCTTGATAGGTTAATGGCTGACTTAGAAAGATTATAAAATAAAAGCCTACGCATTTGATTTTTGCGTGGGCTTTTTAATTTTACATATTTATTAATTTTAAAATTTCCTTGGCGCACTGGGCGTCATTTTTATTTTCAATTACTATTGTATTTGCATCTGGTTTAAATTTGTAATTGTGGTCGTAGTATTTTTCACAGAGAATTTTTGCTGCCAGCTTGTATTCTTTTGATTTAATACTACTTACAACAGCCTCATAGTTTTCTTTTGAAATATATTTTTCAATATTGGATAGGGCTGCCAAGAGCTCGGAATCCGCAGATTGATTTACATATTCAGAGATAAGCCTATCTACTCTATATTCAATAGGAGATTTGATATAAATCTTCTTGGCTACTAGCATCTTGTCCCACAAGTCTTGGGGAAGGACGATATTTCCGATGCGTTTACTTTCGCCTTCAATTAAAAAGTTTTTATCAGTTGAATGTTTTAATTGTTCAAAGAGCAGGGCTTCAAAGGTTTTTTGTGAATGAGCCCTGCCCATACCAATTGAACCCAAGACAGAGCCCTTGTGATTTGCAAGTGCCTCTAAATCAATAACTGGATAATCTTTTTTTAAAATATTTAAAATATTTGATTTTCCTGAACCAGTTGGCCCATAAAGGGCGATTAGATTTATTTCTTTAATCAAATTAGGCAAATTAGCATTGACGATTTGCCGGTAGTGTTTTATGCCACCTTTTAGTTGGCAGACATTGTAGCCCAGGCTAAAGAATAGGGCAGCCACAGTCTTTGACCTAAATCCACCTCTGGAACAATAAAAGACAATTTTTTTATCCTTGTTGTCGACAAGTAAGTCTAAAAACTCTTTTAACTTTACTGATCCAAATTCCAGGGCCCTTACTTTAGCTATGTCTTTTTCGCCATTGTCATAAAGGGTTCCCACAATTTTTCTCTCTTCGAAATTTAAGATGGGCATTGATAGAGCCCCTGGTATGTGGAAGTCTTCGTATTCTTCCTGTGTTCTCACATCTATTAATATTGAATTTTCATTTATTTCATCATAATCTATAATATCGTACATAAAACCTCTAGGGGAATATTATAACAAGAGATAAATTAAAAATCAAATTAATTTTATGAAAAAACTTTACTTCAAAGTAAGAACTGCTTCTTTTATTCTGCAAAGTTTCATGGGAACGCCTTCGACTTGGTAGGGTTCTAGAATTCCTTCAACTAAAACTTCAGTTCCATCCTCAGGAATTTGGTCAGGCTTATTTTTAAAAGCAATTTCTAAGCCTTGGGCGCAGCACTGGAGGGCGTCCTTGATTATGCAGTACTGGCTCTCTCCATTACCGTCTGCGCTAGGGTAGGTGTAGAGGAGGCCATTTACCCGAATGGATTTACCTGCGGCTGCGTCAGGATCGGTGACAATCATATAGACAGTAGCAAATATCATATCAGCACCCATGTCTGTCAGGTCAAAATTGTAGCCGCTGTCATTTTTATTTTGCTCTTCGAGTTCGTCAAGCAGGTCTTTTGTATTGGCCATTTCAATATTGTCTAAATTTGCATTATCTGTGTTTGTTTTGTCCTGATTTTTATTTGCATCGAATAAAATTTCGCTTTTTTTATTTTTTTCCTTTAAATTTTGCTGGCCCATTTGCTTTCTGATGTCATTTTTTACATTCTGGCTATTTATATTATTATCAAGCAAGTCAATAGGATTTTTATTTTCTTTTTGGCAGGATAAAAAAACTATTAAGATTAATATAATTATAGAAAATTTGATTAAAGTCTTTTTCATATTTAAGTCCTTTTTCCGATGATACTAGCAATCATAAATACGAGCGCATTTATAAATACAATTGTTGGACCAACTGGCAGGCCAAAAACTATGGATACGCAGATGCCAAAAACAGCCATTAGAATAGAGGATATGGCTACAAAAATGCTAATCATTTTAAAGGATTTGCAGATTTTTACGGCTGCCATAGTGGGGAATACCATAAGAGCACAGACCAATAATGATCCTACTAGTCGCAAGGATATTGAAATTGTAAGAGCGATTATAATAGCGAGTATGAGATTTAGTTTTTCTAAATTTAGGCCGCTTGCCTTGGCATAGGATTCATCAAAAGTCAGCAAGAAAATTTTATTGTAATAGAAAATAAAAAATAAAATTATAATACTTGCAAGTACCAAACATATTAGGACATCAGCCTTTGTAAGGGTGAGAATCGAGAGAGATCCAAACAAAGTCGTGCATACATCCACGGCAACATTTGGCCCGCTTTTAAAAACATTCATAAGCATATAGCCGAGAGCTAGGAAAAATACGCTTATCATAGCAAGTGAAGCGTCGGACCTAAAGCGAGACTTATTTTTCTTTAGTAGGACCACTGATGAAGCGACACTTACAGGGAGTATTAGATATATTTCTTTTGTAAGGCCGATTAAAGAGGCCATGGACATGGATCCGAAGGCAACATTTGATAAGCTGCTACCAATATGACTGTATCTTTTTAAAACCAAAACTAGCCCTAAGAGAGCTGAAGATACAGCTATTAAGATTCCGCTGATAAATGCATATTTAACAAAGGGAAACTGCCAATATTCAATTATCTTATCAATAAAATTAATCATAAATCACCTTTGATAAAATTATTGAAATTATTCCAGGCCTTGAACAATTGATTTTAAATTGTCTCTCATATAGTCGATGTAGGTTGATTCTTGGGCCAGGTCTTTGTTTATGCTTTCCATCGAATTTAATTTTAAAATTTTAATGTCCTTTTTGGAATTTTCTATTATAGTTCTTGCAATTTTACCATCTGAGTCAGTGAGGGTAAATACATAATTTATATTTAGCTCGTCGAGTTTTTTTACTAAAAATACAATTGTGTCAAAGCTGGCTTCAGCATCAGCAGAGCAACCAGTAAAGGCTGCGTAATAATCCAAATCATAATCTTCAGTTAAATATCTAAAAGGAAAATGGTCAGCAAAAATTAAGGTTTTTTCTTTTGAAGAATTAATTCCTTTTATATATTCATTGTCGAGCTCAGTCAATTTTTGTAAATAATTATTTAGATTTTTTGCGTAGAGATCTTTATTTTTACTATCAATATCAGATAATTTTTCTTCGATAGCTTTGCAAATTTCTTGGGCGTTTTTAATGGACAACCATACGTGTTCGTCTTCATGGTGGTGTTCATGGTCGTGATCGTGGTCGTGTTCATCATTATGATCATTGTGATCGTGGTCATCATGTTCGTGGTCGTGGTCATGGTGGTCTTCCATACCTTCTTTTATTTCTTCGTCCAGAATATTATCTTTAAGAACATCCATTAGCTTTATTACTTTTAGATCAGGATTTTCTGCTAAAATCTTTTCTGCCCACTTGTCTGAATGCGACCCAAGATATACAAATAAATCGCTATCTTTAATTTTTTTAATATCTTCTGCTGATGGTTCATAATTGTGAAGGCTAACGCCAGTGTCTGTAAGGTAAGAAATATCTACATCTCCGCCCTTGGTAATTTCTCTAGCCCAATCATAAGTTGGGAAAATATTTGTAACTATATTTAATTTTGCTTGTGTCTCAACAAGAGAATCCTTGTTGGTACAAGCGTTTGTTAAAAATAGTAGGCCAATAATTAATACATATAAAATAATTTTTTTATTTTTCATTTTTTTCCTCCTAATGAAATCAATAATCATTATCAATTTATATTACTATTAAATTTTAAATTTGTCAAGACGAGTTTTTCTTTTTAAAAATAAAAAAAGACTTGCAATTTGTTAAAATAAATAGTATAATAACATCATTGTTTTTGAATACGGGCCGGAGTGGCGGAATTGGCAGACGCAGTGGATTCAAAATCCACCGGTGATGAGCCGTGCGAGTTCGAGTCTCGCCTTCGGCACCATTAAAGAGGAAGTTCAATAGGACTTTCTTTTTTATTTTTTTCTGGCAAACGTTAGAATTCTAACATTTGCCCTTGTATTATAAAATCTTTTATGTTAGAATATATATAGATGAGAAAGAGTGGCCAGAACCACTCTTTTATTTGTGAGTTGGGAGGTTTAGATGAATAGGGAATTTATAGAAGCTTTAGATGAAATTGAAGCAGAGCGTGGTGTTCCTAAGGACGTTATAATCGAATCGATTTGCTCAGCCTTGGTTTCAAGCTACAAGAAAAACTACAATACTGCAAGCAATGTCGAAATAGACATTAGTATCTCAGAAGAAGATGGATCTGTTCATGTTTTTAATCTGAAAAATGTGGTGGAGGAAGTTGAAGACGAAGCTACAGAAATTAGCTTAGAAAATGCTCAAAAGTATATTGCAAACCCAAGCCTTGGTGATGTGGTTAAAGTTGAAATTACTCCAAAAGATTTTGGTAGAATTGCTGCACAAACTGCCAAGCAAGTTGTAATTCAAAAGCTAAAGGACGCTGAAAGAGAAGTAATTTATAATGAATACATCGACAGAGAAAATGAAATTATAACAGGTCAAATCAATCGCATAAGAGCTAATAGCTGCTATGTCGATTTGGGCAGACTTGAAGGCGTCCTTCCATCTGTTGAACAAAGTATGAATGAGACATATACTGTTGGCGATAAACTAAAGATGCTTATTACAGAAGTTAAGAAAACAGGTAAGGGCGCTCAAATAGTTTTAAGCAGGAGCCATCCAAACCTGGTTAGAAAACTTTTTGAATTGGAAGTGCCTGAAATTTCTGAGGGTACTGTGGAAATTTTCCATGTAGCCAGGGAAGCTGGCAGCAGATCTAAGATTGCAATCTTTAGCCGTGATCCAGATGTAGATCCGCTAGGAGCTTGTGTTGGTTTCCAAGGAACCAGGGTTAGAAATGTTGTAAATGAATTAAACGGTGAAAAAATCGACATCATAATCTGGAGCAATGACATGTCCGTATTTATTAAAAATGCCCTTGCACCAGCTACTGTCACAGAAGTATTTATAGATGAAGAAGAGCATTCATCAGTTGTATTTGTTCCTGAAGATCAGCTCTCGCTTGCCATCGGTAAGGAAGGTCAAAACGCAAGGCTTGCTGCCAAACTTACCAATTGGAAGATCGATATAAAGAGCGACAAGTATTTGGATGAATACAGGAAAGAATATGAGTCAATGATGGCTAATAAATCTGCTGAAAAAGAAAATCACGAAGATGATTATGATGACATCTACGATGATTATGAATCTGACTATGAATTTACTGACACAAACTATGACGATGAAGAAGACGCAGATTATAGCAAAATGAAAAATTATTATTCAAACGATTACTATGATGACGAAGATGAAGTCACTGATTATGACTTATATAAAGACGAATTAGACAAGTTTGAAGATGTAGATGACGAAGACTTAGATATGGATTTAGACGAAGAAGATTTATATGACCAAGACTAAAAAAGAGGTTTTAAGAACTTGTATTGTTTGTAGGAAACAATTCTTAAAGGAAGACCTTATTAGAGTTGTTAGAACTGCGGACAGTTTAGTCGTGGTTGACAATACAGGGAAAATAAATGGTAGAGGTGCCTATATCTCAAAAAACGAGGATGTCATTAATGACAAGAATTTGAGATTTAGGATTCAAAACGCTTTAAAGGTCAAGTTTTCAGATGAAGAATTTGAAAAGCTTTTAAGCGATATAAAGGAAGGAGCTATGCTTGAGTAAAGTTAGAATATACGAATTAGCCAAGGAATTAAATATATCTAGTAAGGATATGCTTAATATGCTTTCTGCTCTTAATATTGATGCAAGTTCACATATGGCAAGCATTGATAAAGAATTGGCAGATAAAGTTATTGATCAAGTTACGCTGGCAAGAAAAAAAGTTGAAGCAAGACTTATTGAACAACAAAATAAAGATAAAAAAGACAGGCAACAAAAAGATTTTAAAAATAAGAATCGCGGTGAAAATCGCGGTGATAGAAGAAGAGATGGACGCGATAACAGAGATAATAGAGACAACCGCAACAAGGATAATAGAAATAAAAAGCCATTTAATAAAAATAATGATTTTAGGAAAGAAGATTTTAAAAAAGATGATGGCAGAGATTTCCATAAGAAGCCAATTAAGAGGCAACAAGATAAAGAGGAAAGCCTCGATACTTTTGTAGTTGAAAAACCTAAAATCAATATGAACAATAAAAAGAAATCCAACAACCGCAAATACGAAGAAAAAAGATTCGAGGATGAAAACAAGGATTTCTTTGAAAAGACCAGACAAAAAGAACGCAAGAAAAAGAAAAAGAAAGAGGATACTCCTAAACAACCTGTGGAAGATTTGGTAGTACAAGTTCCAGAGTCCATCACTGTTGGAGACTTTGCAGAACTAATTGGTGCTTCTTTGAGTCTTGTAATGGGCAAGTTAATCCAATTGGGCATGATGGTTACCCAAAATGAATCTATAGATTACGACACTGCAGAGATCCTTGCAGAAGAGTTCGAAGTTACAGTTGAACCTCAACTTTCTAATGAAGAAATCATTTTGGATGAATTTGATTTAGACTTTGAGGATAAAAAAGAAGACTTAAAGCCACGTCCACCTGTAGTTACTGTCATGGGTCACGTTGACCACGGTAAGACAAGCTTGCTAGATGCTATTAGAAATGCTCGAGTAAGAACTGGCGAAGCAGGAGGAATTACTCAACACATCGGTGCTTACACTGTAAATATTGATGGGAAAAAGATTACCTTCTTGGATACTCCAGGCCACGAAGCTTTTACTTCTATGAGGGCTAGGGGTGCTGAGATTACAGATATATCGATTCTTGTTGTAGCTGCTGATGACGGAGTTATGCCACAAACAATTGAGGCTATAAACCACTCAAAGGCTGCAGGCGTTCCAATTATTGTTGCTATCAACAAAATGGATAAGCCAACAGCAAATCCAGATAGAATTAAGCAAGAACTTTTGGAACAAGGTCTAACACCAGAAGATTGGGGCGGCACAACTATTTGTGTTCCTGTTTCTGCTAAGGAAGAGCAAGGCATTGATGACCTTCTAGAAATGATTTTACTTGTAAGTGAAGTTTCAGAACTAAAGGCAAATCCAGATAGACTTGCAGTAGGTACCATTGTAGAAGCACAATTAGACAAGGGCAGAGGCCCTGTTGCAACAGTCCTTGTTCAAAAGGGAACTCTAAGAGTTGGAGATGACATTGTTTCAGGTATTGCATCTGGTAGAGTAAGGGCGATGTTTGACGACAAGAATAAGCCAATTAAAAAAGCCGGTCCATCTACACCAGTACAAATTCTTGGCTTATCTGATGTACCAGAAGCTGGCGACTTACTCTACGCTTGTGAAGATGACAAGACAGCTAGAAATATTGCAGACCGTAAACGTGAAATGTTAAGAGAACAAGAACTTCGCGACAAGACCAAGGTAAGTCTTGACTACCTATATGATCAAATCAAAGCTGGCGAACTTAAAGACTTAAATATTATTATCAAGGGTGATGTTAGGGGTTCAATTGAAGCACTCAGCAATTCACTACTCAAGGTTTCAAACGATGAAGTTAAAATCAATATCATTCACACTGGAGTAGGTGGCGTTAGCGAAAGTGACGTTATGCTTGCTGAAGCATCAAATGCTGTTATCATTGGCTTCAACGTAAGACCAAGCTTGCCTGCAATTGATATGGCTGAAGAAAAAGATGTTGACATCAGAACATATAAGGTCATTTATGAAGCTATAGAAGACGTTGAAAATGCTGTAAAGGGTATGTTAAAACCTGTTATTAAAGAACAAGTAATCGGCAGGGCAGAAGTTAGAGATACATTTAAACTTCCAAACGGCACTATCGTTGCTGGTATTTATGTACTAAGCGGAAAGATTACAAGAAATGCAAAGGTTAGAATCCTAAGAGATGACGTTATGATTTTTGATGGAGATGTTTCATCACTCAGACGCTTTAAGGATGACGTAAGAGAAGTTCAATCAGGCTATGAAGCAGGTATGAGCATTGATAAATTCAACGACGTTAAAGTTGGAGATGCCTTTGAAGCTTATGAAATGGTAGAGGTAGCTAATGAATAACAGAAGACAGGAAAGACTAAATTCAGAAATCATTAAGGTGGTTTCAACTGCTCTTAGGGAAATTCGCGACCCAAATGTTTCAGATATGACAACACTTACTGAAGCTTCAATTACAAATGACTTTAGCTTCTGTGATCTAAAGTTTTCTGTAATGGGAACTGAGAGAGAAAAAGAAAAAACTATTGAGGCTTTACAAAATGCAGAAGGTTTTTTCAAAAGCCATATTGCAAAAAATATTAGGATGAGAAAAATTCCTGAGCTGAGAATTAAACTTGATGAATCAATTGAGTATTCAAGCAGGATTAACAAAATTTTAAAAGGACTTGATCTAGAAGATGAAGATTAAAGATAAGGCTATAAAATTTATGGAAGCCGTGAATAAGGCTGAAACAATTTTTATATCTAGTCATATTGGGGTGGATTGCGACAATATTGGGTCTGTAACCGCCCTATTTGGCGTTTTAAAGGGTATGAATAAGGACGTTTATATGCTGGAGTCCGACACGATGCCAGACGCCTATAAATTTTTGCCAAACATAAATGAGTTAAGGAATCCGGAGTCAATTGATTTTGCTCCAGATTTATATGTATCTTTGGACTCAGGCGATTTAAATCGCCTTGGTCCCAATGTGGAAACTTTTAAAAATGCAAAGTATAAAGTTGTAATCGATCACCATGGTACAAATCCTGGCTATGGAGACTTAAATATAATTGATCCAGAGATGAGTAGCACTTGTCAACTTTTGTATGAAATTTTCGAGGCTCTTGAGCTTGAAATATCGAGCAATGTTGCAACTTCATTATTTTCAGGAATTTCTACAGATACTGGTAGATTTTTGTATGATAATGTCAGCCCAAGGACTTTTGAAATAGCAGGTAAATTAATAGAGCTTGGCGCTGATAGGAGCCTTGCCAATTTCAATTTATTTATGAATAGGCCTCTTAGAAAGCTTGAGATCTTAAAAGTTGGTTTGGACAAGTCTGAGTTTTTACTTGACGGCTATTTGGCTATAACTGACATTAGTCAAAAAGATTTAGAGGATACAGGTGCAAGTGTTGATGACTTGGACGAGATTGTAGCCTTTATTAGAGATACAGAGGGCGTCGAAGTTTCTGCTATTATAAAAGAATACGGAGATAATTTTTACAAGGTCTCCTTGAGAAGCAAAACCTGTGTGAATGTTGGCAAACTTGCTCAGGACTTAGGCGGTGGCGGCCATATTAGGGCTGCAGGTGCTAGTGTTTACGGAAATATTGAAGAAATAAAAGAAAAGATAATTGCCTATGTTAGAGAAAACAAGTGTTGATGGCCTGATTTTAATAGACAAGGCCGAGGGAATTACAAGCTATGATGTAATTCGGAAAATAAAAAAAATACTCAAAGACTTAAATATTAAAACTAAAATTGGTCATGCAGGGACCTTAGATCCCTTTGCAACTGGGCTTTTAGTCGTGCTTTTGGGCAGGTATACAAGATTATCTGATTATATTATGGATGCCTCTAAAGTTTATTCTGGTATAGTTGATATAGGAAATGCAACAGACACTGGCGACTTAACTGGAAATGTTATTGAATCAAAAGATGTATCTGTAGAAGACGTAGACAATCTTATAATTAATTCCAAAGATTATATTGGAGATTTTATGCAAACTCCTCCTCAGTACAGTGCGCTCAAACATAAGGGCAAACCCTTATATGAGTACGCTAGAAAAGGCGAGTTTGTCCACAAAGACCCCAGGCCAATTAAAGTGACTAGTTTTGAGATGAAAAAAGAAGATGATCAAGTGACTTTTAAGACTGAGGTTTCAAAGGGCACATATGTCAGGACTCTTGTCGAAGATTATTGTAAAGAATATGGAATTCCTGCAAATTTAAAGAGCCTAAGGAGAGAAAGCTCGGGTTCATTGAATTTGGAAAAGGCTATAGGTATCGATGAATTGAATGCGGATAATTTTTACCAATCAATCCTCAAAATAGATGACATTAAGACTTCATATGAAAAAATAGATTTGGATAGAGATAGTGTTGATAAACTATATAACGGGATAAGGATTGAAAGCTCTTTAGAAGATCAAGGACCTCTTCTTTTATCAAATGAAGGAAAAGTTTTTGCCCTTGGTGAGATTAGGGAAGGTCTTATTAGGACGATTTGTTTTTTAGGTGACAAATGAAATATATAATTACAATTGGAAATTTTGACGGCCTACACAAGGGCCATCAAGAAATCATTAATAAAACAAAAAATATGGCTGATGATTTAAATGTAAAATCTAGACTTATTACTTTTAAATCTCATACCAGGAGCTTGGATTCTTTAATTCTATCTCCAGAGGACAAGCTTTCTATGATAAAAGACATGGGCATAGATGAAGTTGTGGAATTGGATTTTAGCGAAGTCAAGTCCATGAGCCCAAAAGAATTTTTAGATGCATACTTTGAAGACGCCAGGGGAATTATCGTTGGTGAAGACTTTAGGTTTGGTCAAAATCGAGCAGGATCTAGTAAGGACCTGATCGAATATGGATTAAGTAAAGATATTGAAGTTAAAATCATCAAAGACTTGTATTCTGATGATGAAAAAATATCCTCTACCCACATAAGAGACCTATTAGAAGAGGGCCAGGTCCATAAGGCTAGCGAACTTTTGACTTATGATTTCTTTGTTAAATCAAAGGTAGAACACGGCTATAGGCGTGGGGAAACTCTTGGTTTTAAAACGGCAAATATAAATTGGCCAGACCATATAGTAAAGGTCAAGTATGGGGTTTACTATACAAACTTTGAGGTTTATGGACAGATTTATGACGCCATGACCATGGTCGGCGTTGCCAAAACTTTCAACAAGGACTTTTCCTGCGAGTCTTATATTTTCGATTTTGACAAGGATATTTACGACAAGGAAGTTAAATTATATTTTAAAGATTTTATGAGAGAGAATAAAAAATTCGGTTCCAAAGAAGATCTTATCTTGCAACTCAAAAAAGATAAAATAAAAACCTTAGAACTTGCAAGTTTATATGATAAATAGCTTTACAATTTAATGTTTTTATGTTAATATATAGG
Organism: Ezakiella peruensis; assembly: GCF_900215725.1. Lineage (GTDB taxonomy): Bacteria > Bacillota > Clostridia > Tissierellales > Peptoniphilaceae > Ezakiella > Ezakiella peruensis. The sequence continues at coordinate 909,016 of NZ_LT962469.1, read as the reverse complement.
CGTACCTTGACAAGGGTCTGGGCTTACCTCAGCCTGATGCTTTGTTTAGGTGGATTTTATTAGGAGGTAAATTATGATTAAAGGTGAAAAGAAACAAGAAATTATTGAAAAATTTCAAAAACACGCTAATGACACAGGTTCAACAGAAGTTCAAATTGCTATCTTAACAGAACGCATGAACGAACTAAACGAACACTTGAAAGCCAATCCAAAGGACAACCACTCAAGACGTGGCCTATTAAAGATGGTTGGTAAGAGAAGAAATCTTTTAAGATACTTAAAAGATACAAACCTAGATTCATATCGTGAATTAATCCAAGAATTAAACATCAGAGGATAATTTTTAACCGGCTTTGGCCGGTTTTTCATTTGCATTAAATTTTTAAAAATACAATTTCCAAGAAAAAAATCGCCCGAAATAAATCGAGCGATTGTTTTTTTATTTGAAATGTTTTATCTTAGGCGTCTGATCTTGAAAAGCCGTTTTTCATTAAGCAGCTTGCAGTGTAGAGGACTTTGTCAAGAAGGTCGTCTGTTTGAACTCTTAACTCGTCGGCAATCTTTTGGTTGGCTTGTCTTAAGAATTCTTTTGCGTCTGTAGGATTACTATCAACAAATTCCTTGTCAGTTTCTTTAATTATTCTAGATAAAGTTGCTTGACATTCTTGTTGGTATCTTTCTATATGATTTGAAGTTTCACTGAAGTGGGCGTCAGCTAGGGCTCCTATAATTCTATTGGTCCAATAGAAATCATCGGTTGTTACTTTGCCAGTAGTATTCTTCAAATAATCAGGTGTGTCCATAACATTTGGATAGAAAGGAACGATAGCATTAAATACATTTGATCCTAGGCTTAGCCATTCGATACTCTTGATTTCGTCTGGGCAATAAGGTCTGATTTGAACAAGGCCCATAAAGTTGTTGCGGTTGATACCAATTGGTCTGAATTTTCCTTTTGCAAGGCCGTCAGTGTGTTTTGCATAGCAGTCGTATTCAGTGCCTTGGAAGTGGTGGGATAGGGCGTATTTAATATCTTCAACAGTGATTTTTCTTTCAGGTATTTGCATCCATGGAATATCATCTGAATCAGGTCTAAAGTCAGCATCAATACCATCCCAATAATAAGTGCTTGGATTAAAGAATCTTTGCAAAATCCATGCGCGTGGTGTGTTATAAGTGTGGTCTGAATCGCTGTGGCTACCAAAAGCGTCGCGTGGATTTAGACTTTCATCAAAGGATAGATCTAAATGATTTTCTTCGATAAATTCCCTTAAATCTTTTGAGCACATAAATTCTTTTTGATCAGCAAAAGCATCTTCTAAATCAAAGTGATCAAGGCCCAATTGATTAGGCATAATTACATAGCATTCATCAGGGACTCTTCTAGCAATCCAGTGATGGCCACCAACTGTTTCTAGCCACCAAATTTCATCTACATCTTGGAAGGCGATTCCGTTCATTTCGTATGTTCCATATTTTTCAAGTAGTTCACCAAGGCGAACAACGCCTTCACGAGCAGATTTTATATAAGGGAGGACAAGGGTAACCATATCTTCTTCACCAATGCCGCCAAATTTTTCTGACTTGGAATCCTTTGCTGGAATATATTTTACAAGTGGGTCAGCTGCAAGGACTCTTTCGTTAGTTGTAAGAGTTTCAGTTGCAGTCATAGAAACATTTGCTTCATTAACTCCACAAGCTCCCCAAATGCCTTCATCTTCAATAGCGTTTGGCATACAGGTATACCTAATTGGATTATCTGGCAACTCAATTTCAACCTTTGAAATTACTGATTTATATTTTCTTACTTGGTCTTCAGCTTTAACCACTATAAATTTTTTTGGATTAAAAACTCCAGAAGGTGAGTCTTCGTTTCTTGCTACAAGGGTTGATCCATCATAGCTAGCTTTTTTACCTACTAATATTGTTGTACATGCCATTTTAAAATCTCCTTAATTTATATTTAAGTTTTTAAGGCAACCTAGGAAACCTAATGATAAGACTTATCATTTATTTAATTATACTCCTATAAGTTTTGTTTTGCAAATAAAAAAGCCCCAATCAGCGAAAAATATAATCGCTAAGCAGAGCTATAATTTTATTTATCAACTGTATTTGCTTCAATGTCAACTACTTTTACACCAAAGTCTTTGTCAACACCTTTTACATCTACTTCTATAGTACAGTTAGGATAAGAAATTACTTGCGTAACCATGGCGTCAGTTGGTGGACTTATTACAAGTGGTCTAATAACTACATCCTTACCATCGTATACAACGCGTTCACATCTCAACTGATATCCACCAGTGTTAAATTGTTTTGAGAAGGTGATTGTTAGCTTGCCGTCTTTTACCTTGTAAACATAGCCTTCTTTGTTTAGTGGTTCTTTGGTTTCTATAGTTTTGTAGTTGAGTGATGTTCCAGCCTCGACCTTTTCAACTGACATATCCTTAGCCTCCATATAAACAGTCCTTTCTGAAATATCGTAAGTGATTTCAATATTGAAGACTTCAGCTAAATCCCTTAGCCTAAAGTAATTGTGTCCGGCAATTAATATTGCACTTAAATCTTGATTTATATTATCAATATCAAAGCGGGCATCACTTATAGTTGCTGATTTTACCTTATCTAATTTTTGTAATTCATCGCCGATTGGCTCATAAGGATAGGCAGTAATTGCAGATATTTGTTTATTTTTATTGTTGTAAAGAAGCTTGAAATCTTTGTTTATATTTGTTAAAAGTATTGAAAAATCTCTGAGCTTAACATAGTTTTCATTGTTATAAACAATTGAGGGCAGGTCAACGCTTGCCTGGCCTATACTTACTTTCTGTACAAAGTCACTTACCTCTATCTCTTCGTTATCAGCTTTTATATTGAGAGTTAGTAAGAGGGACAGGCAAATAAATATTAAAACAATTTTTTTGTGCATAATTCCTCCTTAGTCTAAAATGCTTTTGAAACCTAAGCCTAAAACTTCGCTGGAGTTTTTAATCCATACAAAAGCATTTGGGTCGTTTTCTTTCAAGAAATTTTTTAATAGGACTAGTGATCTTCTATCTATAATGGTGACAATAACTTTGATATCTTGTTTTGAATATGCTCCTTCTGCATGATATAAAGTACAAGTGTGGACCAAATCATTGTGGATAAAGTTAACGATTGGCTCGATATTTTGACTAACAATAGTAACTTCTTTAGATAGGTTCATACCATCGATGGTAAAGTCAATAATAATTCCATTAATAATTACAGCAAATAATGAATAAAGACCAATCTTGCTGCCATAGGCTATACCTGCAACGAGTGTAATGGCTAAGTCAGCGTATAAAACAGCACGACCAAGGTCGATGCCGGTAAATTTATTTATTATCTTGCCCAGAATATCTGTACCTCCTGTTGAAGCACCTTGGTTAAATACAATGCCTATACCAACAGCAGAAATAATTACACCACAGAATAGGTCAAGCATTATATCTCCAGAGAGGGAAGCTTGATTGGGGTACATCCATTCGAGAACTTTAACAATACCAGATGTTCCAAGACTTGCTACAATGGTTTTTGCTCCAAAGGCGGGACCTATAAGTAAAAAAGCAATAGCAAATAAGAATATATTCACAATTATCATTATTGTACCAACTTCTAAGTTTATAAAAGAGGATAAGACAACCGCGAGACCATAAGCTCCACCAGCTGCAATATCATTTGGCATAAGGAAAAAATATACGCCAACACCTACAAGTAAAATACCAATAAAAATTAATAAGTAAGATTTAAATCTTTTTGCATTTTGATTATTTTTCATAAAAGCCTCCTTAGCGTAAGTCCATTGTAGCAGAAAAAATAAAAAAATAAAAGTGAAGATTTCACAAATGTTGAAAAAATATTAAAGTGGGTATATGATAAAAGGAGATGAAAATGGATGTATATGCAAGTTTTTACTAATTATAAGTATTTTAAAAAAGTGATTTCAATATGATTGATGAGATATATTTTTTTGGAGACAAGATTTTATCCGACGATTTTTTTAAAGTTATAGGAGAGTCTTCAATTTTACTTACACCGGAAAAATCTAATATGCTAAATTTATCAGCCGATTCCATACAAATTGGAGAAGAGCTGATGACTTTATTTGAAAAGTATGATAATATATACTTTGATCTCAGGAACCTTGAGGTTAATGATTTGGGCATGGGTATTTTGTCAGTTTTAGGTTGTACTTTTTATGATGAAGCTGATAAAAAAGTATTACCGAAAGGGACTAACCTTTATTACATCTATAGAATTGAATTTAATAGGGTATTGCCAGATAATAAAAAGCTCAGATTGATATTGTCAAAGCCACGTGAAAACTGCTCTAATATCATTTGTGGTAGGCATTGTAAGACAAGTCCTTTTGAAGGCGAGTTACTTATAAGATCTCTTCATAATGTTTTGATAAGGTTGGAGGATTCTGGTTACAATACCGCAGCTGATTTAAAAACTTTTGATTCAGGTGGGATCAGCACATTTCTCGCTTCAGTTTTAAATGAAGAGGGAGTTAAATATATTTTTGATAGGGACATCAACCCCTTAGAATTTGGGGATGATATATATTATGAAATTTTTGGAGGTAAAAATGGAAAATCAAGATTATAAAGCTAAGGCTTTAAAATTGCACGAAGATTATCAAGGAAAGATTGCAGTTTATTCAAAGTATGAACTAAAAGAAAAGGATGACTTGGCATTACTTTACACACCTGGTGTTGCAGAACCATGTAAAAAAATTGCTGAAAATAAAGAAGATGTCTATAAGTACACAGCTAAAGGCAACTTGGTTGCTGTTGTTACAGATGGGTCAGCTGTTTTGGGACTAGGTAATATCGGTGCAGAAGCAGGTATGCCTGTTATGGAAGGAAAGGCAATTTTATTTAAACATTTTGGCAATGTAGATGCTTTCCCAATTTTAGTTGATACAAATGATGTGGATACAATTGTTGAAACTGTTAAACATATTGCTCCAACTTTTGGCGGGATTAACCTTGAAGATATTGGTGCACCTAGATGTTTTGAAATTGAAAGACGACTAAAAGAAGAACTTGATATACCGGTTTTCCATGACGACCAACACGGAACTGCAATTGTAGTTACAGCAGGAATTATTAATGCTCTAAAGATTGTTGATAAAAAACCTGAAGATGTAAAAGCTGTTATCAACGGATGTGGTGCAGCAGGTGTAGCAATTCTAAAAATGCTTAGAGCCCTAGGGATTAAAAACAATATCATCCTAGACTCTAAGGGAATCGTTTACAGAGGAAATCCAAATAACAACTGGCTAAAGGATGAAATTGCAGAAATTTCAAATAAAGATAACGAACAAGGTAAGCTCGCAGATGCTATCAAGGGAGCTGATATATTTATCGGCGTAAGTGTTGCAGGAGCTTTGACTCAAGAAATGGTTAAAACAATGAATGAAAAGGCTATAATTTTTGCTATGGCTAATCCAATTCCAGAAATTTTCCCAGACGAAGCCAAAGAAGCTGGGGCTTATGTAGTTGGAACTGGCAGAAGTGATTTTCCTAACCAAATTAACAACCTTCTATGCTTCCCAGGTTTATTTAGAGGAGCCCTTGATGCAAGAGCTCAAATAACTGAAGAGATGATGATGGCAGCTGCACATGCAATTGCAGATCAAGTAGGAGATAAGTTATCAGCAGATTTTGTTATTCCAGAACCAATGGATATGGAAGTACCAAAGGCAGTGGCTGAAGCTGTTAAAAAAGCTGCGAAATAAATATAAAAATAAATTTAAAAATCTGGCTGGTCTTAGCCAGATTTTTTTATAAAAAAAGTGCTCGATTTTTATCGGGCACTTTTAAAATAATATAATCTATAAAATTTACAATTTATAAGAGTTCATTGATCCTTCCAATTAGCTTATCGATGTTTTCTTCTTTAGTCGCCCAAGAAGTGCAAATTCTATAGCATGTATGATCTTGGTCAATTTTCTTTTCAAATTCAAAGGCAAATTCGTCTTTGAGTTTTTCTACAAAAGAATTTGGAAGGATAGGGAATTGTTGGTTGGTATTTGAGTGTACTTCAAACTCAATACCCTTTGCTTCTAGTGCATCTCTGACTTTAATAGCAAGTCTATTGGCATTTTTGCATATATCAAAGTATAGATTGTTGGTAAAGAGTGCTTCGAATTGCGAACCTAGCAAGCGACCTTTTGCAAGTAATTGGCCAGCTTGTTTTACACTATTTAAAAAATTGACTTCAAAATCATCTCTTAAAAGGACGATAGCTTCACCACATAGGGCGCCGCATTTGGTTCCTCCAATATAAAAAGCATCGCAATTATTTGCTATAGTTTCTAGGTCGAGGTCGCAGCCTTCTGATGTGAGGCCGTAGCCAAGTCTAGCCCCGTCAACATATAAGTATAAATTGAGCTCTTGACATTTTTTATATATGTCTTCTAATTCTGATTTTGTATACATAGTTCCTATCTCAGTAGGAATTGTAATGTATACCATTTTTGGAATTACTAAATGGCAAGTTGGCTCACTATAAACAGCATCGATAAAATTCTGAATATCATCAGGTTTTAGTTTTCCGTCGTCTTTTGATATAGTAGTTACTTTATGGCCTCTTGCCTCAACAGATCCTGATTCGTGAACATTAATATGTCCTACTTGAGCACAAAGGACAGTTTCGTATGGCCTAAGAATATGACTTATAAAGGCAACATTTGTAGGCGTTCCGCTAACCATAAAATGTATATTAGCATCTGGACGATTAATAGCCTTCTTTATTAATTCTTTTGCATGAGCAGAATAAGAGTCATTACCGTAACCAAATTCTTGGGTGTTATTAGACTCAACTATACGTTCAAGTACTTTTGGATGAGCACCTTCGTTGTAATCGCAATTTAAATAAATCATAATACTCCTTATATATGTACCAAGAGTTTAAATTAAGCAGATATTTTTCAACAATGCTTTCCCTGGTTACTAAAAAGTATACTCTATTAGAGAACTGTTGTCAATAAAACTAATTCTAATATAATTAATAATATTACATTGAAAACTATACTTATATCTGTTAAAATGATGGGTGGAGGTAGGCATGGATTTATTTGAATATAACAGGCAAAATCAAAGAGAAAAATTTGCTCCCTTAGCCGAAAAGCTAAGGCCAAAAACTTTGAATGATGTCCTAGGACAAGATGAAATAACAAAAGATGGCGGTATGATTAAAAATGCTATGAAGACAAATAACCTGCCATCTATTTTATTATACGGGCCACCGGGAACGGGCAAGACTACAATTGCAGAGATAATTGCCAAGGAAATGAATATGAATTTCTTTAAGGTTAGTGCAGTTAGCTCTGGTATCAAAGAGCTTCGCGAGGTGGTTGAAAAATCAGCAGAAAACTTGCGGATGAATATGGGTAGAAGTATTTTATTTGTAGACGAGATCCACAGGTTTTCTACTTCTCAACAAGATTTTTTGCTTCCCTATGTTGAGGCGGGCGACCTTGTACTAATTGGAGCTACTACAGAAAATCCATTTTTTGCAGTTAACAAGGCTTTGATATCTAGGTTGATTTTAATTGAATTAAAATCTTTGGATACAGATGCGCTTGAAGAGCTTTTAGGCCGGGCCCTAAATCTATATTCTAAAGAAAATAATTTAACTATAGAGATAAGTCCAGAGGCCAAAGAGTTTTTGGTTAAGCGTGCTGATGGCGATGCCAGGAGGCTTATAAATAGCTTTGAAGTTTCAGTTTTAAACGGAAGGCATGAAAACAATAATCTTTACATTGATGAGCACACTGTCAGGGATAATTTTATGAATGCGACCCTCAAATATGATTCAACTGATGAGCATTACGATACGATTTCTGCTTTTATAAAATCTATGAGGGGCAGCGATCCGGACGCAGCTATATTTTATTTGGCCAAGATGCTTTTATCAGGAGAAGATCCTAGGTTTATAGCCAGACGCATGGTGATATTTGCAAGTGAAGATGTTTCAAATGCTGACCCCATGGCTTTAAGTGTAGCAACAAATGCCTTTTATGCAACTACGGTTATAGGCATGCCTGAAGTTAGAATTAATTTGGTCCAAGCTGCAGTTTATTTAGCTTGCGCTCCAAAAAATAACAGTTCATATTTGGCCATTAATGAGGCCATGAGTTTCATTAGAAAAAATGGTTCATATAAAGTTCCAAACCATTTGAGAGACGCCCACTATCAAGGGTCTGAAAAATTGGGCGTTGGCGGATATATATATCCCCATAGTTTTAAAAATGGATATGTAGACCAGTCTTATTTGCCTGATGAAATCAAAAACATAAAATTTTATGAGCCTAAAGATATAGGATATGAAAAAGAAATGACAGAATACCTAAGGAGGATAAAAGGGGAAGATGAGTAAATTTTTAAAGAAAAAAGGCGTTAATATTTCAGCTAAAATATATTTTATAGATACTTTAAGTGCCATGGCTATGGGTTTATTTTGTTCGCTTTTGGTTGGGACAATTTTAAATACCATAGGCACGCAATTTAATATTGAGATCCTATCAACGACTATATGGGATGCGGCGAAATTAATGACAGGGCCTGCCATTGCAGTAGCAGTTGCTCACGCCTTGAAGGCGCCTGCCCTGGTAATTTATTCATCCATAATAACTGGCTATATAGGCAATGAAATGGGTGGTGCAGTTGGCGCATGGTTTGCGGGAATAATTGCTGTTGAAGTTGGTAAACTTGTGGCAGGTGAAACAAAAGTTGATATTTTGGTTACGCCAATTTGCACAATACTTATGGGAACACTTGCTGCAATTACAATTGGACCTGTACTTTCAAAGGTCATGATCAAATTGGGCGAACTTGTAATGCTCGCCACAGAAATGAGACCGTTTTTTATGGGTATAGTCGTATCAGTAATTGTTGGCATGGTATTAACACTTCCTATAAGCTCAGCTGCCTTATGCATGATGATTGGATTATCCGGTCTAGCAGGAGGCGCTGCAACAGCTGGTTGCTCAGCACAGATGATCGGCTTTGCAGTTATGAGCTACAAAGAAAATGGAATCGGCGGTTTAATTAGCCAAGGACTTGGGACTTCTATGCTTCAAATACCAAACATTATTAAGAACTGGAAGATATGGATTCCACCTACAGTTGCCGCTGCTGTTACTGGACCAATCTCTTCTGTAGTTTTTAAAATGACCAACATACCAATCGGATCGGGTATGGGAACATCAGGTTTAGTTGGACAAATTGGAACTATTACATCTATGACTGCTGATGGAGTGGTGGCAAGTAAAATTTATTTGTCAATTGCCCTTGTCCATATTATTTTACCAGCTATAATATCGCTTTTACTTTGCAATTTGCTTAAGAGTATTGGCTGGATAAAAGAAGGCGATTTAAAATTATAAATTTAATATAAAAAATATTAAAAACAATTGAATTTCAAAGACTTTTTATGTTATTATATATCTTGTGTAAAGGATGTGAAATATGATTTATTTTGACAACGCTGCAACCACAAAGCCATCGAAAAATGCTGTGGATGCATTTTTAAAATCTTGTGATGTATACTGGGCAAACCCTTCGGCCTTGCATAGCTTTGGCGAAGAGGTTTTCTTTGAGTTAAAAAAATCCAGAGACAATATTAAAAACTTACTTAATATTAAAAAAGGTGAAATATATTTTACATCATCAGCCACTGAGTCCATCAATTTATTTTTCAAGGGGCTTTTGAAAAAAGAAGACCATTTAATTATTTCCGAATATGAACACTCAGCTGTATATGAGTCAGCCAAGCTTTTTGAAAATGAAGGTGGAGAAGTTACTTATTTAAAAGCAAAAAATGGTATTATAGATCCAGAAGATGTCAGGTCAGCTATTAAAGATAATACAAAACTAGTTGCAATTATGTTTATAAATAACGAAATTGGAGCCATTAATCCTGTTCAGGAAATTTCCAGGCTAATTAAAAATACAAATCCTAATATAAAATTTTTCGTTGATGGAGTCCAAGCTGTTGGCAAGACTCCTGTAGATTTAAATGAATTAAATTGTGATGGCTTTACCCTAAGTGCCCATAAATTCCACGGCTTAAAGGGGACTGGGCTCTTGTATGTGAAGGACACCCATATTCATCCGCAAATTTTGGGCGGCGGTCAAGAATCTTCTATGAGGTCGGGAACAGAAAATGTTGGAGGCATATTTGCACTTAATGCAGCCCTTGCTGACGCTGTGAATAATTTAGAAAAAAACATCGACTACGTAGGATCTATAAAGCAAAGATTTATAGATAATTTAAAAGATTTTCCAGGAGTAAGGATTAATTCACCGGAAAATTCTGTTCCTAATATTTTAAATATCAGCTTCAAGGGCATAAAGGCCGAAGTCTTGGTCCACATGCTTGAAGAATCTGAAATATATGTAAATACAAGTTCTGCTTGCAGCAAGAATGGTCATAAAAAATCCAGGACTCTGCTAGCTCTCGGTCTTTCGGATGAAGATATCAGGGGAGCACTTAGGTTTTCATTTTCAGATTACAATACTCTTGAAGAAGTGGATTTTGCATGTGAAAAAATAAAAGAAGCTGTTGAAAGGATGAGATTAATATTATGAGAAAATGCATATCTTTAAGTTATGGTGAGATTGCTCTAAAAAAAGAAAACAGGCCATACTTTGAAAATATCCTAATAAAAAACATCAAAACAGCTTTAAAAGATTTGGATATTTCACTCAAAAAAGACCAATCTAAGATTTATATATACACAGAAGAATATGAAAAAGCCATTGAACTTTTAAAACCAATCTTTGGAATTTCCTATATTTCTTTGCAGTTTGAAACTGACCAAGATATGGATTCTATTTATGAAACTGCTATTGCAGCTATGGATTACGAAAGGGATAACTCAGTTGTCAAAACTTTTAAAGTTGAGACCAAAAGGGCAGATAAAAAATTCCCCCTAAAGAGTCCTGAAATTTCAAGACTGGTTGGAGGTCATATCCTAAAACATTATAAGGATTTAAAAGTAGATGTAAACAATCAAGATATAATTATAAGGGTTGATATTAGAAAAAACGCCTTTGTATCTGGCAATCGTATAAAAGCCATGGGCGGTATGCCCGTTGGATCAAATGGAAGAGCCTTGTCGCTTTTGTCTGGTGGTATAGATTCTCCAGTTGCGTCAATACTTGCGATGAAGCGTGGCTTATCTTGTGACTTTATACACTTTCACTCTTATCCATTCACAAGCGCTAAATCTTTTGACAAGACAAAAGATCTAGCGATTTTATCTTCAAAATATCAGCCACATGCCATGTTGTTTTCCTTTAATCTAGTTAAGATTCAAGAGGAGATAACTAAGAATTGCGATATAAGATTTACTACGATTTTGCAACGCAGGTCTATGATTAGGCTTGCTACAAGACTTTGCAAGGACCTCGATAGGTCTGCACTTGTAACGGGAGAAAATCTAGGTCAAGTTGCCAGTCAAACTCTCTCTGGCATGAGCGTTGTTGATCCTGTTACAGATTTAATGATACTAAGACCGCTTATATGCTTTGACAAAAACGAAATAGTGGAATTAGCAAGACAATACGGGACCTATGAAACTTCAATTCTTCCCTACGAGGATTGTTGTACAGTTTTTGTTGCCAAGCATCCAAAGACAAATCCAACTTTGGACCAAGTTTTGGCAGAGGAAGCGAAAATTGATTTTGCAAGCCTTGAAGATGAAATTTATAAGAGCAGGGAAGAACACTTAATTAAATAAAATTTATTGCTTGCAGAAAATAGGATTATCTGCAATAAAAAAGACCCTTTCGGGTCTATGGATTTAATTTTTGGCTAATTCGTCGGCAATAAAATTTTCGAGTTCAACTTGGTCAAAGATAAGCCTTTCATTATCACCGATAACCAAGCAGGGTATGCCGATTTTGCCAGATTCAATTATAGGATTAAATTCCTTGCAATTTTCTCTTACAGCCAAAAACTTTTTTAAATACCCTAGTGACGATGTGATATCCATGTATAAAAATCTGATGCCAGATTCTTCAAGTTTTTCTTTGAAAGGGGCACAATCAGGACACATGGAAGATCCAAAAACAACTTTCTTTTGTATTTTTGCCATCAATATCTACCTCCTAGGGTTTATTATACCAAATATCTTTATAATTAAAACTTTAATGATAATTTTTATAAAAAAGGAAGTGATGAAATGTCTGAAAAATTTTTAAGTTTACAAAATATTCATAAGGAATACGATGGACAAATCGTACTCGATGATTTAAATTTGGACATCAGAGAAGGGGAGTTTATTACACTCTTGGGACCATCAGGTTGCGGTAAAACCACAACTTTACGCATGATTGGTGGTTTTATTCAACCAGACTCTGGTCAAATCCTCTTTGAAGGTAGAGACATAACTCAGTTAAAACCTAATGAAAGAAAAGTAAATACTGTTTTCCAAAAGTATGCACTATTTCCACACTTAGACGTTTTTGAAAATATAGCCTTTGGTTTGAGACTTAAAAAAGTTGATGAGGCAACTATCAAGAAAAAAGTTTCAAGAATGCTTGACTTAGTAAACTTATCTGGTTACGAGAAGAGGGCAGTTACATCACTTTCAGGAGGTCAACAACAAAGAATTGCTATAGCCAGAGCTCTGGTTAATGAACCAAAAATCTTACTTTTAGACGAACCTCTGGGTGCCCTTGATAATAAATTGAGAAAAGGCATGCAGACTGAACTTATTAATATGCAATGGGAACTTGGCATCACCTTTGTTTTCGTTACCCATGACCAAGAAGAAGCCCTATCTATGAGCGATCGTATTGTAGTTATGAACGATGGAAAAATCGAACAACTTGGCAAGCCTATAGACATTTATAATGAGCCTGCCAATGCTTTTGTTGCAGACTTTATTGGCGAAAGCAATATCTTAGAGGCAACTTATAATGGCGACTACAGCGTTACTTTTGCAGGCCATACTTTTAAATGTGTAGACAAGGGCTTTACACCAGGAGAAAAAGTTGATGTTGTCCTGCGTCCAGAAGATATTATTATTTCAAAAACCGATAATGGCAAAATAAAAGGCGTCGTTGAAAATGAAATCTTCAAGGGCGTCCACTATGAAATACTCGTAAATGTTGATGGTGAAATATGGAAGGTTAAGTCAACCCTATCGAGCAGTGAAGATTCTACAGTTTCGCTAGATGTTGAACCAGAAAATATCCATGTTATGAGGAAGTAGCCATGAGAAGACTAAACGTAAATAAAATTATTTATACATTTTGGTCAATGCTCTTTATAGTAATCCCTGTAATTTTGATTTTATATCTGGGCTTTACAGTTACAGACAATGGAGTGACAAGTTTTTCACTCTCTAACTTCAAGAGATTTTTTGAGCCAATTTATTTAAATATCCTTTGGCGGAGTTTGAAACTTGCTTTTTATTCAACTCTAATATGCTTGATAATTGGCTATCCATTTTCATATTTTATTGCTGAGTCTCCAAACAAGGAAAATTATATTTTATTTGTAATGATCCCAATGTGGATGAACTTTTTGCTAAGGACCTATGCTTGGATAACCCTTTTGGGAAGAAATGGAATTATAAATAAATTTTTGGAAAGCCTTGGCCTTGCAAAGATGGAGCTAATGTATAATGACTTTGCAATTATGATTGGTATGATATATAACTTTTTACCTTTTATGATTCTGCCTATTTTTACTGCTATTACCAAACTAGACCCTTCCTTAATAGAAGCGGGCTATGACCTGGGTGCAAGCAAGGGACAGGTCTTTAGAAAGGTTATTTTTCCATTGACCAAAAGTGGAGTCTTAACAGGTATAACCATGACTTTTATACCTGCAGTTTCAACATTTGTTATATCCCAATTGTTAGGTGGAAACAACTTTAACTTGATTGGTAATATAATCGAACAACAATTCAGATTTACTGGAGATTGGAATTTTGGTTCGGCCATAAGCATTGTTCTTATGATTATTATTTGGATCTTAATCAAGCTATCGGATAATAAGAAAACTGAAAATAAGCTTGAAGGAGGTATAATCTAATGAAAAACTTTTTAAAGAAATTTTATACCTACCTAATCTATTTCTTTTTCTATATGCCAATTATTGTCCTTATTGTATACTCGTTTAATGCCACCAAATCTCGCGTTGTCTGGGGTGGATTTAGCCTTAGATGGTACAAGGAACTATTCCAAAACAGGCAAGTGCTGATGAGTTTTTACAATACATTTTTTATTGGCATAGTTTCCACTGCAATATCTACTGTAATTGGTACTGTTGGTGCAATAGGTTTATATAGCTCAAAGGGAAAATTTAAGAGCATAATGCTAGATATAAACTATTTGCCAATATTAAATCCAGATATAGTTATTGCAGTTAGTTTAGTTGCCCTTTACAATTTCTTAAGGATTAGATTTGGATATGTAACTATTATTCTTAGCCATGTTGCCTTTCTAACCCCTTATGTACTATTTAATGTAATGCCAAGGCTTTACAGCATGGACCCAAATTTATACGAGGCTGCTCTTGACTTGGGCGCCAATAGGAGACAGGCTTTCTTTAAAGTGCTTTTGCCGGAAATTAAACCTGGCATTTTGAGTGGGGCTTTGATGGCATTTACACTTTCAATTGACGATTTCGTTGTAAGTTTTTTCACTACAGGCAACGGAATCCAAAACATTTCTATAACCGTATGGTCAATGGCTAGACGCGGAATTAATCCAGTTATTAATGCCTTGTCAGCCCTTATGTTTGTCATTATGGTTTCACTTGTAGTGGTTATAAATTTAAGAAATAAAAAGGAGAAAGAAAACCAACTTGGAAAAGCTAAGAAAAATTAATATTATTTTAATGATTATAGTTATAATTACTTCTTCATTTTTACTGGCTTGCCAAGAGCAAGACCAAGGTCAAGATGAAAAAGAATTGGTAATTTATAACTGGGGGGACTATATGGATCCCGCACTTATAGAAAAATTTGAAGACCAAGAAGGCATAAGAGTTATTTATAATGAATATGTTACAAATGAAGACTTGTTTGTAAAGTTAAAAAATTCCAATGAGCAAATTGATCTTATAATTCCATCTGATTATATGCTTGAACGACTAATAAAAGAGGATTTAATACAAAAGATAAATAAAAACAATATTAAGAATCTAAAGACTGTAAATCCAACCTTTATAAAGCAAGAGTGCAATCCAAATGGGGACTATGGTGTACCGTATCTGTGGCAAACAGTAGGTATTATATATAATTCAGAAAAATATCCGGAGGGCCTGCATGCATGGGCAGACTTGTGGAATGAAAAATATGATAAGGATATGGTTTTATACAATGCTCAAAGGGATGTCTTGACAATCGCCTTAAAAAAGCTGGGCTATTCTATTAACACTGATAATATTTCAGAGCTAAAAGAAGCAGAGGAAGAGCTCTTGAAGCAAAAAGAAATCAACTATGCCTATTTAGGTGATGAAATCAAGGACGTTCTTGTAAACGAGGATGCTGGTATAGGCGTTGTTTATTCTGGTGATGCTGGGATAATTATGAGTCAGAATAACAAATTTAAATTTGTTATTCCAAAGGAAGGCTCTAATATGGCAATTGACTTTATGGCAATACCTAAAAATGCTGAGCACAAGGAAACAGCAGAAAAATTTATTGACTTTATGCTTGAGGAAGAAAACGCACTTCAAAATACAGAATACCTTATGTACAACACACCTATTGACAGTGTCAAGAACAAGCTACCAAAAGAGATTTTAGCTTATGACTTATATCCATCAGAAGAGGAGCTAAAGAGGCTCACTGTTTACAAGGATATGAGTAAATTTAACAAGATATACGACCAAATATGGACAGAAATAACTTCTGGCTTATAAAGAGTCATATATAAAAAAGGGGGGTAAATTGAAAAGAACATTAAGAGTAATTTTAATTGCATTATTAACTTTATTTGTCTTAAGCGGATGCTCGTCTTCTAAAGAAAAACTATATGTTTTTAATGTTGGAGATTATATGGATATGGATGTTATAAAAGACTTTGAGGAAGAGTTTGATTGCAAGGTTATTTATGAAGAATACGCTTCAAATGAGGACCTTTTTGTAAAGATAAAAACATCAAAGCAGGCTTATGATGTAATTTTTCCATCAGACTATATGCTTGAGCGCCTTGTAAGTCATGACCTGGTTCAAAAACTTGATAAGGAAAAAATTGAAAATTACAAGTATATTGATGAATACTATTTGAATAGAGATTTTGATCCAAATAACGACTTTTCACTTCCATATATGGCAGGAACTGTTGGCATTGTCTATAACGCTGAAAAATATCCTGAAGGGATTGACGAATGGGCTGACCTATGGGACGAAAAATATGAAAGAGATGTTGTCCTTTATTATTCTCAAAGAGATGTTTTAATGGTTGCCTTAAAAAAACTCGGCTATAGTATGAACACCCAAAACCCCGATGAACTTGAAGCAGCAAAAGCAGAGCTTATCAAGCAAAAGCCATTAATATATGGATACCTAGGCGATGAAATAAAAGATATATTAGTTGCAGAAGATGCCAATATTGGCGTTGTATACTCAGGCGATGCTGGAATTATAACATCACTCAATGATGATTTTAAATACGCTCTACCAAAAGAGGGGACTAATCTATGGATAGACTTGATGGCAATTCCAAAGAGTTCTCAAAATCCAGAGCTTGCTCACGAGTTTATAAACTTTTTATTAAGACCGGATATTCAAGCTAGAAATGCAGAGTATCTTCAATATTCAACAATTTCATCAGAAGCAAAAGAGATGCTGCCAGATGAAATTAAAAATAACCCGGCCCTATATCCTCCAGAAGAAGATTTAAAAAACACAGAAGTATTTACAGACCCTACTGAAGTTATTGAGCTTTATGACAGGATTTGGACTGAGGTTTTATCTGGCCTATAAGTGTTATTGACCGTATTTTTTTACGGTCTTTTTTATTGTATAAACATAAAATATAATTTGCTAGAATTCTTTTTTATAAACTCTAATGTTAATGATTTAAGCAAGCATCTGTGTTTTTTTATATACACTTGGGTATAAATAATCATAAATTAATTCAAAGAGGTGATCGAGATGTTTAAGGATAAAAAACCTTTATATATTTATTATAGTATTGTTATTGCACTAATGCTAATATTTAATTTGTTTTTACTTCCTTATTTACAAACAAAAAAAGTAGAAGAGGTTGGTTATTCAGAATTTTTAACCATGCTTAAAGAGGACGAAATTAAAAAAGTAGAAGTTCAAGACAGGCAGATACTATTCACAACTTTAGATGAAAATAATGAAGAAGTTATTTATAAAACAGGACCTTTTAGAAATAATGAGCTTGCCAAGATGCTCCAAGAAAAAGGTGTAGAATTTGGCAGCCCAATAATTCCAGAACCAGGAATTCTTGCAAGCATTTTGAGTTGGGTCATACCAATATTTATTTTTATATTGCTCGGCCAATTGCTCAGCAAACAAATGCTAAAATCAATGGGCGGCGGTCGCGGCACAATGAGTTTTGGCAAATCAAATGCAAAAGTTTATGTAAAAGCAGAAACTGGTAAAACCTTTGCCGATGTTGCTGGTCAAGATGAAGCCAAAGAAGCCTTGAAGGAAATAGTTAGCTTCCTCCACAATCCAGCCAAGTATGCAAGTATCGGTGCAACCATGCCTAAAGGTGCACTTTTGGTTGGACCTCCGGGAACTGGTAAGACCTTGTTGGCTCAAGCTGTTGCCGGGGAAGCAAATGTACCCTTCTTCTCTATATCTGGCTCGGAATTTGTAGAGATGTTTGTTGGTATGGGTGCAGCCAAGGTTAGAGACTTATTTAGGCAAGCAAATGAAAAAGCTCCATGCATAGTTTTCATAGACGAAATTGATACCATTGGTAAGAGACGCGATGGCAACTATGGGGGAAATGATGAAAGAGAACAAACGCTCAACCAACTCCTATCAGAAATGGATGGTTTTGATGGTCGAAAGGGTGTTGTTATACTTGCTGCAACTAACAGGCCAGAAACATTGGATCCAGCCCTCTTAAGACCGGGCAGATTTGACAGAAGAATTCCTGTTGAATTACCAGATTTAAACGGTAGGATTGCAATTTTAAAAGTTCACGCAAGAAAAGTTCGCACTGAAGATAATATCGACTTTAAGACACTTGGCCTATCCACAGCTGGGGCCAGCGGTGCAGACCTTGCAAATATGATTAATGAAGGTGCTTTAAATGCAGTTAGGGCCGGCAGGCAGGTCGTAACTCAAAAGGATATTGAAGATGCGATTGATGTAGTAATAGCTGGATACGAACGCAAGTCTATGATCGTTAGCCCAGAAGAAAAACGCATTATATCCTATCACGAAATTGGTCACGCTGTTGTAGCTGCTGCTCAAACTCATTCAGCTCCTGTTCATAAAATTACAATTATTCCTAGAACATCAGGAGCTCTTGGCTATACCATGCAAGTCGAAAAAGAAGAAAAGTTCTTGAAATCTGACAAGGAAATCTTTAACGATATGGCGACGCTTTGTGGTGGCCGTGCAGCAGAAGAATTGATATTTAACACCAGAACCACAGGTGCGTCAAACGATATTGAGAGAGTAACAAATCTCGCTCGCAATATGATAGCAACCTATGGTATGACAGATGAATTTGATATGTCTGGCTTTACTAGTCTGCAAAACCAATATTTGGGTGGCAATAGGACACTCGATGCTAGTGAGCAAACCGTTAGACAAATTGACGAAGCAACAATTGCCCTTGTTAAAAAGGCTCACGAAACTTCCATAAATATTTTAAAAGAAAATATGGAAGCCATGCATGCAAGTGCAAAATTTTTACTTGAAAAAGAAACCATTACTGGCGATGAGTTTATGGAAATCTTTAACAGGTATAAAGAATGATTTATATAGCCAGACATGGTGAAACAGATTACAACAAAATAGGTCGACTTCAGGGACAAAGGGATATCTCTTTAAACGAAGTCGGCAGAAACCAAGCCCTTGAGCTCAAAGAAAAGCTTAAGGGTCTTGATTTTGATGAAATTTATTCGTCCGATCTTGTAAGAGCATATGAAACAGCCTGCATAATTGCTGGTGATAAGAAAGTTATCCAAGATCCACGCCTCCGTGAAATCTGCTTAGGCTCTTGGGAGGGCAAAACTTATGAATATCTTCGAGCTAATGACCCCAGATATGAAGTATTTTTTAACGATCCCAGTACAATCACAGGGGCAGACCACGAGCCATACGTAGATGTAATTAAACGCACAGATGAATTTTTCTCTTCCTTGGATACAAGTAAAAATATTCTGGTAATCACCCATGGCTTTGTAATTTATAATTATTTTATGAAACTAATACCTGATATAAAGCCGATAGGAAACTGTGAAATTTTAAAATACGATAGGAATAAAAATATTATTTTAGGAGAAGAGGACTAAGGGATAGGAAAAATAAATATAAGTATTTTGATTTTCGAAATAAATAGGGTATAATATAAAGCAGGAGGTTTGTTATGAATTCTATTGAAAAATTATCTAAGCTAAGAGAGCTAATGAAGAGAGATGGAATTGATTATTTTGTAATTCCTACTAGTGATCCGCACATGAGTGAGTATGTTCTTGAAAGATTTAAGTCAAGAGTGTATTTGACAAATTTCACGGGTTCAGCTGGCTATGCTATTGTAAGTCAAAATGACGCTTTGCTGTGGGCTGATGGTCGTTACCATGTTCAAGCCGCAAATGAAATAAAGGATACTCCTTTTAAACTTATGAAATGGGGTTTGGAAGGCGTTGATACCTGGCAAGAGTGGCTGGATAAAAATGTAAAAAAAGGCGATGTAATTGGATTTAATGGCTACATTACATCTGAAGGTTTATGCGAAGAAATTCAAAACTTGTTAGCTGACAGGGCTGAGTTTAAATACGACAAGGATTTGGTTGGTGAATTTTGGGAAGATAGACCTGAACTTCCAAATGGCAAGGCCTTTATCTTAGATGAAGAATTTACTGGCGAATCGCCAATGAAGAAGCTTGAAAAGATTAGAGAAGATATGAATAAAGCTGGCGCAAATTATATGTTTATATCCACACTTGATGATATAGCATATATTTTGAACTTGAGGGGGCACGATGACAATTTTACTCCTTATGTAGTTTCATATCTGATTATCGATAAACACAATGCAACACTATACGTCAATGATTTTAAATTAGATCAAACTGTAAAGGGATACCTGCAAAAAAATGGAATTAAGTTTAGAGACTACGATGCTATAACAGATGATCTAGGACACTTTAAAGACAGTGACTATGTATGGATTAATTCTGGAAAGATTTCAAGTCTCCACTACAAGATTTTAAATGAAAATACAAATATTATAGACAAGGCTCTGCCAACAACTATTATGAAGGCTGTTAAAAATGATGTAGAAATTTCCAACACCAAGAAGGCTCACATCATTGACGGGGCAGCTCTTACTAGATATTTATTCTGGATGAAGAACAATGCTGGCAAGGTCGAATTGAACGAATACACTGCACAAGAAAAACTGCACGAATTTAGGGCTGAGGCTGAAAGCTTTATTTCAGAATCATTCGGAACGATTTCTGCTTACAAGGGCAATGCTGCCATGGCTCACTATTCTGCAAATGAACACAAGCATTCAGATATAACAAAAAATGGTATTTATCTGGTTGACTCTGGTGGACAATATTATGAAGGCACAACAGATGTTACCAGGACTATTACACTTGGCAATCCAAGTGAAGAAGAAATTCGCGATTATACATTGACTTTGATTGGTCATATTAATTTATATATGGCTAAGTTCTTGAAGGGAACTTGTGGTTGCCATTTAGATGTGCTTGCCAGGGGCAGAATGTGGGAAGAAGGCATTGACTTCAAGCACGGAACTGGCCACGGTGTAGGCTTTGTACTGGGTGTTCACGAAGGTCCAATGAGCATATCAAGAGCTCTTATAAATGTTCCTTTGGAACCCGGTATGGTTATTTCAAATGAGCCAGGTATCTATCGTGAAAACAAACATGGTATTAGGATTGAAAACTTGATCACAGTTACTGAATTTAAGTCAACTGAATTTGGTAGCTTCTATCAATTTGAAAACCTAACTTATACTCCTTATGATAAGGACTTGATTGATGTAAGTCTCTTAAACGAAGACCAAATCAAATATATCAACGAATATCACAAGGCTTGTTATGACAAGTTGATTTCAGGCATGAAAACTGACGAGGAAAAGCAAATGCTTAAGGAGGCATGTAGTCCACTTGAAGTTTGATATTAAAGAAGAATTAAAAAAGCTCCCGGCCAAACCGGGAGTTTATATTATGAAGGATAAGGCTGACAACATTATCTATGTGGGCAAGGCTAAGAGTCTGAAAAACAGGGTAAGATCTTACTTTCAATCAGGCAATAAAAATATGAAGGTGGAGGCGATGGTAAAAAACATTGACCACTTTGAATATATTATTGTCGATAGTGAGGTTGAGAGCCTGATTTTAGAGAGCAATCTGATTAAGACTCATGCGCCTAAGTACAACATCCTGCTTAGGGATGACAAGTCCTATCCTTATATAAAAATTACAAATGAAGATTATCCAAGAATTATCAAAACTCGTGAGCTAAAAAATGACGGGGGCAGGTACTACGGTCCATTTCCAAACGCTTATGCAGTTAATATTGCTGTGGAAAAGTGGGAAGACATGTATAAACTCCGCAGGAGAAACAAAAATATAGAAAAAATTTCTGAGCCTTGCTTAAATTACTATATACACAAGTGCGATGCTCCATGTGCTAGGTTTATTAGCGTGGAAGATTATGCAAAAAAACTGGTTGAGCCTATAGACTTTTTGGAAGGCCGCAACAAAAAGGTAATTGAAAGATTAGAAGACCAGATGCTTGCCTATGCCAAAGAAATGGAATATGAAAAGGCAGCTGAGATAAAATATGCCATTGAGCAGATGAGCTTTTTGAAGGAAGAGCAAAAGATCACCAAGCCACTTGGAGATTCGGCTGACTATATTGCCTACGCCAAATCGAATGATATATTTCTGGTTGAAGTTTTCTTTAAAAGAGATGGCAAGATGATCGGCAAGGACAATTTTGTCCTTAACAATATTTCGGAAAACGAACACCAGATGATGGAAGAATTTATAAAGCAGTATTATGTAAATATTGCCAATCCTCCATCAGAACTCTTAGTCGAAATCGAGCCGGACAATATTGATCTCTTGGAAAAAGCTTTGAAGGGCAAGGGAACATTATCCACAAAAATTTCTGTGCCAAAGCGTGGGGAAAAGCGCAATACAATTATGATGGTAAAGAAAAATGCTATGGAAGAATTGGCCAAGCACAAGAGCAGGCTCTTGCAAAGGACCAAGACCAACGAGAGGGCACTCTTGAATTTAGCTGAAATAATTGGCACAGGTGAATATCCATCTATAATTGAATCTTTCGATATTTCTCATATACAAGGAACGGATGCAGTTGGCGCTATGGTTGTATTTATTGAAGGAAATCCAAATCGAAACGGCTATAGGAGATTTAAAATTAAAAATAAAAACACTGGAGACGACTTAGCTAGCATGCGAGAAGTTTTAACGCGCAGGTACAAGAGACTGGTGGAAGGGTCTAGAGGGTTTAACGAAGCGCCTGATTTAATAATGATGGACGGTGGTCAGACGCAAATAAATGTTTGTAAGGAGGTTCTTCAAAGCCTTGGACTTGATATACCTGTTATGGGGATGGTCAAAGACGATTTTCATAAGTCAAGGGCAATTTTATACGAAGGCGAGGAGTACGAACTTAAAAATTACAGGGACTTATATACTTTTGTAAGCACTTTACAAAACGAAGTTCACAGATTTGCCATATCCTATCACAAGTCTTTGAGGGGAAAGACTATGGTTAAATCAAGGCTAGATGGGATCAAGGGCATTGGACCAAAAAGAAAAAAAGTTCTCATGGAAAAGTATGGAAGCATAGAGAAAATTAAAAACGCAGACATGGAGGAATTAAGTTCTCTTCCTGGTATGAATACCAATGCAGCTCTTAGTGTAAAAGAGGAATTGGCTAAGTACGATTAAAGCTTGATAATAAGATAATATCAAGCTTTTTTATGCTTGGACAGGTGATTTGAATCACTTGACAAAATACAGCATATGGTATAAGATTAAGACATAATGAATTAGGAGGTAATTATGACTAAACATTTTAAAACGATGGATGGTAATACCGCTGCCGCTCACGTAAGTTACGCATTTACAGAAGTTGCAGCCATTTATCCTATCACACCATCTTCAAACATGGCCGAAGTTACAGATGAATGGGCTTCACAAGGAAGACTAAATCTATTCGGACAAAAAGTACTGGTAAAAGAATTACAATCAGAAGCAGGTGCTGCTGGAGCTGTTCACGGTTCTCTTCAAGCAGGCGCATTGACTACTACATACACAGCAAGCCAAGGTTTGTTGTTGATGATTCCAAATATGTACAAGATTGCTGGTGAATTATTACCAGCTGTTTTCCATGTTTCGGCTAGAGCTGTTGCGTCACATGCACTTTCAATTTTCGGCGACCACTCAGACGTTATGGCTTGCAGACAAACTGGTTTTGCTATGCTAGCTAGTGGTTCTGTTCAAGAAGTTATGGACCTAGGAAGCGTTGCTCACCTTGCAACAATCAAAGGTAGAGTTCCATTTGTTCACTTCTTCGACGGATTTAGAACAAGCCACGAAATTCAAAGAATCGAAGTTATGGACTACGAAGAATTAAGATCTTTAGTTGACTACGATGCAATCCAAGAATTCAGAAACAGATCATTAAATCCAGAAAGACCTGTTACTCGCGGAACTGCTGAAAACCCTGATATTTTCTTCCAAGCTGCTGAAGCTTCAAACCCTTATTATGAAAATATTGTAGAAATTACTAATGATTATATGAAGGAAATTTCAAGAATTACAGGCAGAGACTACGCACCATTTAACTACTATGGTGATCCTGAAGCTGAAAGAGTAATCGTTGCTATGGGTTCAGTAACAGATACAATCGAAGAAACTGTTGATTACCTAAATGCTAAAGGTGAAAAAGTTGGTGTTATGAAGGTTAGACTTTATAGACCATTCTCAGCTAAATACTTCTTTGACGTTTTACCTAAGACTGTTAAAAAGATTGCAGTTCTTGACAGAACAAAAGAAAAAGGCGCTTGTGCAGAACCTCTACACTTAGACGTGCTAGAAATTTTCCACGAACATGAATTACAACCTAAGATTGTTGGTGGTCGTTATGGTCTATCATCAAAAGATACAACCCCATCACAAATTAAAGCTGTTTATGATAATCTATCATTGGATGAACCAAAAGATAAATTCACAATTGGTATCGTAGATGACGTTACTCACACAAGCTTAGAAGTAAAAGACATCATCAACACAGAACCAGAAGGAACAATCAAATGCAAATTCTGGGGCTTTGGATCAGACGGTACTGTTGGTGCTAATAAATCCGCTATCAAGATTATCGGTGATGACTCAGGTCTTTATGCTCAAGGTTACTTTGCCTATGACTCAAAGAAATCAGGGGGTGTAACTACATCACACTTAAGATTTGGTAAACAACCAATTAAGAGCACATACTTGATTACACACTCAGACTTTATCTCATGCTCAAAGCAAGCTTATGTTAATAGCTATGACCTACTAGAAGGTCTAAGACCTGGCGGAACATTCTTACTAAACTGCCTATGGGATGATGCAGAACTTGAAGAGCATCTTCCAAACCACATGAAGAGATATATCGCTGAAAACGATATTAACTTCTACACTATCAATGCAACAAAGATTGCCGCAGAAGTTGGTCTAGGTGGAAGAATCAACATGGTTATGCAAGCTGCATTCTTCAAATTATCAGAAGTATTACCAGTAGATGAAGCTGTTCGTCACTTAAAAGACGAAATCGTTCACAACTACGGTAAGAAGGGTGAAGCAATTGTTAACATGAACTTTGAAGCTGTTGACAAGGGTATTGATGCTCTACACAAGATTGAAGTTCCTGAAAGCTGGAAATCATTAAAAGATGATGAAAATGAAGCTGATGAATCAAGACCAGAATTCATCAGAAACATTGCAGATGTTATGAACTCAATGAAGGGTGATACACTTCCAGTATCAGCATTCACAGGTAAATATGCTGACGGTACTTTTGAAATGGGTACATCAGCTTATGAAAAGAGAGCTATTGCTGTTACAGTTCCAGAATGGAAGATTGAAAATTGTATCCAATGTAACCAATGTTCACTAGTTTGTCCACACGCTGCTATCAGACCTTTCTTAGTTAGCGAAGAAGAACAAAAGAATATGCCTGAAACATTTGAAACAAAGAAAGCAAATGGTAAAGGCTTAGATATTTATCAATATAGAATCCAAGTTTCAGTAATGGATTGTACAGGTTGCGGTAACTGTGCTGACATTTGTCCTGCTAAGGAAAAAGCACTTGTTATGGAAATGTTTGAAGACCAATATCATCCACAAAAAGAAAACTGGGAATTCGCAATGTCCTTATCTGAAAAGAGAGACATTATGGATAAATACAGCTTGAAAGGCAGCCAATTCAACATGCCATACCTTGAATTCTCAGGAGCATGCGCAGGTTGCGGTGAAACACCATATGCAAAATTGATCACACAACTCTATGGTGACCACATGTTAATTGCAAACGCAACAGGTTGTTCATCAATCTGGGGTGGTTCAGCTCCAAGTACTCCATACTGCACAGATTGCAATGGAAGAGGACCAGCATGGGCCAACTCATTGTTTGAAGACAACGCTGAATACGGTTTTGGTATGCACCTAGGTATTAAGCAAATTAGAAACAAGATCCAAGACCTAATGGAAGAATTAATTGAACTCAATGTAAATGATGAGCTAAATGAAATTCTAAAGAACTGGATTGAAAATAGAGAAGACACACCAGCAACCAAAGACGCTTATGGTGCTTTAGTAACTGGTAAGTTCGATCTCAAAGGCGATGCTAAGGCTGAAGAACTATTCAAAGAAATTATGGATAGAAAAGATTACCTCATCAAGAAATCTGTATGGATCTTCGGTGGTGACGGCTGGGCATACGACATCGGATTCGGTGGACTTGACCACGTACTAGCAAGTGGTGAAGACGTTAACGTTATGGTATTTGATACAGAAGTTTACTCAAATACAGGTGGTCAATCATCTAAATCAACACCTCTAGCAGCAGTTGCAAAATTCGCAGCAAGCGGTAAGAGAATTAGAAAGAAAGATCTAGGTTTAATGATGTCAAGCTACGGCTACGTATATGTTGCTCAAATTGCTCTTGGTGCTAACATGAACCAAACAATCAAAGCTCTAAAAGAAGCCGAAAGCTACAAGGGACCATCACTAATCATTGCTTATGCACCATGTATCGCACACGGTCTAAGACAAGGTATGGGCAGAACAATCGCTACAGAAAAACAAGCAGTTGACTGTGGTTACTGGCACCTATATCGCTTCGACCCAAGACTGGAAGAAGAAGGAAAGAATCCATTTGTTCTTGATTCAAAAGAACCTAAGGAATCATTCCAAGACTTCATCAACAGCGAAGTTAGATACACAGCTCTCAGACGTTCATTCCCAGAAGAAGCTGATGAATTATTCAAAGCTGCTGAATACGAAGCAAAGAGAAAATACCAAGTTTACAAACAAATGGCTGAAAGAGAAGGCATTGTTGTTGAAGACTAATATATAACTTAAGTCAAAACTTTAAAAGTTTACGCGCACTGACAAGGTCAAAACTATTTAATAGTTTACGCACACTGATTAAGTCAAAACTTTAGAAGTTTACGCACACAGACTAAGTTTAATCAAAAGATCTCGATTTTAAATCGGGATCTTTTTTATTTATTATATTAGAATTTAATAATAAAGATAAATGACAAGGCAAATAGAATGAAATATTTAAAATAATATGTTATAATATTCTTAGGAGGGTCTATGAGAAGAGAGATAGTTACAATAGTGGGGAGGCCAAATGTTGGTAAGTCCACACTTTTTAATAGAATAACAAAATCAAGATCTTCTATTACAGAAGATACGCCAGGTGTTACTAGGGATAGGCTTTATCGTAAGGCCGAGTGGCTTAATAAGCCTTTCTTGCTAGTTGATACTGGTGGTCTTGACGCAAAGAGCGAAGATAATTTTATGAATGATATTTACGAGCAGGCAGAAGTTGCTATTAAATCGAGTTCATGTGTCATTTTTATTGTAGATGGTAAGTCGGGCATTACGCCAACTGATAGATCAATTCTTAACATGCTTAGAAAATTCAATTCCAATATTGTTTTAGCTGTTAATAAGATTGATGCCAAAGATGCAGAGGCTAATCTGTATGATTTTTATGAATTTGGTATAGAAAAAATGGTTCCTATAAGTGCAGAGCATGGAACAGGAATTGGCGACTTATTGGATGAAGTCGTCAGCTTTTTCCCAGAAGAAATTGTTACTCCAGATAGGAACGATGAAATAAAAGTAGCTTTTATTGGTAAGCCTAATGTTGGAAAGAGTTCTCTATTAAATTATATACTTGGTGAAAAGAGGGCGATCGTAACCAATATTCCAGGAACAACTAGAGATTCTATTGACACTTATGTTACTTTAAGGGATAGGGAATTTAGATTAGTCGATACTGCTGGCCTTAGAAAGCGCGGAAAAATTACAGAAAAAATTGAAAGATTCTCTGTTATTAGAACACTATCAGCTGTTGATGAGTGTGATGTTTGTGTGCTTGTAATTGATGCAAATGAAGGCATTACAGAACAAGACACAAAGATAATGGGCTACGCTTATGAAAATAACAAGGCAGTAGTGATTGCTGTTAATAAATGGGACTCAATTGAAAAAGATTCTCTGACTCAAAGGCAATATGTTGCAGATATTAAGAATGACCTATCTTATGTTCAATTTGCACCGATTGTCTTTATTTCTGCTCTTACTGGACAGAGGGTTGATGTTTTGATTGATACAATAATCAAAGTTTATGAGAACTATAACAAGAGGGTGCCAACTGGTGTTTTAAATGAAATTATTAGCGAAGCTGTGCTTTTAAATAACCCACCTCAAGATAAGGGTAGGAGGTTAAAAGTTTTTTATGCTGCTCAGGTATCAGTTGCACCACCTGTATTTTGTATTTATGTAAATGATACAAAATTAACTCACTTTTCTTACACTAGGTATTTAGAAAACACAATAAGGAATTCATTTGATTTTGAAGGAGTACCTTTGGTGTTTGTTTATAAGAATAGGGGCGAATAATGAAATATTTATTTTATTTATTTTGCTATTTACTTGGCTCAATTAGTTTTTCCTACGTCCTTGTAAAGATCTTTAAAAATGAAGATGTAAGGGATAAGGGAAGTAAAAATGCTGGTGCAACTAATGTTATGAGAAACTATGGTAGACCCATTGGTTTTTTTGCCTTTCTTTTGGATTATGGCAAAGGTTTTTTGGCAGCATTTTTATCTAGTCATTTTAATATTGGGCTTCCTATTATAGCAGTATTTTGTACTGCTTTAGGGCATATTTTCCCTATATTTTTAAAATTTAAGGGCGGTAAGGGAGTTGCTACAACCGCCGGAGGCTTTTCTGCCATGAGTCCAGCTTCTATTTTAATGGGATTTGTTGTATTTGTAGTCTTTGCTATAGCAACTGGTTATGTTTCAGTTGGCAGTATGGCTCTTATGGCATATTTATTTTTCTATGTAGCCATGGTTGCCCTGAAGCTTAAAGGCATTGAACTATTCATTGCGGGTATATCTGTATTAATGGTTATAATTCGTCACAAGGACAATATTATTAGACTTATAAATGGTAAAGAAAATTCTATTCGTAAGGGGAAAAGATTATGAGAGTTTGCGTAATAGGTGGCGGAAGTTGGGGAGTTAGTTTAGCCAATGTGTTAAATGATAATAAGCACGATGTAAGCATATATTTTCGCGATAAGAAACAAATTGATTATATAAAAGAAAATGGCAAGAGCAATAAATATTTAAAGGACTTTGTTTTTCCAAAGGAAATAAAGCTTACAAATTCTATATCAGAGGCTATTGATGGAAGTGTGATTATTGTCCTAGCTACTCCTTTGCAACAAATTGTTGAAGTTTTGGAAGAAATAAAGCCATATTTAAAGGGCGATGAAATTATTGTAGATGCCAGCAAGGGAATTCACTTTGAAAGACTGCAAACGGCTTCTGAAATTGTAGAGGATGTATTAGGGAATTTTTCTTACGCTGTTATATCTGGACCAAGCCATGCTGAAGAAGTTTCCAAGAGAATGATAACTACAGTTGCCTGTGCATCAAAAGATGAAGAGGTTGCCAAATTTGTACAAGACTCTTTTATGACCGAATATTTTAGGGTTTATATCCACAAGGATGTCTTGGGCGTTGAAGTAGCAGGGGCAATTAAAAACGTAATTGCCATTGGAGCTGGTGTCCTAACTGGACTTGACCAAGGCGATAATGCCAAGGCTGCTTTGATAACCAGGGGCTTGTTTGAAATGTCAAAGCTAGGCAAGAGCTTAGGCTGCAATCCGCTTACCTTTATGGGCTTAGCTGGTATGGGCGACTTAATTGTAACTGCAAACTCAATTCACTCTAGAAACTTTAGGGCGGGTTTATTGATTGGCAAAGGTGTGCCTATAAATAAATTACAAGAAGAGATTGGTGAAACAGTTGAGGGTGTAAACACTGCCAAGGCTGTTCATCTGCTAAGTGAGAAGATGGGTGTAAACATGCCGATTTGTAAGGTTATATATGAAGTTTTATATGAAGACAAGGGAATTGATATAGCTATTCACGAGCTAATGAATAGACCTAGGAAACATGAGTTTATGGAGATGATGGAAATTTGAAGAAAGAAAAGAAATATTCTCCCTTTTTAGTAGTAATGCTCCTTGTAATCTACACAGGCATTTTATTCTATTCAGTCCAGCCGATGCTTAAGGCAAATTCCTCGACATTTTATTTGCCAGTTGAAACAACATACTATGATTCTATTAGTGGAGATTTTTTGGCTATAAAAGATGAGACAGTATTTTCTTCATCTAAAATAACTGGTTCGGCAAACTATGAAGAGGGAACAAGGCTAAGACGTGGAATTATAAAGGCTGGTATAGCAGAAAACGAAGAGTATTACGAGATAAGTAAAAAGTTATCTGAGCTAGAAGATACTAAGGCAATGTTTACAAGTGAGATTACTGATATAGATAAAAATTTAAGGCAAGCTATCATTAGTGAAGATTACAATAGTTTGAAAAAACTGGTCAATAGCTTTGGATATAAAGTTTTAAAAGATGGCAATCTGACAAATGCCAGCAAGATAGATGAAGAAATCGAGAATTTAAGAGTAAAATTAAACTCTTTAAGCTCAGCTGAGGTATGGAATCCTGCTGGTATTATTAGCTATGATATGGATGGATATGAATATCTTAAGATTGATGATTTTGAGAATATCAAATATGAAGAATTCGTAGATGTGCTTAGCAGACCAAATTTGGATATTAACCAAAAAGATTTCAAAATAGTTGATAATTTTAGAGTTTTATTTATAGTTCATTTTCCAAACAGCCAGGAATTGGTGGATCTCAACGGAAGACGCATAAATATATCCATTGATGACCACAATAGCTTTTTAAGTGCAAGGGTTTTGATTCCCGCTAACTATGATAAAGATGGATTGGTTGGTTTCTTGGTCGATAATCACATAGAAGATATATATAGTATTAGAAGGGGGAAATTATCTGTTGTCTTTAACTCTGTGCCAGCTTTTAGAATTCCAACACAAGCCATAGTTGAGTACAATGGAAAGCAGGGAGTTGTTGTTAAAGATGAAAATGGAATAATTAGGTTCAGACCAGTTGATATTTATAAGTCTCAACAGGATTTTACTTTTATATCTAGAGGTAATGCAAGAGCAGAAATTGGCAACGAAGATAATTCAGAGCGAACCATAGTTTTTTATGAGGAAATAATTCTAAATCCGAATTTAAATAGAATTGATACGATTTATTGAGGTGGATAATGATAAAAGAAAATTTGGATATGGTAAATCAAAAAATCAAAATTGCTGCAGAAAAATCTGGCAGGACTTTTGAAGATATAACTTTAGTTGCTGTGACCAAAACTCATGGTCTGGATATGATAGATGAGGCAATAGAATCTGGTGTAGTAAATATTGGAGAAAATCGAGTCCAAGAGCTTATGACCAAGATTGACCATATACCTGAAAATATAAATATACACATGATAGGGCAATTGCAATCAAACAAGGTCAAGTATATAATCAATCGGGTTAATCTTATTCAATCCTTGGACAGGATGAGTTTATTAAAGAAGATACAAAATGAAGCTGAAAAAATAGATAAGATTCAAGACTGTTTGATTCAAATTAATTTGACCGATGATAAAAATAGGGCTGGCGTACATTTTGATGATCTGGAAGATTTTTGCAAAGAAGTTTCTAATTGTAAAAATGTAAGAGTTTTAGGATTAATGTGTGTAGCACCATTAGACTCTAATAAAGATGAATTAATTGAAGTATTTTCTAATATGAGACTAGCATTTGAAGGATTAAAATGCTATAATATAAGTAATGTATGTCCTAAAATACTTTCTATGGGTATGAGCTCAGATTTTAAACTTGCTATTGAACAAGGTGCAAATATGGTTCGTGTCGGAAGTGCAATTTTTGGACATAGATAATAGAGGAGGAAATTATGTCATTTTTAGATAAGATGAAAAATTTTTTAGTTGCTCCAGACGAAGAGCAAGACTTGTATGAAGAAGAATTTGAAGATGAGGTTGAATATACCCCTGAGCCAGCAAAAGCTAAGTACTCACCAAAGGTTACCGTTAGCGAAAGCAGTCGTCCAGCACCTTTGACATCAAGGGCATCAACTTTTAAAATCCAAGTTCAAGACCCTCTAAAGTACGAAGATGCACCAAAGATTATAGATAAACTAATCAATAATGATGCAGTGGTTGTTAATTTTGAAAACCTTGAACCAGAAATTAAAAGGCAAGTGTTTGACTTTATTAATGGTGGAATTTATGCTATTGAAGGTAAGATTCAAAAGGTTACAAGAGATATCTTTATCCTAGCTCCAAAGGGAGTAGGCATTGAAGGCATCAAAGAAGAATTGGTAGAAAGCGGTCTTTATACTTGGTAGATGAATTATCGTTTTTATACAATGACGATGAAAAAATAAAATACTCCAGAATAGAGGAGAAAGCTTTAATTGCTTTAAATAATTTTAGGGCTGAGCCTGTAGATTTTCTTGACCCATTTTGGCAAGAAATGTCTATATCAATTGCTCAAAAGTATGATGACCTTAAAGCAATATTTTTTGGTGGAATGGATAATGCAGAAAATAAATATCTAGTCTTTTATCCATGGTATATGGATTTAGACGCAAAGGATTTTATAAGCATTATTTGTTTCGACAATCCTTATGATGATATTAAACATAGTGATGTTTTAGGGAAACTTCTTTCATTTGGAATTGAAAGAAGAACTTTGGGCGACATTCTTGTTGGAGATAAGGTCTATATAGTTGTAAACAAGTCTGTAGAGTCGTTTTTGCTAACAGAATTTAGAGATGTTCGCCGCCATGGTATAATTCCTTACACAGTTGACAAAGCTCCATCCATTATAAAGGATTCTTATAAGGAAGTAAGCGTTATTGTACCTTCTTTGAGGTTGGATGCAGTTGTTAGTAAAGTATACAATATATCTAGAAGCGAGGCCCAAGGCAAGATTGAAAATGGTTTGTTAAAGTTAAATTATAGGATTGTTGACAAGCCAGCATCTGAGGTTAAAGAGGATTCATTAATATCGCTCAGGTCTTTTGGGCGGGTGAAAATTAAAGAAGTCACGGGTACTACACAAAAGGGTAATTTAAGATTAAAAGTGGAGAGATTGATTTGATATATGTTTTTATAACTTTAATTTTAATAGCAGCTGACCAATATACCAAGCACCTAGCTGCAAATAATTTGCTAGAGAATTCAATAAACATTTTTAATTGGCTAAAGTTAACCTATGTAGAAAATTCAGGGGCAGCCTTTGGTATGCTAGCTGGTAAGCAGACTTTTTTTATAGTGCTAACCGCAGCAGTTTTGGTGGTTTTTTCTGCCTATGTTATAAATCACAGGCTTGAGTTTAATATCCTAGAAAAAATCGCCCTTACTCTATTTTTTAGTGGGGCAGTTGGAAACTTTATAGACAGGCTCTTGAATGCTTATGTAATAGATTTTATTTCGGTTAGGCTCTTTAATGTTTATGATTTTCCGGTATTTAACCTTGCAGATTGTTATATTTCGATTTCGGCTGTATTATTTATTATAATTGTTATTTTAGGGGACAAGAAATGAAAATGACTATTTTTATGTCAAGCGATGATAGGCTTGACATTTTTTTTAAATCTTTTGGTTTTGAGACCAGGTCAGAGTTTTCAAACGCAATAAAGGAAGAGCGGGTTTTAATAAATGATAAAAAAACAAAAGCAAGCTATAAGCTTGCCGAGGGTGATGTTATTACCATTAAACCCGATATAGATTACAATCAACCGAAAAATTTAAATATTAAAATTCTATATGAGGATGAGGATATACTTGTTATAGACAAACCAGCTTTTATAGCAAGCCACGGGGCGAAGTCTTATAAGGGGGATAGCGTTGTCAACTGGCTATTATATTATGGCTGTGATTTAAGTGATTTAAATGGAGATGATAGGCCAGGAATTGTTCACAGGCTTGATGCAGATACATCTGGCGCCCTTATCATTGCAAAGAATAACCTTGTCCACCAAAAGCTTCAAGACGCATTTAGATCAAGGTTTATTACAAAAGAATATTTGGCAATAGTAAATGGCTGTCCAAAGTTCGATCAGCTTACTATTGAAGATCCAATTGCCAGGGGCAATAATCCTACAAAAATGGCAGTTGTAGAGGGAGGCAGGACTGCCGTATCACATGTAGATATAATTGATAAAAATGAAGATTTTGCTCTATTAAAAGTTAAAATAGAAACAGGGCGGACCCATCAAATACGTGTCCACCTTAGCCATCATAATCTACCGATAGTCGGGGATAAACTATACGGCTTAAAAAAAGAAAAAATAATAGCACGAAGACAAATGCTTCATGCTTATCATTTAGCTTTTAATCATCCAATTACGGGTAAGCGGATGGATATTTATGTTGATTTGCCAGAAGATTTTAATTCTATATTGGCAAAGGCAGGCCTAGATAAAGGGAGACTGACTTCTATCGAGTAACTGCTTGTGGTCTGATAGTGAGTGATAAAACTCACTGTGACTTTCATTTAAAATATACAAGTCTCGACTTAATAAATTCAATCTAACAACATCTTTGTATTGGGTGTAGAGAATAGATTTATCGATAGAATTTAAAATATCTGATGATTTTGAAATAGCTAAAGGCTTAATCAATGTGGTGTCAGCAAATTTTTCTTGCATTTCACTTGTAATTCCAAGTATAGCTTTTAAAAGGGCCCTTCTAATCCTCGATCTACTTAGAGTCTTGTGGGCTGAGTTTTCGATTATATCCTCAAAGCTTTCAGCATAAAATATGGAATCATAAATTCGATTTTTATTTGATTCATCTAGGCCTTCGGTATTAATAGACCTGGATATGCCAATAGACTTACATGATGAAAGCAAACATTCATTTGAAAGGTAATTTCCAGATTTTTTCATATTTTGTCTAATAGAAGAGGCAGAGTAGTCGCTATCCTCATTGTGGTTGTATGGGCTTACAATTCTCTGTATTGGAATTATTTTTATTGGTGCATTTAATCTTTTCAATTCTTTTATATATTCAGTGGCTAGCATATCATTGCTGCCAATAGTTTTGCCAGTTTCCTTAAGGACTAAATCTTTTATATAATTGCTATAAGAGATGTCCTTGAGGATTATTTTTTTATTGGCAATGTCATTATCAATTGAAGATACAATATCAGCTAGATAATATAAAAAATCTAGATCAGGATTTTCAGCTCCAAAGGCAAGTGCATCTATGTCAATAGCCATTAGATGGCGAATGGAGTTGCGGCTAAATGTCTGACCGTTTTGCAAGGAGAAAATAGCCGCTAATTCAAAAACAGCATCGACACCATTATTGTAAGCATTAAAAGCACGCGAAAACTTATCTGTAATTGCAAATTCTCCGCGCACTACATAATCACCACTCATTATAGATATAATGACATTATTTTTTTCTTTAACTGTATTTATCAAATGCAAATGGCCCTTATGAAAGGGATTATATTCAGCAATAATTCCAATTCTCATAATCTACCTCTAGAAAATTTTATCACAGTAAGCGATATTTTACAATTAAAGACTTATATTGTAAAGTTTATTTTTATATGTTATAATACATAGGAAGTCGGCGGGGTGTAGCGCAGCCCGGTAGCGCACTCGTCTGGGGGGCGAGTGGTCGCAGGTTCAAATCCTGTCACTCCGACCAATATAAAAAACAGATGGTTTGTTTTATGTACTGCCATCTGTTTTTATTTGTGCAATTTATAAAAAACATGAAATAATTTTTTTAGGATTTTTAAATGCGAATAAAATTTTAATTTGAATATTTTTAAAAACATTAATTTTAAAAAATCTTTTAAAGTTTAGAACAGATAAAATTGTTATTAAAATGAAAATTAAAAAATGCGGACCAAAGCCCGCATTAAATAAATTTAAATAGTTATTTTTTATTTACGCTCATTCTTTCGTGTTCTAATCTTTCGGCAGTAGGAGTTGCAGCAATTCCGCCCATAGCAGTTTCTCTAAGAGCTTCAGGCATACTTGCTCCTACTTGACGCATGGAGTCAATGGTTTCGTCCAAAGGAACTAGGCAGTTGACACCAGCCATGGCGAGGTCTGCCGATATAATTGCGTTTACAACACCGCTTGCATTTCTAAGATTGCAAGGATACTCTACAAGGCCGCATACAGGGTCGCATACAAGTCCTAAAATATTTTTAATAGCAAAGGCTGCAGCTGCAAACATTATATCAGGCTTGTATCCTCTGAGATAGCAAATAGCAGCAGCACCCATGGCAGAAGCTGATCCACATTCTGCTTGACATCCACCTTCAGCACCAGAAATGCTTGCGTTTTGTGCAATAATTTCGCCAATTACACCAGATGTTATTAGAGCCTTTACAAGTTCTTCGTCTGTGTAGTTATATTTTTCTTGCATGGAAAAGAGCACACCAGGAATAATGCCGCTGGCACCAGCTGTTGGAGCTGCAACAATTCTACCCATTGAAGCGTTTACTTCTGATACTGAAAGGGCCATTGCCATTGCTCTGGTAATTAAACTTCCACTTACAGAGTCATCTCTAAAGTGGTTAACCTTAACAGCGTTGCCACCTGTAATACCTGAAAGCGTTTGAATTGATTTATCTAAACCTTCATAAGCAGATTCTCTCATTACATTTAGCGTGGTTGTCATTTTTTCAAGCATTTCTTCAGGAGTAATTCCTATATTTTCTTCGTCTTTAAGAAGGGCAATTTCCCAAATTTCCTTGCCAGTTGTTCTGTATATATCATATACTTCACTTGCTTTATTATACATATTAGTTATCCTTTCCAACTTTTATAAAAGTAGCAAACTCAAAGTCGTCAATTCTATTTATATCATCTAAAATAGAATTATCAACTTCACCATCAAATTCACATATAAGAGCGGACATACGGCCACTTCTTATTACAGTCATGTTTGCAATATTAAAGCCTGCGATGGCAAATAGGGAAGTTATACGCGAGATAATACCTCTCTTATCTTTATATTTTAAAATAACAGTAGGGCGTTCACCTCTGAATTCAATTTCGGTGCCATTGATATTTGTGATTAAAATATTACCGCCACCAATGGATGAACCTTGTACATAATAATCAGGCCTATCTTCGTAGTGAAAAATAATGCGGACTGTGTTTGGGTGAACAAAGCCCAAATCTGTTTCTAAGTACTCGTAATGTAAGTTATTTTCATCAGCAATTTTAAAAGCATCTCTAATCCTTACATCACTTGGTGAAAATCCCATAACACCGCCTAAAAGAGCCTTATCGGTACCGTGGCCATTGTATGTTTTTGCAAACGAACCATGCAAGAGGAAAGAAACGGATGTAAATCCTTCTCCTGCAATAGTTGTAGCAATTCTTCCTAGTCTTGCAGCTCCAGCGGTGTGTGAGCTTGAAGGGCCAATCATAATTGGTCCAAGTATTTCTAATAAACTAAAATCCCTCATAAATTACCCTTTCTTTCTTTCAATTTTTTTATTCTTTTTTCCTAAATTCAAGTATAAAATCATACTAATAAGAAGTAGTGCCGAGAATAAATAAACATAGATAATGTTTTTTGTGTCCAATTTAATATTAATATCTCCATCTTGAAGAGGAGCTTCTAATAGACTAGCCTTTGAATTTTTCTTAAGCTTTAGTGTATTGTTATCAGTTTTAACAGAATAAAATTCGTTAAAAAGGTTTGATAGTGCTTTTTCTGACAAATAAATATCATTATTTATAAGTATAGGTGGATCTATTAGTTCTGATTTGTTAGCACCAGTTGAAAAAAACTGATTACCTATGCTTAATTTAATAGCATCTCCTATTGTTGCAATCCCAAGATTTTCTTCATAAGAAACTCCCAGAAATTCACAGATTTCATTGATGGGTAGGAGCACGCGATTGTTGTAGCTAATAGCATTTAAATTTCTAGCTTTTTTGCCTTTAACATCTATTTTATAATCTTCAATTTTATCGAATGAAGCAACTGTCCTTTTAATCCATCTGGCTTTTGGTGTGTTTGGAATAATTTTACCCTCGTTTATTAAAACTACACCCTCTCTAATTAAAGTTTGAACGCCACTAGATATATTTGGTGTATCTGCAATAGAAGAGTGCTGGCTAATAGTTTTAGAATCTATTATAAGAATATCTGCATCCGCACCAACTTGTATCATTCCTTTGTTAAGTAGGGGGGAATCGATGGCAGGAAACATATCTTTAACTGACTTAGTCTGAGCACTTATAGCTTCTTTTAAGCTTTCTGTATTTATTCCCAGTAAAATTCTAGCCATAAACGTATTTATATCTTGAGTATTCATAATTTTTCCAGGTGCGCGGTCATAACTTTCGCTTGTAAATTCTGGGCTTGAGGCAAGCTTACTGATAGTATCTTGGTTTATTGCACTGGCAACAGAAATTCTATTATTTGACTTATAATAGTTTTCACCAAAAGTAAAAGACTCTTTGCTATCTTTATTTATGGCAAGATTTCCATTTAAGTTTTTCAAGTAATTAGAATTCTGATTAGCAGGGACAATATTTACATAAGAAAAAGGATAGCCACCAAGAGTGAAATTATCATGGTCACTAGCAAAGTTGAGGAGGTCATCCATAATACTATAAAAATTATTTGCTGCAATTAAATGAATTTTGCGATCTTTATTTGTTTCTGCAAGTGTAGAAACAAATGGAATAATTTCGCTTTCATTAATATTCTCTAAGTCTAGATAGAGTGGATAGGAA
Source organism: Ezakiella peruensis (assembly GCF_900215725.1). GTDB lineage: Bacteria > Bacillota > Clostridia > Tissierellales > Peptoniphilaceae > Ezakiella > Ezakiella peruensis. The sequence continues at coordinate 870,297 of NZ_LT962469.1, read as the reverse complement.
GAATCTATAAAATCTAAGTCCAAGGTATCTGTTGTCAGAGGTTTATTATAAAAGCCAGCAAAGCCATCAGAAATTGCAGAAGCAACTTTTGATTTAAAATCAGCATAGGCCTGATCTTGGTCTTTGTTTGCGTAAATGTTTGAAATATCTCTCAATAGAATTCTGTTTATGTAAGAGATACTCGAACCATTATTTAAAAGAAATGAATCGTAATTATCATCTGCAATATAAATAGAGCTTACGACTCCATCAAATAGTCTGGATTCATCAAATTTATCTCCAAAGTGTCTTTGAAAACTATCTATAAAGGCAGGTACTACAAGCTTACCTGTAGCATCTATAATTGTATTGCCAACAATGTCATCAAGAGTTATTATTGAAATTTTGTCATCTTTAATACCAATATTATATTTTTCTAAACTTTTATTACTTGCAGGGTCGTAGACATCTCCGTGTAAAATAACAGTATCGTACTGGTCAGCTGCATGTGATGTAAAAGAATACAATAGAAGAAATATTAATAATGAAAAAACTGTTTTCCTTTTCATACAAATCACCACAATCATTATACACGATATATGAAAAAAATAAAAGAATAATCGATTACAAATAGGTCTTTAAGGTAAATATGAGAATTATCTTATAATTTGTGTTATAATTAATACAAGGAGGGCGTATGGCACTGTTAATTGAACTATCACCCAAGTTGGTTATAGATTTTGAAGATCAAAAATCATCTAGAGAAGTTTTATTAAGATCAGGTGATCTTTATAAAATTTTAAACAAGTACAATCAAGACAACAATATTTATTTAGCAGCGGGCTCAAATATAGGAGAGGAAATTAAAACCATCCTATTAAATAGGGGATCAAATGTTAAGCATATTAAGATTAAAGATGGGGCAAAGATTGAAGTAAGGATAAATTATGGCCACAATCCGATTATAAGAAGTGAGGCAGATCATAAACTTACTTTTGATGATAATATGGAAATAAAGAAAAACTTTGTCTCTTCACTCTTTAAAGAAGACCTTATGGTTTTGCCTGTTTATGATTTGGAGAGGGAATTTGCTTTGGAATTTTTACGCAAGGCAAATGAATATCATAAAGACTCTATTATTTTTGGCGACCGTGTAATTAGCTCTTTATCAGAAAATCCGACGGTGGCAATTATAGATGAAGAAGCGGTAATTGATTTCGCACCTTTTAAAATTGTAAGTGAATATGAATTAATAAATTTCTCTTATAGTCTATGTGAGGGCAAAAACACAAAGCTTTTATTAACCACCAATTTTGGTTTGCTATTTTATGATGGAGACACTTGCCTTCAATATGATTTAACTTCTTACAATATAGATATGATTTACTTTGCCTATACTTTTGCTCTGGAGAATAAAATGAATTCAAAAGATATTCCCAAATTTGTTGTAGCAGCCTCACAGGTTGAACCAGGTACAAAGATTGGAGAGATTATGTCTTTGGCAAAAACTTTTAAGGGAAGTGTACTCCATAGATGATTAAGCTAATTCATATATCTGATCTTCATTTATGCGATTCTTTAAAATCTTCAGTTATAGAGCCATATCAGCTAAGAGAAATCCAGTGGACTACTTTGAAAAATGTAGTTACCTATGCAAACAGTAAGGAAATCTATCTAATTCTTATAAGCGGAGACCTCTACGAGAGAAAAAATTTTTTAAAAACTCACGCCCAGAGGTTGATTAAAATTTTAGGAGAATTTAATGGTGAGGTCCTGATTATTTTTGGCAACCATGACTATGTAGGAGACAATTTTGTATTCGATGATATAGATATACCTGACAATATAATTTTGCACACTATGAACAAGATCAAGAGATATGATTTCAATGACCTAGATCTTTCTGTTTTTATGCATAGCTGGGAGAGAGAAGTCGAAAGTGAGCCTGATTTTACAGGTATAAATAAGATTAATAAGTACAATATTCTAATGGCTCATTCCGGTTTAAACGTTGATAAGGCTTATATGCCTTTTGATAGAAACCTTGTTGTAGAGGCTTTTGATTATATTGCCCTTGGCCATATTCATAAGCCCATGGTGGTTGATGATAAGTTTTTTTATCCGGGAAGCTTAGAACCTATGTCAATAAAGGAAACTGGTCCGCACGGTGGATATGAAATTAAAATTGATAATGGAGTAAGCGTTTCATTTGTTGACTTTGCGTCTATGGAATATGTGGATAATAATATTGATATTAGTCATAAGACTGTTGATGAGTTAATTGATGAATTAAAGACAATAGCTAGAGATAAAATACAAGTTTTAAGGCTAAATATCACAGGTTCAGATATGGCTATGGATGTAGAAGAATTGAGATATGCTTTAAAAAATTATTTTCCATATATAGTAATAAATGATAAGCGGACGCCAAATATGAAGGTAACAGGTATTAATTCAGAATTTTTAGATGATGTAAATAATATAATTGAAAGTGAATTCCAGGGTCATTATCAGGAAGATTTAAAGAGAAAACTTATATCGCTTATGAATAAGGTGGTAGGCTTATGATTATAAAAGGAATATTACTTGATGGCTTTGGCAAGTTTGATAGAAAGCACATTGAATTTGCTCCTGGATTAAATATCGTATACGCCGACAACGAATCTGGTAAGACCACAATTAGAAAATCAATTGAAGCTGCCTTGTATGGTTTTACCAATACAGAATCCAAGAGAAAAAATTATTATGATGATTATAGTATATACAAGTCAGGGGCCTATAGGGTTAAATTAAATTTGGCAGGCGAGGATGGCGACATTTCAATTGAACGGGATTTATCGCAAGAGATTGCAAGGGTTTATTCTGACCACAAAGATATTTCGAGTGGTTATTCTTATGTAAACAAGATTCTTGCTCCTGGCCTTGATATCTTAGGTGTGGATAGCTCTGTTTACAGGGAGTTTTTTGATATAGATTCCAATATTGATTTGAATAATGAACTCATTCGAATGATATTAAACGCTGATTTTGATTCTGATTTTGCAAGCAAAATAATTTCCTTGGCTGAAAGTGAAAGATCTGAAATAGGTTCTTTAAATGCGCCCACTAAACAAAGGGCTATTATATATAGGCAGATTTCAGATTTAAAAGAAAAAATCCGCTCTTATAAGGAAATAGAAAATGAAATTAAAAGCTTAAAAGAAAAGATTGAGGACAAAGAGTTGGCTGAAGTTCAAAGGCTAAAATCAGATAAAAAGCCAAAGAATGCTCAATCAAATTTGTTTGAATACATTGTCATGATAATTTCTTTTGCTTCATTTTTTATCTATGTAAATAATGCTTGGCTATATCTAATTCCAGCTATTTTTATTATTTTATCTCTGACCAGTATATTTAAGAAGAAAAGAAAAAGAAATCTTGCAAAATTAGATACTAATGAAAACAAAGATGAAAATGAAATTGAATTTTATAAGGGCCAGCTAGATATTTTGGAAAAATATATGGACGAGAAGTTGGAAGATATAGATAGGTTGGATAGATTAACTGCAAAATTAGAAGATCTAGACTATGAGTACAAGCTTTTAACTGACCTGATAGATATTACAGACAGGGCTCAGAGAAAAAAATCTGCTAGTCCAATTAATAAGAGCCAAGACAAGTCAAAGGAGATTTTTAAATTTATAACGGCATCTGATGATTTGTTTTTAGATCAGGATTTTAACAGCTTTTTAGACAGGGGATTTAAACTAAACAGAGAGCAAATGAGCACAGCTACCAAAGAAATTGTAAACTTTTCAACCAAGATGGCCCTTAGGCTTCAAATAATGGAAGGCGGTTTTATATTGCTTGATGATGCCTTTCAATATTTGGATGACTTTAGGTTAGCCAATACAGTTGATTATTTGCTTGGTCTTTGCCAAGAGGGTTTTCAAATTATTGTCTTCACATCCAACAAGAGAATTTTGGATATATTGGAAGCTGGATCAAAAAAATATAAGAAAGTGCTTTTATAAATATTGATTTTGAATAAAAAAAATAATATAATAAAATTGCAAATTTGAGGTGATTCATTTGATATATGCGATTGCAGATACTCATCTTGATGGTGGACAAGATAAGCCCATGGATGTATTTTCAGATATATGGTTGAACCACAAGGATAATATAGAAAAAAACTGGAAGGAGATTATCACAGACGAAGACTATGTGCTTCTGGCAGGTGATATTTCCTGGGCTTTAAAATTAGAAGCTGCTCTTGAAGACCTGAAATTTTTGGACCAATTGCCAGGACAGAAAATAATATCTAGGGGCAACCATGATTATTGGTGGTCAAGCTTGAAGAAGATGAATGATTTAAATTTAAAAACAATTAATTTTTTACAAAATAATTCATTTTCTGTTGGCAACTATGAAGTTGTTGGCAGCAGGCTTTGGTGTGACGAATCTTCCAGGGAATTTGAAAAAGGTGATGAACGAATAATTAATCGTGAAGTAATTAGGCTAGAGATGTCTATTAAGTCAGCTAAAAAAGATAAACCTATAATTGCTATGGTTCATTATCCACCATTTGACAACAATGGAAGTCCAAATGTATTCCATCAAGTATTAAAAGATCACAAAGTAAGCATTTGCATTTATGGCCACTTGCATGCAGATGGTCATAAAAAAGCCGTAGAAGGCTTGGTGGATGGAGTGGAGTATCATTTAACATCCGCCGATTATTTGAATTTTACTCCAAAGTTGATTAGGAGGTAATATATGAAAGTTATAGTTTGTAAAGATTACGATGAAATGAGCAAGAAGGCTGCAGAATTTTATGCAAGTAGAATCAAAGATGTAAAAGTTCTTGGACTTGCAACAGGAAGCACGCCTATTGGTCTATACAAGGAGTTAGCTAAAAAAAATAAAAATGGAGAAATTTCTTTTAAAGACATAACAACAGTAAATTTGGACGAGTATATTGGTTTACCAGAAGGTCATGAACAATCATACAAGCAATTTATGAAGGATAATTTCTTTGATCATATTGATATAGACATCAATAATACTCATGTTCCAAGTGCAAAAGATCAAAATGATATTGAAGCATGTAAAGAGTATGACGAGCTCATTGAATCTGTGGGCGGCATTGATATTCAACTATTAGGTGTTGGTGAAAATGGTCACATCGCATTTAATGAACCTGATGAAAGTCTTCCTTTCGGCACCAATATTGTAAAGCTAACTGATTCTACTATAGAAGTTAACTCTAGATTTTTTGATAGTGTAGATGAAGTTCCTAGATATGCTATTAGTATGGGTGTTGGAAAAATTATGGAAGCAAAGACCATTGTTATGATGGCAAATGGCAAGAGAAAAGCTGATGCTATTAGAGCTCTCGTTAAGTCAGATCAAGTTACAACAATGTGTCCAATATCACTTCTAAAACTTCACCATGATCTACATGTATTTATCGATGAAGAATTATATAAGGCCTTATGATAGAAAAAGAAATTGAGATCAAAGTTTTGGGATATAGCCTTGATGAGTTGAAAAATATGATTGAAGATTTGGGTGCAAAGTTTCAAGTAGTGGAAGAGCAAAGCAATTATCGTTTTGAAACACCAAATGTAAATGAAGATTCATATTTAAGATTAAGGGTCACTGACAAGTACTCTGAGTTTACTTTTAAGAAACGCTTAGGGTCTGTTGGAGCAAGGACAAATTCGGAACTTACAACAAGGATTGATGATCCAGAAGTATTTTTACAGATAATGGATGAGATCGGTATGAGTTATTCCTTACAAAAAAAGACTCGTTATAAGTATTTGTTAGATAAATTTGTTTTTGATATTGACCTATGGGATAAGGCAGTTTACCCTTATCCTTATTTAGAAATAGAAGCGGCTAGTCAAGAGGACCTAGACAAGATATTATCTAGGTTAAATATTCCGAAAGAAAATATAAGCACAAAGTCCATAAGAGAATTAATAAATGAGCTTTAAAGTGCTTGAATTCAATCCCTTTTAATGCTATTATATAAGGTAGGAGGGAATGAAATGGAAATGGTCTTTAAAGTAACTAGTAAATATACTTATAAGAGATTTTTTCTGTTTTATTTTCGAATAAATTCACCATCAAACCAGATGATTTTAAGCGACATTTTTAGACCTAAAAGTTTCGCTTGATTTATCTGGTTATTTTTATATGGTTTATAATTCTTTATTAGGAATATATTTTTATTCTAAAAAAATTTTAGAAAGGTCAGGTGACAAATTATGAAATGGAGAGGAAGACAAGGAAGTTCCAATGTTGAAGATAGAAGATTTAACAGTGGAGGCGGTAGACGTGGAGGCTCAGGATTTAAATTGGGCGGAGGAGGCCTAATAATATTTGCAATTATTTATATGATAATGGGCGGCAATCCCCTTAGTTTAATTCCACTTGCAAGCAATAGAACGCAAACAGCTCCTGAATATGTTGAAACTGAATCAGATAAAGAAAAAATGGAATTTTTAAGCGTAGTATTGAAAGATACAGAGGATGTTTGGAATGAGGTATTTAAAGAGTATAATTTAGACTACGAAACTACAAATCTAGTTGTATTTAACGGTTCAGTTAATTCAGCATGTGGCACTGCACAAGCTGCTATGGGGCCCTTCTATTGTCCGCTGGATAAAAAAATCTATATGGACTTGGACTTTTTTGATCAATTAAAAAATGAGTTCGGAGCAAAGGGTGAATTTGCAATTGCCTATGTCCTTGCCCATGAAGTTGGCCACCATGTCCAAGATGAGCTCGGAATCTTAGGCGAAAAGCAGCAGCTGAGAAAGCAACTTAGTGAAACAGAATACAATAAAATTTCTGTAAGAATTGAACTTCAAGCAGATTATCTTGCAGGAGTTTTTGCTAGCAGAATTGAAGATAAGGGTTATTTAGATGTAGATGATATTGATGATGCAATTAGAGCTGCAGAGTCAGTAGGTGATGATATTTTACAAAAGAGGTATCAAGGGACGGTTGTGCCTGATGCTTTTACTCACGGTACAGCAGATATGAGGTCGCGTTGGTTTATGAAGGGTTATCGTGCAGGCAACTTTGATGAATTTGACACTTTCAAATATGAATATGACGACTTATAGGAGGGAAAATGAAAACAGTTTATAGTGCTATACAGCCATCAGGACTTTTAACAATTGGTAATTATATAGGTGCACTTAAACAATGGCCAAAGCTACAAGAAGAGTATAAATGCTTATTTTCTGTTGCTGATATGCATGCAATTACAGTTAGACAAGATCCTAAGGAATTAAGAGAGCGTTCTAGAATGCTAATTGCAGTTTATTTGGCTTGCGGTATTGATCCAAAGAAAAGTATTATGTATATTAACTCACATGTAAGCGAACACGCTGAGCTTGCTTGGATCTTGGATACCTATACAAGCATCGGTCAATTAAAAAGAATGCACCAATTTAAATCTAAGATTAAAGGCAACGAAGAGGGGGCCAACGCGGGTTTATTTTGCTATCCTGTATTAATGGCAGCAGATATTTTACTTTACAATACAGATTTTGTTCCAGTAGGGGATGACCAAAAACAACACGTAGAAATAACCAGGGATATAGCTGAAAGATTTAACTCAGCTTATGGAGACACATTTGTTATGCCTGAGCCTCTTATTTCAAAGACAGGAGCTAGGATTAAATCTTTACAAGATCCTATGGTAAAGATGAGTAAATCAGACCCTAACGACAATGCATACATTTTATTGTTGGAAGACGAAAAAACTCTTAAGAAAAAATTAGGCAGGGCTGTTACAGACTCTGTTGGTGAGATAAATTATACTGATGACCAACCAGGAGTTAAAAACCTAATTGACATTTATCAAGCATTTACAGATGAAAGCTTAGAAGAAATTTTAAATAAATTTGAAGGCAAGGGTTATGGAGAATTAAAAAATCAAACTTTTGAAGCTGTGAACACTGTTTTAAAACCAATTAGAGAAAATACTGAAAAGTTTTTAAGTGATCAGTCTTATATTGATCAAATTATAAAAGAAGGAGCTACTCACGCCAAGGAAATTGCGTCAGAAACCTTGGAAAGAGTCTATGATAAGGTGGGCTTTGTTAGGAGGATTTAATGAAAATATTAATTATTGGTAGCGGTGCAAGAGAGTATGCTATAGGTAAAAAGATTTATGATCAAAGGGGTTCAGAAGTTCAATTGTATTTTGCTCCAGGCAATGCTGGAACTGAATTAATTGGCAAAAATGTAAGCATTCCTGACAGTGAAATTGCAAGTCTACTTGTCTTTAGCCAAGAAGAAAATATCGATTACACGATTGTTGGTCCAGAAGCTCCACTTGTTGAAGGCATTGCAGATGTTTTTGAACGTGCAGGAAAATTAATATTTGCTCCTTCAAAAGAAGCCTCACAAATCGAAGGGTCCAAGGAATTTTGCAAGACTATATTGGCAAGCAAAAATATTCCTACGGCAAAATACAGGTCCTTTAAAGATGCAGGTGAAGCTATTAAATATGCAAAAGAGCTCAGGGATGAGTCTGAACAAAACTTAGTTGTTTTAAAAGCAGATGGACTTGCAGCAGGTAAAGGCGTTTTAATAGTATCAGATGATGTGGATATTGAAAACGGGGCAAAAAATGTTTTGGAAAACAAAATTTTTGGCGACCAAGTCTTGCTTGTTGAAGAATACTTAGAAGGATTTGAAACTTCGCTCATGGGATTTTTTGATGGAGAATCTTTTAAACTCTTTAATCCAGTTAGAGACCACAAGACAATTTATGAGGGAAATGTAGGACCTAACACTGGAGGAATGGGAACCTTCACTCCAGATATGGAAGCTTTAATGTACAGGGATGAAATAAAAGACCAAATTTTAGATCCTTTTATTGAAGCGATAAAAATTAATAAAATTGACTACAGAGGGATTGTTTTCTTTGGACTAATGATAACCAAGGAAGGTCCAAAAGTTCTTGAAATTAATACTAGGTTTGGTGATCCAGAAACCCAGGTTGCCCTCATGGCACTTGAAAGTGATTTATTAAATCTGATGATGGCAACTAGCAAGAGAGAACTTAACGAATGCTATATCAAGATTAATGATAAAAATATTGTAAATGTTGTAGCAGCAAGTGGTGGCTATCCAGGTTCATATGAAAAAGGATATGATATTAATGGACTCGATAAGCTTAATGATGTTGAAGTATTTTATGCTGGTGTAAAATCCGAGGATGGAAAACTTCTGACAAATGGGGGAAGAGTACTTAGTATTGCAGCTGCGGATAAATCAATGGAAGAAGCCGAGAGAATTGTTTATAGTGAAATCGAAAGGATTAAATTTAAGGATATGTATTATAGAAAAGATATAGCTCCAAATGTAAAGAGAATTTATGTAAACAAGAAAGACGAGTTTGACATTTTTTCAGAGGCGGTACTTAATCAATTACAAGAACATGGAATTAATCCATCCAAATGCAAATTATACAAGAGATATGACATTGAAGGTCTGACCAATAAAGAAATAGATTTAATCAAGGATACTATTTTAAGAGAACCCCCAGTAGATGATATCTATGTTGGGGACGATGCTCTAAGCTTGCAAAAATCTTTTAAGGATGTTCTTGTTAGACAATACAAGGCTGGACAATTTGACCAAAGAGAACGCGGCTTAATTGATACAATAAAGAGCGTTATCCCAGGAGCAAATGTAGCTGCTCATGTTGCTGAAGTTATTTCCTTCGAAGGTGTCGATAAGGATACAATGACAAAGATAAAGAAAGTTCTAATCAATCCTGTAGATGAAGAAGAGGGAAGGCTATTGGAAATTCCATCATCCATTAAAGACACAGGAAAAGCTGATAAAACTGTTGTAGTTTATGAAGGCTTTAAGGACTTTGATGACAAAGACTTAGCTGAATTTTATAAGAGCCAAAGTCTTGCCATGGACTTAGAAGACTTGAAAATTATTCAAGACTACTTCAAAAAAGAAGGCAGGGACATAAATGATGTTGAGCTTTCAATGATTGATACTTATTGGTCAGACCATTGTAGGCACACAACTTTTAATACTGCTCTTACAAATATTAAATTTGAAAGTGAAAACTCAAAGCGTGACAAGGCTCTTAAAGAAGCTTTTGAAAAATATTTGGCCAAGAGAGAAGAAATTAATAGAACAAAACCAGTTTCATTGATGGATCTTGGTACAATTCACTCCAGATATATGAGACATTTGGGCAAGCTCGATGATGTTGAAGTAAGCGATGAAATTAATGCTTGCACACTTATTATTGACGCTGATGTGGATGGGGAAAAAGAAGAATATTTGTTCTTCTTTAAAAACGAAACCCACAATCACCCAACAGAAATTGAACCTTTTGGTGGTGCACAAACTTGCTTAGGCGGAGCTATCAGAGATCCATTATCTGGCAGGGGTTACGTATATCAAGCTATGAGAATTACAGGTGCCTCAGATCCTATTAATGATTATGAGCTCAAGGGAAAATTAACTCAAAAGAAAATAGTTCGCGATGCAGCTAAAGGCTATTCATCCTACGGCAATCAAATCGGTTTAGCTACTGGTTATGTAGAAGAATTGTTCCATCCTGGTTATAAAGCAAAGAGAATGGAAGTTGGCGCTGTAGTAGGTGCTGCTCCAAGAAAATATGTTAAACGCGAAAACCCTGAGCCAGGCGATGTAATTGTATTATTGGGCGGACGCACAGGTCGTGATGGCGTTGGCGGAGCAACAGGTTCTTCTAAATCACATGATGAATCAAGTGTAAAAAAATCTGGTGCAGAAGTTCAAAAGGGTCACGCACCAACAGAAAGAAAAATCCAAAGGTTATTTAGACGTCCAGAAGTTACTTCTATGATTAAGAAATGTAATGACTTTGGTGCTGGTGGAGTAAGTGTTGCCATTGGTGAATTAGCTGATTCACTTGATATTTATCTGGACAGAGTACCTCTAAAATACAAGGGGCTTACACCAAGAGAAATTGCAATTTCTGAATCTCAAGAGAGAATGGCTGTTGTTATTAGGTCTAAAGACTTAAATGAATTCTTGAAATATGCTGAAGAGGAAAATCTAGAAGCTACTCATGTTGCAGACGTTGTTGATACTGGCAGAATGAAAATCTTCTATCACGATGATATCGTTGTAGATCTTTCTCGTGAATTCTTAAATTCAACAGGAGCTGAAAAAACTCAAGATGTTACTGTTGAAGGTTTAAATGAAATTAATTTCTTTAAGGAAAAACATACAGAAAAAATTGAAAAGAGAATGGCTGGTCTTGACCAAGCTTCCAGAAAGAATTTGCTTGAAAACTTTGACTTCTCAGTAGGCAGAGCAACCATAAACGCACCCTTAGGCGGTAAAAATGAATTGACTCCTATCAATGCAATGGCTGCAAAGATTTCTTCAAAGACTGACTTAACAAGGACCACAACTTACATGAGTTATGGTTTTATTCCTTACTTGTCAGCTGAAGATCCATTTGTAGGTAGCTATTATTCAGTTCTACTATCGGTCTTTAAGTTAGTTGCATCAGGTGCTCCTCTAGCAACAATTAGAACCTCTTATCAAGAATATTTTGAAAAGATGGGAGACAATCCAAAGACCTGGCAAAAACCATTTATAGCCTTGCTTGGTGCACTTAAGGCAAGCTCAATTGTAAGCACGCCACCAATTGGCGGTAAGGACTCAATGAGCGGAACTTTTGAAGATCTAAACGTCCCACCAACACTGATTTCATTCGCAGTTGGTTATGGAGACAAGGATTATGTTACAACTTCTGAAATGAAGGGTGGCCACAAAATTGGCTTAATTGAAATAGACACAGATGAATTTGGATTAGCAGATGATAAGGAAATTTTAGATAAGCTCGCTATTATTGAAGAACAAATTCAAAAGAAAAATATCAAAACATCATTTGTCTGTGATAATGCAAGCGTACTTGAAGCATTGATAAAAATGTGCGTTGGAAATGATGTTTGCGTAGATGTAAAGCTGACTGATAATGACCAATATAAAAAGACTCCGCTAACAGTTATTATTGAATATGATGAAGAGTTTGATGGGGTTAGAGAAATTGGTAAATCTGGCACAGAAGACTTTATCGTTAACGGCGAAAAGCTCGCTTACGAAGATGTTAAAAAGGCTTTTGTTAATGGCTTAAATGAAATTTACGGCACAAACAAAGATCAAGAAACTAAAGATCTTTATTTCCATGAATCTATTAACAGAAGGATGAAGTCCTATAAGCCAGTTGAAAAAGTTCGCGTTGTAATTCCAGTTTTTGAAGGCACAAATAGTGAATTTGATTCAAGACTTGCCTTTGAAAAGGAAGGGGCTTATGTTCAAGAAGTTTTAATCAAAAACTTAACTCCTGAACTATTAGAAGCATCGATCAAAGAGTTTGCACTTGCTATTAACAATGCGCAAATATTATTTATACCAGGTGGTTTCTCAATGAGTGACGAACCGGATGGAAGTGCAAAGTTTATTGCAAATGTTCTTAGAAATAAGGATGTTAAAGAAGCAATTGAACATCTTGTATCCGAAGAGGGCAATGACGGACTTGTCTTAGGTGTATGTAATGGTTTCCAAGCTCTAATTAAAACAGGGCTCCTACCATTTGGACAAATCAAAAACTTAAGCGAAGACGATGCAACTCTTACCTTTAATACTCTTGGCCGTCACATCTCAAGAATAATTCCAACTAAGCCACAAACATTAAATTCACCATGGCTAAAGTATATTGAAAATAAAGAGTACAGGGTTCCAATCTCACACGGAGAAGGCAGGTTCTATTGTTCAGATGAAATGTACAAGGACCTTGTTGACAAGGACCAAGTTGCATTTAAGTATGTAATAAATCCAAATGGAAGCTCACATGGCATTGAATCCATTATGGACCCAAGTGGAAAGATACTTGGTAAGATGGGCCACTCAGAAAGATTGAGTGAAGACACTTATAAAAATATTCCAGATATAGAATATATGAACTTATTCAAGGCTGGAGTAGAATACTTCAAGTAAAATAAACAAATAAAATAGGCCTTAGCTTCTAAAAGCTAAAGCCTATTTTTTATTCTCATAATATTATTCATCTCTGTATTTGGGAAGCTTTTCTTCTAAAGTAGAAATATTTAACTTGTAAATTACTTCGCCAAATATTAAACATAAAAGCATATATATAAGAGATACATATTGAAGTACTGTAAACCAATCCTCATACAAGGCTGCAAAAAATTTATATAGAAGATATATAATTAGTGCATTTGCAAAAGTAAAAGCCATACTTTTCAGAGGGTTAGTACCTCCTTTAACAGCTCTTTGCGGTGAGTCCCAATCAAAATATGGATACTTAATACCTATATATAAATCTATATTGGAATAATAAAACCAAGATATTATGGTTCCTCCGGCAAATGCAAGAGGCATCGTGATAGAGGATATTGTTAGACCAGATTTAATTATAGTTAGTGCAAGAATAATTATTATTGCAAAAAAAGCATTAAAAGCACTTATCCAAAGAGAGGCTAGAAGCCTTCCATCTACTTGGTCTTTGGCAGTAGTAGGTAGGGTCTTAATCACATTAATTTTATTACCCTCTCTGGTGATTGTACTTATAGTTGAAGAGTTTAAAGATACAAATGTTGTATATAGAAATCCAATTAGTATACAAGAAAAAATTTCTGTTAAGATATTTTCTCCAAAATTATAGTCTAAGCCTCCAAATAAACCTGATAGGCTAACTCCATCTTTGGCGGCGGCTCCTAAGAATCCAATGGAAAATATTATTATAAATACTATTCCTATAGCCATGATATTAAAAAAATAAATTGGAGTTTTTAAAATCTCTTTAAATTCTTTATTCGCAATTTCTCTAACAACTGATCTCTTTTTAATTTTTAAAGCTTTCTTGCGTTTTTTCTTTCTGCTTCCTGTTATGGAGTTAAGTTCGAGGCCTTTTTGCAAGGCTTTTTCTGAAAAACGACCAACAAGATACATTATTGCAAACACAATCCCTGCATACACAAGAGTATATAAGAGGCTTAACAAAATGCTTCTGTTAAATATTTTTACCATAAAAAATGCATGTGGGAAAAATCTAAAGACTGAATTATCAAAATTTTTAACAACTGTCATAAGAGAATCTGCAGTATTTATATATCTGGTAATTAGTATATAAATTACTAGTCCAGCCATTAAAGCTAAAGCTTGCATAATGTTTTTAAGATTAGAAATCCTGTTTAAATACTTCATTAATTTTATAATAATAAAGGATAATAGTGATATTATAAGTATATTTGTTAAGAATATACTTATTAAAACAGTTAGGTAAACTATTATATTATATGAAGAGAAATAGCAGAGCCTAATAAAAGTTGGAATTATTAAAAATAAGGATACAAATAAACTATCTATAAAAATAGAAATAGATTTACTAATTATTATGTCCCTATTTTTAATTGGTAGCGTTTGCATTATTTTTATATCATTTGAGAAATAAAGGTTTGACATAATGGAGGGCAGAACGGTAAAGACAAGAAAGAGGATATGAGATGTACTTATTGATACAATAAATAAATTTATCATACCTGCTTGAACCAATGAATCTATTTGTCCAAATAAAAACCTTTGTATCAGAACTGCGTAGAAAGCTATAATTATGAATGAAAAGATTAGAGAAAATAGTTTTCTCTTTTCTTTTTTATCTTTAAGTGCAGCTCCTGGGTGAAAAAGGGCACTGTATCTGGCATATAAATCTTTTATTACTAGGGTCTTAATCATTTTTGGTTAGCTCCAAGAATATTTTTTCAAGATTTCCTTCAGCTTCAGGCACGAGGCCTTTTATTTCATCAACGCTTCCTCTTGCGATTATTTTTCCATTATTAATAATAATTATATCGTCACATACATTTTGGGCCACTTCCATTACGTGAGTAGAAAAGAGGACGACCTTTCCGTCGTCCGCTCTTTGTCTCATAATTTCTTTTAAATTAAATGAACTTTTTGGATCAAGTCCAACCATTGGCTCATCTAAGATAAAGTAGTCAGGATCGTGTATTAAACCACCGATTAGGGCAAGCTTTTGCTGCATACCATGTGAATAACCAGAAATTGTTTGATCAAGTGCAAAGTCTAGTTCAAATATTTTTGCATATTTTTCAACTTCTTCTTGAGCAAACTCTGGATCCATCTGATATACATTTGCTATAAAGTTTAAATACTCGAAACCTGTCATTGTTTCGTATAGAAGAGGATTATCAGGTATATAACTTATAAGCTTTTTGCTTTCGTAGCCCTCTTGGCTCACATCAAAACCATTTACAGTAACCTTACCATGAGTAGGAGAGAGAATACCAACAATCATATTTATTGTTGTAGTTTTACCGGCACCATTTGGTCCCAGAAAACCTGTTATCTTTCCACCTTCAATATCTAGGTTTACACTATCAACGGCGATTTTAGAGCCGAAAGCTTTTGTAACATTTTGAAGCTTAATAGCTTTGTTCATAAAATCCTCCTAAAGTATTTTATTTTTGTTTTTTAAGCTCGATTGCTGATTGTGCAGCAGCAAGTCTTGCGATTGGAACTCTGTATGGTGAGCAGCTTACATAATCTAAGCCAACTTTTCCAAAGAATTTAATTGAATCTGGATCTCCGCCGGCTTCACCACAAACACCTACATGAAGATTTGGATTTGATTCACGGCCAAGTCTTGTAGCCATTTCAATTAATTTACCAACACCTTCAGTATCTAGAGATTCAAAAGGACTTACTTTAAAGATTCCTCTATCGACGTACTCTGCAATAAATGGACCAGAGTCGTCGCGGCTAAAGCCAAATGTCATTTGAGTCATGTCGTTTGTACCAAAGCTAAAGAAGTCAGCTTCTTTTGCAATTTGGTCAGCGAGTAGGGCGGCACGAGGAATTTCAATCATGGTACCTACTTCATAATCAATCTTTGCTGATTTTTCTTCAAATACTTTTTCGATTTCTTCTTTAATTTGTCCCTTTACATACTTTAGTTCTTTAATATCACCAACAAGTGGAATCATAATATGTGGAGTTGTTTCTCCAACTTCAATTGCAGCTTCCATAATTGCACGAACTTGCATCTTGTAAATTTCTGGATAAGAAACAGCAAGTCTGCATCCTCTGTGGCCGAGCATTGGGTTTAATTCTTTTAATTCTTCAATCCTATCGCAAAGCGTTTCATAACTTACTCCAAGATCTCCTGCAATTTGTTCTATATCGCTTTCCTTAACAGGAAGGAATTCGTGTAGAGGTGGATCTAAGAGACGAATGGTAACAGGTAGGCCTTTCATTGCTTCAAAGATTCCAACGAAGTCAGATTTTTGATGAGGCAATAATTTATCAAGCGAAGCTTGTCTTTCTTCGGTTGTCTTTGCAAGAATCATCTTTCTAACATCAATAATTCTCTTTTCATCAAAGAACATGTGTTCTGTTCTTGTTAAGCCGATGCCCTTAGCACCAAATTTTCTGGCAGCTGAAGCATCTTTTGGTGTATCAGCATTTGTGTAAACACCCATTACCTTATATTCATCAGCCCATTCCATAAAGGTTTCGAAATTGCCGGAAAGTTGTGGTTCAATCTTCTTGATTTCATCTAGGTAAACGATACCGTTTGTTCCGTCAATTGAAATTGTCTCGCCTTCTTTTATTTCGAGGCCATTGTGAGCTCTGATAATTTTGCTTCTTTCATCAACTCTGAGCTCTGAGCAGCCAGCTACACAGCATTTGCCCATGCCTCTTGCAACAACAGCTGCGTGTGAGGTCATACCACCTCTAGCTGTTAAAATACCTTCAGCTAAAACCATTCCTTCAAGGTCTTCAGGTGAAGTTTCTTCACGAACTAGAATTGTCTTAATACCTTTATCGTGTTTTTTCTTAACGTCTTCTGGCGAGAAGACAACAACTCCACTTGCAGCTCCAGGTGAGGCAGGTAGACCTTTTGTAAGAACTTCTTTGTCTTTAAGATCATCTTCATCGAATTGATAGTGCATAAGTTGGTTCAGTTGGTTTGGTTCAACTTTTAATAGGGCTTCTTCTTTTGTTAAAAGCCCTTCGTTAACCATATCTACTGCAATATTTAATGCAGCCTTACCAGTTCTTTTACCATTTCTAGTTTGAAGGAAGTAGAGCTTGCCTTCTTCGATAGTAAACTCAACGTCTTGCATATCTTTATAGTGTTTTTCCAAGCTTTCGATTGTTTCAAGGAATTTATTATATACAGCTTCATTTTCTTCTTTTAAAGTTTCTATATCATTTGGAGTTCTAATTCCAGCAACAACGTCTTCACCTTGGGCGTTCATTAAGTATTCGCCGAACAATTTATTTTCTCCGTTGGAAGGGCTTCTTGAGAAGCATACGCCAGTACCACTGGTTTCTCCCATGTTACCAAATACCATTGA
Organism: Ezakiella peruensis; assembly: GCF_900215725.1. GTDB lineage: Bacteria > Bacillota > Clostridia > Tissierellales > Peptoniphilaceae > Ezakiella > Ezakiella peruensis. The sequence goes on along the minus strand of NZ_LT962469.1, from coordinate 852,877 downwards.
TTGAACATTAACAGCTGTGCCGAGATTATCGTCAATTTTATGGAGTCTTCTATAAGTTTTCGCACGAGGATTCATCCATGATTTAAATACAGCTATAATTGATAGTTCCAGTTGCTTTAATGGATCGGCAGGGAAGTCTTCATTAGTATGTTTCTTGTAAATTTCTTTAAATTTAGCTACTAATTTCTTTAAACCTTCAACTGAGATCTCTTGGTCCATGTTTACATTTTCTTCGGCTTTGATATCATCAAGGGCATCATCAAATTCATATTTTGGTAGACCCATAGCAACATCAGAAAACATTTGTATAAAACGTCTGTAGCTATCATAAGCAAAGCGTTCATTTGAAGTTTTTTCAGATAAAGCTTTTACTGTGTCATCATTAAGCCCTAGATTCAAAATTGTGTCCATCATTCCAGGCATAGAAATAACAGCGCCTGATCTTACTGAAAAGAGTAGAGGATTGGATGATGAACCAAATTTCTTATCTGTATGTGATTCGACTTCTTGAATTCTTTTTAAAACTTCTTCCATCAAATGTGCTGGTAGCATTTCTTTGTTTTCATAAAATGCCTTACATGCATCTGTGGAAATAGTAAATCCTGGTGGAACTGGAATACCCATTACGGTCATTTCAGCAAGGTTTGCACCTTTACCACCCAATAGAGAACGCATACTTGCGTTGCCTTCTTCAAAACTGTAAGTAAATTTTGACATTACTCCTCCTTAAAGTTAATTCTGTCTTTAATAAATTCTGCCGCCTCTTCATTAGAGTAGTTATCAAGGTCGATAATAGGACATCTAATACTTTCATAAATATTGTTAGCATACTCAAGCTCTTTAAAAATCCTGGATTCAGTTGCGTAGTTTGAAGATATTCCTAAATATTTTTCTCTTGTACTACGAAATTTCTTGAGGCTTTCTACTGAACGAATTAATCCAAAGCATTTACGCCTTGGCAACTCTTTATAAATATTTAGGTTAATTTCTGGCACCAAAGGAATGTTTAAAGCTTTTATACCAAAGTAACCCAAATAAAAACAAAGAGGTGTTTTTCCCACGCGTGAAGGACCTAAAATAATACAATCACAATCTTCAAAGTGATCAAGTATTTTGCCGTCGTCGTGTTCAAAATTAAAGTTGATTACATCTATAACCATAACTCACCTCTCATATATGATACATTATACACCATAATCCCACATAAATCAAAGAATGATGAGGGAAAATTTAACTTTTTATTTTTTATTTTTAATAAATTAAAATTGACAAATCTCAGGAAATGTGATGTAATATAACTACATAATTACTTATATAGGAGAGAAAAATGAATGAAATAAATCCACAAGAAAATAGTCAAGTAAACTCTGAAAATGAGCAAGACAATACAGATGATCAAAAAATTAATTGGAAGCGTGAGCTGATGGAATGGGTTAAGTCAATTGCGTTTGCATTTATAGCAGCACTTTTAATTACAAAATTTATTTTTACATTTACAGTTGTTAGGGGCAAGAGCATGTTTCCAACCCTGCACAATAGTGACAGGTTGGTTGAATTAAAGATTGATAAAATTTTTTATGAGTACGACCGTGGAGATATTGTAGTTATAAAGGACAAGGAACTAACAGGTAATGATTTTTATGTCAAAAGAATTGTAGCTGTAGGTGGAGATAATATTAAGATTATAGATGGGCAAGTTATTTTAAATGGCCAAGTTTTAGAAGAAAATTATATTGATAATTTATATACAGAAGGAAATATTGATTACACATTAGAGGATGATGAGGTTTTTGTACTTGGAGACAATAGACTTCCAAATGCAAGCAAGGATTCCAGATTTTTTGGCCCTGTTAATAGAAAATCAATAGACGGAAGATGTGTATTGAGGGTATTTCCTTTTAATAGATTTGGAGGACTTAATTGAAAAAAGAGCATATTAGAAACTTTTCGATAATTGCACATATCGATCACGGCAAGAGCACACTTGCAGATAGACTATTGGAGTCTACGAATACAGTTGAAAAAAGAAATTTGAAACAGCAGACACTCGACAGCATGGATCTGGAACGTGAAAGAGGTATAACCATTAAATTAAAAGCGGTAAGGTTAGATTACAAGGCTGATGATGGAAATACTTATGCCTTAAATTTAATTGATACACCAGGCCATGTTGACTTTAATTACGAAGTTTCCAGATCTCTCGCAGCTTGTGAAGGCGCAGTTTTAGTAGTGGATGCTACTCAAGGCGTTGAAGCACAAACCCTAGGCAATGTTTATCTTGCTCTTGACCAAGACTTGGAAATTTTACCTGTTATAAACAAAATGGATTTGCCTTCAGCTAGACCTGAAGAAGTTAAGCATGAAATTGAAGATTTAATTGGCATTGATGCGGAGGACGTTCCTTTAATTTCTGCCAAGACCGGTCTAAATATAAAAGATGTTTTGGAAGATATTGTTAAAAATGTTCCAGCCCCAGATGGAAATGATGACGCTCCACTTAAAGCTTTAATCTTTGACTCATATTATGACCAATACTTAGGCGTTGTTTCTTATATTAGAGTTTTCGAAGGAAAGATCAAGCCAGGTATGAATATTAAACTAATGAGCACAGGAAAAGAATATGAAGTTACAGAAGTTGGGGTAAATGTAACTACCATGAAGCAAGTTGATGAGCTTTGTTCGGGTGAGGTTGGATATTTTACAGCGGCTATTAAAGAAGTTAAAGACGCAAGAGTTGGTGATACAGTTACAGATGCAGATAATCCAACAGCTGAATCACTTCCTGGCTACAAAAAAGTTGTTCCAATGGTTTACTGTGGTGTATATCCATCCGAAGGCCAAGATTATAATACAGTTAGAGAAGCCCTTGAAAAACTTCAAGTAAATGACGCTTCATTAGTCTTTGAAGCTGAGACATCAAAGGCGCTTGGCTTTGGTTTTAGATGTGGTTTCTTAGGTCTCTTGCACATGGAAATTATTCAAGAGAGAATTGATCGTGAATTTGATTTAAATATTATTGCAACAGCACCTAGTGTTATTTATAGGGTTCATAAGACAGATGGAGAAATGCTAGAAATTCAAAACCCAACTAATCTGCCTCCTGTTTCTGAGATTGATTATATAGAAGAGCCAATGGTCGAGGCCGAGATAATGGCGCCAAAAGATTATGTCGGCAAGATTATGGATATTTGCATTGATAGACGCGGCGAATATTTGGGCATGCATTACTTGGATGAAAGAAGAGTAAGCATAAAGTTTAAATTGCCATTAAACGAAGTTATTTATGATTTCTTTGACGCCCTAAAATCAAATACAAAGGGTTATGCTTCACTTGATTATGAGCTATGTGGCTATCAAAAATCAGACCTAGTTAAGTTAGATATTTTAATTAATGGTGAATTAGTGGACGCATTTAGCTTAATTGTTCACGAAAGCAAGGCATACACAAGAGGTCGTGATATTGCAGAGAGATTAAAGGATGTAATTCCTAAACACCAATTTGCTGTTCCTATTCAAGCTGCTATTGGATCTAAGATAATTGCACGTGAAACTATCTCCGCTCTTAGAAAAGACGTTTTGGCTAAGTGTTATGGTGGGGATATTTCTAGAAAGAAAAAGCTTCTTGAAAAACAAAAAGAAGGTAAGAAGCGCATGAGGTCAGTAGGCAATGTCGATGTACCTCAAGAAGCTTTCTTGGAAGTATTAAAATATAAGGAAAAATAATTATAGCTGCATTTTTGCAGCTTTTTTCTTACATATGTTATAATGATTAGGGAGATGATTTTTGTGGACGATTTTTATCCAATTTACATGTATACACCAATGAGTGAAATGCACAACGAAATGATACCTGTAACCATGGGCTGTTCATATCAGCGTTGTTTGTATTGCGATTTAAATTACAGACAAAAATTTAAAATATTTCCTATTGAAGAGATTAGAGATTATATACTTAAACGCAAATGTGAATTAGAAAAGATTAATAGGAAGCCCACAAAATTTACCTTGCTTGAAGGCAATCCTCTATGTATAAAGACGGATTACCTACTAGAGATTTTTAAAATTTTAAAGGTGAATTTTGATGTGGATTATATTTCTATGTTTGCAAGGGCAAATGATGTTTTAAATAAAACTGATGAAGAGTTATTAAAATTAAAAGGTATGGGCATGGATAGGTTATGCTTGGGCCTTGAAAGTGGAAGCGATTTGGTCTTGAATTTTCAAAAGAAGGGTCATAGTGTTTCGGATTCCATTGAGGCTTGCCATAAGCTTGATAGGCTAGGTATAAGTTACAGCACTTATTTTATGTTAGGCTTGGGCGGCAAAGAATTCACAGAGGATCATAGAATAAAGACGCCTATTTTAATCAACCAGATAAATCCTTTTGAAATAATCTTTGTAACTACAGTTATATTTAAAAGAGCTCCCTTAAAAAAACTTGTCCAAGATCAGTCATTTAAAAGACTAAGTATTAGAGAGTCACTCGAAGAGGAGAGAGATATTTTAAGTAAAATAAATATTGATACAGTTATAAAGGCTAGCCATAAGACAAACGCTTTACCATTACTGGCAAAATTTCCTGAACACAGGGACTTGTGTATAGAAAAAATAGATAAGTATATTGAAAATTCTGATAAGATTTTGCAAGCCAATGAAAGAAACAAATGGAAGGTTTGGGGTAAAGAATGATGAAGACCTTAGGATTATATATGCACATACCATTTTGCAAGACCAAGTGCAATTATTGTGATTTTTTAACAATTATTCCTAATAATGTCGAAAAGATCGATGAATACACGGAATATTTATTAAGAGAAATAAATATTACTGCAGATAATTTTGCTGATAGGGAAGTTGATACCATATATTTTGGTGGTGGCACACCATCCTTATTGACAAGCGATCAAATTTATAGGATATTAGATCTGATTTATAAAAAATTTAAGGTAAGTCCAAAAGCAGAGATTACAATTGAAATTAATCCTGAAACTATAGATCACAAGTGGATAAGAAATTTAAAAGAATCAGGAGTAAACAGGACCAGTGTAGGCTTTCAAAATTCTAATCAAGAAATACTAGATTTAATTGGACGCAAGTCTACTTTAAAAATGTTTTTATATACAGTCGAATTTTTACAAAAAGAATCCATAGACAATATTTCTGCTGATATAATTTTGTCTCTACCTAATACTAATGTAGAGTCCACTCTAAGAGATGCAAAACTCTTGGCAGATTTAAACATTCCTCATATAAGTGCTTATTCACTTATACTTGAAGAAAAAACCTTGCTCTATAGGCAAGTTAAGGAAGGGAAAATTAAATTATTAGGCGATGAATTAGATAGGAAGATATACCATGAGTTTTGCCATTATTTAGAGTCAAGGGGCTACCATAGATATGAAGTTTCGAGCTTTTCAAAAGCCGGATATGAGAGCAAGCACAACTCAAGATATTGGAATTTAAGCGAGTATTTAGGACTTGGTCTTGGTGCTAGTGGATTTATAAATAATATGAGAACTAAAAATCCTGTAAAACTTTCTGATTACTATAAGCGAATAGATAATAATAAAATACCTTATTATATTGAGTACGAGCTTTCTAAAGAGGATATGATGAGTGAATATTCTTTTTTATCAATAAGGACTGCAAGGGGAATAGATAAAAATTTTTTTAAAGAAAAGTTCAATGAAGATTTTGATAAAATATTTAATTTAAAAGTTCACGAAGAAAATGGACTCATTATAAACTATAAAGATTTTGTAAGGCTAACTGAAAAGGGCTTTGATTTATCAAACTTAGTAGAAGTAGATCTATTATTATAAAATGGAGGAATATTATTGAAAAAAATTTGGCTTGTAATATTAATATGCTTAAAAAGTAAATAAAATTTCTGTACAAAACTCTCTTGCTTGGAGAGTTTTTTATTTATTTTAAAATATTTTAATATTTTGTGTTTAAAAAAGATTTATAGTGGTATAATATAAATGTAGTTAGCACTCACCAAGAGTGACTGCTAATAAAAAGATGGGAGGTGCGTTATGTTAAGTTCAAGAGAAGCCACAATTTTACATGGAATCATCGAGAGCTTTATCCTTAGCGGAACTCCAATTGGGTCAAGAACGCTTGTTAAAAGTTATGATTTAGATTTATCATCGGCTACTATTAGAAATGTTATGAGTGATTTGGAGGAACTTGGTTACTTAACTAAAACCCACCAATCGAGCGGAAGAATCCCTTCCATAAAGGGGCTCAAGCTTTATGTTTCAAATCTAATAGCTAAGGAGCTCTCTGAAAATAGACTGCCTAATTCAGATGTAAGAAATTATTTGGAAGATGGCGACAGAGAGATAAAAAACACCTTATCTAAAATAGGAACGGTTTTAAATGAGATAACAGATTATGCTTCACTAACCTTTATTAGCAAAGACAAAAATGGAATTGTTAAAGATATATTTATAAAAGAAGTATCTAGCAATTCTTATATTTTTGCTGTAATGCTAAGTGATGATGAAATTTTTACCAAGCTAATTACAACTGAAGAGGCAAATGATTTTATAAGTACGGAAGAATTCAACAGATTTTTAGGAGATAATTTTAAAAATAAGTCCACTAAATATCTGGTAGACAATTTGCTTCCACTTTTTAATTTTACTTTTTATAAGGACTTGAAGGTTTTAAATGATATTGTTAATGATATTAAAAAGAAAAGATCAGATGAACTTCAGTTATCAGGTATATCAAGGCTATTAAATCATCCAGATTTCGATGACATTGACAAGGTTCGTCAAGTTGCAAATTTGATGAGTGATGATACTGAGATTAGAGATGTTCTTACTCACGAGGATAAGGACGGCATCAAAGTTTACTTAAGTGATGATGAAGATGATCCACTCTCCAGTTTAGCTATTATTACTTCGAATTATAGTATTGATGAAGATAGGATAGCATCTTTTGGCCTTATTGCGCCAATCAGAATTAATTATTCTGAGGCTGTAGCAACAATAATAGGACTGGATAGAGATTTAAAATCAATAATAAATAAAAATAGAGGTAAGGTATGATGGATAAAGACTTGAAACAAGATGTATTAAAAGATGAAGAATTAAAAGTAACAAAAGAAGAGGACCTCGATTTAGAAAAAGAGGCTTCTGAGGATGAAGAAAAACTTAATGCTGAGATAGATTCATTAAAGAATCAATTGGTAAGGCTACAAGCAGATTTTACAAATTATAGGAACAGATCAAAGAAAATTGAATTAGAAAGTGTCGGTATAGGTATTGAAAAAATGGCCGAAACACTTTTTCCAGTTATTGATAATTTTGAAATCGCCCTTAGCCACATTGAAGACCCAAGCACAAAAGAAGGGGTCCAAATGATTTACAATCAGATTATTGAGGCTTTAAAGTCTCAGGGCATTGAGCTTATGAAAACCAAAGACGCTGACTTTGATCCAAATTTACATTATGCAGTAATGATGGAAGAAGCAGAAGGCGTAGAAAGTGGTAAGATTATAGAAACATTAAAAACAGGATTTATAAAAGACGAAAAAGTTTTAAGACCAGCAATGGTAAAAGTATCAAAATAGGAGGAAATTATTATGAGTAAAGTTATTGGTATTGACTTAGGAACAACAAATTCATGTGTTTCATTTATGGAAGGTGGAGAACCCACTGTTATTACAAATATTGAAGGAAATAGGACTACACCAAGTATAGTTGCATTTACAAAAGATGGTGAAAGACTAGTTGGTGAAACAGCAAAGAGACAGGCTGTTACAAACCCAGAAAGAACAATCTCTTCTATAAAGAGAGAAATGGGTAGCGATCATAAAATTAATATTGATGGAAAAGATTACGGACCAGAAGAAATTTCAGCAATGATTTTACAAAAATTAAAATCAGATGCAGAAAGCTATTTGGGAGAGCCAGTTAAAGAAGCAGTTATTACTGTTCCTGCATATTTTACAGATGCTCAAAGACAAGCAACAAAAGACGCAGGACGTATTGCTGGCTTAGATGTAAAGAGAATTATCAACGAACCAACAGCTGCAGCTTTAGCTTATGGTATGGACAAAGAACATGGCCAACACAAGATTATGGTTTACGACTTAGGTGGAGGAACATTTGACGTTTCAATCCTGGAATTAGGAGATGGAGTTTTTGAAGTTCTTGCTACAAGAGGAAACAATAAACTTGGTGGCGATGACTTTGATAATAAACTTATTGATTATATTGCAGAAGAATTTAAGAAAGAACATGGCGTTGATCTTAAAGCTGACAAGATGAGTCTACAAAGATTAAAAGAAGCTGCAGAAAAAGCTAAAAAAGAATTGTCATCAACAATGACTACAAACATTAACCTACCATTTATTACTGCAACTGCAAGCGGACCAATCCACTTAAATATGGATATCACTCGTGCAAAATTCAATGAATTGACACACGATTTAGTTGAAAAGACAATTGAACCAGTTAAGGAATGTATCAAAGATGCTGGTATTAATGTAAGTGATTTGGATAAGGTACTTTTGGTTGGTGGTTCAACCAGAATTCCTGCAGTTCAAGATGAAGTAAAAGCTTTAACAGGCAAAGATCCACAAAAAGATATTAACCCAGACGAATGTGTTGCACTTGGTGCTGCAATTCAAGGCGGTGTTTTAACAGGTGAAGTTAAAGATTTGCTCTTACTTGACGTTACACCTCTATCATTAGGACTTGAAACTCTTGGTGGAGTTACAACAAGATTGATCGAAAGAAATACAACAATTCCTACAAAGAAGAGTCAAATCTTTACAACCGCTGCTGACTCGCAAACATCAGTTGACATTCACGTATTGCAAGGTGAAAGAGAATTTGCAAAGGACAACACAACTCTTGGTCGCTTCCAACTAACAGGAATTGCACCAGCTCCAAGAGGAATCCCACAAATTGAAGTAACCTTTGACATCGACGCAAATGGTATTGTAAACGTTAGCGCTAAAGATATGGCAACAGGTAAGCAACAATCAATTACTATCACATCATCAACAAATCTATCAGAAGAAGATATCAAGAAAAAAGTTGATGAAGCTAAGAAATTTGAAGCAGAAGATAAAAAGAACAAAGAAAACATCGAAATCAAAAATAATGCTGATCAATTGATCTATCAAACAGAAAAGAGTTTAAAAGACTTAGAAGGTAACATTGATGAAGCTGACAAGAAAGAAGTCGAAGAAAAACTTGAAGCATTAAAGAAAGTTGCTGAAGGTGATGATTTTGATGAAATTAAATCTAAAACAGAAGAATTAACAGAAGTTTTCTACAAAATAAGTCAAAAAGCCTATGAAGCTGCAGCTGCTGCAGGCCAAAACCCTGGAGGAGATGACAACGGCAACGGAGGAGACGACGTTGTTGATGGAGACTATGAAGTTGTAGATGAAGACTAATTAATCTACCTGTTGAAGTAGATAATTTATAATTTGAAAAAGCCCACTAGCTAAAATTTTTTAGAGATTGGGCTTTTCTTATTTTTAAAAATTAGCAAAATAAGTGCCTTTGTGTTAAAATATATATGAATTATGTTTAGATATTTTATTCACATTAGAGGGAGATTTAATGAGAGATTTATATGAGGTTTTAGAAGTTGAAAGAACTGCTAGTCAAGAAGAAATAAAAACTAGTTATAGAAGGCTAGCTAAAAAATATCACCCAGACTTGAATGACGGAGATTTAGATGCTCAAGAAAAGTTTAAAGAAGTATCAGCCGCTTATGAAGTACTTGGAGATGAGTCCAAAAGAAGAATGTATGACAACTACGGAACAACAGATGGAAGTGGTGGCTTCTCAGGCGGTGGCTTTGAAGATATTTTTAGTGATATATTTAATAATTTTGGCGATTTTTTTGGTGGTGGATTTTCTTATGGACGGGCCAGATCAAATGCCCAAGATGGAAATGACGCCAGAGTTGATCTTACAGTGAAACTATCAGAAACTTTGCAAGATAATGAAGTGTCCTTTACTTATAATAGAATTGTAAATTGTGACGAGTGTGAAGGTAGTGGGGCAGAAAACCCAGAAGATGTTGAAATATGTCCAGAATGTAATGGCAGGGGCCGGGTCTTTTCTACAAGGCAAACTATGTTTGGCATGGTGCAAACTGAAGGCGAATGTCAAAGATGCCATGGCAAAGGCAAAGTTATAAAAAATCCATGCAAAAAATGCAAGGGAAACGGAAGATTAAAGAAGAAAGTAGATAAAACTGTTACTATTAAAAGAGGAATTCAGGATGGCAATATAATAAATGTTGGTCCATTTGGTGATGAAGGCATTAATGGAGGCAGAGACGGTAATTTATATTTAGTTGTTCATGTTATAAATGATACGAATTTTGAAATTGATAATTATGATGTTATTACTGAATATGATACTACTTTTGTGGATGCTGCCTTAGGCGCAAACAAAAGAATAAAAAACATTGACGATGAGATTGAAACAATAGAAATCCCTGAGGGAACACAAAATGATTATGTTATAAAAATAAATGGTAAGGGTTTATATAGATATGACAGTGATTATAGGGGAGATATGTATATTGTCATAAAGGTTAAGACTCCAACAAAATTAACTGATAAACAAAGAGAACTTTTAGAAGAGTTTTACGATGATGACAATGACGAACCGCGACCCGTGAGGCCTAGGGGATATAAAATAAAATATTGGTTGTCAAAGTTTAAGAATAAGATTAAAAATTGGTTGAGGTAGTTATGAAAGAAGTTAGCATAAAAGTAAATAGGGCAATTGAAGATAAAATGGAAATTCTATTGTCTATATGCGGAGTTGACTCATACGAGATTGTTGATTCTGAAATATACAAAGAGTTTAGTGAACGAGAAAAGAACTGGGATTACATTGATGAATCAGTGATGGAACAATCGGAATATATTTCTTTTAAATGTTATTTGGATGACTCGACAGAATTGAAGAATTATATTAAATCTCATGCGGACTTTGAATACGAACTCACTGAGAAGGATATTAAAGAGGTCGACTATGAAAACGACTGGAAAAAATATTTTAAGCCTATAAAAGTTTCGGATTCTTTAATAGTCGAACCTAAATGGGACGTGCACCATGAGAATTCTGTCCTTATAAATCCTGGCATGGCCTTTGGTACTGGCAGCCATGAAACTACATTTTTGATGCTAAAGGAAATAGATAGTATTAAGCCGCATGGTCATGTTCTTGACGTAGGGACTGGAAGTGGAATTTTAGCAATTGCATGTGCAAAATATTTTGCTTGCAAGGTTGATGCTTATGAAATAGATGATTTAGCAATTAAAAGTGCTGAGGAAAATTTATTATTGAATAATGTGGAAGATAAAATAAATTTATTTAAAAAAGATTTTAGAGGCGAAGAAATAAAACAGTACGATTATATTTTATCTAATATTTATGCTGAGACCTTGGTTGATATGATGGAAGGTTTTTCTAAGAGAATAAAAGCAGGCGGAAAAATTATTTTATCAGGTATTGTGGACAAAAAGGATGAAATTGTAGAAGCAGCTATGGTTGAAAAAGGATTTGCAATCCTGTCCAAGGAAAAAATGAATGATTGGACGCGAATAACTGGAGAATACCGTGGATAGAGTATTCCTGGACGACTTTGTATTAACCGATGGCGATTACAAGCACATGATTAAAGCTAGAAGGCTTGGTCTCGGTGATAGAATTGAAGCGGTTATTAATGGAGAGCTTTATCTGTGCGAGATAGTTGAAGTGAGTAAGAACTCGGCTGAGATCCAATCAATAGAAAAATTAGAGATAAAAAACCTTGGACCAAAAATAACTCTCTATCAATCAGTTATAGATAAAAAGAAAATGGAAAGTGTATTTAAATATTGCACAGCTCTTGGAGTTTCAAAGTTTGTCCCTGTTGTCACTAGATTTACAGATGCAATTAAAGATAAAAACTTTGTAAATGAAAGAAATTATGGGATATTAAAAGAAGCTGCCCAGCAGTCGAAGGGCTGCTTTTTACCTGAAATTTCCAAGACAGTTGATTTTAAAGAGGCAGTATTAAAAGCAAAAAAAGATGATCTGAGCCTTATATTATATGAGCTCGAAGATTCAAATTTTATAGGAAATTTAGATTTTATAAATATAGATTCAATTTCAATTTTTGTTGGACCTGAGGGTGGTTACCACAAAGATGAAGTTGATTTTGCAATACAAAATGGCGTAGAGCCAGTAAGATTATTTTCAAGGATATTAAGATCTGAATTAGCAGGATTTTCTGCATTATCGATTATAAATTCTTGCGTGGAGGCATATGAAAGTAAAGATTAAGACACTGGGATGTAAGGTAAATTTTGTTGAGAGCATGGCTCTTTCTAAAGCCCTTGAGGCTTTAGGTTATGAGATTGTAGAAGATGATATCTGTGATGTATTTATATTAAATTCTTGCTCAGTAACCAATGAGAGCGACAAAAAGAGCAGACAGGCCCTTGGCCGCAACAGAAGAATTAATCCTAACAACCTATCGATTATTATGGGTTGTTATTCCCAGGTTTCAAAAGATAAATTATTAAAAAATAAAAATGTAAATATAGTTTATGGAAATATTGATAAGATGAAGGTCGTAGATATTATTGATGACCATGCATCAAAACTTGGAGAAAAAACTAATGCGGTGAGTGATATTTCCAAATACAGGGTCTATGAAAATTTGCCAATTCATTCTACAGGTGAAAAGACCAGGGCGTTCTTAAAGATTCAAGATGGTTGCGATAATTTTTGCACTTATTGTATTATTCCATACGCTAGGGGCAGGGTGCGTTCTCGTGATATAGAGACTATAAAAAAAGAAACTCAGTATCTAAAGGAAAGCGGTGTTAAAGAACTTGTAATTACCGGCATTGAAGTTGCAAGCTACGGAAAAGATTTGGACGGTTATAAATTAATAGATGCTATTGAAGCTGTAGCTGAAGTTGATAAGGATATGAGGATTAGGCTTTCAAGTTTGGAGATAAGCGTAATAACAGAAGACTTTTTAGAGAGGGTTTCCAAGATCGAGCACTTTTGCAGGCATTTCCATTTATCCCTTCAATCAGGTTGTGATAAAATTTTAAAATTAATGAACAGGAAGTATACAAGAGAAGTTTTTAAAGAAAAGGTCAAAATGATTCGAAAATATTTTCCTGATGCTGGTATTACCTCTGATGTAATTGTTGGTTTCCCAAACGAAACAGATGATGACTTTAAAGATACGCTTGATTATGTAAAGGATATAAAACTTTCTAGGATACATGTTTTCCCTTACTCGATTAGAAAAAATACAAAGGCCGCACTCATGGATCAAGTTGATCCTCAAACAAAAAACAAGAGAGCTCACTTGCTACGAGATGTTTCAGAAGAATTAGAAGATGAATTTTTTAGAAGTATGGTGGATAAGAGGGAAAGAGTTTTGATAGAGGAGAGGTCAAAAGGAAGGTTTATAGGTTATACTTCAAATTATATTAGAGCTGAAATAGATGCAAATGAAAATCCAAATTTGAAGATAAATCAAGTTGTGGATGTAGAATTAAAAAATCAAGGAGGTAATTTAAAATGGATTGTTTGTTCTGCAAAATAATTAAAGGTGATATTCCTTCAAAGCTTGTTTATGAAGATGACGTATGTTATGCATTTGAGGATATTAATCCAGTAGCGCCAGTGCATGTGCTTTTTATTCCTAAAAGACATATTGATGGAGTGGATAAATTAACCGAAGAAGATGCAAAAGATGTAGGCCATATATTTTTAAAGATTGAAGAAGTGGCAAAGAAACTTGGTTTGGATGATGGCTACAGGGTAGTCTCCAATGTTGGGGAAGATGGTGGCCAGTCAGTTAGACACCTTCACTTTCATTTAATTGGCGGTAGGAAACTTACATGGGAATTCTAGTAAAGAGGGCTTAAGGCCCTTTTTTATTGCAATTAATGGCGTAATATTGTATAATAAGTTATCGGAGGAAAATATGGAGTACAATTATGATTTTATGAATAAACTTGATTTTGAAAATATTTTATCAAAAGACCAGTTTGAAAAATTTCTAAACAGTTTAAAGGCTTTTATTAATGATAATCAAATTATAATAAGCACCACGAAATCTCTAGATGATCTATTGTGGATGCTTACGGATTATTTTAATGGTTCATATGAAGATATGGATAAAAAAGTTATTCCTATTGGGTGCTTTTCGATTTTGTATTTTATATTGCCGTCATCTGTTATGAAAAAATATATTGGTGAAAAAACTTTCTTTAGATCAGCTCTAGTATTTTCCTTTGCGTTTTTTACTCTAAACTCTGAACTCAAAAAATACAGAGAATTTTTAGAAGAAAATAGAGTTGTAATAACAACTGAATATGGCGATATAAGTTATTATCGTCATAGAATTAAGGAGGAATTATGAAGAAAATAGCAATTTTATTATTGCTTATAGTACTTATTTCATCTCAGTGTCTCGCAAATGAAATTTATACTTTTGATAATTTAGTTGGTGAGATAGATGCTCAAGATGATAAATATGTAAAAATTTCTTGGAATATTAATAGTGATATGAAAGAGGCAATTGCCAGTGGTGAAATAAGTAATGTTTTAGTTGAGATGGATGTTAAACTAGATCAAAATAAGTACTTAAGTGAAAGAGAAAAATCCTTGCACACTGTGGAGGCAAGCGCAAATGAATTTAGATTTTCACCTTTTGAAGACAGGGCTGAGATGAACGCGAATAATACACTTGTTTCAATAAGATTAAGATATTCATACGATAAAGATGGAGAAAATATAAAAACAGAATTTATAGATCCTATTGTCTTGGGACACGATTCTTATGTTAAAAAGTCTTCTTACTGGAGCAAGAACGAAATGGATACAGCTATCAAAATGGGTTTGATTCTTTCCAGTTTTAAGGATGATGTTAGCCGCCCAATAACTAGATATGAATTTACTAAAGTTTTAATGAAGCTAAATTCTTATATAGGCAAGAAAAAAGCAGATGTAAACTTAACTTTTGATGATGTCACGGACAAGGATATAAATTTAGCTCATAGTTTAGGTCTGGTTAATGGGGTTGGAGGCCTGGAAGGCAATCGTTTTGCTGGCGACTTAAATTTAACCAAGCAAGAAATGGCAACCATACTCGATAGGTTCTTAAATTTATTAAATGTAAATGTTGATCAGCAAAAGCAAGTTGATGTAGTGGATATGGATAAAGTTTCTAGCTGGGCAAAAAAATCTGTACAGACCCTATTAAATACTGGAATTATAAAAGGGGACAGTATGAAAAAAATAGACCCTATGAGGAACGTTACCTGTGAAGAGTCTATTGTAATGATAATTAGAATATTTAATTTTGTAAAATAGCCTTAAAGGGCTATTTTTTTTTGACTTTTAATCTAAATGCCCTAGCTATTGATGAGCTAACCATAATTGACACGGCAATTGCGACTGCTATAAACGAGGCTTCAAATAGCAAAGCTACTCCAGCGTTTTGATTGCCTTCTATTAAGTTTAAGATACCTTGATATGTTTTAAGCCCAGGAACAAGTGGAATAAAACCAATTATAATAAAATTAATAGCTGGTGATTTTAATTTTACAGCGGCGATTTCTGTCCCTATGCCTAATAAGAATCCAGAAATCAGAGTTGCAAATACAGAATTAACTCCCAAGGATTGGAGATATTGCAAGCTGGTCCATGTCATGCCAGAAAATAAAGCACAAACAATCATATTTCTTGGTCTAACTGAAAAGATAAGACAAAAACTTAAGCCGGCAATTGTACTAAGGGCAAATATTTTTAACCAACTCATAATACACCTCCAAAGAATGTGAAAAATGTAATTGTAAAACCAACTCCAAAAGCAATTGCAATTGCTATTGTAACAGCCTCCATAACTCTGGCCATACCACTTAACAGGTCTCCACTCATAAAATCGCGAACACCTGCTGTAAGCGCTACTCCAGGTACGAGTGGAAGGACTGATCCAACTATTGTAGAATCAAGGTTTTGTCCTAGACCAATCTTGTTTAGACCAATTGCTATTAGTGTTACCATTAGTGATGAAACAAAGAAACCTAAAAACTGTGCATTAGTATGTTCAATAATTTTTTCACAGCTATGGAAAGAGATTGAACTTGCGATTAATGTTGCAATAAAATCACTGATATTTCCACCAATAAGTATTGAGAAAATAGCACAGCCGAGGGCACCTCCAAAAATAATTAGCCAGTAAGGATATGGACTTTGTGTATTAATTTCTTTAAGCTTTTCAAAAGCTTCGTCTGTATCGATTTCATGATTTACATATGACCGACTTAGATTATTGATAAGTTCTATTCGTGACAAGTTTGACGATCTTTTATCTATGTTTTGAATAAAGCACATCCCATCTTTAGTATTATCGCCAATTATAATTACAGTTGGCGATACAAAGGTGGATATATTATGAATATCTCGACTGGCGAGCATTCTTTTAATTGTATCTTCAGCTCTGTATGTCTCAGATCCACTTCTTATCATGGACTCTGCTGCATATAAAGCCATTTTATATATTTTAGTGTCTTTTGAATCCATAATTAACCTCCGCTTATATTATAACTTATTTAAAAAATGAGTCAATAGATTTAAATTTCAAAATATTTGAATATAAGAAAGTCTGGAGAAAGTTTTATTTATATTGTATAATTAATTTGGGGGAGAAATGGCAGACTTACTTTTATTTTTATTAATGGGAATATTTGCAAGAGAATTTTATTTCACTATTCCTATATTTATTTTATTTACATATATATACTTTAAGAAGAACAGGTCATCTAAAAAGAGAGCTTTAATTTTGATTATTGTAATGGTATTGTCTTTTACCAACAGCCTCTTAAGGTTTAACTCATTTAATAAAAATAAAACTGTGGAGTCAAAGGGCATTGTAACAGATGTAAGAACCTTTGATGACTACAATAGAATAACTTTACGCTCTGGTCTCTCCAAAGTCTATACTTATGATACAAGTAAGGAATTAAAAAGAGGGGACAAAGTAAAATATCAGGGAAAACTTGAGATGCATAATAGAAGAACCATGCCTTTTCTTTTTGACGCCAGAAACTATTATTATTCAAATGGTATTTCTTATAAACTTTCGGATGCAGATCTTTCTTATAATGGTCAGTCTTGGCTTAGTAAGTTTGAAAATATTAGAGTCTGGGCGGCAGGCGTTTATGATAGATACTTATATGAAAATGCTAGTACGATTTCAAAGGGACTAACTTTAAGATATAGAGAGGATACTCCAATTTTAGAAAATATAATGGCAATAGGCCTAAGTCATATATTATCTGTTTCAGGTTTGCATTTAGGACTTATATTTTCATTTATATTTTTTATATTCTCTTTAACAGGCATGAAAATAAAAGCCAGAAGCTATCTTTCAGCTATTGTAATATTTTTATATTGCTTAGTTGTGGGCTTTACTCCATCGTTAATACGGGCAATTATAATGATATATGTATTAATGTACAAGAGGCTTTATAGACCAAGTTTAGAAACTAAAGACGCATTAATAATTGCAGCTTTTGTTAGCTTGTTTATAAATCCATATTACATTTATTCAATTGGATTTTTGCTTTCATACGCTTGTATGTTTGGAATTGTTTTTATCTATAGCAGATTTGCTAGAAATGTCAATTATGAAAAAACTTTGGCCTATTATTTTAAAACGGCTTTGCTTGTAAATATTTCAATACAAATTGCAACCTTGCCAATAGTAATTTATTATTTTAACAAGGTAAATATATTAACTGTATTTATAAATATATTATTGGTTCCAATCTTCAGCTTGTATTTAATTTTATCTGTTTGCTTGCTATTATTATCCAAGATAAATTTTTTGGCATATGGTCTGGCTTTTGTAATAAATAATCTGAGCAAATTACTAGATATTATTACGGCATTTTTTAATAAGAGCTATTTGATGGTTATTTTTGAGTCGCCAGCTAAAATCATTATAGTAATTTATTATTTGATTTTACTTGGGATTATCTTTTATGATAAACTTAGATTGGTAAAACTTGATTATAAAATGCTTTTTATTATGGTTTTAATTCTTTCGATACCAAATCCGATGAACTTTAAAAATCAAGATAGGATTGAATTTTTAGATGTTGGACAAGGTGATGCAGCACTTATAAGCATTGGAAAAAAGAATATTATGATTGATTCGGGAGGTAATCCCAGAAATCATGGGGCTGTTGGTAAAAATATTATAGAACCATATTTGATAAAAACTGGCAGAAGAAAAATAGATTATGCTTTTATAAGTCACTATGACTATGATCATGCTGGCGGCTTTATTGAACTGAGCGACGATATAAAAATAAAACACGTAATTGTTAACCATAAATATGAGGCTGAGGATGACTCAAGCAACTTTAAAAGCAAGCTTGAAAAAATAAATCCAAGAGAAGTAAAAGGAGATTCAATATTTAAACTGGGCAAGGGTTATTCTATAAATTTTATAGGAGGAAATCATAACCTTATGCATGAAAACGATAAGTCAATTGTAGCAGTACTAAGAAAGAAAAACAAAAATTTAGTTTTATTTCCTGGTGATATAGAGGAAGAAGCTGAGAAAAAAATTTCATTTAGTCTTCCAAAAACTTATATTTTAAAAGTGCCTCATCACGGATCTAAAACTTCTTCTAGCGATGAACTTTTAAATGCTGTTGGCCCTAAAAATGTTATTATTAGCCTTGGCAGGAAAAATCCGTTTGGTCACCCCCACAAGGAAGTCATAGACAGGTACAAGAAAAGGGGAATTAATATTTATAGGACGGATTTAGACGGGCTCATTACTTTTGATCTTAATAATTATAAAATTTATACCTACAATGACAAGAATAGTGTAATGACTATCATACTAATTTATTTGCAGGTATTGGTCTCCATGATTTTGGTTTTATATAGGGAGGAAAGATGGATTATTCAATATTTATAAATAGGATTAAGAAAAATATGATAGGGGGTCCATATGCTTTTGTTGGTGAGGAAACTTTTCTAGCTGACAATACATTGGAACTCGTAAAAGAGGCTTATGTAGATCCATCTTTGGAATCTATGAACTACTTATTAATTGATGCTAGCAAGCAAAGTGTAAATGATATCTTAGAGTCCGCCTATCAACTTCCACTAATGGCAGAAAAGAGACTCACTGTTGTCAAGGATATTTCTGATGCTCAGACAAAAGAATTGGCTGGTAAAATAGAAGATTTAATTGACCTTGGATCAAGCTCAATTGTAATTTTTATGTTTACACCAAATAATATTAAAAAGACTACTAATTTTTATAAGTTTTTATCAAAAGCTGATTCCATTGTAGAGTTTAATACCGTAAGCGAAAGCCAATTAAATAACTGGGTGAGACGAAAGATTGAGCATAATAATGTTGAGATTGATGATGATGCTCTATCGTTATTTATGATGCACATCAACTACACTAAGGAAAACCAAAATAACTCCTTGTATTTTGTTGATAGTGAATTAAATAAGCTCTTCTCTACACAAAAACAAAAGATATCTATTACTGATATAGAAGAGTTAACTAGCAAGAGCCCTAGCTCAAATATATTTAAACTCACGGATGCGATTAATGAAAGAAATGAAAAAGAAGCCCTTAGGCAGATTGATAATTTATTTAAAACCAATGAAGAACCTGTAAGAATTTTATATATGATTACCAGGCAGATTATAAATTTGAACAAGGTTTACAAAGAACTTGGATCAAGTCAGTATGAAGCTACTAAAAGAATTGGCATTTCACCATTTGAATATAAAAAAATCAGGGCAAGTATAAATAAGTATAATGCAGATGAATTAAAACTTGGTTTAAATTTGGCAAAGCAAGCTGACCTAATAATTAAAAGCAAAAAAAATGACCCCAGAATTCTATTGGAATCACTTTTAATTGGATTTTTTAGATTTATAAATATCTATGAAGTTTAAAATATAAATAGCCCAAGATAAAGTTAAAAGTCCTATGGCACATGTATATATATTTAAATAAGGGGAAAAGTGGGCTACTGTTAAAGCTAGGCCATAAAAAATAAATCTTTTAACGTAATTGAACTTTGCAGAAGACTTAGCTTTTTGAGGATCTTTATTTAAAGTCTTATCCAAGTCTATTGCCGAAAGTTTAAAAAGCAAACACCTAATTGCCGTGCCAAAAAATGTGCCGATGATTAGCGGAAGGGGATTATCAAAAAATAAATAAACAGGAGAGATGACAGCGGATATTATAAAAGATGTTTTAATATATCTATATAAAAAATCATTCATCATCTTTACCTGTTTTTTTATTGTCCTTATCGATTATTTTTTTTATGTTTAAATAGGCGCTTGCTAATCCCGAAAAAATTCCAAAAATCATAAAGATTATAAAAAATATATTATTTAATTTAAAAAGCTTATCTAAAAGGTAGCCAACTAAGCATCCTAAGAGAATAGTGGTTACTAAATTTAATCCTAGCTGAGTGATAAAAGTTAAGTATTTTAAGTGTTTCATTTTTGCCCCTTTCTACTTGCATTTTTAACATTTATATTATATCATATTAGAAGATGGATTAAAACCATTAAATAAAATAAGGAGTGAATTATGGGAGTAAATTTAAGAGGAAGAAGTTTCCTAAAACTACTTGATTTTTCAAGTCAAGAAATCAGATACTTGCTCGATTTGAGTAAGAACTTTAAAAACATGAAGATGAATGGTGTCGACCACAAATATCTGCAAGGCAAAAACATGGTCTTGTTATTTGAAAAGACATCAACAAGAACACGTTGTTCATTTGAAGTAGCTGGCTACGATTTGGGAATGGGAGTTACCTATCTTGATCCAGGTAGCTCACAAATGGGCAAAAAAGAATCTATCGAGGATACCGCAAGAGTACTTGGCAGATTATATGACTGCATCGAATACCGCGGTTTCTCACAAGATTTAGTACAAACACTAAGTGATTACGCTGGAGTTCCTGTATACAATGGACTTACAGATTTATTCCATCCAACTCAAATGATTGCTGACTTACTCACAATCGAAGAAAATTTTGGAAGGTTAAAAGGAATTAACTTTACTTACATGGGAGATGCTAGAAACAATGTAGCTAACTCACTTATGATCGCTTGTGCAAAAATGGGAGTCAATTTTACAGCATGTGCACCATCACATTTATTCCCAGAAGAATGGCTTGTTGAAGAAGCAAAGAAAATTGCTAAGGAAACAGGTTCTACAATAACTTTGACAGAAGATGTTAAAGAAGGAACAAAGGGAGCTCATGTATTATATACAGATATTTGGGTATCCATGGGTGAACCTGATGAAGTATGGGAAGAAAGAATTAAACTTTTAAAACCATATCAAGTAAACAAAGAAGCTATGGAAAATGCAGCTGAAGATGCAATCTTTATGCACTGCTTACCAAGTTTCCACGACTTAAAGACAACCATTGGCCAAGATATTCACGAAAAATTTGGTTTAAAGGAAATGGAAGTAACAAACGAAGTTTTTGAATCATCAAGAAGTAAAGTTTTTGATGAAGCAGAAAACAGAATGCATACAATTAAAGCAGTTATTTACGCTACTTTAAAATAAATAAGCATTGAGAGGAGGATTTAGTGGAAAAAGGAATATATTTCAATATTGGCGGTAGCCAATACCACTTACACGACTCTGTATTTAATGCCGTATTAGTCACTATAGCACTTTTAATTTTTGGATTTTTTGTAAAAAGGGCAGCTGAAAAAGCTGACCCTACAAAAAAGCCAAGTGGACTTTTGCATTTAATGGAAATATTTGTAGAGGCTGTAACAAGTCTTGTTGATCAAACAATGGGTGTAGCTAGGCGTGGATTTGTGCCTTATATGGGAACAATATTATTGTTCTTAATTTTTGCAAACCTTTTGGGCCTATTAGGGCTTACACCGCCAACAAGTGATTATAATGTTACTTGCACACTCGCTTTAATGACTTTTGTACAGATTCATTTTTTCAGTATAAAGTCAAATGGCTTTGGAAATTACCTTAAAGGGTATTTTGAACCAATGCCAGTTTTATTTCCGATTAATCTAATGGGTGAAATTGCAACCCCAATCAGCTTAAGTTTCCGTCTTTTTGGTAACATTTTAAGTGGTATGATTATTATGGAATTGGTGCACTCAGCACTCAGCAAGATAAGTCTTGCGCTTGTACCGCTAAGTGCAGTTTTACACGCATACTTTGACGTGTTTTCTGGATTATTACAAGCATTTATTTTTACCATGTTAACCATGGTTTATATTGGAAATGTTTTTCCAGAAGAGAATTAATTTTGAGAGGAGAATTATTATGAACGGAATTTCAAACGAAGCATTTGTACTAGGTTGCTCAGCTATCGGTATTGGCTTAGCAATGATCGCAGGTTTAGGACCTGGTATTGGTCAAGGTTTTGCAGCAGGTAAAGGTGCTGAAGCTGTTGGCAGACAACCAGAAGCAAAGAGTGATATCATGCAAACAATGCTTTTAGGTCAAGCAGTTTCTGAAACAACTGGTATTTATTCACTTGTTGTTGCTCTAATTTTAATGTTCGTAAGACCATTACTAGCTGGACTATAAATTTAGGAACATAAGATAGATATGGATATTACTATTAATGTATTTCCCGATCTTCTTAATTTTTCTGTTACTTTAATTACAACATTAGTTCTGTATTTAGGATTAAGACATCTCTTGTTTAAACCTGTTACTGAATTTTTAAATAAGAGAAAGGCCCATATTGAAGAAAATATCAAATCAGCTGAAAATTTAAAATTAGAAGCTGAAGAATTGAGAAATGATTACGCATCAAGAATTGAAGAAGCAAATAATGAAGCTAGAGATATTCTTGCAAATGCCAGAAATAATTCAGATAAAATCATTTCCAGTGCAAAGAGTGAGGCTGAATCAGAAAAGGTCAGAATTATAGCAAGTGCTAATAGAGAAGCTGAAGAAATGAAGCAAAAGGCATTTTCAAATCTTAAAGATGAGATTGTTGATCTTGCAATTCTTACAGCAAAAGACTTATCTGATGTTGAACATAATCCTGAAACCGCTAGAAAATTCACTGATAAGAGAATTAAGGATCTAGGAGAAGTAAAATGGCAAAGATAGCTAATGTTTATGCAAATAGCTTATTTGAACTTGCCAAAGAACAAGATAAGATTGATGTTTGTAAACAAGCATATGATGACTTTATTGAGATTTACAGGGCCGAAAATTTAAAGAATATTTTCTCAAATCCTATCATCGATGATAAGGATAAGATTGAGCTTATAGACAAGATTTGTGAAAGCCAGGAGAGAATTTTCAAAAACTTTCTAAAAGTTTTGGTTAGGAAAGGCCGTGAAAATTATATTGAAGAATGCTATACAGAATTTTCCAATATTGTTTCTCAAGAAAAAAATGAAGTCACAGTGGAAATAAAAGCTGCAAAAAAATTAAGCGACGAACAAATCAATCTAATAGTTGGCGGCATTGAAAAAAGCATGGGTAAAAAAGTTGTCGTTAAAGAAACTATAGACCCAAATCTTTTGATGGGCTTTGATGTGCTTGTCGATGGCGAGCTGTTAGATTTATCGCTTGATGCAACTTTTGAAAGACTAAGAAAGAAATTAAAGAAGATAGAGGTGAAATTATGATGAAACCTGAAGAGATTACCTCGATCATCAAATCGATGATTGAAAGGTATGATGATGATATATCTACTTCGGAAGTTGGAACCATAATTGAAGTTGGGGATGGTATTGCTCGTTTGTATGGCCTTGACAATTGTATGGCAGGTGAGCTCTTAGAATTTGAAAACGGAATCTATGGTATGGCTCAAAACCTTGAAGAAGACAATGTTGGTGTCGTGTTATTAGGTAGCGAATCCGCCCTCAAAGAAGGTATGAAGGCTAAGAGAACTGGTCGTATTGTTGAAGTTCCTGTTGGCGATAATCTTATTGGAAGGGTTGTTAATCCTCTAGGTCAACCAATAGATGGCAAGGGAACTATTGAAGCAAAAAAATTTAGACCAATAGAGTCAAAAGCACCAGGCGTTATTGAAAGAAAATCAGTTTCTGTTCCTTTACAAACTGGTATTAAAACCATCGACTCAATTATTCCAATCGGAAGAGGACAACGTGAACTTATTATTGGTGATAGACAAACAGGTAAGACCGCTATTGCTGTAGATACAATTATCAACCAAAAGAAAGAAAATGTAATCTGCATCTATGTAGCAATTGGACAAAAGATGTCGACGGTTGCTGGTATTGTAGAAACACTTGAAAAACATGGGGCCATGGACTATACAATTGTTGTTAGTGCAAGCGCAAGTGAACTTGCTCCTATTCAATATATCGCTCCATATGCTGGTGTTGCAATGGCTGAAGAATTTATGAGCCAAGGCAAGGATGTTTTAATTATTTATGATGACTTGAGTAAGCATGCTGTTGCTTATCGTTCAATGTCACTATTATTGAGACGTCCACCTGGACGTGAAGCTTACCCTGGTGATGTTTTCTATATTCACTCAAGATTGCTAGAAAGAGCTGCTAGAATGGACGATAAATATGGCGGAGGAAGTATTACTGCCCTACCAATTATCGAAACCCAAGCTGGCGATATTTCTCAATATATACCTACAAATGTTATTTCAATTACTGATGGACAAATATTCCTTGAAACTGAGCTGTTCTTCTCAGGGCAAAGGCCTGCAGTTAATGCTGGACTTTCAGTTTCTCGTGTAGGTGGTAACGCTCAAAACAAGGCTATGAAAAAAGTTTCAGGTGGTATTAAGCTTGAACTTGCCCAATATAGAGAATTAAGTGCCTTCGCACAATTTGGAAGTGAACTTGATCAAGATACACAAGATAGACTTAACAATGGTATGAAAATTCTTGAAATCCTAAAACAACCACAGTATTCTCCTATGCCTGTAACAAATCAAATTTTAATTTTATTTGCGCTTACAAAGGGCTTTTTGAAAGATGTTCCTGTGGAAAAGGTCAAAGAATTTGAATCTCAATTCTTAAGCTATATTAATGATACTCATCTTGATCTTGTCAATAAACTTGATGAGGTTAAGGATATTACTCCTGAAATAGAAAGCAAGATTATAGATGCAATTAATGAGTTTAAATCTGTTTATAAGTTTTAGAGGTGAATTATGGCAGCAAAAATGAAGGATATTAAAAGAAGAATAAATTCGGTATCCAGTATCAGACAAATTACCAAAGCCATGGAATTAGTTAGCACTTCTAAGATGAGAAGAACAAGGATTAAACTTGAGAAAACCAGACCGTATTATAATACAGTCACAGATAACATTTCTGAACTTGTATCAGTTGTAAAGGATGTTAAAACACCTCTTACAAAAACAAGGGAAATAAAAAGCACTATGCATATAATTGTGTCATCAGATCGTGGACTTGCTGGTGGTTATAGTGGCAATATTGCAAGATATGCAATAGAAAATATTGATAAAGAAAATGACCTATTAATCACTATTGGTGGCAAGGCTTATGACTTTTTTTATAAAAAAGGCTATAAGATTTACAAGAGATGCAATATGATGGAAGACATTGAATTTGGAGATGCAAAATTTATCTCTGAAATGGCGATTGATGCTTTTAAAGACGGAGAGGTGGATTCAGTTAAAATTTTCTACACCCACTTTCAATCTGCTTTAGTTCAAAAGCCAATGTCGCTTGTATTACTTCCTGCTGATAAGATTGAATCTCATAAGGAAGTAGATACAGAATTAATAACTTTTGAACCATCAGCTGAGTACATGCTTGATTATCTTATTGAAGAATTTGTTAAAATTGCTGTATATGGAGCACTAATTGAAAGCTCTGCAAGTGAGCAAGCAGCCAGAATGCAAGCTATGAAGAATGCATCTGAAAGTGCTGATGATATGATAGAAGAATTAGGTATGCATTATAATCGTGCAAGACAAGGCAGTATCACACAAGAGTTAACAGAAATTGTTAGTGGTGCTGAGGCTTTAAATTAAGGGGGAGTAATGAGTAAAAATATTGGAAGAATTACACAGGTAATTGGACCTGTTGTTGACATTAAATTCGAAAACGATATGCCTAATCTCCTAAACGCTATCAATATAAAAACCGGAGAAGATACTTTGATAGTTGAAGTTGCACAGCATATCGGAAACAATACAGTTAGAACCATCGCTATGGATTCAACGGATGGTCTTGTAAGAGGCATGGAAGCTGAAGATACAGGGGCTCCTATTTCTGTTCCAGTTGGCGATAAGACATTAGGAAGACTCTTTAATGTTTTGGGCGATACTATTGACAATGAAAAGAAAATTAAAGCTGATTTGAAATTGCCTATACACAGAGAACCTCCAGCATACGATGAACAAAAACCAGCCGCAGAAATTTTTGAAACAGGAATTAAGGTTATTGACCTTATTGCTCCATATTCAAAGGGTGGTAAAATTGGTTTGTTTGGTGGTGCTGGTGTAGGTAAGACAGTTTTGATTCAAGAGTTAATCAATAACATCGCTACTGAACACGGCGGATTATCAGTTTTCGCAGGCGTTGGCGAAAGAACAAGAGAAGGTAATGACCTTTACTATGAAATGAAAGAGTCAGGAGTTATTGATAAAACTGCTCTAGTTTTTGGTCAAATGAATGAACCACCTGGAGCACGTATGAGAGTTGCTTTAACCGGTCTTACAATGGCTGAATATTTCAGGGACGAAAAGCATCAAGACGTTTTATTATTTATTGATAATATTTATAGATTTACACAAGCTGGATCAGAAGTATCTGCTCTACTAGGAAGAATTCCTTCAGCTGTAGGTTATCAACCTACTCTTGCAACCGAAATGGGTGCATTACAAGAAAGAATTACATCTACAAAGACTGGTAGTATTACATCTGTACAAGCTGTTTACGTCCCAGCAGACGACCTTACTGACCCTGCTCCCGCAACAACTTTCGCTCACCTTGATGCGACAACAGTTTTATCAAGGTCAATTTCAGAGTTAGGTATATATCCAGCAGTTGATCCGCTCGATTCATCAAGTAGAATTTTGGATCCAAACATTGTTGGTGAAAAACACTATGAAGTTGCAAGACGCGTTCAAGAAATTCTTCAAAGATATAAAGAATTACAAGATATTATTGCAATTCTAGGTATGGATGAATTGAGTGACGAAGATAAAGTTACTGTTGCAAGGGCTAGAAGAATTCAAAGATTCTTGTCACAACCATTTACTGTTGCAGAAGCCTTTACTGGTATTGAAGGTAAATATGTACCACTATCAGAAACAATAAAGGGCTTTGAAGAAATACTTGATGGTAAACATGATGATTTACCCGAAAGTGCTTTCTTGTTTGTTGGAACCATTGAAGAAGCTGTAGAAAAAGCAAACAGGAGTAAGTAAGATGCAATTTGATTTAAAAATTGTAACTCCAAATAGGATATTTTTTGAAGGCAAGGTTGACCAATTAATTGTAAAGGGAATTGAAGGGGAGTTTGCAGTACTTGCAAACATGACTCCTTTTGTTACAAGAACCAAAATTCATCACATGAAAATTTATCAGGGGTCAGAGGTTTTAATGGCAGCTGTTACTGATGGTTATATCGATGTTAGAAATAATGTTGTAACCATGGCAGCAAATGCTGCTGAGTGGCCAGATGAGATTGATGTTTCACGTGCTGAAGATGCAAGAGAAAGAGCTGAAAGAAGATTACAATCGGCAGATGAAATAGATGCTCTTAGGGCTGAAGCTGCTCTTAGAAGAGCGCTAAATAGATTAAGTCTTAAAAAATAAATAATTTATACATTAGATGATAAAGCTCTATGTTAATTGTTGAAATATTATTATTTAAAACAGTTTATAGAGCTTTATCTAAATTATAGGGGGATTTACTTGCAAAATGTATTAAGTTATTGTATAATAATTTTCGTATGGGGGTAGATGGGTCCTGGTGGGCCCTCTGGTCTTCAAAACCAGCGAATGGGGTTCGGAGCTTCATTGGTGTGTTCGATTCGCACGTACTCCCGCCAAAGTGTAGCCACTTTGTATCACTGATTAAGTGGTACAAGGTGGTTTTATTTTATATTAAGGAGGCAATATGATTAAGGATTATAATACTTGGTTAGAAATGAAAGAAATAGATGATGATACCAAAGCAAAGCTGAAATCAATGACAGAAGAGGAGATTAAAGCATCATTTGGATATGATTTAGCTTTTGGCACCGCAGGTTTGCGTGGAGTTTTAGGACTTGGAACCAATAAAATGAATGAGTATACGGTTTTAAAATCTGCTATTGCAATTGCCAAATGGGTTCTCAACAACAACAAAGAAAATCCAAGTATTGCAATTGGATATGATGTAAGACATATGTCTTATGAGTTTGCCCATATGATCGCAAGAGTGATGATGCATTTTAATATTAAATATTATATTTACGATCATATTATTGCAACTCCTCAACTTGCATTTGTTACAAGGTATTATAATACCGATGCTGGCATCATGGTAACGGCTTCTCATAATCCAAAGGCTTACAATGGAATTAAAGTATACAAAAAAGGTGGAAGCCAAATACTTGATGATGATGCAAATTTTATTGAAGAAACATCGAAAAATATTTCTTATGATTGTATTTTTGACTATATTTCTGATTCTGAAATTAAGTATGTAGATGATTCAGTTTTTGAAGTTTATTATTCAAGCATATTGGATAAGAGCTTATATAAAAATGAAGATAGAAAAGTAAAAATTGTTTATTCACCATATAATGGTACGGGTTTAAAACCTGTAAGCCGTATATTAAATGATGCGGGATACACTTTTGATGTGCCAGAAGAACATAAAAATCCAGACCCTGATTTTACAAGTATACCTTATCCTAATCCAGAAGTTGAATCCACTTTTGATATTCCTAAAGAATTAGCGAAAAAAACTAATGCTGACATAATTATCGCAACTGACCCTGATGCAGATCGTATGAATATTTGCGTTAAGGATAAGGGCGAATATGTATTTTTAAATGGCAACCAGGTTGGAGCTCTATTGGTATACTGGATAGTAAAGAGAAGGGAAGATCTTGGACTTGATAAGGGTGTTGTTGTAAAAACAATTGTAACAGATGATTTTGGGAAGAGTATTGCTGAAAAATTTGGCTATGAGGTTGTTGAGACTCTTACAGGATTTAAAAATATATCCAGAGTTGCCAATGAACTTGATGGAGATGACAAAGAGTTTATAATGGGTTATGAAGAATCTATTGGATATGAAATAGGGACACTTGTTAGAGATAAGGATGGCATTAGTGCAAGTCTCTTTATAGCAGATATGGCTGATTATTATATTAAACAAGATAAAACTCTCATAGATGTTTTGGAATATCTATATAAATTCGCTGGCTACCATCTATCAAATAACTTCTCAATAGAATTTTCTGGACCTGATCCAAATGAAAAAATGAAAAATGTTATGGATAATATTAGGCAGGCTGGAATAGACGGATTAAATTCTATTGAGACAATTGACTATTCAAAGCACGAAGATGAAAACTTACGCACAAACGCTTTGATTTATCATCTAGAAGATGCAAAGCTTTGTATAAGACCTTCTGGTACAGAACCAAAGATAAAGGTTTATATATATTCACATACTGATGATTACGATAAATCAAGGAAACTTACTTTGGATATTGAAGCTTGTGTTAGAAAGGCAATGGAATAAAAATTTAATTAATTTTTATATATATTTTGCAGGCACTTATTAGTTCTTAACAAAATAAAAAAATGGTAAAATGATTTTTTTAGGGCAATATAAAAGCGGCCGACGGATTGAATAAATCCATCGGCCGCTATTTTTATTTTAATATTAAATTATTTTGCAATAGTTCTGATAATTTCTTCTAAGCTTTGTCCTTTTTTGAAAGTAAATTCACCAGATCTGAGCTTTCTATCTAATTGAAGTTCAACAGCTTTGTTAATAAAATCTTCTTTGCTTGAAACTAGTCCTTGACTTGCTAATATTTCACCAATGCCGCCAGGTAGAGTACCATTTGGAATGGTAATTTTTACCTCTTCTCCTGTAGCTTGAGGAGTTGTATCAGCTGGTTTAGAATCTTCATTATTATTTTCTTCTGTTTCATTTGTATCGGTATTTTCTTCTGTATTTTCGGTTAAATCTATTTTAGTTGATTCAGCGTTTTCATCTGTATTTGTATCTACATCTGAATCAGTATTAGCATTAGCATCAACATTCGCATCATTCTCTACATTTTCATCATTATTTAAATCCTCATTAGTAATATTTACTTCAGGATTGCTTTCATCAGTTTGAGCAACTTCGCTGTCAATTT
This sequence comes from Ezakiella peruensis, assembly GCF_900215725.1. Lineage (GTDB taxonomy): Bacteria > Bacillota > Clostridia > Tissierellales > Peptoniphilaceae > Ezakiella > Ezakiella peruensis. The sequence goes on along the minus strand of NZ_LT962469.1, from coordinate 822,459 downwards.
TTCCCTTATTGAATAAGAGCTCAAATTTATGGCCCAATATAACTACTATTCCTAGGATAATTACAATCATTACAACGTAATCAATTGTATTAAATAATAAATCTTTTGTTTTATCTTTTCTAGTCATCTTACACCTCGTTTGTATACATTTCACTTTTGTATTATAATTATAACAGATATTGAAAGATTTTTAAAGGGGTAATTAAAATGAAAAAAATAATTGTGGGAGAAAATGATAAGGACCAAAGGGCGGATAGGTTCTTATCTAAGCTTTTACCTAATGCTAATAAAAATTTTATTATGAAAATGATGAGAAAAAAGAATATTGTAAATAATAATAAAAAGATGATTGCATCAGATATTTTAAAAAAAGGCGATGAGATTACAATTTATTTTTCGGATGAAACTTTTGAAAAATTTTCTAAAAAGGATAATACTTATGCCCATATTAATTTAGATATAGTTTATGAAGATGAAAACATTTTAGTAGTTGATAAAGCAAATGGCTTATTATCTCATTCTGCAAGCAATAATAGAGAAAAAAACTTAATTGATGGGGTTATAGCTTATTTGATTGAAAGTGGTCAATATAATCCCAGAAATGAAAACTCTTTTGTACCAGCCCTCTGCAACAGATTGGATAGGAATACAGCTGGGCTTGTAATTGTAGGGAAAAATGCATTAGCTCTTAAAACTATAAATGAAAAGATAAGACAAAGGGATTTTAAAAAAATCTATAATGCAATTGTACTTGGCAAATTTACTTATGATGGCTTACTCGAAGATAGGATGGTTAAAGATGACAAGAAAAATCGAGCTAATATAGTTAAATCAAAAGATGGTATCCTAATGCAGAGTGAAGTTAAGTCAATAATTATTGGTGAAAGATATTCCTTTGTTGAAATAGATTTGATTACCGGAAGAACCCATCAGATACGGGCACAATTGGCAAATTTAGACCATCCAATTTTAGGTGATCCTAAGTATGGAAGTTATAGTGCAAATAGGAAACTGGAGAGTTTGGATATGAAAAACCACCAACTTTTGGCAAGTGTTGAAATGATTTTGCCTAAGATGGACGGGGAATTGGAATATTTATCTAATAAGAAATTTACTTCAAAGTATAAATCAAAGTTAATGGAGGTTTATAAAAAGATAAATGAATAAATTATTAATTTTTTTCTTAATATTTTCTTTCTTAGGATGTAAGGTTGATGAGAGCAAGTTGAGCGGACCAAAAGAAATTATCGAAAATAAAAATAATGAATCCAAAACACAACACGTAATAGATTTTGAAAAACATAGGGAAAAATATTCTAAGGATGACAAAATGGGTCAGTTGATGTGCGTGGGTATTGAATCAACTGTATTAGACGATAATTTAAAAGCTTTAATTGATCAGTATAAGCCAGGAGCTATTATATTGTTTAAGAGAAATATTCAAACATCTGATCAATTGGTAAATTTAAATAAATCTATCAAAGACTATTATAAAAATAATAATTATATAGAACCCTTTATTTATGTTGACCAAGAAGGAGGTAGGGTTGATAGAATAAAAGATGTTTATAAAGCGATGAATTCAGCTAATTGGTATGCCAATAATAGTAGTCCAGACCAATACGTTTTGGATTTGAGTAAAAGATTAAAAACTTTTTACATTGATTCTCCTCTTGCTCCAGTACTAGATACAAATCCAGCCAATGCAAGTGGAGCTATTGGTGATAGGGCATTTTCAAGTGATTACAATACAGTCAGTAAATTTGCCAGGGGAGTAATAGAAGCTATGGACAAGGAAAAGCTATTATCAGTTGCCAAGCATTATCCTGGCCACGGGGCTACGCGAGTAGATTCTCATAAAAATCTTCCGGTTATAAATAAAAGCTATGAAGATTTATTAAATTCGGATTTAATACCTTTTAGAGAAAATTTGGATATTGTTGATGGAGTAATGATTGGTCATATACTTGTTCCAGCTGTTGATAATATGCCTGCAAGTCTGTCTAAAGTTTGGATTGGAAAATTAAGAGAAGATAATTTTAAGGGTTTAATCTTATCGGACGATCTTACTATGAATGCTCTCGCTGATTATGGGACTTTAGAGGAAAGATTTATCAAATTTATTGAAGCTGGTGGAGATATTGGATTAATATGTCATGATTTAAATAGAATTCCTAATATTTTTGAAGCTATGAGAAAAGTTGATGATAATAAAATTAACGAAAGTTTTGAAAGAATAATGAGGGTTAAGAATGAAAAGTTTACCGTTAAATGAATTTCTTAGTCAAATTGAAAAATCTGATAAAAAAACTTTGATTATTACTCCAAGTGTACAATCAAAAAAATTATTTTTATCAAATTTATCTTATAATCAAATTCATGTCGAGACAATTTCTTTCGCTGAGCTTTATATTAGATTTGTTAGAAAAAACTTTATAAACCTGGCTGAAGAATCTTTGAAGAGATATTATTTTGGGCTCGCATTTTCTGATGATAAAGAAATTTCTAGAAATGACAATCTCTATAATGTTATTGAAGAAAAAGTAGCAAGAGGCGTTAAACTCGATTTATATGAGCAAGATTTATTTGATAAATATATTAGAATGTTAAATTCTAATGGTTACTATGATAAATCACAAGTTATTGATATGATTTTAGAGTCTATTTATTTAGATGATTTGGACAAATATGAGAAGATATTTTTTATTAAGCCTAGATATTTTACTGTAAAAGAGAGGGAAATTATTGAAATATTAGAGGCAAAAAATAATGTCTATGTAATTGCATATGATGATGAATTGACTAAAAATAAAAAGTTTAAGCACTATTCAGCAGAAAACCTGGATTCACTATTGTACAAAATTGCTGGGGATATTATTAGTGAATTTAAGGTCAATCCAGAAATAAAAGTAGGTCTCCTCAATGAGTCAAAGTCTGTCCAAGATCAAGTGGCCAAAATTCTATCTGAATATGGAATATATACTAATGTAGGTCTAAAGGAATGTTTTTATAATATAAATTTAGTCCGTAAATTTTTAGAAGATGAAGATTTTACCCTTGCAAATATTAGTGAACAATTAAATAAATTAAATTCAATCCTAACTAATGAGATTAAATTAAATTATGATACAGATATTTTTTTGGATAGGTTAGCAAGAAAGATAAAAGACCTAAATATTGAACATCCCAAATATTATATGGAAGATGTTTTTAAATCTCATTTTTACTCTAGGAAATTTAGGTCTAATATACATGTTCTAAATCCAGTTGAAGTTATATTAGATTATGATTTAATCTATCAAATTGGACTGGATGACAAAAGTTTTATGCCTTCTGATGAATTTACACACCAGGAAATAAATGGCGGTATAAATAATGTTATAAGCAAATCCCAGGAAACTATTTTTTGTACTTATGAAAAAAACCTTATAAGTAAGTCCGAGATGCTTGCTCTTAATTTTGATACAATTAATTTGAAAAACTATGCATTTACAAAGGGACAAGGCCAGATTACTGACTTACAAAAAGCGTATACAAAAGAATCACAAGCGAACTTATCTAGAAAATACAATGAGATAAATGAGGATAATAATTTGTCGGCTCAAGCTTTGAGAAAAAATATATTATCAGCATCAAGAGTTGAGTCCTATATGAATTGTCCTTTTAAGTATTATTGTGATTATATTAAAGAGTTTTCTATAGACTTTGATGAGACCTATATCAAACTTGGCAACTTCTCCCATGAAGTTTTGAGGTTATATTACACAATAAACAAAGATAAGAAATTTAGAGAAGGTTCCTTTGAGGAAACTTTTGAGATAGCTTTAAAGGATTATGAAGATATTGATAAATATAAAATTAGGCTTGTAAAAGATAAGTTAAAAGAACTTATTATTAATGAAGAAAGCACAGAAGGAGAAGTACTAACAACAGAGCAAGATTTTACTCACAATTATTTTAAGGATGAAAAGGGAGAAGATATATCCTTTAGAGGACGGATTGATAGGGTGGATAAGCTTGATGATAAATATATTTTGTTGGATTACAAGCTAACAAGTTCTTCTATAAAATCTAAAAATAGAATCAAGGATGGCGAGGCTTTACAGTTCCCAGTTTATATGGGCGAGTATGAAAATATGATTAAGGAGATAGCCTATATAAATATTGATGACGGATGTAGAAAAAGCCAAATGTTTTTTCAAGATGACGGAAGTACATTTAATGAAATAATGGAGGCTGCTGGAGAAAAAATTAAGGACATTGTTAAACAAATGGATGAGGGTGTAATTTCTCAAACAGATGATAAAAACAATTGCAGATATTGCCAATATATGAATCTATGCAAGAGGTTTTGGAATGATTAAATTAGATGACAAACAGAGGATAGCTGTTAATACAATTCATCAAAATGTTTTAGTTAAAGCTGGTGCTGGAGCGGGTAAAACGGCTGTTTTAACTGAGAGATATATAAATTTAGTTAATAAGGCAGCCACAACAGAAGAAAAGGAAGCTATACTTGCAATTACCTTTACAAATAAAGCTGTTGAAGAAATGAAAAGTCGTATCGTAAGCAGATTAAATGAAAGCGGAGCAGATACAGATTTTCAACTTAACATCTTTACTTTTGATGCTTTTTTTAAAAAACTCGTAGAAGAATATATTCCAGATAAATATATTGGCTTTGATTTAATGGATGAAAATAAAATATATGTCACTCTCAGGGAAATTATAGAGGGCCTATTGGAACATGATCCAAAGTATATGGATCTTATAGTCACTCTGCAAGAGTTAAACGATAGCTATGATATGAGCGCCATCGTAGATGATTTAGTATATTTGTATATAAATTCCAGAAATATATATGGAGATTTAGACTACAGAAAGTTAAAATCTCCTTCTTCAAGCAAACCTAAGCTTACCTATGGAAAATTATATGATTTATCAAGAGAGTATTATTCTAGAAAAAATAAATTGTGGACATATCTAGACGAACACTTTTCAGAAGTAGGCGATGATTATGTATTAACAATTGAAGACCTTATCGATTTAACAAAGCTTAGCTCATTAAAAAGTGAAATTTTATCTGAGATTCAAGCTGCTTCTGTGAGCCTGGATGAAAATTACTCTGAGCTTTATGATTTGACAAAAGAGTTACTGTACGATGTAAATAATAATTATCAGGCAAAGAAGAGAGAGCTGTACTTATTTGATTTTACAGATATAACTGTCGATGCAATTATCTTATTAAAGGAGCATCTACAGGTTTTACAAGACCGATATAAGTATATAATGATTGACGAGTTTCAAGATACAAGTCCTTTGCAAATGGAAATCTTTGACATCTTAACCAATAATTTTACAATCAATAATATTTTTGTAGTTGGTGATATAAAGCAAAGCATTTATAGGTTTAGGGGAGCTGATTATAAAAATATAAATAAATTTGAAAGAGAAATTTTAAAACAAGGAGGCCTGGTAGTTGAATTAGATACAAATTACAGATCTTCTAAAGGGATTGTTAAATTTGTCAATAAGAGTTTTTCTGATGTATTACCAGAATATTCAGATATGATTTATGATAAGGATAAGCCATCGGAGATAATGTATTTTGACAAGGAGAAATTTTCCGCTGAATCTTTATCAAATATGATTCATCAATTAATTAACGATGGTTATTCCTTTGAAGATATTGGAATTTTAACATCTACTGCAAATAACGCTTATGAAATTGAAAAAATGTTAAGCCTAGCAGGCATACCCTATATAAATTATAACAAGCTTAGCTTGAGCCAAAGGCCAGAGATTATAGAAGCCATTATTTTAATTGATTTATTTATAGACACTGATAACAAATTCAATGTTTTCTCAGCACTTAGGGGCCCACTGTTTGATTTATCAGATAAAGTCTTATCAAAATTAGAATTAGATTTTGACTTTAATAATTATAGTGGCGATTCAAAAGAAATCAATAAATGTGTTGTAACTTATAAAGATTTAGAAGATTATTTCTTTACGCATAGTATCACTGAGTTTTTAGATTATTTGTATATAGAAAAAGAGTTTTTGGCAAAATGTAAAAAACTATGGGGAATAAATGCAGTAAATAATTTAATTGAATTTAAAAAATATTTACAAAATATAGTAGAAAACGAGCAAAAAACTTTAAAATATGCTATAATTGAATTACAAAGCAATAACGAACTAAAAGGTGCAGATTTTTACTCTGATTCAGAAGATGCCATTAAAATTTCCACTATACACAAAGCTAAGGGTCTTCAGTATAAGGTAATAATTTTGCCAAATTTATCAGATATCAGTCAGAAAAAATTTTCTAGATTTCTTATTAAAGAAGAAACTTTATATATAAAACTCAATGATAAATTAGGTTCTTATCAGCTTGTAAAAGGACAAGAGGCTGCTGACTTGTATGCAGAAAAAAATAGGCTCTTGTATGTTGCTATAACAAGAGCAAAAGAGAAAATTATTTGTGTTACTAATGAAAAGATGTATAATACGGCAATGCTCGCACCAATATTTGACACATATCAAAACCATGCAAGAGAGTTTGAAATCAAGGATATGAATTCTTGCTTTAGTGAGTTTAAAATTATAGAAAACATTCAAGATAAAGCAACAATTGGCATTGAAGAAAAATCGATTAAGCCTTCTCAAGCTGAGGATAATGTGTTTGCAGATATTGAATTTGGGAATTTTATCCATCACTTTGCGGAAATCTATCAAGATAATAAAAATATCAATGTTAATGAGCTTATTGATTTGTATAATATTGCAGAGATCTATGATTATGAGAAAATAAATAGGCACTTAAATAATATCTCAGATTTTATTGATAGTCGAGATGGAGATGTATATTGCGAGAAAAATATAAGCATGGATATAGACGAAAAACATATTGATGCTGTAATTGATCGACTAGAGATTAAAGATAATGAGATTTTTATTGTAGATTATAAAACCGTTGAGATAAGTCAAGATATAAGTTTTTATAATGAAATTTACAAAGACCAGCTCATAGCATATATGGATATAATTTCTAAAGTATATAAAGATAAGCTAATAAAGACATTTATATTTTACACATCAATTGGAAGATTGGAGGAAATACTATTATGATGTACAAAATTTTAGTTGTTGAAGACGAAGATGCTATCAGGAGATTTATTAAAATAAATCTTGAGAGACAGGGATGGCTAGTAGACGATGTTGACACTGGCGAAAAAGGCGTCAAGATGGCAAGTAAAAATGTATATGATTGCATTTTACTCGATGTGATGTTACCCGGCATTAGTGGTATTGAAGTTGCAAAAGAAGTTAGAAAAACAAATCAAGAAGTAGGTATTATTATGCTCACTGCTAAATCTCAAGATCTTGATAAAATCGATGGCCTTGAAGCTGGCGCAGATGACTATATTACCAAGCCATTTAATCCTACAGAACTTATTTTAAGAATTAAGTCTCTTGCTAAAAGGGTAGATGTTGAGCCAGAATATAGAAATATAAGTGATGATGTCTTTGATCTTAACGAAGAAAAACGTGAATTCAGAAAAAATGGTGAGTTAATTGAGCTTACACCAACTGAATTTGCCCTTATGGAACTATTTATGAAAAATCCTGAAAAAGCTTTTACAAGGGACGAACTCTTGGACGAAGTGTGGGGAGACAATTTCTTTGGAGAATCAAAGATTGTAGACGTTAATATAAGAAGAATTAGATCAAAGATTGAGGAGGATCCTGCTAATCCAAAATATTTGAATACTGTATGGGGTGTGGGTTACAGGTATAGATAGTGAAAAGAAGTTTTAAAAGTATCCTAGTTTTAACTTATGGGTTGCTAATACTCTTGACTGTTGTAGTTTTAGATTTAGCAACTATTTTGAGTGTAAAAAATTATTTTTATAGAGATACAACTAGAAAAGCAAAATCTCAAGCAGAGTTAAATTTAAATTACTTATACAGATATATAGATTTTTCCAAGGGCTTAGATAATGTTGTCCTTGAAGATGCATCGACAATTTACGAGTATAATGCAGGTCATATTATAATTTTAAATAATGATGGCGAAAATATTTTGAGCACTATGGGAATTAGGAATGACATATTTGATGTTAATTCTATAGAGTCAAGTATTGAAAGAAATGGTTATTTTACATCGATAGATAATTTTGATTATGCTGAAAACAAGTTAGTTAGTGTCGCACTTCCTATTAAATTACATGGCAACAATATAGGCACTGTTATTTTTCAATATGATATGACGGATGCAGAAAATTCTATAAAAAATATTCAAAAAATACTTATTTTACTATCATTTGTCGTTTTGGCAATTGCCTTGGTAATGTCTTTTTATATGTCAAATAAAATAGTTGGGCCACTAGGCAAATTAAAGGAATATGCATCTAAGTTAGCTGGTGGAAATTACTCAGAAGATATAATAATAAAGGGTTCCAGAGAAACCGTTACCCTTGGCGAAACTATGAAGTATATGGCTTCTGAAATAAATAAACGTGATGAAATCAAGAATGAATTTATTGCTAGCGTTAGCCATGAATTAAAAACTCCTCTTACAAGCATTAAGGGATGGGCATACACTTTAAATGCTGATTCATCAGATCCTGAACTTGTAAAAGAGGGTTTAAATATAATTGAAAAAGAAACTGATAGATTAACCGGCATGGTAAATGATCTATTAGATTTCTCAAGGCTTTTAAACAATAAAGTTGAATTATTAAATACTAATTTTGATTTAAATGAACATCTTGAGGGTATTGTTAGCCAATTTACACCAAGGTCAATAACAGAAAATAAAAATTTATCATTTATATCCAAGGTTAATAAAGCTAATTTTAAAGGCGATGAAAATAGACTAAGACAAGTTTTTATAAACTTACTAGATAATGCTTTTAAGTTTACCTCTTCTGAGGGGAATGTATTGGTTATTTTAGATGAGAAAGATGATTATTATTGTGTAACTGTTGCTGACGATGGGGAAGGAATGGATGAGAATGATGTACCTCATATCTTCGAAAAGTTTTATCGTGGCTACAGTAGAAATTCTCATGCCGGAATTGGCCTATCAATTGTTTATGAAATAGTTAACCTTCATGGCGGATATATTAATGTAAAGAGCAAAAAGAAAGAGGGAAGCAAATTTGAAATCTATCTTCCAAAAGTACAAAAATAGAATTCTTTTAATTTTATTTGCATTATCATTATGCTTTTCTTTTGCTTGTAAGAATGAAAGAAAAATAAAATCACCTCAGATACAAGGAAAATTTAGAGTTGATAAATCCTATGAATCTTTTTCTGGCAAGGAAGAGAATATTCCAAACAACTTATCTGTTGTTTTTTACAATGACAAAGCTCTTATTTTTGGAGAAGAATTTAAAGATATTAGCTTTGCAAGTAAGAGAGTTAATTTAGTAAACTATTTTATTTACAATAACATTAGCTATGAAAAGATTTTTAATATAAATGACATGTTAGATTATGCGTCTGTTGTTTCAGTTCTAAATGAAGGCAGGTCTTTAGGGGAAATAGTTGAATACAACAACAGAAAGTTTCTATATTATCAAAATCATATTTATGAATTGCAATTTATAAAGCAACTAGATGAAGCAGAGTATGAGATAGCAAGAAAAAAAACATCAAACTACAAAGCCAAACCTATGTATAAGCCGCTCAAGACTACTGCTGCCTTTATTGGGCTCAGAGATGATTCAAAAGAGTCCGGAAAGTATTTTACTTTATTTTTATATAGTGATTATAATTCCACGAATGTATTTTTAACAGATGGTCTTGTTATCCCAAAATCCAATGGCTATATAAATATAAATGACAAGATGGCCTTAGATGGTGGGATTTATACAGATTATCTAGTTTTTAGATTTAACAATAGATATATAACTAATCCAATAGAAAAATTTAATGTTGAAAAATACTTTTCAAGGCAGGCTTCAATCATTGATTATGCATCTCCTTATATGATTAGTTTAAACACCAACTATAAGAGTTTTTTAAATAATGTTTTTAAGGAAAGGTATGAGACATATTCTTTAGAAAAAAATGGTTTAAGAACAAAGCTGGATATTACAGATATATTAGGAGATAATTGGCTAAATTTAATAAAGGGCAGTCTTGATATAAACAGCTTAAAAGAAGATGATTATATGATACTTCTTTCAAATGTTGGGATTGTTAGGAGAAATGGATATTGGATTTTAAGAACTCAATTATATAATGATATATCAATGGAAACTGTATATGCTAGGATAGATCCAAACTATTTAAAAGAAGAAGAGGGAAGGAGTTTCCTTAGCATGGAAGATATAAAGTACTTATATCCTTCGGCAGTTGATTACAGTGCTTCTCCTGAAAAAACTCTTGCCATTGTTAATACTGGGTCGAATTTAAAGGTTGTCAGCCTTTCAAGCAATGATTTATATATTAGAGATGAATTTTCTTTAATTAACAATAACTATCACTTAGTTATGGATAATTGGCTTGTGGGTGCAGAAGCAGAAGCTCATTTATTTAACATCAACAAGTTAGACGAATGGATTAAAATATATTAGTTGATATTTTTGCACTTTTAGTTTATACTGGAGGTGGAGAGATTTATGGATCAAATTTTAAAAATTTTAAAAGAATTAATACCATACACTTCGAATGTTAGTTCAAAGTTATATTACTTTTTACTTGCAGCAATTTTTGTTATGGTACTTCATATATTGTTTCCAAGACGAAGGATAATAAAGTTTATCCCAGGTATTGTCTTGGTTTTATATGCATTAAAGTTGCTTATACTTAACGGAGAGAGCAGCATAATAAGGACCAATGTAAATGATTTAGAAACAGCTATTATATGCGGAAGCGTTGGACTTGTTTCAATTATTTATGCAAGCATGATAGGCATTATGTATGGGAAAAACAAAAAAAGAAATAAAAAAGGTCGAGGCAAAAAGCCAATTCCTAAAAATAGAAAGGCAGACGAAGGAGAAAAACTCGAAAGCGTACCTGTAGATAAAAATTAGCAATAAAAAAACCGATACCTAAGTTTCGGAATTTTTAATAAGCTCATATTTTTGTTTATGGGTAAGCTTTTTTATTTGTGCTTCTCTTTTTAATGCGGTAGATTTAGAGTGATCATTTTCATGGTAAACCATTTTAACAGGAAGTCTCGCTCTGGTACACTTACTTGCAGTACCTTTGTTATGCTGGTCTAATCTTCTTTGAAGGTTGGTAGTGATTCCACAATAATAACTCCCGTCATTGCATTCTAATATATAGACATAATAATTATTCATAAGAGTTAAGCACCTCTGATATTTCGCTGTAATTATAACCCTTATTTAACAAATGTCTAATTATTTTATTTTTATCTTTTTGATCACTTAGATCTAGGCTATTTGCCTTTTTTTCAAATTGCTGATAAAGATTATTCATTATATCTTTCTCATTATCCATTAGGGCATTGTTGATATATTCCTCGGGGATTCCTTTTTCTTTTAATTTTAGTTTTATTTTAATCGGGCCCCACTTATTAATTAAAACATGGTCATTTACATATGCGTAAGCATAATCGTAGTCATCAATATATTTTAGTTCTTTAGCATAGGCTATTGCATCTTCTATTTCATTGGTCTTATAATCCATTTCATAGAGATAATTTCTTACTTCTTTTTCAGTGCGACTAAACTTTAAATAATTTAGGCACTCTTCCATACAAGTTCTCATTTAACACCTCATTTTTAGGAGCAAATATGAATTTCGATTTATTTTCTATTATATCCACAATTTTTAAATATTTATTTATTCTTGTTGTGTATTATTTTATTATCAATATCCTTAAAGATATTTTAACCTATTTTACAAAAGAAAGCAAAAATAGGATTACTATTATTAGAATAATTGAAGGAAGCCAAATTGTTGATGTCCCTATTATTAATAATTTTACACTTGGTAGGGGTGTTGATAACGACTATACAACAAAAGATTTAGCAGTATCCAAGAGACATTTTCAAATTATAGATAATGGAGAAGAATTTTTCATTGTCGATCAAAAAAGCTCAAATGGAACTTTTGTTAATGGCAAAAAAATTAAGAGAGCTGTAATAAAAAAAGGCGATATCATAAGTATTGGTGGAGCAGATATTAGAATAGAGGTAATGAAATGAAGAAGACTTTTTCAAGCTATTACTATGTTCTTTTGTTTCAAGTCTTGGCAATAATTGTTTTAGCATTTTATCCAATTCATAATTTTTCTAGTAAGTATATTTTTTATCCGGTTGTTATTTTGGTGGTTGGACTTGTAAATGTATTTTTAAATTCTCGGATGCTTGGCTTTGGTCGACACTATGCTATTGTGTCTATGATTTTTTCTATTGGAGTAATAGAAATCTTTAGGCTCAGTCCAGAATACGGCTTCAAGCAAATGTTCTGGTTCTGTATTGGATCAATTTTAATGTATATATCATATATAGCAGTTAAAAATTTAAAATTTTTAAATAAGCTATACTTATATTACATTGGAGGCATATTTTTTCTCTTTGCAATCACCTTGACTTTTGGTGTAGTGGACCACGGGGCAAAAAACTGGGTGAGAATATTTGGCCACCTTTTTCAACCGATGGAAATTATAAAGATACTTTATATTTTTCAGCTAGCTTCATCTCCTAGCGAAAAGATTTTTGGGGTAACTTATAATTTAGTAAATATAATTTTAACTCTTACCTATATGGGACTGCTTGTTATACAAAAAGACCTTGGGTCAGCCTTAATACTTTTTGCCTTGCTTCTGGCTTACTTATTGATGTTTGTAAAAGATAAAAGATATTTTATATTTACTCTTGTTTTGTTTGTTCTTGCAGGCTATGTTGGCTATTTAATTTTACCTCACGTTAGGATTAGATTTTATACATGGATGCACCCATTCAAACAATATAAATCTACAAGCTATCAAGTAGTAACTGCTATTACTTCAATGGCTAATGGGGGATTTTTAGGCACAGGTTTGGGACTTGGAATTCCAAATATTATTCCTGTAAACTTAAGCGATATGATTATAGCTTGCATAATTGAAGAAATGGGATTACTTATTGGTATTGCAATTATCTTATTGTATTTAATTCTTTCTATTGATGGATTATTATTATCAATGAATGTTAATAATGACTTTTACAAAAAAATATCAGCCTTGATAGCATCTTTTTATATGATGCAATTCTTGGTTATTTTATTAGGGACACTTAATATCATTCCTTTAACAGGTATTACAGCACCATTTTTATCTTACGGTGGCAGCTCCATGCTTAGTTCATTTATAATGCTTGGATCAATGCAAGCTAGCTTGAGGTCGTACAATGGATAAAAGAATTAGATTTTTTATTTTGGTATTTATTATCGTATCTATATTTTCAATATTCGTTCTTACACTCCTAGGAACTGCTGGACAAAAATACTTGGTCGGCTCTAAATATGACAGTAGGGCACATAGGAGCATGGTAAGTGTAAAAAGAGGAAATATATATGATAGAAACGATAAGCTTATAAACTATTCTGTATATGATGGCGAAAAATATATTAGACAATATAATTATCCAAGTCTTTATTCTCATTTGATTGGATACGTAGATTATAAATATGGGGCAAGTGGATTAGAAAGTCTTTATAATGGGACATTACAAGGTTCATCCCAGGTAAGCGAGTGGACTAAGCTTTTAAATAAGATTAATAATTTTAAATCGGGTGAGCATCTTAGATTAACTGTTGATCATGATTTGCAAAAAAGATCAATGCAATTAATGAAGAATTATAAAGGCGCTGTGGTTATTACTGATCCAAGAAATGGGGATGTTTTGACCTATTATGCTAATGGTAAGTTTGATGAAATAAAACTCGAAGAAGCGATTAGCTCTGAAGAAAGCGTAATGCTTGATAGAGTATCTGATGGCAAGTACAGCCCAGGATCGGTTTATAAAATAATAAGTGCAGTAAATATTTTAAATAACACAGATAATTTAGATTACGATGATAAGGGCAGCATAGATATTGGAGACGGATCAGTTTCAAACTACGGGAAAATAGTTTACGGTAAGACAGACTTGCATAAGGCTTTAGTAAATTCTCTGAACACATATTTTGTAGAAAAAGGGTCTCTATATACTGACTCACTAATTGAATTAACTGAAAATATAAATAATACTATTCAAAAAGCTACTGGAGGAAAATACGCTTTTTCAATCAGAAAAGGAGATAATGAATTTAAAAATGCAATCTTACAGATAGGTCAGGGCGAAGTAACGGCTTCTCCAATGGCAATAAATTTAACGACTCAAGCAATTTATAATGGCGGATATTTTTACTCTCCAAGATATATTGATTATATTATTACAAATGATTTTAAATTTTCTAGAAAGCAAAAGGCAAAAAAATATAATCTTCCGATAGAAAAATGGCAAGCTGATTATATAAAAGATGCGATGTTTGATGTTGTAAAGGTTGGCACAGCCTCTGGCTATGGTATCGGAGAAAATTGCGGCGGTAAAACAGGAACGGCACAATTACCAGGGAAAAAATATAATTATTGGTTTACGGGATTTGTTTCTGGAGAAAAACCAATGATTATTACAATAGTAGTTGAGAATATTGATGAAATGGGGTATAATATACCTGTAAGCATTTTTAAATCATTGCTTGAACAAAATAAATAGGAGGTATATTATGTACGTAAAGAATCACATTCTTGAAAAAAGTCAGCTGACTCTCATTAATGCAGAAGATAGCATTAAAACCGCTATGGAAAAATTGGATAAACAAAACTTCATGAGTCTACCTGTTGTTGAGGGTGACAAATTTGTTGGTTATCTGATGAGGGCTGATATATTTGAAGCATACTACAATAAGGACCTATCAAAAGACGAATTCTTAAATTTAAAAACTAAGGAATTCATGAAGACTGATATCAACAGTTTGGATCCAGATGATGGAATTGATAAGGCATCATATGCGATTGAAAAACTTAACATTCCATTTTTACCCGTTATAAATGTGGATGGTAAATTTTTAGGAATTTTAACCCACGCAGCAATATTTAAAGCTTTCTCAGATTTATTCAATCTTGGAAAAGGCAAACAAATGATTGTCTACATTTTTAATATACCAGGACAATTATCTCGTTTATTGAATGTATTTAGAAGAGAAGATGTAAACGTTGCAAGCATGGTTGTAATGGATGCAAAAGTAATGGGAATCTTAAAAGTTTTAGTTAGAGTTGAAGCCGATAATATCCAAGATATCAGCGAAAAAGTTGAAAAAGAAGGATTTAAAATAGGCGCTCTATAGAATATCAAGGGCTTTAAGCCCTTTTTTTATTGTAATTTTTTCTGCTATCTGTTATAATTGACCAGAGGATATTATGAGAATTTTAGGATTAGACCCTGGTCTTGCAATTCTTGGATTTGGAATTATAGATGAAGAAGGTAATAAATTAAAGCTAGTTGATTATGGCATCATAAATTCAGAACCAGATATTACTTTTCCAGAACGTTTAAAATTATTATATGATGATTTAGATTTTTTAATTAATAGATACAAACCAGAGATTGTTGCAGTTGAGGAATTGTTTTATAACAGAAATGCCACAACTGCTATTAAAGTTGCCCAAGCAAGAGGTGTTCAAGTTTTATGTTGTCAACAACATGAATTACCATTATATGAATTTACACCTTTGCAAGTAAAGCAGACTATTACTGGTTACGGAAGGGCTGATAAAAAGCAAGTACAATTAATGGTTAAGAATTTACTTAATATGGATCATATGCCACAACCAGATGATGCTGCAGATGCTATTGCAATTGCAATTTGTTTATCATTTGCTGGTAGATTCAAAGATCAATATAGGATGGAGTAGGTATGTACGAATATTTTGAAGGAAAGATAGTTAAAGTTGATTCTGAAAATATAGTTATAGATATAAATGGAATTGGTTATAAGCTAGAAGTCCCCACTTCTTTGAGAGACCATGTATCTGTGGGTAGTGAGAGGATGATTTTTGCTGAACAGATAGTATCTGAAAATAGGATAGCTATTTTTGGCTTTTACAATGAAGATCAAAAATGGATCTTCAATTTGCTAAGAACAGTTTCTAAGGTTGGTCCTAAAACAGCCCTGGGTATTGTTGGAGCCTTAAATACAGATGAAATTGTCAATGCAATAAATATAGGTGATGATAAATTACTTGCAACCTGTCCCGGAATTGGGGCAAAAACAGCTGCTCGAATTATTATCGAGTTAAAAGATAAGGTAAAATCATTTATCGTTTCTAGTGATGAGCTTGCTGATAATCCTGATATTGATTTAATTGATGCACTGGAAGGTTTAGGTTATTCTAGATACGAAATTACAAAACACATAGCAAAACTAGACTTAAAAGGTTTAGAGCTTGATGAAATGATTAAAGTCTTTTTAAAGACGATTAATTAAAGGATGATATTATGAGTGATAGAATTGTTTCAAGCAATTTACAATCTAATGAAGATGTATTTGATAATAGCCTGAGGCCCAGGTGGCTTGAGGATTATATTGGTCAACATAAGGTTAAGAGTAAATTAAATATATTTATAGACTCAGCAAAGATTAGGAAGGATACCCTCGATCACGTGTTGTTGTATGGGCCACCAGGACTTGGCAAAACAACTCTTGCAACTATTATTGCAAATGAGATGGGTGTAAATTTAAAAGTTACAAGTGGTCCTGCAATTGAAAGGCCAGGAGATTTGGCAAGTCTTATGACCAATCTTAATACAGGCGATGTACTTTTCATTGACGAAATTCATAGGCTATCAAGATCTGTCGAAGAAATTTTATATCCTGCTATGGAAGATTTTTGCCTGGATATGATTGTAGGTAAAGGACCGACTGCAAGAAGTTTGAGGCTTGATATTGAACCATTCACTTTAATTGGTGCTACAACAAGGGCTGGACTACTCAGCTCTCCTTTTAGAGACAGATTTGGTGTGCAGCTAAATTTAGATCTTTATGATGTTGAGAGCTTAAAAGATATAGTTATTAGATCAGCTAAAATTTTAAATGTTAAAATTGAAGACGATGGCGCTTACGAAATCGCTAGAAGAAGTAGGGGTACGCCAAGAATTGCAAATAGACTTTTAAAAAGAGTTAGAGACTATGCTATTGTAAAAGGTGATGGTGTAATCTCTAAATCAAATGCCGATAAGGCTCTAAAAATGTTAGAAATTGATGAGTTAGGTTTGGATAAGACTGACAGAAAAATCTTGCAAACTCTGCTTGTTACATTTGCTGGTAGACCTGTAGGGCTTGATACATTAAGTGCAGCTACTGCAGAGGACCGTTCAACTATTGAGGATGTGTACGAACCTTATCTTTTGCAAATTGGTTTTTTACTTAGAACACCTAGAGGAAGAATTGCTACTCGCCAGGCAGCAGAACACTTAAACATTGATTACAAGGGTGAATTATGAAGAAATTTTTGATTTTGTTATTAACAATATTATTTGTTTTTACAATAAGTACTGAGAAAGTAAATGCAGACAACTTTATCGATGCAGGTGAGCTAAGGGTAAAGATATGCTCTTCTGACGACGGCTTTAATCTTCAAACGAGTGAAGGATTTCAATTGCTTGATGGATACAATATTATTGAAACTATATATGACAATAATATAAGAATTTATTACAATAACGGAATTATTGTAGAGTCAGCATCTAATAATTATGGACCGTATATGGATGTAAAGGTTAAAGCAAATAACAATACAATTTTATATAATAACCATGAGTACAATGGAGCCTTTACATTAGCTGAAAATGGTAGGTCGTTGGTTAATATAATTGACATGGAGACCTATATATATTCAGTCGTGGCCAATGAAGTAGGCGACTCTTTTGAAGTTGAAGCTATAAAAGCACAAGCTTTAGCCGCAAGGTCATACGCCTTATACAACAGTAAAAAATTTATTGATAAAGGATATAATCTCACATCTGATGCTGTCTCTCAAGTCTATAGGGGTAATAAAGGTGTAAGCCAAAAGATAAAAGATGCAGTTAATGAGACTAGGGGAGAGGTCATAGTTTATAACGATGAAATTATTGATGCCACTTATGGATCTACTAGTGGAGGTGTTACAGCTGCTTCTAAAGATGCTTGGGGAACTAATTTTCCTTATTTGATTTCAAAAAGCGATCCTTACTCAATAAATTCGCCTAGAGTAAACTGGAATTATAAGACGAACATAGCTGTAATGGACCAAAATTTATCAAAAGCTACAAAGATGTCGAATTTTACATCGATTGTTTTCAATAAAAATGATTTGGGAAGGATTGTTTCTGTTGGTGTTGAATACGCTGGAGGTAAAGTTTCATTAAGAGCTGAAAGATTTAGAAGTCTAATGGGAGTATCAAATTTAAAATCCACCAAATTTGAAATAAATTCACCTGCTCTTATGGAAGGTACTAATCAAAATGAAAGCCTATATAAATCCTGCCTTTTGCAAGGGTATGGAAGGGCAAGTGACTCTTTTACTTTATATAACAATGGTGTAAACGATGAAGTAGAGTTTGTTGGAATGGGGGTTGGTCATGGTGTTGGTATGAGCCAATATGGCGCTAATGAAATGGCTAAACAGAACTTTAATTATATAGATATAGTAAAATTTTATTACGAAGGAGCAGAAGTTAAGAAAATTTATGATTGATATTAATGATTACGATTTTTATTTACCTGAAGAATTAATCGCTCAGCATCCGCTTGAACACAGAGACGATTCAAAACTATTGTGCTATTATAAGGATCAAGATAAGATTATAGATAAAAAATTTTCAGATATTGCGGAT
This sequence comes from Ezakiella peruensis, assembly GCF_900215725.1. GTDB lineage: Bacteria > Bacillota > Clostridia > Tissierellales > Peptoniphilaceae > Ezakiella > Ezakiella peruensis. Next base: position 803,572 of record NZ_LT962469.1, on the reverse strand, counting down.
TTACTTGATGAAGGTGATATTTTAGTTTTAAATAACTCTCGTGTAATTCCTGCAAGGATTTATGGATCTAGAGAAAACAAAGATGAAAGTGTAGAATTTTTACTTCTACATGAAAAGAAAAAGGATATATGGGAATGCTTGGTAAAACCAGGCAAAAAAGCAAAAGTAGGCAGTAAATTTTACTTCGGCGATAAGCTTATGCTAGAAGTTTTAAGTTTTGATGAAGAAGGTATACGCACCGTTAAAATGCATTATAAGGGCGTTCTCTTAGAAATCTTAGAAGAAATCGGTACTATGCCATTGCCACCATATATTCATGAAAAACTACAAGACCAAGAGAGGTATCAAACCGTTTACTCCAGGATTCCAGGATCTGCTGCAGCCCCAACTGCGGGGCTTCATTTTACAAATGAACTGCTAGAAAAGATTAAAAATAAAGGCATTGAGATAGAGTACATTACACTTAATGTTGGCTTGGGAACATTTAAGCCAGTAACTGAGCAAGATGCATCTAAACATAAAATGCATTCAGAAGATTATTTTATTTCTAATGAAGTTGTAGAAAAGATTAATAACGCTAAAGCTAAGGGCAAAAAAATCGTTGCAGTTGGAACCACAACAGTAAGAACTTTGGAAAGTGCAGTTGAAAACGGAAAATTAATTCCTGGTCATCATAGCACTGATATTTATATTTATCCAGGCTATGAGTTTAAAATGATTGATTCTTTAATAACTAATTTTCATTTGCCAAAATCAACTTTAATTATGTTGGTATCTGCTTTAATCGGAAGAGAAAAGACTCTTGATATTTATAAATATGCTGTGGAAAATAAATATAGATTCTTCTCTTTTGGCGATGCTATGTTTATTAGATAGGAGGTATAGATGACATTTGAATTTGAATTATTAAAAACTGATAAAAAATCAAAGGCAAGAAGGGGAATTTTACACACTCCAAATGGGGACATTCCAACTCCAATTTTTATGCCTGTAGGTACTAGAGCAACAGTAAAAACATTAAGTTCAGAAGATTTGGTTAAGCTAAATGCGAAAATAATATTATCTAACACTTATCATTTATTATTGCGCCCAGGAGATGAATTGATTGCAGAAGCTGGAGGCCTGCACAAGTTTATGAATTGGAATGGACCAATTTTAACGGATTCAGGTGGCTTCCAGGTTTTTAGTCTTACTGATAACAGAAAAATAAGTGAAGAAGGCGTTTCATTTAGGAGTCATTTGGATGGGAGTGAAATATTTTTATCTCCAGAAAAGTCTATTAAGATTCAAGAGAACCTTGGTTCAGATATAATGATGGCTTTTGATGAATGCATTCCTTATCCAGCAGATAGAGATTATGTAGAGCACTCAGTGGATAGAACCTTAAGATGGCTTGAAAGATGCATTGAGGCTAAAAGTGACAACGAAAATCAAGCCTTGTTTGGTATAATTCAAGGCGGTATGTATGAGGACTTAAGAATCAAATCAGCAATAGAAACTACCAAGCATGATCTAAAAGGTTTTGCAATTGGTGGACTAAGTGTTGGGGAGCCAATGGATTTGATGAACCAAATGATGGATGTAACGACTGATTATATGCCGGTAGATAAGCCGAGGTATTTAATGGGGGTGGGGACACCAGATTATCTATTTGAAGCTGTTGAAAGAGGAATTGACATGGCAGACTGCGTTCTACCAACTAGAAATGCCAGAAATGGTGCGGCTTTTACCATTAATGGAAGAATTAATATGAAAAATGCAAAATACAAGAATGATTTTGGCCCATTAGATCCAACTTGCACTTGCGAAACTTGTCAAAATTATTCAAGAGCTTATATAAGACACTTAATGGTTTCTGGAGAAATTTTGGGCGCAAGACTTTTAAGCTATCACAATATACACTTTTTAATAAATCTTATGGAAAATATTAGGAAGTCAATTGAAGAGGATAGATTTTTAGAATACAAAGAAGAATTTTATAAGTCATACGGTTATCTAAAATAATCATTGCAATTATACAAAATATATTGTATAATTACTGTAAGTGAGGTGAATATATGTTTAATTTAGATTATTTACTTAAGAACTCTTTATTGGAAGCTGCGGCTCCAGCTGCAAATCCTTTGATGAGTTTACTACCAATGGTTCTAGTACTTGTATTTTTCTATTTCTTTATCATTAAACCTCAAAAGAAGCGTGAAAAAGAAATCTCAAATATGAGAAACGAACTAAAAGCAGGAGACCATATTATAACAATTGGTGGTATCCTTGGTAAAATTGTTAAAGTTAAAGAAGATATCATTTTAATTGAAGTTGCAGATGGAACTGTTGTTGAAATTTTAAAATCAGCAGTAGGTACTGTAGCTGATAAAAAAGATGCAAAAAAAGCTGATATCGAAGGACAAATATAGGAGGTTAAAATGAAATTTGTTAAAACACTTTCAAAGAAAAATTTAAAACACACATATTGCAAAGGTGGTTGTGGTGAATGTCAAACATCATGTCAATCAGCCTGCAAAACAAGCTGCACTGTTGGAAACCAAAAGTGTGAAAATCCAAATTTAAAATAGGAGTGGAACTCTCCACTCTATTTTTTTGATGATGGATAAGTTAAATAAAATCCACAAGTTTTATCTAAACAATGCTTACATTGTTCTAGATATAAATTCAGGTGCAGTTCATGTTGTGGATAAAATTATTTATGATATAGTTGATATATTTGATGAATACTCAGTAGAAGAATTATCTAAGAAGTTCAATTATAGTGAAGATGAAATTAATACAGCAATTTCTGAGATCAATACGCTGATTAATGAAGAAATGCTTTTTACAGATCCAATTGAAGTGGATCTGATTCCATTTAAGAATCAAAATGTAGTTAAAGCCCTTTGCCTACACTTAGCTCATGATTGTAATTTAAAGTGTGAATATTGCTTTGCTGCTCAAGGAAATTTTAAAGGGGAGAGCTGCTTGATGCCACTAGAAGTTGGCAAGCAAGCATTATTGTTTTTATGCCAAAACTCTGGCAATAGACAAAATCTTGAGGTAGACTTTTTTGGCGGCGAACCTCTCATGAACTACGATGTATTAGTAGAACTTGTCAAGTACGGCAGAGAGCTTGAAAAAGAATATAATAAAAAATTCAGATTCACATGCACTACTAATGGAGTTCTTCTCACGGATGATAAGATTGAATTTTTAAATCGTGAGATGAGTAATATTGTCTTAAGTCTCGATGGTAGAAAGTCTGTAAATGATAAGATGAGAAAGACTTTAACTGATAAAGGATCTTATGATATTATTGTTCCTAAATTCAAGAAACTCGTCGAGCAAAGAGGCGACAAGGACTATTATATTAGAGGAACTTTCACTAATCAAAACTTAGATTTTTCAAATGATATACGTGATTTTTATGAACAGGGCTTCAAAAAAGTTTCTGTTGAACCTGTTGTTACAGATCCTAATGAATATTATGCTATTAGGGAAGAACACCTGGATAAAATCTTAAAAGAATATGAGAAATTTTCAAAAGAATATATTGATATATTAAAGACAGATGATAAGTTTATGTTTTTTCACTTTATGATTGATCTAAACCAAGGCCCATGTATAATAAAGCGGGCTTCAGGTTGTGGAGCAGGTCATGAATATATGGCCGTAACTCCAACTGGTGATCTATATCCTTGCCATCAGTTTGTTAGCGAGAAGGAATTTAAGCTAGGAGACGTATATAATGGGGTAGAAAATACTAAACTTAGAGATGAATTCAAATGCACAAATGTATTTACTAAAGATGAGTGCAAGGATTGTTGGGCAAGGTTTTATTGTAGTGGCGGCTGCCATGCTAATTCTTGGTTTGAAAGCCACGACATTAATAAGACTTATAAAATTGGATGCGAGATGGAAAGAAAGCGCATTGAATGTGCTATATCTGTACTTGCAAATCAGGATTAGGGAGGGATTATGAATAAAAAATCCATTATATCCTTTATTATCATCGTAGCGATTGTTTTAGGAATTGCTTGCGTGGGTCTTTTTGGCCTAAAGGTTGGTAATAAAGAATTTGTAAAAGCGAAGGATGCTATATCACTCGGATTAGACCTTCAAGGTGGGGTTTATGTTCTACTTGAAGCACAGACTGATGCTACAGGTAATGAACTAACCAGAATTATGGAGCAGTCTAAAGCTGTTATTCAACAAAGAGTTGACGGTCTTGGACTTAGTGAACCTAACATTGCTATTGAAGGTGGCAATAGAATTAGAGTTGAATTAGCTGGAGTTAAAGATGCTGAAGAAGCTATGGAGCTTATTGGTAAAACAGCTCAATTAGCTTTTGTAGATCCAGACGGAAATACTGTTCTTACAGGTAAAAATGTTGTTGAATCTATGGTTCAATATACAGATGATCCTGTTAAGGGACAAGTACCAGTGGTTAGCTTGGAATTTGATAAAGAAGGTTCAGATTTATTTTATGAAGCAACTCAAAGACTTGCCTCAGAAACAGAACCTCAAAAGAAACTACTCTTTATTGTTTTAGATAATGAAGTTATTTCATCACCTATAGTTCAAACTCCAATTAGTGGGGGCAAAGCTCAAATTAGTGGTGAAAATATGTCAATTGATGAAGCTGCTAAATTAGCAACACTTATCAAGGCTGGTGCACTTCCTGTACCACTTGAAGAACTTACAAGCTCAGTTATAGGACCAACATTAGGTCTGGATGCTTATGAAAAATCAATTTTAGCAATTGCCATTTCATTGATTGCAATCATGATTATTATGTTGATTTTATATAAGGTTTTATCAATACCAGCTATAATTGGTTTAACTGTATACACAGAAATACTTGTTATTTTCTATTTATTATTAGATGTTAAACTAACCTTACCGGGTATTGCAGGTTTGATTTTATCTATCGGTATGGCAGTTGATACAAACGTTGTTATTTTCGAAAGAATCAGAGAAGAATTGAAGATTGGTAAAACACCTGAAGCTGCAATAAACGCAGGTCATCATAGGGCTTTATCATCTGTTATTGACTCAAACGTAACTACATTTATAGCAGGACTTGTTCTTTATAAATTTGGTGTAGCATCAATCAAAGGATTTGGTATTACATTAATGCTAGGTATTGTTGCGTCAATGGTCACAGGAGTTCTATTGTCCAGATTGATTCTAAAGTTAATGACTGGATTCATTAAAACAAAGAATCCAAAGGTTTGGGGAGCATAGGAGGTTTATTATGGATTTTATTAAAAACAGAAAAATATTTTATGTTATCTCAGCTCTATTTATATTAACAGGAATCGTCTTCTATTTTATAAATGGATTTAACTATGGTATTGACTTTACAGGTGGTACTGTATTTGAAATACACGCTGACAGTCAATTGGATTCAGATGAGCTGATGTCAATTTTCAAACCACTTGACAATACCTCTTCAGTTGTATATTCAGGTGAACAGAAGCAAACTGCAATTGTAAAGAGTACAAAAGACTTTAATTCAAAAGAAGTTGCAGATATAAAAAATCAACTTAAAGAAAAGTTTGGTATTGAAAAAGAAAAAATTTCTAACGATACTACAGGCGCAACTATGGGACGTGAAACCAGACAAAAAGCACTAACATCAATTTTAATTGCTGGTGCTTTGATGCTAGTTTATATCACAATTAGATTTGAATTTAAATTTGGACTTGCTTCAGTATGTGCTTTGTTGCACGACGTTTTGATAACTCTTGCTTGCTATTCAATTTTCCAACTACCATTTAACTCAAGCTTAATCGCTGCTATTTTAACTATAGTTGGTTATTCTATCAATGCTACAATTATCATATTTGATAGAATTAGAGAAGAAAAGAAGTTTATGAATGGCCGTACAATTGAACAAGTTATCAATGAATCTATTAATAAAACTATAAGACGTACTATTATTACAACAGTTACGACAGTTCTAGCTGTAGTTACCTTGTACTATGTAGGCGTTGAAGCTGTTAAGATCTTAGCATTACCATTATTGATTGGTTTACTTGCTGGTTCTTATTCATCATTGTTCTTAGCATCTAGTTTCTGGTACGACTTTAGCAAGAAAAGCTTTAAAAAGTAGACTAAAAATTAAAAAAGTGTTACAATAAGGGTGAGCCTGTGCTCATCCTTATTTTTTTATTTTTTAAAATTTATTACTTTTTATTTAAGAGGAGATAATATGGAAAAATGGTTTATAAAACAAAAGCATAGAGAAAAATTTCCGAAAACTTCTTTAGACTTATTTACAAAAACTAAATTACAAATTTTATATAACCGTGATATTGTTGATATGAAAGATATTGAAGATTATATTACTGTACCAGACACACTATTAAATGATATAAATACCATGAAAGATTATTCTGTTCTAAAAAAATATATCGACAAAGTTATAGAAGAAAATTTAAAAGTATATATTGTTGGCGACTACGATGTTGACGGGATTATGAGCACTTCAATATTCATAAAAACTTTTACTGAGTTAGGTATAAATGTTTCTTATAAAATTCCTCACAGGGTTGAAGATGGCTATGGAATAAATACTAGTATGGTTGAAGATATTGTGAGTGAGGGTGGAGATTTAATAATAACATGTGATAATGGTGTTCAAGCCTTTGATGCTGCAAATAGAGCTAAAGAGTTAGGTATAGATTTAATAATCACAGATCACCATCAAATTAAAAATGAAGATAGTAATGATATCTTGCCTGATGCGCTAGCTGTAATTGATCCCTTAAGAAAGGACTGTAAGTATCCTTTCAAAGATTTATGTGGAGCAGGCATTGTATTTAAAATATGTGTAGATATTTTAAAAAAATACAACAAGTTATCAGTGGATTTATATGATGAACTAATCTCACTTGCTGCCTTTGCTACAATTTGTGATGTGGTTAATTTAATCGGTGAAAACAGATATATTGCAACGAAGGGAATTCTCGCCTTAAGAAGAAGCGAAAATATTGGACTGAATTCTTTAATAGAAGTATCAAATATAAATAAAAATCAAATTGACACTTACCATTTAGGTTTTATTTTAGGCCCCAGATTTAATGCAAGTGGGAGGTTAGATACTGCAAGTTTGGGTATAGATTTATTAATTACAGATGATGCCATTAAAGCGGATTCAATAGCTATGGAACTTAACGACTTGAATGAAGAGCGAAAGTCTATGACTGAAAATGCTTTAAAGAAAGTTCTTTCGAAAATTAATCCAGAGCATCTTGATGAATTTATTGTTGAATATGTAAAAGGGACTCATGAATCTGTTGCTGGTATTGTTGCAGGTCGGATTAAAGAAAGGTTTCATAGGCCTACTATAGTTTTAACAGATGCAAAAAATGGTTTAAAAGGGTCTGGCAGATCTATTGATAATTTTAATATGTTTAAAGCTATTTCTGCTTGTAGCTCATATTTGGATAAGTTCGGTGGCCATGAGATGGCAGCAGGTATTTCAATGCAAGAACCTAACTTGGAAGAATTTAAATTAGCTCTTAACCAATATGCTAAGGATAATGAGATTGACTTGAGCCGTGAGATTTCTGTGGATGCTTTGTTTCCTATAGCCTTGGTTGACCTAAGATTATTGGATATGATTAATTCATTTAGGCCATTTGGTAAGGGTAATCCAGAGCCTTTATTTGCAGATAGAAATTTAACTTTAAAAAACTTCAGGGTTTTTGGAAAGAATAAAAATGTTATTAAATTAGAGTTTGTTACGAATGTTAACACTACAAGAGAAGCTATGTTATTTCAAGAAGAAGATATATTTTTACAGTTTATAAAAGATAATTATAATGATGATATTGCTTATTTATTGAACAATGGGAAAATTAACATGGACATTGTTTACTATCCAAAACTCAACGAGTTTAGGGGTATTAAAAATGTCGATGTTGTCATAACAAATTATAGAATTGCGAGTTGATAATATGATTGATAATTTATTAAAATCTATAGAAAGCTATAATCCAGATTTTGATAGGGATTTAGTTATAAAAGCTTTTGAGTATGCTAATAGCCATCACGAAGGACAAAAGAGGAAGAGTGGTGAACCATATATAATTCATCCAGTTGCAGTTGCAGAGATTTTATCAAGTCTTAATATGGATACTGCGACTATTTGCGCTGGTCTCCTTCACGATACAATTGAAGATACATCTGCTACTTATGAAGATATTGAGGAGAAATTTGGTACTGATATTGCAAATTTGGTTGAAGGCGTAACAAAAATTAAATCTATCAATTATCAATCTGGTGAAGAATCACAAGCTGAAAATATTAGAAAACTTGTCTTAGCAATGAGTAAAGATATAAGGGTAGTTATTGTAAAATTAGCCGACAGACTTCATAACTTAAGAACTCTAGAATATATGACTGATGAAAAGAGGCAAAGAATTGCCAGGGAGACCTTAGATATCTATGCTCCTTTAGCTCATAGGCTAGGGATATCTAGAATTAAGTGGGAACTTGAAGATCTTTGTCTTAGACATATAGACCCAGATACTTATTATGATTTAGTTGATAAGGTAAATAAAAAAAGAGCTGAAAGAGAATATCAAATTGAGAATATTATTGATCAGCTTAAAGAAAAGCTTGATGAGCAAAACCTTAAATATTATATAGAGGGCAGACCAAAGAGCTTTTATTCCATTTATAAAAAAATGAAAGATCAAAACAAGTCCTTTGAATCTATATATGACCTTACGGCTGTTAGAATTATCGTTGATACAGTTAACGAGTGCTATACAGCTCTTGGAGTTGTCCATGCTAACTGGAAACCAATCCCAGGCAGATTTAAGGATTATATTGCTATGCCTAAGCCAAATATGTATCAGTCACTCCACACTACTGTTATGAGTGATGAGGGAGATGTATTTGAAGTTCAAATTAGGACCTGGGATATGCATAAAACTGCTGAGTACGGTATTGCTGCCCACTGGATGTATAAAGAAAAACTAAAAAATGTAAATTTTGACTCTAATCTAAAATGGTTAAAGCAATTAATGGAATGGCAATCAGACTTAACTGATCCGAAGGATTTTATAGAAACGTTAAAAGTGGACTTTTTTAACGATGAAGTTTTTGCTTTTACACCAAACGGAGATGTCGTAGATTTACCTCAAGGTGCTACACCTGTTGACTTTGCATATAGAGTTCATACTGATGTTGGTAATAAATGTATTGGCGCTAAGGTTGATGGGAAAATTGTTCCATTAAATTATAAATTGGAAAATGGGAATATAGTCGAGATAATAACTTCAAAAAATTTGGTTGGTCCAAGTAGAGATTGGCTTAAATTTGTAAAAAGCAATAGGGCTAGGGGAAAAATTAAATCCTGGTTTAGATCTATTGATAAGGAAGAAAATACAGCTCTAGGCAAAGAAATGCTATGGAATGAATTAAAGAATTTAAATATTGACGTTCATGAAGCTCTCAGCAAAGAAAACATTACAGATGTTCTAGATTATTTTTCTACAAATGAAATTGATGATTTATATCATTCAATTGGTTATGGAAACTTAAAGCTAGCAAATGTTGTTAATAAAATTAGATTGCAAGTTCAGGATGTACTTCCTAAACACAATATACCTAAGGAATTTAACCCAACCAAAGAACATTTTTCTAAATCTCAAAGTTCAATTATAGTAGATGATATTCCTGGTCTAAAAGTAAGAATCTCAAAATGCTGCAATCCTCTTCCAGGTGATAGTATTATTGGCTTTGTAACTAAAGGTCACGGGGTTAGTGTCCATAGGTCTGACTGTCCAAATGCTAATGAGCTCAAAAACCGCTTATCAGAAATTTCTGTTAGATGGAGCACCGAAATTGATGGAGCTTTTATTAGTAATATTGAAGTAAGAGCTACTGATAGGGTTGGCCTATTAAGCGAAGTTGCTGGATTTATGAGGGAACAGAATGCTCAGCTTAAAGGATTAAATGCAAAAGTTGAAGATAATGGTGCAGCTACGATTTCTATGACTATTAAAGTAGACAATAAAGGTGAGTTGAACGATTTATTAAGAGATTTAAAACAAATCCCTTCAGTCTTAGATGCATATAGGAAGATAAACTAATGATAGCAGTTTTACAAAGGTGTGATGGTGTAAAGTGCCTTATAGATGATGAGATTAAAAGTGAAACTAACAATAAAACTTTGCTTGTGCTGTTGGGAGTAAAAAATGATGATAGTCAAGAAGATGTTGATTATATTGTTAGAAAGATACCTGAATTAAGATTGTTTTCAGATGAACATGGTAAAATAAATTTAAGCGCTAAAGATGTAGCTGCAAGTTTATTTGTAGTAAGTCAGTTTACCTTATATGCAAGATGCAGAAAAGGGAGGCGGCCTAATTTTATGGACGCTGCTGGTGCAGAGCTTGGAGAAGAACTTTATAATAAAGTAATTCAGGGCTTAGGTTCTAGCGGTTTAGAAATTCTAACTGGGGAATTTGGAGCAGATATGAACTTATTTTTTAATAACAATGGTCCAGTTACAATTATCTTAGATTCAAGAGAAGATTAGCAATTTTAATAAAAATTTGTTATAATTATGTGGGAGGAATTTATTATGTTAATGAACAATTTTTTGGGCTCAAGAAAGAGCGTAAGACACTTCAAATCAAAATCAATTTCAAAGGGCACAGTTGAAAAAATTAATAACTTAATCAGAGTATTTAATTCTGATAAAGGCAATAGTTTTGCTTTTCACGAAAATGGCAAGGCTATTTATGATGGGCTAAATGGTCATGCTGGATATAACGGTGTAATGATAAGTGCACCTAGCTATATCTCAGTTGATTTTGGTGCATCCTCAGATAGGGAAAAGGTTATCGGCATGTATAATGCTGAAGATATCATAACTTTCTTGGAATCAGAAGGTTTAGGATCCTGCTGGATTGGTTTGTTTGACACTGCTGATGACATTAAGACAAAAGTTTTTGGCAATGAACACAAGGCTAATTTATTGTTAGCTATTGGATATCCAAAGGCAAGAAATCCTTTTGTAGTAGAAGAAGCTAGCGAAAGAAAACCTGTTGATGAAATTGTGTTCGATGGTAGCTTTGATAATCCCGTAGATATCAATATGCTAGAACAAAGAGGTTTGGATGACTTATTTTATTATGTAAGATTTGCTCCTAATACTTTAAATTCACAAACATGGAGATTCCTAATGAAAAACAATTCCGTTGAACTTTATTTAAAAGAGTTTGATGGCAATTATTTCTTTGAAGATGCTGGAATCATAATGTATTATTTTGAAAGATTATACAACATGACGGGCTTCGATAGAAAATTTGAAGTTGAAAAAGAATTTAAAGAAGAAAATGGCATGATTAAGATCGCCACTATTAATTTATAGGATTTAAAATGCGTTTTTTTATCGATACAGCTAATATTGAAGAGATTAAAGAAATTGCAAATTTAGGCGTTATTTGTGGAGTTACTACAAATCCAAGCTTAATAGCTAAAGAGGGCAAAGACTTTAAATCTGTGGTTAAAGAAATATCTGACATTGTTGATGGTCCTATTAGCGCTGAAGTAAATTCCTATGATACTGATGGTATGGTCAAAGAGGCTAGAGAACTTGCCAAGATACATGATAATATTGTTGTAAAAGTTCCTATGACCAAGGAGGCCCTAGCGGCTATTAAAATTCTTTCAAAAGAAGGCATTAAAACAAATTGCACCTTGATTTTTTCTCTAAATCAAGCTCTTATGGCTGCTAATGCAGGTGCGACCTATGTAAGTCCTTTTATTGGTAGAATTGATGACATAGGTTATAACGGAATGCAACTTATCGAAGATATAATGCATGTATTTGAAGAATATGGAATTGAAACAGAAGTAATAGCCGCATCTATTAGAACAGTAAATCATGTTAACGATGCCGCTAAAGCTGGATCAGATATTGCTACTATTCCTTATAAGATTTTTAATCAAATGATTAATCATCCACTAACAGACAAGGGTATAGATAGTTTTAAAAAAGATTGGGAAAAGTTTCAAAACGAGGTTAAGTAAGGGGATAATATATGGATAGAAATTTAGTTATGAACTTAGCAAGAGTAACTGAAGCTGCTGCTTTACGTTCTGCCAAGTATTTAGGTAAAGGTGACAAAAATGCAGCTGACCAAGCTGCTGTAGATGCTATGAGAAAGATGTTTGATACCGTTGACATCAACGGTACAGTCGTAATTGGTGAGGGCGAAATTGATGAAGCCCCTATGCTCTATATTGGAGAAAAGATTGGTCAAAGGCACGATAATTCTCTGCATGTAGATATAGCTGTAGACCCTCTTGATGGTACAACTGCTATTGCAAAAGGTATGAGTGATGCTATTTCTGTAGTGGCTGTTGCTCCAGAAGGACATCTCCTTCACGCTCCAGACATGTACATGGAAAAAATTGCCTGCGGCCCAAAAGCCAAGGGAAAAATTTCTATTGAATACCCTATAGAAAAAAATCTTGAAATTTTAGCTGAAGTTTTAAATAAAGACATTTCCGATGTTACAGTTGTTATGCTCGACAGAGAAAGACATATAGAAATTGCAAATCGCATTAGAAAAGCTGGTGCTAGAATTAGATTTATTCAAGATGGTGATGTCTTAGGTGCAATATCAACTTGCTTTGACAATGTAAGTGGTGATTTGCTAGTAGGTAGAGGCGGGGCACCAGAAGGTGTTTTAGCAGCAGTTGCTCTAAAATGTCTAGGTGGATATTTTGAAGGATATTTAACCGCTAGAAACCAAGAAGAAATTGATAGATGCCATAAGATGGGCGTAGAATGCGACAAGATTTACAAGATTGATGACCTAGTTAAGGGCGATGATGCTGCATTTGCTGCAACAGGTGTAAGTCATGGTGAACTACTTGATGGTGTTAATTATATCGAAAAGAATGTTGCTACAACTGAAACACTTGTCTTAAGAGCTGAAACAGGAACAGTGCGTTTTATACAAGCTAGACATTATTTAGATAAGAAACCTGAATATGCTAAATAAAACTTGCAATTTTCTCGAAAAAGAGATATAATAATATGGTCAAAATTTGTTCTAAATAGATTGATTGGAAAGAGGTGAATATAATGAAACAAGGTATACATCCAGAATTTAAAGAAGTTACAGTAACATGTGCTTGCGGAAATACTTTCACAACTGGTTCAACCAGAGATGAATTAAAAGTAGATGTTTGCTCAGAATGCCATCCATTCTTTACAGGAAAACAAAAGTTCTCCGAACGTGGTGGTAGAGTTGAGAAATTTAAGAAGAGATACGAACAATCAGGAAAATAAATTAGCTGCGTTTATAGCAGCTCTTTTATTTTATAGGATTCTTTTTTGAGGTGACTATGAAAGTAAATGAAGTCAAAGAAATTGCTTTAAAATATCTTGAAAATATAAATAATTATGAATTTGAAGCCAATTTGTTTATCAGAGATTTTTTTGGACTTTCACTAACTGATATTCATTTTAATAAAGACATAGAATGTTCCCAAGAAGAAATTGATAAGTTTATTGGATTGTTAGATATAAGAGCTAGCGGATGCCCTTATAATTACATCTTTAAATATAAAGAATTTTATAATAGGAGATTTTATGTAGACGAGAGAGTTTTGATACCAAGGCCAGAGACTGAATTATTAGTTGAAGAATGTATAAATTATTATAAAGGCAAAACTATTGATAGGTATTTGGACTTATGTACAGGCAGTGGCTGCATAGGAATAAGTTTAGCTAGTGAGCTGTATATAAAAAGTGTTACTCTTGCTGATATCTCTAAAGATTCGTTAGAAGTTGCAAAAAAGAATGCGGATATATATAATATAGATGCAGACTTTATTGAATCTGACTTATTTTCGAACATAGTTGGTGAATTTGATTTAATTACTATTAATCCACCTTATGTTCCGCTTAATAGAAAGAGAATTCTAGATAAAACTGTTATCGATTATGAACCGAATTTAGCTTTATTTGCAGACAGTGATGGTTTATCGATTATAAAGAAATTCATCCAAGAATATGATAAGTATTTGACAGATGATGGTTTAGTTCTTATGGAATTTGACGAGAGTCAAGGAGATGCAATTTCGAAATTGTTAGAAGAAAAGAAAGTAAATTTTAAAATTTATAAAGATTATTCTAATATGGATAGATTTGTTGTCATGGGAGGGAGATAGGACTTGTTAGAAAAATTAAAAGGTATTGAAGATAGGTATGAAGAACTTAATAAAATGATTATGGATCCTGACCTTGTCAATGATCTTGAAAAGTATCAGGAGGTTATGATTGAACATTCCAATCTAACTGAAATTGTTGAAGTAATCAAAGAATATAAAAAATGCCTAGAAGACTTAGAAAACACTAAGGAGCTTCTGGGTGAAAGTTTAGATGATGATTTAAAGGAAATGGCCAAAGAAGAGCTTAAGGAGCTTGAAGAAAAAGAAGAGACATTAGAAACTCAAGTAAAAACTCTCTTAATTCCTAAAGATCCTAACGATGATAGAAACGTTATAGTTGAAATTCGTGCAGGTACAGGTGGAGATGAAGCTGCTTTATTTGCTGGCGATTTATTTAGAATGTATAGTAGGTACGCTGAGAGACACAGATGGACTGTTGATGTAATGAGCATTAACGAAATTGGTATTGGTGGATACAAAGAAGCCATTTTTATGATCAACGGTAAGGGTGCTTACTCAAAATTAAAACATGAATCAGGTGTTCATAGGGTTCAAAGAGTCCCAGAGACGGAAAGTGGCGGAAGAGTTCATACTTCTGCTGCAACTGTTGCAGTTTTACCTGAAGCCAGAGATGTTGAAATTGAAATTGATGAAAAAGATTTAAAGATTGATGTCTATAGATCAGGTGGACACGGCGGACAATCAGTTAATACTACAGACTCTGCTGTTAGAATCACATATCTGCCTGAAAATCTTGTTGTTGCTTGTCAGGATGAAAGAAGTCAGCTTAAGAACAAAGAAAAAGCTATGAAAATTTTGAAATCCAGACTCTACGATTTAAAGCTACAAGAAGAAGAAAAGAAGATGGCTGATATGAAGAGAAATCAAGTGGGATCTGGTGATAGATCTGAAAGAATCAGGACTTATAATTTCCCACAAGGAAGAATTACAGACCACAGAATTAACAAAACGATTTATCAATTGCAAGACTTCCTAGACGGTGATCTTGATGATATGATTGAATCCATCATAACTTATTATCAAGCCGAAGCCTTACAAGCCATGGAAAAATAATGGACATAGCTGTTGTAGGTGGTGGAGTTTCAGGTGTTGTAAGCGCTATTGAGCTCTCTAAGCTTGGACATAAAGTAAGTATATATGAAAAGACAGATCGTCTGTTAAAAAAACTTTTAATTACAGGAAATGGTCGATGTAATTTTTCCAACAAGGATGTTTCTAGAGAAAATTTTCATGGCAATAAAAGTTTTTTAGATAAAGTTTATACTGATGAATTTATTGATGCCAGAGATTATATAATAAATCTTGGGATAATACCTTATTTGGATGAGAGAAATAGGTTCTATCCCATGAGCCTTCAAGCTCAATCAGTAGTCGAAGCCTTACTAAAAGAAGTAGAAGTCAGAAATATATCTTGTTATTTTAAATCAGAAGTTATTTCTATAAATAAGAATAAAAATTTCACCATAAAGACAAAAGATACTAGCAAGGATTATGATAGAATTATTTTTTCTGCTGGATCAATGAGTTATCCAAGCACTGGTACTGATGGTAGTCAATATAGGCTGGTCGAAGATTTGGGACATACCAAGACAAAATTATACCCTGGTATAGGGCCCTTAATTGCTGATATTCCTTTTTCTAAAGAATTAAAAGGTTTGAGATTAAATGCGACAGTTTATGCAGGTGATAGATCTTGTAATGGAGACCTCTTATTTACTGAAAATGGAATAAGTGGCAATAGTATTTTTGAATTATCATCTTATATCTTAAGGGAGAAAATTGATAAGATATTTATAGATTTTTTACCTCTAGTTGATATAGAAGATTTAAAAATTATTCTAAAACTTAGACAGAAAAAGTTAAATGATGCTGACTCAAAGTGGCTTTTAAATGGTATTATTCACAAGAGACTTTATAAAGTTTTCTTTAAAATGCTTAATGTAAATACTACTAAGGATATAGATATTGATAAGTTATGTAATCTTATTAAAAACTATGAAGTTAGTAATATTAGAGCAGGTTCTTGGGCCCTTAGTCAAATAACTGTTGGTGGAATTAATACAGATGAAATTGACACGAACCTTGAATCCAAAATCCATAAAGGACTTTATTTTACAGGTGAAGTATTGGATGTCGATGGGGATTGTGGTGGATATAACTTGACTTGGGCTATATATTCTGCTTTACTAGTTGCTAATATGTTGAGGTAATTATGCAAGTATTACTTAAAAGATTAAATGAATATTATAAGGATGGCAAGGAAATAAATGTTTTTGTAATTGGAACTGGATTCATGGGGTCATCCTTAGTGGCTCAATTAAATCTTATTGATGGTTTTAAGTGCAATATTATATATAATAGAACAAATTCCAAGGCTGTGGAAACATTTTTGTCTTGTGGAGTAAAAAAAGAATCTATTTATACTATTAATAAAAAAGAAGAATACAATTCACAAGGGTTTTTTATTCCGAATGATCCCTACGAGTTTATAGATCTAGATCTAATTGATGTAATTGTAGATGCAACTGGATCGACTTATGAAGGAGCAAAGATTGCTTATTCTGCAATAAAAGCTAAAAAACATTTGGTTAGCCTCAATGTAGAATGCGATGTTGTAGTTGGACCAATTTTATATAAGATGGCAAAAGCAGCAGGCGTTTGCTATACTGGCATTGCTGGAGATGAGCCGGGCAGTGTGAAAGAGCTCTTTGACTTTGCTGAATTTTTGGGTTTTGAAGTAATGACTATTGGCAAGGGAAAAAATAATCCACTGGATTTATCGGCTAATAATGAAAGTGTATATGAAGAGGCTAAAGCTAAAGGACTTTCTCCTTATATGCTAGCTACTTTTGTTGATGGATCTAAAACCATGGAAGAGTTAACCATGATGTGTAATGCAACTGGATTTAAACCAGATACAATTGGGGCTCACGGTATAAAATCAGACCTAAAAGACTTAGACCATAAACTTCGAATAAAATCAGAAGGAGGCTTATTAAACAACTATAAGGTTGCTGATTTTGTATTCGGCATTGCTCCAGGCGTCTTTATTATGGTTAAAGCTAATCATGATTTACTTGATTATGAGATGAGATTTTTAAAGATTGGCCAAGGCCCATATTATATTTTATACAGACCATTTCATTTAACCAGTATTGAAGTTCCTATAACTATTGCACAGGCGTTCTTTTATAATACGCCTACAATAAGTCCACGAAGTGATAAGCCTTTTGCAGATACAGTAGCTGTTGCTAAAGTTGATTTAAAGGCTGGTGATAATCTTGGCAGGCCTGGCGGCAAGGCAGCTTATGGTACGATTACTACTTATGAGGATTCAATTAAGAGAAATCTTTTACCATATGGCTTTATTTCGCCCGATACAATTCTTGTCAATGATATAAAAAAAGGAGACTTTATAACTTATGAAGATGTTATAATACCAAAGTCTAGGCTTTATGATTTGAGAAGAGAAATGGATAAAAAATAAGCATAAAACGCTTGACAAAAATTGATATATATGATGTAATATATACAAGAA
Source organism: Ezakiella peruensis (assembly GCF_900215725.1). GTDB lineage: Bacteria > Bacillota > Clostridia > Tissierellales > Peptoniphilaceae > Ezakiella > Ezakiella peruensis. The sequence goes on along the minus strand of NZ_LT962469.1, from coordinate 785,814 downwards.
GACCGCATAGTGAATGGAGTTTTATAGAGAGCGATTATAGGTGGAAATTCGTAAACTCATCATTATGAGATCAGCTTCTGTTTACCTTCGGGCGTGAGTTAAGCGTTAATTACATTTAAGTGTGCATTTGCAAACGAAGGTGGTACCGCGGAAATTTCGTCCCTCGATTATTCGAGGGGCTTTTTTATTAGGAGGTTATATGAAAAAATTTACACCGTTAGAAAATATACCGGTAAAAGAAAGAGAAGAAAAGATTTCTAAATATTGGAAGGAAATCGATTTACTTCACGAGAGTTTAAAAACAAGAGAAGACGGTCCTAAATATATTTTTTATGAAGGACCACCAACAGCCAATGGTAAACCAGGTATTCATCACGTAGTTTCTAGAACACTAAAGGATATGACTTGTAGACACAAGGTTATGAAAGGTTATTACGTTGAGAGAAAAGCTGGATGGGACACACACGGTCTTCCTGTAGAAATTGAAGTTGAAAAGAAATTAGACTTACACAATAAAAAAGACATTGAAGCTTATGGAATCAAAGCCTTTAATGAACAATGTAAAGATTCTGTTTTCCAATATGAATCTCTATGGAGACAAATGACCGAGAGAATGGGTTATGAAATCGACTTAGACAATCCTTATGTCACTTTCCATAACGATTATATTGAATCGGTTTGGCATATCATTGACAAAATGTTTCAAGATGGACTTTTATACGAAGGACATAAGATTTTACCATACTGCCCAAGGTGCGGAACTGGTTTAGCTTCACACGAAGTTGCTCAAGGTTATGAAAATATTACTACAACAACTGCATATGTGAAATTTAAGAGAAAAGACAAAGATGAGTATTTTATAGCATGGACTACCACACCATGGACATTACCTTCAAACGTTAGCTTGACCGTTAATGCAGATGTTGATTATGTACTTCTTAAAAATAATGACAACAATGAATTATATTGGATGGCCAAAGATTTAGTTGCAGATGTACTTAAAGGTATAACAGAAGATTATGAAATAATTAAAACTGTAAAAGGCACAGAGCTTGAAGGCCTTGAATATGAACAGTTAATTCCGATGCTTGAAGCTGATAAAAAGGCTTTTTACATTACTCTTGCTGATTACGTTACAATAACAGACGGTACTGGTATAGTTCATACAGCGCCTGCTTTTGGTGAAGATGACTATAATACAGGTAGAAGATATAATTTGCCAGTTTTCAACCCTGTAAATGAAGAGGGTAAATTTAATGTCGGTAAATGGGGAGGTATGAATGTGTTTGATGCCGATCCAGAAATATTAAATTATTTAAAAGAAGAGGGTAGACTCTTAAGAAAACAAAAGGTTGATCACAATTATCCACACTGCTGGAGGTGTCATACACCTTTAATTTACTATGCAAAGCCATCTTGGTATATTGAGGTTACAAAGTTTAAAGATAAGCTAATTGAAGCTAATAACGATGTTAAATGGTATCCTGAATTTGTTGGCGAGAAGAGATTCGGCAACTGGCTAGAAAATCTAAATGACTGGGCCTTATCTAGAAACAGATACTGGGGTACTCCACTTCCAATTTGGAAATGTGAAGACTGCGGTGAGACTATCAGTATTGGCAACAGAAAAGAATTAGTAGAAAAATCAATAGAGAATATTGATGAGACAATTGACCTGCATAGACCTTATGTTGACGATTGCCATATTAAGTGCAGTAAGTGCGGCGGCAAGATGACCAGATATAAAGATGTTATTGACGTTTGGTTTGATAGTGGAAGTATGCCTTTTGCCCAAAGACATTATCCTTTTAATAAAGATGATGACTTTTTTAAGCATTATCCAGCTGATTTTATTTGTGAAGGTATTGACCAAACTAGAGGATGGTTTTACTCCTTGCTCGCAATAGGGACGTATATGACTGGAAAGTCACCATATAAATCTGTTTTAGTAAATGATCTGGTACTCGATAAGTACGGCAAAAAAATGAGTAAGTCTAGGGGAAACACACTTGATCCGTTCGATATATTTGATAGATATGGAGCTGACGTTGCCAGATTCTACGCCGTTTATGTTTCAGTTCCTTGGCTGCCAACAAAATATGATGAGGATGGCCTAAAAGAAGTTGAATCTAAATTTATTAGGAGCTTAAGAAACGTTTATACATTCTTCTCATTGTATGTAAACAGTGAAAATGTTAAACCAGATGAATTAAACATTCCAATAAGTGAAAGAGATGAGTTGGATAAATGGATAATTTCTAGATTAAATTCTCTAATTGATTTGGTTGAAGAAAACATCGATATTTTTGAACTTACAAAAGTTTCTAAGGCACTAGTTGATTTTGTAGTTGAAGACTTATCTAACTGGTACATCAGAAGATCTAGAAGACGCTTCTGGGGAGAAGATTCAAAGAGCAAAGATTCAGCATTCTTAACAACATATGAAGTTCTCTTAACAATCTCTAAGTTAATTGCACCATTTACCCCATTTATAGCTGAAGAACTTTATCAACATTTAACTGATGGTAAATCTGTTCACTTAGAAGATTATCCAATAGTTAACAAAGACCTAATCGACACAGTACTAGAAACAAAAATCGATTTAGTTAGAACAATTGTTTCCCTTGGAAGGGCTGGTCGTGAAAAAGAGAACATCAAAGTTAGACAGCCAATAGCATCAATGATTGTTGATAATAAATATAAGGATAAGGTTTTCGACCTCGAATCATTGATTAAAGAAGAATTAAATATTAAAGAAATAATTTATTCTTCAAATGTATCTGATTATATGAATTATGAGGTTAAGCCTAACTTTAAACTCGCTGGACCTATATTTGGAAAATCAGTAGGTAAATTTGCACAATACTTGCAAAAATCTGATAAAGCTAAATTAATTGAAGAAATCGAAAACAAGGATTTAGATATTGATTTAGATGGCCAAACTTATACTATAAACAAAGATTATCTTGATGTTCGCGTAAGTGCAAGAGAAGGCTATGATGTTCAAGTTGAAAATGGTGTATATGTACTCTTGGATACAGTTTTAACTGATGATCTAATAGACGAAGGCTATGCCAGAGAGTTTATATCAAAAATCCAACAAGAAAGAAAACGCTTGGATTTAAATATAAGTGATAGAATTGAAATCAAATACGAAGCAAACGACGACTTCTCAAATGCTCTAGACAAGTATACAGAAGAGATTATGTCTGAAACTCTTGCTGTAGAGTTAAATAGGGAGTCACTTGATGTAAAAGCTGTTGATATGAACGATAACATGGTTAAATTCAAAATTGAAGTAAGTAAATAGGAGGAAATAATGACAGATATTAAAGTGATAGCTAAGGTAGGAAATAAGGAATTTACTAATGAGGACTTTCAAAGGTTTCTTTCAAGCCTAGATCCTAATATTGTAAGGCATTTTATGAATGAAGAAAATGGCTTTGAGACAATTCTTAAAGAGATGCTTAATCAAGAATTGATGCTCCATTATGCTGAAGATGAAAATCTAGAAGATGATGAAGAATTCCAAAGAGTTTTTAAAACTACAAAGGAAAATCTTCTAAAGAACTATGCCTATCAAAAAATAATTACTAGCGCTCCAGAGCCAACGGAAGAAGAAATAAAAGAATATTTTGAAGCCCATAAAAAAGATCTGGAAAAGACTTTTGTAAACGCTAGCCATATCTTGGTTGAAGATGAAGAGCTAGCCAAAGATATCAAAGCAAAGATTGATAAAGGTGAAAATTTTGAAGAATTAGCTAAGGAATATTCAACTTGTCCGTCAAAAGACAAGGGAGGCAATCTAGGAGATTTTTGCCAAGGTCAAATGGTTCCAGAGTTTGATGAAGTAGTATTTAAAATGAAAGAAGGCGAAGTTGCAGGCCCTGTTCAAACTCAATTTGGTTTTCATGTAATCAAATTAAATAAGATTAATGCAACTCAAAAACCTGACCTTGATACAGCAAGAGAAAATATAATTGTTGAATTAAAACGCGTAAAGCAATTAAATGCTTATCAAACTAAGGTTGAAGAATTAAAAGAGGAGTATCCAGTAGAGATTTTATTATAATGCAACTAGAATTATTTAGATTTATTGATGAATCTATTGATTTATTAAACTCAAATATTGATGAATTGCTATCTGTGGAAAAACTTATAGATGAATTTTTCACAAATACTTTCTCTACAAAGGATCATTTTATGGATGTTAAATCTAGGGTTAAAGAGGAGTCGAGCCTAAAGGAAAAAATAATAAGGAATAATCTCTTTATGCAGTATAATTCCCCAGAGGATCTTTTGAACAATCTATCGGATTTAATTGGTGTGAGAATTGAGTGCAGGTTCATTGGAGATGAAAAAAGAATATACAGGGAGATCACCAATCTTTTTAGAATTAAAAATGATAATGGACTCTATTCTTCATACCTAAATGAAAATATTTTCTTAAATCTAGATGAAGAGCAGCCAGCACTTCAAAAGAATGGCTTTCAAATTTATAAAATAGATGGTAAGTATTTGTATGAAGGAAAATCATATAATTTTGAACTACAGATAAAAAGTTTGGTCAACTTATTCTGGGGTGAAATAGATCATAAGATTTTGTATAAAAATTTCAATTACTCAGGAACAGAAATGTTCTTATCAGAGATCATGAGCTCAATCAAAGAAAACTTAGAGATGATTGATAGAGAGCTTATGATGCTTTATAATCATTTAAATGAACCTACAAACAATGTTTCTGAAAATGTAATGAAGGAGATAAGAACAAGTCTATCTAAAGGTTTAAATGATATATACTACCAAAAAGTTAGAAATGAATTTGGTTTTCCTGTTGATTTTAAACTAACAAGCAACACCATTATTAACTATCTATTTATGAAGATTCCTGAAAAGGATGAGGCATATATAAATGAGTTTATAAGAATACTAAATCGTTTAAAGTTTTTAGATTCAAAATATATTGACCTAAAAAAACAAATTGAATTTCCGGTAGATTTAAAATTTCAAGATCCTTTTATCAGTTCTATAGGTAATAAACTTTCTGAAATAATTAACATAGATTTTTCATGGAATTTATTTTTTAGAATACTCTTTGACCTTGAAGAGGGTAGCTCTGAACAAATTATAACGAACTTATTAGTTTTCTTAAAAAACAGGTACAGTGAAGTTATAAATATTGCGTTCTCAAATTTTGAACTTACAGATAAAAACAAATTTGAAATAAATAAATATACTATGGGTTTAATTGCTGATAGGTTTAATGCTACAAGCTCAATTAAGCTAATATCAGATAAATCTCTGGCACAAACTCATAATATAGTTAAAAATTCAATTATTGAAGCTGTTGATATATGGGATGTTGATGAGATAAAATCTTTAATCAAACAAAAATTTGATAATTTATAAAAGTAGAGTAGATTTTTATAGACTTTACTGTTATAATAAAAATAATATTACAAATAGGAGGAGACTATGGATAAAAAACATGAACATGAATGTGGCTGTGAAGGTGGTTGCTGCTGCGAAGAAGAGATGCAAGAATATGAAACAGTTACTCTAACTTATGATAATGGTGATAGTGAAGACTTTGCTGTTATAGATCAATTTGAGATTGATGGCAATGAATATGTCGCATTATTGGCAGTAGAAGAAGATAGTCCTCTTGGAGAAGATATTGTTATTTTTAAATATATCGAAGGTGAAGACAACAACTTTACCTTAGAAATTATTGAAGATGATGATGAATTTGAAAAGGCTTGCGACTACTTTGAATCTTTAACTGATTAATATAAGATATATTTGGGTAGCTATTTAATAAGAACAGGAGGTTAGTATGGTAAAGTTTATTTTAGGAGCAAAAGGATCAGGCAAAACAAAATGGCTGATTGATAATGCAAATGAAGACAACAAGTCAGGTAACGGAAATATTGCATTTATTGATGTGGATGATGAGCACATCTTTAGTCTCGATTACAATGTAAGACTGATCAATGCAGGAGATTATGGTGTAAAAGATTTGGCAGGATTCTATGGATTCTTGAGCGGAATGCTTGCAATGGACTATGATTTGGAAAAAATTTATGTAGATAGTATATATAAATTAATTCCTTTAAAATCTGAAGAACTTGTAGATTTTTACAACGAATTAAATAGAATTGCTGAAAAATCTGAATGCAAGATCTATCTAAACCTTGGTTTTGAATTAAACGAAATTCCAGAAGAATTAAAAGATAATTCAGAAGAGGTTAAGTAATTAGAAAGGAACACAATTGCTATATAGAAATAAAAAGGGTCTATTTGAAAGTTTTTTTGAAAACAGATCCTTTTTGATTGCACAATTAGAAAGCGGCGACTTAACTAAATCTCAATTTTTGGATGCAAATTTAGAGTACTTAAATAGAATTGGAGCCAAACCCTTTGTAAAATTAGATTCGATGGAGAAGGGCATATTTAATTATCAGTACTATAATATAATGGCCAAATATTATACAGCAAATGCTTACGAGATAGAGTTAAGAGGTAAGCACCAAAAGCTTGCGATGAGTTTTAGAAATAAAGCTAATGATCAATATCATAAAAAGAATATTACTATTTCTAAGATGTTAAAGCTTGTTAATTATGAAAATGTGGATTCATACTATGTAAAATCCAAAAGCAAGAAACTTAATAATGTCCTATACGAAATAGTTTTTTATGATTATAAAGAAGCAATTTTTCATTCAACGGCCGATTGGCTTTTAACAATTTTAAAAGAGAATGATTGCTTTATAGAGGGTAAATATAAATCGCTTATTGACGATTATATTAACACAAGATATTAACGCCATTTATATGGCGTTTTTTATTTATAAATCTAGCAATTTATACGTCTTTATGTTATAATATTATGAGAGAAATAGGAGGAAAGATGGAAAGAATTTTTAAAACCGACCTAGCGGGTCGAGAATTATCTGTATCGATTGGAAAGTATGCAGAGCAGGCAAATGGTGCATGTTTTGTAAGATATGGAGATACAGTATTGCTTGTAACTGCTACAAGCTCAAAAACACCAAGAGAGGGCATAGACTTTTTCCCTCTAAGCGTAGATTATGAAGAAAAATATTATGCTGCAGGTAAAATCCCTGGAGGATTTATTAAGCGTGAAGGTAGACCTAGTGAACATGCTATTTTGACTGCAAGATTAATTGATAGGCCTTTGAGACCACTTTTCCCAGAGGGATATAGAAATGATGTTCAAATCATTGCAAGCCTTTTATCAAATGATCCAACATGTTCAAGCCAAGTTGCTGCTATGATAGGATCTAGCATTGCACTTAGCATATCTGACATACCTTTTAATGGACCTATTGCTGCAGTTCAAATGGGATACATCAATAATGAATATGTTGTAAATCCATCAGCTGATGAATTGGAAAAGTCTGATTTAAATTTAACTGTTGCAGGAACTCATGAAGCTATTATGATGGTTGAATCTGGTTCTAATGAGCTTAGTGAAGATGTAGTGCTTGAAGCAATTTTAAAAGCTCATGACGAGATCAAAAAAATTACTGAATTTATTTCAGAGATTGCTAAAGAAGTTGGCAAGGAAAAACAAGAATATACTGTATTCGAAGTTAAAAAAGAAGTAGAAGAAAAAATAAATTCAAATTATAGAGAAGCTATGATTAAAGCTATGAATTATCCAGACAAAATGGAAAGACTCAAACAATCATCAGAATTAATCGATAAAATTAAAGATGAAATGTCTGAAGAATTTCCAGATGATAGGGCTAGCATAAGCGCTGCAATTGATCAATTACAATACAATGAAGTACGTCGTCAAATTTTAGTAGATGGAATACGCCCTGATTTAAGAGCATTTGATGAAATTAGACCGCTGAGTGCTGAAGTAGGAATCCTTCCTAGAACACACGGTTCAGGCTTATTTAAGCGTGGACAAACACAGGTACTAAGTGTAGCAACACTTGGTGTAAGTGATGATGCTCAAGTAATTGATGGAATGCTTGATGAATATGAGAAAAAGTATATTCACCACTATAACTTCCCACCATATAGCGTTGGGGATACCAGACCATTAAGATCTCCTGGCAGAAGGGAAATTGGCCATGGTGCATTAGCAGAAAGGGCTTTAATCCCTGTGCTTCCTTCAGAAGAAGAATTCCCATACACAATTAGAGTTGTATCTGAAGTATTGAGTTCAAATGGATCGAGCTCACAAGCTAGTATTTGCGGTTCAACACTTGCTCTTATGGATGCAGGTGTTCCAATTAAAAAACCTGTTGCTGGTATTGCTATGGGACTTATTTCAGGAGATGACGGTAAAAAAGTTATTTTAACTGATATCCAAGGATTAGAAGACCACTTAGGAGATATGGACTTCAAAGTTGCAGGAACTCGTGATGGTATTACCGCTCTTCAAATGGATATTAAAATATCAGGTATAGATAGATCTGTATTAGAAAAGGCTCTTGCACAAGCTAAAGTTGCAAGAATGCAAATTCTTGATGTAATTCATGGAGCAATTGCAGAACCTCGTAAGGAAATTTCAAAATACGCTCCAAGGCTTATTCAAATGTCAATTCATCCTGACAAGATTAGAGAAGTTATTGGGCCTGGTGGAAAAGTTATCAATCAAATTATCGCCGAAACTGGTGTAAAGATTGATATTGAAGATGATGGATCAGTAATAATTGCTAGTGTTGATTCCGAAATGGGAGAAAAAGCAAAATCCATTATTGAAAACATAATTAAAGATGTAGAAGTTGGTGAAGTTTACGAAGGCACAGTAACCAAAATTATGAAGTTTGGCGCATTTGTTGATGTCTTAAATGGCAAGGAAGGCCTACTACACATTTCGCAAATTGATAACAAGAGAATTAATGAAGTTGAGGATGTCCTTAAGACTGGTGATAAAGTTACAGTTAAGGTAATAGGCATTGATAATGATGGTAAAATTGATCTTTCGAGGAAGGTTTTATTAAAGGATTCAGATAGTGACGAAAGTCAAGATAAACCTGAAGGCCAACAACACAGAAGACAAAGATATACCAGAGACAGGAGTAAAAATGACTAAGGTTAAAATAGTCAACAAGAGTAATAATAATATTCCTCAGTATGCTACAAGCGGTTCAGCTGGTATGGATATAAGAGCTTTTTTAGACGAGACTGTCGTTATAAAAGCTGGTGAATTTAAGCTTATACCTACAGGTATTTATGTTGAAATACCTGTAGGCTATGAGCTACAAATAAGGGCGAGGTCCGGGCTTGCAATCAAGTCTGGCATTTGCCTTATAAATGGTATAGGAACTATCGACGCTGATTACAGAGGGGAAATCGGTGTAGGTTTGGTTAATCTATCCAAAGAAGATTTTGTCGTCAACAATGGTGATAGAATAGCACAGATGGTCCTAAACAAATATAAAACCATTGATTTTGAATTGGTTGATGATTTATCCAAGACAGAACGTGGTGATGGAGGATTTGGTTCAACAGGAATATGTTAGAATTTCTAAAGATGATATTAATGGGAATAGTCCAAGGTGTGGCAGAATTTTTGCCAATTTCAAGCTCTGGTCACTTAGTTGTATTTGAAAAGCTTTTAAATATACAAGAACCAGGTTTATTTGTTGCACAAATGCTTCACTTTGGAACTTTTATTTCCGTATTCATTGTTTTTTTCAATGATATAAAAAATATAATAATTGAATTTTTTAAAATGATTTATATGCTGATAAAAAGGGAAAAGTTCAAAATAAACTCTTATCAAAAATTAGCTTTGTTAATACTTGTAGCATCTGTACCAACTGCTATAATTGCACTATGCTTTGAGGATATTTTTAAGGTCTACTATACGAATTTAAAATCAATTTCCCTTATGTTCTTAATAACAGCTATCTTGTTATTTGTAACCGACAGGTATCAAGGCAAAGGTAAATCAGCACATAGCTTAAATTACTTATCTGCTATTGGTATTGGTATGGTACAAGGCCTTGCAATTATGCCTGGAATAAGTAGAAGTGGTTCAACAATTTTTGCTGGGACCATCTTAGACTTAGATAAAAATGAAGCTGCAAAATTTTCATTTCTGATTAGTCTACCAGCTACCTTTGGTGCATTTTTATTTGGCCTTAAAGATATTGCAAAGTCAGGTGCTGAAGTTAGTTTTAGTTTTAATATTATTGTTGGAATGCTAACATCAATGGTTGTTGGCGTTATAGCAATTAAATTTTTACTAAGTTTATTAGACAAAAACAAAATGTCTTATTTTTCAATTTATTTATTATTTATTTCAATAATTACGTATACAATAGGGTGATTTAATGGCAACAAGAAGTAAAAACACAAGATCAAGATCCAAAAAATTAAATAATCAACAAAAAATTATTTATTTAGGGATATCTATTTTTTTACTTAGTTTATTTTTAATATTATTCATGCTAATACCAAAAACAGGTATTATTGGTAGGTATGTAAACAATTTTTTAAAAGGAGTATTTGGCTTTATGGGCAGGGTACTTCCTTTTATGCTATTATATTTTTCTTTTTGTTTTTTGTTTCCTAGTATGAGAAAAAATAGAAGAAAGTATATAGTACCAACTTTGTTTATATTTTTTGCTCTTATAATTATTTTTGATGTTATTCAAATTAAATATACTGATCTTAGCGATCACTTTAAACAAGCCTTAAAACTTTCAAATGATTTTAAAGGAGGAGGCTGGATTGGTGTTATACTTTCTCACCCAGTAAGACAAATCGCAGGAGATTTTGGAGCCTACTTACTATCAACAATACTTGTTTTTGTTGCAATATTTTTATCGTTCTCTGTGCAGAAGAAAGATGTTATAGATGGCACAGATGTTATAGCAGAGAAAATTGAAAACAGGATTAAGAAATCAGTTAATAATGTTAAAGACAGATCTAGGATTGTAAAAGATCCAGGCAAGGCTTTAGAATTAGATGATAGCTTAAATCAAGATATTGTTTTTAACGAAGAAGAGACAAGCGTTTCTAAAAATATTGATAGAATATTAAATATTGATGGGGAAAGTACCATAGTCAAAGATGCTGATAAAGGAGCAAACGAGGAATCAGAAGAAAAGAAGATTCCAATGTACACTAAGACTATTAAAACAAAAGGTCAAGATCCAATTGACCAGTTTTCTGTCTTGCCTGAAGATGATATCCAAGAAGAAAATGCTTATGTATTTCCTCCGCTGGAGCTATTATCTTTGCCACAAGGTAAAGCAGCTATAAATAAAGATATAATTGCTAGAAAATCTAAAATTATAGAGGATACTTTAGCTAGTTTTGGAATTGAAGTCAGTGTGGAGAGCATTAATAGAGGTCCAACTATAACTTGCTATGAATTAAAGCCTGCAACAGGTGTAAAAATAAGCAGGATTGTAAATCTTCAAGATGACCTTGCTATGGCCTTGGAAAGTAAAGATATCAGAATAGTTGCTCCAATTCCAGGTAAGAACAGGGTTGGAATAGAAACTCCAAATGATGTTAAAGAAACACTTTTCTTACGAGAAATACTAGAAACTGATGAATTTATAAATTCTAAAGACGAACTTCCTCTAGTTTTAGGGAAGGATATCACAGGTAAAACTATTATTTCATCCATTTCAGATATGCCACACTTGTTAATTGCAGGTGCTACTGGATCTGGTAAATCAGTTTGCATAAATTCAATAATTTTAAGTATAATTTATCACTCTACTCCTGAAAAAGTGAAATTTATTTTAATTGACCCAAAAGTTGTTGAATTAAGTGTTTATAATAACATTCCTCATCTATTAATTCCGGTTGTTACCGACTCAAGAAAGGCAAGTGTTGCTTTGGATTGGGCAGTAACAGAAATGGAAAGAAGATATGGACTCTTTGCAAAAATGGGCGCCAGAGATTTCAAGGGTTATAATGCCAAGGCTAAGGAAAGCGAAGATGCAGAGATCCTTAAAAAAATTGTTATAATTATAGACGAATTAGCAGATTTAATGATGGTTAGTGGTAAGGAAGTAGAAGAATCTATAGCTAGACTTGCACAAATGGCCAGAGCTGCAGGCATGCACTTAATTGTTGCTACCCAAAGACCCTCTGTTGATGTTATCACTGGTACGATTAAAGCGAATATTCCATCAAGAATTTCCTTTGCAGTATCATCTCAAATTGACTCAAGAACTATTTTAGATATGGCAGGAGCTGAAAAGCTTTTGGGTAGGGGAGATATGCTTTTCTTACCTGGTTCTGCATCAAGTCCAATGAGAATCCAAGGCACATTTGTATCGGATAAAGAAATCGAAAATATCATCGATTTTATTAAAGTTAATAATGACAGTCAAAAATATGATAAGGATGTTGTGGATGAGGTTCACAATGCACCTGATCCAAGTGAATCAGATTTCTTTGACGAATTATTTGAAGATGCTGTAATTTTAGTCGTAAAAGATAATCAGGGATCCATTTCCTATCTACAAAGGAAATTAAGAATAGGGTATTCTAGAGCGGCCAGAATTATTGATAGAATGGAAGAGTTGGGCATAGTTGGTCCTAGTGAAGGCAGCAAACCAAGGAAGGTCCTTATTAGTCTAGATCAAATCGATGAGGTCTTACATGGAAAGGAAAGTGCAAACGATGATTAATAAAGTTTATTTTCTTACCCTGGGATGCTCTAAAAACGATATAGATACAGAATGCATGATTTCTCTTTTGGATAAAAATAAATACGAGCATACCGAAAATTTTGATGAAGCTAATATTGTTATAATTAATACTTGCAGTTTTATATTAGATGCAAAAGAACAGTCTATTAATTCAATAATTGAGCTTGGAGAATTAAAAAATCAGACCTTTAAATATTTATTAGTTGCTGGCTGTTTGGGACAAAGATATCCAGAACAATTGCTTGATGAAATGGAAGAAATTGACGGGATAATTGGAACTGGTCAGATATCTAATATAAATGAAATTTTAGATTCTACAGTTAATGGCGAACGCAAAGCTTATGTAGGGTCGATAAATGCTCCTTACACCGAAAATGCATCAAGAAATGATTTTAAAGTGACTCAATACATTAAAATTTCTGAAGGCTGTAACAATCACTGCGCTTATTGCGTTATACCGTCTCTGCGCGGTCGAATGAGATCTAGACCAATAGAAAACATTTTAAATGAAGCAATATTTTTAGCTCAAAACGGTGTAAAAGAACTTATTTTAATCGCACAAAATACTAGTGAATATGGAACAGATATTTACGGGAAACCAATGCTTCATGAATTATTACATGAGTTAAATCAAATAGAAGACCTTCACTGGATTAGAATATTGTACATGTATTCAGAAGGTTTTTATGATGAATTAATAGATGCAATAGCTACATGTGCCAAGGTCGTTAAATATGTCGATATGCCTTTACAGCATATATCTGACGATGTTTTAAAAGCAATGAATCGGCATACTGATAAGAAAAGCATATGTGATTTGATTATAAAGCTAAGAAAGCGGATACCGAATATTGTTATCAGGTCTACATTTATAGTTTGTTTTTATAATGAAACCAGGGAAGATTTCGAAGAATTAAAAAAATTTATAGAAGAGTATAAACTTGATAGAATAGGTGCATTTTGTTATTCCTTAGAAGAGGGAACGAGGGCTTATAAGTATGGGGATCAGGTCAGCGAAGATGAGAAGCTATTAAGACAAAAAGAGCTTATGCTTCTACAGGCTGAAATTTCTGAAAGAAAACTTTGTAAAAAAGTAGGTTTAAGTATGGAATGCTTGATTGAAGATGAGACAGATGATGCTTATATAGGCAGAACTTATATGGATGCACCTGGTATTGATGGCTTAATATATATAAATAAAGATAAAGCTCTGAATATTGGCGAGTTTTATGATATAATTATTACTGGTAACGATAGTTACGATTTATATGGAAAGTTGGTGTTGGAAAAATGAATTTACCAAATAAGATCACTATAGCCAGGATGTTTTTAGTTCCTGTATTAATAGCTTTATATTATTTGCATCCTAATACTTATGCCCCTGCAATAATTTTTATTATTGCATCGCTTACTGATATGCTTGATGGATACCTTGCTCGTAAAAACAATCAAATAACGGCTTTTGGCAAATTTATTGACCCTCTTGCAGATAAAATTTTAGCAATTACCGCTCTTATTCTCTTTGTAGAAAGTAAGATACTTCCTGCTGTACCAGTTATAATCGTAATTTATAGGGAATTTGCTGTTAGCGGATTTAGATTAGTGGCTGCAAATAAAGGAATTACAATCGCTGCTGGAAAAACCGGAAAGATAAAAACAGCTTTACAGTTTATTGGAATTGCTATGATATTAATCTCTATGGGAGGAAACTTTAATCAACTTCTAAATATTGGTGTAATCACAATTTATCTAAGTGTTGTTATGACTGTGGTGTCATTTATCATTTATATTAAAGAAAACATTGAGGTGTTAAAATAAATACAATGGATGCTCTAGATTTAATATGTAAAGAAATCGTTGACACAGCAATTAAAAAAGAATTGACAATTTCAACTGCAGAGAGTTTTACAGCAGGCCTTATTGCTTCGTCTATAGCCAGAATTCCTGGTGCCTCAAATGTTTTATATGGTGGGGCAGTCACATATATGGTGGAAGCCAAAACAATGTTTTTAGGTATACCAAGAGATTATATAAACATTCACGGAGTAGTAAGTAAAAATGTTGCTAATCAAATGGCCATACAAATCAGAAAAAAAACTGTCTCTGACTTTGGTATTGGTACAACTGGTTATGCAGGTCCAGGCGAAGAAGCAGGTCATGTATTTGTATCAATAGCAGATGAGAACAAAGTTTATAATTTAGAGATGAATCTTTCTCTTTCAAGAAATATGGTTAGGTTAACTGCAAGTAAGGCAGTTTTGAAAAAATTATTAAGTATTATTAGAGAGGTGTAGAGTAATGAATGAAGAAAAACAAAAAGCGCTCGATAAAGCATTAGCGGACATAACAAAACAGTTTGGTAAAGGCTCTGTAATGAGGCTTGGAGAAAAAAACTCTATGAAAGTAGCCGCTATACCAACTGGAAGTATTGATTTAGACATTGCTTTAGGTATCGGTGGTATTCCTAGAGGAAGAATTATTGAAGTTTATGGCCCTGAATCATCAGGTAAAACAACAGTTAGTTTGCATATGATAGCAGAGGTTCAAAAACTAGGTGGAGTAGCTGCTTTTATTGATGCTGAGCATGCTCTAGATCCTGAATACGCACAAAAATTAGGTGTTGATATCGATAACCTTATAGTGTCCCAACCTGACTATGGTGAGCAAGCACTTGAGATTATGGAGTCTCTAGTTAGAAGTGGAGCTGTTGATTTAATCGTAGTCGACTCAGTTGCTGCACTTGTTCCTAAGGTAGAAATAGATGGAGAAATGAGTGACTTACAAATAGGTGCTCATGCTAGACTTATGAGTAAGGCTATGAGAAAATTAGCAGGCGCTATTAACATTTCAAAAACAACTTGTGTATTTATTAACCAAGTTCGTGAAAAAGTTGGCGTTATGTTTGGTAACCCAGAAACAACTACTGGTGGAAGAGCTTTAAAATTCTATTCTTCTGTTAGAATTGAAGTTAGAAGAAAAGAAACTATTAAAGATAAAGATGAATTTATTGGTTCAAGGACAGTTGCTAAAGTTGTTAAGAACAAGGTTGCACCTCCATTTAAAACTGCTGAATTTGATATTATGTACGGCGAAGGAATATCAAAAGCTGGCGATATTTTAACCGTTGCAGTAAAAAATGATCTCATTAAGAAGAGTGGAAGCTGGTTCTCTTATGAGGGTGACAATATTGGCCAGGGAGCTGAAAACGCAAAAGCTTGGCTGAAAGAAAATCCAGAGATAATGAAGCAACTTGATACACAAATTAGAGCAGCCTATGGTCTTGCTCAAGTGGATGCTAATCTAAACGAACCAAAAGAATCTGATGAATAAAATCAAGCATGATTAAGTTATTGTATTTTACAGATACACATATTAGATCTAATAATCCGTCCAGCCGTATCGACAATTATCAGGAAACTTTACTAAATAAATTTAGCGAAATTTCTAAGATTGGACATGAAGAAGATGTTGATTTTTATGTCCATGGAGGAGATATTGTCGATAGGCCGGACATACCAATTTTAACGATAAGGGCTTTTAATAAAGTTTTGCTAAGCTTTGAAAAGCCCATTTTTTTAGTTCCTGGAAACCATGATATTTATGCATACAATTTAAATAGCATTAATAGAACTGTCTTAGCATTATTGGAAGATTTGCATGTAATTAATATAATGATGGGTAAATACCCTGTATTTCTTTCAAAAGATGGCACTTCTCTGGAAATGAACTTTGTTCCATATACTTTTGACCTAGATACAGAAGATGGGAAAAAGTCATATATTATGGACACAAAAAAAGCTGATTTTTCGATTACATTTGCTCATGGCATGCTTATAGACAAGCCTTTTAAAATGATTGACCATACGCTAGTAGAGCAAATTAAAGATACAAAAGCAGATATAACCTTATCTGGCCATTATCATACAGGATTTTCATTACAGAAAATAGATGGAAAGTATTTTTATAATCCAGGCAGCGTTGCTCGTGTATCTGCATCAAAAGTTGAAATTTCACGTAAGCCCAAAGTGGTGATAATAGAACTAGAAAAAGAAAAAGAACCTGTTATTAGGGATATTTATCTAAAATCTGCTCCAGCAGGTGAAAATGTTCTTGATAGGACTATGATAGAAAAAGAAAAGTCTGAAAAGGTGGAGTATCAATCTTTAAAGTCACTTATTGAAAGCAATGCAAGTAGTGAGTATGTGAGTGTTAGAAAGATAATTGAAAATGTTGCAAAGGATGAAAACATAGATATCAATGTTAGGAATCATGCTCTAAAGTTAATTGAAGAGGTCGAGTTAAATGTATAGAAAAATAGCACAAATTAAAATTAACAATTTTCAATCTCACGAGAATTCAATTATAAAGCTCGATCCTGGTGTTAATGTTATAGTTGGCCGGACAGATTCTGGAAAATCTGCTGTCATTAGAGCTCTTAGGTGGGTGTTTTTTAACGAGCCCAGGGGCACAGACTTCATAAGGAAGGGCACAGATGCAGTATCAGTTGAGTTAACATATGATGATGGAACTATAGTAAGAAGGATAAGAAATAAAAAAGATAATGGCTATGAAATTGAGATTGATGGCCAGAGAGAATACTATTATGGAATTGGATCAGATGTGCCAGAAGAAGTTATGAAATTAACTGGGGTTAGAAAGGTTAAATTTTCAGAGAATAATGACCCTATAATGATTAACTTTCAAAATCAACATGATGGTGCATTTATGCTAAACGATAGCCCTGCCCAAAAGGCAAAGTCTATTGGTTACATATCAAATGTAAACATACTTGATGATGCCATTAGGCGCGCAAACCAGAAAGAACAACAGGCAAATCAAGCCAAAAAAAGATTTGAAGAGGAATTATTAACTAATAAGGATAAATTAAAAGAATTTGAAAACCTGGACACAGAGATAGCTAATTTTAATTTATTAAAAGCTAAGTTAGAAAGTATAAAAGAACTAAATCAGAAACTCGATAGGTACAGTTATTTAAATAAATATATAAATGACGTTGAGAAATCTATTAGTATTGGTGTAGAATATATTAAAAAATTCGATAACCTAGATAAATCTTTAGAAATTGCAACATCTATTATCGAAAATAATGATAATTTAAAATATAAGGATAATTTTTTATTAAAATATAGAAATATTTTAAAGGAAGAAAAAGAATTAAAAAAGACTCTATCATCCTTAGCTTATATAGATAAATATAAATCGGCCTATGAAAATCTTGTGTTGACAACTAACAAATACATTGGCAAAACTGTTTTATTAGCTAAATTATCAGAAAATAATAATCAAATAGAGTTATCAAACAATATTATTATAAAAACGTCAGGTATAGATGATATAAAGAGAAATATTTTAAATATTATAAATTTAAAGAATAAATATAATTTATATCGAGAACAAGATAAGGAAATTAAGTTCTTTATAAATGAAGAAAAACATATATTAAGGGGGATCGAGTCCTCGGATATAGAAAATATTAAGAGTCTCTATGAGAGTGCTGATAAACTTATGGATAGCTCTAATAAACTAAAAAATTTATACAGACAGTTATTAGACAATAATAAAGAATACTCAATTCTTGAAGAAGAATTAAAGTCTATAAATTTAGATATAGAAGAGAAGATGAATAAGTATATTGAACTTATATCCCTGTATAAAAAATGTCCTTTATGCGGATCAGATATTGATAATAAACATTTAGAGAATATAAAAAAGGAGTTTTATTATGAAATATGATGAGGAATTATTAGAAATTAAAAATCAATTGGAAAGAGCTCAGTCAAAAAGAGATACTGCTTTGGGTAGAATGGAGTCTTTAAAAATTCAAAAAGAAAAACTAACACAAGAAATTATTGATGCTGGATCAACTCCCGAAAGCCTAGAAGACGACATTAAAAGCCTTGAGAATGAAATTAATAAGCTAATCTTAGAATGCAAGGAACTAATGCCAAAGGATATATAATGGATGTTTTTACTATTATTGACTATGTAAATAGCAAAACAGATGAAATAAGCATAAAAAAAGCCCAGAGGGATAATTTAATAGAACAAAATGATTTTCTAAACAAAAAAATCTCTGAGCTTGAAGAAGAAATTACATTAAATCAAGCTGCTAGCTTGCTAATTAAAACTGCCTCTAGAAAGGCTAGAGCTCATGCTATAAATACTTGCGAAAATATTGTAACTGCCTGTCTTAGAGATGTATTTATGAATGATATGAAGTTTATAATAAAGGAATTCGAAGACAGGAAAACTCCTCAGATTGAGTTTTATTTGACCGATGAAAAAGGAGATGAATCAAATCTTACTCTTCCAACTGAATCCAGGGGTGGGGGAGTTGTTGATATAGTTGCCCTTGGCCTGAGAATTGCTATTAATCAATTATTGTATGGAGAAAATAACTTTGGTCCACTTGTTTTTGACGAACCTGCTAAATATGTAAGCTTAGATTATATTGGGAATGTAGGCTTGTTTTTAAAGCAGTTTTCTAAAGACTTTGATAGGCAAATAATAATGGTTACTCATGATGCTTATTTGTCAAATATTGGTGATAGTATATTTACTGTCGATAAAAATAATATGACTTCTGAAATAATAAAGGATTTTAATTAAGATAATAACGCTTTAATCATTGACAATTGATTAAAAAAGCTATACAATATATATAGAACTTGAAAAATTTAATAGAAAGGAGAGTTTTATGCCGATAACTTATTTTATCATATTACTCATCCTTTTTTCGGTAGTTTCTTGTTTCGCAGGTTATTACTTTCGCAAAAGAAATAGCGAAAAATTAATTGGTTCTGCGGAAGAATATTCAGAAAAATTAATTGAAGACGCAAAAAAAGAAAGCGAATCCATTCAAAAAGAAATGGTGCTTTCAGCTAAAGAAGAAATTCAGAAATCAAGAGAAGAATTGGATCAAGAAATCAAGGACAGAAGATCTGAAGTCGCTGTAACAGAAAAGAGACTTATTAAAAGAGAAGAAAACCTTGATAAAAAATATGATTCGTTATCGAAAAAAGAGGAAAAGTTAAATAACAAACTTAAAGAAGCAGATGAAAAAAATCTGCAGGCAGAAAATTTAGTACAAAAACAATCGGATGAACTTGAAAGAGTAGCTGGCTTAAGCAAAGAAGAAGCTAAGGCAGAATTAGTAGACGCACTAGAAAGTTATCTAATCCAAGAAAAAGCTCTTAGGATCAAGAAGATGGATGATGAGATTAAAGAGTATAGTGAAGAAAAATCTAAAGAGATTTTATCCCAAGCTATGCAAAGAATTGCATCTGACTATGTAAGTGAGACTACAGTAACTGTCGTTGATCTTCCAAATGATGATATGAAAGGTAGAATCATCGGAAGAGAAGGCAGAAATATTAGGGCTTTAGAAAGTCTTACAGGAGTTGACTTGATAATTGATGATACTCCAGGTGCAGTAGTCTTATCTAGCTTTGATCCCGTTAGAAGGGAAATTGCCAGAGTTGCTTTAACAAAGCTTGTTCAAGATGGAAGAATCCATCCAGCTAGGATCGAGGATGTTGTTGAAAAGTCCAAACAAGAAATCAACAAAGTAATTGTTGAAGAAGGAAATAGGGCAACGCTTGAAACCAATGTTCACGGTATAAACCCAGAGCTTCAAAAGTATCTAGGTAGATTAAAATACCGCACAAGCTACGGTCAAAACGTTCTAGAACACTCCATCGAAGTTGCTAATTTAGCTTATCTAATTGCTCAAGAAATCGGAGCTAATACTAAGATAGCCAGAAGAGGTGGTTTGCTTCACGACGTAGGTAAATCAGTCGATAGAGAACTTGAAGGAACTCACGTAGAACTAGGTGTAAGCTTGGCTAAACGCTACAAAGAATCAAAAGAAGTAATTCATTGTATTGAAGCTCACCACTTTGATGTTGAACCTCAAACAGTAGAAGCTTTTATAGTCCAAGTAGCGGATGCTATTTCAGCAGCTAGACCTGGAGCAAGAAGAGAAACCCTCGACAGTTATGTTAAACGCTTAGAAAAACTTGAAGAAATTGCAAATTCATTTGATGGAATTGAATCAAGTTTTGCTATTCAAGCTGGAAGGGAAGTTCGAATTCTAGTAAAACCTGACCAAGTAACTGATGATATGATGACTGTAATGGCCCACGATATTGCAAAGAGAATTGAAGATGAAATGCAATACCCAGGACAAATTAAAGTCAATGTTATTAAAGAAGTTAGAAAGTCAGATCTTGCAAAATAATTTAAACCTGTGTTTAATTACACAGGTTTTTTATTTTTTAAAATTAATGTTATATTCTTAACTTAATGGGGTATATTAGATAATGTGATGATAATAAATATCATCAGTGAAGATAAAATTTAAGGAGGATTAGATTAATGAAAGTATCAGACAAAGTTGTAAAAGCGTTAATTGACCAATATAATTTTGAAATTGAAAGTGGATATGTATACCTAGCAATGGTTCATGACTTAACCGAAAAGAATTGGGCAGGATTTGCTCACTTCATGGATCTTCAATCTAAAGAGGAATATGAACATGCAGAACGCTTCCAAAAGTTCATAGAAGAAATAGATGGAAGAATTGAATTAAAAGGAATTCCAGAACCTAAGAAAGAATACAAATCAGTTCTAGAAATCTTTAAAACAGCTCTAGAACATGAACAAGAAGTTACTTCAAGAATTGAAAAAATCTATGAATTAGCTCTTAAAGAAAAAAATTATGTCGTTGTTGACTTCTTAAAATGGTTCTTAAGCGAACAAGTTGAAGAAGAAGATACAATGAGAACAATTTGTGATACATTAGAACAACTTGGTGATTCATTTGCTTCACTCTACTTATTTGATAAGGAACTTGGCAGCAGGGAATAATTAAGAATTAAAAAAAGAAGCCTTAGGGCTTCTTTTTTGTAGAAAATATTAATAATTTTCAACAAATATTTCAAAGTGATCGATTGGGTGATCACAAGCTGGGCAAACCTTTGGTGGTTCTGTCCCTTCGTGTAAATAACCGCAGTTATTGCACTTCCAAATATAAACTTCTCCACGTTTAAAGACTTTGCCTTCTTCTATGTTTTCAATCAGTTTTCTGTATCTAGCTTCGTGTGCTTTTTCTGCAACTGCTACTGATTCAAATACTCTAGCAATCTTTTCAAAGCCTTCTTCACGGGCAACCTTAGCATATTCAGGATACATATCAGAATGTTCTTCTAATTCTCCATCTGCAGCAGCTTTTAGGTTTTCTAGAGTGTTTCCTAATTCTAGTGGAAACTCAGAGTTATTATCACCAAAGCTTAATGTTTGTCCTTGCATTGATTGGGTTAAAAATTTATAAAATCTCTTCCCATGTGCCTTTTCATTTTCAGCTGTTTCTAAAAAGATGTTTTGAATTTGAACATAACCATCTTTCTTTGCTTGAGATGCATAGTATTCGTATCTCATCTTTGCTTGACATTCCCCAATGAATGACCTAAGTAAATTTTCAGCTGTTTTAGTGCCTTCTAATTTCATTTTTTCCTCCTTATAAAATATGTTTGCATATATATTATAACATATTAGATAATCAAATTCCAGGAAAATAATGTTTTCTTACTATTTTTACTAAAATTATAATAAACACAGTATATTTAAGGCCTTAAATAACAGAAATGAGATTTAAGGCCTTAAATAGGCTATATTTTGATTTTTTTGAAAATCTAGTACAATTATATGTCTTGAATATAAAAAGTTCAAAATAAGGCATTTTAAAGCCTATGTTTTTTCTTAACTATATAAAATAATATAGAGAGGGGAGGTTCTATAATTTTTTAGACTTTAAAGCTAATAAATGAAAAATTTTATACATAATATAAATAATCAGTTTGAATAAGATTTAAATAAAGAAATTTTTTAGACATGACATATGAAAAATGTACAGTTGTATTTTTATAAAATAATAAGTTTAGATTTATATACAAGTTGCAAAACAAATCTAGAAAAATCATTTTTATTTAAAGTAGAAAAGGGGGTTGACAATATTAAGTGATTTGTATATAATAATAGATAAATAAATAACCGTACAAAATAGTTATTTTGTACGGTTAGGACATAGGGAGGAAAAAATGATCGCTAATAATGATATAATCAGGTCTAGCCAAGAATTTGCTGATGATAATACATCTGAATCTAATTCTAACAATAATGATAACCATATTAATAATATAGATGATATTGTTTTACCGATTATACTTGAAGATTATTTGTCATATATATCAACTATGAAAAATCATTCTAAAAATACTGTGCGTGAATATACTTATGATTTAATTTCTTTCTTACGCTTTATGCGCATCCGCAAAGAAAGATTAAAAGATATTCCTTTTGATGAAGTTGATATTTCAAATGTGGATGCAAATTTATTAAACTCAGTTGATATTAGAGATTTGGATGCATATTTAGCTTTTGCTAGTAATTATGGAAAATCCAAAGCTACAACTAGGTATAGAAAAATTGCTTCCTTGAGGTCTTTTTATAAGTATCTACATGAACGTATAAATGCAGTTGATGATAATCCAACATTAAAGCTTGAATATCCAAAGATTGATAGCAGATTGCCTGTATATTTAACTTTAAACGACACTTATAAACTCCTTCAAACCTGTGAAGATGTTGAGGGTCAAACTGGCAGAGATAAATACTTAAATAAGCGAGATTACGCAATATTAATGCTCTTTTTAAACTGTGGTTTACGACTATCAGAGCTAGTTGCTTTGGATATGGATTGTATTAATGAAGATAATTCTGTTAATATTATTGGTAAAGGCAATAAAGAACGGCAAGTTTATTTAAATGCCGCAACCTTAGATGCTGTTGAAGAATACTTAAAAATAAGGCCAAATAATGAGCAAACAGCGGATACTAAAGCCTTATTTATATCTAACAAGTTCAACCGCCTCAGCAAATCAGCTGTCCAAGAAGTGGTTAAAAAACGTGTGCGAATGGCTGGATTAGATGAAGAAAAATATTCTGTTCATAAGCTTAGACACACTGCAGCAACTTTGATGTATAAATATGGAGATGTTGATATACTTACTATAAAAGAGGTTTTAGGCCATTCAAATGTTGCTACAACGCAAATCTACACTCACTTAGATTCTGATATTATAAAACTAGCTACAGAAAAAAATCCTCTAAGTTCCTTTAATCCCAAGGAATAAATTCTATTTTAAAAGCTGTGTATAATTAAAATACACAGCTTTTTTTATTTTTTATAAAAACTTTTTAATACATTCATGAGTGCAATTTTTACATGTTCATATGTCAAGCCACCTTGATAATAGCCCGCATATGGCTCTCTCATAGGCGCATCAGCACTTAGCTCAATGCTGGATCCATCTATAAATGAAGGACTTGCCATAATTACCTGGTCTTCATATCCTGGCATGTCCCATGCTGTTGGAATCGCATGAGAATCAACAGCTCCAGCCTGTTGAATTGAAATTGCAAATTTTTTTAATAGGTCAGGATCTTTAAAGATAATAGTTTGAACTATATCACTTCTCTCCTCTCCTATTTTTGGAATAATTTCATATCCCCTGTTATAAAATACTCTTTGTATAAGTGTTGCTCCCTTAACACTTTGACAAACAATATGCGGTGCCAAAAACAATCCTTGAAGCGTCAATCTAGTTGTTCCAAATGATAAACCAACTTCTTTACCTATACCCGGAGCAGTTAATTCATTTGAACACCTGTCAACAAGATCAGCTCTTCCGACAATATAACCTCCAGAAAGTGCAATTCCACCACCTGGATTTTTAATTAATGATCCAGCAACTAGGTCAGCGCCAACATCTGAAGGCTCTAAGGTGTTAGTAAATTCACCATAACAATTATCTACAAAGATTATTATATCCTTGTTAAACTCTTTAATTTGCTTGATTATATCTGCTATTTCACTTATTGTAAAAGCTGATCGCAATGAATATCCTGTTGATCTTTGAATTGCAATTACTTTTGTATTGTCTTTAATTTTATTTTTTATATTTTCAAAAGACATTTTGTTTTTTTCATCTAACTTTGCAAAATCAATTTCAACGCCATTTTCCATTAAAGATCCTGCTACTTCACCAGTATAACCAATAGCCTTTTGCATGGTGTCATATGGGATATCAGATGCAAATAAAAGGCCGTCTCCGTGCTTTAGAATAGATTTAAGGCTAAGATATATGGCGTGGGTTCCTGAAGCAATACTTGGCCTTACAATAGCATCTTCAGTGTGAAAAATATTTCTGTATATGGCTTCAACCTTATCTCTACCAACATCTCCATATCCATAACCTGTTGTCCCCATAAAGTCAGAAGATCCAAGATATTCATCTTGCATCGCTTTTAAAACCTTGTATTGATTTTTAAAAGCTATCTCATTAAGCTTTTTAAATTCTTCTTGAATGCTCGCTTCAGCATTCTGTATTTCTTCTATTATATCTATATTAAAAATATCATCAATGTTTGACATTTATATCCTCCAATATTCTTTTAATTGTTTGTTCCTTATCATTGATACCAACATCAATAAATTTCGCCTTTTCATCGTTTCTAAACCAAGTTAGTTGCCTTTTTGCATAATTTCTTGAATGTTGTTTTATTAAGTTTATAGCCGTATCAAAGTCATAGACTCCATTTTTATATTTAACCAATTCTTTATAGCCGATAGCAGTCATAGATTGAGCATCATCTTTAACTCCTAATTTTTTTAAAGTTTCAAATTCATCCAATAGGCCATCTCTTACCATCTCATCAACTCTAGCATCAATATCCTTGTATAGGTCTTTCCTATCCCTCGTAAGAGCATACAGATACCATTCATACTTACCATTGTCAACACGAAATTGATTTTCTTTTTCAGAATATTTTTCATTTTTGCACAAAAAATACTCTAAGGCCCTGACATTTCTTTTGTAATCATTTAGGTGAAGCTTGTTATAAGATTCCTCATCAACATGCTTTAGAATTATTCTAATATACTCGATACCTCTTTCTTCTAACAAGTTATTAAGGATATTTCTGATATCTTCATCAGCATTATTATCATCAAAATTTAAATTATAGATTAAAGAGTTGATATACAGCCCTGTCCCCCCTACTACTATGGGTATTTTATTTTGGGCATGGAGCTTATCTATAATACCATAGGCCATTTCTCTATATTCTTTTACAGAAAAATTATCATTGGCCTCTACTATATCAATCATATGATGTTTAATACCTTGCATTTCCTCTTCGGTTACTTTTGCAGTTCCAATATTAAAACCCTTATATATTTGCATGCTATCAGCAGAAATTATTTCCGTATTTAGAATTTTTGCAAGTTCTATTGCTAAAGAACTCTTACCCACTCCTGTTGGCCCGCTTATTAGTATTAATTTATTCATAATAAAACCTCCTAACAAACTCTTCGGCCGGCAGAATTTTAAATATAGGCTGCCCACTTGGAGATGTGTAAGGTTCATTTGATAATAATAATTTATCCAATATATTTTTCCCTGTTATGTCATTAAAAAACGGATCAGCATTAGCGGCTATCAAGCTCACCCTCTTTATTAGATTAGGTAGAACGAGTTTTTTATCCTTCGATACATCTTTAATAATATTAATTAAATCATCCTCTTTAAAATAGTCAGTTAAATATGATGGAATCCCTCTTAACAAAAAACTATCTTTACCCAATGCTGTAAGATCAAACCCAAGCTCAAGCATCAAATCTAAATTATTGTTAATAAACTCGGCATCATTATAATCAAACTTGTAGACTATAGGCTCTAAAAATCCTTGTATTGGTACATTTTTTTTGCTTATATCCTCGGTATAGAGATCATAAAAATTTCTAGCTAATGCATGCCGTAAATCCATTAATATCAATAAATTATTAGGCCTATTTTCAATTAAGAGGTATTTTTTTATAATAACACCTACCACTTTATTAAAACTGCCTATTTGTTTATCTGGAAATATATTATTTAAATCTATTACACTATTGGGCTCATAATTTGTTTCGTTTTCATGGACGATTATATTTGGAACAGAAATATTGAGTTCATTTTGTATATAAGGAATATATGAATCTTCTTTATTTTCTATATCAGATGGTACAATGACTTCTCTTTCTGTTGGTATATCGATAGAAATCTCTTCTTCTTTGACCTTGCTAGTATTAAGATCTTCTTTTTCATAAATTCTAAACTCTATAGAATCATCATCTTGATTGCTATAAAAAGAAAATTTATTAGACTCATCTAATGAATTTGATATAGTAGATTTTATTTTACTAATTAAATCTTCATTAAATGTTATCTTTACATATTTTTTAGATGGATGAATATTCACATCGACTTCATTTTTATCTACATCAATGAATAAAAAAAATAAGGGATGCTTAGTATTGGGTATTTTACCAAAGTATTGACTTTCAACCGCCTTTGATAGCTCTTCATTATAAACAATCCTATTATTTATAAATATCATTTGATTAGAAGTATTATTGGAATATAAATTAGAATTTGAAATATAACCATTTATACGACCAGATTTTGCTTCAATTATATCTTTAACAACATTCTTTCCAAAAACTTCAAAGATTGCTTGTTTTAAATCATTTGATCCAGATGTATTTAATAAAACTCTAGAATTAGAAACAAGTTTAAAAGCCACTTGAGGATATCCAATTGCAAAGCGTTCTATCAAAGACCTAATGCGATTTTCTTCTGTCCTGTCACTTGCCAATAGTCGTCTTCTAACAGGCATATTTCCAAACAAATCCTCTACTATTAAGCTTGTACCTTGATTTGCAACAGCATTTGCTTTGTTAATAAAATTTCCGTATTCATATTGAATCCTATAGGCTTCCTCTCCTTGAACTTTACTGACAAGACTTGCTTTTGAAACACTTGCAATCGAATTTAAGGCCTCTCCTCTAAAACCACAAGAATTAAGATTATATATTTCATCAAAAGAATAAATCTTTGATGTGCAATGTTTTTTAAAAGCATAATCCAAATCATCATAACTTATGCCAATCCCATTATCAGTTACCCTTATATAATCTTTACCTCCAGACTTAATATCTATTAATATAGAAGTGCTCTTAGCATCTATTGAGTTTTCTACAGCTTCTTTAATTACAGATTCTGGTCTTTCTATAACCTCACCGGCTGCAATTTTTTCAATTGTATCCTGAGAAAGTTCTCTAATTTTATTCATAGATATCATCCTTTATTTCATACAAAAACTTTAATGCATCTATAGGTGACATTTTATCAGGCACTAGATCTCTAATTTTTTTGATAATCTTATCTTCATTATCGTTTTGATTTTTGAACTTGCCCTCAGGCTTTTGATCATTAGCTAAAAAAGTAAATTGTGCGTACGAATTATCGCTTGCTTTGCTGGTGTTTGCAAAAGTTTCTTGATAGTGTTCGGCAATATCAGTTAGCGAATTAGGTAGTCCAGCTAATTTAGCAACATGAATACCATAGGATTTATTAGTAACCCCTGGCTTTACCTTGCGTAAAAACAAAATCTCGTCATTATTTTCTCTTATATCAAGTGTGAGATTAAATACGTGTGGAAGTTTATCTTCAAGCTCAGATAATTCTTGATAATGAGTAGAAAACATTGTTTTTGCACCAATTTCTTTTACTATATACTCCATAAGAGCAAAGGCAATGGACATGCCATCATAAGTGCTCGTTCCCCTGCCAACTTCATCTAATAATATCAAAGAATCTTTGCTTGCATTGTTTAAAATATTACTTACCTCTGTCATCTCGACCATAAAAGTAGATTTGCCTTGATTTAAAGCATCGCTTGCACCTATCCTTGTAAAGATATTATCTATTATACATAAATTAGCACTATCAGCTGGTATAAATGATCCGATTTGTGCAAGGATTTGATTTAAGGCAATAGTCCTCATATAAGTTGATTTACCACTCATGTTTGGACCAGTTATAATTGCATACCTATTTTCCATGTCAAAGTATGCATCATTTGGAATAAAGTCTTCAAGTGAAGTATTTAATTCAACTACAGGGTGTCTGCAGGCCTTTAGTTCCGTAAGACCACTTGTATTAAAGTTTGGCCTTACATATCCATTTAACCTTGCTGTCTCTGCTAATGATAACAGAGCATCTAAACTTGCAAGACTTTCTGCAAGTAATTTTAAAGAAGAAATGCTTGGTATTATGGAAACTAAAATTTGATCGTATAGTTCTTTTTCAAGTTCTAAAGCTTCTTTTGAAGCATTTAATATCTTGTACTCTATCTCAGACAGATCATTAGTCATATATCTCTCTACATTTTTTAAAGTTTGAATTCTTCTAAAATATTCAGGGACATTTTCAATCTGACCTTTTGAAACCTCAATAAAATATCCAGTTACTTTATTGTATTTTACTCTTAAATTTTTTATACCAGATTCTTCTTTTAGTTTATTTTCATAATCTAAAAGTAAATTTTCTGAATGTCTGGACCTACCTTTTATTTCATCCAGTTCACTATTATATCCATCTCTTATACAATCTCCATCATTAATAGAGTTTGGAGGTTCATCAACTATTGATTCATCAATTAAATAAAATATAGATTCATTTGAATCAATTTTAATGGTATCAAAAGCCTTAGACTCAAAAGATGAGATAATTTCTTTAATCCTTGGGACAACACCCAAACTGGTCTTTAAATTAATCAAGTCTCTTGGACCTGCAATCTTTGCAACTATTTTAGAAACAATTCTTTCAATATCAGATACATAATCCAATAAATCCCTGATATTTTCAGATGTAATTGGATCAGAATAAAAACATTCAACGATATCAAGTCTTGTATTAATTTGGTTTATATCTAGAAGTGGTCGCTCAACCATACTTTTAAGCATGCGTGAGCCTTTAGAGGTCACCGTCTTATCTAATACATTTAATAAAGATCCCTTCTTGCTATTATCAAAAATAGTTTTTATTATTTCAAGATTTTTTATAGCTATGTCATCTAATCCCATATAAGCATTGATTGAAATCCTTGAAACAGAATTTATATGTCCTAACTTCGTATTTTTATTTTCAATCAAATATTGAAATAGCATAAACATAGAGTTCGTTTCAAAATCATTAAAACTCTCATAGTTATCTAAGCCAACAATATCATCAACTAGATCTTTAAGGTCCTTAAAAGTCTTTTTATTATAAGCATTATCATATATTGCATTAAATTTTTCTTTTGAAAGCTTCTCATATAATAATTGTTCATTTACTATAATCTCTTTTGGATCAAATTTATTTAATTCACTATATAAATTTTTAAAATCATTAATTTCAAACTCTTCAAGCATTAGCTCTCCAGTTGAAATATCACAAAAACTAGCTCCAATTTTATCCTCTACATAAATTGAAGCTATAAAATTATTTTCACTATTATTTAAATATCCATCATCCAGGATTGTGCCAGGAGTAAAGACCTTCACAATTCCTCTTTCTACCAATCCTTTCGAATTAGCAGGATCTTCTAATTGCTCACAGATTGCAACCTTATACCCTTCGGCTATTAAATTTTTTATATACTGAGTCGCAGAATGATACGGTACACCGCACATGGGTGCACGTTCTTCAAGACCACAGTCCCTTCCTGTCAGTGCCAAGCCTAATATCTTTGAAGCCACAATGGCATCATCAAAAAACATCTCATAAAAATCACCCAATCTATAGAAAAGGATCGTATCCATACACTCTTTTTTAATTTTTGCATACTGTTTCATCATTGGTGTTAAATTATTAATATCAATGTTTTTTAATGAAATCATTATCTTACCTCTTTACCATAACTTGTAAATGTGTTTACCTTATCAACCTCAACGGTTAAAATTCTGCCAATATCATCCTTAGAGCCTTCAAAAACAATAGTCCTACCGTACTCGTTTCTGCCTTCTATTGTTGCGTTATCTTCGTTATAACTCTCTACTAAAACCTCATATCTCTTACCCACCGTATCCTCGTGGTTTTTTAACTGTATATCATTCATCAAATCTGTCAACCTGTCAAACCTATCTTTAACAACATCTTTATCCAGTGGCTTTAATCTTGCTGCTGGCGTATTAGGCCTAGGTGAAAATATAAATGTAAATGCAGAATCATATCTTACCTCTTTAATTATATCCAAGGTCCTCTCAAAATCTTCTTCAGTTTCTGTTGGATATCCAACAATTATATCAGTTGAAAAAGAAATATCTGGCCTTACCTGCTTAGCATAATCTATAATTTTTAAATATTTTCCAGTATCATAGTGCCTATTCATATCTTTTAAAACTTTGTCCGAACCAGATTGAATAGGTAAATGTAGCTGGGGCATTAAATTATTAACTGATGAATAACAATCCAAAAACTCCTCACTTATATCTCTTGGGTGCGGAGTCATAAACCTAATTCTTTTTAAATCTCTAATCTGCCCTAGCTCTTTTAATAGTCCTGCAAAATTAGTGCCATCTTTAAATATCTTACCATAGGAGTTTACGTTTTGCCCTAAAAGCATAACCTCTTTTACGCCATCGTTAACTAAAAATTTAACTTCATCCACTATATCTTTTTGTAATCTAGAGGTTTCTCTCCCCCTTGTGTACGGAACAATACAGTAAGTGCAAAAATTATTACAACCATAAGTAATATTTACAAAGCTTTTAAATTTAAAAGGTCGTATTGCATTAAATGTCTTGTCAATATAATCGTTTTCTTCTTTTATTTCTACAACAGTTTTTCCCGTCTCTAAATATTCTCTTATAAAAGTATCAATCTTATCAATATTATTAGTACCAAAAATTATATTAACATTTTTATACTTTTCTAAAATTGTATTTCTAATCTCTTCGGATTGCATCATGCAACCGCATACGCAAATAATCTTGCCATCAAAATGAGAATCGCCTTTAAGCCAGCCCAAATTTCCATAAACCTTGTTCTCAGCATTCTTTCTGATAGCACAAGTATTAAAAATTATTAAATCAGCATCTCTAAGCTCATCTGTATATGAGTATCCCATATCTTCAAGTTTATGGGCTAAAATTTCTGAGTCATGCTCATTCATTTGACAACCATATGTTTTAATAATGTATTTCAAAATATCACCTAACTAAATAAAGCTGCCTATAGATATAGGCAGCTTCTCAAAATTAAAATTTATTCTTCTGTATCATCTGATTCAGCTTGAGCCATTTTCTTAAGTTCGCCAAGAACTTCACTATCGAAAAGTGGATTATCAA
Organism: Ezakiella peruensis; assembly: GCF_900215725.1. Taxonomy (GTDB): domain Bacteria; phylum Bacillota; class Clostridia; order Tissierellales; family Peptoniphilaceae; genus Ezakiella; species Ezakiella peruensis. The sequence continues at coordinate 753,852 of NZ_LT962469.1, read as the reverse complement.
TAGGATTTGTTTCTACTTTTTCTTCCTTTGGAGCTTCTTCTTTAGCTCTTTCTTTTCTTGGACGACGTTCTCTTTGTGGCTTTTCAGGTTCAACTAAAGCTCTCATGCTTAATGAAACCTTCTTATCTTCATCCTTAATGTCTACAATTTTGGCTTCTACTTCTTGACCAATATTAAGAACATCTGATGGCTTTTCAATGTGTTCTACACAAATTTGTGAAATGTGTACAAGACCATCAATTCCATCGCCAACGTTAACAAATGCACCGAAATCTGGCATTGAAACAACTGTTCCTTTGATGGTATCACCAACTTTGTAGTTGCTTGTGAAAGTTACCCATGGATCTTCTTTTAATTGTTTGATTCCTAATGAAACTCTTTCTTTTTCTTGATCGATGTCTAAAATTTTAACTTCAATTTCATCGCCAACATTTAAAAGTTCTTTAGGGCTTCTAATCCTACCCCAGCTCATGTCACTTATATGAATCAAACCATCTACAGGCCCTAATTCAATAAATGCACCAAAGTTTGTAAGTCTAGCAACTTTACCAGTTCTAACTTGTCCAACTTCGATTTGATTCCAAAATTCATCTTTTTCTTTTTGAATTCTTTCACGTTCAATCTCACGTCTAGATATGATTGCTCTTCTTCTAGATTTGTCAAAATCAATAAGTTCAACTTCTACAGTTTGACCTACTAGACCTGAGAGATTCCTTCTAAATCTGTCATAAGCATGGCTTGCAGGCATAAATAACCTAGCACCTTCATAGTCAGCTACTAAACCCTTGTTAACTTCTTCCTTGATAAGAACATTAAGATGTTCTTTAGCTTCAAATTTTGCTTCTAAATCATCCCATGCCTTAACATCTTTAATTCTTCTTAAGCTTAATACTACATTACCTTCGCCATCGTCAACCTTAACAACGTAAACGTCGATTTGGTCTCCAGCTTTAAAATGTTCTCTTGGGTCTTCAATATCTTCTGGCATTTCATCACGATTAATAATTCCATCTGATCTGAAATTAATATTAACCATAATTTGATTGTCAGTTACATATAGAATTTCTCCCGGTACAATCTGTCCTCTTCTGATGCGAGTAAATGTGTCTTCAATTTGTTGCATCATCGCATCTTGGTCTGTAGGTTGAACTGTTGTGTTTGACAATTCACTTTCGTCGTTTGAAACATTTGTGTTTAATTCATTTGTGTTCATAGTATCTCTCCTTCAATATCTTTTTTGATTCTGTTACTGTGTCAGTAGGATTTGTCATCCTTCTTAATCGACTCACCTGTCGGCTACCCCGATTCGTAACATCTTGAAGTAATCATACATCAACCACATATCCATACGGATTTTAAATTGATTTTATCCTTCAATGTTTCTGTCAATGTCGTTTAACACTCTAACAGTCTCCTCAATTATCCAATCTGGAGTTGAAGCCCCAGCGGATACTCCTACTCTATTATACTTGTTAATCTCATATAAATCAAGTGAAAATACGTCTTTTGTTAAATAAAATGGAAAATTATTTTCTTTTAAAATATTTGCTAATTCCTTTGTGTTATTTGAATTTTCTCCACCTAAAACAATTATACAATCTGTAAGATCCATTAACTTTATAATAGCCTGTCTTCGTTTTATTGAAGCATTGCAAATTGTATTTTGTATAAGTAGGTTTTCTTTATTATTTTTAAATTTATTTAAAATATATTCTGTTAAAAGCTTTGATTTTTCAGTATTTAAAGTTGTCTGCATAGTAACAAAATATTTCTTACTTATATCCAGCTTATCAATATCATAAACATCTTCAACAATAATTGTATCGCCAACTTGTGATGCTGTAGCCAAAACTTCAGGATGAGTCTTAGATCCAAATATTAAATTTATATATCCCAACGAATTATATTTATCAATCATTTTATAAATATTTAATAAAACTGGACAGGTAGTATCTATCAAGTTATATTTTTTTGCTAACTCATCTTTTTGGGCCTTAACGGTCCCATGACTTCTTAAAATAAGATTTTTACACTCACAACCGTCAGTGTATTCAACTATGCCAGCATCTTCTATTCTTCTTTGAACATCTTCGTTATGAACAAGTTGACCAATTATAGCAGAATCTTCTGCATTATCTATCGCGAGATCAAAAGCCCTCTTAACTCCAAAGCAAAAACCCAATTCATCAGCTAAGATTACTTGCATCGGCCATCTCCTTAATTTTTATCATAACATCCTTGCTCATTTTATCATAGAGCTCTTTTGAATTTAATTTGCTGTTAGTTTCAGGATAAATAGGATCCCCTACATAAAATTCTACCTTAGAAAATAACTTATATTTTGATTTTATATAAATAGGTTGTATCCCTGTATTTGCTTTATATGCAATTAGTCCAACTCCCGCTTTTGCATCATCAATATTTATATCTTTTTTCCTAGTCCCTTGGGGAAATACTCCCAAAGCTTTATCATCTTTGAGAACATTTATAGAGTCCTTAATTGAACTTAATTCCGGTTTTTTTCTATCCACAGCTATCATATTTAACTTGTTGAACAACCATTTAACTGGTCTAATTTCAAACAATTCTTTTTTAGCCATAAAAATAATTTCTCTAGGAAAATATAAATACATTAAAATAGGATCCCAATTAGACAAGTGATTGGCGCAGAAAATAATAGGCCCATCACAAATAATTTTGTCCTTATTGTGAATCCTTACTCTAAAAAGTATATGTGATAATATTTTTGAAATAAATAAAATAAATTTCATTTAAACTCCATGTATATTAGATAAAATCTCATCAATAGTATCATTAATTTTTTTATTTGAAGTGTTAATTATAATTGCATTTTCAGGGATAGCCAAAGGATCAATATCTCTCTCCTTATCCCTTTTATCCCTAGCTTCAATATCCTTTAGTATTTCTTGGTAACTTTTACCATTAAGCATATCTTTTCTTTTAAGCTGATTGTATCTTCTGCGGGCACGAGTGCTGGCACTTGCATCAATGTAAAATTTATAGTCAGCATCAGGCAAAACTGCTGTGCCAATATCTCTTCCATCAACAATAACAGAATATGCATCTGCAGTTTTTCTAATAATACTATTAACCTTTTCTCTTACATATCTCCTGGTTGCAATTACACTTGACATATTTGTCACGTCTGCAGTTCTTAGTTCGTCTTTAAGATGTTTTCCATTTAAAGATACACCATATTTATTATAACTAATACATATATCTTTAACTTTATCCTTGGCATCTTCAAGGTCAATATTATTTTCAATTAAATAATAAGCAATTGCACGATAAATAGAGCCTGAATCAATATGCATAACTTTAAGTTTTTTTGAAACTTTCTTAGCTAGTGTGCTCTTACCTGACCCGCTAGGGCCATCAAAAGTAATAATCATTTTTCCTCCGCAAATAAATCCGGTCTTAAAGATCTTGTTTTTCCAACGTAAACGTGAGAAACACTTTTAGAAATATCAGCTGTAACAACAAATCTAATGCATTTTTCAAGAGAGTCAGCAACATACTGCTCCTGAACGCATATTATAGGTACATCAACTCCTGCCATCCTGATTCCAGGTCCTGGATATGCTGATGTGATATCTCTTGTTGCTGTAGTTGTAATAGATATAATATCATCTGATGAAATATCGTTAAGCTTAAGTATTTCTTTCATCAAATAGCAAGAAGCTTTATTAACTTCATCAGTAGTATCATTTTCTATGGTAATAGCTCCTCGTATAATCTTCATAATTCCTCCGATATTGATTTAAAAGCCTTATAAGCAGTTGAAAATGCGATTTGTAAATTATATCCACCAGTATTGGCAGCTACATCAATTATTTCTCCAGCAAAATAAAGACCAGGCACTAAGTTAGACTCCATTGTTTTTGGATTAATCTCTCTAACATTAATGCCTCCATCGGTAATAACTGCTTCATTGTACCCTCTTCTAGATAAAACTTTAAACTCTAGATTTTTAATAAGTTCAAGCAATCTTTTTCTTTCATTAAGGGTTATCTGATTAACTTTTTTATCTTCGTCAATTCCAGACCTTTTTACAATATAATTAATAATAGACTTAGGCAATAATTTATCTAGAGAATTCTTAAATGACTTATTAATATTCTGATCAAAATCACGCAATAACCTGTTATCTAGTTTTGTATTATCAAGACCAGGTTTTAAATCGATAGATATCATATCGCCTTCTTCTACATAAGAACTTAGGGTTAAAATAGTCGGCCCACTTATGCCATAATGAGTAAACAATAATTCTCCAAATTCAGACATATGCCTATTCTTTGAATATAAACTTACATTTACATTTCTTAATGATAGGCCCATAAGCTCTTTATCATCATCTAAATTAACATTTAAACCAACAAGAGCTGGTTTTGTCGATGTAATAGTGTGCCCAAAACTCTTGGCAAACTTATATCCATCTCCAGTTGACCCTGTCATTGGATATGATAGCCCACCGGTTGCAATTAATAATTTTTTTGAGGTGTACTTGCCTTTATTTGTCTCTACATTAAAACAATTATCTTTTGACACACTTAAAACATTTTCACTAAATGCAAAGTCAGCTTTAGATTTCTTATATAAGGCATTAATAACATCTGTGGACTTATCAGTAAAGGGGAAGACACGTCCTCCCCTTTCAGTTTTTGTATTTAAACCTTTTTGCTTCAAATAATCCAATAAATCATAATTTGTAAATTCATAAAAAGACGAAAATAAAAATTTGTTGTTTGAAAAAACTTCGTCAAAGAATTCATTTATTGGTCTTGAATTTGTAATATTGCATCTACCCTTACCTGTTATTTTTAGCTTCTTGCCAGGCTTTTCATTTTTTTCAATAATTAAAATCTTTTGATTTTCACTTACCATTGAAGCAACTAGTAGACCGCTGGCGCCAGCACCGATAACAATAAGATCATAAATCATTATTCAGCAACAATTCTTGATAGATTTAAAATTCCATTAGACTCTGAAAAATAAATATAAATTGTCTTATCAGAGCCCTTTAGTTCAGCTCTATATTCTCTTGGATTATCAACTGTAACAATTGTCTTTGTATATTTTAAACCTTCATAGGTTTTTCCTTCATCGCGAACCATTCTAAAAGCATTTTGATAGTCTGCATTGAAATTTTCTATTGCTGCAGTAAATGTTTCTTCTGATTCATATGCTCCTGTGTAAATATTTTTAATTACTTCCACAATATTATCTAAGAATGGAATATTTACAATTTTTTCTTCTTCAGTTGGAGTTTTTACAGCATTTAGTTCCTTATAATCATTTAAATAAGATTCATATAGGTTAGCTTTGTTGGCTTCAATTTGTGTTCTAAGTTGAGCCACAGTCTTATCATCTTTTGTTAAAGCAATTTGATCTAACATTTTTTCAGTGATAAAATTAAATTTTTCGTCTTCGGTTAATACAATCGATGCTAGTTCATTAGCAATTTGCATCTTTTCTTCTTCTTTTAATGTAGCAACTTTTCTAGCATTAATATCTCCGTCACTAAATAATTTACATCCTGTAGTAAATACCATAGCTGTAGCTACTACTGCAACTAAAATCCTTCTTTTCATAATTACCTCCCTAAATCATTCTGTGTCAAATATATTATATTTTTTCCACAGGTCTTCCATTTGAGATAGGCTATTGATTGTATTTTGCCTATTGCTCATGCTTATATCAACTATAATCCCATTTATTATCGCCATAGGAACTACGAGCGAATCTACAAAAAACAACAAATTATTATTTGCTGCAATTGATAAATCGGACATTTTTGATAATTTATTTGAATCATTATCTGTTAATGATGCTATTTTAACATTCTTATCTTTGGCATGCTGTACAACTTCTAACATCAATCTAGTATATCTTGGATAGCTGATTACAAATAATAAATCATTTTCATCTGCATCTACCATTTCTTCAAAAATTGTTGTTTCATTTTCTCCCAGCAAGCATACATTGTCAAGTAAAATTTTTAAATAAAAATTAAAATACGAAGCTAGAAAATGAGAAGTCCTACATCCTAGCAAATATATTTTTCTAGCAGTTAAAAAATTTTCAACAATTTCCTTTACTGTAGATTTGTCAATAAGTTCTAACTTTTTTAAATAAGAAATCTCTGAACTAACCGAGCTGTAAATAGAGCTTGTATATGCATCTACTTCAGAAAAAATATTCATCCTATCTATCGATGTAGATGTGCTTTTTACATCATCGATTATAATTTCTTTTAGATCTCTGTATCCTTCAAAGCCTAATTCTTGAGCGAACCTAACAATTGTAGATTCGCTAAGTTTGAGTTTGCAAGCCAAATCTTTAGCTGTCATATCAACCATCTCATTAGAATTTAGAATGATAAAATCAGCAATTTTTTGTTGACCTTTACTAAGATTTTCATATTTCTCATAAATTAAGTTTTTTAACTTCTTTTCATTTATTGCCATGAATCTTTAGTAGCTCCTTAACATATTTTAACTCATTTTTATCAAATTGTCTATACTTCCCCTCTGTAAGTCCGTTCAGACTAATTTCTCCATGCTTAGTTCTAATTAATCGATTTACAGTAAAATTAAACTTTTCAAACATCCTTCTAATTTGTCGATTACGCCCTTCATAAATTTGAATTTCTAATTTTGTTTGATACTTATTTCTACTTTTGACATTTATAATACATTTTTGAGTAAGACCATCTTCGAGCTTAACTCCATTTTCAATTTCCTTAATAATTCTATCAGGAACATAAACATTTATATAAACCAAATATGTTTTTTTAATTTGAAAAGATGGATGCGTCATGATATTTGTAAATTCACCATCATCTGTTAAAATGATCAATCCTTCGCTATCTAGATCAAGTCTACCGACATATTGAAGTTTCTTATTATAATTAATTAAATCCACTGCAAGCTTATCATGGTAAATGTCAGAATTAGATGATAGATATCCTCTAGGTTTATATAAAGCGAAGTATACATTTCCTGGACTTAACTGAATTGTTTTACCATCAATTTTTACATAATCATTTTCTCCTACATCATGACCTATATTCTTTATTATCTCACCATTGACCGTAACAAGGCCTGATTTAATAATTTCATCAGCTTTTCTTCTTGAGGAGTACCCTGAATTAGAAATAAATTTATTAAGCCTCATTTGAATTTCCTACCTCATTATTCTTATAATTTACATCACTAGAAATAGATTCTACATTATCCTCGTCTTCTTCTACTGGATCCATTTCAATTATATCGTCAAAATCAATTTCTGTGATCTTTAATAGCTCAAGGATTTCTTCCTTATCGACAAGTTCTGGTAAATAATTTAAATTTTCAATCTCAAATGACTTTAAAAATTTATCTGTAGTCTTATAAACTATAGGTCTACCTGGCTGATTTAAATTTCCAGCTTCTCTTATTAGTCCTCTATCTAATAGAGTCCTAACAGATCCATCACTTTTAACACCTCTAATTTGCTCAATTACAGACTTGGTTGTTGGTTGTAAGTATGCGATAATGCTAAGAGTTTCCATTGCTGCATTCGATAAGTTTCTCTTCTTTTGCTTTACACCAAAATCAGAGATTATTTTATTATATTCTGGATTGGAATTTAGCTGAACCGATTTACCAATAATTTGAATCCTTAAACCCCTATCATTATATTCATTTTTTAATTCATAAATAATGTCTTCAACAATAGATTTTTCAATATCAAAATATTTAGATATTTCGCTAATTTCAATCATATCGCCCCAGGCAAAAAGTAAAGCCTCAATTGAATTTTTATATTTTATTCTGTCTTCACACACTTTAAACCTCTTTTAAATCTTGCTTAAGTAAATATCTGTAAATGCTGATTCCTGCTTACAAACAATTAATCCGCTATTTAATAATTCTAGAATTGCTAAAAATGCAGTAATTAGATATTCACGATTTTTATTATTAGATATTTTTCTTAAAGAAACATCATTATCTTTAAGCAAAATATTTTTTATATCCTCGACCAGATCTTCAGTCTTATATCTTTCTTTGACTATTAAAATTTCATTGCTTTCCAGGGCTTGCTTTTTATTGTTAATCAAGCTTTCAAATGTATTGAACAAATTATTCTTATTATAGCTAATTGTATATACAACATTAGTATTAAATACATCTTCATCTAAATTTTTATCATAAGATAATAAATTATTATCAAATAAAGCAAACAAGTCAGCTTGAGTCATCTTAAATCGATTGTAAACAATCAGTTGCTCAACAAGATTAACCCTAGGATCATCATCCCCTTCATCTTTAGATGGAAGCATCATTTTCGTTTTTATATTTAATAAAGTGGCCGCCAAATATAAAAATTCAACTTGAATTTCTATGCCCATATCTGCATTTTGTCTAAGAGTATCCAAATACTCCTGTGTAATAAAATTTATTGGAATATCGTAGATGTTAACTTCATTCTTTTTGATTAAATCTAATAATAAATCCAAAGGACCTGAATAATCGTCTAATTTTACCAGTATATTTTGGCTCATGATAACATCCAATTCATCGTGGACATTACTAAATGTCCTAAAACATCTGAGATTGATCCACTAAATATTAATACTACAAGCAATAACTGTGTATATCTCGAATACTTTTGAACCTCATAGGCAGTTCTAGGACTAAAAAATGATAGCAAGATATTAGAGCCATCAAGAGGTGGCAATGGTATTAGATTAAAAAATGCTAAGTTAAGATTAATAAGCATAGACATTACCAAAAAAGTATAAATATATGAATTTGTACTTACTACATTATTTTTAATTATAATTGCACAAATAAATGCAAATAGAAAATTTACAACAATCCCTGCTATGCTGACCAAAAACATACCTAAATTATAATTTTTAAAATTCCCTGGATTAACAGGAACTGGCTTTGCCCAACCAAATTTAAAAATAAATAGTGAAATCAATCCTATTGGGTCAAGGTGATTGAAAGGATTAAGTGAAACCCTCCCCATATCCTTGGCACTCCTATCACCTACAGCCATGGCTGCTAAAGCGTGAGCCGATTCGTGAATAACAATAGCTAGTACAAGCGCAGGAGCATATCTTAAAAAACTTAATATCGCGTCCATTAAATCACCTTTAAAATTCTGTCGGTGGATTGCTTGCTATTATTGAGTTCGTAAGATCCTTTAATAAATTCCTCAATATCTTTAAAATCTTTTTCTGTATAAATTGAATAAAGTATATCACCTTTGTTCACTTTATCACCGTGAACTTTATTAAATTTTATTCCAGCACCATGATCTATAGCATCTTCTTTAGTTTTTCTACCTGCACCACACATTAATGATAAATAACCGATAGCATGTGCATCATAATCTATATAACCATCAGCATCTGCTAATACGTCATATTTATTTTTTGATAAACTAGCCTCAATGTTATCAAAGAAGCTTGCATCGCCATCTTGCCATTTGACAAGTTCCACAAACTTATTATATGCAGAACCATTGTCAATTAATTCTTCGCATTCTTTAATAATCTCTTCAAGAGATTTGGATGGATATAAAAGTTGTATTGATTCAGCTGCAAATCTAATGGACATATCATAAACTTCTTCTTTTAAATTTCCTTTTAATACATCTACAACTTCCATTATTTCCAATGAGTTACCGACGCATCTGCCTATTGGGTTGTTCATATCTGTAAGCACAACACTGATATCTCTTTTATTTTTATCGGCAATGAATTTAAATATTCTAGCAAGTTCTGTTGCTGATTCTAGATCCTTCATAAAAGCACCCTTACCAACTTTTAAATCTATGCAAAGCGCTTTATTTTTTATAGCCAATTTTTTGCTCATTATTGACGAGGCTATTAGTGGATAAGAATCAATCGTAGCTGTAACATCTCTTAAAGCATATATTACTTTATCAGCTGGAGCTAAATCATTTGTTTGTGCAGCTAAAACAAGACCAATTTCTTCTGCTTGCTTTTCAATTTCTGCTTGGTCAAGATAAATATTAAAACCTGGTATACTTTCAAGTTTATCAAGTGTACCGCCGGTAATACCTAAGCCTCTGCCACTCATCTTAACAACTGGCACTCCATAAGCAGCAAGAATTGGTGTTATAACTAATGTAAGCTTATCACCAACTCCACCTGTAGAATGCTTGTCAACTGAATGTTCACTAATGGCTTCTATATACTCGACGCTACCGTTGTTAACCATACTCATGGTTAAGTTGTATGTCTCTTCATCAGTCATCCCATTGATATATGTTGCCATCAAAAAAGCCGATAATTGATAATCAGGTAATGACCCATCGACAATTTTTTTAACAACAAAATCTATCTCATCAGCATTTAAATAAAGTCCATCCCTTTTCTTTTCAAGAATTGAAATAAAATCCATTAAACCAACCCCTTTGCAATGTAATATGCAACAACAGTTTTCATGTCAATAATTTCTAGATCATCAATCATCTTTCCTAATTTATCCAAGTCTATATATTCTACTTCTAGATTTTCTTTTTGCTCACCCTTTTCAAATGGTCCTTTAGCTAAAAAGAAATTAATTTTTTCAGTAGAATATCCAGGAGAACTAAACAAAGAATAAACCAGCTCAACATCAGATGCGATTATGCCTGTTTCCTCTGTTAATTCTCTTTTAGCAGCCTCAATAGGTGTTTCGCCAGCATCTACCATTCCAGCAGGTATTTCATATATTACATCATTAACAGTATTTCTAAAATGTTTAATCAATAAAAGCTTTCCATCTTGGACTAAAATTATTGCTGAAGCATCAAGGTGTTCAACAATTTCCCTTTTTGAATATTTTCTATCAGGCAACTCAACTGAATCTAATCTTAAATTTAGAATCTTACCTTCATAAATCTTATCGCTTTTTATGGTCTTTTCATATAAATCTGACATTTAATCCCTCTTTTCATTTAACAATTCTTCAGCGTTTTTTAAAGTAGCTTCGCTGATTACATCACCACTTAATAACCTTGCAATCTCTTCGATTCTTTCATCTCTATTTAGCTCTCTAATTTGTGTTTGAGTCTCATCAGCGTCATTAAACTTTTGAATTTTGAAATGAACATCAGCTTTGGCAATAATTTGTGGTAAATGTGAAATTAAAATAACCTGTCTAGTCTTTGATAAATCTAAAAGTCTATTACCTACAGCGTTTGCCGCTTTTCCACTTAAACCAGAATCTATTTCATCAAAGATAAGAGTTTTATTGGTCTCATCATTTGCAAAAATCTTTTTTATAGCAAGCATAAACCTACTCATTTCACCACCTGAAATTATCTCTCTTAGTGGTTTTAAATTTGCACCCTTATTAGTTATAGCCATAAAATCAATTTTATCTATTCCATCTATGCTGGGAAACTTCTCTTCAAAAGAAACCGTGAAGTAGATATTATTCATATCCAAATGCTTTAACTCGTCCATTAATTTCCCTTCAAAAATTTTAGCATTCTCTTTTCTTAAATTAGAAAGCTGGTTAGAAATTTTATTGTATTCGCTCTGTAAAGAATCTACCTCATCTTGCTTTGCTTTAATATTGTCTTCTATATGCTTTAAACTTTTTAAATTATCTTGTAAGACACCTCTATAACTGATTATCTCAGAAACATCTTTATTGTATTTTTTCTTAATAGCTTGGATACATGATAATCTAAAGTTTATTTGTTCGAGTCTTGACTCATCAAAATCAACACTCATATAATCGTCAAGCGAATCAGAAATATCTTCTACTTCATAAATAACGCTTTGCAATCTCTTTGCAAGTTCTGATATCGATTCATCAAAAACTTCTATTTTTCCTAGTGAAGATACAGTATCATTTAATGAGCTCAATGCTCCAGTACCTGTTTCAAAATCTCCAGCGATAGAATTTTTTGCGTTAATAATAGAATTATATATAAGCTGATAGTTTTCCAATTTATTTAACTCTTCTTTTAAAGAGCTCTCTTCACCCTCTTTTAATTCCAGGGCTTCTATTTCATTTATTTGAAATTCCAAATAGTCCATTTCTTGGTTAATGTTTTCAGATGTTTTTATCAGCTTATCGAGTTCTTGCTGGGCAGCTCTTTGCTTTTTAAACAAGTCTTCAACTTGACTCTTTATGTTAATGGTTTCATCGCTTAAAGAATCTATCATGGGCAAATAGTTGTCTGTATCTAAAAGAATCTGATGCTCATATTGTCCATAAATATTGCAAATCTGATTTGCAATCAGCTTTAAATTGTTTATAGTAACAGAAAAACCATTAATCCTTGATACGGATGGATATTCTAAAAATATATCTCGTCTAATAGTAAAAGTCTCATCATCTGTATAAACGCCTAAATCTTTTAGTGTAGGAATAATTTCTTCATTCACAGAGAAAGTCGCCTCTATAACTGCATGGTCTTCACCAGATTTTATCATATTCTTAGAAGCTCTTTCACCAAGACAAACACTTAGAGCTTCAAATACAATAGATTTACCAGCACCAGTTTCCCCACTTAAAATATTTAATCCACGTTTAAACATAACTCTTGAATTTTTTATTAATGCAAAATTATTAATATTTAATTCTAAAAGCATGAGCTCCTCCAATTAGTTGTTTATAAATTCCTTATTAAATAATACATCAGTTATCTCTTTATACCCATTAACGGACGCATCTAATTCAGATAAAGACTTATAAATGCTGTCTATATTATTTTTGCAATCGTTAATTATTTTCTGGCACTCTTCTTTTGAAATTTTATAGATGCCATCTTCATCACTTCTATCATCTATAGCTTGAAATCCCTGACCAATATTTATTGATAAATTCGCCAATAAATTTAATTCTCTTTCACCTAATCCTAAGTACAATCCACTACCGTAAATTGCACACTCAAATAAGGCAACAGTCTTTCCATTTATAGTTTTAAAATAATCTTCTTTAGTTGCCTTCGCTTCACATTCAAAAGCCTGACCCCCAATCATTCCCAAAGCCCCTGCTTTGTTGAATAAAAATTTGTAGGCACGAACTTTATTTATGTCATTGTCAACCATAAGATCATCAAAAGAAATTTCTGCTGCAAAATTTAAAAGACCATCGCCTGCAAGTAAGGCACTAGTCTCTCCATAAACTACATGGGTTGTTTTCTTTCCTCTCCTATAGTCATCATTATCCATACACGGTAAATCGTCATGAACAAGTGAGAACTCGTGAATCATCTCAAGAGCTGCTGCATAAGGATATATTAACTTTGGATCAATATCAAATGCATTAGCTGTAAGCAAAGAAAACTTAGGGCGCAACCTTTTGCCCCCTCTTTTAATTGAATATATCATAGCTGACTTTAAGCTGTCACTTGAAATCTCCATTTTTTCAAGTGTGAAAATTAAATACTCTTCAAAATTAGAAAAATCCATCTTAAAACTCAAGGTCTTCCTCTGAATCAATGCTATCATCTTCAATCAAGATTTCAAAATTCTTCTCACAATCATCAATATAATCTTCACATTTTTTTATTAATGTTTTTGCTTCTAAAAATAGATTGTAGCTTTCGTTTAACGGAATATCATCTGACTCGAGAAGCTCTATTATTTCATTTATTCTGTTTAAGCCATCCTCGTAATTAAAGTTTTCCATATACTCCTCCTAAATAATTTCAGAAATCAGACTGCCTTTATCAAAAATAGTTTTTAGTTTGTCGCCCTTATTGTAACTAGACTTTTCGGATAATAACTTACCATCCTCATCAACAGTTATGGTATAACCTTTCTTTAAAAGTTTTTGTGTGTCAAATGGTATTAATTGAGACGAATAGTCCTTAAGTTGATTCTTGTATTTTAAAATCATTAACCTCATGGATTGATTTAAAGTTCTATTTTTTTCTAATAACTGAGCCTTATTATTTTTTAATTTTTTAATAGGTGATTTTAGATTAATTATATTTTCAAGCGCTTTAAGATTTTTACGCTCATCATTGAAATAAATAAAATAGTTATTAATCATCAATTCAAGCCTGTCTTCTAAATTATAAATATCTTGATAAATATCTGGAGAGATAAGTTCCGCGGCGGCTGTAGGGGTAGCAGCTCTTAAATCAGCAACGAAATCAGTAATTAAAAAATCAGGTTCGTGTCCAATTGCAGAAACTGTGGGGTGAATTGACTCGGCTAATTTGCGTGCAATTTTTTCATTATTAAAGACAGCTAATTCCTCGTAGCTTCCTCCACCTCTTGTCAAGACAACAACATCAAGATCTTTAGAATTAAAATAATCGATAGCCCTACATACTTCATTTACAGTTTCTACGCCTTGAACATGCACTGGATACAAATAAATATTTGCTAAAGGATACCTCCTTTTAATTACAGAAATGAAATCTCTAAGCGCTGATCCCGATGGGGATGTAATAAGACCAATATTTTTTGGCTTTAAAGGGAGTGGCCTTTTTGTAATATCAAAAAGTCCTTCTTTTTCCAACTGCTCTTTCAGCTGTAAAAATTTTATATATAAATCTCCTAATCCCTGAACTTTTGCATCGGACACAATAAATTGATACTGGCCTGCTCTTTCATAAACATCAATTCTACCCTCTAATGTAACACTGTCGCCTTCTTTAAAAGGTATTTCATCATATTTACTAAGTATATTAAAAAAAACACATCTAATTCTGGAATCCTCATCTTTTAATTCAAAATATAGATGTCCATTTTTAGATGGTTCTTTAAAGGCACAAACCTCCCCTTCAATAGCAATAGACCTTAGGTTAATATCATTTACTAAGATATTCTTGATGTAGTTATTTATTGCAGATACACTAAACTCAATCATTCATAGACCTCGATATTTTACCTAAAAGTGAATTTACAACTTTATAGGAATCTACTTCTGAATATATTTTAGAAATTTCAACCGCTTCGTTTATCGCCACTCCAATTGGTATGTCCAAATATTTAATTTCTACGAGTGCCAGCCTTACAATACACTTGTCTAGAAGAGGAATTCTGTTAAATTTATAATTTTTTTCTTCTCTATTAATAATATCCTCAATATTATCTTTGTTATCCAGATACTCTAAAAGCAACTCATATGTATACGACATAGAGTCTTTTTCAATATTATTGTTTATTGCATAGTTATCAATAAATTCAGTATTAAACTGATTATTTATTTCCATAGCATATAAAATTTTTATAGCTTCTTCACGATGTTTTTTTCTGTTTTCTATTCTCATAATATCATCTTAAAAAAAGCCCTTATCTAAGGGCTTTATGCATTCACTTTCTCTTTAAAGTTAGAATCTGTGTTTAAACTTGTAACTAAAACATTAACATATTCTACTTCTAAGTTTGTCATAGATTCTACTGAGTTTTTAACGTTTTTTTGAATTTCTCTACATGTGTTTTCAATATCAACACCATAGTTAAGCTCAACTGCAATTTCCAAATTGATAATATCTTCAGCAATATTTACCTTAACACCTTGACTTTGTTTATTTGAGAAGATATCAGTAAATGTTTCAGTAACAGTTTTTACTGTTTTACAAACACCATCGATTTCTTCTGTAGCAAGTCTAGCGATATTAGCAATAACATTTTCCGAAATAGTAACATTGCCCTGAACTATGCTTGTGTTTTCATTATTATTCATAATTCCTCCTAGAAGTTAAAACTAAAAATTATCTGATTCATCGGATGATTCGTTGTCATCTTCATCCCAATTTAAATCATCCCAATCGTCGTCATCTTCATCGAAGCAATAATCATCGTCATCTTCAAATAGCATTTCTAGCTCAGCTAAATCATCATCGAGCATTTCAACATAATTTTCTAGGCTTTGAAAATCAGAGTTTAAAAAATCTACTTCATTAGCCATGTCTTCCATGCAATCTAGCATTTCTAAAACAATTTTTTCAAGCTTGCTATCTTCACCTGTTAATCCATAGCCTTCTGCTAAACCTTTTAAGTATGATACTTTTTTAATAGTCATAACTCCTCCTTTTTATACTCTAGATAAGTATTCTCCAGTTCTGGTATCTATCTTCAAGACGTCTCCACTTTCAACAAATAGTGGAACTTGTAATGAAAAACCAGTTTCTACAGTTGCTGATTTTGTGGCTGAGCTTGATGTATCTCCTTTTACTCCTGGTTCAGTTTCTGTAACCTTAAGTTCCACAAAGTTTGGAGCTAGGACTTCAAATGGTTTTCCATCAAAAAATCTAATGGTAGCTGTATCATTTTCTCTTAAAAATTGAAGAGCTTCTTCCACTGCATCTTTGCCAAGTGGCATTTGTTCGTATGTTTCATTATCCATAAAATAATACAATTCACCATCATTATATAAGTATTGCATTTCTTTTGTTTGAATATTGGCCTTTTCGTATCTATCTGATGGGTTGAAGTTTAATTCACGTGTGCCACCTTTAACAACATTTCTGATTTTAGTACTTACAAATGCAGCACCCTTACCTGGCTTTACGTGTTGGAAATCAAGAACTTGCCAAACATCTCCATCCATTACAAAAGTAACACCTTTTCTAAATTCACCTGCTGATATCATAATTAACCTCCCGTTTCTTATACAGATATTTTAACATATAATTGTAAAATAATCAATTATCTTTTATAATTTATAATCCTTGGATCTGCAAACACTCTATTTATTAAAGCAAATTTATTTGCAATATTAAATTCACCCATATTTACTTTATCCCTATTGATTGCCTGCAAATATCCATCAATAATAATTCTTCCAGATCCCTCTAATTCATCTATATATAGATTTCCTGATTTTATACATAAAAATCCATTAAACTTTAAGTGCTTTGAACTTACATCTCCGTTATTAAAAATATACAAGTGGTTAAACTCAAAACCATCATTTAAGTCAAAGAAAATATTTGTATTTGAATCAGGTCCTACTATATAAGTTGTAAAGGTTAAAGGTGTTTTAAGAACTTCCCTATCTTCATTTTTTACAATAATTTGCAAATTTTCAATCGTTATATAATTATCACCAGGTTCCAGTTCAATAATGGTCATAAATTGTTCATCATATAATGGCTCTAAATTCTCTAAGGCCTGGTTTATCAACCTATTTTTTTCATTTTGAAAAATATTATCTGATGTATTATCTATTACCTCATCTTTACAAGTCGACAGTATTTTATTGACTGTATCCACAGTAAAATTTTCATAGATTGAGTTGATTGATGTGCTTTCAGATTTATAAAACATATTGAAATTAACAAATGAATCCAGGGCTATCATGCTTTCAAAAGAAACTTTCTCATTAATAAAATTATTTGGGTAGTATCTATTCATATTTAGATTTGTTAAGGTATCCCAATGAATATTTTTAAAAGCATCTTCGACCATTCTGCCCTTGTATTTTTCAAAAAAATAAAGCATTGTACTGTATATATCTTGTTCGACTTGAAATCCTTTTACTTCCAGCTCAAGTATTTGATTTTTTCTATACACATCCTCTAATTTAATCATTACTATACTGCTGATTAACATTAAAAAACATATAAACCATATCAAGACTGAGCCATTATATTTTTTATTCATTGTAGACCCCAGACAAAACTTTTCTTCTACTTTCATTCCCAAACTTGTCTTTAATATATATTTCAAAAATACCATCATTATATGAAAGATCAAATGTATCTATATTTTTAATAATAATATTGTCAGAAAAAGCATTATATACTAGTTTCCCTCTGATGGGAGTATTGTAAGCCCTATACTTTAAATTACCATTATCATTTTCAAAATAATAATAATTAACTTTTTTCTTTTTAGCTATTTCTTTTTTTATATCCTTTTCTTTATCTTCAAAAGGATATGACTCAAAAACATATTGCTTGTCAATGCTATTAAATCTATCCTTAATTTCAACTATACTGTATGTATTTGCTATTTTAATTTGATTAGCAATAAAATACGAGGCATCAAAAAGATCAAAATAATTTTTGTTATTTTCTTCTGCTTTAGAATTAGTTAGGACATCTTTAAAAAATATTAAGCCAGTCATTAGCAGTGATATAAAGACAATAGAAATTATAACTTCTAGCAAGGTAAATGCTGCCTTATTTTTCTTTGATTGAAAAACATATTTCAAAATCCTTACCATCCTTATTGTAATCTAACTTATAAGTGCGAATATTATTAAAAGAATTTATTAAGCTAATATTATATAAATCTGTTGCCTCTATACTGCCATTTGCCTGGCATTGATAAATATAATTTTCAATGTTTAGAAGCTCAGCATTATTTGTATACAAGTCTTTTTGCTTTTTATTTATTGAATTTAGGCAAAAGGCTATAGATGAAAATGAAATTGAAACAACTAAAATAACAATCAATAGTTCCAATAAAGTAAATCCATTTTTCTTCTTTTTTTGTCTAATCATTTTTATCTTTTACCTCAACTCTAAATTTTGCAATAACAGGAGTGAAAATTATTTCATAATCCTTATATTCTCCACTTATAAAAAATCTGCCTGAATCACTTGGCGCCATAGACTTGTAAATTTTATATTTTAATAAATATTTTTCACCATCTGGGTGTTTAAATTTTATATTACCCTTTAGCTTGTACTCTTTCTTTAAGTCTCCACAAACAATTGTAAGAGTCTGCATATCTACTTCTGAAACATTTAACTCCACCGTTCTTTTAGAGCCTGCAGCCATCCTAGAAGCATCTGCCATTGCATTTTTTATCCTCTCAACTTCTCGCCGCTCCATATATGCTTCATAAGCATCTCTAGAAGAAAATATAATTGAAAAAGATATGCTTATAATAATCAATACTATTATAATTTCTAAGATTGTAAATGCAGATTTATTCTTTGATCTCATATATATTCCTAAATCTAACCAAGAAAACTTTTTTATCCTTAAATTCGTTTTCCTTCAGTTGGTTATCGTTAATTAACTCCTCTTTTATTACTCCACCAGAAATACTATCTATAAATTCATCAATACTATTCTCTCCTTCCTTAGAGACTGTTCGTATAACTCCATTTTTTAGTATTTCATTATATACGTCACTTTTTATTTCAAGATTTAAGTTTTCAAGTGCAAAAGATGTTGAACTTTTATCAGGAATATTAAATTTTATGCCATAAATTTCTATTGGAAAATTATATTTATCTTCAACATGGAAAATAAATTTACCATCCTTGTAATTCCCACTTATATTCTTAATCTCTCCATAATAATCTGTGACGCATAGTTCTAAATTACGGCTAATGTTATTAAATAAATCACATTTTAGCAATACATCTATTTCACCTGTAAAAAACTTCACTCTTTTATTTTTAAATGATACAAGCGCAGACCCATTTTCATCAGAATTGTTGTATATATTAACGATATATGATCGATAGTTTTTATTAGGCGTCACTTGATATTTGCCTTCAACTGATATGTTTTGATGCATTGGAGTACATAATAAATCAAGATCTTCTTCTCTAAAATCTATTAAAGCAAATTCCTCTTTTTTCTCAACTTTCTTAGTATCACTCCCTACACCCAGATTAGAATTTGATTCTAATTTAGAATCATTAGTTTCACCATCGTCTTCACCTTGAGTTTCTTCTGTATCAACCTCGGAAAGCTCAATAAGACGATTATCTATTGTCAAGTCTTTATGGCTAAATGATTTATCGAATATAAATAAATTCTTTAAATCTATGTGCACTTTATCATCTTTAATTAAAGTAAAATCTAGAAGCTTGTTTGGAAGGATTGATTTTAAATCATCTAATAAATCAATATCTCTCATTTCTAATCTAGTATTAGTTACCATTGGGTATGTGCTTGTGCTTCCATAGAAATTATCATAAGTATTTTCTAGTGATATATAATCAAGATTATTTAATCTAGAAAACTCTACTATCTCATTATAAAAATCATCATATTTTTTGTTGTCAAATTCTACTACTGGTAACTCTTCTTCTGAAGGTGTTTCATTTGAGCTTAACTGAAAGCTTGATTCTTTTATTTTTTTATCGATAATGCTAAGATCTTTTTTCAATGGTCTGATGCCTTTAAAAAACAGCAAAATAGATAACAAAATTAAAGCAATAATGGATGTAATTTTTAGTATTCTAATTTTATTAATACTATCATTAATATTCTGCATTTCCCACCTCAAAGCTTAGCTCATACTGAGCGGTATCACCCATATTTTTAATCTTAGTTACTTTATCAGAGTACTTCTTATCTAATCCTTCTGAACTGTTTATAGTTACAATTAATTCCCCGCCAACAACTCTCGCATTTATTATCTCATAGCCTAAATTTAATTCCTCTAAAATATCGATTATTTTTTCACCGTTAAGTAATTGATAGCTTGATAGAGTTTGCTCATAATCTTCAAACATTGAAAGCTTATCTTCTTGATTTTTAATATTATTATCCTTACTGATTAAATTATCAATCCTCTGATTTTCAATAATTTCATATTCCTCGTACAAATTTTCAAGGTTAGATTTCAAAGATTGCATATAATATATTTCAAAAATAAAAATTGCTAATAAAGATACAAATAAAATTGTTAGTAGAGGGCTTTTCACTTTCTTTTTGGAATTATTTAACAAATTCTGGTCACTGTTTAACCCAACTCTTGGAATATCAAAGTATTTAATAATTTCTAAATTTTTAAAAGCAAAAGTTGATAAGTATTCTTTTGTATTATCACTGATATTATAAGGAATTAATTTTAAATTATAGTCTGAGGGACTATCTAAGTCTTCCAAAAGTCCACCCAATACAGATGCAAGTAATTCAAAATCTAAATTTTCATAAATTTCATCTTCAGTTATATTTTCAGCATTTTCCTCTATATTTCTTTTAGCTCTATCATTATAGAAACTTCTATCATCATAAAAATACTTTTCTACATGACCATTATCAACAGCCATTAAAAAATAAAAATCTTTTTCAAGTATAAAATAAATGTTCTTTGCATCTTTTGATTCCGATTTAAGTAAGTCATAAAAACTATATAAATTATAATTAACGCCCAAATCTACTGAAGCCCTTTGAAAAGCCTCCATAGTTTTTAAATCAAAGTTAAAAACAGAATTAGTATTATCAGTATCTATAATAGATTTGTATTTTGTCCTATCTAAATAAAGCATGGCATTATTAATGTTCTCATTCTTTTTAAATGTTTCAATATAAGAGTTAGGATCCAAAATATAAACATTGCATGTTTTACACTCTAAAAATTTATTTATTTTATTAAGTGTCAAAGTAAGAACTTCATCATTTATTACACCATTTTCATCATATAAGTTATCATAAAAGAAATATCTTCTTTCTTCTCCATCGAAATACTGAGCAAAATAACTGGTAATAAAAATATCACCCATTATAATATACCTCCAAGATAAATAATAATACTAAGCTCTCCAAGTGCAAAAGCTGGAAACATTGGTATGTGTGAATCATTTTTATCTACATATAATATAATACCATAAATAAGAGAAATAATTAAGTAGATCCACCAAAAAATAATAAATGATTTTACATCTAATGAAATTAATTGTAGGCATAAAAAAATAATATCTGCCTCACCGACCATCCTTCTAAAATATTTAAAGGAAAAGTATATAGCAAATATTACTATAGCAAAAATCAATTTGTTTTCAAAATACAAAGAGTCTTTTATCATATATGCAGAAACAATTTGAAAAACATTTATAGCATACAAAAAAATTGAAGATACGGACTTTGTTTTAATATCTTCAATTGCTATAAAAATTAATATTAATAATATAAATACTCTTAAAAGCAAATATAACTTCATAAATAGAATCTTTTATAATTTCGGACTATTTCTTCTTAACAATAACTTTTTTATCCTGAACTGCAACAGAATATGAGTCTAATAGTTTTTTAGCTTTATCCGTAGAGTCACTATCATCAAGAGAGCTCTCTAAAAATGGAGCCAAATCCTCTTTACTTAGTTCAGTTTTATTATCCCAGCCATTTTCAATACAATACATTGTTGCCGCCTCTTTTAATGCAAGCATGTTCATGTTATCAGCGGTGCTTTGAGCTTTTTCCTTGTACTTGTTTATAGATGGAATAGCTACGGCAAGTAATATAGAAATAATTACTAGAACTATAACAAGTTCGATCAAAGTAAAAGCTTTTAATTTTTTTCTTTTCATATGAACCTCCAGCTTACCTGTACCTATCAATTACCCTTTGGTTTAACGCCTTCCAATAAGCATCAAAAAATATATCCTGAGCATATTTTGATATACAATCTTTAGTTTTCAAGTATATTTGATTTAAATTTTCTCTAGATAAATCAGTCTCTTCTGGCTCGATGCCACTTTCAACCATTACATACTGAGAATCGAAATGATTATTTAAATCAAATATAAAAGGCCTTAGTTGTTTTCTAGAGAATGTGTTCACAAGTTTCTTTAGAATCTCTTTGTTCTTTTTCTTTTTTAAGAGTTCTTTTTTTAAAAAAGCTTTAAGTTCTAAGACTTCCTTATCTTCATATTCGTACTCATAAAGGTAATTATAATTGGTCAATCTTTCTAAATCAAATTTATTTAAAGCCATTTCCTCTACTTCATTAATAGAAATAAAATCATAATAAGCTTTATTATATCCTATAATATTCAACCTTAAGTCAAGAGAGCTAATATCGTCGTAAAACATGGTAACTGTTTTTGTTATATTCATAATAGAAACGTCGTACCTTTTCAAGAGCCTCTTCATATCATTTGTAAATCTCTTATAACTGGTGTATTTAAAACCCTCAAATTTAAGCAATTCTCTATTTCTATCACAAATATAATAGTTTACGTCAAGGGAACTTCTTCTATCAGTTTTATCAGTATACAAATTGTTTTGTAAATTATTAGAATCCATTTGTTCCCTC
Source organism: Ezakiella peruensis (assembly GCF_900215725.1). Taxonomy (GTDB): domain Bacteria; phylum Bacillota; class Clostridia; order Tissierellales; family Peptoniphilaceae; genus Ezakiella; species Ezakiella peruensis. The sequence continues at coordinate 730,900 of NZ_LT962469.1, read as the reverse complement.
CCTCTTAAATCATTATACAATATAAAAACAAAAAAATATCGGCTTTCAACCGATATTTTTGTTAAGATTATTTAACAACTGCTTTCACTGGCAAGAATATGCACCGAAAGCAATTTGTTGTATTATTTTAATATTTATATTACTATTGTTTAACATTTCTAACTAGCTTAACCAATTCTCCAATTATAAATGGAATAAAAGCAAACGATAATACAATCTCCCAATCCTTAAATCCTAGTTGGAAGGTATCAAATATATCATGAAGGAATGGAATATATAATACTGCTATTAACATTAAAAAACTTATTAAAATAGCATATACCATTTTCATATTTGATTTAATTCCAATTTTCCAAATTGGTCTATCAAAAGATCTACTTGAAAATGCTCTAAGCAATTCACTAGTTATCAAAGTTGCAAATACAATTGTCCTTGCATGAGTAATTGAGTCTGGATAAAGTTTTCTTGCATAATAAAATGCTAAGAGTGAAGCGACTGTAATTGCTAAAGATTGAAGTACAATTGCTACACCCATTTTTTTAGTAATAATTGGATCATCCTTTGATCTTGGTTTTTCATCCATAATTCCAGGTTCTCCTGGCTCCACACCTAAAGCTAATGCAGGAAGTGAATCAGTAACTAAGTTTAACCACAATAGGTGAATAGGTTTTAATGGCTCTTCCATGCCTAAAAGCATGGCGAAAAATACAATTAAAATTTCACCAATATTGCATGATAGTAAAAATGCAACAAACTTTTGTATATTGGCAAATATGATTCTACCTTCTTCAACTGCATTTACAATACTTGCGAAATTATCATCAGTAAGAACCATATCAGCTGTATTTTTTGCAACGTCCGTTCCAGTTATTCCCATAGATATACCAATATCCGCTCTCTTAATTGCAAGAGCATCGTTAACACCGTCGCCTGTCATGGCAACAATTTCTCCATTTTCCCTTAAAGCATTAACTATTTTAACTTTTTGCTCTGGACTTACGCGTGAATATACCTTAATTTTCTTAACTAATTCATTGTATTCTGAATCTGCAATTGTAGACAATTCAGAGCCAGAAATTGTTTCATTATGATTTTCACAGATTCCAAGTTCTTTAGCAATTTGGAAAGCAGTCTCTCTGTGGTCACCAGTTATCATAACTGTATGAATCCCAGCTCTTTTACATTCTTTTATAGCCTGCATTGCCTCTGTCCTTGGTGGATCAATCATACCTGTTAATCCAATAAAAATTAGATCTTCTTCATTTTTATCAGTGTTTTTAAAATCATCTTTATCAAAAATCTTGATTGCAAAACCGAGTACTCTAAGTGCATCAGAAGCAAAAGTTGAGTTGGCTTTAAGAATATCTGCTATTTGTTCATCAGTTATTTCTTTAAACTCTCCATCTATATAAATATATCTACAATTAGATAAAACTATATCTGGTGCACCTTTTGTATATTGAATAACCCTATTATCAACTTCATGGAAAGTAGACATCATCTTTCTATCTGAGTCAAAAGGAATTTCATCAATTCTAGGTTGTTCGGCTTCAACTTCATCTTCTAAAAATCCTGCTTTGCCAGCAAAAGTTATTAGAGCACCTTCAGTTGGGTCGCCCATAATTGTGTATACATTATTATTCTCTAATAAATTTGCGTCATTATTTAATATACATGCATATAAAAGAGCTTTTAAATTGTTTAGCTCATCATGAGTTAGCTCATTCCCCTTATTTAAAATTTGTCCTTCTGGTTCATAACCAGTGCCGGTGACATCATAATATTTGCCGTCTGAGTAAACTTTTTTTACCGTCATTTCATTTTGTGTAAGGGTTCCTGTTTTATCAGAGCAAATATAGGTTGTACTTCCTAGAGTTTCTACGGCTAGAAGTTTTTTAACTATTGCATTTTTCTTTACCATCCTGCCCATTCCAATTGCAAGTACAATTGTTACTATAGCAGGTAATCCTTCAGGTATAGCCGCAACAGCAAGTGAAACAGATACAAGCAGCATATCAATAACTTCACGTTTTTGAATTAAGCCTAGGGCAAACACAATTGCACAAATAATAATTGTTAATATTCCAAGTTTCTTGCCAAGCTTATCCAGCTTATTTTGAAGAGGTGTTAAATCATCTTCTATCTCTTCAATCATAGTTGCAATCTTTCCGATTTCAGTGTCATGACTTGTACCTACTACAACACCCTTACCTCTTCCGTAAGTTACAATTGTAGACATATAAGCCATATTTACCCTATCACCAAGTGTTGCATTGTTATCTAAAATAGCTTCTGAGTTTTTTTCAACTGCAACGCTCTCTCCGGTTAGACTTGATTCATCCACTTTCAAGTTACTTGAAGTAAATAATCTTAAGTCCGCTGGAATAATATCACCAGCTTCTAAGATAACAATATCACCTGGAACTAATTCTCTAGCAGGAACCACTGTTTTTTTACCATCCCTTATTACCTTAGCCTCAGGTGCACTCATTTGTTTTAAACTTTCTAGAGATTTTTCTGCTTGACCTTCTTGATAAATTGAAAGAAAAGCATTTAATATTACAATTGCTAAAATAACAATTGCATCCACTCTTTCTCCAGCAGCAATAGAAATAATAGCCGCAACAATAAGTATAATGATCATAAAATCTTTAAACTGATCAATAAATTTTTGGAGAAAAGTCTTTCTTTTTTTGTCTTGAAATTCATTTAAGCCATATTTTTCTAATCTTTCCTTGGCTTCTACAGTGCTTAAGCCATCAGATGCCATAGAATCAAACTCTTTTAGAACATCAATAGACCTTTGATTGTGATACATATTACCCTCCTTATCTACATATTGATACCATTTATAGATATATTTAAATCAATAAAAGCCACAAAAAATTAATTTTGTGGCTTTTTATTTATAAAGTATCCGTATAAATCATTTTTACTCCCTCATTTAGGAGTTTATTTGCATCTTCTAGATAGTTTACTGTATGAACAAACACCTTTATATTGTTGTCGATCAATTTCTTTCCAATACCCGTTTTATATTTTTCTTCATTCATTGTTATAGCAAAAATCTTTTTACTTTTTGCAAAATCAATCACAGTTTGGTCTGATACATCTCTTCTATATAAAGTATATATGATATTTTTAAAACCTTTATTGTATACATAATCATATTCATTAGCTTTATATATTTGAATAATAATCCTATCTAAATCTTTAAAACCGGAATTAATTATCTCTTGAATGAGCTCTTTATTATCTCCCTTGCAATCAGTAATTATATAGGCATCCTTATGAGTGTTTAGCCAATTAGTTACATCCTTCACATCCATTTGCTTATAACCGTGAACCTCTTTGAAATTCATAAAATCGCTATATGAAAAAGGTAGATAATTATTTTTTTCCCCTTTAATAGGATCAACATCAAAAAATTTCTTTAAAAAACCATCCCAAGAGTGAATGCAAACATACTTTCCATCTTTAGTTTTTTCAAAATCAACTTCAAAAAATCTTTTCCCCTTATTGTAATTGTAATCCAAGGACTCCTTCATATTTGAATATCCAAGTCCAGCAATCTCTCCTCCTGCATGCATAATTGACTTATCTGAAGGCAAACTCATTTGATGTTTTTTTCTGTAATTAGATAAAAGCTCTTCCATTATATCTAAATCACACAAACCATTTGAAAAATCAATTTGACTAATAGCATTTTGAGACTTCGCCAAGTATTCTTTTGGATCAATGGCCTTATTCTCAGCAAGATCAAAGGCTTGATATTTAAAGTTTGGTTTATTTACAACAAATAGTATATTATCACTCAAAAATGAGCCCTTTGATAGTTTATTCTGAAAATAAATATCTCTTTTCCCTAGATTTGGATTAAATAAAACCTGCCCCATCATTGGGTATGTGTTTTTATTTGATCCAATAAGGTGTAATATACTCGGCATTATATCTATCTCAGAGCATCTATGATTAAAGACTTTTGATTTAACACTCGAATTAGTCCTTACAATAAGTGGTACATTTAAGCTCTCAATTGTATTATTTATTTTTCCTTCAGAACCCTTGGAGTTATATATAGGTCTACCATTAGCTCCATATATTATTAAAGTAACATCTTTATTTTTCTCTTCAATTAAATTAAGAAGTTCTCCAATCTTTTTATCCATATAATTTAAATACAAGATATCTGATGCTAAATCGTTCTTAACTTGTAATTTAAATTCATCGTTAGCTTCATAATAAGAAGATGAATCTGTCAAAGCATATATAAAGTTTTTATTTTCTTCAACAGAGCTCATTATCCTATCAAAAAGCTTCTCATTATATGAACCAAAATAATATATATCTTTAAAACCTTGTGATTTTGCAATTTCTATCTTTTTAGGAGAATACAATTTATTTGCAAACAAATACTTTGTATTATAGCCATCCTCAGCTAAAATTTTTGGAAGCTCTCTTGTTTTCTTGCTTAAATTTCTTTCAAGACTATCTGTGTTTGGATGTGGATAAAGTGAATTTAAAACAGAAAATTCACTTTCATTACTTGCAGGTAATGAGCTTTCGTAAAAATTATCAAAAGAAAAAATTCCATTTTCTTCCTTTAATAATTTATTAATATTAGGCAAGATTTCAACATCATTGTATTTCTTGTTAATATAAGCGTTAGTAAGCCTATCAACCTGTAGTAGTATTATAGAATTATCTTTTGAAATACCCTTATATTCACTTTCTACATCTAATCTCTTTAAATATTTGTCATAACCTGTATAATCAACCTCTTCAGCATAAGCAGTACTGAAGCCTAAGATTAATACAAATAACAATATAAGTTCTCTAAGCCTATTTATTTTCATTGTTTTCCTCTGCATTATCATTATCAAAATAGTAACCAATTCCCCATTTTGTTTTAATATACTGAGGATTTTTGCTATCTTCTTCGATTTTTTCTCTCAGTCTTCTAATATGAACATCAATGCTTCGCAAATCACCAAAGTATTGATATCCCCACACTTCTGTCATTAGATCTTCTCTAGAATAGACAGTACCAGCTTTTGAAGAAAGGACATACAATAAGTCAAACTCTTTTCCTGTTAAACTTACAACCTCGTCTCCTCTTACAAGCGTCCTACCAACTGTTCTTAGACGATAATTGCCAAATGTAATATCTTTATCATTATTTATATCAGCACTCTTAACTCTTCTTAAGATGGCTTTAATCCTCACTTTTAATTCCAAAATATTAAATGGCTTTACTAAATAATCATCAGCACCATATTCAAAAGCTAAGATTTTGTTTATCTCATCTTTATTTTTAGTTGTTACTAAAATTGGAATGTCCGTTAATGATCTTATTTTTTGCACCATTACTAAATCAGAAGAACCATCAGTTTCAGGCTCCAAAAGAATCATATCAAAAGTATTAATTGAAAGCCTATGCTTAGCCTCTTTAAAGGAAGCAGATAAATCAACAGTGTAATTATCCTGAGTCAATGAATATTGAAGATTTGTACTAGATATAATATCATTATCAACTATTAAAATCCTCAAATCTATACCCCCTTCTTTAGAAGAATTCTTTCATCTCCAACTCTTTTTGTAACCTTCTTTGAATCAAAATATTCCAATAAAGCTACAGCTGTCTTCCTATTTGTATCAAGTGCATCACGCAGCATCTTTACATCGATCTTTTCATTGCTATTGAATAATTTTACTAGATCATCCTGAGCTTTTAAAAGATCAGAATATAATAAAACTTCTCCATCTAATTCTACTAATATTTTGTCGAAAATAATGGCGGCAATTAAATCCATTCCAACTCCCAGTTCATCTTTTTTATAAGTCCTATATTCTTTAGACATCAGTTCTTTTATAGAATCAATTTGCTTATTTTGAGCTTCGGTATATTCACGAACAAACTTAGTTAATTTTATAACATTGCCCACTCTTTCAATCTCAGAATCATTAATGATCAGCTGAATAAGGGTATCTTGATTTTTTGCTTCAATACCCTTAAAAAATCTCGCTCTAATCTCTTCAATAGAAACTCCCACCGTTAGAGGATTGCTATCATGGAATTTTTCAAGATATTCTATAATATCACTTGTCTTTTGAACAATGTAATCTTTGGCGACTATTATATTATTAACAAAAACAACCAAACCATCATCTTCCAGTTCTTCTACAAGCTTGATTGATTCATCAGAACTAACATTTAGAGATTTTGTAAACATATCAAATTCTATTTCATTTCCATGCTCTTTTATTATAGCAAGAGCAGTTTTAGATAAATCTTCACCTGCTTTATCTTCAAGTAATTTAATGCCTTCTTCTCTAAATCTACGTTTTCTCTTAGGCTTTACTTCAAGAATTTCTCCGCCGCCTATAGTAATTACTGGACTAAAAAATCTTATAATAAATTTATCTTCTCTTCTTGCAACAATTTCTTCTTCTAGTTGTAATTGACAATAGCATTCTTCTCCAGGTTTTAATTCATCGCGATCCAAAAGATTGACCCTGGCAAATGTTTCCTTACTTGCTACATGAAACCTAACTCTAGATTTATTTTTTACAGTAAATAAGGAATCTTTTAATACCTTCAGCTTAACATCAATCAACCTGCTTACAAGTAAGTGATCTTTAACAGATATTACAGACCCTCTGCTAATATCGTCTTTTTTGACATTATTTAAATTTATAGCAACTCTTTGAGAGCTATAACTTTTATCTGTATCCTCACCATGAACTTGAATTGAACGAATCTTGCTTTCAATGTTTTCCGGATAAATATAAATATCCTGATTTACTTCAAAAGTACCTTCAATTTGTGTCCCCGTAATGACTGTGCCAATACCTTTTAAGACAAATACCCTGTCTATTGAAATAATGCCTGGAGAGTCAGATGTAATATCTTCTATGAGCTCAGATTTTTTCGAAATCATTTCTTTAAGCTCGTCAATACCTTCATTAGTCTTTGAACTGACTACAACCATTGGTGAATCTTTTAAAAATGATTCCGAAAGTTGGTCTTTAACATCATCAACAACTAATTCTAGCCAATCTTTATCGACCATATCAGACTTTGTTATTACAACGATTCCCTCTTTTACTCCCAATAAATCTAAAATATTAATGTGCTCAATTGTTTGAGGCATGATGCCTTCATCTGCAGCTATTACGAGTAAAACCATATCCATGCCATGAACACCAGATAGCATATTAGTTACAAACTTTTCGTGGCCAGGAACATCAATAATGCCAACTCTTATTCCAGTATTTGGATCATCATAATAGGTAAAACCTAAATCAATAGTTATACCTCTCCTGGTCTCTTCCTCCAGCCTGTCTGTATTCCTGCCTGTTAGGGCACGAATTAAACTCGTCTTACCATGGTCAATGTGACCAGCGGTCCCAATTATAAAATGTTTCATAACCTATCCCTCATATCCTCAAAGGCATTACAAATTATTTCAATATCATCATCCAATAATGTTCTAGGGTCTATAATATATTTGCCATCATTAACACGTCCAACAATTCCAATCTTATAATTTCTCATAAATTCATCAATCTTATGTTCGGACATATTAGATATTGAAATTTGGACTACATATGTTGGCAGTTTCTCAGTTGGAAGACTTCCTCCGCCAACTTCACTATAATCCTCGCAAATATTAGCTTGCAGCCCTTCAAGTTTTAAAGCCTCAAGCCTATCCTTAATTTCTGCGGACCTTTTTTCTAATTTATCAATCGGTAAAGTAAGCATGTTTAGTGTTGGAATATTCTCATTAGCTTTATCTTTATCGATATATTCTTTCAGAACCTCTTCTAAAAGTTTTAAAGTCATTTTATCAACTCTTAGAGCTCTGGTCATAGGATTCTTTTTTAAAGCATCGATATATTTTTTCTTCCCGACAATTATTCCGGCTTGTGGTCCACCAAGAAGTTTGTCACCACTAAATGTTATGATATCAATTTCAGCATTTATTGAATCCATTACAGTCGGTTCATGCATCAATCCGTACTTTTCTAAATCTACGAAAACGCCACTGCCTAAATCTTCTATTAATGGCAAATTATATTTATCGGCTAACTCTTTTAGTTCGGTAGAAGATACGCCTTCAGTAAAACCGACTACCTTGTAGTTAGAAGTATGAACTTTTAAGATAACTCTTGTATCTTCGTTTATCGCTCTTTCGTAATCATATAAATGAGTTTTATTAGTTGTTCCAATTTCTTTAAGTTTACATCCACTAAATTCCATTACATCAGGAATTCTAAATGATCCACCAATTTCAATTAGCTCACCACGACTTATTATCGCCTCTCCACCTTTAGCAAATTCAGACAAGACTAAAAATACAGCAGCAGCGTTGTTATTAACAACCAAAGCAGCTTCTGTACCAGTAATATTTGTAATAAGCTCTTCGATATTGGTATACCTTAAGCCTCGTTTACCAGTATGAATATCGTACTCAAGATTAGAATAGTGAGTTAATATATCAACTAAAGATTTCGCCATTCTCTCGCTTATAACGGACCTACCTAGATTGGTGTGAATTACTGTTCCTGTTGCGTTTACAAGCCTTCTAAGTCTTGGAGCTAAATAGTTGTTGCAATCATTTACAATATCTACTTCTAAATTTCTAATTTCAGATTTTATCTCATCCTCACTTTTATTATCCTTGATCATATTCCTTATTCCATCAAGTCTATCATTTATTATAGATTTAACAAAATCAACTGAATATTGATCAACTAATTTTTTTACTTGATTATTTTCAAGAATCTCATCCATTTTTGGAATCAACCTATACATTAAACTCTCCTTTTATTTTAAATAAATCCTCTTTTCTGATTTAGGTATTACTTCACCAATTACAGAACCCTTGTATGGTGAATCATCTAAAACCTTCAAAATCTCTTTTACATTTTTTTCTTCCGTTGCAATTAAAAGACCACCACTTGTCTCAGGATCAAAAACCAAATCATCAGTTGTATCTGTGTATAAAGATTCATAGCGATTTGAGAAATACTTCTTATTATCGTAAGCTCCCTTAGGAACAAGTCCCATGCTTGCAAAGGTTCTGGCAGAAGTCATAACATTTAAATCATCAGCATAAAGGTTGCAGGATAAATCTGCTCCCTCCATCATTTCTATTAAGTGACCACCAATACCAAAACCTGTTATATCAGTAAGAGCATTTGCTCCTCCGCCTTTTCTTATAGCATTTAATCCAAATTCATTTAAGGTGCTCATGGACTTTACGGCTTCTTCAATATCGGATTGGCTAGCAATTCCGCCCTTAATGGCCGTATTGATAATACCCGCACCAATTGGTTTGGTCATAATTAGTATATCGCCAACTTTTGCACCGCTATTAGTAATTAAGTCTTCTTTTTTACAAAAACCATTAACACTAAGTCCATATTTTGGCTCATCATCTTGAACCGTATGTCCACCAACAACCAAGCACTTAGCTTCCATAATCTTGTCATAACCACCACGTAAAATTTCTGCTAAAATTTCTGGGTCTAAACAAGATGGAAAACAAACTATATTCATAGCCATCTTAGGATATCCACCCATCGCATAGATGTCACTTAAGGAGTTTGCTGCAGCAATTTGACCAAACAAATATGGGTCATCAACTATTGGCGTAAAAAAATCAAGCGTCGTAATCAAATATTCCCCATTTTGTAGATCATACACAGCAGCATCATCAGATGTTTCAATTCCTACAACAAGTCTATTGTCATCAATCATATTTTTATTTATACCGCTCAAAACCTGAGCGAGAATGTCTGGTCCGACCTTGGCGGCTCATCCGCTGGTCTTAGCATATGAAGTTAATTTAACATCAAATTTACTCATAAATATCTCCTCCTATTGAAATCATACCTTTAAAAGAATCCAGTTTTTTCTTTCCTATACCAGGGACCTTTAAAAGGTCATTAAAATCCTTAAATTCATTCTCTTCCCTATATTTAATAATTGAATCAGCAGTTTTTTCTCCAACCGAAGGAAGTTTCATAAGCTCTTCTTTGGACCCAATATTTAAGTCCACAATAACTTCATTTTCTGAAGAGTTAGATGAAACGCTTCCTATATTTACTTTTTCATCCTTGTTTGGAATATAAACTTTACTTCCATCTCTTAATTTTTCAGCTAAATTAACCGCTTCTTGATTGGCATCAACAGTAAAGCCTCCAGCTTCCTCGACTAGATCTATAACCCTTGAACCAGGATCCATTTCATAAACGCCACTTCTTAAAACTTCTCCAGTAATATGGACAAATATTTTAGAATTGTCATTATCTGATAGAGAATCTACAGATTTATTATCATTTACATTAAGTTTTAAATCATATTCACTTAGATCTTCTTGATTAGAACAAGAAATAAAAAGAAAACATATTAATAAAATAAATAACCTCTTCATCCGCTATCCTCCTAGCTTTATAATAGCATAATTATGAATAAATTGCAATAAATTTTCGATTTATATTACCTTATATAATTCATAAAAATGATATATTAATCTTTTAAAAAAAATTATAAAAATCAAATTATTAAACAAATTTTTATTTAAAAAATTTTATTGTTAAAATGCATAAAATATTTATTGACTTACAATAAATATCGGACTATAATTATATAAAACAAGGAGGTTATTATGGAAATAAAAAAACTATCTAAACTTTTAAAAGTTATATTAACAGGCTTGTTCATATTAAGCCTTATCCTATATATTTTTGTTATACCATTAATTGGTAGAACATTTGTAGAGGCAAACCCTGAATTATCTAACTGGTACCTACCCTGGCTTATATTTATATGCCTTACCAGTATACCTGTATTTATGGCACTATTTTATTCAGCAAAAATATCAAAAAATATTTCCAATGACATGGCTTTTACCGAAGAAAACTCAAAGTATTTAAAGTATATTTCAAAACTAGCCCTCACAGATTCAATTATCTTCTTTATTGGAAATATTGTTATGCTTTTGTTCAATATGAATCATCCATCTGTCCTTATACTATCTTTTTGGATATCTTTTCTAGGCTTAAGCCTATATGTAATATTTTCACTTTTGTCTTATTTTGTAAGTAAAGCTGCTATATTAAAAGATGAAAATGATCTGACTATTTAAGGAGGGCTTATGGAGGGAGAAATTATTTTCAATATAGATGTTATGTTGGCAAAAAGAAAAATGTCTGTAACTGAATTATCAAATAAAATTGGGATTACTATGTCAAATGTATCAATACTAAAAAATGGAAAGGCTAAGGCAATCAAGGTTTCAACTCTTGCTAAACTATGTGAAGCTCTTGATTGCCAACCAGGTGATTTATTAGTATACAAAGAAAAATAACGAATAAATTTAATGGCTAGAAAAAATCTAGCCATTTTATATTTCTTTTAATATCCAGTACATACAATATATAATAGCCTTATTTTAAAAAATGCTTTGTGAAGTTATATTTTAAATCTGCAAACAAAAAAGGAAGTGCTTGAAACACTTCCATATCTTTCTGGTGGAGATGATGGGAGTCTTAGTCAATATGACTACAACCATTGGTCCTATCAGTTTTTTAAATCTCTGACTGCTACCAGTCAGCTTCTAAATAAAAGATGCAAGCTATTTGCCTGCATCTTTTTTAATTGCTTCTAGAATGATAAGTCTGCAAAAATCAGACACGGTCCTTGAATCTTTTTCTGCCGCTTCTTCTACTAACTTTTTTTCTTCAGGATATAGCCTGATATTGATTTGGCTTTTTCTTGTTGTCATTTTGTACCTCCTTGACTTCGTCCTTTTTATCCTCTATAATATGTATAGAGGAAGAGGGGAGAACGAGAACCCCTCAGCTCTGTTTTTTGCTTGAGCTACTATTTATTTAGTAGCTCTTTTATTTTTTCTATCATTTCTTCTTTATCATCTGTGTTTCTGATAATTTCTTCGATTGATTTTTCTAGGATATCTAGAACTTTTGCGAATTGCTCATTTGTCATTTCTTCGTTCATCGTTTTCTCCTTTCTCTCGTCCGACTTGTCATCTCTGACTGTATATATATTATATCCTGTTTGTGTTTATTTGTCAACACTTAGTATACATAAATCTATAATAATTAAAAATAATCAAACCTTATAATCCTTGCAATTAAGCCATTTATCAAAGCATATATAAATATTTTATAATTGTAACTTTTTTGTAACTATTAAAAACAAAAAAAGACGGAGGATTTTACTCCTCCGTACAAGTTATTTTAATAGTGCGTCTTTCAAAGCATTCATCTCATGGACTGCACTTTCAATTAATATAGTCATGGTATCATCATCAAGCCATGGTGCTTTTTCTTTGATTACTTTTTTTACTTGGTCAAGTCTTTCTTGGCCTTTTTTTGTGCCAACAATAACTTGCTCAGCCCATTTCACAGCCTGTCTTATCCAGATCATAGCAGTCTCAATATTTGTGATTGTCTTCTCTCTTTCAGCTAACTTATACTTAGCAGTCAAATATGGTATTAAGACCGCTGCTGCTATTGCTCCTAATAGTCTAATTGTTGTTGTTAATATTTCTGTCATTTTACACCTTCCTTACTCCTATTACACTTGCTAATTTTCTTCCACTTCCTTGATAGACTCCATCATAATAAAATTCTGTGGATCCACCGCCATCTAAGGCCACTGCACCATCAAGACCAAGAGCTTCAATATGTCTTTTAAAGTCAATCATGTCACACATGCTCTTTGAAGTTATAAGATAAATATCTCTGTCCTTGTATCCAATAGCCGTATGGTAGGTCCGCCTTAATATATCCTTTGGAATTTTTTCCCCATCTGGATCATACTTAGGTATTAGACTTAAGCCACCAACAGCAAATCGTGGACTTGGACTTATTTCACTAATGTTATTTACGACTTGGATGCTAACTTTACCCTCGTGATCAATGCACAAGGTCCCCCTTTTTATATTTTTATCAGGATGATTCTTATAAGCATTTGGACCAAGGGCTGCTCCATTGTTAACTGCAATGGACCAAATGGATTCACTCAGGTGAGGGCTTACTGTATTGAAGAAAGTCCCATTTATACCATAAGCACCAAGCTTTCTAAGTGTTGTACCGCCAATGAAGGCCTGGTATATATTTTTACTGTCAGTTTTTAAAACATTCAAGTATTGGTTTTTTATAATCTCGCACATTTTTTGCTCACCCTTTTCAACTTCCTTTTCTTTCTCCTCTTTCTTTTCTTCATGCAGCACTTGACCGCATGTTGGACAGACATTTGGCTTTTCTTCCTTGACCTCAATTGGCTCTGCCACAGAGTCTTTATCCAAGTCTATTTTTAATTCCATTGTCTTTTGGATTTCTGCCTTAAAATATTTCCATACCGCCCAGCCATTATCAGACATGGATCTAGGACAATTTTTGCCACTTGCATCATAATGCCTGACTACTCTTTCAATTGGCACATTGAATTTGGCCATTAAGTTCTTTGTCAGCTCTACTAAGTTATAAAAAGCTTGATCATAGTCACCGTCGGAATTAACGCACAGCTCCACATTTAGTGAGTTGTCATTTGTGATATCTCGCCTAGTTTGAGCTGTCCTTGCCCAAGTGTCACCCACCGACCAAGCAATCCTGCTGTCGCCAATGGTTTGAATAATCTGGCAATCGTCTACATAATAGTGGGCTGATCCATACCGTTGAGCATTTTGTAGATATTTAAAATGGTTCATAGCATTTGCCCCACGGCCACTATTTGCAGTATCGTGTATTACAATGAACTTAATATCTGATGTCTTTCTCCTCTTGGTCGAGTATTGTCTGGCATTTGTTATAGGCTTATATTTAAATTCAAGCATTGTCCACACCACTATCTATTCAACAAAAATTGTTGAATAATATAAACAATAAGTCCTATAATCGCTGTACCAACTCCTCTTGTAAGCCACTTCATTGTCCCCATCAAGTCATCCATTTTGGCGATTAGATTATTTATACGCTCATCAATCATATACTTATAATTTTCAAGCTTATCGAGTCTCTCGGAATGATTGTCAAGCCTTTTGTCCTGTATTTGCAATCTTTCATTCACTCTATCTCTGTAAATTTCACATTGTTTATCATCCATTTTGCACCTCTTTTATAGAAAAAAGAGAGCTAAAAGCCCTCTTTCTCTATCTCTTCTAATCTCTTTTTAACAGCTTCTCTGTACTTGTCTGGCACTTCTTCAATGGTCTTTAAACCCTCGTGTACCAAGTATGCATACACCTTAACTCTTACTTCACTCATTATTTATCTCCTTTCTCCATAATCTCAGCAATGGCCATCATAGCTGTATCAACCGCTTTTTTTAGCTTCTCCACCTCTTCTAATGTGTCTGTGCTCATTTCAAGTGCGCTGTCTGTCAGTGCCTTTAAATTTTCTCCAGTAGGCACAAAGGCTCTTTTGCCTGTAACTTCCGCTTCTTTTAATACTTTAATCATATCTACTCCTTATCTAAAATTAATTCCGACGGCGTCGATGTAGCTATCGCCTGCGCCCTCGCCTCTTATAACTTCGACCTTAACACCTGCTGCCCAAGATCCAGCAGTCTTTGAGGAGTTCTTGAGATTGTAAATTTTTTCAAGATGGTCAGTGACTTCTTCCCAATTCGGCTTGCTGTCGTTTGCATTATTGCATACGTAAGCCTTAAAGGTTGATTTCTCATCAACCTTGCGAGATGCCGAGACGATAACTTGGGTAACCTTGGCAGAGGTGTCTTTCCTGAAGATGTAGCCACAGCCGTTGATCTCTTTCTTAAAAGTGACCACCCTTGCAGATACACCGCCCTTATCATCGGTCGCTTCAATCTTAATTGAAATATCGCCTGCAGGGATCTGTGCAAAGTCAAGTTTTTTGAATTTGAATGTCTGCTCGGTGTCTAGCTTTACACTCTTGATATTTTCAAGAACTTTGTCGCCATATAAAATCCTTACGCCTGTCGGGTCACCCTCGGCGTCTTTGATTGTGTACTTAAATTCGAATGGCTGGTTTTGTGTGCCGAGGTTTACGCTTGGCAAGTCGATTGTTGGTGCCGCATTAATACGCGTGAAATAGTATCTGCGGTAGCTTGTAGCCTTGCTGTCTGTTGCAGAGATTTCAATCTCATTTCTGGCATTGAGTGCAAGCGCGTTAAATCTGCTTGCGTCGATTTGGATTTCGTAGTTGGTATTTTGCGCCGCATTTTTGATGGTCTTAATGGTCGAGCCATTGAGCTTGGCTATAAGGTCTATTTGGTCGCCTAGGTCTTTGTCTGATACTGACACATCGATTTTAAATGGTGCTTTCTGTCCGCCTAGGTCTGTATCTTTGCCGCTAATAATCGGTGCGCTATTATTGGTGACGATAACCTCATTTGATGTCCTGTATCCTGATTCTGCTCCATAAGAGTCGTAGGCCTTGACCCTGTATTGGACTTTGTTTGTGCCTGCTGCAACTGTGTCGCTAAATGACCTTGAAGCGCCCTTGTAGATTTGCACATAGGCCCCGCCGTCTGTTTTCTTTTGCAGGATATATCCTGTCAGATTGCTATCGCTTGAAGTTCCCCACTGTATAAGTATGGTGTCGCCGCCCTTAATGGTTGATGGAACTGCTATTGAAGCAGGTACGCTTGGCGCTGTATTGGTTTGTGCGCCAGTTTGGCAGGATTTCTCGCAGCCTGTTTGGCAAGCCTGGCAGCTTCCGCATTGATAAGACTTTTCGCAGGTGGTTTGACAACCCAAGCACGAGCCGCATTGGTAGGATTGACATGTTCCACATTGACTTCCTGGTTCCTCACACACATTCTGACATGCATGTTCACAACTTGATTGACAGTAGCTGTCACAAATTGATTCAGTCCCTTTTTGACATGATTGACAACCATTAGATTGACAACCTGTGTAACATGCCCCCACCGCCTCTGGCACATTTTCATCGCCTATATCGAGGCCGCTATTTCCTATCGCCTCTTTAATTCTATTTTCATTTAAGCTCATTTAAATCGCTCCTTTCGTCTTTGCACTCGTTGAATTTCATATCTCCACCCCAGGTCAATTTTTCCGCCGTGCAGGTTTCGATTATTTCGAGTGCCATTTCCATACATTTCCGCCCCCACCAGCAGTAGACGAAGTCCACCGTGTGCAAATCATTTGTCTTAAAAAAGTTGTTAATCGTACACCCGCCGTCACAGATCCTTTTCTTTGGGCAGTCCTCGCAATATTCTGCCTTGCTGCATACGACATTGACTGGGTTGAAGCTCTCGGCAATTGCATAGCGCTTTTCGTCATCCACGCCGTAATAAATATTGCCGACCATAAACCTGTCGCCCACATCGGGATTCTCGACCATTTCTTGGCAAGAGTAAAGATTTCCTGTCACACCTACGCTTGCAAAACTTCCTGCACCAAGACCGCAAGTGCCACCTGCTAGGAGTCTTTTGTTTTCCCGATAATCATTGTCTTTAAGCCTTGCAATCCTTATCATGTCAGCTTTGGCTCGATCGAAGTGGTTGAAGGACATAGGCTGTCTGCCTGCCCTTAATTCTTCGATGTAGTAGTCTTTAATCTTGACTAGTCCCTGCTCTAGCTCGGCCAATTCTTGGTCGCTCCATTCGTTAAAAATGTTCGGGATAAAAAAGCTATTTGTATAGCCTTTGTCAACTGCAAATCGGTAATTCTCATACAAATATTTGTGGGTTGGCTGATTGACTGTGGCACGGAAGGTCATATTTGGGTGGTATTCCAAGACCATATTTATAATCGCCTCTAGGTCATCAAAAGAGCCTTTGCCGTCGTGGTATGGTCGATTTATATCCTGGGTCTTTTTGTCGCCGTCTATGCTGAATAGCATGCCCACATTATTGGCATTAAAAAACTCCATCACCTCTCGGGTCAGGAGTGTTCCGTTTGTTGTGAGTGATAATTCGTAGGCGTCGCCGTAGGTTTCCCTTATCCATTCTGTGAGTGGCTTGATGATTTGCTCGTACATAATCATTGGTTCGCCACCAAAGAAGTTTATCGATGGCCTTTTGCCTGCCTTCATTGCGTTTTTTGCAAAAAACTTTGCCGCGTCCTCCGCCACCTTATAGGTGATTGACTTGGGTTGCTGGCAAACAAAGCAATATGGGCAGGCCAAATTGCAGGCCTGGGTCAGGTTCATAAAACCGCCAGTAATTAGTGGAAGTGGCTTTCTTGTCTTTATCTCCGCCATTATCCCACCAACCTTGCTTTGCTCTTATCCCAGTAACCCCAAAACTCCTCGGTCTCTTTTAAGTCGCTAAATGATATAAGCACGCTGTTTTCGTCAAGTCCACCCATGCCATTGTTGACCCCGCCCATCATTAATTTTAATTTCAAGGCCAAGATATCGTCTGCATTCTTCTTAACAGTCTCATCAGTTCGTCCGACTCCAGCAAGGTCAAATAGCTCTTGTCTGGTCGCCCATACAAGACTGTCATTGATGATGAAGTTGACGTTCGTTGCATTGCCGATTGTAACCCTGATTTCCAGCAGGATTTGTAATTCTTTGTCCGTCTTTGCGCTGAATAAATCGCTCGCGTCTCCGCAGGAGCAGATCGCATAGAGGATCTCGCCGCGCTTTGGGTCTTGGGCATATAGTCCGATCTCCTTAATAAAATAGCGGCTCTCGACATTCTTATTGTCTAAAACCGCTCCAATTGAGACTGTGCCGTCTCCGTTGTCTTTGACGCTTGTAACTGGGAAATAATCCTTGGGATTGATTAAGCTCGTCATATTCTCCATATACTCCGCAGATATTGGCTCGCCCTCACCAAGACCAACCTTGGTGAAGCTCAAGACCTCGCCTGATTGCACGCTTGCAAGCAGGTGTCTGCCTGCGTTCGTTAAATAAAATTGATTTACACTCATTTCTTCTCCTTTCCAATAAAAAAGCACGCATAACGCGTGCTCGTGATCTAAAAAATTAGATCCTATTTAATTTGTAACTCCCTCTTAAGTCCCTCCTGCAGGACTTGTGAGAAATTAATATCATGCTCCATAGCCATCTCGTTCATCCAAGCAGGTATAGACAGAGTCTTTTTAACCGACTTATTTTTATTTCTTAGTCTAAAAGGCGGCATAAAGACCTCTACCAAAATACTTTTTTCATTCTCTCCAACCTTTAACTTTCCAAGTTGAGTAGGCTCAGGGATAGGCTCTCCATCTTCTTCTAAGCCATTCATAGTCAAAGTTAAAAGCTCTTTGGCATATCCAACCAAATTTGAATCATCATCATTGCAAGTACAAACATCTAAATCTGGAAAATAAGTCTCCGTACCTCCGTCCTCATAAAAAGTTACAATTGCAGGATAACAATAATAATCACTAAATTTCATAAAAACCTCCTTTAAGGTATGGGAAGAAAGGACTAGTTAAATTTTAGTCCTGATTGCTTTTCGATTGATTTTAAAGTTCTAAGCCGTAAATCCTTTCTAGGATGTGGGACTGTAACCCGCCCCTTCTTAAAATCATGTTTGAATTGATGGTGACTTCCTTCAACATCAGCCAAATACCAACCGTCAGCTTCTAATAATTTTATAACTTCCCTTGACGAATAAGATTTCATCACTACCTCCACTGACTATATTATACCACGTATTATATTACGTGTCAAGAGTTATTTGTGGTTCTAGTAACTATCCTCATCTTGGAAATCGCACATTCCTCCTCTAAGGCATCCACCACATTGAGCTATATTCTGACAATTTGTTTCACATTTAGTCTGACAAGATTTTTGACAGCTAGATTCACACCCTTTTTGACAAGTACTTTGACATGAACTTTCACAGCTGCTTTGACAGTTCTTCTCACAACTGGTCTCACACTTGCCCTGGCAATTCTGACATGATTTTTCACATGTACTTTCACATCTTCCTTGGCAATTTTGGCAAGATAACTGACAGATCTCTTGACATGCACTAGCACACTTGTTTTGCCAGATCACATTCCCCTTGTGATTAATCTTCTCAACCTCCTCCATGGCAAATATAACTTCTTTAATCTTGTTTTCATCTATTAATATTTTAATCACCTAACCCTTTATGAAGTACAAGGTATCTGCACGATTCTTTTCTGTGCTAGACAAAGCGTCGTATTCTGATTGGGTGAGTATCTTGCAGCGTTTAAAGTCAGCTAAATTTTCATTTGTAACAAGCTTACTAGGGTCAATGTCATCAAGCTTTTTCTTGTCTTCCTTGCTCATCAGTCCTATTTTGTCTTGACTTGCTGCATTTAATCGTACGCTGTCAAAAACTCTTCCTTCTATATTTTCTAAGTTAATTATAATGCTCTTATCAGGCTCATCCTTGTCAAATCCTAGTTCAATAGCCTGGAAGCTATAATCCACAAGTTCCTTGTATTCATCAGTAAAGTCATTCGTAGATAAAATCTTGTTCCCGTCTTTGTCCACCTTATTATTCCAGGTGGTTTTTTCCGTATCAGTGACTGTTCTGTGATTCGTGTCTTCCGTCATCTCAGACAACTTGGTCTTTATCTCCGTCCTGCCCGCCTTGTCGCCCAGTTTTTTCAAAATCGTAGTCACGCCTGATTGATTCTTGCTTAGTTCGTCTGCAATTTCTTTTAGCGTGTCCAGTTCTTGTGGCGCGCCGTCGATTAATTTCCCGATTCTATCATCAATCATTCCACCAATGCCCGACTTTAAATCCTTGCCGTCCATCGTAACTGCGGAGGCGTCGGTCAGTACATCCACATCTGTCTTGACCTCTAGGCCGTTTTCATCTCGACCTACATGCTGTACTCTAATTTTCTTTAAATCACTCAATTATTTCACCTCTTATACTTCCAATGTTTGATGATAAATAGCCGCCTTGTCCCTTGGCAATTAAATTATACTGCTTATTAATCGGCCATTCTTTCCTGATTATGCTTACCAGCCTACCCGCGAATATATTATCTGCCTCGCCTTTAATGTCCGTCACCTGATATTCGTTATAAGTTAGCTTCAGCACCCTTCGCCTACCGCCTGCCCATATAGGTCTAAATATAACTTCTACCGTTGTAAACATGGCAATATTAGCAGGAATAATTCTTCTAAGTTCATCCATCAGTACATTTGCTGTAACATTAGTGGTCCCAAAGTAAACCTTAATCTTTAAAGCGTACTTATCATAGATCAGTTCCATCTCATAAGTATCTTTGCCTAAAAATAAGTCTAGAAACCGCCTTAAAGTCCTATCAGTCCATATAACATTGGAGTTCCATTCTAAAAACACCTTTAATCTTCTATCCTCAAGACTGCCCATAGGTATGATACCAAGCATATCTTCCCAGCGACTAATCCCCTCTTCGTCAGCCTCTAAAATCAAGGTGTTTTTTAGAGTTCTGTAAAACTCATCCCACATAAGATTAAACTCGGGATTTTCCGCCTCAACTCTAGCGTAAAATTCCCGAGCCTTACCTATGACCTCATAGTCTGTATAATTTAATAATTCAACTTTTCTAATTTTAATCGCCCCCTATGCCTTACACATGCCCTCAGGAGCCTTATCAAGATAAGTCACTTGACCAAGTATAGGGATCTCCTCTTCTGCAAAGGTCAGCCGTATATTCTCATCATTAAAAGACACATACTCGCAGTCAACAAAGTATTTATCATACTCCAAAAACCTACTGATTAAATTAGAACTTCTTAGAACCAAAGGTCTTTTCCCCCAGCCATCTCTAACTTCCTTGATATATTCTTCTAAAACTTTTTTGACAATATTGTCTGTGTTGTCTTTGTTGTATCCCTCGTGAAAAACAAGTTTTAAAGCTATATTTACCAGCTTTTCATCAGCCCCCTTAACAGTAACTGTATGGCCAATAGGAGCAATCCCGACTCCCTTGCCCTGATTCTTAACAGGATCAAGAGCCGTCTGCACATCATCAATTAATTTTGTTGATGGTTTAAGTCCATCAGACCCTGAAATTACAACTTTTACTGTGCCGCCGCCTTGCCAAATTGGAAATACCTTAACAGCACCAACACCATCAAGAGCCATAGTCCAGCGTTCGTAGTCTTCAATATTTCCGCCAAAGTTTTTCTTCCTAACTTCTTTAAAATATCTTTCTCTAAACTCTTCCTGACTTTCGTCATCTCTAGCAGGCTTCAAAAGCTCTTTAATTCTAGCTACTTCATAGTATCCATACAAGGCGTTTAAATAACCACTTTGAATATTGTACTGACTTCCTGGTCTCTCTGCTATTAAATCAGCTTCAAAGAGGGATCCTTTTTCCTGGCAATCACTAGTAACAATAAATCTTAATTTATTTATAGTAAATATATCGCCCTTATTCACCTTGTCAGAAAACTCTCCTCTTACAAGAGCCTTGCTTGCCCTGTATACTTCTATACCTCTTTCTCTGCCAAGCTTCTTCAAGTGATTGAAGTCAGCAGTATCAGCAAAGGCATTTTTATATAATTCGTCAAGCTCAAAATACAAAGCTTCAAGCTCCATACAAGCAGGCATCAAAGCATCGTATATAACCGAGCCCTCTCTTTTGTCCATATCATCTGATATCCTAGACATACATCTTTTCAGTATGTCCTCTGCATAAAATTTAGGCAATGCAAATCACCTCCTAATTGAAATAATTTATTTATAATGATATAATATACAAAACGACCTCTCAAAGTGAAAGAGGTGCACATAGAATGTCAAACTACGAAGTTGCGATGGTTTTAATATCGCTAATTTCATTAATTATCAGCATAAATCGTAAAGACCAAAACAACAAATAATCTTTATAACTGAAATTTAAAATGATCAAGCATATTTTTTAAAATTTATGGCAAAATCCGAATTTGAGTCAAATTGAAATCTTTAGAGCATAAAGGAGTTTTTAAATCGCTTGACAATCAATCAAACTTATGCTAAACTAAGATCAGACATTAAATATGCACCAAATAAAGTCCTATTCGGAAAGGCAACTACCAAAATAATTAATTAAAAATTATTAGGAGGTACTAAAAAAGCTCATGAAATCTAATCATGAGCTTTTTTAGTGTTTAAATTGATAGGACAAGCCTATCCATATCAAATTCTCCATATATACTATCTACTGTAAAAGACAGGCACACATTATCCTTTTGTGACATTTCTTCATTGTATATAAATCTGTGGACCTCGTTTATCCTGTCATCATCAATTAATGCGTCCCTTATCCTATCTGTCAAAATCATATAGGCCCACCTTTTCTCTTTTCCAAAGAGATCTTTTTTCTTTAATCCATACTCGCCATATATTACATATTCGCCCTTTTCAGTATTGAGTTCCTTATATATAGCTTGCTTGAGGGCCTCTATATCGTCACAGTGCCCCCAAATCCTCTCTCTTTCTATGTCCATCTTATAAGTCTTTGAAGGCTTTACTCTTTCTATTTCAATCTTGTCTTTTAAAAGCTCATTAATTTCTTTATCAACTTGAGGAATCAATCTAGGCCCTCCTTATGAACAATCTCATTTAAAACACCGCTATAAATATGGACCTCATGGCCACAGCTGCAGTTCCCAACTAAATCGCAGCTTGGAATTGTTCCCGTCCATCTATAAGGGATCCCGTTCTCACCAACATTTGCAGCTTCATAGCAATAAAAATACCTTTGACCACCAAGGTCTTCCTCCAATACAAAGTCCTTGCCAATGTCATTTGCTGTAAAAACCCTATATTTAGGTGTAATTACAAAAGCGCCTGACACCTCCAGATTATCATAGAGCTTAAAGGTAGGTGGATTTACCTTTGTTAGCTTGGCAAAAACCTTTCTGGCCATATTCTTTTCTTCAATAACACCATTTGCAATCTTTTCAATTACTCCCTTTAAATTAGTGGACATCTACTTACCTCCCAGTGGCATTATGTCTTTGTTGTATACTTTGACATCCATTAAGTGGATGCCGCCCTTAACCTTGTGATTTACACTTGATACAAACATCATAGAATTAACCACAATGTCTCCTATTGCTCCCAAAACAACAGGGATCAAAGACCCGCCCCTTACTTCCCAATTGCCAATACAGTCTTTAATCTCAAGAGTACGCTCTTTTCTATTTAATAACTCCAACAATCTAGCCGCCTTCCCATCCATATCTTCTGTTTTGGAGCTTTCGGCCATAAACTGCCTAAGTCCCCACTCCTTAATGTGGTTCATATCCTCTTTTATATAGTATTTAAGGTTTTGCTTGTCATCATCATTATGGGATAATTTAATTCTGTTATACGAATTTTCAATGCTGGTCTTGTAGTTAAAATTACAAGCATTATCAAATGTAATTGCCCTTTCAACCATCATTGAAGTTGGCTTTTTAAGAGTGATCCGCCCATTTTCATCAAATAGAGTAAATATAACCCCATTGTGGGCCAAGGTCATATCATAGGCATCCTTAAAAATAGTAAAATATTCCTTATTTCTATGGATAGCCCCCTTGATTTTATATCCAGTATCTTCAATCTCTCCAGTTATCATTCCCTGGTGCCCACAAACTTCTTGGATGATTTCGCTATAAGTCATGTCATCAAACTTCATTGTGTCCTTATTCTTAAAATACCACATAGAATCATAGCATGTATTTTTTATAATCTGCTTCTTATCCCTGGACTTGCTTACAATATAACCTGTATAAATCATATTGCCATCTTCGTCATATACCTTTATATTGTCACCCTCTCTATAGCTGATAATCTCATCCTTCACCAATTCAAAAGTTAATGTTGAAGGTTCAAAATTCATGCTGCGCTTTATTGTAAAATTTTCCTTTACAATAGGCTCATAGGTCACACCCCTGGATGTAATTATTATTTTATACAAAGACTCTACCCCCTTATGTAAAAAAAGAGGGCCGCCTCTTCCCTCTATTTCAAATCTATTGTCCTGCCTGACAGATCATCTCTTATACTGCCAATATTATTTTTACTTTTTATGCTCTCATAATTATTTAGATCAATTCCACCCCGCCTCATGGCAACATTTAAAGGCTCGCTCGGTCTTACCTTAACCTTATCCAAGACTGACCTTTCCACAGTGCTAACTTCTGTAAGTGTCGTTATGTCCCCGTCACTCTTAGCACTTAGGACCTTGGTCTTAAGTGGTATATAGACCTTTAAAGTAATGGATGCCATAAGTCCAGGAGCCTTATCTGAAGACTCTTCATAAGAAAAATCCTCAACTGTTGCTTTTTTGATGATTGAATTTTTTAAACCCCTATCATATCTGATGATAATAAATGGGATTATCTTCTTTTCTTTCATCAGCTTTTCAATACCGTCAACCACAGTAAAAGGCTCAATATATGTGCCAACTATTGGCGCATAATCACGAGGCAGAAAAAAATCAAATCTATAACTGGTCAAAGATGGCTTTTTTAAAACATTGTATTCATCCCCATTTAAGAGATCTATTGTTTTATTTTTCCCCTTATAGTCAACCTTGATACTAGATGGAGTAATAGGCAGCTTAAAGTTATTAATATAAAAATCATGTGCTCTCATTAAGCCATCACACCTACCCTTTCTACAGCCTCATACAAACCATCCTCAATCGACTTAATAATTGAATCTGTGTCCGCAGTCTCGTGGACATCTCCAAAAGTATTGTCCACATGGACATCGATCTTATCCCAGGATAGATTTTGAATGGCCCTTTGAAACATAACATCCTTAATTTCTTTTAGATCTTCATTGCTTACCTCTAGGCCGTCATCAAGCTTTTTATCAATACTGCCTGCAGCACCGCTAGCCTTGGCAAGGTCATTGCCCATACCTCCTAACATATCTTCATACTTTGGAACACTAATATCGCCTAGAGTATTAGCCTTTTCAGCTTCCTTCTGCTTGGCAATTTCATCTTGTTTGATTTTAATTTCATTTTCTATGCCAGCTGTTTTATCTGAGAGCTCTTTTGCTTTTGCAACAAGGCCATCTCCCATCTTATCCCTGATTTTATTGGACCACTCATCGTAATTATCTGCAAATTTTGCCTCGCCAATTAGTCCAACATTAACACCAGGTATATGGTTAATTCCTTTAATCAAAAAGTTAAAGGTCTTAATTACTCCATTTACAATAGATTGGACCGCATTTAAAACCATTGATACAACTCCCAATATAGCCGAGGCAACCCCGCCCATAAATCCAGCGATTACCATATACAAAACGCTAAATATATTCATAACGGCCAGCTTAAACTTAAGCCAGGCTATAGTTAATCCGCCAACTGATTGGATCCATCTGATGGTAAGCATTATTAGAGTTAAGACTACTGTCGCTATCAGAATTATAGGATTGGCATTGCAAGTTGCATTAAATAAAGCCATGGCAGCATTGACCGCAAGCGTTGCTCCCCTAAAAGCAAAGAAAGCCATTACTACAGTCTCAATTATGCCTGGTATTTCTCCAAGGACACTCAAAACAGGTCCAAGTATATCAATAAATACACTTATTATGTCTGAAGCTATATCTACAAGTGTCACCAAACTATTAATGATAAACTCGATAGTCTTTTGCATATTATCATTATTTAAGAGCTCTTCCCACTTAATAAAGGCTTTGCTGAGAGCCGCTTGGGCCCTGTTTTTAATATCAGTCATTATGTCCGCAAAGGTCTTTGGCATATCTTTAAAGGCATTATTAGTCTCTTCAGCACTTGCAAGCATGGCATTTTTAATCACTTCACTAGAAAGTTTGCCCTCTTCAGCAAGTTTTCTAATCTGACTTATATCTTCTCCCATATATTCAGCAACTTTTTCAAGTATAATAGGAGCATTAGACATAACAGCATTGAAGTCTTGGCCACGAAGCACACCGCTAGCGAGGGCCTGAGTCAAGTTATACATAACGGACCTGATCCCTTCCGCATCTGTGCCTGCTATCTTAAAGTTTTTGTTTAATTGCTCAGCAAAAGTTATCAGCTCATCTGAAGAGCCAAAGGCATTTCTTGCCTGCATACCAAGCTTGCTGATGACATCAGCTGTCATCATAAATTCACCACGAGACGCGGCAGCACTCTGCCTAATCTTGGATATTAGCTGGTCTCCAGACAAATCTTTTTCATTGGCCTTAAAGCTAGCAGCAACCATGCCCAGCCTAGTGCTTACATTTTGAAACTCATCTGCAGCTTCAACAAACTTTTTGACCCCCTGAAAGGACAGATAAGCTCCCAAAAGCTTCTTGGCAGTTCCAATGGCCTTGCCCATAGCTCCTTCATTGTTCATTATTGAGTGAGACAGACCATCAATTGAATCACTAGACTTTTCACTGTTAATCTTCATTTCAATGAGGGCCTCATCGTACTTGTATATACCATCAAGTGCACCCTGCATTTGATCTCTGGCTTTTTCAATGCCTCTTGTGTCAATCATGCCCTCAGAAGACCTGGCGCAGTCTTCCATAGCTTTAATAACATTGTCGACAGACGAAATAATATTTTTAAGGACAGGTGACATAGAGTCAAAAAGTCTAATCTCGGTACTAATCATTATTTACTTGCCTCCTTCACTTCCTTAGCATACATTGAAAGCATCGCCCAGTACATAGCCTTTTCCTCTAAGGTCATAGAGGAAATATCGCGAGGACAAATCCTTCCCTTAGTAAAAACAAAGAGATGATAACCAAGCGATGCATCATCGTCCGTCTTAATTAGTTTTTTGCTTTGTCAATCTTTTCATTAACCCCTTCATCAAGTGAGTTAAACTCATTAATGAGTGTTGTAAGTCTTACAAATTCTGCCCCAGTAAACATCTCGTTAATAAGGTCTTCCTCATTCATAACTCCATAAGAGTCTTGAAGCTGAGCATCTTTTAAATCAGGCTCTACAATTGAAGCCTTTAAAATCTCCATATTGTATACATTTGAGTCAAAATAAGGCTTCTTGCCCCTGATTGACACGGCCATTTCTTGACACCGCGACAATTCTTTAGGGCTCAAGAGTTTAATTGTTACAGGAGCTTCAAATCTATCTGAAACTAACACATCCTTGGTCCTTTCGCTATCCTTTACATTGACCTTTAAAAAGCTATCTAATCTACTCATTCATTCCCTCCAACACTTTAAATAGTTCTGGTGCATCAATATCTTCACAAGTCCCATCAACCTTTTCAGATAAAACTTGATTGTCGACATTTAAAAGTGCCATTGAAATATTATTAATCTTACAATCCCTTAAGATAATTGTATGCCTACCTGCAGTAGAGTTAGGGTCATCATTGGTGATTTGCAAGTCAAAATATGTTTCCTTGCCAGTCTTTATATATTCTAAAGCAAGGGCTCTGAAAATATCTGTGTTGTAATACATTTCAGCTTCCCAACCCAGTTTAATGCCACTGGTTAAGTTACCTGCAACAGTAGTCCCAAGCCTTTGAAGTTCAATGTTATTTTTCTCTGTCTTTGTATCAAAGTTTTTTAATTGAAAGAGCAAATACCTCTTCCCCTTGATCGTTGCATAAGCCCTACCATGTCGACCATCAATAGCCTCATGAGCTGGCATAATTCTTTGTTCAGTCATATTAAACCTCCTTATTTAACCCTAACGATCATATAAAGCTTTCTCATGACCATAATAGGCTTAACCAGATAATCAACCTCAACAGTATCCTTATCGTGACCAGCTTTAACAACAACATCATCAGGCACGAAATCTTCAATAGCTCCGAGCTTTTCAAGAGTCTTTGCATGATTGGTTATATCTGCCCACAAGCTAATTCTTCCATCCTCGTTGTTTTGTACCTTGCCAATATACATAGAGTTAAAGATCTTGGCAATATCCATGGCAATTTGGTCAAGGACTCTAATAACTTGGTTTTGAGCAAAGTCATGATTTTTATCCTTGGTAAACTCAGTAAATGAGTTGATATCTTCAAGGATCCTGATGTCATCATTATCCCTATGGAAAATAAACTCTCCATTAATAATAGCCTTTTCAAGATCCCTTTGAGCAAGCTTGTCTGAGAGAGTATACTCACCTAAATACAAGCTATTATCTAGGCCCTTGTTAACATCGCAGCCAGCAGAAACACCCAGCACATAATATACAAAGCCTGCTGGCTCTTCCTTGGCTGAGCTCGTAACATTAATTACACCCTCATAATTAGCAGCCTTTTTGTGTAAGACTGCTTGGCACTTCTTGCCAACCTCGTCTCTCATTCTCTTTACAAAGCTTACATAGAGGCTCTTAATCTTGTCATCAGAGCCTGCATAGCCAATGGTATTGAAGTAATAGCTCTCAATAGTCTTTAAGTATTCACTATGGTCTTCAGCTTTAACTTCTTTATCTGTACCGCCTTGCAGGGCCTTTGGCTCTCCACTTAGGTCTGTATAATTAGCCTTGCCGCTTATATCTATATAATCATTACTTGGAATAGCCTCTGTCTTTTTAACCTTTTCACTTAAGACCTTTCTGCCAAAGAAGTATAGATCAAAAATAATATTGTCTTTATTGTCAATATCTTCCTTAAAGGCAACTTCAATATTATTGCCAGCAGCACCAGCATACTTTGCAGTCAAAGTCAGGCCATTTATGGTATTTTTTGCCTTTTCTCCCCTGCCATTAAGTCTATATAAATAAAGTGTCTTTGCATTTAATAAAACCTCTCTAACTGGTCTCAATCGGTCATCATCATAAGATAGACCCAGTAGCTTCAGGCTATCTTTTTGCAGCTCATCCTTGGATAGGGTAATGAGTTCATCTCCCCAGCTTAGCGGCATAGCAAAAGTGGCATAACCTCTTTCGCCAAAAATATTTGATGGCCTTCTTACTGACACAAAGTTAATATAGGTGCCTGGTAAAACCTTGTTTTGAGTTAAAAAATTTCCTCCACCTAGCATTATTTAACCTCCTTTTTCTTAATAAAATCTTTATAAAGCTTATCCACCTCATTTAAGATATAAGCTTCTCCGTCTTCTAGGACCACATCTAAAACATCAACATTGTAATCAAGGCTGATTGCATTTTTGATGTCTTCTTTTGTGTACCTTGCTTCCACTTCTTTCTTCAATCTTTAACGCTCCCTTCTTCAACCAGCTTAAGCATGTAATTCTTATCTCTGACTGTGTGATAAGTTATTGAGTATGTCGCCATAGCGTTTATCGTTAGGCCAAATTCATCATAATTAGTCTCGCAGCTCACATAACTTGCATATACGGATCCTGTCTCTGTGTCTATCTTTTCTAAAGCAGCCAAGAGCTTCATTTGAATATCTTGGATATTAGTAGGGAATTTCTTCTTAAAATTCTCTTTTTCAGGCACATAAGTCGCACTGACTATAAAGTCAAATTTAAGCCTGTCATTCAAGAGCCTTTTAATTGAAGTATCTGCAATTCTTAAAAATATACATGGAGTCTTTAAACCCTTAAGGACATTATTTTCATAAAAAGTCAGCTCTCCAAAGCTAGATTTAAGACTTTTGTTTACATTTTTAATCAGCCTATCATCAATCCTATAATTCATTTGACCAGCTCCTTTAAATACCTGTCCACAGACCTTTTAACATACCTATCCAGGTCTCTCTTAACCCTCTGCTCGGATATTTTAAGCATAAAAACCCCGTCAACCCAGCCAATGGTAACCCCATTTGATACAATCCTATGGCCCTTTTCCACAAAGCGTGCATAGGCCGTGTTGTTGTAGACCTCACAAATATAGGAGCCATCCATATCCTTTCTAAAACTGGAGAAATAGCTCCTTCTTAAAAGTCCACTATCCACAGGAGTCAAATCCTTTGCTTCTTTAATGACTTCTGCCGCAATATCTTCAAGGACCTTGCTTAAAAGCTCATCCATAGATTTTCCACTGGACTTTAGCCTTGAACTTAGGTCTTTTAAGCCTGATAAATTTACATTTATAGCCATCTGTCCACCTCTTTTACCTTGTACTCTCTATGAGATGAGTAAGCCTTGACCTTGCTAGTCACAAGATAATAATCAACTTCATTTTGCCTGACCTTAACCAGTGATCCCTCTTCTAAAAGGACCTCATAAGGAGTAAAAAGAGTCATCCCTGAGTCTGACTTAGCATTCTTATCATCTAAATCATAGCTAGTAGTCTCAAAGCTTAGCCTGCACTTAAAATCTGACACAGGCTCGTAGCTTTCTCTGGTATAGCCTTCGTCATCTACGCTTTCAGTCTTAAGATATAAAGAGCCTGATGATTTCATCAAGCTCTCGGCATTTTCTTTTATACTTTTAAAAATATCTACCATGCTAATTTCCTATACCTGGTAAGATAGGCCCTATATCCACTCATAAGAGAGCCTACAAGGGCCTTAGCATTGAGTATCTTATCACTAGATGTACTGTCTTTATAGGTGACAGACACATCACCCTCGGTTATAGATGCCAATGCACCTGTTATTGCAGCATTGTCAGCTCCTTCATCTATATTTACATAATTTTTAATGATATATAAATCAAGATAGCTGGCACAGGTCATATTGACCCAGGTATACAATAGACCCCTAGGTATCTTATCTATGTTGCAATAGTTTAAGATAAACTCCCTAACCTCAAGGGCCGCCATAGTAAGACTTTTAACATCCACATCCTCGTAACCATAAGCATTAAGCTTCCCAAGAGCCTTTAAAGTTGCCTCTTTGATGAAGTTAACCTCATCATCGATTAGATTTTCGTTAATAGTCTTTAAAATAAGCTCTTCGCTCATACTATCACCTACTTTTTATTTGATGTAGTCTTCTTGGTTTTCTTAGCCTCTGCCTTTTCTACTTCTTCTACAGCCTCTGTTTCTTCGTTGACAACTTCAGCTGCTTCTTTATCTTCAGCCTTTTTGTCTTCAACTTCTTTGTCTTCAGCTTCTTCTACAACCTCTACTCCTACAATTTCATAATCCATAGCTAATAGCTTTTCGATTTTGACTGGATCATCTGTTATTTTAACAATATTATCTTTAACTAGCTTCATAACTAAGCTCCTGTACATACAAAGATTGATTTTTCGTCGCCTTTTTTGATCCATAGATCATGGTAAACCCTAAAGTCAATCTTATAAGCATCTGCTTGTTGGTTAACATCAGGAGTAAATACTCTTAATTTATCAGTTTTTGAAATAGCAATAGGAACTGATTGAGGAGTAATAATCCAGTTGATATCCTTTGCATCGTCAGCTGCCTTTAAACCGCCCTTTTCTTGACCTGATGTAGTTCCATCAAGGCTTTCATATTTGGTCTTCATTCTGCCTGCAGGTGCTGGTTTAATGATATTGCCATTTAAGTTATATACTCGTGTATTAACTTGTCCTTGCTTAAAGTTATCCACAGCAATACCTCTCTTAAATTCGCTTGAGTTATTTAAAAGGGCCCATGCCTTACCAGCAATTGTAATGACAAGGTTTTTGTCATATCCAATTTGGTCTTGGATGGCCATAATGTGCTCTAAAAGCTTATTAACAACATTGTCAGCTGTAAGTGCAAGAGCTTCGTTTTGTCCAGCCTTTTCTGCAATTGCAGCAATCTTTGAATACCTGTATGAATCAATTTCAGGAATCATTTGTTCAGATTGGAAAACCTTAATAGCATTTGCTGATGTTGCAACAAAACCTGACTCATCAAGATCCATAGCATCAATCATAAAGGTCCTACCCCTATCTTGAGTAAGTGTATAGGTATTGTATTTAACAGAAATACCACCTTGGACAAAACCCTTGTCTCTGTCATAGTCTGCTAGGCCAGCTGTGGTCATTGTAGGAATTTTAACCTCATCGCCACCGTTATAAATAACTTCCCCTGCGTTTGCTTCCATCCAGCCTGATGTAGCTCCAATAATAGCAGCTTGATCAAGCTTTTTTTGCATTAATTTTGCGTACTCAATTGTGTTAATAGTCATTTAATTACCTCCTTAACTATTAAAAACATCATCAATCTGGCTTGCCATCATAGATTTTGGCTCGCCGCTACTTGATTCAGGCTTGTGTGAAGTCATTGACCCACTGCCTTCATCTACATTTTGTGACTCGTCACTTTCAAAAAGATAGGCGTTGGACTTTTTCAGAGCTTCAATGGCTTCATCAAGGCCCTCAATCTTGTCCTCGTCGTCAAACTTTAGCTTATCCACATCAATAAGCCTCTTTGCAATATCTGAAGACTTAAAGCCTGCGCCCTTCAATGCCTTGTCAAGACGGACATCATTCTTGTACTTGGCAAAGCCTGACTCGGTTTCTTTTAGCTTGTCTCCTGATGCCTTTAAATCATCATTTGCCTTTTTAAGCTCAGCCTCCAGGTCCTTCTTTGTCTTTTCTAAATCGTCAATGCCCTTGGACTTTTCCCTTAGCTCTTCATTCTCAACCTTTAACTGATTGATATTCTTGCCATACTCAGCCATAACCTTATCGATGGCCTCATCAGTTAAACCCAATCCCTTTAAAAATTCTCTTGTCATAAAAACACTTCCTTTCACATTTTTACGAGTTTTGTCTCGAGATTATATTTAAAAAGCAGCTATCGACAGAGTGTCGACAACTACTTAATAAAACTTATTTAATTTTTAAACGATTATTCACGATTAAAGCTTGCAATATAGCTATTTCTCGTAACTTTTCGCACAATTAACTCACGATTGCAAGCAATAAAAAAGACACATCACTGTGCCTTAGTTTAATATTTCTATATAACAAAATATACTACTATTTTGCTATACCTTTAATCATCTTATATATAACAAAAATAGATGTGACTGTAATAAGATTAAATAGGAATGTTAAAAGTATTATATTCAAGATGCTAATTCCTTCTCTGCTCGAAATAGCTGCAAACAATGTAACATTAATTGACATAAGTGAAAAAGCAGAGAATATTAATGATGCAACTCCAATCATATCATAAGTGTGCCTATCGACCTTATTACTAAGTATATTTGTTTGCTCATTTAATTTTTCTTGATTTTCCACAGCATCTTTTTTGACTTCTTCTAACTTGCTTTTAGATAAATCTAATAAACCTTTAAGATAGTTTATCCTTGATACATCTAAATTTACATGATCCAGCAATTTTTTAAAAGATTTTTTAGTATCATCATCTAAATTACATGTTTTTTCTTCAAAATATTCATTAATACAATTCAAATTATTTATAAGATTATTAATAAGCCGTTCGGCATTTTCTTTATTATTAATATCCGTTATAAATGTAAATATACTAGAATACTTATGCCTATAATCATCAGAGTATATATCTTTTAATTTATTGCATATAATATCTAATCTTTCTACATTGAATTGATTGTTATTAATCAAATTCTCATCATCAGCTATATTGTTCAAAAATTCAAATATTAAATTATCTTTATTATCCATAATTTTTAATCTCTTCTAAAGAAATAATTGGATGGTAAAAACTTTGACAGTTGCTACAAGCTCTATCCCATGCAAGACCTCTAGAGTGGGTCTCGTCAACCATGAGCCAAGGATTTTGATTTTTATATCGCTCTATAACATTATCAATTAAATTAATATCATTTGAATTTATATAGATTTTAGGGTCTTCAAAAACTTCAATTTTCATGCCCCCATAGCCAGCATATCTATAATAAACTTCAGGAACAACTGGGCCAAACTGCCAAGCTTCAATAACTTCTTTAAACATGGCCTCATCATTCACTCTTAAAGACTCTCTTTGAACAAAATAAAGCATTTTTTGTAATTTTAAATTAGTTATTGGTAGTCCCATTTGAGTATATATATAGAGAATATATCTAGCAATATCTAAAGCCTTATACATATCCACTCCTCCTTAATCAAATTATAGCATACTGCGAAAAATTATGCAATATTATACAATAATACTGCTGTAGTACTAAAAAAGCACATCTAAAATCTATTTAGTGTGCTTCTTTTTCCCTTTGCTCTCTTCTTTTTCTCATAAACTCATCAAGTTTTTTTCTATTTTCTTCCCCTCGTTTTTTTTGCTCAGGTGTTAATTCGTGATAACTTTCCGAGTCATATCTTGCTTGAATAATCTCAGCAACTTTTTTATCCGTTAATACCTCTTTCATTTAAAATCACCTCACTATATATATTGACATTTTATCATTTGTACATAGTTTTTTCAAAGCTGTATCTTGGTTTAGTAAAAACTCTCTCTGTTTTTTAAACTTGTCATCAGCTAAACCTTCAATATAAGCTCCATTTGTACCCCTAGGAATGATAATTGCTACATTTGGTCTAGTACCTGTTGTGCCTTTCATTGTTACTGATGTACTTAAAAACTTTTCAACAGTACCTTCCAAATTGCCTGGATTAATATCATTCCTGTATACGATTATATCATGTTTCAATGTATTCTTCAATAATCCATCAGCAATGTTAGAAGCATTATTTAACAGCATAATCTCTTCTTTTTTATCAACTGGCTTATATCTACCTTCTAGATACCCATTAATTTTTTCAAACAATCTCAATCCATCCTTATCAACCCCGTTATATGTGTATTTATTGATTGCTCTTTTTTCGTCATCAGTTAACTTATCAATCCAGCCTTTAGACTCTTTTCTTAATACACTTACAACCTTTGATGGTTTGAGTGGATCATATCCATAAGCCCTGGCAATTTCTTCAACAGTCATATCTTTGAATTCATCTGAAATATCATCTACATATTTCTTCTTCCACTCATCATAGGACATATAATCAGTCTTGACGCTCTTGCCATTTTCATCCCTCATCATTCTTTCGCTTGGCAAGTCGTCGTCTTCAAAATAGACTGTTGTTGTGCACCTGCAATTTGGATGAAATGGCGGCATATTTACACCAATCTTAGCATCTTTAATCTCATAGTGCATGGTATCTTGGCTGCCACATATCTCACAAGTCCGCCTGTCAAGTGTTGCCAGTATCATATACTCATCAGCTGTTGTTTTCTTGTAAGCATCCATAACTGCCTTGTTAGAGAAAAAACTGTCCTCAGTGTTTAAAAGCCTCAAGCATTTCTTGTAGCTAACATTCATCTTCCTTGACATTCTCCTAGAGGCTTCTTTGAAGTTTGCCCCCCTAGTCGCAGCAACAATAAATTCCTTGTATAACTCATCAACCAAGGTCTCTTGGTCCTTCCATATTCTATTAGAAAAAGTCTTGCCATCAGAGGTCCACGGCTTTTTTGCCATCCAATCAAAATACTCTCTCGTCACCCTCTTTGTAAAAGAAAAATCATCCATAGTCCTATACAAAAGATAAGATGCACTGTAATAATTGTGCTCATAGGTCTTGAATAAGTTTTCAAAAATCAAGCTCTCATTTTCCTTGGCCATATCTTTAACATTCTTAACCATCTCCAGCCTTATTGCCTCAGCATAGGATAAATTCTCATATCTGGACATAACATCCTCTTCATTGCCTAAACTTGAAGCAAGGGCATATATCTCATCCTTGGTCATCTTTCTTTTTAAGGTCTTAAGGTCCAACTCTAGGTCATTTGATAACCTGGCTACATACTTTGCAATATCATCTTCGATCAGCTGAAAGGCTTTCTTGTAACCCCTCTTGATCCTTATCTGTGCTACTTTAGACCGCCTTATATCTCCCTTGAGCATAGCCTCAAGTCTTTTATTGAAGTAGTCCTGCTTCTTCATCTTCGCCGCCGTCTATAAGATAGTCGCCCATCTCTTCCTCGTCTTCCTCTTCCAAGGCTCTCAGCTCTTCGTCAACATTATCCACAAATGGATGCCTTGATAGTAAAGTCTTCCTGGATAATAAGCCCTCACTTTGAGCAATCATATTAACAGTTGCCTCGTCATTTATCATGAGGTTTCTTCTAAACTCTGTAGTGGTCAATAAATCGTCCTTATCGATCCCTTTTATTTGTTTCAAGAAACCCTCAAGATGTTCAAGGCTTGCAGTAAATTCAAGGGCCGTTTGATTTGCGTCCAATTCCATATCTGAATAGGCGCTCTTAATGTTTAGCTCATTTGGAGCATTGCCCGTCTTGTCCTGCTTCATATCAAAAGCCATAGCATTTTCAATTAACTTTTCTTTAAGCAAATCAAGTATCAGCCTATAATTTTCACTGTTGACTTGGACCTCTAAAGTCTCAACATCTCCGTCAGCCCCGTCAACACCAGTAGACACTTTAACCGCCCCGTACTGGGCAAGCTTTTGTCTAAATTCACCCAAGTCTTCCCCATCATAATTCTTTAAAATTATAATCGAGTTCCTTGGGTCTTCGAGCATGTTGTCGTAGTAATTAGATAATATTGCATTAATAGCATCTTGCAAGCTCTTAACCCTCTTAAGCAAAGGCATCTCACTTGAATTGCTCTTAAAATAAACAAAAGGCACCTTGCCAAAGCTGTATCTTAACCCATCTTTTTCAAGGTAACCCTCTTCTTTAATCTCTGTATAGTCTTTATCTCTTAGAAATATTTTAACATCATCTTTCGTGTACAAGGCCACCTTATCAACCATCTTGATGGCTCCGTCTTTAAAGTCTTCCGTCTGATAAACTCTAATAATAGCCTCAATACTCTCGTGGTTTCTGTCTGACCAAATTGGGATAATCTCCGTCGAGTCCATCTTCATCATAGAAAGCTTGCCAGATTCGTTGGCCACATACATCCAAGAAATTCCACATAGGTAACTCTCAAGAGCAATCTTATTAAGTGTCCTCAAGAATTTGTTGTTGTACAGCTCTTGGACCAACTCCTGATAGCTTTCATCTTCACACTTAACAGAGGGCAGCTGGCTAAATAAGTAATTGACCTTTTGGTCTACCGCCTTTTTGTATTGGTTATCAATAATACGAGCGTTGGGCAGGTTTTCAATAGTCTTTATTGATCCATCCTTACCGATTGTACACCTCTTTTTAAGGAGTATATCCTGCTCGTAATTATAATACTTTATTGACTCCTCCATAGCCTCTCTTGTTAGCTGGAAGTCTGAAATTTTCGCCTCAATATATTTGATTAATTCATCCTTGTTTAATTTTGTTATATCCATCTTTACTCCTTAATCAAAAGAAAATTTGCTCTGCCTCATATCAAGAGTTAGGCTATAGCGTACTGCATCTATTATGTGATTATCCTTGTCCACCAGCCTATTAAGTGCATTGCCGTCCTTATCCGTGTCGTAATCGATATTCTCAAACTCCCTGGTAGCATTAGGACATCTCTTGGGATCAATGACAATAGCATCTAAATCATCAAGCCATTTCTCTCCGTACTCCACAGAACCCTGGCCCTTTTTTGCTCCGTCGCATTTCAGGCCATAGCCTCTCATCTCTTCAATGGACTTAGGCTCGGCACTGTCACAAATAATCCTAACATCTGTCCAAGCTCTTTTTTTTATCTCTTCTGCTGCTTCACGGTTACTCATTTTAACCCTGTACAGCTCATCAAAAATATAAATCCTCCGCCTGGTCTTGTCATAGTGTAACCTCACACATGCAAGAGGATCTGTAGCATAACCCCAGTCAAGGCCCATACGGATATTGTCAAAGTTTTTAACCTCGGCATCCGTCAGTTCCCTAAAGACTAAATTATCAAAAGGCACTACACCAGAGCCAATAGGCTCTCCCAAATACTCATGCTTGTATTTTAAGGGTTTCATCTCTTTTACATGGTCAGCCTCAGCAATAAAAGCTTTTGATATATAAGGATTGTCCAAGTAAGTCGACTTGTGCAAATAGAGATTGTCTGGCTGAAAGACAGTCTCAAATCTCTTATTGACCCAAGACTGTCTTCTTTTCGGTGGATTGTATGAATAAATAATCTTGTACTCCAAACCCTCTGCAAGCTCCGCCCTTAAAATTGACTGCTCAATTGATGAGACTTCTTCCTCGGTCTTAAACTCTGCCAGCTCCTCAATCCACAAAGTTGTGATTGGAAACTTGCTCATCTTGATTGACTTAATCTTGGATGGATCGTCAGCGCCCCTGAATATAATGGTGTTGCCTCTAGGCTTGTAAGTAATTCTCAAAGGACTTTGATTAAATCTAAAATACCTGTCCAGCTTCATCATCGAAACAGCTTCTTTTAACTGCTCATAGCAGCTCTCAGCCAAGGTGTTGCCGACCTTCCTTACACACAAAATCGTTATAGGATACTTGATAAGCTCTAGGATTAGCTCAATGGCAACAGTAGTAGACTTGCCACTTCCCCTGCCGCCTTTTAGTACATAATAAGTGTGATCACCCTTTTTAATGGCCCTGTGGACCTCTCTAAACTTAGGCGCGATCAATTCTTTTAGGCTAACATTAATCTCACTCATCAATATCATCCTTAATGACAACAGTCTCAGCCTCAATCTCAAGCTTTTGTATAAACATGCCGTGTGCTTTTGCCAAGCTATCTGCTGCACTCTTCCTAGTTGCAGCGCTCGGAATAACCATCTTTATGTCTTCGCCCATGCCATTTGAAATAGCCATAGGCTCTCTTACCTCTCCACGCATTACAGAAGTATAAAAAGCCAAGACCTCTTTTTGCTCTGCAATTTTCTTATCGTCAAGCTCTTTCATCCTCTCGTCTATATAGGATTTAATGTCAGGTTTTGTCAGGTTTTCATTTCCAATGCTTCTAGCACTACTTTCTTTGTAACCAGCTTTAATTGCAGCTTCGCTTGCATTTCCACTGATGATGTACTCATCAGCAAACTTTTTTTGTTTAATTGTTAATTTCTTTGACAAATACACCACCACCTTTCTCTTGGCAATGAAAAAAGCACCCCACCACGGTAAGTGCTTCTTTCAGTCGTAAAATTAAAATGAATTTAGGAGGATATATGAAAATTCTGAAAATTATGGATTTCATCTCGTTCACTTTCTCCACTCTAATAATACCACAAAAAGATAGTGCACTTCTATACACTTTAGTACATTTTAGTACGCACTTTTAAGAATTTATTAATTTTTTTAGGTTCGCAAGGGCTCTACGGTGAATATTATGTATTGCCGTATTTCCATAATTCAATTCGTCCGCAATCTCGAACCACTTCATGCTCTCAAAATACCTCATTTCCATAACCGTGGACTCCTCAGTATCTAATCCCCTAAACTGCTCAGACCAGTAGGCTTTTTTGTCTACAAGCTCCTCAATCTCGTCTGCCTTTTCCCTCTCTAACCTGCAAATCTTATCCAAGAGCTCTTCAAGCTTGTCTCTAGACTCAAAGGACTGGCACTTAGGCATACCAGTAATAACGGGAGATCTAATGCTCGTCTTTAATTCTTTTAACTCTTCAAGCTGGCGATTCTTTGACCTAATGGCAAACTCTAAGTACCTCATAGAATCCAGCTCACGCTTAATATCCATAGAACCCCCTCATGACTCAATAAATAAAATACCGTCTCCGCAATACATGCTTAAAAAAAGCTTACGCTTGATCTTATAGACATCAGTCTTAAAACCTTTGACATCTTCAACAATGATCTTGCTTTTAGCCTTATCAAAATACTTAAAGTCAGCAACATAAGAGATCTCACGCTCTTTCTTGCCATCATAGTAAAAGCTATCAAGTAGTACAAACTTAGGCTGCAGCTCAAGGTCCGTAATTTCTTTAGCCCTCTCTAATAGCTTTAGCTCTTTGTATCTAGCAGCCTCTTTCATGCTATCAAAAGGGATGCCATCGATCTCAACCTTCTTGGCATTGTATTTGCTGTATCTCATACTCAATCTCCCTTGTACCTTAAAAGCTCGTCAAGCTCTTCATCGCTCATGCCGTCAGTCTGCCTTTTGTCTGAGTAATCAAAGCTACCCATCTTGGCCTTATCACTTGCCTTTAGTGGATAAATATTCTCCCACCCATTCATCAATGCATTTCTAAGCATAATGATTTTATCCTCATCCTTGCCCTTACTCATAGTGTCAAGCTGTTTTAAGAATAGCTCAAAGCTAGCCTCATCAAAAGGCTTGTTTCTCTTAAATCTTAAATCTACAAACATACACAAACAATCAATAAGTTCTTTGCTCTGTGTGTATTCATTAATTTTTTGCATAATAATATCTCTGTGTGTGTATGTTTTACTTTTATTTTCTTTACTTTTCTTTTCTTTTCTTTTCTTAGCATCGTTTTGCATGTTTTTTGCATGCATTTGCATTGCACTTGCATTGCTTTTGCATTCTTGACCTTGATTTTCAATATTTTCTTGTTTTTCTTTTTCGCCTTGCCATCTTTTGTTGGCGGCTTTTCTTCTTTTTTCTGAAATTTCATTTGCCTTATTATCTTTAAGAGACATTCTTCTGCGGAAGCTTTCGGAGTAGAAGCACGCACCATCTTCGGTGAAAGCAAATAACCCAAAATCTTCAACGACAGATTTTACTTTCCCTGCATCTACACGAAGGTCAAAGGCTATAGCATTATAATCAGTGACACTCATGTAGTCAGAGTCCTCTCTTAATCTTTCTAGCAGCATGAAATATATTCCATATCCCTCAGCACCAAGCTTGGCCCTAAGATTTAAAATCTTGGTATCATTCCTAGCATTGCTATCGTGAGAAAAATAACCCTGTATATTCTTTTCCATAACAATCTCCTCTTGGAGAGCAAGGCACGCTTAAAAACGCACCTTGCATATATTTAAAAGACCGATTAGATCTCCGTCTTTTCTTCGTCAGCCATAGATTGGTTCAAGTTCTTTAAATCATCTTCAATAGCCTTGACCCCTGCTTCAATTTCATCACAAATCTTATTGTAGTCAGTCTTTTTAACATCAGATGATGAACCCTTATATCCATATCTTTCCATAACAGCCTTAACAAGGTTACTATCACCCTTGGCAATGGCAAACATTCTCTTTGCCTGTGCTTGAGAAATTGTCCCGTCATTATCCGTATAATACCTTTGTGCATTTGAATAAGTGTTGCCTTGTAGGTCCATGTCTTCAATATCTTGAGTAAAGACATTTGATAAAGACCCAACCATTAAAGCAGCATCCACCAGGGCCCTCTTCTTTGCCATCTTTAAAACAGTGTTATCTAAATCATAAGGACTTGATTTTTGATACTTACGTTCCATTGTGTTGCACGAACCAAGGCCCTCTGTTATGACCTCATCTTGGCCATCAATGTTTTTTATCAATTTACACTTGATTTGGTATTGGAAAAAGCCGTTTTCAAAATCCCTAGTGCTTTCTACGATTTCAAAATGACTCTTTAAACCAAGAAGCATAACAATTTTTTCTGCCCCTGGCTTTAAAAGTGTTGGCTTGCTAGTCCCTGGTATAACTCCATAGTCCATATTTTGTTGAAACTGATTTTGCACAGCTTGTTGAAACTTCGTAATTTGTTGTAATTGACCGCTAAGTGCATTAGCGTCAAAACCTTCAACTATCATAATGTTATTATCCATAATATCCTCCTTAATTTAATTAATCGTCTATATATCCACCTAAATATTCATATTCATTGGCATTAAGCCTAACTTCTCTGTACTTGGCATAACGGTGGCCAATACCTTTTAAAAACTCTACTCGCTCCCTGGCCATTTTTTCTGTTCCATAAACTCCAAAGAAACAAATCTCTGCTCCATGGTCATCATAGTCGCCATCATAAGTGTCAGCAGTAACCATATATAGCTTTCTCCACTTTGTTATAAGGCCAATATCATCTTGAACTTTAATCTTTTCAAGTTTAGCCGAAAATTCTTCTTCTATTTTCTCCGCTTCTTCTTCGGTAAATATATCTCTTTCGCTAGTGTATTTGATGAAAGTATGTCCACCCCTAGGAGTAGGTATCCGCTTCAAATAATTTCCAGTCTTAAAATTCCTTATATAGTAATTTTGCTGGATATCTCTTTCGTCTATAGGTGAGCAGGCAAATTGGCTAATAGCCCATGCAATCTCCTCGGTATCATCCATGCTCCATTCTTTTGCATAATTGCTAAACGAAAAAGAAACCTTAAATTTGGATTTATCCTTTCTGCTCACAGTGGCAATTATATTCTTGTCTTTATCACAAATCGCATAATCATAATCAAGCCTTTGTATATATAGATCATATTTTTCTAAAATCTCTTGTAGTTCTTTATATGTTAACATCTCGCCATCTCCTATATCGTCTTTATACTCAAAGCTTCGCCTTGGTCTGTGACTGTTATGCCCTCGACCTCTTCGCCAGCCTCTGTATATGCCTTACCATCTACTACCTTGAGGGCCTTTTTAAGTGGAGTCTTTTCAACTTCCTCTTTAACTCTTATAAATTCGTTCATTTCTGCTTGGTGCAAAAACTTAATAACCGTCTCATCATCGTATGTCCATTTGGCTTGTTGTTTGCGTGTGGTGACCGCACCAAATGGTGTATCAATTTTTGCTTTAGGATTATCTTTTCTCAATTGGTAAAGATATCCGCTTAAACTTTGGGAAAGAA
The DNA here is from genome assembly GCF_900215725.1 of Ezakiella peruensis. Classification (GTDB taxonomy): domain Bacteria; phylum Bacillota; class Clostridia; order Tissierellales; family Peptoniphilaceae; genus Ezakiella; species Ezakiella peruensis. The sequence continues at coordinate 688,576 of NZ_LT962469.1, read as the reverse complement.
AAGCCTTTCTTTTTTCAATTTTTTCTTGTTCTTGATCCAGCCAGAATTTTAATCTGTCAATTTCATCCTTGACCAAATTCTTCTTTCGCTCCTCTTCAATCTCAAGCAGCTTATATTTTTTTAAAGCCCAGCTTGCCTTTTTATCATCATCAATAATAAAAGCTTGCTGCTCTTCTTTTTCTTCTTGGCAATCGCAGTCTTCGCAATCGCCGTCGCAGTCAAGGCCTAAAAATTCTAGGTCCATGTCATCTGTCAATTCAATTAATTCAACTCTGTCTTCCATAATTCCTCCTATCTCTTTTTCTTCACTTTTAATTTTTCCTTGCTTGGACTGTTAAAAAGCATTTCACCGTCTTTCGTGTAAAATCGTCTCCCAGTCCGCCTCTCTTCGTCAATCTGCCTTTGAAACTTCAATTGCCTCAAAGCAATCTCCGTGTAAATATCCCTTTGTTTACTCACTCAACTCTACTCCGTTTTACTCAACTCTATAAGCATTCATCATTTAAATCTGATATAAATGCACTCTTTAAACAATAATCGTTAATATCGACTCCAGTCATAGCATCTTGACCGACTTTTGCAAAAATTGAGTTTTTATCAAAACTAACCATTATCACCTCATCATCAATCCAGTCATAAAGAATGTATATTTTTTGCTTTTCAGCTTTCATATTATCCTCCTTACTTTTCCGCCCATCCCTCAATTTCTGGGATTACTTCAATAGGCAACCAGCATTTAATCTCTTTATATTTTGTGCCGTTTACAGTCTTTGTTCTTCCTTTTTTTGCTAATCTCACAATAGTTTTGTACAAGTTTCTTTGTTTTTCTTCTGCTGTCAATTCTTTAGCTTCCACATTATCCTCCTAACCTTTGCCGCCCATTCCTCACTATTCGGTTGGCAATATTTCCTCGCTATACTGTTGATATCTTTTGGGTATTTCGTCTTAATCAGCCTGCACCAATAATGGATGCCTTGGTTTACACTGTCAAAAGATTTCCCATACATACCAAATAAGTTCTTATCAACCCTTGCCCTTCTACTATCATGCCCCCATCCACTCTCTACTACAGCCACAGCCTTTGCAAAGTCAGGATCAATTCCATAACCCTCACAAATGCTGAAGTCGTGAGTAGGCTTTGAGAATAACATCGACAGGGCAGCACATATTATTTGAACCTTAACCATTGATATCTAAAACCCTTTCAAGGCCCTTGGCTGCACCCTTAATATCTCCAGCCTTAATTTGCCCTGCAAAAGTCTTGTACTCCTGCTTGGTCAAATGCTTCTTTAATTTGGCCAATAATCCTAAGGCCTTTGATATCCTATCGTCCATTACTTAACCTCTTTTATAGGGCTAAGAGCTGACTTATCTAGCCTTTGCTCTTGCCTCTCACCCATTAGCTCAAGGCTTGCCCAGTTAAGTATTGTTAAAACTATAAATGTCAGCGGCAGCATATAATTTAACCAAAAATTATAAGACCCACTATAAATCACCATTGTTAATAGGGCCAAGGTCCCAAATATAAAAATCCTTTTTAATGCCCCTCTCATGCTCTTTGTCATTGTCATATCACTTACCCCCTTGTAATATCCTGATTAATTTGACTGGCTAGCCAATCATCTACCAAGTGTAAAATTGCTTTGTGCCTAGTCCCAACCAATACTTTTGGAAAACCTTGCCTCTTCATAATATTCCTTGCTGCCCTCTCGCCAATCCCAAGATACTCAGCCAGTTGAACTGGATCCAAGAGAGCTGGCATATTTAGATCAAGCTCTTGGTCCTTTTCAGGATCAGGCTTTACGAATTTAAGATTTAAATCCTTGTAATCAAAAGCGTTCATAACTACCTCCCAAAACTCTCACAATTTGCAAACTTCTTATCTCCATAAAGCTCTTCAGCCTCAAAGACTGAGTCAGCCCTTACAATATGAAAACCTGCCTGGCCCTTGCACCTGATAGCACAGATGCCAGAGCCTAGGTTTTTAACATAAATCTCTTCGCCGCAGTGCTTGCAATAATAACCGTGGTGTGTAAAAGCCACACTGTCTATCTCTTTAAAAAATTCATCAACTTTAAAATCCATAACCAATCCTCCTTAAATTTTATGTACACCCCCAAGCAATAAATAGCGATTAAAATCATTGTAGCGTCCACTTTATGTGGACAATCCCAGAAAGCTATTTAATGCTATAATATAACCAAGGAGGTGATAAAAATGATTGATACCAAACAAATTGTCAGCCAAGTCCTTGAAGATCAAGTTAAAAAGATTAAACAAGCTAATCCTAAAAACCAAATCCCAGAGCTTGTAATCAACCTAACTGCTTCAATGCTTCTTCAAGTCCTTGAGCAATATGACACTCAACTTGGCCAATATCTAATCGCTCACTCTGAAGAGAAGAAATAGCCTCTTCAATCGCTTGGACCTTTTTCTCTAACTCGTCCAAGCGACTACATAAATCCTTGCACTTGCAATCTTCCATCCTAAACCCCCACCTCATACATCAGATCCCTATCGACCCTAGCAATCTCATCTGACAGTCCAGCAATCCTTGACTCCAAGATTGACCTCTCATAACTATCACTCGTATACATAAGCTCAGCTTCCAGCTGGCTCCTCTTTTTATCATACATAAGCATTAAATTACTTAATTCACTTGCCCTACTCATAACTCCTCCTAACCTACCCCCCAGCATTAAATAGCGATTAAAATCATTGTAGCGTCCACTTTATGTGGACAATCCCAGAAAGCTATTTAGTGCTATAATAAAAATAAGGAGGTGATAAAAATGATTAAAATATCTGCAGATATTTTGAACAGTCTACTAAACAAACTTGACCAACAAAATATCAAATACATCGGATATTTCAGTGAAGAAAAAGAGCAAAAACCCTTATCTTTTGATGAAACAACTTCAACAGTCTATAAAGTGCTAATAAGTTCAGAAATAGGTCAATTCTACACAACCACAAAAGACCTAGACTTCACAAAGCTAATTGAAGTGCAATCGCTCATAATTAAAAATCCATCAGCTGAAATATCTTAAAAAGTGAGGGCTAATTATCGCCCTCATACATACGAATAGGCGTACTTAACTTCTCATAATTGAGTAAAATATTAACTAACACATCGAACCTATCCCTTTCAAAAAAATCATTTGAATTTAAAGCCCAAAACAAAAGCCAAGCCGCAGGATTTTCTGCAAATTGATTAATCAAAAAGTCCTTACCAGCCTCATCTCCTGATTTCTTTAAATTAACAACATCCTTAAAATTCATAACTCCTCCTAAAACCAACCTTGGCAAACAAGAACTTGAAGAACTTCTTTAAGTTATAAGCGACCGCCCAACACACATTCCTAAAAGTAAAGGGCGTTCGATTTACATACTTAAAATCAATAGGCTTGCACCCGCCACCATCATCAAGCTCCGACAAACTAATAACCTCAAGCCTGTTCAACCGCTTCCTGATAGGAATAAAAAATCTCCTACCCTCAAACTCAATCTCCAGACATAAAATCCTCAAATCAATCATCAGCTAAACCTCATAACTAAATAAAACCCTTTAGATGCTTGGATATGCCATCAATCTCAGAATCAGTTAATTCAGACCTAGTTCTGGCATTGATGGTCGTACATATAACACGATTAATAAAATCCCAATCATCTTGAGACAACTTCCTTCTAATCTCCAAAAGAGTATCAACATCCTTTTCTGAAATCTTCATAACCCCTCCTACTTAACAGCCTCAAGCTCCTTATCCTTTGCCTTAAAAGTCTCATCAATCCCATCAATGATTTTCCTAAAACTATTGAGTAAGTCCCCTGTTGGCAAATCTGCAACAAGCTTTGGACTAACCCCGTACATAAACTCATAAAAGCCAATGACCTCACCCAAACTCCTAATGAAAATCATATTGAAAAGCAGCTCTCTGCCCCCATCAGGACCCTTAAACTCATCCACAAGATCTGGATTAGCAAAAGCCCTCTCAATAATCTCTACCGTGGTGTCCATAACATCCTTAATCAAAAACCCATCATCCATAAATTCTTTCTTCATAACTCCTCCTAACCCACCCCTTGTGCTATAATAAGTACAAGGAGGTGAAAAAAATGAATAAATCAACAGATAAAGCACCGCTAAAATTTCTAATTTACTATGCAATCGTTTCAACAACAGTTGGAATACTCGTCTCAACAAAATCAGGAAACAACACATTCTTTAAACAACTATTGGAAATCAACCTGTTGGAACTAATCTTAAATTTCTCGCTCGTATTCACATTGTCATTATTTGTATGCCTAGTTGTTTCAACACCATACTTTATGACTACAAAGAAAGTAAAAGCAAAAACATTAAACGAACTAGACAAACTAGGCCTTACAAAAATCACATCTGTAATATCCCTACTATTTGCAATGATGAATACACTAACAATAGAACAATTTGAACAAATATTAGACATAGTTGCCTTTATACCATTGTTCACAATATCCGTAAAAATCTTTATGGAAATAAGCAAACAGAAATTAACCAAGAATTAAGAGTCTTGTTCCCTATCTCTAAGACCAACATAGGCAAAATACAAGGAACCCAACAAACACAAAGCCAAAAGAATAAATAAATGAACTCTAATACTCCCACTGCCAAAAATAATGGCGAAAACAATAGCTGAATAAAAGAAAATATTCAAAACAACCATCCTAATAGGCTTGTCCGTCAAAAACTCCATAACCCTTACAAGTAACCCCCGCTTGTCCTTATCCATAACTCCTCCTGTAATTCTTTGTGTGGTGATTTTAACTTTTTAAGTTAAGATGCATATTAAAGTTTAACTTATAAAGTCAAATTTTCCTTAAAAAAATATTCTCTTATTTCACTGTCTGATAAATCATACCTATAAATTATTTGATTCATTTCTCCTCTGGTAAATTCAGCTTTGCCATTTAATTTTAAATTCATATTGCTTTCAGATATTCCAAGGAAATTAGCGAGATCTCTTTGAGTTTCATTTGCTAAGTACATTTTTGCTTTAAGCTCTCTACACTCTCTACACATATTTTTCCCTCCTTCTTTTAACTTTATAAGTCAATTATACAACATCATTTTTAACTTGTCAAGTCAATTTTTAAAAATAATAAAAAATTTTTTAAATTTTAAAGTCAATTGCTTGTAATTTAAAAGTTAAACTGTTATAATCGTATTTAACGAAGGAGGTTAAAAATGAATACAGGAGATAGATTAAGACAATTAAGACAAAATAATAATATGACATTGGAAGAGCTTGGAGATAAGTTAGGTGTATCTCATGCTACTATATATAAATATGAAAAAGGCGAAATCGCAAACATGAAACAATCCACCATTGAAAAATTAGCAAATATTTTTGGTGTTTCTCCAATTTATATTATGGGACTTGATTTGACTAATCCAAGCGTAAAAATTCCAGACTCAGTGAAAAAAATTCCAATCCTAGGCACGATCTGTGCAGGAGACGGGATATTTTGCGAAGAAAACTACGAGGGATATTTTATAGCTGACCCTGAAATAAAAAGAGCCGACTTCGTTGTAAAAGTCGAAGGCGACTCCATGAGCGGCGACAAAATCCAAGACGGCGACATGGCCTTTCTTAGGTCCACCCATGCCGTCGACAATGGAAAAATCGCAGCAGTCCTCCTAAAAACCACCAATGAAGTCATGCTAAAACGAGTCTATGTCAAAGAAGACCACGCAATCCTCCAACCCTCCAACCCCACCTATTCACCAATTACCACGGATAACTTCCTAATCTTGGGCGAGCTAGTAGGTATTTATCACAAAGTGGAATGAGAGGAATAAAATTTAAAAAATATGTTGACAAATTAATAATTCTAGGGTATACTATAAGTACAAAGGAAAGGAACCAAGCTTTTTGGTTACAATTAAGCCCTAGCATCATGTTAGGGCTTTTTTGTTTCTTAAATAGGAGATAAAATGAATAAACCTTTTAAAACAATTGATGAACAAATTGAAATTCTTAGATCTAGAAAGATGATAGTAGATTCAAAGTACGCTTCTAAATCACTCATGAAAAATGGATACTACAACATAATCAATGGTTACAAAGACTTTTTCCTTAAGGAAAATTCAAATGATTTTTTAGATGGTACAAATTTCATAGATCTAGAAACTTTATTTAAAGTTGATAAAATTTTAAGCCAAGGATTTTTTTATGCCTGCCTTGATATCGAAAGAACTTTCAAAACAAATTTGGCTTACTTTATAGCTGAAAAATACGGAGAAAAAGAAAATGAATATCTTAAAAAAACAAATTATTCCACTGGTAAAAACTTAGGAAATAATAGATGGCAAAGGGATGAGACTATAAAAATATTTAATAAATTGCTTAACGAAGATATTCAACCGATACAACATTACAGAAAAAAATATAATAATGTACCACCATGGATCTTGTTTTCAAGAGCTACTTTTGGCAATGTGTATTATCTATACAAGTTGTCAAAAAGCGACATTAAAACAAAAGTTATATCAAGTATATTGGACATTAACCCAGCAGAAGTTGACGCCCCTTTAAAACAACTATTTTCAGATGCTATGTTATTAGTGTTATATTTTAGAAACAGAACTGCCCACGCAAATAGAGCATACAATTTTACAGTTAAAGTTTCAGGTCAAATTTTAAAATATCATAAGATATTTTATGATCCATTCAAATTAACCAAACAGGATAATCTAAACGGAATTTGCAGAAATGATGTATTCGCATTTATAGCATCTGTTTACTTTTTAGATAAAGAACCTTATGAAGAGCTAAAAAAGAAACTGATATATATATTTTATAGTTATAAGTTTATCAACTCCAAAAACTATAATAAATTATTAAGAGCAATTGGAATACCAGAACCAATGATTAATTGTGATATTGCTGACATACTACCTTAAGCAATATAAATAAAACCAAAATAAGACTGTAAACAAAAAAGAAGAGCCTACCAATCACCACAATTTAAGGCCCTTCTTCCCAAAGTATAGACCCTGCTCTTTTTGTGTGCAGAAGTCTATACATATTATACCAAAATTAATTATTTTATACAAGAAAGGAGAAAATAATAATGACGAAAAAAAGAAGCAAAAGAGCCAACGGCGATGGCTCCATCACCTTTAGGATGAGAAACGGAAAAAAATATTACACGGCATCCATAACCCTTGGTTACAACAGAGACGGCACGCAAGCACGGGAAACAAAGTCATCATACAAGCAAGGCGAGGTCATCAATTGGTTAAATGATATGAAATCAAGGCGGACACAATTGTCTATTTACTCAGATAAACAAACCCTAGAGGGCTTTGCCAATTACTGGCTCTTTAATGTTAAGGCCCCAACAGTAAAAGCAAACACATTAGAAAGATATGAGTCTCTTATAAGAAATCATATTGCAACCACCAACCTTTGGAATAGGCAACTTACCAAATTAAGATTTGAAGACTTTGAGCAGCTATTTGCTAATTATGGATCAATAGACCCAAAGACAAATGATCCAATGGTATCTTTGCATTCTAGAAAGTTTATATTAAGAGTATTAAGAGCTATGTTCAAACATGCAATGATCTTGCAAAAAATTCAATTGAATCCAACAATGACTGTTGCCTTGCCTAAAGAAGATACAGCAATCAAGCCAACCTACAGCCAAACAGAGCAGCAAATAATAATAAATGCCCTGACCTCGTCAATAGAAGACAGAGCAATATTATTAGCCTTGGCAACGGGATTGAGGCAAGGAGAAATACTAGGTCTCCAATGGAAAGACCTAAAAAATAACACACTAAATATAAATAAGCAGCAATCTTATGTAAAACAAGTCAATCCTGACGGCACTAGGACCAATTACTATCAAATAACACCACCTAAAACGAGTAGCTCAAAAGCTATTGTCCCTATTCCCTATCAAATTGCAATGATCTTTGAAAGATATAGAGAAGATGATGAAACATTTATCTTCTCAGAAAACGGCAAGATAATTGATTGCAAAAAATTAAGACGGAGGCTCTATAAAATACAGGAAGAAAACGGCCTGCCGCACAAAACCTTCCACCAATTAAGACACGCATTTGCTACTAGACTCTTTGAAACTGGAGTTGACTTAAAAACGGTCTCAGGCTTAATGAGACACAAAGATATAGCTACAACAGCAAATATATACACTCACCTATCAGATGAAAAGAAAAATAAAGCCAGTGAATTGATGAGTCAATTTTTAACACCAGAAATAACAATTAAAAAAACCAAGAAAGCATAAAAAATTAAAGTGATCTTCATGGTCACTTTTTTATTGCCCAAAATTGTCAACAATAAAAAGCAAAAAGTCTGCTACCAGTCTGCTACCAGCATTACAAATTATGCCAAACTATACCAAAAAAATGCAAATAAATAAAAATGCAAAAAAATAAAACCGCTGAATTGCAACACTTTAACAAATTATGCCAAACTATGCAAAACTGCGATTTTGATTGGTGGAGATGATGGGAGTCGAACCCATGTCCGAAAACCCCTTCTAAAGAACTTCTCCGAGTGCAGAGAATTTCAAAAGTTCTTTTCTCAATATAAATCCACAAAATATTTAAGAATATAGCTTTTATAATAAATTAATATGCCAAAAGCAATGCAATATTAATTCAACTCGTGTTAATTAAGATCTCAAAACTCGTACGAGAGATAGAGAGTGAGATTCGCCGCAATTAAACTAAGCAGCTAGTGCAAAACTTCTATTGTTGTCTGCATTTAAATTTAAGTGCTCTTTTTTAACGTAGTTTCGCGAACTACGACTCGCTTTTCCTTAGAACAAGATCCCCGTCGAAGCCAAGTCATCCCCAAATAAAACAGAAATTATTCTTCTGTTTTAATGCTGTTACTCATTTGAGCTAGTTGACGTCTATTGTCATTTAAGGTTTCAATAACCTTCTTTAGCTCTTCTTGAGTTTCTAATAACAACTTGTCTGAGTAGTTGATACTACCAAGAGTCATTTGTTTTGACTTATCTTTTGTTTCTGTCATTAACTTTTGTGCTTGGCTCTTTGCCTCAACCATAACACTATCTTCGCTTAAGAGTTTGCTTAATTCAACTTTAGCATCATTAATAACCTTTTCGCCATCAAGTCTTGCTTCATTTAAAATTCTTTCTCTTTCTTCTTTGATCCATGTTGCTTGCTTTATTTCATCAGGCAATTTTAACCTAAGTTCACTAATTAGTTCTAGAATTTCTTCTTTGTCAACAGCAACTTTATTGCTTAAAAATGCTGTTTTTGCGCCTTCGACTACATCTTCAATTTCATTGATAATTTCAATAACGTCCATTTTATACCCCCCTTGAAAATTTTTCTTTGAGTTTTATATTTACATTAATCGGCACAAAATCTTGAAGATTGCCATCAAAATGTGCAATTTCTTTTACAAGACTTGAGCTTAAATAAGAATACTTACTGTTAGATACTAAAAATATTGTCTCTATTTCATCATATAATTTTTTATTTGCCAAAGCCATCTGAAGTTCGTACTCATAATCACTTACAGCCCTTAAACCTCTAATTATAACATCAGCTTTAACTTCTTTTGCATAGTTAATCAAGAGTCCATCGAATGGTTCGACAATAATATTATCATATTCTTTTATATTTTCTTTAATCATTTTGATTCTTTCTTCAGAGCTAAAAAGCGATTTTTTTGATACATTATTCAAAACTGCTACTCTTAGCTCATCAAAAAGCTTTGCACCTCTAAAAATAATATCAAGGTGACCATTTGTAATCGGATCAAAGCTACCTGGATAAACTGCCCTCATTATTTACCTCTAGAATTATTACCTTTCGTTTTCCATACTTGCGAGACTTAATCAATTGGTAATCTTCAAAAGACTCGTTTAGATCATCTACCGTTTCTATAATAATTTTAGTATTATTATCTATTATATCAGATTTATTTAAAAATTCCAATACATTCATTAATAATTCTTTATCATCATATGGAGGATCAATATATACATAATCAAAAGCACGGCCAGTATAAGATTTTATATATCTTAATGCATCTGATTTAAAAACTACTTGTTCAGTTATTTTTAGTTTTTCAAGATTTGCATTTATTGACTCAATAGCTTTAAAATTTTTATCAACAAATACTGCCTTAAATGCTCCCCTGCTTAAAAATTCAATGCCAATCTGTCCACTACCAGCAAATATATCTAGTGCACTGGATTGATTTTTTATAGGTCCAATCAGATTGAAAATATTTTCTTTTAGCATATCATCCGTTGGTCTTGTGGTTAGACCTTTTGGAGCACTAAGCTTCGCTCCCCTATATTTCCCACTTATTACTCTCACTAGCTAATCTCCTGGGCATAGTCGCCTATAAATTCTTTGTTGTTTACTAATATTTGTTCCCATTCTATGTTATCTTTCGACATTGCATATTTTTCATAGTCTCTTTTTGCAAGTAAAATAATATCCATATCCCTTTCAAAGTCTAAGAACTTTAATTTTTGTCTGCCGTGTTGCCTTAGTCCTAAAAACTCCCCAGGTCCTCTTAGGCGCAAATCTTCTTTTGCGATTTCAAAACCATCATCAGTCCTCTCCATAGTTTTAATTCTAGCATAGGACTCCTCAGATTTAGACGTATTAATTAACAAGCAATAGGACTTATGCTGGCCTCTGCCAACTCTTCCCCTCAATTGATGGAGCTGCGACAAACCAAATCTTTCAGCATTCATAATTACCATGCAGGTTGCATTTGGCACGTCAATTCCTACTTCAATTACAGTTGTGGAAACCAATATATTTATCTTTCCCTGGTAGAATTCAGACATAATTTCATCTTTATCGTCGTTTTTTGTTCTGCCTGTAACTAGGTCAACTTTGTAATTTTGAAAAATTTCTTTAAGTTCAGCGTACAAGTCCTCGGCTGATTTTAAATTTGATTTCTCGCTTTCCTCGATAAGCGGACATACAAAATATGCCTGTCTGCCTTTTTTTATTTCATTTAATACAAATTCATATACAGAGGATATTTGACTTTCATTTAAAGCGTAAGTTTCTATTTTTTGTCTGCCTTCAGGCATGGTTCGTATTTCACTGATCTCCATCTCGCCATACAAAATAAGAGCAAGACTTCTAGGAATAGGAGTTGCACTCATTAAAAGTAAATTTATGCCCGCAGTTTTCTCAGCCAATGTTCTTCTTTGCATAACTCCAAAACGGTGCTGTTCATCAATAGCAACAAAACCAATATTTTTAAATTTCACCTCATCATTTAGTAAAGAATGTGTCCCAACAATAACATCAATATTTCCTGCTTCAAGCTCTGATAATATTTCTTCTCTCTCCGACATCTTTATCTTTGATGTTAAAAGGACTACATTAAATCCAAATCTTTCAGTTAAAGATTTTAGTTTAACATAATTTTGCTCGGCAAGAATTGCTGTTGGCGCCATAAATGCAGCCTGATAACCAGAGGCTACCGCCTTTACAATTGCATATTGAGCAACAACTGTTTTTCCACTTCCAACATCGCCTTGAAGCAGTCTTGACATCTTAATCTCGGATTCTAGGTCTTCTTTAATCTCTACGAGGCTAGCCTTTTGACCTCCTGTAAGTTTAAAAGGTAAAAACCTTAAAAAGTCTCTCTCCTCTTCAGTATCTTTTAGGCTAATACCAGGAGTGTTTTTAAATAATTTATTCCCATCTGATGTTGATACTAAAATTGAAAAAGCTTCAACATAAGCCATCAATGACAGTGCCTTGTTAGCTTCATCCATCGATTCTGGAAAATGAATCATTCGAAGTAATGTTTTCATTGACGGAATATTGTGAGTATCCCTAAGTGATTTAGGAATAAGCTCAAACTCTTGCCACTGATCTAAAGCTTGTGAAATATATGATCTTAGAACTTTGTTGGTTAAATCTTTGGTAAGCGGATAAACTGGTACAATCGATCCGATGTTCTCATCAATTTTTGAAGAAAAAATTGGAGAACTCATCGTAATCTCTGATTTAAAAGTTTTTATCCTTCCATACAGATAATACCATTCTCCAATTTTAAAATTATTTTTGGCCCAATACTGGTTAAAAAAAGAAATATTAATAACTTGATAACCGTCACTTGCAACAAAATTTACAATAGTCATTTTATTGTTGATACGTTTAATTGGCTCTCTACGTGTTATTTTTACATGAATCAGAGCATCCTCGCCGTCTCTTACCTGATCCAAATTAAGTACAGTTTTTCTGTCCTCATAATAATTAGGAGCATAAAAGACAAGGTCATTTAAGTTATTAATATTCAATTTCTCAAGTAACTTAATACGTTTAGGTCCGAGTCCCTTTATGCTCCCAAAGCTCATTATTCAATACTCAACAAATAATAGTATACTGGTTGATCTCCCCTTGCAGATTCAATATCTATATCAGGATAAGCCTCTGAAAGGTTTGCAACATCTTCTTCTAAAGTCGCATCATCAATTTCTTCTCCCGCAAATAAAGTTACTATAGATGTATCTTCATTAACAGCTGATTCGATTGCCGCCTTTAAAACGCCATATCTATCGCTATCACTAGCCACAATATCCTTTTCTATTATAGCCATGTAGTCGCCTTTTTTAATTTCCCTTCCATCAATTACTGTATCTCTTACAGCATAAGTTATTGCACCACTTTTAACTTCTTCCAATGATTTAGTCATAGTTTCAGTTATTGTATTTAAATCTAAACTATCATCATAATTGATGAGAGCTTGTATACCCTGTGGGATTGTCCTTGTAGGAATTACAATTATATTCTTATCAGAAATATCGCAAACATTTTCCGCAGTTAAAATTATATTGGAGTTATTTGGCAATATAAAAATATTATCTGCATTGATACTATCAACAGCCTTGATAAAATCCTCAACACTTGGATTCATTGTTTGTCCACCCAATACAACCTTATCTGCACCAAGGTCTAAAAATAAATTTTTAATACCTTCACCTGCAGCAACAGCTATAAAAGCATTTTCCTTGTGTTCTAAGTCTCCAGGATTGATCATTTCTTCTTTAATATGGTCATCATGTCTAGCCCTTACTTCAGCATTTTGAAGCCTCATATTATCAGCTTTAACACCGGTTATATAACCATATTCAAGACCTATTTCAAAAGCCTTGCCTGGATGATTTGTATGAACGTGAATTTTTATAATATCATCATTTTTTACACAAACTAATGAATCACCAAAATCTAAAAGTCTGTGTTTTAATAAATCAAGATCATCAAAATCCGTATGAATCATAAACTCAGTACAATAACCATACTTAATGCTTTCATCAAACTCTAAATTGATTGTAGGCTCAGTAACTGGTGCAGCAATTTCATAGTCAATTTCTTTTCCTATAAAACCAAAATAGAAACCTTCCAGTATAACCATTAAACCCTTACCACCTGAGTCGACAACACCAGCTTCTTTTAAAACTGGAAGCAAATTAGGTGTATTATCTAATGATTTTTGTCCTACATCAAGGCACGCTTTAAAAAATTCAACTGTATCATCAAATTTTCTATGAGATTTTTCAGCGTATTCAGCTATCTCCCTAATTACAGTTAAAATTGTGCCTTCTGTAGGCTTCATTACAGCCTTATATGCAACTTCTTTTGCACTTGTTAAAGCATGGCTCATAGTACTGACATCTATAGTTTTTTTATCAGCTATACCTTGTGAGAGTCCGCGTAAAATTTGAGATAAGATTACACCCGAGTTTCCTCTTGCTCCCATAAGGGCTCCTTTGCTCAATGCTTTTGCAATATCTCCGCAGCTATCGCTATCTTCAGAAAGCGCATGCTCACTTGCAGATTTAATAGTCAAAAACATATTAATACCAGTATCTCCATCTGGCACAGGAAAAACATTAAGAGCGTTAACCAAGTCCTTATTTACATCAAGATTAGCAACAGCATTCTTAATGCCATTTTTAAACATATTTGCATCTATATACTTCATAATACCTCCTATTTGTTCGTTCTTATTCCTTGAACAAATAAGTTTACATCCCTAACTTCTAGACCAGTTTGCTTTTCAACATTGAATCTTACCTTTTCAATAAGATTTTCAGATACAACTGCGATATTTATCCCATATTGTATAATAATATGAATATCTATATTAACAAATGTTTCTTCTGATGTAACTTTAATGCCCTTAGAAAGATTTTTAAAACTCAAAAGTTCAAAAATTCCATCTGTCGCATTCTTAGCAGCCATTCCAACAACTCCATATGTCTCCATTGCAGAAATACCTGCAATTATAGCAACTGCATTGTCAGAAATAGTAATTTTTCCATAGTCGGTAATTATTTTTGCACTCATAATAGACTCCTTTATATGATATTCTTCTCCTCTATTTTATAATATTTTAATATATTATTCAAGTTATTAAAAATATAGCTTGATTTTTAGATAAATATATTGTAGAATATATATGTTAAATAAGAGGAGGTGTAATTATGGCAAGAGTATGTGATGTATGTGGAAAAGGCAAGAAATTTGGTAACAAAGTTAGCCACTCCAAAAGAAACTCTCGTAGATCTTGGGCTCCTAATCTTAGAAGAATTCGCGTCGTTGAAGACGGAACAGCTAAGAGAATTAAAGTATGCACAAGTTGCTTAGGAAAAGCTGAATTTTAAGAAATTTGAAGAGAGCTATAAGCTCTTTTTTTCTTGCCTAGTTTTCTTTTCCAATGGTTCTATAATAACCATTAAAACCTCACCATATACTTTTATATAACCACAATCAATTGTCTCATTGCTCAATGTTAGGCTGCTGTATTTAGATACAGGAGCCTTATTTAAATTCCACTTAAAACCCTTTAGGCTGACTTTGCTTTCCATATCTTCACTTGAAACAATACTTACTCTAAGTCCTTTAGGTATTTTTAATAGGTCGCCATCTTTTAAGAACTCAATCCTAGTATTGGGTTCTCTTATTGAAACTTTATAACCTTGTTTCCTAAGATCAATCAATAGATTAATATTAAATAACTCGTGAGAAAGTTTTCCACCAAGCACACCAGAAAAGTCAATCCTATTAAAGTTTTTTGCTTCTTCTATAGCAAGTTCTAAGTCAGATTTATCCTTATCTATTTTAAATTTTTTTAAAGAGGCGCCAGATGATTCAAATTCATTTAATATAGTTTGATTGATTGAATCAAAATCTCCAAGCATTAAATCTGGCATTAGCTTTGCTTTATAAAAAACTTCAGCTCCTCTATCAACTGCTATTTTGAAATTATAATTATCATAAATTTTTAAAAGATAATTATAATCCTTAAGCATTGCTCCAACAATTAAAGCTTGCATAATTGATCTTTAAACGCTTTTAGGTTGCTTTCAAAATCACCTTTTAATAATCCAGAGCCACTTACAACCATATCAGCTCCAGCCTTTGCCACATCAAGTACATTAGATGCAACTATTCCTCCATCAACTTCAATAATAGCTTCTGAACCAATTTGATTCAGCATTTGTCTGATCTCTTTTATCTTTTGACTAGCAGATGGGATAAATTTTTGTCCTCCAAAACCTGGATTTACACTCATTACTAAAACCATATCAACAACATCTAATACATATCTAATTGTTTCTGGAGAAGTGCCTGGATTTAAAGCAAGACCAGCTTTCATGCCTAATTCTTTTATTTTATTTAAATCTCTTTCTAAATGTGTTGATGCTTCAGCATGGATTGTTAAATATTCCGTTCCTGTATCTTTAAAAACATCAAAATACCTGTTTGGTTCCATTATCATTAGATGAGTATCAAGAGCAATATCGTATTTGTCCTTAATTTGTTTAAGAATCATCGGTCCATAGCTAATATTTGGCACGTACATACCATCCATAATATCCATATGCAAGATATCTATGCCTGAATCCATCATCATTTCGATATCATTACCTAAATTTAGAAAATCACAACTCAGCACACTTGGCGCAATTCTTACCATCTGTTTACCTCCATGTTTTTAACCTCTTCTGCTAATCTTAAATAATTCTCATACCTTCCTCTATCAATAAAGCCATCATTGAGTGCTTTTTTTACTGCACATCCAGGTTCATTAATATGTTTGCAGGTATTGAACTTACATGATCCCTTATATTTTAAAAACTCGGGAAAATAATTCTGCAAATGCTCTCCTTCATTTAAAAGTGGTATATCTAAAGAAGCAAAGCCAGGCGTATCTATTAATTTAAATTCACCAAAATCAAAAATTTCTACATGCCTTGTGGTGTGTCTGCCCCGCCCTAATTTTTTGCTCGTCACAGCTGTTTTTTGGATGGTATCCCTTGCCAATTGATTTAAAAAAGTGCTCTTACCTACGCCGCTATTGCCTACTGCCATAATGAGTTTTTCTTTAAATCTCTCTTCAATATCATCATAGGACTCGTGATCAATGCCAGAAACATATACATCAATTCCGCTCTTTTCATACATATCTTTTATTTCCTCTGTTTTACTTAAATTTAAATCAGATTTTGTTAATAAAACAACAGGCTCACAATTGTGAATAAAAGAGTAAACTAATAACTTATCTGTTAAATATTGGTCAAACTGAGGATCTTCTATAGAGGATACTATCAAAAATATATCTATATTTGCAGCCTGAGGTCTTATGAAAGAATTTTTCCGTTCATAAACTTTAGTTATTATAAAGTCATCATCCTGCTTTTCAAATTCAACAATATCACCAACCAACAACTTCTGAGCTGATTTTATTTTTCCAGGGCTGTGAAGGATGTATTCTTCTCCATTGTAATCAGCTAAGAACACACCTCCCGCCACTCTTTTAATTTGTGTTTGCATTTACTGTAAAGGTTTGTTTAATAATATCATCAAAATAGAGTTCAACTGTCGATCCAACTTTTAAATCAGAAAAATCAAGGAATACAAAGCCCTTGTCGCTAGGATACACATCTTCGTGAAGAACATTTCTCTGTCCATCTACAATGTTTACAACTTTTACAGCTGTCTCTTCCTTATCTTCAGGCACATTAAATGAAAGATTAAAATTAGCTGCATCTTTATTGGCCTCGGTGTTTTCATTTTCAGTTTGCTCTTCTTCCTCTTCAGTTTCTTCTTCGCCTTTTGATACCACTAAGGTAATAATTGTTCCTGGAGAAAACTCAACACCTTCATCATGGGATTGTGAGATAACAACATCTTTTTTTACTTCCTCTGAAGCTTCATAGGTTATATTTCCAACTTGAAACTCATTTGCTATAATTAAGGATTTCGCATCTTCCACATTCAAGCCTACTAGTTTTGGAACTTTCCTAACACCAAAACTTCCCGTTTCTGGAACGGTAAAAACAATAATAGTTTTATCCATAATTTCTGTTCCAGCTTTAGGGGATTGCTTAATGATAACATTTTTTTGGCCATTTGAATCCTTATCATATTCAATTTTATAACCTACGCCAAGATTTTTAATTTCATCTTCTATTTCATCAAGGCTCTTGCCAACATAATCTTTCATAAATTTACCAGTAGATTTTGATTCCTCAGAATTATCTTTTTCTGGAGAATTTATAGTAACATAAATTGTAGAGCCTTCTTTGATATTGATTCCTGGTTGAGGGCGTTGATTTAATATACCAAAAGCGCGACTTGTTTCATTGGTAACTCTTTCAATTTCTAGGTTTACTTTAATTTCTGATGCTTTTTCCCTGGCATCTTCGTCTGATAATCCAATTAAATTTGGAGCTGGATGTTCGCCAATTCTATTTTGTATATTAGTTTCTCTGATTTTGTTGAAACCAATATACAAACCGGTAGTTAATAAAAATGCTAACAATATACCAGCAAAAATAGGTAGTAAGTGAAGCTTTTTAAATATGCTTACGCCTTCGTCGTCATCATCATATTCGTCATCATCATATTCATCATCGTCATCTTGATCATAATCGTAATCCTCATCATCGTCATAGTCGCTGCCATCATAAGCATCTGAAATGGTTTTTTTCTTTTTGTTTTTTATCAGTTGTTCAATTTCTTCTTTTGGTATTACCCTTGTCATATCAAGTTGCTCATCTATTTCTTCATTTGATAAAAAACTACGCTTAGAATTTAAGATTTTATTTAAATCTGTAATTATTTCATCAACATTTTGATATCTTTCAGCCTGACGTTTCTTTACACATTTTAAAATAATAGCCTCTAAACTATCTGAGATATTAGGATTGAACTTGGATGGAGGAGTTATTTCTTCCTCCAAATGCTTCATAGCAATTGTAATTGGATTCTCCCCATCATATGGTCTCTTTCCTGTAACCATTTCATATAAGAGAATACCAAATGAATATATATCTGTTCTTTGATCAGTATATGCACCACGAGCTTGTTCTGGTGAGAAATAATGTACAGATCCCATAGCGTCCATAGTTGTTGTCATAGTTTGATTTGATGTTGCCCTAGCAATTCCAAAATCAGTAACCTTAACAATACCATTTTTTGTAATCATAATATTGTGAGGTTTGATATCCCTATGAATAACACCATGTGAGTGAGCTTCTTTTAAAGCTGCTAAAATTTGTCCAGCAATTATAAGAGCTTGCTCTTGTTCTATAGGACTTTTTTCAGCAATCAAATCTTTTAATGTCTCCCCATCAATATACTCCATTATTATAAAATAATGATCTACACCGTCGATTTCTACCTTATGAAAATCATAAATACTAACAATATTGGGATGATTTAATTTTGCTGCAGCTTGACATTCGTTCATAAACTTCTTAACGAATTCATCATCGCTTGCATACTCATCTTTTAACTCCTTGATAGCAACAAGTCTATCGAGAGTATGACACTTGGCTTTATAGACAGTTGCCATACCTCCAACGCCTACAACTTCAAGTATCTCGTATCTATCTAATAACATTGAACCTATTTCCATACTATTCTCCTATCTTAGTCAAAATACAAGTTATATTATCCTTGCCCCCTCTTTCGAGGCACTTGTCAACAATAATATTAACAGTTTCTGAATCATTATCATTCTTAAGCTCTTCTTCTAATTCATCATCACACAGATATTTTGTGACGCCATCTGTACATAAAAATACTTTAAAAGGTACACTTGATTCTATTTTACCAAGGTCTGGTGTTTCTATTGAAGATACACCAACAGCTCTTGTAATATAATTTGAATACGATTCTTCATTGACATCAACACCATTTTTAATCAACTCAGCAGTTAGTGTATGGTCACTTGTAATTTGTTTAAGCTCATCATCATATATATAAATTCTCGAGTCACCAACATGAGCATAATATAAAATATTCTTTTCAATAACTGCTATAGAAAGGGTTGTCCCCATTCCCGATAAATCTTCAGATGATTTAGATTTTAAATATATATTTATATTAATATCTTCTACCAACTTCTTCAGTGATTTTAAAATATCTTCATCTTTGTTAGGTCTCCATTTTTCCACAGCTTTTACAGCCATGCTACTGGCAACTTCACCAGATTTGTGACCACCCATTCCGTCGCATATTGCTAAAATTAATAAATCATCAAATTCTTTTATAAACAATGAATCCTCATTATTTTTTCTAATATTACCCTTATCTGTTCTTGAGAAATACTGCATATTAATCCTCGCATATAAACTTTCTTCTTAATTGACCGCATGCTCCATTAATATCTTGGCCCATGCTATGCCTAAAGGTTGCGTTTACGTTTAAATCATTTAACTTTTGTGTAAATAATTTCGCCGCACCATCTTCACCCTTATTATTGTATTCTTTTATTGGATTTAATTCCAGTATATTTATGTGAGCGTGCGTTTTATTTACAAATTCTTTTAACCTTTTAGCGTCGTTATTACTATCATTCTCACCGCCAATTACCATGTATTCAAAGCTAGGCCTTCTGCCAGTTTTTTTATAATAATATTGAACTGCATCCATTAATTCATTTAGTGGATATTTTTTATTTATAGGCATTAACTTTGACCTCTCTTCATCAGTTGTCCTGTGCAAAGAAAGTGCAAGTGTTACTGGCAAGCCTTCATGGGCTAAATCTATTATTTTATCTGTAAGACCACAAGTCGAAACAGTAATCTTCCTTAGAGATTTATTGGCACCATTCTCATCAGAAATAGTTTTCAAAAATCTAATTAAATTATCGTAATTATCAAGGGGTTCACCCTGGCCCATAATAACAATATTATTTATATATTTTCCTTCAATTTTTTCAATTTCATATATTTGCCTGACCATTTCACCAGAGCTTAAGTTTCTTGCCTTGCCACCTTTTGTGGATGCACAAAAAACACAGCCCATGTTGCAACCAACCTGTGATGAAATACATATGGAATTTCTGTCCTTATATTCCATATATACTGACTCAACAAAATTACCATCAGCAAGCTTAAATAGGTATTTTTTAGTCCTGCTATCTTTGCTCGTTAAACTTGTTACTGTACTAATTTCTGTGAACTTGTACTCGTCTTTAAGTTTAGCCCTAAGATCCATTGGCAGTGAACTTATTTGATCAAAACTTTCTACTCTATTCTTATGAATAGCAGAAAAAATTTGACTAGACCTAAATTTTGGCAAATTAAATTGATCTAAATCTGACTTTAATTCTTCAAGTGTAAAATTATCTATATCTTTTTTAATAAGCAAGCGTAAAATCCCTCACTATCTTTACTAGGAAAAACTGTTGTATCTTTGATGATACTTAAATTATTTTCTCCTGCAACCTTATCTACTATATCTCTGTTTTCTCTTTTCAATATTGAACACGTTGAGTAAATTATATATTTATCTTTTTTAGTTTGGTTTACAGCATTCTTGAGTATTTCAATTTGCTTGGTATTTAACTCTTCAATCATTTTATAATTAATCTTATACTTTAACTCTGGCTTTCTCGAAATTACGCCTGAACCGCTGCACAAGACATCACACAAAACTAAACCATATTCATTGCCATCAAAGTTTCGGGCATCATGAACACCACAAGTCACATTTGTTAATCCCCAGCGTCTTATATTGTCTTCCAACAAAGTTACTCTGTTTTTATTTATGTCACTTGCTTTTATATTCGCCTTTGGAAACTTATCAGCTAACAAAAGGGTTTTACCACCCGGTGCTGCACACATATCAAATATTGTATGAATATCTTCATCAGGCGCAAGTTCCCTTACTGCTGATGTAGAATAGTCCATGATTGTGTAATCTCCATTTCTAAAAAAGCTTGCAAGCACTTTATGCCTATAATTTTGTATTATTAAAAAATCTTTTATTTCTTTAAATTTTATTTCATTTGATTCAAGCCTAGCTTTAATTTTGGCCATATTTTTTCTGACATAAATATGAACTTTTGGTGGGATGAAAGTTGCTTTTAAAATTTCAAGCGTATCTGCTTTATTTTCCTTAATCATAGACAAGAGCTCGCTATTAATAGAGTACTCATACTCCCAACCCCTGTCATAAACTTTATTTAAAAGGTCATCTCCCATTCGCTGAGCTGATCTTAAAATCCCATTAACAAAGCCAGCAGCTCCTTTATTTAACATTTTTTTAGCTAATTCAACAACTTCATATATAGCTGCATAATCTTTCGTATTGGAATAAAATAACTGATAAAGGCCCATATAAATTAAAATAATAGCTTTCTCATCTATTTTTTTTATATCTTTATTTGATAAAATTTTTAGCATTTCTTCTAGGGTTAATTTTCTTTCAATAACTCCATAAACCAAATCTGTTACAAAAGGTCTTGAATCAAGCTGGTTGTTTTTTAATAATAAATTAGAATAGCCATCATCATAAATAACCCTATATATGATATCAAAGGCAACTTCTCTATCGTTTATTTTCAAATCTTCCTTCAATATTATTTCCCCTTAAAAAATCTGACGTTTTCATTTTCTTTTTACCCGGAGCTTGTATTTCATCAATTATAACTGATCCATCTAGAGTTCCAATATGCAAATTACCATCAGAAACTTTTATAAACCCTGGATCTAATTTAAGGACAGAAACTCTGGCTGAAAATAATTTATATCTATCATCTCCATTATAAGCATAAGCGCCAATATGTGAACTCAAAGCATTAATTTTATTTTTTATATCCTTGCTTTTAAAATTAAAATCGACCAGTGCATCCTCTTTAGAAATTTTACCTACATAAGTTTCTCCGGGTCCTTGTGGCTGTGCCTTTAATTCTCCACTCTCTATCCCAGATAAAACATTTACAATAGTCTCCTTTGATAAATTACACAGTCTTTGATTTAAAGAGTCAAAAGTTTCATTTTCACCAATACTTAGTTCAAAAACTTTATATATATCACCCGCATCAAGGGCTTTAACCATTTTCATATATGTTATTCCGGTCTCGTCTTTACCATCCTTGATAACACTTTCTATTGGACTAGCTCCCCTGTATTTGGGTAAAAGCGATGCATGAATATTAATAGGATCAATCTTTGGAAGGTCTAAAATATACTGAGGTATAATGGCCCCATAAGCTACAACTACAAAAAAATCTGCATTCAAGTCTTTAATCCAAGACTCGTCATCTTGTCTTAAAAAATCTCTTTCAAATACTTGAATATTATTTTCTTCAGCATATTTTTTTACTGGTGTGCTTATAACCTTGTTTCCCCTACCTCTAACTTTATCAGACCTTGTAACTACTCCTACGACTTCATTTTCAGATTGATGTAAAGTTTTTAAAATTTCTGCTCCAAATTGTGTTGAGGAAAAAAATAAAATTTTACTCATCTATAAATCACTTTCCACTAAATCTTCATCGTCGAATAGTTGATTTTCATAAATTTTATCCGTATAGAGAATGCCATTTGTATGATCAACCTCATGGCAAATAATTCTTGCCACAAAGTCTTCTGCTTCAAACTCAAGATTTTTGCCATCTGCATTCATAGCTTTAACTTGAATCTTTTGAGGGCGTTCTACTTTTCCATGTTTACCAGGAACGCTCAAGCAGCCCTCGAGTCCAACTTCTGCTCCATCGCATTCAACGATTTCAGGATTTATTAAAACCATTGCCTCTTCATCTTCTTCTGGCTTTACAAGTATAATTCTTCTTAATGAGCCTACTTGAACTGCGGCAAGGCCAACGCCATTTGATTCATCAAGTGTTTCTCTCATATCTTCTATTAAAGTTATAATATTTTCGTTTATTTCTTTTACTGTCTTCGATTGTTTTCTTAAAATAGGGTCTCCATCGATCCTTAATTTTCTAATTGCCATGTAACCTCCTACATCATACTAATTGGGTCAACACTTACATTTATTTCTTTACTATTAAAATTTCTTAAAAATTCTATAATCTTACTTACATTTTTGTCTGGCGATTTTATAATAAATTGCCAGCGATATTCATTTTTTATCTTCGCAATTGGAGAAGGATTTGGATGCAAAACCTTTGCGGTAATATCATTATCAATAACAAATTTAGTGAGTTTATGATAAACATCCATCAAATCATTATGAGCAGTCATATTATCCGTTGAAGTTTTTTGTACCAATATTATTTTAGTAAAGGGAGGATATAAAAACTCTTTTCTAACCTTCATCTCAGTCTTAAAAAATTCTTCATATTCACCATTTACGCTTAATTTAATTGCAAAATGTTCTGGTTGATAAGTCTGAAGAATAACGCGTCCTTCATCCTCTCCTCGACCAGCTCTTCCGCTTACCTGCCTAATAAGCGAGTACATCCACTCACAAGCCCTGTAATCAGGAATTTTTAAAAGCATATCAGCGGCAATTATTCCAACTAAAGTAACATTTTTAAAGTCTAATCCCTTAGCTATCATTTGTGTGCCAATTAAAATGTCAATGTCTCCAGAATTCATTCTCTGATATATATCATAATGAGAATTTTTTCTAGACATTGTATCCCTGTCCATTCTCTCAACTCGAGCATGAGGAAATAGTTTTTTTGTTATATATTCAACCTGCTCTGTACCTATGCCAAAATCTTTTATTTTATCAGAACCACAGTTGGGACACTTTTCTGGTAAAGCTATTGATTTCCCACAATAATGGCAGACAAGTCTATTCATATTTTTATGGTAAGTCATACTTACATCGCAGTCTTCGCATTTAATTGCTTCTCCACAAGTTCTGCAGCTTACAAAGCCCGAATATCCTCTGCGATTTAAAAAAAGCATTGTCTGTTTTCTATTCTTTAAATTATCTAGTATGGCTTCATAAAGTTTTAACGAGAAAATAGAGGTGTTTCCATTGTTAAGTTCAAGAGCCATGTCAGCGACTTCGATCTTTGGTAAAGACTTTCCATTTGCCCTTTCATTCATCTCATATAGTCTATAAATGCCCTTGCTTGCCTTGTAATAGCTATCCAGTGAAGGAGTTGCAGATCCTAAAATCAGCATGGCATTGTTTATGTCAGCCATAAACTCTGCAATATCTACAGTTTTGTATTTAGGAGTATGGCTAGAAACATAAGAATTGTCGTGCTCTTCATCTATAATAATTATCCCCAAATTTTGAACCGGAGAAAAAATTGCAGACCTAGCTCCAACAACTATTCTAATATCGCCATTTTTAATCCTCATCCACTGGTCATATCTTTCTTTTTGAGTTAATTTAGAGTGGATAATAGCAACTTCTTCATTAAAGCGACCTTTAAATCTAGCTACAGTTTGTGGAGTAAGACCAATTTCAGGAACTAATATTATTGCAGATTTATTATCCTTTAGGACCTCTTCTACAATTTGTAAATATACTTCAGTTTTACCCGAACCCGTAACTCCGTTTATTAAAAACTTATTGTTAGCTAACTTGTAGTCTTTGAATATACCGTCTACAACATTTCTTTGTATTTCATTTAACTGGTGTTTTTTATATTGAGAAACTTTTTTCCCTATAAATTTTTGTACAACTACTCTCTCGCCAATATAGCCATTTTTTATTAATGTTTTTATTGGACTATCGCTAATTGATAGTCTTTTCATAATGTCGGATCGACTGTAATTACCTAATTTAATAATATTATATACAGCCATCTGCTTCTCAGAAAGATCATCGGCCTCCTTCTTTGTATACAAGATTTTTTTAGTATACATAGATGGCTGATTTTTTAAAGAGTATGAGTATTTAAACTCTCCACTATCAAGCTTTTCTCTTATCTCCTCATGGCCGAACTTTGATTCATCAACTAATTCTAAAGTCCTAGTCGAATACAAGTCTTTTTGGATTGAATTTAAATCCATTGGCGGAAGAAATAACTTTAAGCTCTCAATCTTGTTTGAAAATGTCTTTTCAGAAATAAAAGATGCCGTATCAATATCCTTTTGAGTGATTAGTGGTTCTTCATCTAAAATTTCTAATATAGGTTTTAATTCTATATCACTATCATCTTCATCAGAAATTTCAACAATAATACCGATTATTTTTGAATTGCCTCTGCCAAAAGGTACGACAACACGTGCCCCTACAAATGCATTCATTTCCTTAGGTATTAGATATGAAAATTCACGATTTAATGAATCAATATTTCTATTAATTAAAACCCTTGCAATCATAAATTCTCCTCTACAAAATCAATCATCAGCCTTGCAAAGCTATTTTTATCAGTATCTTTAATTTCTAATTTTTTATTGTCTTTAGATAAAACAGTTCCGCTATTTCTATCAGATCCAAAGGCTGAGTTTTCGCCCTTTATATTGTTAATTACAATAAAGTTCATATCCTTTTTAACAAGTTTCTCTTTACCGTATTCAATGTGGTTTTCACTCTCTGCAGCAAATCCAACAACCTTCATATCTCCCTTTATAGGAGCTATAGTTTTTAAAATGTCTTTTGTCCTTACTAATTTAAATTCTAAGGAGTCAGATTTTTTTATTTTTTCTTCTACATAAGAATCAAACTCATAATCTAAGGGAGCTGCTGCCATAAATAAGGCTTTAGAATCTTTTATCTCATCTTTAACAGCCTCTAACATATCCGAAGTAGTGCAAATATCAATATATTTATAAAAATCATCTTCTGGCTTAAATCTGCTTATATAAACCACATTTGCTCCACGTCTTTTTAATTCACGGGCAATTGCAAGTCCCATTTTACCGCTTGAACGATTTGTAAATATTCTAACAGGATCGAGTTGAGAAACAGTAGATCCACTTGTTACAATAACCTTTTTATTCGCAAAGCGAGGATTTTCTCTATGAGTGCTGATAATTTCATTTAAAATACTCTCTGGCGATGGCAACTTGCCGATCCCCACATCATTACAAGCTAATAAACCCGTGTCTGGCTCAATAAAATAATATCCAAGAGTCTTTAAATACTCTATGTTTTCTAAATTTATTTTATTCAAATACATTTTTGTATTCATTGCAGGAGCAATAAACGTTTGTGCTTCGCTTGCAGAAATAGCATTTAACAAAAGATTATCACAAATACCTGCTCTTAATTTGGCAATAAAATTCTTTGTAGCTGGAGCTACAATAATATAATCAGATTGGCCCAAGTATATATGAGGAATTTTGCCATCTTTCATATCAAATCCGTCCACATATACATCTCTGCCGGTTATGCTTGAAAAAGCAAGTGGAGTCACAAAATGAAGGGCGTTTTCAGTTAAACAGACATCTACCAAGGCACCCATTTTTTTCAGTCTACTGGCAATTTCTATTGCTTTATAAGCTGCTACACCGCCAGTGACGCCAAGTAAAACACGTTTATCTTTAAACATTAATCATGATCCTTATATTCTATTTTGCCCTCTCTAACTTCTTCAAGTGCAATAGTTATTGGATTTTCGTCTTCATGACCTTCAACCTTAATCATTGATCCGTCCACTATTTGCCTTGCTCTCTTCGCTACAACAGATACTAGTGTGTACCTGCTAACATTTTTTCCTAAAACATCTGTTGATGGGTTATACATAGTTATTCACCTAACACTTTCTCTTTTATATTTTTAAATCTTTTTACCTTGTGAAGTTCTGCATTTATAATATCCTCAATATCCTTAGCAGCTTCTTCTATCTTCTCATTTATAATAAAATAATCATATTTATCAATTTGCTCAATTTCCTTATAGGCATTATTAAAACGAATTTTCAAAGACTCTTCCGTTTCTGAGCCTCTGCCTATAATCCTTTGCTTTAACTCTTCCATACTTGGTGGAAGTAAAAACATTAAAACTGCATCGTCATATGCTTTTTTAACTTGCATGGCTCCTGCCACATCAATCTCAAGTAAAACTGTGTTACCCTTTTCTATTTGACCAAAGACAAAATCCTTTGGCGTTCCATAAATATTTTGATGCACATGAGCATATTCAAGCATCTTATCCTTTGCAATTAGGTCCTCAAATTCATCTTCGCTAATAAAAAAATAACTTTTTCCGTCAACCTCACCTTCTCTAGGCTGCCTTGTGGTTGCTGATATAGATAAAACTATTTCTTTATTATTTTTTAATAATTCCTTACAAACCGTTCCCTTGCCAGCACCAGATGGACCTGACAAAACGACGAGAAGCCCATTACTCAAAACTTTCACCACCATTTCTTTTTAACTAATAAACTTTATACGCCTATTATATAAGAAGGAATTTTATAAAACAATAGAATGTTTCGAAAACTTAACAATATACTTTTTATTCTATGATATAATTGCCTTGAGGTGAATTATGTCATTAAACGGACCAGCAATTAGACTTTTAACAAAAGAATTAAACGATAGCTTGCTTGGAGCAAGGGTCGATAAAATATATCAGGAAAACAAAGATGTATCAATCCATCTTAGAGCAGGTAGAGAAAATAAAATTTTATATTTTTCTTTTTCTTCTGATACTCCTGCTGTATATCTGACTGATAAAAAACAGGATTATCCACAAGAGCCACCTTCATTTTGTATGTTACTTAGGAAATATCTAGTAGGAGCTCGTATCCTAAAAATTGAACAAATAAGAATGGATAGAATAATATCAATAACCTTCTCAACATCTGCTGACATATACTCAACAGACCACATTAAAATGCAGTTTGAAAGTATGGGAAAATATTCTAACCTTATTGTTGTAGATGAAAATAATAATCAAATAATAGACTCGTTAATAAGAGTTTATCCAGATATGAGTAGTGTTAGGCTTGTGCTTCCAAAAGAAAAGTACAAATTACCAGAAGCAAATGGCTTGAACCCACTAAGTGCAAGTCAAGATGATATAAGAAACAAACTCGAAGAATCCAAGCTTCAAAATTTAAAAACTGCTATTTTTAAATCGTTCGAAGGCTTAAACCCTGATATCTCTTCTTATATCCTTCACACAGCAAAGATTAACGAAGACATTAACTACACTAATCTCGATCAAAGCGAAAGGGAAAATTTGATTCTTATCATCTATAATGTCTTTCAAGATATAGTAGAATATAATTTGCAAGCCATTGTTTACAAGAAAAACGATATCCCCTTCAAGTTGTCAGCCTTTGATTTAAGTCCATCTTTTACAAATGGTAAAGAGTTCGATACAATGAACGATGCAGTAAGATATTTTTACGAAACAAAATCAACTTACAAAATTATATCATCCAGAACTCATGATTTAAGGAAAAAAATTAACCACAAAATAAATAGCCTGGAAAAAACCTTAAATATACAAAAGAAAGACTACCTTAAATCTAAAGATCGCGAAGATATAAAAATTAAAGCTGATCTTTTAGCTGCAAACATATATAAAATTTCTAGAGGCGATAAATTTATAGAAGTTAATAATTTTTATAGCGAAGATAATGAGCTAATTAAAATTCCAATTGATGAAACCCTATCGCCTAAGCAAAATGTCGATAAGCTTTATAATAGATATAACAAGATGAAAAATCGTGAACTAAACCTAAAAAAACGCATGCCTAAAATTGAAAACGAAATTTATTATTTAAAATCAGCTATAATAAATCTTGACCAAGCCGAAACAACTGACGAAATAAACCAAATAAAAGAAGAACTAAAACAAAGCGGTTTCTTAAAAAAAGGTACATCTAAAAAGAAAATCAGAAATCCAAAAATATCTTTTAGAGAATATGTATCACCAAGTGGATTTAGAGTTCTAGCTGGCAGAAATAATATACAAAATGACCAATTAACTTTTAAAGTCTCCCACAAAGAAGACCTGTGGTTTCACTTACGCAATGAGCCCGGAACCCACGTCATCCTAGAGTGTCATAACAAAGATTATAGTGAAGATGATATAGTATACGCGGCAAATGTCGCCGGAGTTTTATCAGGCAAAACTGTAAAATGTGATATCGATTATACTGAAGTAAAAAATGTAAAGAAAATAAAAAATCAAAATCCTGGCCTAGTTAATTATTATAATTACAAGACAATAACTATAGATCCAGATGAGAAAAATATGTAAGAAAAAAGTCCCTAGCGGGACTTTTTATTTTTATACTTATTCTTATTTGTATAAAATATGAGCTTGGCAAAGATCTTTTACTCTTGCCTTTAGTTTTTCTCTATCATAGCTTGTATCAAGTGTATCGGCGATAATATATCCAACTTCTCTCATATCATCTTCATTGAATCCACGAGTTGTCATAGCTGGTGTACCGATTCTGATACCGCTTGTAACGAATGGTGATTCTGTTTCATTTGGAATTGTGTTCTTGTTAACAGCAATACCAATTTCACCAAGCATTTTTTCAGCTTCTTTACCTGTAAAGCCTTTTGCCTTAACATCGATTAAGATTAAGTGGTTATCTGTGCCACCTGAAACAAGTCTAAATCCTTTTTCTGTAAGTGCATCTGCAAGAGCTTTTGCATTCTTTAGAACTTGTTCTTGATATGTTTTGAATTCAGGTTTCAATGCTTCGCCAAATGCAACTGCCTTAGCAGCAATAACGTGCATTAAAGGTCCACCTTGTGTTCCTGGGAACACTGCCTTATCAATTGCTTTTGCATTTTCAGCTTTTGTTAAAATAGCGCCACCTCTTGGTCCACGAAGTGTTTTGTGTGTTGTTGTGGTTACATAATCAGCATATGGTACTGGTGATGGATGTAAGCCAGCTGCAACTAGACCAGCAATGTGAGCCATATCAACCATGAATAAAGCTCCTACTGAATCAGCAATTTCTCTAAACTTTTTAAAGTCAATAATTCTTGGATATGCACTTGCGCCTGCAACAATTAGCTTTGGTTTTTCTTTTGAAGCAATGTCAGCAACTTGATCATAGTTGATTTGTTCTGTCTTGCTATCTACACCGTAAGCTGCAAAATCAAAGTATTTTCCGCTGATATTAACTGGTGAACCGTGTGTTAAGTGACCACCTTCGGAAAGATTCATACCCATAACCTTGTCGCCAGGTTCGATGCATGAGAAGTAAACAGCCATATTAGCGTTTGCACCTGAGTGTGGTTGAACATTTGCGTGATCAGCTTCAAATAGTTTGCATAATCTATCTCTAGCTAAATCTTCTGCAATGTCAACAACTTCGCAACCACCGTAATATCTTTTTCCTGGGTATCCTTCTGCATATTTATTTGTTAGGTAGCTTCCCATGGCTTCCATAACTGCTTCTGATACAAAGTTTTCGCTAGCAATTAATTCGATGTGTGATTGCTGACGAACTTTTTCGTCCATTACAACGCCATAAATCTCAGCGTCAGTTTGTTTTAAGTGTGAAAAATCCATTTAAACCTCCTTTGTAGATGACAGTTAAATCTTACTGCCTACACTCTAATTGTAACATATTGAAATTTGTATTTCAACTTAATTGTTACTCTATTTTAATTTAATTATAGAAATTTTATTAGTATGCTTGTTTTTAGCATCTATAAAATATATACATAGATACGAAATGGCTATTCCCAAGACTCCTAAAAAGAATGATTTTAGTTCACTTAATTTTAGTACATAGCCTAAGAGTATTCCAATTACAAAACCTAAAAATGGTATTGCATACAAAATTGCACTCGCCTTTAGGCCCAAAGAATCATCCATAACAACTTCAACCATCTCTCCTGCCTTTGCATCTATAGAGTTCATAACTTCAATTGTATGAGCTACCGTCTCGCATCCGCCTCCACAGGCTTTGCAATTTCCACCGCATGCAGAAGTACGAACTAAAGATACAAAAGCTTTATTGCCACTAGTTGATAAGACTTTTCCTATTACTTGCATTCTTCCTCCATTATTATATTCATAAGTTCCGCTGCCGCTCTAACTCCCATGTAGTTGGGTGATGGAGCTATAGTCCCCACCACACCATCAACTTTTATAGTTTCACCTTCATAATAAAGACATTTTATTTTTTTATGAAGGCTTTTATCTATATACTTCCTAAATCTTTTTGCTAGATTACAATAAGTCGTTTTATCTAGAGTAGAAAATTTTAGTGATGATATATCAGTCCTATTGCCTGCACCCATGGCAGAAATAAATTTTATTTTATTTTTAATTGCATACTCAGCAATTAATTTTTTGGCATTAATATCATCGCATAAGTCTAATATATAATCGCTATCTGCTAAAAGTTCCTCATAATTACTTTCTTCAAGCATATAAGGCATGCAAGTAAGATTTAAATCAGGATTAATATCTTTAAATCTTTCTTTTAAAACATCTACTTTTAACTTTCCAATAGAACTATAGCTTGAACCAATCTGGCGATTCAAATTGCTCTCCTCGTACTTGTCAAAATCAATTATTTTTAGATTTTTAACCCCTGACCTGGCGAGCATTTCACAAGCTATGCCCCCTACTCCACCAACGCCAACAACTGTTATTCTAGCATTGGCAAGTTTATTAAAATTTTCTTCTCCTACAAGACTTATTGTTCTACTATTTCTTTTCGACATTTACCTTTAAGCTTACTTCCTCTAATTGTTTATCGCTAATTGCTGATGGAGCCATGCTCATTAAATCAGATGCTGATTGAGTCTTTGGAAATGCAATTACGTCTCTAATGTTAGATGTGTCTGTGAATATTTGCACCCATCTATCAAGTCCAAGGGCAATTCCACCATGAGGTGGTGTACCATAGCTTAGAGCCTCTATAAAGAAACCAAATTGCTTTAAAGCTTCTTCTTTTGTAAATCCAATTGCTTCAAACATTTTATCTTGAACATCTGAGTTGTGAATTCTGATACTTCCTCCACCTGCCTCTTCACCATTGATAACAATATCATAGGTCTTGGATGAGCAATTTGCAGGATCAGTTAACATCTTATCAATGTCCTCATCTTTTGGTGATGTAAATGGATGGTGAACAGCCACATATCTATCGCTTTCTTCATCATACTCTAAAAGTGGGAAGTCCACAACCCAAAGAATAGAATATTTATCTTTATCAATCATTCCGTTTTCTTTGGCAATAAAGTTTCTAAGATTTCCTAAGGCAGCACATGTAACTTCATATTTATCAGCAACTAATAAAACCATATCGCCTTTGTTAGAGCCCATAAATTCATATAGTGCATTCTTTTCGTCTTCATTTACAAACTTATCAATTGAAGATGATTTTTCATCGTCATATCTAAAGTAAATTAGGCCCTTTGCTCCAAAGTCTTTAACGAACTCTTCTAACTTCTTAAATTTCTTTTTGCTAATAAGTTCATCACCCTTTGGAACATTAATTGCCCTTATAACATTTCCAGATGAAATTGTTGATTGGAAAATTTGAAATTCACTCTTGGAAAAAACTTCATTTACATTCTTGAGTTCCATATCAAAACGAAGATCTGGTTTGTCTACACCGAATCTCTCCATAGCTTCTGAATATTTCATCCTTTGTAGTGGAAGCTCAAGGTCATAATTTATAATTTCTTTAAAGAGTTTTTGGAATAATTCTTCATGTACATCCATGACATCATCCATATCCACAAAGCTCATCTCAACGTCAACTTGGGTAAACTCAGGTTGTCTATTAGCACGCAAGTCTTCGTCTCTAAAGCACTTCGCTATTTGATAATACCTGTCCATACCTGCAACCATGAGCAGCTGCTTATAAATTTGTGGACTTTGTGGCAAAGCGTAAAATTCACCTGGATGAATACGGCTTGGTACAAGATAGTCTCTTGCACCTTCTGGTGTGCTCTTACCTAAGATAGGAGTTTCAATTTCATTGAAGCCATGGTCATTGTAAAAGTTACGTATAATATTACACATCTTTGACCTAACTTTTAATGTGTTTTGCAGACGAGGTTTTCTCAAATCCAAATACTTATATTTTAATCTCATTTCTTCTGAGACATTATCATCATCTTTAATATAAATTGGAGGAGTGTTAGCCCTATCTAATATTCTTAATTCCTTAGCGTCAACTTCTATATCTCCTGTTGGCATATCAGGATTTTTTGAAGACCTTTCACGAACTTCGCCCCTAATAGCTACTACATATTCGCTTTTTAATTCCCCCGCTTTTTGGAAGAGTTCTTGATCTGTATCATTAAATACTACTTGTGATATCCCTGATATATCACGCACATCTGTGAAAATTAGTTTACCTAAATTTCTTGAGCGTTGAACCCAACCCATAAGTACAACTTCTTTTCCTATGTCTTCTTGTCTTAATGTGCCTGCATAATTACTGCGGCGCAAGTTGCCCATTGTTTCCATTATATCCTCCTAATTTTTTATATATTATTAACCATCTTGCGGGCCTCTTCTTTTAACTCATTAAGCTCCTTATAATGGTTTATATAATAATCTATATCCCTAAATCCAAATACCCTTTTTACAATCCCATCATCAGATGTAAACTTGCTGACTGCACCCATACCAAATGCCAGTACATCACATTTATCATCCATGCTTAAAATATTGTATAAATTAAGGTTTTGGCTCTTAGTAAAACCTATATTTTCATTATTACCAACCTGACGCTTTTGCCTATATAAATAATATGGTTTGTATCCCGATTCTCTTAATCTATCATAAGAGTAGTCAAAACATTGGTCCATTTTATTGTTAATTGCAAATTTTTGATCATGATTTATATAGTAAGATCCATTTTTCAAAGCCAAACTGTGTATAGTTATATCATCTGGCTGCAAGGTGATTAGTTTATCAATAGTTTCTTCTATGTCATCTATAGTCTCTTCTTCAAGACCTATTATCATATCTGTATTGATATTAAAACCAAAATCTTTGCATATTTTAAAAGACGAATAAAAATCTTCAACCTTATGCCTTCTTCCGATTTTATCTAAGGTCTCTTGCTTTAGAGTCTGCGGATTAACGCTAATTCTGTTTACATTATTTTCTCTCAAAGCTTTTAATAAATCTTCGTTTATTGTATCTGGCCTACCCGCTTCAAAAGTAATTTCTTTGATATCTCCAAATTTTTCCCTTACAGCAGAAAAAATTCTATCAATATCTTCTTTACCTAGTATAGACGGTGTCCCGCCTCCTATATACAATGAAACAGGCTTTTTGGGATCCATATAGCCATTATAGTCTTCAATTTCTTTTAACAGATAATCTACATATTCGCTCGGACTATATCTCAGCCTACCTTCCATACTCATAACTGAAAACGAACAGTACTTACACCTGGTCGGGCAGAAAGGTATATGGATATACACTATAAAAGAATCATCCCTAAGTTTTAAAATTGGTTTTTGAGTTTCCAATATTTCGTCAATTAAATTATATTTATCTTCTTTTACCATTAGGTCATCAATAAAAAGTTTTTTTATGTCAGCACCCTTATATTGGTCTCTAATTTGTTCCAAATATCTAACCGGTCTTATACCTGTTAAGATTCCCCAAGGTAAGTCTACATTCGTAATTGATTTTACCAATCTATATATGGCGAGCTTAATAGTAGTTTCACTATCTAAATTTTCTACTGGCAATTGGATTTCCTTGGATATATTTTCGTTAATCCACTTGCCAGTAACAAGATTATTATCAAGCTCTAAATATA
The DNA here is from genome assembly GCF_900215725.1 of Ezakiella peruensis. Lineage (GTDB taxonomy): Bacteria > Bacillota > Clostridia > Tissierellales > Peptoniphilaceae > Ezakiella > Ezakiella peruensis. The sequence continues at coordinate 653,630 of NZ_LT962469.1, read as the reverse complement.
ATTTTGTATCAGGTTTGTATGCGTCTATATCTTCAAAAGCTATGGAAGATCGTAACATATTTAAATGAGTTGGCCTAAGCTCAAATCCACTTGTTACGATTTCAATCATAATAAACTTTTAATATATGGATTGTTGTCTCTCTCGAATTTTATATCGCTTTGAGGACCATGACCCGGACAAACGACTGTATCGTCTGGATAGTTCGTGGCAATAAACTTCAGTGAATCCTCTATCTTGCTTTGGTTGCCAGAATATAAATCTGTTCTGCCGCAGCCCATTTTAAATAATGTATCGCCAGTAAACAAATAACCATTGCCATATAGTACAAAGCTCCCTTCAGTGTGACCAGGAGTATTTTTTGCCTTCAAAGTTATTGGAGTAAACTCAAGCTCATCCCCATCTTTAAAATAGTGGTCGCACTCAAGTGTAATTGGTCCAAGCAAAGTTGCCGTCGAAAGATTGTGATCAGGATCATCAAATAAATCCCTCTCTTCACTAGCACCATAAACTTTGGCGCCAGTCTCTTCCCTAAGCTTATTAACCCCACCTATATGATCAAAGTGCCCATGAGTTAATACAATTGCTTCTAGCGTTAGATCGTTTTCATTTAAAATTTTAACCACATCTTCACTATCACCACCACAATCAATAACGATTGCCTTTTTATTTTCATCAAAAATAATATAAGTGTTAGCTCCGTAAATACCTAAATTTTTTCTTATTACTTCCATATATTCCTCCACAGTTTATTATACTGGTTTTACTATTAATTTTCAAGATTAATCGCCATTATTAGACTTATATAAAAGAATCAATTATAATATAGCTATGGAATTTTCAAAATCACAATTAGAAGCAATAAATCACAAAAATGGACCTTGTCTAGTTTTAGCAGTTCCTGGCGCTGGCAAGACAACCATCATAATAAATAGAATACTTAATCTCATAGAAGAGGAAAAAGTTTCTCCTTCAGAAATACTTGCCCTCACCTTTTCCAGAGCAAGTGCAAATGATATGCGAAAACGTTTAAAGCAATTTTCTAAATATACGACTTTTAAAAATATAAGGACTATTCATTCTCTTTGTTTTGAGATTGTTGCCACTTACAATAAATCTAAAAACAGTCCCTTTAATATGATTGAAGATGATAGATTCAAGGCCTTTAGGTATAAGGCAATAAACGACACTTATAAAGACATATACTTTTCTAACATTGACATAGAATCTTATCTTAGAATATTATCAGCGATTTCAACGATTAAATGCAAAAACCTAAAAGAAATAACCTTGCAAGTTGAAGATGAATTGGGTGTTAAGAATTTAAAAAAGTTTTATGATAATTATGAAAAAGTTCTCAAAGAAAACTATCTATATGATTTTGATGACCTCTTACTAGAAGCAAGAAAAATATTTGAAAATGATAAAAAATTCAAAAATTCATTTAAAAGTAGATTTAAATATATTTTACTAGATGAGGCTCAAGACACGTCTGATATACAATGGGATATTATTAAACTCTTGCTCAATAAGCACAATAATCTTTTTGTAGTTGCTGACGATGATCAAAGCATCTATAAATTTAGAGGTGCAAGCCCTTATATGCTTATGAGATTTGAGCACGAGTTTGCCAATGCTAAAATAATATATCTGGAAACAAATTACAGGTCCTACTATGAAATTGTAAATTCAGCCAATCGTTTGATTAAAAACAATAAATATAGGTACGAAAAAGAATTGCTCTCTAATCGCGGCAAAAAATCTAAAGTTAAGGTAAATATTTTAAAAACTCGCCAAGACCAATACGAGAGCGTGGTCAAAGATATTAAAGCTACCAAGGGTAAGAAAGCAATTATCTATCGCAACAATCTTTCAAGCATCGGCATTATTGATGCACTTGATAAAAATCTATTATCTTTTAACTTAAAAGACCACAATATCGATTTCTTTAAATCTAGTGTCTATAAGGATGTTTGTGAAATTATTTCTTTTATCTTAAATCCAACTGACTTTGATCTTTATTCAAAGATTTACTATAAACTTCAAGGATATGTTTCAAGGGCAGAAATAGAAGAAGCTCGCTACAATTCGCAAGAAAACGCAATAGATAAAGTGCTAGCAATTCCAAACCTGCCTGAATATAAAGCTGAGCTCTTGAATGATTTGAAATTACATTTAAGAATGGCGGCTGCAAACTTTAAAAAGAGGGGCCTGGATATAATTTTAAATAATTGTGGTTATGTAAACTTTTTAAAACAGTCTAAAAGAGAGCAAGCTCGTAGTCTAGATAGCTTGCTTAGGGTCTATAATACTCTCATTTCCATTTCAAAGGACACGAGTATAGAAGAATTCCTACCACGACTTGAGCAAATTAAAAAACTTTGCTTAATTGAAAACTCTTCTGATATAGAGCTCTTAACAATGCATTCGTCCAAGGGTCTAGAGTTTGACAATGTTTTTATAATTGACCTTATTGAAAGTGAAATACCAGGATCCAATATCTTGACAAATGATTTAGAAGAAGAAAGGCGCCTCTTATATGTGGGCATGACTCGGGCAAAAGAAAACCTATTCATGTACGCATATAAAAATGACGCCAATAATAAAGTCAAAATATCTCGTTTTTTTGAAGACCTAAGATAAATTATTTATCAAAAACAGATCCATCAATAAATTCTCTTAAAATTGATGTGTTTGGGATTAAATCGTCATCATCAATTGAATTGAAATAACTTAGGGTCTCTATCAACCTAGTGGCCCTTACAAAGTTATTATCATCTTCCGGCACGCTTTGAAGTAAACTCAAGGCGTGTTTTTTAATTGCTGCAATTTCGTAAATTAAACTTGTGTTAATAACTATATCAGCATCTTCTTGGTAAGGGAACACATATATATCCTCGCCTTCCCTAACATTTTTCCACTCTGATAAAGCAGAAGAAACATCTCTTCCCCTTGTGCGGACGTCTCTTACCATCCTTCTCAAAAATCTAACATCTGTAGTTGATAATCTATTAAGTGCATCAATGTTCATAGTTGTAAGAGCTGACAGATAAATTTTAAATTTATTTCTCTCTGGAATTTCCCTACTTAATATTGGATTAAGAGCGTGAATTCCTTCGATAATTATAATATCACGTGGTCCTAATTTTATTTTTTCTCCAGTTTTTTCTGCTCTTCCCTCTATAAAGTCAAATGATATCCTATCGATTTCTTTTCCTTCAATCAATTGCATTATGTCTTGATTTAACTTATGGATATCAACAGCATCTATGGATTCAAAATCGTATTCTCCATTTTCTTTTTTAGGTGTTAAAGACCTCTCAACAAAATAATCATCGGTCGAAATTTCAACCGTGTTTACTCCCCTCATGGCAAAATAAACTTTTAATTTTTGAGCTGTTGTTGTCTTGCCTGAACTCGAAGGCCCACTGATTAAGACAATCCTCTTAGCTTCATCTTTTAAAACTTCGCTAACTGTATTGTCATATTTTTTATCCATATGAGCTTCGGATATCAAAATTAAATCCCTAGCCTTGCCAGAAAGGATCTTCTCATTCATCTGTCCAACATAATTAACACCTAGAATTTTGGCAAACTTAGTCTCATCCGAAAAAACTTTTACTAAGCTAGGTTGTTCTTTTTCTTTTTTTGCATCATAGCCGTTGCTATTTCCAGGAAATACAATAAGCATGCCAGGATAATAGTATTTCAATTCAAAGTCTTTAATATAACCTGTAGATGGTGCTAGTATTCCCTCAAATCTGTCGACATAATCTCCACATCTATGCAATTTTACTTCATTTAAGTTGTTTGTTTCGATTAGCTTAACCTTGTCCAATCTATTTTGCTTTTCAAAATATTTAATTGCTTTTTCCCTTGGCCAAACTTCTTCTGTAATAGCTATATCAGAATTAATAATATTTTGCATTTCTTCTCTTATCTTACTTAAATCGCTTTGTGTAAAAGGAATGCCAAACTCCTCTTCAACATAGATTGAAGATCCAATAAAGCTATCAATAATAGATTGCCTTTCCGGGAAAAGTTTTACCTGCGCCATATGATACACGAGTATTAATGTAGATGTGTATACCCTAGTTCCAAGCGAGTTTGCAATATCAACTAAGATAACATTTTCGTCGCCATGTAACTTATAATTTAAATTTTTAATTCTTCCATCTACTATAGCTCCCAAAAAAATAAAATTACTTTCATTTTTTATATTATTTTCTTTAACTAATTCTTTTATGGACATTTCCTTTGTAATGTCTATAGAATTAACTTTTTTATTATGTGGTAATCTTAATTTTATATTCATAATTCCTCCTAAAAATATCTTACCCATTAAAAAATTTAATACTCATTTTCTTGTAAAAACTTTACTTGAGTGTTATAATACTCATACGGAGGAGAAGATGGAACCACTTATAAAATTAAATGACCTTTACAAGATATATAAGATGGGTGAAGAAAAAATTTATGCTCTTAGAGGTGTTGACCTCGAGATTAATAAGGGCGAATGTATATGCTTAGTCGGTCCTTCTGGGAGCGGAAAGTCCACCCTGCTTAATTTATGTGCAGGTCTTGAAAAACCTACAAAGGGTCAAGTCATAATAGGCGGTATTCATTTGGAAAATTTAAGCGAATCCAAGATGACGAAATTTAGACAACTTAATGTTGGCTTTGTATTCCAAGCATATAATTTAATTCCAACATTAACAGCGGTTGAAAATGTAGGACTTGGCTTAACTTTCAAAGGAATTCCCAAACACAAAAGAGATAAAATGAGCATTGATATACTTAAAAAGGTTGGACTTGGAAAACGCCTTTTTCACAAGCCAAGTGAAATGAGTGGAGGCCAACAACAAAGAGTTAGTATAGCAAGAGCATTTGTTGATAAACCGAAAATTATTTTTGCGGATGAACCAACTGGTAACCTTGACTCTAAGACAAGTATGGAAGTTATTCAGCTGATGACAAAAATGGTTCGTGATGCTGGTAGCACCTTAATTGTTGTTACTCACGATCCAGAAACTTCAATTTACTCAGACAGAATAGTTCATTTTAAAGATGGCAAGATTGAGAATATTATTAGTCAAAAGCCTCAAGAAATACCAGATGAGGATACAGATTCTAATTCAAATACAAATGCAAATGACAGTGAAGTATAGATTTTATAATAGGAGAAGAAAAGAAAATGAAAAACAAATTTATATTATTTTTATCAATTTTATTAGTATTTAGTACAATTACAGCAGTAGCTGAGGGTGATGGAAAAGAAGAACTACCACCCCAGCAATTTTCAGCTAAGGCCAGGATTGATGGAGACAGCTATATAGAAGTTGAACCTGGACAAACAGGAATCATAAGTGCCCTGGTAACTGTAACAACAGAAAGAGAAAACACTCAGCCAATCATAGTTAGCGGTAATGCAACTGCATCAGATACAACAAGTATTTATTTAGAAAACTCCTATGATGAAATGACTGCAAACACTTACGGACCATACAGAAATAATGGATATTATGGACCCCGTGACAGATTTGAAAACCCTAATTATAAGGAAGATACAGTTGGTCTAACTTTTAGAATTAAAGTTCCTGATACAGCAAGAGCTGGTAGCTACCCAGTTACTGTTAATGTTTTTGTGGATGGAGCAAGTGCTGGTCAATTTTCCTCAACTGTTAGAGTAAAAAGCAACGGTAAAGCTGCTTTTTCTAAGCTAGATTTAAGTGAAGTGACAGTCTTCCCTAACCCACATGATGTTTCCCCAGGACAAATGGTGGTTGCTACTGTAAATGTAAAAAATAATACTGAATACCCTGTTTATAATGCAGAGGTAAAACTCGAAGGAATGGACAAAGACGGCTTTACTCTTCTAAGAGATTTCAACGCCCGCACTATAGAAACTTTAAACCCCGGACAAGAAAGATCCTTTGCCTTTGAACTTGGAAGTGCCAAAAATATTAAACCTGGTAACTATGAGTTCAAGGTTACTCTTAACTATCCGAACGCATCAAAAGAAGGCGAAGCCTCAAACACCAGAAGCTTCTTCCTAACAGTAGGTTCAAATCCTGATAAGGCATCTGCTCTTATCATTGAAAATTTAAATGTGCCTTCAAAGACAATTTATCCGGGCAACCAAGCTAAAATTTCTTTTGATGTTAGAAATAAAGGGCAATCAGTTGCAGAAAGAGTTTATATAAAATCATCAGTTGATGGTAGCGGTTTGGTTTCAAGATCTGTAGGACAATTTTTTGAAGAAAAAATTAATCCTGGCGAATCCAAGCACTATGAATTTACCTACTTTGCTACACCAGCAAGTACAACTCAAAACTACCCTATCAGCTTTAAAGTTGAATACAATGATTCTTATTCTAATAAAGAAGAACCAATAGTTACAGAGCAAGTCGCAGGTATATTTGTATCTAACCCTCAAAAAGATGATGAAGGTAAAGATAAAAAACCTAGCACTCCAAAGTTAATTATTGAAAAGTATTCATTCGAACCTCGTTTACCTGAAGCTGGTAATGAATTTGAAATGACTTTAAATTTCCAAAATACAAACTCCAAGCACGAAATAAGAAATATCAAGATTACCCTTTCAAGTATGGAAACAACTAGCGATAATTCAAACACAGCTGGCTCAAATATCTTTACTCCAGTCGATTCTTCAAACACATTTTTTATTGACAGCATCAAACCTGGTCAAATGGTTGAAAAGAAAATAAAGATGTATACTGTGCCTGATGCTAAGGCAAAAACTTACCAAGTAACTGCAAATTTCGAGTATGAAGATACGCAAAATAATGAATATAAGGCTTCAGAAAATATTGGTATTCCTGTTATTCAAAAATCTAGACTTGAAATTGGAGAAGTTCAAACTCAAGAATCATTTAATGCAGGCGATGGTGCCCCACTAAGTGTTGTATTTTATAATACTGGTAAAGTAACCCTCTATAATATGATGGTTAGAGCTGAATCTGATGATCCGTCTGTTGAAATTCAAAATCCAACTTATTACATTGGTAACTTTGTTTCTGGATCAACAGAAAGCCATGACTGTCAGATCAACTCTTTTGAACCTGGTACAAAAAAAATAAAATTAATTTTCTCTTATGAAGATTCAACTGGTACCAAGCAAGAAGAAGTTAAAGAAATAACCTACGAAGTATCTGAAGCTCCACAATTTGACCCTAACGAAATGGGACCTGACGGAATGTACCCCGATGGAATGGACCCAGGCATGGAAGAAGAAGGCTTTATGGGAAAAGTCAAAAATCTTGCTAAAAAATGGTATTTTTGGACAATTCTCGCAGCTATTGCAATTGCTGTTATAGTTATTATCAGGAGGAGCCATCACAAAAAACGTGATAAGGAGCTGACCTTAGATGAGTAATATTGACTTACTTTTAATGAGTATTCGCAATCTTTGGAGGCGAAAGCTCAGAACTATCTTAACTATCTTGGGTGTAACAATTGGTTGTGCATCAATTGTAGTTATGCTCAGCCTTGGTCTTGGTATGAAAGCAAGTACTCAAAGACAACTTGAGGAAATGGGTGCCTTGGATGTTATCAACATTATGCCCTATCCTATTTATAATGATGAAACAGGAGCTGCCAAAGACCCTGCTCCATTAAATGACAAGGCCTTAAATACTATCAAACAATTAGACCACGTTGTTTCTGTTATGCCAATGCTTCGAGTTGATGATGCTCAAATATTTTCAAAAAAATATCAGACTTATGCAGAAATAGTTGGAGTTGATCCAAATGTTCTGGGTGATTTTGATATTAAGCCAGTATGGGGTAAGTTATTAACAGAAAATGATACCAATGCTGCAGTTTTTGGTGGCGGTATTAAAAGATCTTGGTATAACCCATCTTCTAGAAGTAACGGGATTATTTCGAATAATGACTCTCCTGTTAATCTCGAAAAAGACAAGATTGAAATAGGTCTAGGTTATGATTTTAGTGAAGACGGTAGACCATCTTTTAAAAAGACTTTTAAGATTATTCCTATAGCTGAACTAGATGAGCAAGACTACGAATATGGGTACAATATCTTTATTAATATGGAATTTGCAGAGAAGATTAATCGTGAAGCTAAACGCATGAAAGACCAAAACAAAGCTGAAGGTGGCTATAGTTTTAGCAGAGGATCTTCTACCAGCAAGTATTCACAAATTCTAGTAAAAGTTGATGATATTAAAAACGTAAAAGATGTTAATGACTCTTTAGAAAAATTAAATTTTAACGCTCAAAGTAAAATGAAATATGTAGAACCTATGATTAAATCTGTTGAAAACCAGCAAAAAATCCTCGGCGGCATTGGTGCTGTAAGTTTATTGGTTGCTGCAATCGGTATTGCCAACACAATGGTTATGAGTATCTATGAGCGTATAAAAGAAATTGGAATAATGAAAGTTATTGGTGCCAGTGTTCAAGATATTAAAAAAATATTCTTAACAGAAGCTGCCCTTATCGGTTTATTTGGCGGTGGAGTTGGGATTGGCTTTAGTTATATTATAAGTGCTATTATTAACAGCTACGCGTCTAAACCTTCTGATGGTTCTGGTATTGGTATGATGGGAGGCATGATGGGAGGCATGCCTGGTGAAGCAAACAAGATTTCTATCATTCCCCTATGGCTAGTCTTGGCCGCCCTTGCTTTTTCATCTATAATTGGACTAGTAAGTGGCTTCTATCCAGCTACCAAAGCCACTCGGCTTTCTCCACTTGAAGCAATTAGAACCCAATAATATAAATAATTTTATTTTAGACTTAAGTATGGCTTTATTATTAGGCCATACTTTTTTATTAGCTGTATAATATTTGTTAGAAGCAAACCGCTGTAAAAAATATACAGCCTCTTTTATGTAAATAAAAACTACCTTTATAAATTTCATTCACTTATAAAGGTAGTTCCTTTAATTTTATTCATTTGTCAAAGTCTCTAATTCAATATCATATATGTTATCTATCCTTATACAAGGCCCAGATTCTAAGCTTATAGTTCTCTCGTAATCGTCAATATTTTTAATTTTTCCACTTATAGATAAATATTTGCCACCATCCTTTAACTTGTCTGCTTCAAAATAAGTCAATCTTATAGGTGTATTTATATTTCTTAAACACTCATTGAGCTTCCAATCTAATCTATCTAGCTCAGCTTCAGTCAAATCAATTTTATTTTTAGTGTATCTTGCAGTTTCGGCTATGGCCTCTTCATAACCAGTAAGGGCCGCAAATGGAGCAAATTGTGCTGCCCTGTTTATAAGAGGCATTTTCATATGAGCCTTTGATATAGGCCGATCCATATCAATTATATTCTCGTACTTAAGATTCATGACTTATGCCCTCCTATCTGTCTGTTCCTTTCTATGCCAGTGGCCCCCTCTCTAAAGTTAATGCCCTTTAAAATAGCATTTTTCCCGTACTTATTTTTAATTTCCAGAACAGCTTTCTGTATTTTTTCTTCCTTATTTATACTAAATTTATTTCTTGTACTATTTTCTATCCTGCTAGTATCTAAGCTAAATATATCAATCTGTCTGCCATGAGTTGTTTTTTCAAGTTCATCCTTATAGCAAGTGTTATTAGCTACAATATTTAATTTTCTAATATAAAGCTCCTTGTTTACTATTCCATCAAAAAGTTCCTTAGCAGATTCAACAAAAACTTTAGACGATGAAGTGTACATATTTAAATTTTTTATACCATGAGATTTTTTGGGTATTTTCCTTCCATAGTGGTCCATCTTAATTTCTCCATGATAATTAATTTCTTTGTCTTCTAGACTAGTCCTGTCATAGCCAATAGTAATATCGATTTGATTGCTGACTAGACCTTTTGAATATAGATCAAGTGCTAAACTATCAGCCATCTCCCCAATAACAACCTTAGCTTGGTCATATTTATATGGTTCATGTAAAACTTGTCCACTGCTCCTACTTGTGTTTTGTGGTCTATACTTTTTTACATCAGAAATCGTACACGGCTCATAGCCCCAAGCATGGTCTATTAAGAGCTCAGCATTTATTCCAAATTCCTTATATAACACATCCTCATAATTGACAGAAAACTCAGCTATATCTCCCATAGTAAAAAGCCCATACTTTGCAAGCCTCTTTTGATAACCGCTTCCTACTCTCCAAAAATCTGTAAGCGGTCTGTGATCCCACAAATGTTCTCTATAACTATTAACATCCAAAACCTTAACTCTAACTCCGTGAGAATTTGGCTTGGTATGCTTTGCAAGTATATCCATAGCAACCTTGCACAAATACATATTAGATCCCACACCTGCAGTTGCCGTTATACCAGTTTCCTTTAAAACATCATTTACAATATGGGATGCTAAGTCTTCCCCATCCATACCATATAATTTCAAATAATTTGTCGCGTCAATAAATACTTCATCAATAGAATATACATGTATATCCTCAGCTGATATCCATTTTAAGTATATCTTATATATGGACTTGCTAGCCTCAATATACTTAGCCATACGAGGAGGGGCAACTATATAGTCTACTCCAACCTTCTGAGATTTATTTATTTCATCAATATTGTATGACATATGTTCAAAGTCTTTTAGACCAGATTTTTCTAGCCTATCAATATTTAAATTTCTTATTATCTGGATAGCTTCAAATAGGCGCGGCCTTCCAGGGACGCCCAAAGATTTTAAAGGCGGAGATACAGCAAGACATATCGTCTTATCAGTCCTAGAATTGTCAGCAACAAGTAAATTATATTTTAAAGGGTCCAACCCCCTTTCAATGCATTCGCAGGATGCGTAAAAAGATTTTAAATCAATAGCTATGTATGTTTTTTTGTCGCCCATAAAACTACCTCCGCATATATTATATACGATTTTAAACTTCTTTTCAACTGCTTGTTGCTTCATGCTAAAAATATTATTATTAAGGATGTATACTATTTTATGGTTATATAATAAAATATCACTAAAAAATTTTAAGTAACAAAAAACTCAGGAAAAGCTCCTGAGTTCTAAAATTTAAATTATTTAAAAGTCTATTCTACTGTTTCAGCAGTTTCAACTTTTTCAGCTGTTTCAGCCTTGGCTTCAACAGGTTTAACAACTGGGCGTGGTCTTTCTGGTCTGTCGTCTTGAATAGCTTTTGTAGGACATGTTTTTACACAAATCTTACAACTTACACATTTTTCATAGTCAATGTGAGCCAAAGAGTTTTCAAATGTAATTGCTTCTTTAGGACACTTTTTAACACATAGTGTGCATCCAATGCATCCAACCTTACATGCTTCTTTAACAAATTTACCCTTATCATTTGAAGCGCACTTAACAACTGTGTGCTTATTATAAGGCATAAGTTCAATAATATGTTTAGGACATATTTCAATACATTTTTTACATGCTACGCACTTATCTTTTATAATAACTGCAACGCCATCTACCATTTCTATAGCATCAAATGGACACACATCTTTACATGTTCCGCATCCTAAGCAGCCATAAGAACATTTCTTATTTCCGCCACCAATTTGAGCCATATATCTGCAATCCTTAACACCGTGATAATTATATTTATCAACAGCGTTATTGCAAGTTCCATTGCATCTAACAACAGCAACTTGTCTTTCAACATCAAGAGCTTCTGATCCAAGAACTTCTGCAACTTTTGCGGCAACACTTGGTCCGCCAATTGTACATGCATTGGATGGAGCTGTACCGTTTGCAATAGCATTTGCCAATCCTTCACAACCAGGAAATCCGCATGCACCGCAGTTGGCTCCAGGTAGAACTCCTAAAATATTTCCAACCAATGGATCCATTTCAACTGCAAATATTTTTGAAGCGACGCTAAGTAGTGCGCCAAAAATAAAACCTAAAATTCCAAGGACGGCAATTGCTTTTAAAATTTCTGTAAACATCATTACCTCCTATATTAAACCTGCAAAACCTGTGAAAGCAATACTCATTAGTCCAGCGGCTATTAGAGCCATTGGAAATCCCTTCAATGCTTCAGGTACATTTGCAAGTTCAAGTCTTTCTCTGAGAGCACTTAATAATAATAGTGCTAATGCAAATCCAATTGAAGCGCCTAGAGCACTTGCAATAGTTTGGAAAATGTTGTATTCATTTTGAATATTAACAATTGCAACACCAAGTACGACGCAGTTTGTTGTAATTAGTGGTAAGAAAACGCCCATCGCTTGATATAGTGAAGGACTGAGTTTTTTAATTACCATTTCAACAAATTGTACTAAGCTGGCAATAACCAAAATAAATACAATTGTTTGTAAGTATCCAAGCCCAAATGGATCTAGGATAAATCTTTGTATTACCCAAGTAAGTGCAGAGCTAATTGTCATAACGAATGTTACAGCCAAGCCCATACCTCCTGCAGTTTCTACCTTACCTGAAACTCCAAGGAAAGGACATATGCCAAGGAACTGACTAAATACGTAGTTATTTACAAAAATAGTCGAAATAATTATTTGAAAAATATTCATTATTCAGCCTCCTTATCACTTGTCTTCTTTTTTCTATCCCTTATGCTATTAAGGGCAAAAATCATTAATCCAAGAATAATGAACGCACCAGCTGGCATAACGAATAATCCCATTGGATTAAAGCCTTCAAAAATTGTATATCCAAAAATTTTACCTGAACCAATAATTTCTCTTATTGCAGCTAATATTATAATAGCAACACCATATCCAAGTCCACTAAAGAATCCATCAACAATTGATGGCAATAACGTATTCTTGCTAGCAAAGCTTTCTGCTCTGGCAAGGATCAAACAGTTTACAACAATTAGTGGAATAAATAATCCTAGTGAAGCATACACATCTTGAACAAAAGCATTTAAAAACATATCTACAATAGTAACAAATGTTGCAATTACAACAATATAAATAGGAATCCTGATCTTATCAGGAATAACATTTCTAAGTAGTGATATTGAAATATTGCTTAGTGTAGTAACAAATACAACCGCTGCTGTCATGGCAAGAGCGTTTTCAACATTAATTGAAACAGCTAATACAGAGCAAAGTCCTATCAATTGAACCAAGACTGGATTATTATTAAATAATGCATCTTTTATAATTTTTTTATAGTCCATTATTCAACTCCTTATAAATATCTAAAGCTATATTTACAGCATCTGTAACACCTCTAGAGCTTACAGTTGAACCTGTAATTGCTTGAATTTCACTAGCACCAGGATTTTCTTTCTTAACAGCTATTGGCTCTCTAACGGATTTGCCTGAGTATTGAGCTTGGAAATCTGGATTATCAACTTTAGTTCCAATTTCAGGAGTTTCCTTGTGCTTTAAAATTTTAATAGCTTTAATTTCATCGCCTATAAGAGCAGTGATTACTGTAATATCTCCACCGTAGCCGCCGCCATTTGTTGTAAGTAGATATCCAATTTCATCTCCGCCTTTAGTCGCCTTTACAATGCTTGTGACCTTTGAGTTAATTGCCTTATATTTATTTAATTCTTCACTAGTAAATTCAACAAATTCATCAGCTTCTGGAATCAATTCTTGATAAGCTTCATTAGCTTCTCTAGCTTCTCTTTCGGCAATAATTGGTTCTGTTACGCTATTTACATAGCCTAAAACACCAGCTGCCACCAAAGCAAAAACAAGAAGTATAATACCAAGTTTTATTGTTTCTTTCATTTTGTTTTTACCTCCCCAAATACCTTAGGAACAGTAAGTCTATCGATTAGAGGTACTGCAGTATTCATAATTAAAATAGAATAGCTAACGCCCTCAGCCATGCCACCTTTTAATCTAATTAAGGCAGTTAATAGACCGCAGCCCACTGCAAAAATAATCTTTCCTATCGGAGTTGTTGGTGCTGTTACAAAGTCTGTAGCCATAAAGCATGCACCTAGTAACAATCCGCCACCGAATAAATGGTAGAGTAAAAATTCTCCCCTTACTCCCATTGCAAATAATACTAACATAGTTGTTGCAATATATATGAGGGTAATTTTATAGTCTAAGACCTTTCTAATAACTAAATAAATAAATCCAATTAGAATGCAGATACTTGCAGTTTCACCTAAAACACCACTAATATTACCAACTATTACATCTCTTAAGGCTGGAAGTTGTCCTTCTCCTGCCTTCATAATTTGAAGTGTAGTTGCACCTGTAATCCCATCTGGTCCAATATAATTGGTCATTATTGCTGGCCAGCTCATCATAAGGGCTGCACGACCAGCTAAAGCTGGGTTCATAAAGTTTGAACCAATTCCTCCAAAGAGTTCTTTAGCAATTATAATTGCAAAAGCTGATCCTACAATTGGAATCCAATAAGGAACATTAGCTGGTAAGTTAAAAGCAAGTAGTAAACCTGTTACCACTGCTGATAAGTCGCCGATCAAAACTTTCTTGTGGAATGCCTTTTGCATTAATGCTTCGAAACAAACAGCACTGAGTACTGAAATAAGTATAATCATAGCTGCGTGAAGGCCAAATTTATATACTGAGAACAAGAGTTGTGGAGTTAAAGCAATAATAACATCCAACATCATCTTTCTAGTTGTTCTAGTTGTCCTCAAGTGTGGAGCCAAGGCAACAGTCCAGCTGCCATCTTTCGCTTCAAATTGTTCAGCTAAAGACATTTTATCAAATTCAGCGTCTGTAATTTCTGCTTTTATGTTTGAGTCTTCCTTTTTAACTACATTAGTTTCTTTAGGAGCAGCTGACTCTACATTTACTTTATTAATATCTTTTTCAGTCATAACTACCTCCTATCTAGCCTTTCTTGATGCAGCTCTTAGTTCGCGTTTTGCTGCAACAACCATTTCTGTAAGTGGTCTATGTGCTGGGCAAATGTAAGAGCATGAACCGCATGCTATACATGCCTGAGCATTATATTTTGCTGTATCTTCAAACCTGTTATGAAGTGCAAGAGCAGCAATATTTAAAGGCATTAAATGTACAGGACATCCGTGAATACATTTACCACATCTAATACATGGGCTCATCTCATATTTTGCAGCATCATTTTCTGCAAGTACAAGAAGACCTGATGTATTTTTTTGAATTGGAGTAGACACATCAAATTGTGAGAATCCTGTCATTGGTCCGCCAGCTACGATAGCTTTTGGATTACCATTAAAGCCTCCTGCCATTTCTATTAAAGCAGAAATTTTAGTTCCAACTCTAGCCAAAATATTCTTTGGAGTCTTTATGCCATCACCAGTTACTGTTACAACTCTTTCATAAGAAGGAATTCCTCTTAAAACAGCATCTGCAATAGCTGCAGAAGTACCAACGTTGGTTACCAATGTGTTTACATTGCCTGTTCTTCCGCCTAGAGGAACTTTACGATTTAAAATAGAGTCAACCATTCTGTATGAGTCACCTTGAGGAAACTTTGTAATTAAATCAGCTACATGAAGATTTGCCGAAGAGCTTAATTTAGCTTCTAAAGACTCTATAGCATCTTTTTTATTATCTTCTATCCCTATGTAACCGTTGCTTGCGTTAGTAACCTTCATAATAATCTTTAAGCCTTCAATAATTTTGTCGCCCCATTCAAGCATCATCCTATGGTCACAAGTTAAATATGGCTCACATTCTGCCCCATTTAAAATGATAGAGTCGATGCCCTTAAGTGCGCCGGAAAGTTTGTTATGTGCGGGAAATGCTGCCCCACCCATACCGATTACACCAGCTTTTTTGACAGCTTCGATTATTTCATCAATAGAAAAATCTTCAATTTTTTTGTCACATTCTTGAAATTCAAATTCATCTTTGAAGTTGTTTTCAATAGTAACACAAGTTGCACTAGAACCATCAAGGGTAAATCTTTTTTCAATTTTTTTAACAACCCCCGATACGCTGGAGTGAACAGGTGCGTACAATGACGCTTCCACATCTCCAATAACCGTACCAATCTTTACCTCGTCACCAACTTTTACTGTTGGCT
Organism: Ezakiella peruensis; assembly: GCF_900215725.1. GTDB lineage: Bacteria > Bacillota > Clostridia > Tissierellales > Peptoniphilaceae > Ezakiella > Ezakiella peruensis. The sequence goes on along the minus strand of NZ_LT962469.1, from coordinate 637,689 downwards.
CACAAGGAGCACCAACGTGTTGTGTAAGTGGAATTATCACTTCAGCAACAGCTTTTGCCTTTTCAATTGGAGCGTGCTCGGAAAGTTCTTTAAACTCTGGTATATGTATACCGCCCTTGAAGGTAAGATGTTTTAAATTCATATTTATCACCTTCGCCTTTCATAAAAATTATAGCATAAGACCTGGTCAAATTCAAGGAAAAAACGGCATTTATAGGGCTTGTGTAAAATTTTGTTAAATTTGTGATTTGAATCACCAAAAAACGCAAACTACGATTTAGTTTGCGTCTTCATCAATAGTTTCATTTTCTTTAGTTGTAAAATATGCAGTGTAGAGTGACTTATAAGGGAAAATAATATTTGGTTTTATATCACCCACTATAGCATTTGAATATATAAGGGCATTCATCTTATAAACAAGGGGAATAAATATATTCTCTCTGTTAATAGTCTCATCTATGCTGTTGGTAACTAAGATTAAATCTGATTCGTTGTGCGTAGATTTGATATCTTCATTCAATTTACTGATAGTTTCTGATTGATAAGGGAATATACCTGAATTTAAATTATAACTATAATCTGGAATTATATTTACAGCCATTGATGACAAGGCAATATCATAATCACCCGTTTTTAAATTTTCTAAATAAGTATTAAAGTCCTCATCAGAATTTCCAACAAATTCAACTTTTATCCCCAAATTGTATAGAGATTCAGCAATTAGAGTTGCAATTTTAAGCTGGTATTCATTTTTCCAATAAAAGTAAAATTTCAGAGTTGGCTTATCACCAGCGAGTAGTTCTTTTGCTTTTTCAACATTGGTAAGATCCTGGCCTACCCTGCAAAAATAACTGTTAGGATTAATAAATCCTGTTGTTTTAATTCCTTGATCATCTAAGGCAATTTTAATAATTCTTTCCTTATCAATAGAACTCTTAATTGCCTCCCTGTAATTTGCCTTGGCTAATTCTCCCTCAGGATTTAAAAATAAAAAATACATTTCATTGGAAGGATAAGTTTGAGCATTAAAATGTTCATTGTTAAAAAACCTATAAAAGTTTTGTCCCCATGATGTAGATACATGAATCCTACCAGTTTCAAGTGACGTGTAAATCAAATCTTTGTCATCATGATAAACACCTCTAATCCTAGAAATACTTGGCATTTCATCATGATAGTTTTCGTATGCAGTCAAAATTATTTCTTTTTTATTTTCATAAGTATCAACCATGTATGGTCCGGTTCCCAAAGGGATTTTTTTACTTAGAGTTCCCTCTTTTACTATTGGAAAAATCAAATACTCCTTTAAAAATGGTCCTACTCCATTGTAACTTATCTCAATGGTTGTATTATCAATTATTTTCCCAGTCAAAGGAAATTCTCTAGAAATATTATTGACTACAAGATTATAATAGGGCCCTTTCATAGTGTTTCTGAGATGGTCTAGAGAATATAGGACATCTTTTACTGTCAAGGCTGATCCATCATGAAAAGTTATGCCATCTTTGATGCTAATGGTCATCTTGTTATCATCCAAATTATATGAACTAGCAAGTAGAGTTTGTGGCCTTAAATTATCATCCAAAGTAAATAGCCCTTCAAAAATTAAACTAGACATATAAAAGTAGGACATATTTTCAGTTGTAAGAGGATCCAATGATTCAAAAGGTGTCAGTGGAATACTTATCTCCCCTGTCTCTGCAAGTAAATAATTCAGCTTTTCATCCTCAACAGAGACCTCTTTCTCGGTGCAAGAAGATAAAAATAACATCAATATGCAAAGTATAAATATATTTATCCTTTTCATTTTACAAACCCCTTAATAAATTTTTTTATAGCTGGAACTATGCCATCTTCTGCCTTAGTCAGCTTCATAAAATATTCTTGCATAGTCTGTGGAACCCTATAGTCCTTGCTAATTAAAAATTCATATCCCTTCCTTGCTTTCTTCACTCTTTTTATATAATTCCTAGTCTCCTCATAAGGCACCCAAGAATAAGTATCGTCATTTACATCTTCAAGGCCTTCGTCAACCCATCTTTTAACCACACTTGGTCCAGCATTATAAGCAAGGATTGCCCTGTCAGTACTGCCAAACCTTTCAATTAAATTCTTTAGATAATAGGCCCCAATCTCCATATTTTTTTCTGGAGTAAAAATATCATTTATGCCGACTTCAATCCCATACTTTTGTGATGTGTATTGGATTGTTTCAGGTATTACCTGCATGAGTCCAAGGGCATTTTTCTTTGAGACTGCATTTGGATCAAATCCGCTTTCTGTTTTTATAATTGCTAGGACCAATGATTTGTCCACTCCAACTTCTGCACAAACTTGATCAGCTACCTTTTCATATTTTATTGGGTAATTGTATGATAAATAAAAGTTTACGCCAACATATAAAACTGCCAGCGTAAGCATTAGTTTAATTAAGAATTTTATATTTTTTATCAAGATATTCTATTATCCTTTCTTGAAATCTTTCTAGACTTTCGTTGTTATCAATTATAGTATGAGCATTTTCTCTTGCAAATTCATCTGAAACAAAGTATTTGTCCCTGTCAATAATATCTTGGTCCGTCATCTTCCTGCTATCTTTAAGACGCTTATATCTGATGTCCTTGTTAACATTAATATAAATTACTTCATCAGGTATAAAGCCACATTTATTCGCTATTTCTATAGATTCAAAATAAAGCGGTATTTCAAAAAATATATCTTTGTCGGACTCGATACTGGCATAAAAATTATAAAGCTTATGATAGACGAGATCCTCGATTTCTCTTTTTAGTTCTTTATTTTTGAAAAAAACTTCCCTGTAGTTTATGCCTTCGCCGCAAATTCTATTTGTAATTTCCTGTATTTCATTAATATTATTTGAGATTATTTCCTTAGCATCATCATCCGCAGATCTTAATTCAAATTGACCTTTATCTTTTAAGATGTTGATAAAACTACTTTTTCCAGATCCAATTTTACCTGTTATTACGATTTTTTTAGGCTTCATACCAATCCTTTGCAATGCTATAATCAACTTTTAAATCAACACCCATATCAGTTACCGTTTCCATAATATGCTTGACATCTTTTGAAAGCTTATCCACTTCATCATCAGCCGCTTCTAAAATCAATTCGTCGTGGATGGTTAAAATAAGTTTTGATTTCATTTTATTTTCCCTTAAATAATCAAAAACTTTTACCATAGCAATTTTAATTATATCTGCAGCTGTCCCTTGTATTGGAGTATTAAGAGCAATTCTTTCACCAAAACTACGAATGTTAAAATTTTTGCTATTTAATTCAGGAATAGGCCTTCTGCGATTAAACAAGGTCGTAACATAACCATCTTTTTTAGCGCCCTCAACTACATCGTCCATATATTTTTTTACATTAGGAAATTGTTTCCAATAGTTATCGATGTATTCCTTAGCTGAATCTCTGCTAATATCCAGATTACGACTTAATCCATAGTCACTAATGCCGTAAACAATACCAAAGTTAACAGCCTTGGCATGATAGCGTTCCATATCTGTTACTTCATCATAGGGAATGTCAAAAACTTCACTTGCAGTCTTCCTGTGAATATCCAAATCACCATGGAAGCCTTCAATCATTTTTTCTTCCTGGCTAACCGCAGCCAAAACCCTAAGTTCAATTTGTGAATAGTCAAGGTCAAGGAGTTGGTGGCCATCTTTTGCAACAAAAGCCTTCCTTAGCATTCTCCCCTTTTCAGTCCTTGTAGGAATATTTTGTAAGTTAGGTTCTGTTGAGGAAATTCTACCTGTTGCTGTTTTTACTTGGTTAAATGTAGACCTAAGCCTCCCATCTTCATCAATTATATCGACAATACCATCTACATATGTGCTCTTTAATTTACTATCCTGCCTATATTCAAGAATTAGCTTTGGAAGAGGGTGTTTGTCACTTAATTTTTCCAAGACTTCTTGGTCTGTGGAAAATCCTGTTTTTGTTTTCTTTATAACAGGTAGATCAAGCTTGTTAAATAAAATTTCGCCCAGCTGCTTAGGAGAATTAATATTGAATTCTTCTCCAGCCAGTTCAAATATCTTCTCTTCCATATGGTCTAAATCCGCTTGAAATTGCTTGCCCAAATCTTCAAGGATAAATTTTTTAACCTCTACTCCATCGTACTCCATATTTGCAAGTACATGGGTTAGTGGAAGCTCAATATCATTTAATAGATCAGTCATATCCATAGATTCTATCTTGTCTTTTAAAACAGGATAGAGCTTATAAATTTGCGCTAGGCCTACAGCATATGAATTAAAGAGTTTATCCTTATCAAAGTCTTCTGTTTTGGTTTTCTTGTTTTTAGAAAATAGATCTTCATAGTTTTTAGCTGATGAAAAATATCTACTATAAACAGCAGAAATAGTTTCTCCATTTGAAGTAGGATCTACAAGATAATCACCCACAACAACATCAAATATAAAGACATTTTTATTAATACCATTCTTAATTAAATGGTATAGGTCCTCTTTGATATTTCCGCCTATAAGCTCATATTTTTCATCAAAAATTTCATAGAAATCATTAACTGACTCAGAAATATAAGCTCTTTCTCCATCATAAACACCATAAGCTAAAGGCTCTTCATTGTGGTAAGAGTTTCTAAAAAATTGTTTTATAGCAAGAGTCTTTGAAGCAAATTTAATATCTTTAAAAGAATCGACTAGTTTATACTCGACTTCAATCTTGTCATCCTTACTTTCTCCGCTCGTAAAATCTTGGAATTCAAGGTCAGAAAAAATTTCATTAACTCTTTCAGTATTAGGATCTCTAAGTTTGAAATAATCTTTACCTTCAACCTCAACATCGCACTTTATTCTACCAAGTTCTTTTGAAAGGTAGGCCGCTTCCTTGCCATTTGCAATTCTTTCTGTAGTTTTGTTTTTCTTCATCTTGTCGATATTTTCATAAACACCATCAAGAGTTTTATATTCATGGAGTAGCTTTTTGGCTGTAACTTCACCAATCCCATCTATTCCAGGAATATCATCAGACTTATCCCCCATGAGAGCCTTTAAATCAATAAGCTGTTCTGGTATAAGTCCGTAGTCGTCCATAATCATTTGCCTGTCATAGTCAACTGTTTCGGATATGCCTCTCTTTGTATAAATAACTTTTACATTGTCATCCACAAGTTGTAAGTAATCCCTATCGCCAGTTACTAAAATGACATTGTAGTCATCAGAATATTTTTTTGATAAACTTCCTGCCAAGTCATCTGCTTCATAACCTTGAACTTCATAAGTTCTAATTCCCATTTCATCCAAAAGATTTTTTAAAATTGAAATTTGATAACTTAATTCTGGTGGAAATTTCTTTCTGGTAGACTTATAACCATCATACATTTTGTGCCTAAAGGTTGGTCCCTTTGGGTCAAATAAAATAGCAACAAGCTCTGGTTTGTATTCTTCAGCCAACCTCTTGTACATTCTTATAAATCCATATATAGCATTTGTCTGTATGCCTTTTTTATTCGTTAAAGGTGGCAAGGCATAAAAAGCTCTGTTAACCAATGACGATCCATCTATTACTAAAAAATTATTCATTTTATCACCTAGATTAATTATAACATATAAAAATAAACATTTCTACACAAAAAAAGCATGCCTAGTGCATGCTAAACTTTATTGAACCATAAATATTGTATTTAAATTTCTTCCTGCAGGCTTTACAAATTTTCCATTTACAAAAAGGGCACTCGATGCTCCTCCATCTAAGTTCATAGCGTCTGTACAACCCAATGCTATCATAACTTGAGCAAGCTTTTCCATATTTGCAACACATGTTACCATAACAAGTTCATTATTTGCAGTAACCCCTATTGCAGACCGCTGAGCTGAATTTGTATTTATCTTTGCTTCTTTAAAAGCTTTTTTATTTTCTGCTGCTACATTTTTACCATTCTTTACAACCATTGGTCCTGCAGCAATCATATTGGAAACATCCGAATATTTTATATCCTTATCCCCTGCTTTAAAGGTTGAGCTGCCAGTTTGGTCCACTAGTTCTAAACCAACAGTTCTGCCTGGTTTAAATCTTTGGTCAACATAATTTTTATCTGCAGCTTGGGGTCCATAATAAATCACATAGCCATTTTCTGGAATCGTAATCTTTCCTGCTGGCGAATAAGTTTTGCCGACAACATTATTGACGACCTCAACTATCCAACCTCCATTTAAAACTATATCTTTGTTTCTGTATTTTGTAAAAATATAAACACCAGATTGGTCATTAGGATTTTGATTTACATACCAAACGCTAAAAGTATTAAAATCCATAGTCTGGGTATTATTGTTCCACTCATTTTTAGTTTTACCATCAAGAGATCCCTTGTAAGAGAGTGTGAGAGTATCAAAATGAACCTTGTAATCATCATATACCATAAGGCTTGCAGTATTTCCCACCATGTGGATAACTTGCTTGCCTTTTATAATCGTTGCCATTGGCTCCAGAGTTTTATATGCATCAAAATAGTTAGCATTAATAGCTGCCTTGGCTCCATAATTATTTACCATCGATTGAAAAGACTCAGCACCAATTAATTTATCATTGTTTTTGGCAACCCTAAGCTTAACGCCCTCTTCTAACTTTACTTTTACAACATTAGCTCTTACACCACTAACGGTTTTAGATTCATAAGTTGGCGCTCCAGCTAAAGAAATGCTTGTAAGCATTATTAAAGATAAAATAATACAAAGAAGCTTTTTCATAATTCCTCCTAAAAAAATATCTATATTACTAAATTAATAATAACATAGATATTTCTTTATATCAAGTTTAAAACATGGATATTTGATTTGTATCTTGCATGCCTTCTAATATTCCATGATCTTTCATATACGCGACGCTTGTCTTGTTTAATCTCGTCCTCTTCATCAAGTCATCCAGACTTAAAAATTTAGATTTTTTTCTCTCTTCGACTATACTTTCTGCAACCCCGTCTCCCAAGTTTGGAATTACAGTTAAAGGAGGAATTATTGCTGCATTTGCTTTTAAAAATTTAAAAGGCTCTGACTTATAAATATCAGCTGGCTTGCAAGTTATACCTCTAAGATACATTTCTCTTGCAACAATTAATAACTTCAAGTCGTTTATTTCTTTTTGTGTAGGTCTTTCAAGCGATTTTATCATCTTTATCTTTTCATTTATTTTTTCTAAACCACCTGTAATTGCTGAGTAGTCAAAATCAATTTTTTTAGTTGTAAAGAAGGTTGCATAAAAGGCTTCAGGATAATGAAGCTTGTACCAAGCAAGCCTGTAACTTAACATTACATAAGCAACAGCGTGGGCTTTTGGGAACATGTATTTAATTTTATTACATGAATCTATATACCATTCAGGTAAACCGTGCTCTCTCATCCTGGCTTCATCATCTTCAGTTAATGGTTTTCCCTTTCTGACTTTCTCCATAGTAAAGAAGGAAAAATCATTTTCCATACCAGCATGTAAAAGATAAGTCATAATATCTTCTCTGGTTGCGATAACATCCTTAAGTTCACATACTCCTTGTTCAATCAAATCCTTAGCATTGTTTAAATAAACATCTGTTCCATGTGATAGACCTGAAATCCTGACAAGGTCAGCAAAGTTTTTAGGATTTGTATCATCAAGCATACTTACAACGAAGTCCGTGCCGAATTCTGGAATAGCAAGAGTACTTGTGCTACATTCTAGAGTAATTGGATCTAGCTTCAAAGGCTTGGTTGATGAAAACATGGATAAAATTTCTGGATCATCAAACTTTATGGTTTTATGGCTTACGCCAGTCATATCTTCTAGCATTCTAATCATTGTAGGACCATCGTGACCAAGTATATCTAGCTTTAATATATTTGAGTGAATTGCCTTATAAGCAAAGTGGGTTGTAAATACGCCTGAATTAATATCATCTGCTGGATATTGAATAGGTGAAAAATCATGGATATCCTTATTCTTTGGAACAATCATAATACCACCTGGATGTTGACCTGTTGTTCTCTTTATACCAATCATCTTGTTAACTAATCTATACACTTCAGCATCGGATATATATTCGCCTTTCTCTTCGAAATAATTCTTGACGTATCCATAGCCAACTTTAAATTGAATAGTACCAATAGTCCCAGCCCTAAAGACATAATTGTGGCCAAATAATTCTTCTACATAAGCGTGGGCCCTTGGTTGGTATTCACCAGCAAAGTTAAGGTCGATATCAGGTTCCTTATCACCATTAAATCCAAGGAAAGTTTCAAAAGGAATATTGTAGCCATCTTTTTTCATTTCAATCCCGCAATGTGGGCAATTTTTATTTGGCATATCCACGCCTACGTTATACTTACCGCTCTCATCAAACTCGCTGTACTTACACTTGGTGCACACATAATGTGGTGGCAGTGGATTAACTTCTGTAATACCACTCATAGTCGCAGCAAAGCTTGATCCAACACTTCCACGAGAACCAACTATATATCCATCAGCTTCCGATTTTTTTACGAGTCTCTCTGCAATAATATACATTACTGCATAACCGTTTGAAATAATAGAATTTAGTTCCTTATCAAGCCTCTTCTCAACTATCTCAGGTAAGTCATCCCCATATATAGACCTGGCTTTTTTGAGACAAGATTCTCTTAATTCCACATCTGAGCCCTCGACTATAGGTGGAAACTTTTCCTTAGGAATTGGCCTTAACTGCTCGCAAGCATACAAAAGTTCATTTGTATTTTCAACTGCAAATTCGTAAGCCCTGTCGGATATAAAATTAAAGCCAGCTAGCATTTCATCAGTTGTCTTCAAGAACATAGGTGGATCATTTTCTCCTCTGAAATCTCCGCGACCTTTAGCTAGAATTCTTCTAATAATTACATCGCTTGGAACCATCTCAAATACATTTCCGCCTGCAATTATTTTTTTATTATAGAAATCAGCAGTTCCAATATATTCTTTTAAAATAGATGTTAAATCATCAACTGAATTATATCTGTTAGACATCAAAAGGCCTGAGTAGTTATCAAAAGGTTGAATTTCAACAAAATCATATTTGCTAATCATATCTTTCAGATCTTCTTTTAAAAATCCTGATTGAATTTTATTAAATATATCACCTTTTATTGCCTCTGCACCAACAATTAAACCTTCTTGAAATTTTTCCAAATCACTTAGCATAATCTTTGGACCATGCATAAAGCTATCCGTATGAGAATCTGAAACCAAGTGATAGAGATTTGTCAAACCTGTATAGTTTTTTGCATAGATAAGGGCATTAAAACTAGAAAACTCATTAATATATTTAATATCCTTTAGGCCATAATAATCACTTATATCTCCCTGCCTAATTAAAATATTTACAAGAGCTATAAAAATTTCTGCTGTAGCATTAGCGTCATCTACAGCCCTATGATGGTTCTGTAGACTTACCCCAAGTCTTTCAGCGACAATATCAAGCTTGTGTCTCTTTAAGTCCGTTAAAGTATATCTACTTATTTTAAGTGTATCGGCATATGGATTATCTAAATAAATTCCATATTGGCTGTATTTTCTTTTCATGAAACCAATATCGAACTCAGCATTGTGGGCAACCAAAATCGTCCCCTTGATGAAATCATAAAAGTCATCTTTTATTTCTTCAAAACTTGGTTTGTCAGCTAAGTCTTCGTTAGTAATGCTAGTTAATTGAGTTGTAAAAGCTGATATAGGCCTGCCTGGATTTATTAGTTGGTTATACCTATCAACAATTTCTCCATTTCTAATCTTTACAGCACCAATTTCAATTACATCGTCACTATAGGGATTAAGACCAGTAGATTCAATATCAAAAACAACAAAGTCTTTGAAGCCATCTTTATAATCAATTATAAGCCTTTCATTATCATCAATTAAAACGCCTTCAATACCATATACAATTTTAAAATTTTCATCAGAAGCATCCATTACGTCAGGATAGCTTTGAACGTTAGATAAATCCGTAAGACAAAAACCCCTATGTCCCCATGCCTTTAATTGCTTGACCAAGTCACCTGCATCAATTGATCCAGCCAAGGTACTCATCTTTGTATGGGCATGAATTTCCACTCTCTTGACATCTGCATTGTCTTGACGAGTTTCCTTCTTTACAATCTCATAATTGCGCATGGTAAGAGCCATGGCTTTATCAAAATTGTTGTAAGCGTAATCACCATTTAATCTTATATATTGACCATCATACAAATCGTTTTTAACATCGTCCAATTTATCTGAATTTATAAAAGCCCTAACCATTAGAGATTCCGTCTCGTCATATACATAAAAACCAAGAATCTTTAGGTCTTCACGCCTGGTGTCTCTAAAGCTTAAATCGAAAATTTCTCCTTCTACAGTTGGAAATACATCGTCTTGAGTAAGGTCTTTTATTTTTATAATATTCTTAAGATCTTTTTTTGAGAATTTATAAAAACTCTTTTTCTTTTCACTTTTTTTATTTTCTTTTGGTGGATCCACTTCTTCAGTTAAAACTTTATTTGTAAAAGCTAAGTCCTCTTTTTCTACATCATTATCAAATTTATATTCATCTACTAAACTTTCGGCATTGTCAAGCAAGTTCTGAGCGTCAGCATCTTTTTCCTCTTCAGCATCAGTTTTTATAATTTTGTTGTTGACTATAACTTCCAGAGAAGACAAGTATTTTTCAAAGGCCTTCTTGATAAAATCCAAATCAATTTGATTAATGTTTTGATTAGAACAAGAGCTGACCTTTATGGAATTGGTTTTTGTGTCTAAATCAACCCTTTCAACTTTAAAGTTCAAGCTGTTAAAATGTTCAATATCATCAGCACTTAATATCAGTTCTAAAATCGAATTATCCAATTTACTCACCATCCATAATTTTTATCTCATCTATCAACTCACTAACAGCCATATCCTTGTCAAGTGTCCTAATAATTTTTCCTTTCTTAAAAAGATTTACCTTGTTTTTCATAAGAGCAATTCCTATGTCAGCCTCCCTGGCCTCTCCAGGGCCATTTACGCTGCAACCCATAATGGCAACATTTAATTTGCCATTAATATTTGGCATTTGATCTTTAAATTCTTTAACCATCTCAATCATCTGTCCATTTGTTCTTGCGCAAGTTGGGCATGATATAAGATTAATCCCCTTGGCATTTAAATTTAGAGATTTTAAAATATTTTGACCAGCTATAACCTCTTTATATGGATCGTCTGTCAAACTAACTCTAATAGTGTCGCCAATACCTTCGTGTAGTAATATTCCCATGCCTATAGCTGACTTTACCATTCCCTCTTCGTATGGGCCAGCTTCTGTTATCCCCAAATGAAGTGGATAATCCATGGCTTTTGAAAAATTTTCATAGGCTGCAACAGCCACATATATATCCGATGATTTAATGGAAACTTTAATATTTGTAAAGTTTAAGTCTTCTAGGGTCTTAACCTCAGAAAAAGCACTTTCAACAAGGCTTTCTGCATTAACTCCACCAAATTTATCTATTATTTTTGTGTCAATAGATCCAGAATTAACCCCAATTCTAATAGGAATATCCATTTCATTTAGCAAGCTAACTAAAGATTTTAAACCCTCTTTATCTTTCATGTTGCCTGGATTTATCCTAATGCAATCAGCCCCATTTTCAGCGGCCCACATGGCAAGCTGATAATCGTACTGAATATCTGCAATAAAGGGTACATTAATCTTTTCTTTAATTTTTTTAATGGCAAGAGCATCCTCTTTTGTGTTAATAGCAGCCCTAACCAAGTCCAAACCATAGCTTTCACATTCTAAAATTTGCTTAACAGTAGCATCAATATCAGATGTTATAGTATTAGTCATAGTTTGAACGCTTATAGGAGCGTCTCCCCCTACAAATAAATGACCAACTTTAATTTTTTTAGTAGGCCTTCTCTTGTATTCGCTAAAATCTTGAAAAGTCATTCATTAAACTCCTTATAAAAATATAAAGTATAAAAACAATGCCAATACTCATAATAATAGTTTTGGCTTTGTCACTAAGCTCTCTACCGATTATGCTCTCAATTAATACAATTAAAATCTGTCCACCGTCGAGCGGCGCAATAGGAAGTATATTAAATACTGCTAAGGATATAGAGATATTGACTATAATCATCAGTATTACGTTTAAATTAACCCCTTGCATTGTGCCAACTGTGGCAACAAAACCGACTATGCCCATCAAATTATCAGCCTTGCCGACAAAAATCTCTTTGAGAGCCTTAAAAATTTCACTTATAAACATGCCCGCTGTAGTAAAACTCTGTTTAATGGCAATTCCAGGATTTTTTCTCACTGCAAAATAAACTCCAATCTTGCCATCCTTAGAGTCTATTGGGATTAAAAGCTCTTCCCCACTCCTAATCACAGTCAGAGTATATTTTTTATTTTTATAAACTTCTGTTGCCATCAGTTCACTTGCCGTATTAACTTTTATATCGTCAATCTTTACAATATGGTCCCCTTCTTGGATTCCCACTTCCTCTGCCACAGATCCTGGGACAATTTTTTCAACATAGGTTGAAGGATATCCATAAAAAGAAAACATCAAAAATAAAATTAATAAAGCAGTAAACATATTCATAAGAATACCACTTATTAAAATAATTAGCTTTTTGCCATTTGATGCATCCTCATAATCAACTTTGTCAGAAGATTTATAAGAAAATCCAAGGTTCTCTTCGTCCCCCTCATCGTCAAATCTGCAATAGCCACCAAGTGGCAGAGCTCTTATGCTAAATAAAGTTTCCACTCCCTGCTTTTGATATAATTTTGGTCCAATTCCTATAGAAAACTCCTTGACCCTTACTCCGACAATTCTGGCTGCAATAAAATGCCCAAACTCATGGATGGTAATTACGCCAAGTAAAATTAAAAATGCGTAGATAAATTTCATTATAAAAATAACTCCAATGCAAATGCCACAAATAAAATGCTATCAAACCTATCCAAAAGTCCTCCGTGGCCTGGTAGAAGATTACTAAAGTCCTTAACTCCCAAGGCCCTTTTTACAGATGAAGCGAATAAGTCTCCAAATTCAGCCATAATTGATGCAAACAATAAAACTAAAATGCTTTTAAAATTAACAGATAAGTTTAATACTAATGAACCTGCAAGTAACCCAAGTCCAATACCACCCAATAGGCCGAAAACTGCACCTTCAATTGTCTTTTTAGGACTGATTTTTGGCATGAGTTTATGTTTGCCAAGCAGGCTGCCGCCAAGGTAGGCAAAGACATCGGCGCCAGTTGTAATCGCTATAATTAACAAAAATCTGTCAGAATTAAATACTTGATAAGTATAGAAAGTTCTGCCCAAAATGAGAATATATACATAGATAAAGGCACTTGCACATACATTCATAAGCTTATTTTGACTATCATCAAAAATAAAATAAATCAGCATGGCTATGATTAAAATATTATCTATATGAATATAGCTGTATTTAAAAAGCAGGAATGAATTTATTGATCTAAAGATCACTATTCCCATCAAAAAAATACTATAAGGCCTTATGTCCTTTGTTTTAAAGCACTTATCAAGCTCATAGATAATGCCCAATATAATAAGACTAGTTGCTATTGTTGCAACAGTACTCCCTAGTAAATACATACCTATATAAAAAATCGCTATTCCAATCGATGTAATCAACCTAGTTTTAAATGTGCTCATTACTTAAGTCCTCCAAAGTTTCTCTTCCTATGATTAAATTCTTCAAGGCAGTCGTCCAAATCATCCCATGTAATATCTGGCCAATACAAGTCCCTAAAAATAAATTCTGAATAAGCCGCTTGCATCAACATGAAATTAGATAGACGCAGTTCTCCTCCAGTCCTTAAAATAAAATCTGGATCAGGCATTCCAGCGGTAAATAAATTTTTCCTAATCAAATCTTCATCAACTTTTTCTGCACAAATACCTGACTCTACAATCTTTTGTGTGGCAAAAACTACATCTTGCCAGGCAGAATAATTTATTGCAAAGTTTACTACTAGGCCAGTATTATTTTTTGTCAAATCAACAGCATACTCAAGTTTCTCGCGACACTTTTCTGGAAGCTCTTTTAAACTTCCAAAAATATTTACCTTGGCATTCTTTTCGTGAAGAGTTCTAAGCTCCTTATCTATATATTCAATCAAAAGGTTCATCAAAAAAGAAACTTCATTTTGTGGCCTCTTCCAGTTCTCTGTTGAAAAAGCATAGAGGGTTAAGTATTTAATATCATTTTCATCAGCCCACTCTATGGATTCGATTACCTTTTGCATTCCTTTTCTATGGCCAAAGGCTCTTGGCAAACCACGTTTTGTAGCCCACCTACCATTGCCATCCATAATTATTGCTATGTGCAAAATATCACCTCTTTAATAGATATAGAATATCATATAAAATAAAAAAATACAAAATTCACTTTATTCTGTAGAAGTATTCAAAAACTCATGATAACAAAGACTTAATGAATTGTGAATTTAATTTAAGTTTATTATTAAGAAAAATTAAAATAAAATACCCACAAAAAAAGCACCTTGCATAAAGCAAAGTGCTTTGACATGAAAATTAAATTTCCATCAGTTCAGCTTCTTTTTCTTTTGTAAGCTTATCAATACTTTCAATAAATTTATCTGTTAGCTCTTGAGCTTCAGTTTCTGATCTCTTTCTATCGTCTTCTGTGATTTCTTTATCTTTTTCGAGTTTTTTAATTCCATCAATCAGGTCACGACGAATATTTCTAATATTAACCTTAGCTTCTTCACTTGACTTTCCTACAAGCTTTGTTAAGTCTTTACGTCTTTCCTCAGTGAGTTGTGGGATTGCAAGTCTAACAACCTTTCCATCATTAGCAGGGTTTAGTCCCAAATCAGATGCCAATATTGCCTTTTCAATTTCAGGGATAACATTTGCATCGAAAGGTTGAATTACAATCAGCCTTGGTTCTGGAGCAGATATATTTGAAAGTTGTTTAATTGGAGTCATTACACCATAGTAATCAACATCAATTCTATCTAACAAAGCAGGATTTGCTCTTCCAGCTCTAATTGCTGCAAGATCTTCTTTATAAACAGATACTGATTTTGACATTCTGTCTTCAGCATCTTTGAAAATTTCGTTAATCATTGTTCCTCCTTATGATAGTTCCAATTTTTTCGCCTTTTAAAGCTCTAGTTATATTTTCTGTTTCGTCAATTCCAAAGACAAGCAAAGGAATGTTGTTATCCATACATAGGCTTGTAGCAGTGGAATCTAATATTTTTAAGTTTAATCTTAAAATATCGGAGTATGTCAAATTATCAAATTTAGTAGCATTGGGGTCAATCTTTGGATCAGCTGAATAAACACCATCAACACCTTTTTTTGCAACAAGTATTGATGAGGCGCCAATTTCAGCAGCTCTCAAAGCAGCAGTAGTATCAGTCGAGAAGTACGGATTACCAGTACCAGCTGCGAAGATAACTACTCTTCCTTTTTCTAAATGACGAATAGCCCTTCTCATAATATAAGGCTCTGCGACTTCTTGCATTTGTATAGAGGTTTGAACTCTGGTTTCTACACCAATTTTTTCCAGAGAAGATTGAAGCGCCAAAGCATTCATTACTGTTCCAAGCATACCCATATAATCTGAGGTTGCCCTTTCAATAATCTTGGCATCTCTGCCCCTCCAAAAATTGCCTCCACCAACAACAATTGCAATTTCATTGTCCGCTGTCTTACCTTCTTTGATAGATTTTGCTAATTCATAAACAAAATCCATATCAATTCCAGTACCTTTTCCTCCAGCCATTGATTCGCCAGATAGTTTTAATACTACTCTATTCTTCGTTGACATAAAAGCTCCTATTAAACGTTCATTTGCTTTGCAACTTCATCAGCGAAGTTTTCTTCTCTTTTTTCTAGTCCTTCACCAACTTCATATCTTGTAAAGCGTCTAACTTTAATGTTTTCTCCAATTTTTGTAATCAAATCATTTAAGAGATCTTGAACTGACTTGTCTGGATCTTTGATGAATGGTTGTTCTAGCAAGCAAACTTCTGTGTAGTATTTGTTGATTCTGCCTTCAACCATTTTGTGAGCAATTTCTTCAGGTTTTCCTTCATTAACTGCTTGTTGTTTTAGAACTTCTTTTTCGTGTTCAATAACTTCAGCTGGAACTTCTTCTCTTGAAACATATTGAGGATTGCTTGCTGCAACTTGCATTGCTAAGTCTTTAACAAAAGCTTTGAAGTCTTCGTTCTTTGCAACGAAGTCAGTTTCAGTATTTACTTCAACCAAAACTCCGATTCTTCCGCCGTGAATGTAGCTTTCAACAATACCTTCAGCAGCAATTCTGGATGCTTTTTTAGCAGCTTTTGAAAGTCCTTTTTCTCTTAAATAATCAATAGCTTTTTCAACATCTCCATTTGTTTCTTGAAGAGCTTTTCTGCAGTCCATCATGCCTACGCCAGTTTTATCTCTTAGTTCTTTAACCATGCTTGCTGTAATTTCCATAATTTACCACTCCTATTCTTAATAATATTTATTCTTGATCTTCTTTGGAGCTGTTGATTTCAGCTTCCATTGTATCTTGATCTACTTCTTCTTCAGCGTCATCTTCTTCAACAGAATATTGTTCACCTTGTTTAGCTTCGATAACTGCATTAGCGATTGTTTCTGTAATAAGTTTAACGCTTCTGATAGCATCGTCATTTGCAGGAATTGGGATGTCAACTTGATCTGGGTCACAGTTTGTATCTACAACACCAACTACAGGAATTCCAAGAATTCTTGCTTCATTAACAGCAATGTATTCTTTGCTTGGGTCAATTACAAATAAGCATTGTGGTAGACCTGGGAAATCCTTAATTCCGCCTAAGAATTTTTGTAATCTTTCGATTTCGTGACGAAGTTCGATAACCTCTTTCTTAGGAAGAGCTTCAAAAGTTCCATCTTCTTCCATTTGTTCTAGTTCTTCTAACCTATCAATTGATTTTTTAATTGTTTGATAGTTTGTCATCATGCCGCCTAACCATCTTTGGTTAACAAATGGCATTTCGCATCTCTTAGCTTCTGATTCGATAGCTTCTTGGGCTTGAGTCTTTGTTCCTACGAACATAACTTTGCCGCCATCTTCTACAACTTCTTTTACAAACTTGTAAGCCTTTTCAATTTGCTTAACAGTTTTTTGTAGGTCGATAATGTAGATTCCATTTCTTTCTGTAAAGATGAACTCTGCCATCTTTGGGTTCCATCTTCTTGTTTGGTGTCCGAAATGAACACCTGCTTCTAATAAGCCTTTCATAGTAATTACACTCATTTTACACCTCCGGTTTATATTCTTCCGCACTCATCTTCTGCAAGTGAGACCTTAAAGGCAACCGTACCTGCATCAAAGTGCGTGAGTAATCACAGACGTATTGTACCATAAAAATAGGATTAAAGCAAGCGATTTAGTAGATTTATTGTGATTAAAAAGACATAAAAATACTGCCAAAGATTATGGTCTTATCTTTAGCAGTATTTTTAATTTTTTATTAATTTCCTTTATCTTTTATATTAAATTTATATTTTGAGTACAGTTCTTAAAATCATACCAACGACAATACCTGCTACAAATAAAAATATATATTTAATATATTTTTTCTCGTTATTATCTCTTACCATACTGGACCTACTTGGCAATGCCACTTTCCACTATAGGAGCTCTTATAACATCTTTGGTTATCCTCTGCTCTGATTACTTCGTCATTTGAATCTACATATATTTTAGATATTCTGCTATCTGAAGAAACCCATCGTATTACTTCAGATACCCAGTACCCTGCTGATTGTCCTGTTTCATAAATAATAACCCCATCTACTAAATATCCCACAAGAATACCAGCAACAAAAATTAATACAGCTGTTGCGCCCAGTAATTCAATTTCATAATCAGTAAATTCACTTATTTTAACATTCCCATTATTGGCATTATTTATTTTATGGATTTTCTCTTTTAACTCATTATTTAATTTTGTCTCTGCGGTATCGACACTTTCCATTTTTTTAGCACTTAAAACTGTGAAGTTTGTTGCAATAAATACTACCAATAATATTGATATTAATTTTTTCATTATTTCTTCCTCCTTTAATATTTTATTATATAATTTTTATCAATAATCATAACTTTATTTTTTAACCTCCTATTTGTATTTTGATTTTTAATAAAAATTTTATTAGCTCTTTAGCTCCTATTTTGTTTATTATATATCAATATAATCAAGTAAAAGTAAAGATTCTCTTTTAAATTACTTTTATTCTAACTTAAGTCATAAAATTATTTAAAGATTCCTATTCTTTGAGCTTATATAATTGAATACAATAACTTATATTTGTTTCTTAACTGTTAAAAATTATTAGCATTCATAATCTTTCCGATTTAAACTTCTTAATATAAACAGATAGCATATAAGCATGTATACTAAAGCAACATACAATGCTTGAATCCTTATATTATCCAAAATATACCTGTAAATTATAACCAGCGATAGCGGCCTATAAAAATTATAAAAGTCAATTCTACCTCTAAGTATTCTATATGAATCAATCAGTATAAATAATGCAAGCACTATTATAAATAAAATGTTTTCCATATTATTCACCCCTGCTAAATGGGATTCGCATTCTCTGCAATGCCCCGCCATCATTGTTATTTTGTAAAATTAACTCACCCGATAAACTTTCCATATAGGAATCTACATAATAGAGTCCAATCCCATAACCCTTTCCAGAAGTCCTACCATAATTATCTGTATAAAATATTTCCTTTGCTCTGTTTATCGATTCTTTATTAAATCCCAATCCATCATCTATTACATCAATTAATAGTTTTTCATCTTTAATACTTGTTTTTATTTTAATATACTCTCTTCTATGCTCGTAAGCATTGTTTAGAAGATGAACAAAGGATTTTTGTAGCTTATTCATATTAGCTAAAACATAAAAATCTTCACCCACACTACTCTCAAAAATAATCTCTTCTTCTCTTAAGTCAGAATATATCTCTACATTCTTTTTTAAATTTGCTAACAAATCAACAATTTTTATTTTTTCCCTTTCCTCTATTTCATAAAAACTTTGACTTACATCCATTAATTTTTCTATATAATCCGATACTTTATCTGCTTCAGCTTCTATCCTATTTAATCTTTCTATATTCTTTCCTTCAAGCATTTTTGTATTTTTTATTAAATTCACATTTGTATTTATTACAGTAATTGGCGTTTTCATATCATGGCTTATATAGGATAGGCTTGAGTAAACAAAATTTTCCTTTTCTACAATTTTTTTATTTTTATCAATTAATGCATCTTGAATCTTTTTAAATTCTACAGAGTTCATATCATTTTTAAAATAATTATGGTTTATGCCATTAATTATATTGCCTAAATCTTTCATTATAAGACTATCTATTTTTTCATAAAACTTATAAGAAAAAAATATAAATGCTAATACAAAAACTCCAAATGTAAGCTCAATCGAGGTTTTGAATTTAATATTGATAAGTCTAAATCCATATTTTTGATATATATTAATGATTATTAACGATATAATTGTTGTAAAGAATATTTTTAATAAATAACCCAATATATAGCTAGATATTATCTGCCTTATCTTTCTTTCCATCTATATCCCACTCCCCATTTATTTTCTATTGGATCATCTGCATTTATCTCCAAAATCTTTTTTCTAATATTATATATATGAGACACAATTGTACGCTCTGTAACCTCTTCACTTTGTGTTGGCAACATTGAAATCATCTGTGCTTTTGATAAAATTTTGTTTTTATTTGTGTAGAGTAATTTTAAAACTTCTAATTCAAAATTTGTCAGTCTAGAAATTTCGCCCTTCTTGCTAATGGTCCCTATATTTAAATCAAATTCAGTTTCCTTAAATACAACTTTTTCTTTATTTTGATTTCTTAATTGCGTATTTATTCTTGCAAGTAAAATATCTGCATCAAAGGGTTTTGTAATGTAATCATCTGCTCCAAGATTCAAACCTTTTATTTGGTCATCTTTTGAAGATTTTGCTGTTAAAATTAAAATCGGCCTATTTATATCATTACGAATAGTTTTTAAAAAATCTAAACCATCCCTCTTACCAAGCATTAAGTCCAAAATTATTAAGTTATACTTATTAAGGATCATATAATCTTCAATATCATCTATATCATAATAAGAATCAACTTCATACCCTTTAGATACCAATAAATCCTTCAGTGTTTCAACCAATGACCTGTTGTCTTCAATAAGTAATATTCTCATCCCACCACCACCTTAAAGATATTATAACATAAGAAAAATCAATTAATAGTAAAGAAAAATGCAGCCTTTTTGAGCTGCATTAAAATTATTTCTCTCTTTTTTCTGTATAATCACAATTTGTGCATTTAATTTGTTTGTATTTGGAGTAATTTTTTTCTGTGAGCAAGCCTCCGCACTCTGGACATTTTTCTTTTATAGGCAAGTCGTAAGTTGCAAAGTCACATTCTGGATATTTATTGCAACCGTAGAAAACCCTTCCGTACTTGCTTTTTTTCTTGACTATTTCTCCATCCTTACACTTAGGACACTTTACTCCAACCTTTTCTTCTATGCTCATTGTGTTTTTGCACTCAGGAAAGCCTGGGCAAGCCAAGAACTTGCCGTACTTGCTATATTTATAAACCATCATGCGGCCACACTTGTCGCACTTTACATCCGAGACTTCGTCTTCGATCTTGACTTCTTCTATATTTTTATTTGCTTTTTCAACATCTTTTTCGAATGTCTTATAAAAATCTTTTAAGACTTTTTGCCAAGCTAAGTCTCCATCACTAACATCATCCAAGACCTCTTCCATCTCTGCTGTAAACTTAACATTGATAACAGATGGGAAATTTTCTTTTAAAATTTCATTTACTATCTCCCCTAATTCTGTTGGGACTATAGTTTTCTTGTCAAATTTTATATAAACTCTATTTACCAATGTTGAAATTGTAGGAGCGTATGTGCTCGGCCTACCAATGCCTTCGTCTTCAAGGGTCTTTATCAAACTTGCTTCTGTAAATCTTGCAGGCGGTTTGGTGAAATTTTGTTCTGGAATAATTTTATTAGGATTAACCTTTGAACCGATTTTAAATTTATTAAAATCAACTTCTTTAAAGCCAGACTCAATTCCATTTACACGCATATATCCATCAAATATAATGGCCTCTGCTTCTGTCTTAAATAAATAAATTCCATTTTCTAGATCAATAGTTTTCTTTAAAATCTTTGCACTTGCCATCTGCGAGCTTACAAATCTATTCCAAATCAAAGAATATAGCTTGTATTCATCAGCAGACAAATATTCCCTAATGGATTCAGGAGTACGATTTACATCTGTAGGCCTAATTGCTTCGTGGGCATCTTGAGTACCCTTCTTTTTGTTGTGATAGTGCTTTGGGCCAGAATAATATTCCTTACCAAAATTTTTATTGATAAATTTACCAGCCTCACTAATTGCCTCTTCACTTAGACGGTAAGAGTCCGTTCTCATATAAGTGATAAGCCCAACTTCTGAGCCTGCACCAACTTTTTTACCTTCATATAGCCTTTGGGCAATTTGCATGGTCCTAGATGATTTAAATCCTAAGCGTCTATTGGCATCTTGCTGCAATAAGGATGTGGTATATGGAGGAAAAGGATTTTTTGATCTCTTTGTTTCTTTGTTAGCAACTACAATATAATCGTTTTTCTTTAGATCTGCAATGATTTTGTCGCTAGCTTTCTTATTTGGAATTTCAATTTTCTTATATGAACTTCCGTCTTTAAATTGCTTTAGATCAAAAATTATTTCATCAGCCTTGTCTTTAAATAGAGCTTTTATAGTCCAATATTCATCTGGCTTGAAATTTCTAATTTCTTCTTCTCTATCGCATATAAGCATGAGGGCAACTGATTGAACTCTACCCGCACTGAGTTTTCCCTTTACCTTTTTCCAAAGGACTGGTGAAAGATTGTAACCAACAACCCTGTCCAAAACTCTCCTAGCTTGTTGAGAATCTACTAAATTTTCATCTATGGTCCTTGGGTCTTCCATTGCTTTTAAAATTGATTTTTTGGTTATTTCATTAAACTCAATCCGATTTTTTTCGCCTTCAAGGCCCAACAGGTATGCAACATGCCAGGCTATTGCCTCACCTTCTCTATCATTATCTGTTGCGATATAAACTTTGTCGGACTTTTTGGCAGCGCTTTTTATTTCATTTATAACAGGTGCCTTGCCCCTAATATTTATATATTCGGGTTCGAAAGTTTCAAGGTCAACACCCAGTCTTGATTTTGGTAAATCTCTTACGTGTCCTTTGGTGGCTAAGACCTTGTTATTTTTTCCTAAAAATCTTGAAATTGTCCTAGCCTTAGTAGGAGATTCTACAATAATTAAATTCAAAATATAACTTCCTTTCTAAAGTTTTAACATATACTTTCCAGCAGCTGTGCTCTTTACAATATCGAGTAATTCAAGTTTAGTTATAAGCATCTGCGTGGTTTGAACATCCAGTTCAATCTTATCCATAATCTCATCCATAGAAAATTCTCCCAATTGGAGGACATCAACTATGGATTTTTCTTGGTCAGATAAGTCCAAATTATCTGTTGAAACTTCTTTTGATTTATAGTCGTCAGTAAATTCTTCAAATTCACGAACTTCATTATATATATCTTGAGGCGAAATTACAAGTTTTGCTCCATCTTGAATTAATCTATTGGCTCCCCTCGAGTAAACACTGTTTATATTTCCAGGAATTGCAAACACATCTCTGCCTTGTTCTCCAGCTATTCCCGCGGTTATTAGTGATCCGCTTTTCTCCTTAGCTTCTACAACTAAAACGCCGAGGCCTAGTCCACTCACTATACGATTTCTACGAGGAAAATTATATGGAGCCCCCTTTGTGTTTGCGGGAAACTCGCTTATTACGGCTCCGTTTTGAGAAATTTCATGATAAAGCTTTTCATTTCTCTTTGGATAAATAACATTTAAACCCGTACCTAAGACAGCAATCGTTCTACCACCAACTTCTAAAGCTGCTTTATGGGCAACTGTATCAGCCCCGTTTGCCATGCCAGAAACAATTGTAATCCCATTCTTAGCTAAGTCACTTGCAATATACCTGCAGCTTTCTTTGCCGTATTCAGTAATCTTTCTGCTGCCGACGATAGAAAATGCAAGCTCATCTTGAGGAAGAATTTCACCCTTTACATACAAAACTGCAGGTGCATCATCTACATTGCTAAGTCTTTTGGGATATTCATCATCAAAAATTGTAATAATATGGGCACCAAAATTCTCGTATTCTTTAAAAATCTTTTTTATTTTATCCTCGTCTCTAGAAGACATTATAAAATCAATTTTTTCCTCACTTAAGATAGCAGAATTCTCTATTTCTTTTCTATCGCAGGAAAAAATTTCCTTAATATCCCCAAAGTATTCAATTAACTTTAATATTTGCTTGTTTTGGACAAATAAATAATTTAACCAAACAAGTGCTTCTCTGTTATTAATCATATCTAAAAATACTTTGAATCAAAGGACCTATATCTCAAGGCCTCTAGCAAGTGTTCGTCTTTTATATTTTCTGAAGAGTCTAGATCTGCAATTGTCCTAGCCAATTTTAATATTTTATTATAGGCCCTAGCAGAGAAAGAATATTTCCTGTAAGCCATATCTAAAATCTTTTCAGAACTGTCCATCAAGTGGATGTATTCATGTAAGTGTTTGCCAGAAAGCTGTGAATTGTTGGTGATATTTATATCCTTGTACCTTTCGATTTGCAAGTTTCTTGCATTATTAACCCTCTGGCGTATGTCCTTAGACTTTTCGCCTTCAGCTTTACCCTTCAAATCATCATAGTTTACAGCAGAAACCTCAATATGCATATCAATCCTATCCAGAAGTGGGTTTGAAATTTTTCCAAGATATCTGTCGATTTGATTTTGCGTGCAGGTGCACTCATGATTTGGGTCTCCATAGTAGCCACAAGGACATGGATTCATCGATGCAACAAACATAAAATTTGCGGGATAAGTTATTTGTGCATTTACACGCGAGATATTTACAACCCCATCTTCCAAAGGTTGCCTCAAGACTTCAAGTGTACTGCGATTAAATTCAGGCAGCTCATCTAAGAACAAAACGCCGTTGTGGGCAAGACTAACCTCACCTGGTTTAGGTATCCTGCCACCGCCAACTACAGCAACTGAACTTGAGCTTTGATGGGGCGACCTAAAGGGTCTGGTTCTTATTAATCCATCGTCAGTTGTAAGTCCTGCAACTGAATAAATTTTTGTTACTTCTATGGCCTCTTCTTCAGTCATATCTGGCAGTATAGTTGGAAGTCTACGGGCTGCCATTGTTTTGCCAGCTCCCGGAGGACCAATAATTAAAATATTATGGTTTCCTGCAGCTGCAATTTCAAGAGCCCTCTTAAGGGTCTCTTGAGATTTTATTTCAGAAAAATCAACATCGTAATGAACTTCTTTATTTATATCAGCATCTGATTTAAATGGTTTGAACTCTCTTTCATTATTTAAAAACGCAAATACATCTCTGATATATTCAAAAGCATAAACATCAACATCTTTTAAAATAGAACACTCTTTTCTATTGGCAAAAGGCACAACAAATTTACGGTAACCCAAGTCTCTCATAGAAATTACCATCGGTAATACGCCTTCAACTGCATTTAATTTGCCCTCTAAGCTCAGCTCTCCAATAAAAATATAAGGGTCTGAACTCCCCTCGACCAAGTTTCCATTAGCAGTTAATACAGCAA
Source organism: Ezakiella peruensis (assembly GCF_900215725.1). GTDB lineage: Bacteria > Bacillota > Clostridia > Tissierellales > Peptoniphilaceae > Ezakiella > Ezakiella peruensis. Next base: position 612,868 of record NZ_LT962469.1, on the reverse strand, counting down.
CTGCAATTGCTAGGTCAGTGTGCGATCCTTCTTTTTTTATACTTGCAGGAGCAAGGTTAATTGTAATTCTCTTATCCAAAGGAAATCTGATTCCAGAATTTATAACAGCCCTTGTTACCCGCTCTTTTGATTCTCTAATTGCAGCATCAGGTAGACCAACTATATTAAAAGCAGCTTGTCCACCTCCAGAAACGTCACATTCAACTTCAATCATGCTTCCTATAAGTCCAGTAAGTGCAGCACTCTTTACGCTTGAATACATATCTCCTCCTATTAATTGTTTTTTATTATTTTCTTAAGTAAGTATCTATCCTTGCCGACGGTTTTTTTGCCATATTCAATAGCACCTGTAGGACATTTTGAAATGCAGGCAGCACAGTGGGTGCAATTGCCATTCCATCTAGGATATCCATCGACATAATCTATATTGTTTAAAACGCATACTTGTGAGCATTTACCACATTTTATACATTTTTCTGTATAGTAAAATTTCTTATCCTTAACCATAAACTTAAAGAAAAAACTGTTTACTGGTCCAGATATAAAACGGTCGATTAAACTTATCTTGGCTTTTTTAAAATTCTTTTTATTATTAATAATATCTGCGATCTTTCTTAATTCTTTGTTAGCATCTAAAACTATATTTTTATTTGTTTCTGCATCATCAAGATTAAATAGCATTATATAATTTTCAGGCATTTTAATACCATAAAGACCCATAAAGTTTAAGCCCCATGAACTCACATCTTCTTTTATATATTTGTAGGCATTACCAGATGATGATCCATAATTAAGAATGACATACATATCTTTGTTTCCTATAAACTCGCATTTATTTAAGTATTCAGTTATAAACCTTGGCACCTGCCAAGAATATGTAGGTGTAAGCAAAACAAAAGCTTTGTCAGATTCAAATCTTTCTTTTTTATTGCTTTTTATATAAGAAAAAAGGTCTACAGCTATATCATCTATTTCTTTTGCCAGTGATTCTGCTAAGTACTGACTGTTCCCAGTTCCCGAAAAATATAATATCATTCTTGTCTCCTTACCTGCTATTAAAAACTAAAATTCTGATATTTGAAAAGCGTTTACTATATGATTAATATACTTTTCCTCAAATATTATTTCTATTATATCATATCTCCTTCTTAATTTATACCAATTTTTCTCAGCAACAAAAATATTGGCTGTTTTATCTATTTTATGCCTCTTTATATCATTTACAGCATCCTGAGGTAGACCAAATCTCCTATTTTTTCTAGCCTTTACTTCGACAAAGACAAGGACGCCTCGGTCCATTGCGATTATATCAATTTCTCCCTGCTTGTTTCTGTAATTTCTTTCAAGTATATAGTAGTTTTTCTCCTGCAAATACTTACAGGCCATGTCTTCCCCAAGATTTCCTACTATCTTATTATCTGCCTTCATATTTTTTTAAAAAACTCCTCCTGTGCAAGTCGGATATGCCCTCTTGGTCTAAGCCTAAGTAGTGGTTTTTGGTTCCGTACCCTTTGTTATTTTTTAAATCATATCCTGGATATATTTTATCCCATCCATAGCATAAGTTATCCCTAGAAACTTTTGCAATAATAGACGCTGCCGCAACATTATAGCTAATCTCGTCCCCATGATCTATTGAAAGTAAATTATCATATCCACTGAGCTTAACTGAGTCAATTATTATCAAGTCTGGCTTAAGGATTTTGCTTGCATTTTTTATGGCTTGATCCATGGCGAGCTTCGTAGCTTCCAAAATATTTACCTGGTCAATTACTTTCTCATCCATATAGCCAAGTCCAATTGCAAGCGATCTCTTCCAAATCTCATTAAAAAATAAATTACGCTTTTTCTCCGAAAGTTTTTTAGAGTCATTTATTCCCATAATAAAAATATTTTTGGGCATGATAAGAGCAGCTGCAGCAACCCCACCAAATAGAGGCCCCCTGCCAACTTCATCCACGCCCATAATATATTCTTCATTCCTCGTCTGTTCTATCCAAGTCATCTACTCTCTCCAAGGAAATTCTACCCAATTTTCCTGACCTAAAATCTTGCAATAGTATTTGTCCTGCCCTTGAATAATCAATTTCTCCTCCACGCAAAAGCGTGCCACGAGCTCTACCTATATCCTCAAGTATTGCAACCCTATCTGCGTCTTCATTCACATCATATCTATCTTTTAAAACACCAGGATACAAGTCCTTTAAAATATCTATTAAAATAATTGCAAGCTCTGCAGGATCATCTTCTATATTTTCAATGCCATTTACAAGTTTTAAATTATTAACCAAAGTTTGATTTTTGCGTGATGTTGAAAGAATTCCCGGTGTATCCAAAATCATAAATCCGTAGTCTGTTTTAACCCACTGCTGATTTTTTGTAAGCCCCGGTGTGTTTCCTACGCGAGCAGATTTTTTGCCTTTTAGCGCATTTAAAAGTGTAGATTTGCCCACATTAGGCATGCCGACTACAATCAGCTTTAAATTAAAATCTTCAACTCGGCCATCTTTTTCTTCCAGCATTTTATTTTTTATATTACTTGTTTCTTTTAAAATTCTATTAATATCATTTCTATTGGATAAATTAACTGCAAAACTTGTCCTATCTTCATTAAATTTATTAATAAATTCCTCAGTTGCCTTTGGGTCAGCAAGGTCGCTCTTGCTGAGGAGTAAAAGTCTTTCTTTGTTAGCAAATAATCGATCGAAGATCGGATTAAGCGTAGCAACTGGAACTCTGGCATCGACAACCTCAATAACCATATCTACTAGCTTTAATTTGCTTTCAATTTCTTCTATAGCTTTTTTCATGTGGCCTGGATACCAACTCATATTATTCTCCTTTATTATAAAAAAAGGAGCATGCATGCCCCTTTGATTAATTATACTTATTTAACTTCTTTAACCTTTGCGGCCTTACCTTGACGATCTCTTAAGTAGTAAAGTTTAGCACGACGAACACGGCCTTTTCTTGTAACTACAATTTTGTCAATTCTTGGTGAGTGAAGTGGGAATGTTCTTTCAACACCTACACCGTATGAAAGTCTTCTAACTGTAAATGTTTCTTGAACAGCGCCTCCTTGGCGTTTAATAACAGTTCCTTCATAAACTTGAATTCTTTCCCTTGTACCTTCTACGACCTTGTAGTGTACTTGTACTGTATCCCCTACTCTAAAGTTTGGAATATCAGATTTTAGTTGTTCTTTATTTAAAGCATCTAGTACATTCATCCTAGTTACCTCCTTCCTCTTTTAATAATTTTTTTATATCTTTATTTTCTTTATTATTTTCCATAAATTGTTCATACAATTCTGGTCTTTTTTCTTTTGTTAGTCTTAGAGACTCTTTTAAGTTATATAACCTAACTTTCTCATGGTCACCAGATAATAATATATCTGGAACTTTTTTCCCTTCAAATTCATAGGGTCTTGTGTACTGTGGGTGTTCTAATAAACCATTATAAAAAGATTCAATTTCAAAGCTTGCATCTTCTTTTAATACGCCAGGTATCAACCTTGTAATACCATCCATAACAACCATAAAAGGAATTTCTCCACCTGTTAGGACATAGTCTCCAACAGATATTTCCATATCAATATAATTGTCAATTACGCGTTGGTCAACGCCCTCATAATGTCCACATAGAAAAGTTAAATTTTCTTCTTTTGATAATTCATTTAGTAAATCTTGATCTAACTTCTTTCCAGCTGGCCCCAGGTAAATTCTCTTGCCTGGATTTTTTATAGAATGCATTGCATCTACGATTGGTTGACAAGTCATTAACATGCCTAGCCCTCCGCCATAAGGATAATCATCAGTTCTCCTATTGGGATCATCGGAGAATTCTCTAATATTAACAGTATTTAACTCTACTCTACCATCTTCTATTGCTCTTTTTATAATAGAATAAGATTTCATATTTTCAATAAATTCAGGAAAAGTAGTCAGACAATTTATAACCATGGTATCAAACCCTCTATCGAATTTATTTCAATTTTATTATTTTCTATATCAACATTTGAAAAAAATTCTTTTACAAAAGGAATCATAGCTTCATCATCATTGTGAGAAATAACTATTATATCTTGGCTGGTCCCATTGATTACATTGGAGACCTTGCCAATACATTTATTTTCTTCATATACATCTAAACCTATTAGATCTCTATGAAAAAATTCTCCATCCTTGAGTTCTGAAAAATCAGCTTCATCTACATAAATAGAATCACCTATGAGTCTTTCAATTGTTCCTATATCATCTATGCCCTTTAGTTTTAAATATACCGATTGTTTTTTTGTATATACATCAGCTACTTCAAAAGGTTCACTATAGCCAAAGACATAAATTTCTTTAAACTGAAAGAATTCATCTATATCATCAATGTATCTTTCAATTTTAAAGGCACCTTTGAGTCCATGACTCGATGATATTTTTCCAATTTCAACTAGGTTCACTAATCAGCAATCTCCAAGTTAACATTCTTTGTAGATTCAAAGTTAGCAGCCTTTAAAATAGTTCTAATACTATTTGCAATTCTGCCCTTTCTACCTATAACCCTTCCCATATCGTCTGGATTAACACGAAGGGTTAAATTAATAGAACTATCTGTTTCATCTACATCGATTACAACATCTTCCTTATTAACTACTAAGTTGTCTACCAAGTAGGCAAGTAATTCTTTTGCTTGCATCTTATACCTCTGTTTCTTTTTCTTCTTCAGCAACTTCTACTTCTTTTTCAACACCTTTAGCTTTAACATCTAAAACATTGTATTGTTTTAATAAGTAGTTAACTGTATCTGTTGGTTTAGCGCCAACGCCAATCCAGTATTCTGCTCTGTCACCATCGATCTTGCAAACCTTTGGATTGCTTACAGGATTATAATATCCAATTTCTTCAATGAATCTTCCGTTTCTTGGAGCTCTTGAGTCTGCAACAACTACACGATAGAATGGATTCTTCTTTGATCCCATTCTTCTTAATCTAATTTTTACTGCCATGTCCTACACCTCCTTTATTAAAAGAATGGCATTCCCATTCTTCCCTTGGATTTTTTTGACATCTGATTGAATTTTTTCATCATTTTTTTTGTATCCTTAAACTGTTTTAGAAGCTTTGAAACCTCATTTGGTTTCACGCCAGCACCAGATGCAATCCTGTCTTTTCGAGATTGATCAATTATTTCAGGTTTAAACCTTTCTTCCTTGGTCATACTCTTAATAATAGCTTCTATTCTGCTCATTTGCTTTTCATCAACTTGAATATTTTTAAGCGCCTTATTGTTGCCAACACCAGGAAGCATTCCCAGCAGCTCATTTATCGGCCCCATCTTTCTGACTTGTTCCATTTGATCTAGGAAGTCATCAAGAGTAAAGGTCATCTCACGCATCTTTTGTTCAAGTTCTTTGGCCTTCTTTTCATCATAGGCCGCTTCTGCCTTTTCGATTAAGGTTAGTACGTCGCCCATGCCAAGTATTCTACTTGCAAGTCTATCTGGCTTAAAACTTTCAATCTTGTCTAGCTTTTCACCTGTGGTAATAAACTTTATAGGCTTATCTACAACTGATCTAATACTTAAAGCTGCACCACCACGTGCGTCACCGTCAAGTTTTGTTAAGACAACTCCAGTGAGCTCTAGTGTATCATTAAAAGACTTAGCTACATTTACTGCATCTTGACCTGTCATAGAGTCAAGGACGAGTAATATCTCACTTACATCAACTGCAGATTTAATATCTCTTAACTCATTCATTAAATCTTCATCAATGTGGAGTCTACCGGCCGTGTCTATGATTATTACATCGTGATTATTTTGCTTTGCGTATTCTACAGCTTCACTTGCTGTTTTTGCAGGCACTTGAGTCCCTTTTTCAAATACTGGAACCTTAACCTTTTCACCAACAACCTGAAGTTGCTTAATAGCAGCCGGACGATAAATATCAACACCAACTAGCATTGGATTTTTGCCTTCTTTTTTCATAAGGCCACCCAGCTTTGCACTTGTCGTTGTCTTACCAGCACCTTGCAAACCACACATCAGGATTATAGTCGGCTTTTTAGAAAAATCAATTTTTTCTTCTTTACCACCCATAAGTGCAGTCAGCTCTTCATTTACAATTTTTATTACTTGTTGGGCAGGAGTTAAGCTTTCCATGACTTCTTTGCCTACGCAGCGTTCTTTAACGGTTTTTGTAAAGTCTTTAACAACCTTAAAGTTTACGTCTGCCTCCAAAAGAGCCATCTTGACTTCCCGCATAACCATATCGACGTCTTTTTCGCTTAATTTTCCTTTTCCGGTAATTTTAGCAAGGGACGATTGTATTCTTTCACTTAAACTCTCAAACATATTTCACCTTTCAATACTTTTAAATTCATCTATTATGTTTTCGATTTTCAAGAGGATGTCTTTAGGAAAATCTTCTGTTTTCTTTCCCTTTTCGTGTAAGGAAATTAAATCCTCTTTAATTTTTTGACTCTTATAAAACATATCAGCCAAGTGAAGGTCTTCTTCAAAGGCCTGTAACTTCTCATTAGCACTTTTGATCAAATTGCTAACTGCCTGTTTAGATACGCCTAAATTGTCGGCGATCTCTGTCATAGTCAAATCATCGTTGTAATACAAATCAATAGCATCTTTTTGTTTGTCAGTTAAAAGAGTACTATAGAAATCATACAAAACACTTGCTTCAAAATGATAAATCATCTTACCACCTGTCAACTTTTTTTGTTGACTTGTTTATTTTACCATGCATTTTACTTGTTGTCAACCCCTTTTGGCTAATAATTTTAATTTTCTTCAAAAATTGCATCTACAAATAATTTCGGATCAAAAGGTTGTAAGTCATAAATGCTTTCGCCCACTCCAATAATCTTTACAGGAATGCCAATTTCATGTTGAATAGGGATAATTACACCGCCTTTAGCCGTTCCATCTAACTTTGTAAGAGCAACACCTGTTACTTCAGAAACCTCTTTAAACTCTTTGAGTTGCAGAAGAGCATTTTGTCCAGTAGTTGCATCCAAAGCCATAATAACTTCAAGTGTTGCATTTGGCATCTTTTTATCAATTATTCTTCTGATTTTGTTAAGCTCATTCATTAAATTAACTTTGTTGTGCAAGCGTCCTGCTGTATCAATTATTGTAATGTCGATATTATTCTTAATTGAGTAATCAAGTCCATCAAAAACAACACTTGCTGGATCAGCACCTTCTGCTTGGCTAATAACTTTTACATCAGCCCTTTCACCCCAGACCTCTAGTTGTTCTATAGCCGCTGCCCTAAATGTATCAGCCGCTATAATTGCAACGCTCATACCCTCTTGTTTAAACTGGTAGGCAAGTTTTCCAACTGTAGTTGTCTTACCTACACCATTAACACCAACCAACATAACAATTGATGGGGTTGGCAAAAGTTTTAAATCGTTTGACTCAATATTTTCGTTTAGGGTATCTAACATAACCTCTTTTAAAAGATCTTTTGCGTCTGCAGCATTGTGAATATTTTTATCAATAATTCTATCTTTGAGTTCATCAATTATGGTCATGGTAGTCATAGCACCAATGTCGCTCATAACTAAAATTTCCTCAAGCTCATCATAGAAATCATCATTTATTTCATTGGCTTGGAAAACAGAATTCATTTGATAGACAAGATTTTTCCTAGTCTTATTTAATCCATCAAAAAGCTTTTTAAACATACCTTTTTGCTCAGGTTTGTCCTCTTTAATCTTTTCAGAAACTTCCTTTACTTCTTCTTTAATTAACTTTTTTTCTTTATTAACTTTAGCTTCTATTTTTTCAGTCTTTTCATCTATATTTTCTTCTGCTGCCTTTATATTATCTTTAACATCATTTACATTTTTATCAAAAGCATCATCTGCCTTATCTATAAATTCTTCAGTTTTTTCAGCCACATCCTCTTGGACTTCAGTTATTTTTTCAGATAATTCTTGAGTTTTTACTTTAATGTCATCAGCTTTTTCCGAAATATTTTCTGATAAATTCTCCATGTCTTCAGCAAAATTATCTGAAAGATCTTCTAATTTTTCTTCGACATCCTTGGATGCTTCAACTATTTCTTTATCTTTTTTCTTAAATTTATCCTTAAACCAATTAAACATCTATATTGCCTCCTCAATATAATCTTCTACTCTAACGCTAATTATTTCACTTACACCCTTATCTCTCATGCAAACACCGTAAATAGTATCTGCAACTTCTAAAGTAGTTTTTCTATGAGTAATAATTAAGAATTGTGAGTCTCTTGCTAGTTCATTTAAAAATTTGGTATACCTTGAGATATTGATATCGTCAAGGGCCGCATCAATTTCGTCAAGTATGCAAAATGGTGCAGGTTTTAACTCTAGTATTGCAAATAAAAGAGCCATTGCAGTTAGCGTTTTTTCTCCACCTGATAGCAAACTCAAAGCTTGAAGTTTTTTTCCTGGTGGCTTTGCAACAATTGTAATACCTGAGTTTAATGGATCTGATTCATCTACTAAATATAAATCTGCTTCACCACCATTAAATAACTTTTTGAAGACCTTTTGGAAGTTAAGGCGGATTTTTTCCATATTATCCTTAAATTGAACTTTCATATCTTGGTTGATTCCTGCAATTATAGAATTTAAATCACTTATAGTCTTTTCTATATCTGAAATTTGTTTCTCATAAAAAACTTTTCTTTCGCTTAGTTCTTTAAATTCATTGATAGCGTTTAGATTAACCATTCCTAAATTTTCTATAATTTTATCAATTTTTGCAATAGTATCTCTTTTCTCTCTTAGATTTTTTGTATCTCTAGCTTCGTTAATAAATTCCTCGTAAGCATAGCCCCTATTTGAGATATCCACTTTAAAGTTTTCTATGCTTTCGTCCAGGCGAACTTCTTTAAGGTCTTGTTGGTTAAGCTTGTTTTCTAATTTAATAGTATCTTCTTGCTTAATCTTCAAGAGACGATCTAAGTCTAAAATTTTATTTTTTACATCTTGCTTTTTATTTTGCATAAGCAAAATTTCATCGTCATCATGTTTTTGAAGATCTTCTATCCTAGAGAGTTCTTTTAAACTTTGGTCAGCTAAGTCTTTAAGCTCATCAAGTTCTTTTTCTCTTTCTGATAATCTTTCTTTTTTTAGGATAATATCATTCTTGATTTCTTCTAACTTAATTTCATTGCTTTCAATCTTATATTTAATATTTGACCGCTCTAATATCTTATCAACCGAGTCCTGCCTCTTGCTTTCTAAATCATCAATAGAGTTAATCAAGATTTTTTGTTCCTCTACTAGTTGATTCAATCTTAATGTGTCAATCTCTTTAAACTCAACAGTTGAGTCTATATTAGATAAGTCTTCAAGATTCGATTTTATCCTATCCTTAGTAATTTGTTTCTCTTCTAAAAGATTTTTCATGCTAGCCATTTCATTTTCTCTTTGAAGAATTGTGTCTCTTAGGATTTTTGTTTGAGATGTTTTATCCAAAAGAAGATTATTGGTCGATTCAATATTTTCTTTTAGAGCCTCGATTTGACCTTGATAATCCGCTCTGCTTTTTTCTAGTACAATTAGTTCTTCACTATATTTTTTAATATCTTCTTCAAGTTGGCTTATCTTAGCTTTAATTGACAAAGGAGTTTGTTTCTCCCTGTATGATGTACCTCCAGTGATGGCTCCATATTGGTTAAACTGCTCACCATTTTGAGTAACTATCATTTTATATTTCTTTTGATACTTAATTCCTGTGTCAATATTATCAACAACCACAATATCCTTTAACAAGTATGAGATAATTGATTTATATGGCTCTTCTGCTACCACAAACTCAATTGCATAGCCCAAAACACCATCCGACTTGTTTTGCATAACTTGTGTCTTTGACTTGTTTGTTGTGTCCAATGGTAAAAATGTAGCTCTACCAGCTTTTTTAGAATTTAACTCAGCGATCATAGCCTTGGCATCTCTTACTGATTTGGCAAAAACATATTGCAATCTTGAACCCAAAGCAGTTTCAATTGCTTTTACATAGCTTGAGTCAGTATTTATTCTGCTAACTAAAGTCCCTAAATAACCATCATTTTCATTGTAGTTTTTCTCTAAGAACTTAATCGGCTGATAAAATAATTCATTTTTATCCAAAATATTCTTATTAAAATCTAAATTGAGCTTGGCATTATTGTATTGATTTGAAATATTAGAAATATTAACAGAAATATCTTCATTTTCTAAAGATTTAGACCTCAATAAATCATTATAGTCCGCAAGCTTATCACTTAAACTCTTCACTTCATCAATTAAGCTTGTATTTTGAATATTCTTTTCCTTCAAATCTGCTGTAAACTCTTGGATTTTTACATTTAAATCATTTAATTCATTTGATAATTTATCAAATTCACCTTCATAGAGCTTAATCTTTTCATCCCTAATCTGTGTGTTGGCTTGACTTTCCAGCTTAAGTAGTTCATTTTTATGGTCTTCTTCCCTAATTGTATTTAGTTCACTCTCAACTTCTTTAAGTCTTGACCTCTTCTTATTTATTTCTAAATCAAAAGAACTCGAATCTTTCGCCTGCCAATTTTCTAGTGAATCTTTAAGAGATAAATTTTCATTGGATATTGTATCTATATTTTTATAGGCACTTTCAATGCTATCATTCAACTCTTGTATAGAGTCTTGAATGTGTTTTTTTCTTTCAATATTTATGTTATGTGAAGATTTTATTTCAGAAAATTCCCTAAATTTAGACATTTTAACATCATTTAAGGCCTGAATCTTAAGGTCTAAATCCTCAATTTCTTTATTCATATCACCTTTGTTGGATTCAAGTTTCTCAATCTCAACTTTGGTGGAATTTAAATCAGATTGGATAAGTTCTTTGTCTTTGGAAATGTTTTCAAAATCTTCTAAATTCTTTTTTATGCCGTAGTATAAAAGATCAAGCTCTAGAGTGTTTTTTTCTAAAATTACATTATTATACTTTTCTGTCTTTATACTTTCGGCTTCTAAGTAAGTATATTGCCTATTTATCTCATCAAAAATATCGCACAAACGATCTAGATCATCATTTGAGCGTTCAATTTTTCTTAAGGCTTCTTCTTTTTTATATTTGTAAAGAGAAATGCCAGATGCTTCTTCAAAAATATCTCTTCTATCCTCAGGTCTATTTGAAAGAACATTATCGATTTGCCCTTGACCTATAAGTGAATAACCATCTCTACCAATACCTGTATCCATAAATAGTTCTCTTATGTCGCGCAGGCGAACCTTATTTTTATTTATAAGATACTCACTAGTCCCATCCCTAAAAAGTCTTCTAGTAACAACAATTTCATCATATGGAATATCTTCGATCTTGCAATCAGAAAATGTTATAGAAACTTCAGCAAAGCTAACTGGTTTGATATTATCTGTTCCTTTAAAGATAATATCTTCCATCTTTGCTCCTCTAAGACTTTTGACGCTAGATTCACCTAAGACCCATCTAATTGCATCAGAAATATTGCTCTTACCTGAGCCATTAGGACCAACTATTGCAGTAACACCTGGTGGAAATTTTATAATTGTATTGTTTAAGAAGCTCTTAAAGCCCCTAATCTGTAACTCTTTAAGTAACAATTTTCCTCCAACTTTAACAAAATCCAGATATAATATCTGGATTTCACTTATGCATTTTGCACTTTATTCACGTAATCTAAGCAATCTCCAATTGTAGCTATAGACTCTAGATCACCATCTTCAGCTTCAAGGCCAAGTTCTAGTTCGATAGCCATGATAAGTTCAACTAAATCCAATGAATCTGCATTTAAGTCATCCTTAAATGAAACCTCTCTAGTTAGCTTTTCGATTGGAGTACCAAATTGCTCACTTATTAACTCTAAAATTTTGTTATCCAGATTGCTCATTTTATACCTCCGTTTTAAATAAGTTAGTTAAATACTCTATTAGATTCGACTCATACGTTTCTTTTGCAACTTTTATTGAATTATAAAAAGCCTCAGCGTTGGAATTTCCATGAGCTTTCACAACTACTTTTTTTAGACCCATGATTGGAACGCCACCATATTGGTTTGCATCAAGCTTTTTAAAATTATTTTTCAAATGTTTTTTCAAAAGTAGCATGCCAAGCTTAGTAAAAATATTTGTGTAAGCTGTCTCTTTTAACAACCTTAATACAAATCTAAATTCCCCTTCAAATCCTTTTAGCAAAAGATTTCCAGAAAAACCATCTGTTACTATTACATCGGCCTCTCCATCAAAAAGATACCTTGCTTCAAGATTGCCTTTAAAATTAAGATCAGATTCTTTGAGAAGCTGATATGTTTCTCTTGTCAAAACTGTTCCTTTGCTTTCTTCTATGCCATTATTTATTAGCATAACTGAAGGATTTTCTATCTTTTGAGTAAGGTTAACATAGTTACTAGCAATAATTGCAAAATTCTTGAGCATTTCAGGTGTGCAATCAACATTAGCTCCAGCATCTATCATATATGAAAAACCTTTAACTGTTGGTACAGGAACCATAAGCGCAGCTCTATCAACACCTGGAATTCTACCAACTATTAAAGAAGCTCCAGCAAAAACTGCTCCCGTACTTCCACCGGAAACAAATGCGTCATATTCACCTTTTTTTAATGCGTATAAGCCCTTAGTTATTGACGAATCTTTTTTGTTTCTAATAGCAAATGCAGGGTTATGTTCATCTGTGCTAATTTCTTCACTTGCAAGCAAAAATTTACAGCCACTTTTAATAACTGCATCTTCAATATCTGCCTTACCTATTATGGTAATGTCTATACCGAGTTTTTCTTTTGCCATTCTACCTGCATCAATTACAACTGAACTGCCATCATCTAGTCCATTTGCATCTAATAGAAACTTCATTTATACCTCTCTTATTTTATTAAAAGAATATGGATGGCATAGAAAAATACCATCCATATTAATATTACTCAACTGTAATTACTTCTTGTTTATTATAATATCCACAGTGTGGGCATACTCTGTGTGGTCTCTTTGGTTCTCCACATTCAGGGCAATTTATAACTGTTACTCTAGGAAGAGTATAAGAAGAAGCTCTTCTCTTAGCTGTTCTAGCTTTACCAGTTTTTCTCTTAGGTACTGCCATATTACACCTCCATAATTATTTTAAAGATTAATTATTTTGTAGTTAATCTTAATGTATCTCTTGCAATCATCAATTCTTCGTTAGTAGGAACAGTAATAGCTACTACCTTTGAATCATCTGTGCTGATAATTGCTTCTTTTCCACGAACATTGTTCTTTTCTTTGTCAATTTTTGTTCCCAAAAATTCTAGCTTGGACATGATGTCTTCTCTCATTTCAATAGAGTTTTCACCAACGCCAGCTGTAAATACGATTACATCGACGCCGCCCATTTGAGTTGCGTAAGCACCAATGTACTTCCTTACGCGGTTTGCAAATTGGTCTAAGGCAACCTTAGCTCTCTTGTTTCCTTTTTCAGCTTCTGCTTCTATATCTCTAAAGTCTGAGCTTACACCTGAAATTGCAAGAACCCCACTCTTCTTATTTAGCATATCGCTAATTTCTTGAGCGTTTAAATTTTCCTTATCCATAATGAAAGGAATAATTGCAGGGTCAATATCACCTGATCTTGTACCCATGCATACACCTTCAAGTGGAGTAAGTCCCATTGATGTATCGATAACCTTGCCATGGTCAATAGCTGCCATTGAGCTACCATTTCCAAGGTGACAAGTAATAATTCTTAAATCTTCACGTTTTTTACCTAAAATTTCTGCTGCTCTTTTAGATACAAAGTTATGACTTGTTCCGTGGAAGCCATATCTACGTACAGCATACTTTTCGTAGTATTCATATGGCAATGCATATAAATAGTTTTCCATTGGCATTGTTTGGTGGAAAGCTGTATCAAATACTACAACGTTTGGTGTTTCTTTCATCAATTCTTGAATAGCTTCAATTCCCATGATATTTGCTGGGTTGTGAAGTGGAGCTAACTCTATGCAAGCTCTGATTTCTGAAAGAACTTCATCATTTACTACAACTGAGTCATTGAATTTTTCTCCGCCGTGAACAACTCTATGTCCAACAGCTGAAATTTCATCCAAGCTCTTAATAGCGCCGTGATCTTTGTGAAGAAGTTGTTCTAAAACAAGTTCAAGAGCCTTTTTATGGTCTTTCATTTCTTCTTCAACAACAAATTTTTCTCCGTTGATTTTGTGAGTTAAAACTGAACCTTCAATTCCAATTCTTTCTACCAAACCTTTGCATAAAACATCTTCATTGGTCATATCAATTAATTGATATTTTAGTGAAGAACTTCCACAGTTAATTACAAGTATATTCATATTCTGTTCCTTTCAATAAATTATCACTTATATATTATATTATCTTATATGCTTTTAAAAATCAAGCAAGAATTTGTAAAGCTTATTTTACAGATTCAACAAGTTTTTCGAAGCCTGCTGGGTCATTAATTGCCATTTCAGACAGAATCTTTCTGTTAACTTCGATATTGTTTTCTTTAAGAGCTGCAATGAATTTTGAATATGATAGACCGTATGGTCTTACAGCTGCGTTAATACGAGTAATCCAAAGTTTTCTAAAGTCTCTTTTCCTTTGTTTTCTTCCTTCATAAGCATAGCTTTGGCTCTTTAGTACAGCTTCCATCGAAGTTCTATATAATTTCGATTTCCCACCATAGTAACCTTTGGCTTGCTTCATTACTTTGTTCTTCTTTTTACGTCCTGAAACAGATCTTTTTACTCTAGCCATTTTAAACCTCCTAACTTTATGGAATCATATGAGAAATTCTTCTCATATCACTTTTGCTAACTAATGTGCCTTTTCTTAAACTACGAATTCTCTTAGGAGATTTCTTTCCTGTAATGTGGCTCTTGTAAGCCTTAAATCTTTTTAATTCACCGCTTGCGGTTCTTTTAAATCTCTTTGCACTTCCGCGGTGTGTTTTTAATTTTGCCATAATTTCCTCCTTCTGGTATTTAACTCTTCGGCAATACGTACATAACCATATTGCGTCCTTCTAGTTTTGCAGGTTTGTCGACAACTGCCAAGTCCTCGATTTTTTCAAAGAATTGCTCAAGTACATCTACACCTTTTTCGGTGTGACCCATTTCTCTGCCTCTAAATCTAACAGAGATTTTTACCTTGTCTCCATCGTTTAGAAACTCCTTGACTTTATCTGCCTTGACAGACATATCATGTTCTTCGATGTTTGGTGTCATCTTCATTTCGCGAACTTTGATAACCTTTTGATTTTTCTTGGCTTCTTTTTCGCGTTTTTGCATTTCATATCTGTACTTTCCATAATCTAAAATTCTGCATACAGGTGGTTTAGCATTGGGTGATACTTTTACAAGGTCTAAATCTTGGTCGTGAGCTAAGTCTAACGCCTTTTCAATATCACAAACACCAATTTGATCACCGTTTTGATCGATGAGTCTTACTTTGCTATCCCTTATTTGTTCATTAATTTCGAGTTCCTTAAYTTCCTTTCCCCCTTCCAAAATATAAAAAAGAGCCCAGAAGGCCCTTTTAAAAAATCAATAAATAAGATTTTGTTGTAACCTTATGCACAACAGGTGATAAGGTGAGAAGGGGCCTTCTACTTTTCTTCACAAGCATGAGTATACCACATGCTTAATTATTTGTCAAGCACTTTTTCTTCAGATGCTAAGTTTTTTAATGCAATCGCATAAATTTTTGCAGCATCCATTAAGCGATCAATTTTAATTCTTTCATTTTTTTGATGCATTCTGTCTTCATCATCCAAGAACATAGCTCCGTAAGCTACGCAGTTTTTCATAGCTTTTGCATAAGTTCCGCCACCAATTGTCATTGGTTTTGACTCTGTGTCGCCTGTTTGTTTTTGATAGGCGTCCATCAAAATTGAAACAAGCTTTCCTTCTGGATCAATAAAGAGTGGATCTTCTCCACCTGTTCTTGTAAATTCTCCCTTGTATTCACTGGTTCCCTTATTGATTTTATCCATAATTTCTTCTTTTTTAACACCTTTAAGAGGATGGCGCATATTTAATACAATGTCAATTTCCTTATCTGTATTTGAAATCATGCCTACATTGAAGTTTAACTTGCCACTCAATTCGTCTTCATAGTCGATGCCTAGTCCTTCACCGTGCATGTGGAAGCCCATAACTTCATTATAAAATTCTGCAAATGCCCTGAAAGAATCTTCTACTGGCATCAACTTTGCTAGTTGTTCCATAAGTTTTGAAATCGCATTTACACCAAGTTCTGGTTTTGAACCGTGTGCACTAATACCTTTTGCTGTAATATGAACTTCTCCACCTTTTTCTTCAACCTTGAAATCAGGCAAAGTTGCAATTGATTTTACTTCATTAGTAACTTTAGATCCGTCCATTACAATTGTGCAGAAGTCTGGAACCATATTAGGAGCATTTCCACCTTTAACTGCTTTAACCATTGTGTCTTTGAAATTATATTTTAATTTTAAAGTACCAGTAATGATTCCTTTTTCTCCAAAGATAACCGGGAATTCAGCATCTGGAGTAAATCCAAAATCAGGCATAGCCTTATTCTTTACATAATAATTCATTCCGCCCCAACCAGTTTCTTCGTTGGTTCCCAAAATCAATCTAATTTTTCTGATTAATTTTTCATCTGTTTCTTTTAGAGCACGCATTGCATAATAAGCAGCAATTGCTGGTCCCTTATCGTCTTGGGTTCCACGACCTTGCAGATACTCTCCATCATTGATCATTTCAAATGGATCAGTATCCCAGTTGCCACCAGCAGGTACAACGTCAACGTGAGCCAATATGCCTACAGTTTCATCGCCTTCGCCAAATTCTATATCACCAGCGTAGTTTTGTAGGTTGTCGATTCTAAATCCATCTCTTTTACCAATCTCCAAAAAAGCTTCTAGGGCTTCTTTAGGTCCATTGCCAAAAGGTGCGTCTGCTGTTGGTTCGCCTTCGACTGAATCAATGGCAATTAATTTGCCCAAGTCTTCAATCATTTCTTCCTTGTGTTCATCAATCCATTTTAAAAAATCCATTTAATCACCTATCCTTTTTGTTTTTATTTCATCATGCAAATCTTTTATAAATGAATTTAGATCTGCATCATTGACGTTTTCTCCATTTCTCTTTCTAATAGAAATGTTTTTATTTTCTTTTTCGTTTTCACCAAGTATTAACATATAATTAATCTTTTTTAGTTGTGCTTCTCTAATCTTGGCTCCCATTTTAGCATCTCTGGAATCCAAATGAACTCTAATTCCATTTTCTTTAAGGGTCTTGTAAACTTCCCTTGCATATTCATTTGTCTTTTCACTGACAGGTATGACTTCAACTTGTACTGGAGCTAACCATAGTGGGAACTTGCCTGCCAAGTGTTCAATGAGAACGCCCATAAATCTTTCGATAGATCCAAATATTGCCCTATGAAGCATAACTGGACGCTTTCTTTCATTGTTTTCATCAACATATACAAGGTCAAAGTTCTCTGGCATTTGGAAGTCCAATTGAATTGTTCCGCATTGCCAAGTTCTGCCAATTGCATCTTCTAGGTGGAAGTCAATCTTAGGACCATAGAAAGCGCCGTCGCCTTCATTTAATTTAAAATCTATATTCATGTCATGGAGGGCATTTTCAAGGGCCTCTTCTGCTATATTCCATGTTTCAATTTCGCCCATGAAATCTTCTGGTCTTGTGGATAGTTCAACAGTATATTTAAATCCAAAAGTTTTATACATATAGTCTGCTAGCTTTACCATCTTTTTAATTTCATCTTCAACTTGTGATGGAAGGCAGAAAATATGAGCATCATCTTGAGTGAAAGACCTAACTCTCATAAGTCCGTGTAAGGCACCAGATAATTCATGTCTGTGAACAAGGCCAAATTCTGAAAGTCTAATTGGCAAATCTCTATATGAATGAAGGTCATTTGCATAAACAATCGTAGAACCTGGGCAGTTCATAGGTTTAATGGCAAATGGAACGTCATCAACACTTGTAAAGTACATGTTTTCTTTATAGTGATCCCAGTGACCTGAACGATGCCATAAATCTTCATTCATAATAATAGGAGTTTGAATTTCTCCATAGCCATTATCAATTAATATATTTCTCCACCAATTTAAAAGTTCGTTTTTCAAAATCATGCCGTTTGGATGGAAGAAAGGAATTCCCGGAGCTTCTTCATGAATGCTAAATAAATCAAGTTCCTTACCAAGTTTTCTATGGTCTCTCTTCTTAGCCTCTTCAAGCATATCTAAATATTCATCTAGCATTGACTTTTTAGGAAAACTTATTCCGTAAATTCTTTGAAGCATTTCATTTTTTTCGTCTCCACGCCAATAAGCACCAGCAACACTTAAAAGCTTAAAGGCTTTTATCTTTGAAACGTCCTTTAAGTGTGGTCCTCTGCAAAGGTCGACAAACTCGTCTAATTGATAGAACGAAATAACTTCTCCTGATGGGAAATGTTCGATTAAATCTACCTTGTATTTTTCATCTAGTTTTTTGAAATGTTCGATAGCTTCATCCCTTTCCATTTCAAATCTCTTGAGTTCATTTCCCTCTTTAACGATTTTTTTCATTTCTGCTTCGATCTTTTCTAGATCTTCTGGAGTAAATCTGTGTTCAGTATCAAAATCGTAATAAAAACCTTGGTCAATTGCAGGGCCAATTGCAAATTTAACTCCTGGGAATAATCTTTGAATAGCTAGAGCCATCAAGTGAGCAGATGTGTGCCAAAAAACTTTTTTCCCTTCCATGTCATCAAAAGTTAAAACTTCAAACTTACCATCGTGACTTGGCACATCTTGCATGCCAATTACGTGTCCATCAAGTACTGCTCCTGTAGCATTTCTTTGTAGGCCTGCAGAAATTTCCCCTACAATATCATACACATCCATGCTATCATCAAATTCCCTGATGCTTCCATCAGGTAAAGTTAATTTTCTCATATATCCTCCTTAAAAAATTAATTTTATCAACAAAAAAAGACCACCTCCCCAAGGGACGAATGATCTTTAAATCCGTGGTTCCACCCTAATTACTTCTCAAACCTTTAACGTAAAGGATACGGTTTGCAATTTCTTGCATCTTACAAAAGCGCCGGTACAATTAAATTCACACTAGCCCTATCGCAGCTCCAAGGACCTCTCTGAAAATGTAAGTTTAAATACGCTTCAATACTTAGTATTCAGTTCATACAAATTATAACACTAAGGAATAAAAAAAGCAAGCACTCAGCTTGCTAAATTTTGGAGGCGGCAACCAGATTTGAACTGGTGGTCAAGGTTTTGCAGACCCGTGCCTTACCACTTGGCTATGCCGCCACATCTTTAAACAACGTTTTTTCAAACATCACTTAAAGATTATACACGATTAAATTTGAATTGTCAACCAATAATTAATTTTATTTTAATTTTTCCAAATACCAGGGTTAAACAAAAATAATACAGGAACAATTTCAAGTCTGCCTGCAATCATTGCAAAAGACAAAATAATTTTTGCTATTGGATGAAACATTGCAAAACTTCCAGTAGGACCAACAACACCAAGGCCAGGTCCTATATTATTAAAAGTTGCTGCAACAGATGTAAAGGCTGTTTCAAAATCCGGTGTAAAAAATGATATGAGTCCAAGTATTGCCATAAATACTATTGCATATATAAGCAGATAATTTGAAACCCCTCTTTCCACCGACTGTTCAACTTTTCTATTATCTACATTAACGACCACACACCTATTTGGCGATACAATTTTCTTTACCTCAGCAACAGCCGTTTTAAAAATAATAATTACCCTTGAGACCTTTATGCCTCCAGCAGTAGAACCAGCACAACCTCCGATAAACATTAGTGTTACCAAAACCCACTTACTAAACATGGGCCAAGTGTTAAAATCGGCAGTAGAATAGCCAGTTGTCGTCATAACAGATGAAACACTAAAAAGTGATTGGCGAAGTGCACTTCCAGAAGTTATTTGACTTGGTAATATATTTATAAAAATTAAAAGTGTTGCAAGTCCAATTATAGATAAATATGTTTTTAATTCTTCTGATCTTAGAGCATCTTTTACTTTTCCAATTAAAATCAAATAAAAAACATGGAAATTTACCCCAAATAAAATCATCCCAATCGAAATAATAATTTCAATAGCAGCCGAGTTATAATAGCCAATACTTGCAGCTTTTATACCAAAGCCTCCAGTTCCTGCTGTGCCAAATGCATGAAGGACACTATCAAAAACTGGCATTCCAGCAATTACAAGAGCAAAAATCAAAATTATTGTCATACCAATATATATCAAATATAAAAGTTGAGCAGTACTTTTTAATTTGCTAAGCATCTTTCCAAACTGTGGCCCAGGCACTTCTGCTTTCATAAATTGAATATCACTTAAACTGGTGTTTGGTGAAATTGCAAGAACCAATACTAGGACTCCCATCCCACCAATAAAGTGGGTAAAACTCCTCCAAAATAGCATAGAATTTGACAAAGATTCTACATCTGTCAATATACTTGAGCCTGTTGTGGTAAATCCACTTGCTGTTTCAAAAAATGCATCAACCAAAATTGGAATTTGCCCACTAAAATAAAAAGGCAAGGATCCAAAAAAGCTAATTAAAATCCAAGAAAGACTTACAACAATCATGCCTTCTTTAATATAAACTCCAGAATTTTTTGGTTTCTTTATAGCAAAAGGTAGGCTTACGAGTGCAATTATGAGTATCGATTTTAAAAATGCAGCTATATTATAAAAACTTTCCCTATAATATAAAGCTACTAAAATCGGTAAAAAAAGCAAGAGCCCTACCAATAAAAGTATTCTAGATATATTGTATAATACTACTCGTCTGTTCATACTAATCAACTATTGCCTCATCAAAATTATCCAAATATTTAGTCTTGGTTACAACCAAAACCTCATCATTAATTTGAATTGAATCATTACCACCTGGATAAATAATCGACCCATTTCTCTTTATACAAGCTATTAATATCCCAGGTATAGTGTGCAAGTCCTTGAGCGGAATATTCAATGCTCTTGATTTTTCTGTAATCGAAAAGTGAATAACTTCTACTTCGTTGTCTAAAATCCTATTAAAATTCTCTACCCTTGATCCACTTGAATCAATTTGCGAACGAACAAATCTGATTATCTTGTCTGCAATTATCTTTTTTGGTGAAACTATAGTATCTAGTCCCAGTTTGTCAACTATAACCTTCATAATATTTCTGTTGATTTTTGTAATGTTTTTTGAAACATTTTGACTGATTGCAAACATAGATATGATAATATTTTCTTCGTCAATGCCAGTTAAACTTACAACTGCATCATAGTTTTCAATTCTCTCTTCCAAAAGAACTTGCTGGTCTGTCCCATCTGCATTTATAACTACAATTTGCGGATAAGTTTCTGAAAAAAACTCAGCCATTTCAGGGTCTTTTTCTATAAGCTTTACACTTATATTTTTTTCTAATAATAATTCTATCAAGTAGAAAGCAATCCTGCTGCCCCCTACTATTAAAACAGATTTAATTAGTCCATCTTTGTATTTGCAGTTTCCTATAAATTGCTTCAAAGCTTTACTGGTCCCAGTAATATAAAATCTATCGCCCTCCATGAGCATAAAATTTCCGTCTGGAATATAGACCTCTCCTGCTCTTTCAACTGCACAGATGAGAACTTTGTCTTTAGTAATATTGTAATTTTTTAAAACCAATCCATCCAAAGGCGAGTCTTTTTCAACAACCAGCTCAACCATATTAACTTTATTAGACAAGAAATTTTCCACACTAAAAGCGCAAGGATATTTTAGAGTGTTCATTATATCATATGCAGTCTCTTTTTCTGGATTTATCATAAACTTTATGCCAAGATTACCTTTTACAAAATCCATATTTTGAGAATACACAGGGTTTCTCACCCTTGCAATCGTATCCTTTGCCCCAAGTTTTTTTGCAATAATGCAAGCGATAATATTTAATTCATCAGAATCAGTTATAGCCATAAACATTTCACAGTTTTCTACACCTGCTTCAATCTGAATATCTATACTTGCACCATTGCCAACAACTCCTGTTATATCGGATGTTTCCATAACCTTTTCAAGAGTTTTTTGGTTAAGTTCAATTAATACAATATTATTTCCTTCAGATGCCAGATCCTTGCAAAGTGCTTCTCCAACTTTGCCAGCTCCAACAATTACAATTTCCATAAACTATCTCCTCGATTTACATATAAGCCAAATAGATTATCTTTCCATTTGAACAACTTCAATATTATTTTTATTTAGAAGCTCAATTGAATAATCATCAAGCCTATATGCATTTATATATACTATTCTTTTTATACCGGCTTGTATCAAACTCTTGGTGCAATTTAAACAAGGAAAGTGAGTTACATAAGCAGTACATCCTTTAACGCTTATACCTTCCTTTGCACAGTACAAGAGAGCATTCATTTCTGCATGAATTGTAGCAATACAATGGCCATCGCGCATAACGTGACCAACATCAATGCAGTGTGGGTTCCCACTTACACTTCCATTGTAGCCAGTGCTTACTATACGATGATCATTGTTCACAAGTACACAACCAACATAAGCCCTATCGCATGTTGAGCGCTTTGCAACTATCTCAGCAATATCTAAAAAATAATCATCCCAACTTTGTCTTTTATTAGACATTTTCTACGCTCCCTTTAAAAACTTGTCCACTAGGAATATCTACAGTTATAATGTCGCCCGTTTTTATTTCCTTTGTACAATCATTAGCGCCAACAATTGTTGGTAAACCAAGTGACAAACCGATAATTGCACCGCTGCTTGTAAGGCCACCCTCTTCAGTAATAAGAGCACTGGCACGCTGAGCATAAGGAGTCATATCTCTATCCATTCCAAGAGTAACGATTATATCACCATCTTTAAAATCTTTCAAAAGTTCTTCTTGCGAATTTGCAACTACAGCTCTACCTGTAATTTTTCCGCTTCCTATTCCCATTCCCTTTGTCATCATTTTTGCGATTACTTCTACTCTAAGCAAGTTTGTGGATCCACTCTTTGAAAATGGAATACCTGCTGTGAGTACAACTAAATCTCCCTCCTTAAAATATATATCCTTGCATTTTTCGATGCCTGCTTTAAATAGCTCATTTGCGTTATCAATTTCTTTAATAATAACAGGAAAAACCCCCCACTCCATGGTTAGCTTTCTTTCAACTCGTTCATCATCTGTTATAGCAATTATAGGTTGCCTAGGTTTAAATTTTGATAAAGCCCTGGCCGTTTGTCCACTGCTAGTTGCAGAAATAATTGCAGCTGCATGTAAATCTTTTGCTATTGAATAAGTGGCCTCTGCAATTGCATTTGTAACAGTGATCCTATTAATATCTACCCTGTCTCTTTGCATTCTTTCGTATTCTGGGCTCTCTTCAGTCGATATAGAAATGCTCCTCATCATTTTTATAGACTCGATTGGATATTTACCAGCTGCACTTTCACCTGAAAGCATAACAGCAGATGTCCCATCAAGTATTGAGTTTGCCACGTCCATTACTTCAGCTCTTGTAGGTCTTGGGTTTCTAGTCATAGAGTCAAGCATTTGTGTCGCTGTTATTACAACTTTATTTGCAAAATTACATTTTTTTATAATTTCCTTTTGCACATGAGGAATATTTTGCGGTGGAATTTCAACTCCAAGATCTCCTCTAGCGACCATTATACCATCGCTAACTGCAAGTATATCATCTAAATTATCCAGGCCTTCTTGGTTTTCAATTTTAGATATAATTGAAATTTGATAGCCATCATTTTCTTCTAAGATTTTTCTGATTGATAGAACATCATTGCGATTCCTAATAAAGCTTGCAGCTAAAAAGTCCACATCATTTTTTATACCAAATTTTATATCGCTTATATCTTGTTCTGTTAGGGTCGGCAGTTTTATTTTAGCCCCAGGAATATTTACACCCTTCCTATCTGATAACTCACCACTATTTATTGCTTTAAGCTCAATTGAATTTGAAAAAATATTTACAATTTCAAACTCCACAAGACCGTCATCAATTAATAATCTGCCGCCTAATTCCACGTCATTTATTATGCCATCATAAGAAACGCTCACCATATTTTGATCGCCAAGTATATCATCAGTTGTAAGAATAAATTTTTGCCCTTGTTCTATTCTAATTGGTCCTTCTCTAAATCTGCCAATTCTGATTTCGGGCCCCTTTGTATCAAGCATTATAGCAACTGGTATGCCCAATTCCTTGCTAACTTTTTTTATCCTATCAATTCTAACTTGGTGTTCCTCATGAGTGCCATGAGAAAAGTTTAAGCGAGCAACATTTAGGCCATTTAAAATCATATGCTTTAAGGTTTCTTCGCTCTCACTTGCTGGTCCAATAGTGGCCACAATTTTTGTACTATTCATATCTTCTCCTATATAGATAATATGTCTGCGATTTCAAATATTTCTTGATCAATTCTCTTTGGTATCTTCAAAGCAGAATCAATATCCAATTTAACAATCTCGTTGCACTTCAAGCCCAAAGCTATATTAGTTCTATTGTTAGATAATAATTTTACTGCAATATTTCCCATGCGTGAAGCCATAAGTCTATCAAAAACAGTTGGCATACCACCTCTTTGTACGTGGCCAAGAACAGTTTCTCGAGTTTCTATACCAGCCCTATTTTGAAGTTCTTTACTTATTTCATAAGCACTTGCGGCACCTTCTGCAACGACAATTATGTGGTGCCTCTTGCCTCTTTTAATTCCGCTAACAGCTTTTTCAACCATTTTGTCTACATCAAACGGTATTTCAGGGACAATAATGGTCTCTGCACCACCTGCAAGTCCAGCAGTTAGTGCTAAGTCTCCACAATTTCTGCCCATAACTTCAAGCACATTTGCCCGTCCATGAGAACTAGATGTGTCACGCAATTTAGAAATTGCATCTACAATTGTCTCAGTTGCCGTCATAAATCCAATTGTATAGTCAGTGTATCCTAGGTCGTTGTCAATTGTAGCTGGAATTGCAACCACATTTATGCCCTTGTCTAAAAGCTTAGAAGCACCGGTTAGAGTTCCATCACCTCCAATTGCTACAAGGCCATTAATTCCTCTTCTTAATAAATTCTCGGCAGCAATTTTCTGTCCCTCTTCTGTCATAAACTCATCGCTTCTTGCGGTCCCTAAAATAGTTCCGCCCCTGTGGATGATATCAGCAACACTTGAGACATTCATCTGGTACATATCATCAACAATAAGGCCATTATATCCCATCCTAACACCATAGACATCAATGCCGAGATATATGGATGTCCTTACAACAGCTCTTATGCAGGCGTTCATGCCCGGTGCATCTCCGCCACTAGTTAAAACTGCAATCTTCATTGGTCTCCATTCCTTTTAATATTTTCTTTGCCAAAAAGTTTTTCTAAAAAATCTATATTCTTACTATTTAAATATAAGGCACTCGCATCCTTGAAAGTCCCTATCGCATCTTTATCTGAAAAATAAAATACAACTTCCCCGTCACCTGGGTTTGATTGGATAAAGCCCCTAGCCATATTAATTTCATTAGAATTTTTTTCTGAATCTGTTTTAATATAAAGTGTTTCCCTTTGTTTTAAATCGCTAACCTCATTTACAATTAGCTTTGGTTTTTCAACATCGCTGTAGGACAAGTCCCCGCTCAGTAAAACTCTGCTGCCATCTACAAGCTTGTCTCTGTACTTTCTATAAACATTTGGAAAGACAACTGCATCTATCCTGCCAGTTAAATCTTGGAGTTCAAGAGTCATCATCTTTTCGTTTCTCCTAGTGATTAATACACGAGATCTTGAGACAAGTCCTGCCAACTTTAGCCTGTATCTATTAAATGAAATACCATTTGATAAATACTCTTCATACTCTTCATTTATAGTTGCAATATCTTTGTTTTGCAAAGCTTTAATTATTTCTTCGTAAGACTCCAGAGGATGGCTGGAAACATATACACCCAGGACATCTTTTTCTAATTCCAAGAGCTCATCCTTATTAAACTCTTCCAAGTTAACCAAAATCATAGAATCGGATTCAGAGCCGAACATATTAAATTGACCTCTTACATTTGACCTCTTCTCAATATTTACTGTGTCAATTATAACGGCATATTGATTTAGAGCTGACCTCCGGTTTACTCCAAAGCTATCGAAAGCTCCAGCATACACAAGTGATTCAAAAGATCTTTTATTAAGTGCTGCTGAATCTATTTTTGAAATCGCCCTGATTAAATCCGTAAGAGATGTAAATTTATTTTCTTTCCTTGCCTCGACAATAGCGTCTGCTGTATTGTGGCCTAAGCCTTTAATTGCCTTAAAGCCCATCCTTATATCATCGCCCTCTGTAGTAAATCTCCATTCAGATTTATTTACATCAGGTGGAATGATTTTTATTCCCATCCGCCTTGCCTCTTCTATATAAAGAGCGACCTTGTCTTGTTGACCAGCAACTGAAGTTAAAAGGCTCGCCATAAATTCCTTAGGATAATGAGTCTTGAGCCATGCAGTCCTCCATGCATCAAGGCTGTATGCTGCAGAGTGACTTTTGTTAAAGGCATATTTTGCAAAGTCAATCATATCATCAAAAACTTCTTCTGCAAGTTCTTTTGATGCCCCTTTTTCAATAGCGCCCTTGATAAATATCGGCCTTTCTTCTTCCATAACGTCCATTTTCTTTTTACTCATGGCTCGCCTAATCAAATCAGCTCGTCCAATTGTATATCCTCCAAGTTGTTGAACGATGGCTATAACTTGCTCTTGGAAAACTATTACTCCATGGGTATCTTTTAAAATTTTTTCAAGAATTGGATGCTTATAGTCTATCTTCACATCAGAGTTTTTGCGTTCACAAAAATCGGGAATGCTATCCATTGGCCCTGGTCTAAAGAGTGAGTTAGCTGCAATTAAATCTTCAAAACGATCTACCTTTAGCTCTTTTAAGAAGGCCCTCATGCCAGGTGATTCAAATTGGAAGATACCAATTGTATTTACATCTGCAAATAATTTTATAGTTTCTGGATCATCTAGCTTCATGTCTTCAAAGCTTGGTCTGTGGCCAGTATTTTTTTCGATTAATTTTAATGAATCTTCTATAACTGTTAAAGTCCTTAAGCCCAAGAAGTCCATCTTCAAAAGACCAAGTTCTTCAAGTGTTGTCATTGTATACTGAGTTACAGGTTGATCCTGAGCTGTTGCCAGCGGTGCGTAATTTACCAGCGGGCTTTTTGAAATAACAACGCCAGCTGCGTGAGTGCTTGCGTGCCTAACGTGACCCTCGATTCTCCTTGAAATATCGATGAGTTTTTTTACTTCCCTATCATTGTCATAGGCATCTTGTAATTCTGGGTTGTCATTAAGTGCCTTGTCAATTGTAATATCAAGTTCATTTGGAATCATTTTTGCGATTTTATCAACATCATTATAAGGCATATCAAGCACGCGACCAACATCTCTAATCGATCCTTTAGCAGCCATGGTTCCAAAGGTAATTATTTGCGCAACATGGTCGTGGCCATATTTTTCTTTAACATATTGAATAACTTCTTCTCTTCTTTCATAGCAAAAGTCAATATCTATATCAGGCATGGTTACCCTATCTGGATTTAAAAATCTTTCAAAGACCAAGTCATATTTTAATGGGTCCAAGTCAACTATGCCAAGCGCATAACAAACTATGGATCCAACACTTGATCCACGACCAGGGCCAACAGGAATACCCTTTGATTTAGCAAAGAGAATAAAGTCTTGGACTATCAAAAAGTAATCCACGAAGCCCATGTCTTTAATAATGCTTAGCTCGCTTTCAACCCTTTGCCAAACCTCATCGGCAACCTTGCCATCTTTTTCATATCTTTCAATAATCCCATCATGGGTTTGTTTTTTTAAGTATTCAAAGTGACCCATATTACCCGGAGTATCGAAGTTAGGCAAATGATAGTGGCCAAATTCAATTTCCACATTGCATTTATCTGCAATCTCCTGTGTGTTTTTTATTGCATCTGGCATATCAGCAAATAATTCTTCCATCTCTTCTGAAGATTTGAAATAAAATTCGTCACTCGCGAAGGTCATTCTGGTCTCATCATTTATAGTCTTGCCCATAGATATGGCCATCAGAACTTCTTGGATAAAAGCATCCTCTTTATTTAAATAGTGGCAATCATTTGTTGCCACTAGTTTTGCACCAAAACGGTCCCTAAGAGTTTTGAAGTAATGCCTAATCACATCTTCTTCCCTTATGCCATGATTTTGAATTTCTAAGTAAAAATCGTCTTTAAAGACATCTGCGTACCATTTATATGCATTTACAGCTGAAACCTCGTCACCATTTAAATAATGGGATTGAATTTCTCCACCCAAGCAAGCAGAAAGTGCAACTAAGCCTTCGCTGTGTTCTTGCAAGAACTCGTGGCTAACACGCGGCCTGTAATAAAATCCATTTAAAAATCCTTCGCTAGAAATTTTCATCAGATTCTTCAAGCCTATTTCATTTTTGCATAGCAAAATAAGGTGATAACCTGACCTGTCGTCTGGATTTTTCAGCCTGTGATCACCTCTAGAAATATAAACTTCAGATCCAATAATGGGTTTTATGCCAGCTTTTTTTAACTCTTTGTAAAAGTTAATAGCCCCGTACATATTCCCATGATCGGTAATGGCTACTGAGTTCATCTTGTATTCTTTTGCTTTCTCTGCCAAGTCACTGATTTTTATTGCCCCATCGAGCAGCGAAAACTCAGTGTGCAGGTGTAAGTGTGTAAACATTACATCACCTTTCTATGCGCATCTTTAGCCTTTCAAGTTTATTTGGACTAGCCTTGTCGATTATAAATGTATAATTTTCATATTTGTAGATCTCGCCAACTTTTGGAAATTTTCCAGCAAGGCCAATTACAAATCCACCGATACTTTCATATTCATCGGACTCAAGATTTGTAGAAAGCCTATCATTTATATCATCTAAATCTGTATCCGCTTGAATAACAAATGTGTTTTCAGTAACTTGCTTAATAGAATTATCTGCTTCGTCAAATTCATCGTCAATATCGCCAACTATTTCTTCGACTATATCCTCCACTGTAACAAGTCCAGCCGTCCCGCCGTACTCGTCAAGTATTATAGCCATACTCATCTTATGTTTTTTTAATTCACTGAGAAGTAAAAAGTTTGGCCTAGATTCATATTGAAATATAGCTTCACGCAAATGATCTCTTATATTGAAATTTTCTTTATCAACTGCCAGTAGGTCCTTTGCAAATAAAAGTCCAATAATGTCATCAATATTCTCATCAATTACTGGATAACGAGAGAAGTTATTGTTTTTCACAATATCCATAACCTCATCATAAGTGGAATCCACAGGAATACTGATAATACTCGTACGATTGGTCATAACATCTTTGGCTTGTGTACCTGCAATAGAGAAAACATTTTCCATCATCTCTTTTTGTTCGTTTTCAAGTATACCTTCTTCATGGCTGACATTTAAAATTGTTATCAGGTCATCTTCGGTAATCTTGTCTTCTTCAGATTCACTTACTATAGCCTTGCTGAGAGCTCCAAATAGCATTGTAAGAGGTGTGAAAACCTTAACAATATAATAAATAAAAGGGGCTACTGCGAGGGCAAATTTTGTAGAGTTCGCCTTAGCTAAATTTTTTGGAATAATTTCTCCAAAAATTAAAATTAAAATTGTCATCACGACAGTCGATATAGCGACCCCGTTTTTCCCAAACATATCCACAAAAATAACTGTGGACAAGGATGAAGAAAGTATGTTTACAATATTATTGCCAATTAATATTGCCGAAATTGTCCTATTGGAATCCTCTATCAAATATTCAAGCTTGTCCGCATTTTTAACCTTAGATTCAACAAGCTGCCTAAGCTTAATTGAACTAAGCGAAGTGATAGATGTTTCACTGCCAGAAAAGAAAGCAGACATAGCAATTAAAATCAAAATTATTACTATATTCAAAATAGTCCTCCTTAGCTTATATTATAGAATATAGACCCCCTATTAGTCAAATAAATTCACCATTATTACATTTAAATTAAATCTTGAATTTATAGCCAATCTGCTCTTTTATATCTTCTTTAAATATGTTAAAATACATTTATATGATTTTTATTTATTTAGAGAGGATTTATGATTAAAACACTTAAAAGATATTTCAATTTAATAGGTAGTCACAAGGCCTCCGTCTTTATCGCTGTAACTTTTTGTATAATTTCTGGCGGTCTTGCAATACTCCCCGCGACATTTACAGGAAATATAACAGATGCCATTAAGGCAGGCTCACTTGAATATGATTCTTTAATGTGGTCAATTTTTTGGCTTATTTTTATGCTTGTTTCAACTTACTTCTTGGACGCGTATTATAATTATGTTATTTTTAGAAATTATTATTTTGTAGACGCAAGTGTAAGAGTTCAGCTTTTAAAAAAATCTATTAGACAAAATCCACCATTTTTTATTAAATATAATGCATCAAATATTATTACCAAGGCAACATCTGATGCCGATGCAATAGCGACCGTCGCTTCTTATGGAATCATGACCACAACCGAGGGGGTGCTTCTGCCAATAATTTATTTTATAACTATGGCCACCATCAGCCCATGGCTATTTTTAATTGCACTTACTGCCCTTCCTATAATGATTTATGTAGTCGTGCAAATTTCAAAGAAGCTAGATGGCAAATATGACCAGTCACTTGAAACGCAAGATGCAATGAACGAACACGCCCTGGAAAGTTTTACGGCTATAAAAGCTATAAAAGCCTTTGATACAAAAAGTAGGCGGCTAAATGAATTCTTAGAAAAAGTTTTAATAAATAACGACAAGGAGCTAGAAGTAAATAATATTGAAAACCTCTATGTACCAGTTGTAAATGGAATAATGTCTTTCTTTGCAATTCTAAGTATCATAGTCGGGGGCTTTCTTATTAGCAAGGGCAAGATTACCCTTGGCGAACTCATAACCCACTCCATGCTCTTGCAAGAACTCGATTGGCCTGCCTACGCAGTTGCCGATTTAATTACGGTTTCAAAGAGCGGGTCAATTTCTTTAAGGAGAGTTGATGAGGTTCTTAATTATAAGGAAAGAGAAAAAACTTCTGATCCTGTTGTTATAAAAAGTATTGATGAAATCCAAATGAAAGACTATTCTTTTAAATATCCTAATGCTGAGTCCTATGCTCTTAAGGATATTAACCTTTCCATCAAAGCTGGTCAAAAAATTGGTCTTGTTGGTAAGACTGGATCTGGTAAATCTACGCTTCTTAGCCAAATTGTTGCAGAGTATGATGACTTTGAAGGATCTATGCTAATTAATGGCAATAATATTATGGATATTAATCTGGATTCTTATAGAAAGAACATTGGCTATGTCCCTCAAGAACACTTCTTGTTTTCAAAATCTGTTAAAGATAATATTTTGTTTTACAGAAACGGCGATTATAATAAGGCTATTGATATAGCAGCTTTTAGAAATGACCTTTCATCTTTTGCAGATGGAATAGACACTCAGTGTGGAGAAATGGGCATCACTTTGTCTGGTGGACAAAAGCAAAGAGTTTCTCTAGCTAGGGCTGTGCTTTTAGATCCAGAGCTTTTGATACTAGATGATGTCCTATCTGCTGTTGACAACAATACAGAAAAAGAAATTTCCGAAAATCTTGCAAATAATTTTCCAAATACTACAATTATTATCAGCTCACACAGGCTTTCTGTAGTCAAAGATGCTGACGAAATAATTGTGCTTGATAATGGACAAATTTCTGAACGTGGCAAATTTGAAGACCTGATTTCAAGTGGAGGTTGGTTTAGCGACCAATATCACTTGCAGGAGGTGGACCATGAGTAAAAAAGAAAAATATAGCAAAAGTACCATCCGCCTTCTTTTTAATTTGTCAGGCAAAATAAAAAAAGAGCTTATTATTGGTGTGTTTTTATCCACTGGATTTATGCTTTTAAATATCTACCTGCCAATAATTTTAAAAAATATTATAGACAATGAAATCTCTCCAACAATCGGCATTATAGATTTACAGAGATTCCTCTGGATGTCAGCTTTCTATTTATTTATGAATCTTATGTTTGGGTTAATGCAATATGTACTCATCCATCATTATAAAAAGACTTCTAACAAGATTGCCTATATCTTGAGAAGGGATTTATTTAAACACATAGTAAACCTTCCTATGCCATTTTTTGACAAGACACCTGTTGGTAAAATTACAAGTCGAACTACAAGTGATATAAACGAATTCAAGCAACTATTTTATATAGGATTTACAACTGTTGTAAACGCTGTCTTTTATTTAATAGGTAGCATTGTTTATATTAGCTTTACAAATCCAAAAGCCCTGTACATTGTGCTTGTACCAATTCCAATATTTATCTTCACAATTTTAAGCTACAACAAGTACCAATCAAATCTAAATATTAAATACCGAAAAATAAAATCGACTATAACCTCCGATTTAAATGAGATAATAAAGGGAGCAAATATCATACAGGCTTACGCAGTTTGCGAACCTGTTGAAGAAGAGTTTGTTGATAAGAACAAAGAGCTGTACACATATGGTAAAAAAATCGAATTGTTTGACTCCTTCTTTTCATATAACATTACGGACATGCTTAGACTCATGAGCATAATTGCAATTTTATATTTTGCAGGTATGAGTAACCTAAGGGGAAACACTACTTTTACTGTAGGATATATACTGATTTTAATCCAGTATACTTCACAGATATATGCATATCTGACCAGACTTATGAACAGGCTAAATGTTTTTGAAAAGGGCATGAGCAGCCTTGAGCATATCAATACAATCCTCTTAGAAGAACAAGAAGATGATGGATTCATTGCAATTAATAATATAAAAGGCCAAGTGGAATTTAAAAATGTATACCACGAATACATCGAAGACAGTCCTGTGTTACAAGATATTAATTTCAAGAGAGAACCCGGTTCTTCTACTGCTATTGTCGGCAGCACAGGCTCTGGCAAAAGCTCTATCATTTCTCTTTTGTTTAAATTTTATAGCCCTTACAAGGGTCAAATATTAATAGACGATCAAGACATCCAAAATATAAGGACTGCTGATTTAAGAAAACACATGGCTCTTGTCCTCCAAGATCCTATCCTTTTTAAAGGTAGCTTACGATACAATATAACGCTTGGCGATGATTATACTGACCAAGAAATTAAAGCGGCCCTAATAAAAAGTGGTGGAGAATCTATTTTAAGTAAATTAAAAGATGGTCTGGACACCAACCTCCTCGGAGAAGACGGTGGCCTAAGTCTCGGGGAAAAACAAATCGTAAACTTCGCAAGGACTATCATCAGGGACCCAAGTATATTAGTTTTGGATGAAGCAACCGCGTCAATCGATACAGAAACTGAACAACATATACAAAAAGGCCTTGAGGCCCTGATGGCAAATAGAACTTCATTTATAGTCGCCCACAGGCTTTCAACCATTAAAAATTGTGACTCAATAATTGTAATCGACTCTGGCAAAATTATTGAATCCGGCAGCCATGATGAGCTAATGGAAATGCATGGAAAATATTACGAACTCGTTCAAGCTCAGTCGTAAAGAGTTTAGCTCAACATTAATTCATAGTATCTATTAAAAATTAAAGTTTTTCACTTAAACCAAAAAATAGCCCTTAACTGGGCTATTTTTATTTATTATAATACGTATGGATCATCCATAGGATCTACAAATTTCTTTGGATCGTAATCTGTTTTGATTTCTTTCCAATCTTTCATTGATAAATCTTCAGTCGGTTTATCCAATTCTGGGTGAGCATTGTTTGCCTTGTAATTTTTTTCTCTAGAGTCTCTCTTGGAGTTTTCAATGACAACATCTTTTATATCAATTCCTAATGCTTCTGCTAGCCTCTCTCCATAATCTTTATCAGCCCTGTAACAGTGGCTAATCCACCTATGTTTAATTTGTAGAGTTGTATCTTTCATATGTCTTGCTGTATTTTCGCATAATACTTGTTTTTGGTCTTCTGTCATAGCATTATATAAGAGACCCGTTTGTGTAAAGTAGTCACTATCATCTTCTCTAAAATCGTACCTATAAGCATCTCCACCTGCTTGCTTAGGTTCGTAGCCTCTTTCATTTTCAGTCCAATTACCATATGAATTCGGCTCATAATTATTTTCTCCACCTAGGTTTCCATCTACCCTCATTTTACCATCTCTATGCCAAGGATGATAATCTTTTGGATCCATTCCCCTAGGAAAATTTACAGGAATTTGATTGTGATTAATACCAAGTCTATATCTTTGGGCATCCCCATACATTAAAATTCTGGCTTGCAGCATCCTGTCTGGTGAATATCCAATTCCTGGGACTATATTTCCTGGACTAAAAGCAGACTGTTCAACATCTTGAAAATAGTTTTCAGGATTTTTATTTAATTCAAATTCGCCAACCTCTATAAATGGATGGTCTTTTTTAAGCCACATCTTAGTAAGGTCAAAAGGATTAACTTCTGATTCATCAGCTTCCTTCTCACTCATAACTTGAATATACATTTTCCACTTTGGATATTCGCCTTTTTCTATAGCTTCAAATAAATCTCGTTGATGAGAATCTGGATCCATTCCTTTAACTTTTTCAGCTTCTTGATCTGTTAGATTTTGTATGCCTTGCTCAGATCTAAAATGGAATTTAACCCATGTGCGTTCATTTTTTTCATTAATTAATGAATAAGTGTGTGAACCAAAGCCGTGCATATACCTATAAGATGATGGGATCCCCCTGTCGCTCATGGTAATTGTAACTTGTAACAATGATTCAGGTAAGGATGACCAAAAATCCCAGTTGCTATTAGAGCTTCTCATGTTGTTCTTTGGGTCTCTCTTAACAACATGGTTTAAATCAATAAATTTCATCGGATCTCTAAAGAAAAAGACTGGAGTGTTATTTCCAACCATATCCCAGTTGCCCTCTTCAGTATAAAATTTTAAAGCAAATCCCCTTATATCTCTATCTGCATCTGCATACCCTCTTTCACCTGCAACCAAAGAAAATCTAGCAAACATTTCTGTTTTCTTCCCAACTTCTGAAAAAATCTTTGCCTTAGTGTACTTAGTAATATCTTTTGTAACAGTAAATGTGCCAAAAGCTCCTGAACCTTTGGCGTGCATTCTTCTTTCAGGAATAACCTCTCTGTTAAAGTGAGCATTCTTTTCAAATAGCCAAGTGTCTTCAAATACAATTGGACCTCTTGGACCTGCTGTCATTGAATCTTGATTATTTTCAATCGGAGCTCCAGATGCCTTTGTCAATTTGGGATTCTTTCCTTTGGTATCATTTCTACTTGAAAGATGATCTCCTAAATTGTTTTTACTCATTGGATCTTTTTTCATTTCCATTTTTTCTTTTTCGTCTTTTTTCTTTGTCATAATTCCCTCCTTTAAATTAATTCAGTATAGTAAAGCTATCACTTGTTTTATACCCTATAAAAAAATTTTAAAGCATTTTTATAATTTAAATACAAAAGACTTCAAATACAAAAACGTATTTGAAGTCTTTTATTTGTTTTATTTAACTGATTTTTTAACTGCATCTACAATTGCCTTTGAATTTATTTTGAAGTGTTCAAATAAATCTCCGCCCTTGCCGCTTGCTCCAAATGAAACCATGCCTAACTTTATTCCACCTTGAGTGTACTTATCCCAGCCAAATGTGGATAGTGCTTCAACAGATACTTTTGGTGTATCCTTTGGCAAAACTGAGAGTTTGTACTCATCTGTTTGATCTTCAAATAGATCCCATGAAGGCATGCTGACTACTCTTGTGCCAATTCCATAGGCCTCCAATTCCTTTGCTGCGTCCATTGCTATTGAGAGTTCAGATCCAGTCGCAATTACAATTGCATCAAGCTTTTCATCTTCTTTTTTAGCAATGTATGCGCCCTTTACAAGGTCTTTTGCATTTATATCAAGTGTTGGTAAGCCTTGTCTTGTTAATACAAGTGCAGTTGGCTTATGATTTTTAATTGCGACTTCCCATGCAACGATTGTTTCGTTGTAGTCTGCTGGACGAATTGTTGTAAAGTTTGGCAGACTTCTTAACATTGCAAGTTGTTCTATAGGTTGATGGGTTGGTCCGTCTTCTCCAACCCCTATTGAGTCGTGAGTTAGTACATAAACAACAGGAACATCCATAAGAGCTGAGAGTCTCATAGCTGCTTTCATATAGTCACTAAAGACAAAGAAGGTTGCGCAATATGGGCGAACGCCTCCGTGCAAGGCCATGCCGTTTGATATAGCAGCCATTGCAAATTCACGAATACCAAAGTGAATATTGCGTGGACTGTAATCGTCTTTTGAAATAAATCCTTGGCCATCAATAGTAGTATTATTTGAACCAGCTAAGTCAGCTGAGCCACCAACCAAACTTTGAACTTGTTTTGCAACTTCTTGAATTGCCTTACCACTTGCTGCCCTAGTCGCAATTTTTTCCTCCTTATCCATCAAAGAACTTAAGTCAACATCTTTCTCTGTGTGGATAAATTTAACAAATTTTTCGTATCTTTCTGAATTTTCTGTCTTTAATTCGTTCAAACTTGCCTTATATTCATCATAGGCCTTTACTTTTTCATCAATAATGGCCTTTACATGGTCTTTCACTTCTTGAGGAACAGTAAAGGATTCGTAGTTCCAACCGAGTCTTTCTTTTAAAATCTTGTAGTCATCTTCTTTTAGTGGAGCCCCATGACTTTTATTTTTGCCTTCTACACTTCCTGCACCAAAACCAATAACAGTTTTAATTTCTATTAATGAAGGCCTGTCATCTTCTTTGGCCTTGCTAATAGCTTTTGAAATAGCTTCGATGTCTGTGCCGTCTTCCAGCTTTTGAGTATGCCAGCCATAAGCTTCAAATCTCTTTAGTGTGTCGTCAGCAAATGTAATATCAGTTGACCCATCAATTGTAATATTATTTGAATCGTAAAGGACAATTAATTTTCCTAACTTATGGGAGCCTGCAAAACTTGCTGCTTCGTGGCTAATGCCTTCCATCAAACATCCGTCTCCTACTAGAGCGTATGTGTAATGGTCTACAGGATTGTTTGCTCCTTTAAATGTATCGTGGAGATGAGCTTCTGCTAGTGCCATGCCAACAGCCATGGCAAGTCCTTGACCAAGAGGTCCAGATGTAGCGTCAACTCCTAATGTGTGGCCGTATTCTGGGTGACCTGGTGTCTTTGAATTTAATTGTCTAAAATCTTTTAAATCATCCATGCTTAGTTCAAAGCCAAAGACATGAAGCAAGCTATACAAGAGTGCTGATCCGTGTCCTGCTGATAAAACAAACCTGTCCCTATTTGACCAATGAGGTTTGTTTGGATTAAATTTTAAATGATCTTTAAATAAAGCATAAGCCATAGGTGCTGCTCCAAGCGGTAAGCCTGGGTGTCCAGAGTTTGCTTTGCCAATCATATCGACAGAAAGCATTCTCAGCGTATTAATTGTAAGATTATCAATGTTGTTCATAATTCCTCCCTTATAGATTTTTTATTAGTCACTACTTTTATTAAAAAATGTGGTATTACTAACTGTCTTTTAATTCTGGATGGTTCTTTTAATAATCTATAAAACCATTCCATGCCAATTTTTTGTACCCATTTTGGTGCCCGTTTTAAATTTCCACTAATTACATCTAAGCTTCCTCCAACGCCTATTGACATTGAAGTTAGTCCATCTAATTTTGATATAAAATATTCTTGCTTGGGAAAACCCATTGCAGAAACAACTAAGTGCGGTTTTTTATTTTCTATATCCTTTAAAATTTCTTGCTCTTGGGGCGAATTTAATTCAAAATACCCATTATGGGCCCCCACTATATTTAAATTTTTATAATCTTTTTTTATATTTTCTATTGCCTGGTCCAGAGTTTCTTGTTTTGCCCCAACTATATAAATATCCAAAGCCTTTTCATCTGCTATTGATAAAATTTTCTTTAGAGTATCAAAGCCAGTTTGTCTGCCCTCACCTTCTATGCCGGCAATCTTTTGGGCAATTACAATCCCAACTCCATCTTTTAGTACGAGGCCAGCACTATTTATAAGTTCTATAAGTTTCTTGTCCTTTTTGGCCCTCATAACAATCTCTGGGTTTGGTGTGATTATCTTAAAATTATTGGACCCGGTCATATTTGACCTTAAAATTTCGTCAAGTTCATGGTCATTGATATCCGAAAATTTTACACCAAGCACATTAATTTTTCTCATTCATATCCTTTAGCAAGTCAAGTGCTTCAATCGCATTTAATCTTGCTAATTCCTTTCTTTCTTCGTCTTTATTTTCTATATTATTTAAATAACCTTTATCTGCTAAGCATTTTTTTATTTCTTGGTAAACTTTTTGCCCATCAATATCATTTATATCTATAATATAATCTGAGTCAATGCTCTCCATAAAGCTTTTTACTTTTGGGTCATAACTTATAGCCAGTGGCTTTGTATGAACTGCCGCAGAATAAATCACACCGTGAAGTCTCATGGCTAGAACCATCTGAGCCTTAGAAAAAATCCCCATAAGCGTAGTGACGCTCATATCTTCATAGTAAGAATAAAGGTTTTCATTCTGACATTTATCCTCAAGTCGCTTTAATATTGGAGTATCCTTGGACATATGCATTGGTATGAGCAAAATCTTGTGGCCTTCACTCATGAGTTTATTTATAGCAAAGGCCATCTGATCTATCATTTTCTCATCATCATTCCATGGCCTCAAATTTACAACGATAAATTCACCATTAATATTTATATCTGATAATATTTTCTCTGCCTCATCTGTATTTTCTTTAAGTAAGAAAACTGGATCGGACCTTACCAGACATTTATCTTTGGCTATTCCAATTTCTTCCAAGTACTTAGCCGAATCATCGTCTCTTAATGTAATTAAGTCAACATCCTTTAAAACTTTTTTAGTAAGCTTTCTATTGAATTTCCCATTTATTGGGCCAACTCCATTGGCATAGATACAAACTTTTTTATTCTTGCGTTTTGCAACAGAGATTACATATAAATAATACCAGAGAGACCGTGAACTCGTAACGTCTTGAAGCAAACTGCCTCCTCCAGATATGAGCATGTCTCCTTTCTTTATTGTTGATCCCACAACAAAAGGGTTAAACCTATATACTGCATCGACATCGTAGACCTCACGAGTCTTGTTTGGATTGTTGGATAAAACTCTTAAACGAAGAGTTTTGTCTCTTCTTTTTAGTTCGCCAACTATAGCTTCAAGAATCGCGTCATCGCCTTGGTTATCAAAGCCATAAAAGCCCGACAGCACAATAGTTTTGCCAAATAAAATCTTATTGTAAATATCCAACTGCATTCTAGACATGCTATGGCTGCTGTATTTATTCAAAACTATTTCATGGAGATTTTTCCCATATTGAATTCTTTTGTCGTCATTTTGAGCCAAGTCAAGCAAGCGTTCGCTTAATTTTTTATAATCGCCAGGCTCATAAGTGTATCCGCTATAATCATCGATTACTACCTTTGGAACGCCTCCCACATGAGTCGCAACCATGGGCTTGGAATACTTAGCACCCTCCAATATAACATAAGGGAAACTTTCTGATAAACTCGATAAAACATTTATATCTATGGCGTTGATAAATGAAAACGGATCTTTAACCTCGCCCAAAAAATGAACTCGGTCTGATATTCTAAGATCTTCTGTCATTTTTTTGAGCTCGTCCATTAGCCCGCCGCTACCACCTATTAAAAAGTCAGCATCAGCCTCTTTTAAAAATTCTTCAGCTGCCCTAATAAAAGTCCTGTGGTCTTTAACCTCATCAAGCCTTGCAAGAATTCCGATTTTAATTCCATCATGGCGAATATTATACCTGTCTAAAAACTCTTCTTTGGGTACAAATTTATCTTTGGCCTCAAGATTTATTCCATTGTAGACAACGTCAATATTTTTCTTGGAAAACCCACGATTGAGGAGCATGTTTTTAAAATCATCACTGACAGCTACATAATTTTTAAAACGTTTTAGAGCAAAGGTATTTAAATTTTTAAAAATCAATTGCTTATAAAAATTTCCCTTAAAATCCAATCTTGGATCTGAGTGAACAGTCGATAAAAATTTAACATGCTTTAATTTCTTCATCAAAAAAAAGGCAATAAAATTAGCCCTTGCCCCATGGCAATGCACCAAGTCTATTCCCTCTTTATTAACATATTCAACTATATCATTAACGACACTCAAATCAAATCTACTCTTTTGTTCAAAAACAACAGTAGATAACCCTAAGTCCTTGGCTTCATCCAAGAATACGTCTTTAAAAAATACTCCCAGCCTAACGTCAATGTGATTTTGTATCTCATTAAGTAGGGTCATAATATGCGTTTTTGCACCACCTGTATCGCCACCGCTAATAAGGTGAAGTACTTTAATCATTAATAAGTTTCCCCCTCGATAGGTTGTAAATACCATTCTTCGATGTTCAAGGCCTCAGATAAACCACTCTTTACCACAAGCGGAAATGAGCTCTTTGCATTTTGAAAACTCTTATTCTTAATTAATTTTGAAGTCTTTGGATTTTTCCAAATGCCAATCAAATTAACCTTTTCATCTTTAGCTTTCTTTAAAAAGTGATCATACATAGATTCTAAAGCTTCTTCACTAGTATATAAAATATCCATTACCATATAGTATTTTATATCAGCCTTGTCTATCTCCTTATAAATTATATATCCTTCTATGCCATCCTTGTAAGTAGAAATAAATTTATAATTAGGTCTATTATTTATCCTATTTGAAATCCATTCTCCAGATCTCTTAGCCATAAATCCATAATCAGACTTGACTTTATCAAAGAGTACATCAACTTGGTTTAAGTCCAGTTCATCCTTAAGGTCAAAGCCTGAATAAGTAATTTTTTTGGTCCTTAAATTTGAAATTGAATTTATTATCTTGGCTACAAATGTAAAAATTCCATTAGAAGTTACATTGGACGGATCTAGAATCTTTGCATAAGCATTGACCTCTCCAACAATTTTATAATCTTGCTTATCGACCAAGTTTATAAGTTCATACTGAAGGGGTAATGCATACATAAGTTCATTTTTTACTTGATCTTCAAATTCCCTATATAAATTTGTATATATGCCCTCTCTTCTTCTGTCTTTGATAACATTAGAATCAGCAATAAAAGTAGATTTATATTCCTTGGCCCTGTAATTTAAATCACGAATATTTACTCCAACAAAACCAATGATCTTATCATCTTCACAATAAGTTCTAAATTTAGATTCTTCTTGGTATTTGCTTAAAATATCTTCTTTATTTTTTATCCCAGTATTTTCTGACAAAAATTCAATATATTTATCTTCCATTAGTCCTCCTGCAAGTGGACGCTTATTCCCAAAGCCTTATCAATTTCTTTCATCTTTGCATCGGTCATCCTTCCAATTTTTTCTCTTAAACGCCTTTTGTCAATAGTTCTAATCTGCTCCAAGAGAATAACTGAATCCTTTGGAAGACCCCCAACATCCTTGCCAACATTTACGTGGGTAGGCATACTAGATTTGTTTTTTACAGATGTAATAGCCGCCACAATAGTAGTTGGAGAGAATTTATTTCCAATGTCGTTTTGTATTATTACAACAGGTCGAACTCCACCCTGCTCGCTACCAATAACTGGAGAAAGGTCAGCATAAAATAAATCTCCCCTCAATATAGTAATTTTCTCCCTATTTTGTTTTGGGGCTATTTTTTTAACATCCTGTTTTTGCAAATTGTTTTCTTTTATACTTGCCTTATCTAGCTTTTGATTGTTCTTATTATTCATATGTGCACATCCTATACATAGTTTATAATATCCTTAACCTCACCTTTATCGATGATAACTCTTGGAATTCTGCGTGATAGCATGCACATTATTTCATAATGGATAGTACCCATGATGGCCGCAAGTTCTGGTAAAGTTGTATCCCCTTCTCCTGAGCCAAAGATAACTACTTCATCGCCTATTTTTACATCGCTATTATCAGTAACGTCCACCATAAATTGGTCCATACAAATATTACCTATTGATGGAGCTTTCTTCCCATCTATGTTTACTGAAAATTTGTTTGATAGAAGGCGTGAAATCCCATCAGCATAACCTAGTGGAATTGTAGCAACTTTTGTAATGCGTTTTGTAACAAAGGTTTGGCCATAACTTACTCCACTTCCCTCAGGTAAAATTTTTAAATTGCTGACCAAAGCTTTCAAAGTCATTAGTGGTTTTAAATCCCATTTGCTTCTCATTTGACCTGAAGGCGGATAACCATACATGATAATTCCAGGCCTTACATAGTCAAGATCAAACTCAGGATAATCCATAATCGCACCGGAATTTGAAATATGTTTTTTTAATTTTTTTCCAAGAGCATGTTCAATCGAACTTACAAAAGTAGAAAATATTTGATATTGCTTCCTTGTGTTTCCAAGGTCAACCATGTCCGAAGTTGCAAAATGACTGTAGATACCATCGCACTCAATGTTTTCAAAAGAAATAATTTCCATTATCTTTCCAAAAGCAACAGTGCCTGGCAAAAATCCAATCCTACTCATACCAGTATCAATCTTGATATGAATTTTAGCTTTTTTACCTAGTTCGCCAGCAATTTTATTTATAAGCCTAGCCTGCTCCATATCGTAAACAGTCATTTCTAGGTCTTTCACTATAGCTTCTTTTATTTCAGTATCTCTGACATAATTTAAAAGTAAAATCGGATCATTGATACCAGCATTTCTAAGTTCAAGCCCCTCGCTTAAAATGGACACACAAAAACGGTGCACTCCAATCTCCTGCAATTTTTTTGCAATAGTAATCGCATCATGATTGTATGCATTAGCTTTAATTACTGCCATTATTTCACTATTTGGATTTAAGTGTTCCTTGATAATATGTATATTGTGGCATAAATTATCTAAATTTATTTCCAACCAACAAGGCCTTATATCTTCAAAATTCATATTCTCCACCTTCATATAAAATATACCACAAAAGCCCAGTTTTTTCAAGCATTGACCTAGACAATATTTTTTTGCATATTTGAGAAATATAGATCATATGGTATAATATATTTGAGGTGAATTATGCAAGAAAATTTAATGAAAAAAATAGAATTCGTAACAACAATTGAAAAAATGAAAACAATAGAAAGAAGAACCAAAATAATTGGATTAGATAGAAGAGAAAACGATGCTGAGCACAGTTTTTCTATCGCAACTATGGGAATTATTTTCCAAGACTACGCAGGAGATGTAGATATAGATAAATGCATTAGAATGCTCTTGGTCCATGACCTGGTTGAAATTGATGCTGGCGATACTTTTGCCTACGATACAGAAGGCTATAAAGACAAGGCCGAGCGTGAGCAAAAAGCTGCCGAGAGAATTTATGGAATTTTGCCTGGAGATTTGGGCGAAGATTTAAAAAATCTTTGGATTGAATTTGACGAATGCAAAACTCCTGAGGCAAAATACGCCAATGCCATGGATCGCTTACAACCCGTAATAAATAACATCTATAACAATGGTGGAACTTGGCTAGAATATAAAGTCAGCTGGGAAAGTTTTTTAAAACGCATGGAACCAATCAAAGAATTTAATGATGAAATTTATAATTATGTTTTAGAAAACGCAAAAAAATATTTTAAATAAAATTTTTTAACTAAATGCAGATAAATTTAAATTTTATTTGCTTCTTGATAATGGCTTGTAAGCTATAAATATTAGCTAGCAAGCCATTATTTTTTTGAAATTTTTCGTAAAAAATATCTCATATAAATTGTTACTCGTTTGTTTAATTATACACACTTGTGGGTAAAGTGTTTTTAAGGATAATATTTTACTCCTCATAAGCTTTTAAAATACATAGGTAAATGAGTTTTATTGGTAACTGAGAGTTTTGTATTATCAAATTATAAAACATAGAAAAGAGGAATTTTATGATTAAAGATTATGCAATGAAAAAATTAATAGGCTATTTAAACTCCAATCCAGACGAGAATATTCCAAAAGCAGTTGCCTGGGCCGAAAAATATTTGCCAGGAGTCAAGGATGACCCTAGCTTTCACAAAATAAAAGAAGCTGCTCTGGATAAAAATTCCAACTGGTATCCATTAATAGAAAGTATTTGGGACATAGACAAAGGCGTTAGAGAAACCATCCTTGTAAACTTTTTTGTCAACGGGTATATAAACTGGAAGGACAAACGCCCTAAGATGATGAAAAAATATGACTGCTCTATCCCCTGGACTATTTTAATGGATCCAACCAGTGGTTGTAATT
Organism: Ezakiella peruensis; assembly: GCF_900215725.1. Lineage (GTDB taxonomy): Bacteria > Bacillota > Clostridia > Tissierellales > Peptoniphilaceae > Ezakiella > Ezakiella peruensis. The sequence goes on along the minus strand of NZ_LT962469.1, from coordinate 568,463 downwards.
TAAAATGTATTGGATGTTGGGCCAGTGAGTACGGAAACAAATTAAATTTAGATTTTGAAACTCTGGATTCGATCGTTAGGCAAGGAAAAGAATTGGGAATTTCAGTTTATCTCTTTTCAGGCGGCGAGCCTCTAGTAGCCAAAGATAGGATTATAAAACTATGTGAAGCCCACCCTGACTGCCTTTTTGTTTCATTTACAAACGGCACTTTGATTGACGAAGATTTCGCCAAAGAAATGCTCAGAGTGAAAAACTTTATACCAACCATTTCGGTAGAAGGCTTTGAAGATGCAACTGACTTTAGAAGAGGCAACGGAGTCTTTAAAAAAATTGAAGAAGCCATGGATATTCTTAAAAAATATAAGCTACCCTTTGGTGCATCTTGCTGCTACACCAGTCAAAATGTTGACTCTCTAAGCAGCGAAGCTTATTTTGATTGGATGATTGAAAAAGGAGCCCTCTATGCTTGGTTCTTTACTTTTATGCCAATAGGTGTAAATTCAACAACCGATTTAATGGTTAGACCTGAACAAAGAGAACAAATGTATCATGCAATAAGAAATTATAGAAAAACTAAACCAATTTTTACGATTGATTTTTGGAATGACGGAGAATATGTCCACGGTTGCATTGCAGGTGGCAGAAATTACTTGCATATTAATGCCAATGGAGATGTCGAACCCTGCGCCTTCATCCACTATTCAAATGTAAATATTAAAGAGCACACTTTAGTTGAATGTCTACAAAGCGACCTCTTTAAACAATATCAAAGCAATCAACCATTTAATGACAATCACCTAAAGCCATGTCCCCTACTTGACAATCCTGGCATGCTGCAAAAAATGGTTCACGCTTCTGGTGCTAAATCAACCGATATGGAGGCACCTGAAAATATTGATGACCTAAGTGCCAAAGTCAAAAATGCTGCTGAGGCCTGGTCACCAACAGCAGACAAACTTTGGGCAGAAAGTCAAAGTAAAAAGCAAGAAAAAATTGCCAAGTAATTTCTAAATTAAATGGCGATTGAAAAATAAAATTAAAGAATAAGATAGCAAGCGATATTTCTTATAATGCCTGCTAAATATTATCTTAGAACCTAGGAAAAAATCCTAGGCTCTTTTTTAAATTATATAATTTTTAATCCAGTAACTTTTTTAAAAATTGTCCTGTATAGGATTTTTTTACCTTTGCAACTTCTTCAGGCGTTCCTTGGGCAACAACTGTGCCTCCCTTATCGCCACCTTCTGGTCCAAGATCAATCACATAGTCAGAAGTTTTTATAACATCTAAATTGTGCTCAATAACAACAATTGTATTGCCACCCTCAGCTAATTCGTCCAAGACTTGGATTAGTTTTGATACGTCCTCAGAATGCAAACCCGTGGTCGGTTCGTCGAGTATATATATGGTCCTCCCCGTTGCTCGTTTAGAAAGTTCTGTCGCAAGTTTAACTCTCTGTGCTTCCCCACCAGACAAACTCGTGGAGCTTTGTCCTAATTTTATATAGCCCAAACCAACATTGTACATGGTTTCTAGCTTACGACTTATCTTTGGATGGTTTTCAAAGAAATACATGGCTTCTTCAACAGTCATATCTAAAACATCGGAAATAGTTTTATCTTTAAATTTAACTTCCAATGTCTCCCTATTATACCTCTTGCCCTTGCATACTTCGCAAGGAACATATACGTCTGGCAAGAAATGCATTTCAACTTTTATAATGCCGTCGCCCTTGCAGGCCTCGCACCTGCCGCCTTTTACATTAAAAGAAAATCTGCCTTTTTTGTAGCCTCTTGCCTTAGCTTCATTGGTCATTGCAAAGACATCACGGATTCCATCAAAGACTCCGGTGTATGTCGCAGGATTTGATCTTGGCGTTCTACCTATTGGCGATTGGTCAATAACAACCACCTTGTCAAAGACTTGATCATTTTCAACTCCATCTGATTTTCCTGGCTTGATTTTAGATTTATTTAAATCTCTGGCCAAGTTCTTGTATAAAATCTCATTTACCAGAGAGCTTTTGCCTGATCCACTTACACCTGTAACAGCTGTTATAACTCCAGTTGGAATTTTAACATCAATATTTTTTAAATTGTTTTCATGAGCGTTTTTAATCGTGACAAAATCAACTGGCTTGCGGCGTTCTTTTGGAACTTCAATTTTCTTTTTACCAGATAAATATTGGCCAGTTATACTCTTTTTATTTCTCATAACCTGCTTTGGCGTGCCAAAAGCTACAATATCTCCACCGTGAACTCCAGCGCCAGGTCCAATATCCAAAATATAATCAGCCTCTCTCATGGTGTCTTCATCGTGTTCTACAACCAAAACAGTATTGCCAATATCAGTTAGCTCTCTCAAAGTTTTTAAAAGTTTAGCATTGTCTCTTTGGTGAAGGCCGATGGATGGCTCGTCAAGTACATAAGTTACACCGACTAACTTTGATCCGATTTGAGTTGCCAATCTAATCCTTTGTGACTCACCGCCCGATAAACTTCCTGCCATCCTAGAGAGATTTAAATAGCCAAGGCCAACATCTTTTAAAAATCCAAGCCTTTCTTTAATTTCTTTTAAAATCTCTTCTGCAATTTTATTTTCCATTTCAGTGAGCTCTAGTTTTTCGAAAAACTCAATTTCTTTTTCAACATCCAGTTCAGTTAGCTCAGCAATATTTAAGCCGCCAACTCTTACGCTAAGAGCTTCCTTGTTTAGTCTTTTGCCTCCGCAAGTTTTACACGGAACTTCCTCTATAAATTCTCCAATTACCTCTTGGACCCAATCGCTAGAGGAATTGTCATAACGTTCTTGTAAATTGTTTACAGCGCCTTCCCATCTCCTAGTTACAGTTTTTCTCCTACCAGTCCTATCAAAGCCTGACTTATATGTGAATTTAACAGCATAATTAGTCCCATAAAGAATTTCATCTATCATCCCTTTTGGAGCTTCTTTAATCGGTGCATCTAAGCTAAAGTTCCAGTGTTTGGCAATTTCAGCAAACATCTTCATATAAAATGAATCCATGTCGGTATTGCCGTAGCTTGCAATTGCCCCTTGCTTGATTGAAAGCTCACCATTTGTAATAAGCCTATCGGGATTAATAGTTTGGAAAAATCCTAAGCCATTACAAGTTTCGCACATCCCAAAGGGGGAGTTAAATGAAAAAAGTCTGGTAGAAACCTCCTCGAATGAAATTCCACAATCTATACATGCAAAATTTTCACTAAAAGGAATATTTTCCTTGGACGTTTCCACAACTATATAGCCATTGCCTAATTCAAGAGCCGTTTCAAGCGAGTCAACCAAACGCTTTTCGATATTATCCCTTCTAATAAGTCTGTCGACGACAACTGCAATATTGTGATTTTTATTTTTTTCAAGTTCTGGCACACTTTCAATATCATAAAGTTCTCCATCTACATAGACGCGTACATAGCCGTCTTGTTGGATTTGCTTAAAAACATTTTTATGCTCGCCTTTTTTGCTTCTGACAATTGGTGCAACTATCATCATCTTTTCGCCTTCATCTAGACTCATAATCTTGTCGACCATTTGATCGATAGATTGTTTTTCAATTAACTTGCCACATTTTGGGCAGTGAACCTTGCCAATTCTGGCGTAAAGCAGCCTGTAATAGTCGTAAATTTCTGTAACAGTCCCCACAGTTGAGCGTGGATTCCTATTTGTAGTTTTTTGATCAATTGAAATAGACGGACTAAGTCCACCAATATATTCAACAGCTGGCTTTGTCATATTGCCAAGAAATTGCCTGGCGTATGCAGACAAACTTTCTACATACCTGCGTTGGCCTTCTGCATAAATTGTATCAAAGGCCAATGAGCTCTTGCCAGAACCCGATAGGCCTGTAATAACTGTCATTTTATTCCTAGGAATATTAACAGAAATATTTTTTAAATTATTTTCATGTGCACCTTTTATTTCAATGTATTCGTTCAAATTATTTCTTCCTCTCAATTTTTTCTAATTTCTTTTGCCAATTAACCATTTCATCTCTAAGCCTTGCAGCCTCTTCAAACTCAAGACGCTCTGCAGCTTCTAGCATGCTGGCCTTATATTCTTTAATAATTTCAAGTATTTGATCTTTGCTAAGAGTCTCAGTCTTTTTAGGAGCTTTATTTGTATCTCCCTTCATAATTCCAATAACTTCTCTAACATCCTTTACTATAGACTTTGGAACTATGCCGTGCTCTTTGTTGTAGGCTTCTTGAATTTCTCTCCGCCTTTTAGTTTCTTCAATGGTCTTCTTCATGCTATCAGTAATCCTATCTGCATACATTACTACTTGGCCATTTACATTTCTGGCGGCCCTACCAACAGTTTGAATTAAAGATGTTTCAGATCTTAAGAAGCCTTCTTTGTCTGCGTCTAAGATTGCAACCAAACTTACCTCTGGCAAGTCTAAACCCTCTCTTAAAAGGTTAATGCCAACCAGTACATCGCATTCACCCAGACGCAGTTCTCTAATTATCTGCATCCGGTCAATTGTCTCTGTATCCGAGTGCATATATCTAACTTTTATACCTATATTATCAAGATAATCTGACAAGTCTTCTGCCATTTTCTTGGTAAGAGTTGTAACTAATACCCTTTCGTTCTTTTCAATTCTATCTTTAATCCTTTCAATCAAATCATCGATTTGATTTTCAATTGGATGGACAATAATTTCTGGATCCAACAGACCTGTAGGCCTTAAGACTTGTTCTGCAAGCGTGGTTGATTTTTCCAACTCATAAGGCCCAGGTGTAGCTGAAACAAATAAAATATTGTGGATCAGCTTTTCAAACTCAGTAAAATTAAGCGGTCTATTATCAAGTGCAGACGGCAACCTAAAACCGTATTCAACTAGGGTCTCCTTCCTCGACCTATCACCTGCGTACATGCCCCTTATCTGTGGAATAGTTACGTGACTTTCGTCGGTTATAATCAAAAAATCTTCTGGAAAATAATCGATTAGAGTATATGGCCTGCTGCCTGGTGCCCGACCTGAAATATGCCTGGAGTAGTTTTCAATTCCAGAGCAAAAACCAATCTCTCTTAGCATTTCAAGGTCATATCTTGTCCTCTGCTCAAGACGTTCTGCATATAGGAGATGGTCCATGTCCCTCAGTTCTTTTAGTCTGTCCTCGAGTTCTTCTTCTATAGTTGTAATCGCTCGATCAATCTTAGCCTGCGAAGTCGCAAAGTGTGATGCAGGGAAAATACTTGCGTGTTTTAATTCGCCCAGCACTTCTCCTGTTAGGTGATTTATTTCTGAAATACGATCAATCTCATCTCCAAAAAATTCTAACCGAATGCAGTTTTCACTTTCGCTGGCAGGAAAAATATCTAAAATATCTCCACGGACCCTAAAAGTCCCGCGTTCAAAATTAATATCATTTCTCATATATTGGATGGCTATAAGCTCTTCTATAACCTTGTCCCTATCCTTAATCATCCCAGGTCTCAAACTAACCATCAGATCAATATAGTCTTCTGGATCGCCCAAACCATAAATGCAGGATACAGATGCAACTATAATTACATCCTTTCTTTCAAAAAGAGCCGCTGTAGCCGAGTGCCTAAGCTTATCGATCTCATCATTAATAGCCGAGTCCTTGGCTATATAAGTATCTGTCGATGGCACATAGGCTTCAGGTTGATAATAGTCATAGTAGGATACAAAATATTCAACTGCGTTTTCAGGGAAAAATTCCCTAAGCTCCATGCAAAGCTGATAAGCAAGTGTTTTGTTATGTGCAATTACAAGGGTTGGCTTTTGAACTTTGTTTATAATATTTGCCATAGTAAAAGTTTTACCAGATCCCGTAACCCCCTTTAGAGTTTGAAATCTTTCGCCCTTTAATATTGAATTGGAAATTTTTTCTATAGCTTCTGGCTGGTCACCAGTAGGTTGAAATTTGGAATGTAACTTAAAGTTCATGGTCCCTCCTTGTATATTTTTAATATATTATGTAAAATTAATATGGTGATAAAATGAAAAGAAAATTAATTTTACTTATCTTTATAATATTTTTGTCTGGATGCGATGTGCTTATAAAAGATGATCCTAAAACTGGGATTAATTATATCCCCATCGAATACGATTTAAAATCCATAGATTATATAAGTGACTACAACAACAATGAAATTTCCTGGGAAATGAAACCCGTGGGCTCAATAGATGTAGAGCTCACTATCGTCTGCCCATTAACAGATAGGACCAATATAAAAGTCCTTGATCTAAAGCAAAGCGAAGATGAAATCATTGTTAAATTAAAAGGCCCCGTTGTAAAAAATGATAGCCTACAAAAACCTGTAATAAAAATTGTTCTTAGAGGCATCAACCCTTATAATAAACAAAACTATAAATTAAGACTGGATTCTGATTTCGATTTTTTAAGGCCAAATATGGATACCGATACTGCAAAGGCTATAATCAAAGAAACATATCCCAGTATAATATATGATCCCTTGGATATCAAGCTCATGCGTACTACAAAGGGCCTAATGTGGACCCTGTATTATCCGCTAGTCGATCAAGACCAAGAAAATGCTTCCATACGTTTTGCCATCAGTGATTCCAGCAAAGAAATTGTAAATGAAAATAAATTTGAAATTTCAAAAAAAATACCTTTCGATAAATCGATTGGTTTTGCAAGTGGTGATTTCTTTTTGTATAAACAATCAGATGACATCTACTTCTATAATATACCCAAAAACGAAAGTTTGAAAATAAATAAACTTAAAGAAGAATTTACAAATATAAAACGAGACCCCAAGACTTCTAAAATATATTTTCAATCATGTGAGCCGACATCTAAATTTTATATTTTTAATCCTGAGACAGATGATATAAAAACTTTTGACTTAGGAGATTTATATCCAGATGACTTTGCTGTCTACGATGATAAAATTTTCTTTATAACCAACAACAGCACAAGTTCAAAATTATTTAAATCTCAAGACTCAGAATTAGAAGAGATTAAGCAAATGAGTTTTTTGATTAAGTCCATAGCTACAAACGGCAAGGACCTTGTAATAGAAACCATTGGCAAAGATGGAAATCTCGTATACCGCATTGATTCAAACTACAGCCTAGCCTTTCTCGGCAAGGGAGCCAAGCCAGTTATCAATAGTGAATTCATCTCCTACCTTAAGCAAAGTCCTGGATCAAATAATGCCGAGCTCATTGTATACTCTCTAAAATCTGGACTCAATAAAGAAATCATGCAGGGAAATATAAAAGGTATTTCCTATGACCAAAATGATAATCTTGTTATAAAAGAAAAAATCGAGAGCACAATAAAACTCTCGATCTATAAAAATCAATCTATTAAAACGATTGTCCAACTGCCATGTAAAAATATATTTTACTCAGCAAAGACAAATTCTTTAATGGTTGAAAGTCATAATAACTTATTAAATATAGATTTATTGAAGTAGGTCGATTGTGTCTACTGGATTTTCATCAACATCTGATTCTTCAGTTTCTGGATTTTCGCTAGATGGATTTTCTGCACCAGCATTTGGATCCGACTCTACAGTGCCTGTCCCTACTTCTACAATAGCATTTTGCATTGGGTAAGAGCTTTTCAAGTAGCCTATCTCCTTGAACTTTTGCCCATTTTTTTTGTAAATTTTTGTGGAAACAGCATTTATCCCATCCCTTCCTCCGCTCACAACTCTTTCCTGTCCTGCTTGGATGGCATCTGTTTGCCTTTCAACCCGGCCTCTAGGAATTCTTGAAACAATTGTAGTTTGTAAATCAATATCATAATTCTTTTCTTTGGTGTCGCCGTATATTTTAAAATAAATATTTTTATTGTCGACCCAAGACTTAATAATAATTGGGAAATCCCAATTATTTCTAAATTTTAAATCCTTGGCGCCCTTCCACACAGCAGCATCTGCTCCAACTGCAACATATGGAGCTGCAATTGAGTGCGGGTGTCTCTCAATAATTTCTACATCTGCCCTGACAAGAGCATTGTAAAGAGTAGTTGATGTTTGGCAAAGGCCACCGCCCAAAGAGTCTACATATTTTCCTCCTACAATAGTAGAAGCCATCTTGTAACCGTTTTGTGCGGTTATCTCTCCCATCTCATCGTTAAATGAAATACTTTCTCCTGGCATAATAACCCTGTCGCTTATTCTCTTGCAAGATAATCTTATATTTTCATTCCTGCCTTGAGTGCCATTTCCCAGTGGAGTTTGAAATTCTCCAATGACTCCATTTATTCTTCCAAGCATTTCGTTAGAAGTCTTGGCTTCTTTTACTTTGACATCTGCTGTGACGCTCTCATCTCCAGATTTTACTGCATTTTTAATCTTCTTTGCCAAGTCTTCAGCATCTATTTCTACTCCATTTTCGCCTTCTATGATATTAAATCCCTCTTCGGTAAACTCAACATGAGCTTCAACAGGCTCTTTTAAAAGTTGTTTGTTTATATTTTCTATATAAGCCTTTAGAGTATCGGAATTAATACTGGTCTTAGTTTCAAAATTTATAGGATTTTCCTTGGCCTCATTTATAATAGCAAGCCTAGATTCACTAGACCCTCTTCTACCAAAATTATAGGCATCATCTACTGCCTTGGTATAATTTATTTCTAAGCCAAGATCTTTTAAAGTGCTTTCATAGGTGTTTTCATCAATTATAATTTTAAAATTTTTATTTAAAATACTTTCAACCTGTGACTTTACCTCTTCCAATGCTTGGTCTCTAGTCTTTTTGGACAAATCTATATTATCAACGCTAATTCCATCATAAATTAGGTCGCTAGATAAAATTTGCCTTTTCTTCTCCTCTTCTTTTTGATTATTGTAAAAATAATATATGGCACCTGCTAAAATTAATAAAGCAAGTATAATTGAAGTCGTGATTATTGTTTTTTTATTCATTCATTTATCTCCCAAAATAATTTCTATATATGAAATTTACCCCATAGGCTAATATTTATTCAACTTAAATTATATTTGCCAAATTAAACATCGGAGCAACAATTCCTATAGCCATTATACCAATAATTACTCCAACTATCAATGTTATAATTGGTGATATCCACTTGGCCAAATTTTCTAACCTATTATCCACAGATTCTTTGTATAAATCTGCCAGATTTGCTGAAACTTCTTTCATAGCTTCGCTTGTCATAACGCCAGTAAAAAGTGCAGTCGAAAATTCAGTAAATACATAAGATTCGGATCCTATGCTTACAAAGTCTTTGCCTGCTTGGACTTCATTTGTAAGCTTTATAAGATTTAATCTTAAAAATAAATTTTCTTCAGAACTACTTATGTGGCCCAAAGAAGCATAAGTGTTTTCTAGTCTAGAATACAAAATGTTAAACTTTTTAAAAAATGCTTCTAAAAAATAATCTTGTCTGAGTTTTCTAAATAAAGAATACTTGTACTTGTAGGTCTCCACCAGCATATAAAAATCATATGAGACCATGTACAGAAATCCAAGACCTATATAGATAATAAAAATTATTGCAAGAAAATAGATTAAATAATTTGACAAAGCCTTGCCGATTCCTATGGCGACCTTAGTCACTTTCGGTAAATCTGCATCAAAGCCTTCATAGAGCGACGCAAACATAGGAAGTATAAAATTGCTCATTACAATCAGCATAAGCAAGGATAAGAAAAACAAAAACGCAGGATATGATACGGCATTAAAAACCTTTCTTTTTACAGACTTGCCTCTCTCTAAAATTCTGTTTGCCTCTCTCATCGGTTCAAGCAAATCATCGCTAAGCTCTGCAACTTTTATCAGATTTAAATAATAAGCTGGCAGCCTAGTTGAAAGTTTCAAGGCCATGTAAAAACTTTGGCCCCCTGACATTTTTCCATATATTTTATCCAGAGTCGCCTTTTCTTTCTTGTATTCATTTGAATTTCTCAAAACGCCAACCGCAGTATAAACGTCTACGCCCTGAGAAATTAAAATCTCAATCCCCTTTAAGAACCTATAAGTTTCCTTTTTGCTTTCAATCAAAGGTTTTATAGAAATATATCTATCAACTGGCTCTTCTATTGGGCCTATACCTAGCTTGTAGCCATCTTGTGACTCTTCAATGTAATTATATATCATTTTCTTCCTCAAAGGTTTTTAAATCAATCTTGCCTTCTTCATATAATCTTTTCAGAGATTCTTGCCTATCGATGATTTTTTTAAATCTAAATTCCCCTCTTCCTTCATCTGCAACAGACAATTCAAAGACACCTGTCCTGCCATAATAGCCATTGTTGCATTTATCACAGCCATTTGCCATGTAGTGGCCATCCTCAGTTTTTATTTTACAATCGCAGAGGGTCCTCACCAAACGTTGGCTAATAATTGTGGAGATTGCTGTTTTTAAAATATATTCTTCAACCCCCAGGTCCAAAAGCCTATCATAAGTATTTTTATCGTCCCTTGTATGCAATGTTGAAAAAACTGTATGACCTGTTATAGCTGATCTCATTGCAACTTGTGCAGTCTCTTCGTCCCTGATTTCGCCAATGTAAATAATATCTGGGTCTTGCCTGAGCGATGCCCTAAGTAATTTATTAAAAGTCCTTCCCCTTGAATTGTCAACTTCTAATTGAGTAATGTCATCTGCCCGGTATTCAATTGGGTCTTCTATACTTATAATATTTTTTTCTTGATGAGGGAGAAGCTTTAATGCTGCATGCATGGTTGTATTCTTACCGCTGCCAGTCGGACCAACCACCAAATTCATACCCTCTTTGTTAATATATTTTTTATAAATATCAAGGACATCTTCTGGCATACCCAGCTTTATCAAATCCAATTCGATTTGATTGGAGTTAAGTAATCTCAAGACAAATTTTTCGCCAAATTGCGTAGGCACACTGCTCACCCTAATGCTAAGATCTTTTGAATTGTCTTTAAAATCCATGCTGCCGTCTTGCATTTCTTTATTTACAGTATCCATGCCAGACCTGACTTTAATAATATTAGATAATCTATCAAAATCCTGGTACATATAAGAAATATGCTTCAATACTCCATCAATCCTAAATCTAATTCCCATTTTATCTTCTTTGGGTTCAAAGTGAATATCGGTTGCCCTCATTTCAATTGCATCTATTATAATCGCATCCAAGTCATCTCCTGCATAGGATTTAGCTTTTACAATCCTATACAAAAACGGCCCGTGTTCATCTTCTATAAGCGCAATTTCTTTACTCTTTGGCATGTGATCAAAGTCTACCAAAATATAATCGTCAATTTATATATTTTTGCATTGACGCCCCTAACATCTTGGATGGGTTCTTTAACTTTGCCTACAAAAATAGCCGGGTCAAGGAAGCCCCTATCTCCGACTATTTTATTGTAGTCTACTAATTTTTGTATAAACTTAATATTCATAATTATATTTCCTCCAAAGAGGATTTTATTTTTGAAGACAAAAGATCAATAGCCACTTTGTTTTCTCCGCCTTCAGGAACAATTATATCTGCAAATCTTTTTGTAGGCTCAACAAAATTAATATAACTAGGTCTTACCGTAGTCATATATTGCAAGATAATAGAATCCAAGCTCCTAGCTCTTTCCTTCATGTCCCTTAAAATTCTTCTTATAATGCGGACATCTGAATCAGTATCTACAAAGACCTTTATGTCGATCAAGTCTCTAATGCGTTCGTCATACAAAATAAAAAGTCCTTCCAGGATAATAATATCCCTTGGTTCAACAGTAAGAGTACCTTCTGATCTAGTGTGAATTGTAAAATCATAAATCGGCACTTCCACAGAATTTCCCCTTAAAAGCTCTTGTAAATGATGTTCAAGCAAATCATTGTCAAATGAAAGTGGGTGGTCATAATTTAACTTTGCCCTCTCCTCCATTGACAAATCATCATGAGGCTTGTAATAAGAATCTTGATTTATAATAGCGACATTAATCTTTGGGATCTCTTTAATAATGTTTTTTGCAACTGTGGACTTGCCACTGCCTGATCCGCCTGTGATACCGATTATAAGTGGTCTTTTCATTTTTCAATTACCTTTCTTACAAAATAATTATTTTTCGCTTGGCCTTCATAGACAAAAGAGTAAGTGTCCTTTGGAACATTTGCCCTATCTATTTGCCTGCCATCCTTATCCCTTAAATCTTTTACGACCACCTTGTCAGTGGTGTCTGGTCCAAAAATTTCCAGCTCATCGCCCTCATTTATACCATTCTTTAAATATACATAGAGCCTGCTGTTCTTTACTTCGACTACATCACCCTTGTATTGAGCCTCTGATATATAACTAGAGCTTTGATTGTATTGGCCTTCTGCTCCAGGATTCCCAAAATAAAATCCAGATGTAAATGGCCTGTGACTTGTCATTTCAATTTCTTGATTATATTTTTCATCAAACTTATAATCGCTTGGTGATTTTAAATATTGGTCAATGGCTTTTCTGTAAGCCCTGACAATTGTTGCAACATAATAAGCAGATTTAATTCTGCCTTCAATTTTCAAAGAATAAATACCAGCTTCAATTAATTTATCAATAAATTCTATAGTTCTTAGGTCGCGACTATTCATAATATAAGTCCCGCCATCCACTTCTTCTATTGGAAAATATTCGCCTGGTCTTTTTTCTTCGACCAAATGATATTTGTATCTGCAGGGGTGTGCGCAATCCCCCCTGTTGGGATCTCTGCCTGTCATATAGCTTGAAATCAAACACCGGCCTGAATAACTCATGCACATGGCTCCGTGACAAAAACCTTCTAGAACCATGTCCTCCGGAATATTATCTCTAATACTTTTTATTTCTTCAAGGCTTAACTCTCTTGCAAGAACAATCCGTCTAGCCCCCATCTGATACCAAAAGTTTGCAGTTGGAGCATTAGTTACCGACCCTTGGGTGGAAATGTGAATTTCCATATCAGAAAGTTCTTTTACCTTCATCATAATTCCTGGATCGCTAACTATAACCCCATCCACTTTTGCATCAGATAAAAATTTTATATAGGCATCCAGATTTTCCAAATCTTCATCGTGGGGAATAATATTTAAAGTTACATAAACTTTTTTCCCACGCTCATGAGCGTACTCCACGCCCTCTATCATCTCTTCTTTTGTAAAATTGGTGGCGCCTTTTCTGAGGCCAAAGCTCATTCCGCCCAAATAAACAGCATCAGCTCCATAATCTAATGCTGTCTTTAGCCTAGGCAAATCTCCTGCTGGTGCAAGTAATTCTATCATCTTATCATGTCCTTTTTATGTTCCAGATGTTCTTCATAAGTTTTTGAAAAACTGTGAGATCCATCTTCACCTGTCTTTACGAAAAATAAATACTCTGTATCCGCTGGATTAATAGCAGCCATAATGGATTTCATACCTGGACTAGCAATTGGTGCTGGTGGTAAACCTTCGTTTATATAAGTGTTGTATGGCGAATCTATTTTTGTCTCTTCATTTGTCAAAACAGCCTTTCTCTCACCAATTATATATTGCACAGTTGCACATGATTGCAGCCTCATACCTTGATTTATTCTATTATAAAAGACAGAAGAAGCTAGAGGTCTTTCATCATCAATTTTAATTTCTCTTTCGATTATCGATGCCAGAGTAATCATTTGATTTAAATCAAGACCATTATATGATCCTTGGTTGAAGTTTTGTTCCATCCTAACATCAAAGGCAGTAAGCATTCTTTTTATAAGGCTTTCTTCCCCTTCAGAAGCTGAAACCTCATAAGTTGCTGGAAATAAAAAGCCTTCCAAGCTTTGTCCTTGAGGCAAAGTTTTTAAAAATGGAAATTCTTCTTCATAAATTCCCTTATCCTCAGTTAATTCCATAAACTTTTGAGAGCTTCCAAGTCCAAGTTCTTCTATCCTTGCTGCAATCAACTTTCTTTCAAAACCTTCTGGAATTACAAGTTTAACACTGCCAGCCATATCTACCTCTGGCTTTTTTGTCAACTCATTTATCACCTGATCAACATCCATAGACCTGGAGAGTTTAAACTTTCCAGATTGGATTTCTGACTCAAGTCCAAGCTCTTCAACTCTTGAAATAAAAGCACTCCCATTTTTTATAAGATTCATATCATACAAAGATGAGGCAACCGTGCTCAAAGAGCTGCCCTTGGAAATTGAAAACTCATAAAGGTTTGTGTCATTTATATCTACAGGCTTATACATACTCTTATTATAAGCCTTGAAACCAAAAATTGCAGCAAATACAATCGCTAGTAAAAGTGCAAATGTTAAAATCCATTTAACTGCTGTATTCATTAAAACCTCCTAAATATTTTTGACCTTTCATACACATATAAAATTGCGTAGCCAAAAATGAATACACTCAGTGCTTCTCCTCCCATAATTCCTAAAACAGTAGTCCAGTAAGGAATACCTGTGTAGTAACTAACCCAAATGCTGACTAAAAATCCATTTAGCACAACCGGGCTTAAAAATGCAATAAATTTGTTTTTAGCTTTTCTGGTAATAATAGCAGCAACCAGTGTAACTAGTGACCCACATATTAGGTCTACCAGTCCAAAACCTGAAACGGCCATTAAAATCAAATTGCTGATAAAGCAGCCAACAAAAACTCCCGGTACAGCAGCAGCTTCAACAAATGGAAGCACTGTGAGTCCCTCCGCCAAACGAAGCTGAACAGCTCCAAAAGTTAAACTGGCGGCAGGAATCATTTGAATTGCAATAAGAACCACATACATCGCCGCTATGAGTGCAGCCTTGGTTACATATTTTGTGTCGTATCTCATAATTCTCTCCTTAAATTAAATTTTTTACACCTCTGTAAAGATTGTTAGAATCATTGGGTTTCTACCAGTTGTACTCATCAAGTATTTGCGCAACTCATCTCTTATAGTAGTCTTCATAGTATTCCAATCATCGATTCCTCTATCTTGCAAGCTTTGAACAACTGACCTTAGCTTTCTCAAAAGTGATTCCATTATGTCTTCACTTTCCTTTACATATACAAAGCCGCGGCTAATAATATCTGGGCCTGCAAGTACTCTACCATCGTCAGCTGACAATGTAAGTGTAACAACAATCAGTCCATCCTCTGATAAGTGTTTCCTATCACGTAGAACGATATTTCCAACATCGCCAACACCAAGGCCGTCAACCAAGACATCTTCATTAGCAATGTGATCAACAACCTTCAAGCTTCTTTTTGTAAGTTCCAAAACATCGCCATTGGATTGAACAAAAATATCTTTCTTATCCATGCCCATTTCTTGAGCGAGCAAGGCGTGTGTTTTAAGGTGCTTTATTTCACCATGAACTGGCATAAAGAACTTTGGTTTTACCAGTGCGTGCATAAGTTTAATTTCATCTGCACAAGCGTGACCAGAAACGTGGATGTTTGCAATCTTATCATAAATTACATTGGCATCCTTGGCCATCAAATTATTTATTACAGCGGTTACTGATTTTTCATTTCCTGGAATTGGATTAGCTGAAATAATAACCGTATCCTTGCTTGTTAATTTTATTTTCTTGTGCTCATCATTTGCAATCCTGGTAAGAGCACTCATTGGCTCCCCTTGTGAGCCCGTCATTATAATACAAACCTTATTTGGTGGGTAATTGTGAGCTTGATTAATATCAATCAAAGTCTTTTCTTTTATTTTAATATATCCCATCTCAATAGCAGTGTTAGCTACATTTAGCATAGATCGTCCAGACAAGGCCACAAACCTGTCATGCTTTTCTGCAGCGGAAATAATTTGCTGAACCCTGTGCACATTTGAAGCAAAAGTCGCAACCAAAATCCTGCCATCAGCTTTAGAAAATAATTCGTTAAATGTTTCTCCAATTGTGGACTCACTTAAAGTGTGCCCTTGCCTTTCAACATTTGTTGAATCTGCTAACAAGAGAGAAACACCCTTTTTACCAATCTCTGCTATACGAGTTAGGTCTGGTCTAACCCCATCAATAGGTGTCAAGTCAATCTTAAAGTCACCAGTTTGGAAGATAGTGCCAACAGGTGTGTATAGAGCTATAGAAGCAGAATCAGGGATTGAGTGAGTGACAGCTACAAATTCTGCCTTAAAAGCTCCCACATCAATTACATCTCCATAATTCACTTCATTTATATTTAAAGCTAAATTAAATTCCTTGACCTTGTTCCTAATAAGGGCGCAGGTCAACTTTGTCGCATATATTGGTGCATTAATTTGATTTAATACATAAGGAATAGCCCCAATATGGTCCTCGTGTCCGTGCGTTATAAAAAACGCCTTTACCTTGTGTTTGTTTTCAATTAAATAACTTACATCGGGGATAACAATATCAATCCCCAACATCTCATCTCCTGGAAAGGTCATTCCGCAATCGATAACTACAATCTGATCTTTATATTCATATGCTGTTATATTTTTACCGATCTCTTTGAGACCTCCAAGAGGAATAATCTTTACTCCGTTACTCATAATTCCTCCTAAATTTTAATTTAATAATTTTTTAATACTCTTATACTTTTCTTCTAACTTTCTAGTTTCCATGGGAAATGGTTTGGTATAGATGGTATTCCCAGACCCATCAATTTCTACGCGCAAAAACAAGAGCTCATCTGACATATCCTCAGCAGAAGATATAGCAATATACTCCTGCCCATTCAAATCAAAACGAGCCTGCACCAAATAGTTTGTAGCCTCCCCACTTTCATTAAAAACAGCCAAGCTCTCTGGCATAAAATCTCCTATCTATTCCTTTTAATATATAGCTCTAAAATATAAGATGCAGCAAGTGCATCTTCATAACCCTTTTCCTTACCTCTTTTTACATTCAAGGTCCTTAGTGTGTTGTTTGCCATCCTAGATGTAAATCTCTCATCTACAAAAACAATTTCACAATCAGTAGCCTTACGAATATTAGAGGTGTACTTCTTAACTTTTTTCGCTTGAGGACCAAGCTCGCCATTTATATCGAGTGGCAATCCTATTACAATAGTACCCACATTTCGCTCTTCAATAATCTTTTGCAGGTCAGCCATATCCTCTGCTTTTGATTTTCTTTTTATAACTCCAACTGGCATGCAAATAGTGCCACTAGGATCACTAGCGGCCACGCCAATTGTACTATCACCTATATCTAGTCCCAGAATTGTTTTATTCAATATTCAAGTACTCCTTCAATATTGCTTCTAACAATTCATCTCTTTCCATCTTAACAATTTCATTTCTGGCATTGTTATGACTAGTTATATATGTTGGATCTCCAGACAAGAAGTATCCTATAATTTGATTTACCGGTTGATAACCTTTATCTTCGAGAGCCCTGTAAACTTTTTCCAAAATTTCCCTTGGCTCAGAATCTGTATCCTTCTTTGAAACAAATCTCATCGTTTGATCAAAATCCATATCTATCACCTCTTTTAAATTTTATTCAGCATATCCATTGTCATAATTATAACATATTTTTAAATCAATGTCGAATATTTTTTAAGGGTTAAAATCCAATGATAATTTTACAATTGCGAATAATAAATTAATTTTTTTGAAAAATAATATTTTATGTGTTATAATTAACCTATATTTATTGATATAAAAGGAGACTTATATGCCACATAGAAATAAGGTGCTAACACCTGGCAAACTTATAGTATACATTATATATATTGTTTTAATAGTAACCATTGTATTTGGGAGCTTACTTGCCCTATCTGTCGTTAGCATTATGAAAGAAGTTGATGAGGTTGATCCAAATATAATTGCCAACAACCTAACCGAAACTTCAAAGATTTATGATTTAGATGGTAATTTAATAGAAAAAGTTGAAACCGCTGAATACAGAACGGTAATTGGCATCGAACAAATGCCAAAGCAATTAATCCAAGCCTTCCTAGCCATAGAAGATGAAAGATTCTACGAGCATGACGGCGTGGACCTAATAGGTATCATGGCTAGTTTTCGCGATGCATTTTCAAGTGGTCAATTACGTGGTGGATCCACAATCACCCAGCAACTTGTAAAAAATACTTACCTTACAAACGAAAGAAAATTAAAGCGTAAAATTCATGAAATCACAATGTCAATTGATCTTGAAAAGAAAATGTCAAAAGATCAAACTATTGAGGCCTATTTAAATACTGTCTCCCTTGGGCAAAACGCCTACGGAGTCGAAGAAGCTGCTCAAACTTATTTTTCAAAATCAGCCAAGGACTTAAACCTAGTTGAATGCGCTATGCTTGCAGGAGTTGTTAAATCTCCTACCAAGTATCCCCCATACAAGAGAGTCAGTCCTGAACACTTTGATCCAAATACCATGGAAAAAGTTGGCTTTATTGAACTCTTAAATCAAAATTACATCCTTGTTTATAATGAAGAAAACGAACAAAGAACCGATGTCGTACTCTCTCAAATGTTGAAGTACGGTAAGATTACACAAGAAGAATACGACCAGGCTATGAGTATTGATAGAAAAACACTAATAAAACCTGGTGAAACAAAAACAACAGACATTACTAACTACTTTACCGACTATGTCCTAAAGCAAGTTGAGCAAGACCTCATGGATAAATATGGTTGGAGCAAAAAAATTGCCCAAAATAAAATCTTCTATGGCGGTATCCAAATATATTCAACAATTAATGTCGGCTACCAAAAAATAATGGAAGACGCCTACAAAAATTTTGTTGAAATCCTATTTGGCAATACCGATAATATGAGGGCGCCGATTATTCTGGACACCACATCCGATGCATACGGAAACCTAGTCGATTCAAACGGCAATTTCATATATTTGGCCAAAGACAATTTAATCGTTCAAAATAGCGATGATATTTATTTGGCTCCTGGCGAATGGAGATACGACGAAAACGGCAACCTTTGTATCAAGTCCAGCAAGCTAAAGGCATATAATTCAAATATAGACGTTCAGGACTACTATACAATTGATGAGAAAAAGACACTCGTTACCCACATTGTCGGCAGCCTACCGATTGCCAAAGATGACTTCTGGGTTGAAAACGGCGAAATCGTTATCAGCTCAAAAGCAATAGCCAATAACGACAGCCTATTTAAAAATAAAGAGGACTACCTCCACATCGATGGAAACCAAGTCTACAGAAATAAAAAAGGCGTTCCCCAACCACAATCTGCCATGATAATTGTCGATTACCACACAGGCCACATCTTAGCTATGATTGGTGGTAGAGACGTAGACGGCAACAGATTTTTAAACAGAGCAACAGATAGCCACAGGCAACCAGGTTCTACCATAAAGCCGGTAAGCGTATACTTGCCTGCCCTTGAAAATGGTTATACTGCTGCCAGCCCGATTGACGACGTACCAATTGTTGTCAATGGAAAAATTTGGCCAAACAACTGGTATTTAGGATTTAGAGGAATTCACAGCTTGAGATATGCTGTTGAACAATCTATAAACGTAAGTGCAGTTAAAGTTTTAAATTCTATGGGTCCAAACAAAGTTGTGCCATATTTAGAAAGGATGGGCATCATCGATACCGAACACCCAGACCGCGATTCATTTGTCAGCGCTTCTGAAAATAGTGAAGTTAACGACGAAAACGCATCCAGCTTGGCCCTCGGTGGAATGACAAATGGCTTCTCCCCTCTTGCACTTACAGCAGCCTTTGGTACAATTGCAAATGACGGCGTTTATTTAAAACCAACATCTTATACAAAAGTTATTGATAACGATGGAACAACCCTTTTGGAATACACAGAAAATCCAGTACAAGCAGCCAAGCCACAAACTGCTTATGTAATGAAAGATATTTTAAGAACAGTTGTAACTCGCGGGCTTGGAACCAGAGCACAAATACCTGGCCAAGTAGTTGCAGGTAAAACTGGTACCACCCAATACACGGCGGACTTATGGTTCTCAGGCTTTACTGATTACTATGCTGCAAGCACATGGATTGGCAGTGACAGTCCAAAGATCACCATGAAACAAAACTCAATGATCGCTGCTCAATTATTTCAGTATGTAATGAGCCAAGTTCATGAGGGACTGCCAAGCGTAACAGAATTTGCTCAGCCAGAAGGCATAGTACGTTCATCAGTATGTACAATGTCTGGCAAAAGTCCAAGCGAATTTTGTTCAAGCGATCCGCGCGGAACAGTAATTTCTGAAATATTCATTAAAGGAACCGAACCATCAGCACCATGTGATGCTCATGTAGAAGTCGAGATATGTACAGAATCAAACATGCTAGCAAACGATTTCTGCCCAGAAGAAACTAGGACCAAGATTGTACGTGTTCAAACCACCCCACCCTATAGTCCAGAATCTCACGGCGGAGTTATCCCTAGTGATATGCAATACAGAGTTCCAACTCAGACATGTGATATACACAACGAATCTAATACTGGTGAAAGCGAAATAATAGATCTATTAACTCCAGATGGAGATGGTGAATTCGATATAAACGATTATTTGAATAACAATAACAACAATGAAGAAAATGGTGAAAACGGAGGGCAAATAGACTTGCTCGATCCAAATCAGAATGAAAATAACGAAAACAAAGATGAGAAAGAACCGCCCAGCACAATAGATTTGTTGCAATAAAAATTAAATAAAATCAATTAATAACTGCTTTTAATATAGAGCAGTTATTTTTTTTAATTCCACAAAAAGTATTGACAATACGAAACATATAGTCTATAATAAACAATGAATACCGCGGCAAATCCAATTAAGGAAAGGTGATTCAATATTATGAGTAGTTTTTACGGACCAAGAGTGAAGGTAGTAAGACGTTTAGGTCTTAATGTATTTAACCTTCCAAAAGCAAACAATGGAATGAAAAAAGGAGCTGCACGTTCTGATAAAAAATTATCAAACTACGGTGAACAAGTCCTAGAAAAGCAAAGACTCAGAGCCTACTATCAAGTACCAGAAAATCAAATGTTAATGTACTTTGACAAGGCAAGAAAATCAAAAGAACAAACAGGTCACGCACTTGTTAAACTTCTTGAAACAAGACTAGACAACATGGTTTACAGAGCCGGCTTTGCATCATCAATTCGTCAAGCAAGACAAATGGTAGTACACGGACACATCCATGTAAACGGACACAAAATTGACCGTCCAAGCTATCAAATCGAAGTTGGTGATGAAATCTCTCTCAGAGAAAAAAGCCGTTCAAACGAAATGTTCAAAGAAAATTTCGCTGGCCAAGCTTCCCCATATCCATACATTACAAAGGATGAAAACAAATTTTCAGCTAAGCTTGTCAAATCTCCAGAAAGAGATGAAATCCCAGTTGAAATTCAAGACGTTCTTGTTGTTGAATACTATTCACACTAAAAATAACTCCCTCGTGGAGTTATTTTATTTTACATACTATTAAAAAAGCTGCGGTACTTTGTTCCCACAACTTTAATTTTAGAACTAAAAAAACGCCCTAAGGCGTTTTTCTTTTAGTCTCCTATGTAGTCCAATTATTCAGCTGGTACACAAGCACCTGTTGGACATACGTCTGCACAGTTTCCGCATCCGATGCATTCATCAGCATCAATTGAGTAAATGTCACCTTCTGAAATACAACCTACAGGGCATTCTGATGCACATTGTCCGCAAGCGATACAATCATCTGTAATGTGATAAGTCATAGTGTTACCTCCTTTATTTTTTAAGCTCTTAGGCTCTATTTATATTATAACATAATATATCTTTATGTCAAGGAAAACTCTCTTCATTTTCAATTCGTCATGACTAACTTTTATAAAATTATTATCTAGAGTCCTTGGTATATCAACATTTTCAAAGCGTTTTTGTGTTCTCCCCTTTTTGTTTTAATTAATACGATAAATATTTAGTTAGCCTGCTCTTACACTTGATTAATTTTATAGTTTTTAATATAATTTTGACATGAGGTGATTTGATGAGACTTAGAAAGAAATGGTCTGCTGTGCCCCGACTTTTGGATTCTGGCAAGGCTCTTTTTTGGCCAAAGGAATACAAGGGCAAGTGGAAAGATTATTTTGCAAATGACAATAAGATTCATTTGGATATTGGTTGTGGGAGCGGTGATTATTGCCTGCACATGGCTGAATTAAATCCAGATGTTAATTATATTTTGTGGGATCGTGAGGCTGGTGTTCTGGTATATGCTTTGGATCAATTGGAGGATAAAAATATTGCAAACGCAGTTTTGATTCCCAGAGAGATTGATGGGATAGATCAAATTTTTGCAGAGAATGAAATTGATTCTATCACCATTCACTTCCCTAACCCTTGGCCAAAGAATAGGCAAAACCATAGACGCCTAACCTATCCGAATAGGTTAAAAAAATATAAATATATTTTAAAAGATGCTGGGACTATTGACTTTAGGACTGACGATGATGAGCTATACACAGATACGATTTTATATATAAAAAAAGTTGGCGGAAATATAATATCGCATAGCGATGATGCTCCACCAACCAAAGTTATCAGTCATTATGAAGAGAGATTTAAAAGTCAAGGTGTTAAGATTAAGGCCATTAATTTTAAATTCTAAATATATCCCCCATCAACTTTTATATTTGCGCCGGTTATATAGCCGGCTTTTTTATTTATCAAAAACAAGACTAAGTCCGCAATATCACTTGGCATGCCAGCCCTCATAAGTGGAATCTGGCAAATAAATTCTTCCCTTTCCTCTGCGGATAGATTGGAATTCATCTTAGTATCTATTAGACCCGGGCAAATTGTATTCACGCGGATATTTGACGGACCCAGTTCCCGTGATAAGGCTTTTGAAAATGCAATTATACCCGCCTTTGTTGCTGAGTATACAGACTCACAACTGGCCCCATCAAGGCCCCACATGGATGAGATATAAATTATAGAGCCGGATTTTTCTTTGACCATTATATCTGCAACTTGTGAGCTAAGGGCAATGGGTGCTTTTAGATTAACATTAATAATTTTATTGATGTCGTCTATGCCCGTTTTATTTATCATTTGAATTTGACTCAAGCCAGCGCAAAAAATTGCCGATTCAAGCCTATAATCTTTTATAAATTCTTTGGCGGCTTCGATTTCCTCGTCAGAATTAAAGTCGCACTTGTATTTTTGAATCCTGTTCTTGCACTCAGCTTCAAGGTCTTCAATACTTGCAAGGTTTTTATTGTACATGGCAAGGACATTAAAGTCGGTTTCCTTTAATATTTGCCTGGTAATTTCAATGCCAATATCGCCGCTTGCTCCAGTTATTAATACATATTTCATGCTATCTCAACCAGGTCTTTAAAAATATTTAAAAACTTTTCTTCGTGGTCAATCATTGATTCAGGATGGAATTGCACGCAGGAAATATATTGATCGCCTGTGTATTCCATGGCCTCTATGACCCCGTCTCTACTGTGGGCAGTGGCTACAAATCCATCTCCAAGATTTTTTACGGCTTGGTGGTGGAATTGATTGACCAAAATTTCATCGCCCAAAATTTTATTTATCTTTGAATTTTTTTCTGTGAAAATTTTCAAGATTCCCCTGGACAAATCTCTTCCCATTGAGTGGCCGGACGCCCCCTTGTATTCAGCCTGTAAGTCTTGATATAAATCTCCGCCTGACAGGGCGTTTATCATTTGCATACCCCGACATATTCCAAGCATTGGAATCTTTTTCTCAAAGGCTTTTTCATACAAATATTTTTCGAAGGCGTCTCTTTCAAAGGATACAAATTCGACTGATTGATGGAAATCTCCTCCATATAAATTTGGATCTATGTCCTCCCCACCGGTAAAAACAATCGCATCAGCTAGTTTTATATATTCATCTATGACAGATTCGTCCTCTGTAGACTGGGCTATTATTGGAAGGCCTCCAGCACGCCTGATGGCCTCGGCATAATCGTTTCTAAGCCTGATATATTTGCCGTGATCATCGGCTATTACCATCCTAGAGGTCAATAGTATTTTTTTCATGTGATTTTTCCTTTCTTAACAAAAAGAATATTCCCGCAACAAAAATCGGAAAGCTCAACCATTGTGAAGTGGAAAGCCCGTTATAGATTCCCCTGATTTCATCTCCGCGGAAAAACTCTAAAATAAATCTGCCAATGCTATACATTGTGAGATACAAGCCAAAGGTCCTACCCCTTTGTCTTTCTTTTTTATTATAGAGTAATAAGGTCATTATAATTATAAAGTTTCCGGCTACTCCAAATAATTGGGTCGGTAAAAGTGGAATGCCGGCTGGGGCAAGTCCGCTTGGAGGAAATACCACAGATATTGGCGACTCACAAGCCATACCATAGCAGCAACCGGCCATGAAACAGCCCACCCTACCAAACATTTGCAGGATTGGCATGCCGATTGCAAAAATGTCGATAGTCTTTAATGGATCTAGATGCTTATACCTTCTTAAAAACAAATACATACCAAGCACTGCACCCATCAATCCACCAATAAATACAAGTCCTCCTTGGAAGGCAATTTGAAATCTTTCTTTGAAGGCCATCGAAGAATCAAAAAGTACTAAAAAACTACTTGGATCTGTAATCCAATACAAAATCTTAGCAAAAACTCCACCCGTAATTAGAGCATACAGGAGAGCTGATAAACCCGTATCAAAATCCAGATCCTTATAAATTCTTTGCTTGTACAAAAATAATATTACAAAACATAAACCAATGGCTATTGATAATCCATAGCCAGGAATTTTAAAACCAAAAACATCAATAAATAATTTCATTCTACCACCTAATTAATATTTCTAATAGTGCATGCTGCGCATGATATGCAAGACACAAGGAAAAAAATACCAATAAAAGTACTTATACCTCCAAGTATTAATGCTATCCTAGCTAACCTACTTTTTTTGTTATATCTTAGAGCCCTTAGCGAAATCGATATACCTAATATACCAAAAAGTATGGCAGTTGGCCCACTTAATTTTGTAACTACATAAAAAATTGATAAACACGATAAAATTAATGAAACAAAGGCAAGGTCGTTCCTAGGGTTGCCTACCAAATCTTCGTCAATAATTTCCTTATCGTCTCCATAATATTCATAATCTGACATTTCATTCTCCTTTCAACTTATTAATTATATCTTTTAAATATTCATAATCTGCAAGAGTATAAACTTCATCGGTCGGATCATTGGCTTTGCCAAAATAGATTCCGCTCTTGCTGGTAGATGGATCAGTATATTCTTTACTCGATGATATATGGACATATTCCAGACCGAGCTCTTTGATTATATCCACTGTATTGTATCTAACACCACCAGAAATTATCTGCGGTCCATCTATGGCTAAAAGTTCTCTTATGATATCTTTACCCTCAATTAAAGAATTTCCACCTTTTGTTAAAATTCTGGTGATTCCAATTCCCTTTAAGGTTTGGGCTGCCGTGACTTTATCTTTGACAACTTCAAAAGCACGGTGAAAAACAACTTCCATATTACCAGCCGCCTTCACAAAGTCTGCTGTAAAATTATAATCGATAGACCCATCAAAATTTAAAGCTCCAAAAACTACTCCATGGACACCCATCTCTTTAAAGGCTTTGACATCATTTAACATAACTTCTCTATCGTATTTTGAATAACAAAAGCCAGCCACCCTTGGCCTGACCATAGCCATTGTTTTTATATTTCTATCGACTAGGGCCTTTGCAAGTCCATAAGATGGCGTAAGTCCGCCCACGCTTGTGAGGCTTACAAGTTCTACTTGGTCTGCTCCTGCATCTATAGCTGTGACTGCAGACTCCAATGAATCCACACAAACTTCTATATTCATCTTATCACATCCTTTTTTGACTGTTATTCTAATTTATATTATAATATACATAGCAAATAAAATAAAGGTAAGAAAGGTATAAAATGAAAAATCTTTTTATTGATGCCAACGATGGCCACAAAATTCCAGTTTATATAAAAGAAGCTCCAAATGAAAAAGCTGTGCTTCAATTGGTTCACGACTCAATTGATAATTCGAGTCGTTATTTTGACATTCAAGAAGAGCTTGCAAGTTTCGGAATAACAACTGTAAATTCTGATACTAGAGGACACAACAAATCCGTTTCTAGCCCTGATGAACTCTTGTATTTTGGAGAGCACAATGGATGGAACAACTGTACTGATGATATCCACGTTGTAAACGAATACATGAAGACTATCAGCGACAAGCCAAGATTTGTTTTGGGTATGGGAATTGGATCTATGCTTGTCAGAACTTTTTTGTTTAAGTACGGCGAAGATATCGATGGGGCAATTTTAATCGGCAGTCTGCCATATGTAAGCAATCTTAAAATGCAATATTTAGAAAAGATTGTGAATTTTTATCTGGGAAAATATGGGTCGCATTATAGGTCTGAAAAGTTATATAACAAAGTCCTTAAACATTTAAACAAAAAATTTAAGGACACTTCTGGTTACTCTTATATCTCTAGTGACCTCCAAGAGCAGGATAATTTTAGAAAAAATCCTTTAAATCTTGGCATCCCAACTATATCTTTGTATAAGGATATTTTAAATGGCATTCGCTTGATGCAAAATGACACTTCAATTCACTATGTGCCTGATGATCTGAAGATTTTATTTATGGCTGGATCTGATGATGCTTTTTGTGGCAGCATCTCAAAGCAAAAATCCCTGGTTAGTTTCTATGCATCTAAGGGAAAGAATGCAAGCCTGGCAATTTTTGACAAGGCTAGACACGATATTTTGCATGACTATTCTAGGCAAGAAGCAATAAAGATTATTCTTGACTTTATAGAGGGTTCAAATGCCTTTTGCCCAGTCGATTAAGGATAAAGAAAATTTCCCCTATGTAAAAAGATTTTATTTGTTTTTTATACTTTTATCTGCGTCAACAACTTATGTTGCGACAAATGTCTTGACCCCTAATGCAATTGATCCAAAGCTTTTTTTGGACGATATGATTCCCCTCATTCCATTTACGGTTATTATCTACCACCTTTGGTATCCGGGCATCATTTATTTGATTTATAAGCTTAGATTTAACAAAGACCTTGACAATATGCTTAAAGACCTGGCCCTTGCAATGAGTATTTGTATTTTTATCTACAAGCTCTTACCATTTTGTGTAAGTGTTAGGCCACAAAACCTGGGGGATGGTTTTTTTAATTGGGCATTAAAGGTAACTTATATGATGGATGCTCCCTCATCCTCAATGCCCTCATCACATGTGCTTTTATCCTGCATCTGCTATCACTATGCAAGCAAAAACGATGAAAAATATTTAGCTTTTTATAACACGCTAATACCTATAGTAACCCTAACTACAAAGCAGCATGTCATTGCAGATGTCTTTGTTGCAATTATTTTCGGATATTTTATTTTATTTAGATTTAAGAAAGATACAAAAGGAGGATTTGATGGAATTTATTATTCAAATTAAAGACTTCCTTTGGGATTATGTAATTATATTTTTATTAGTATTTACTGGAATATTTTTTAGCATCCGCTTAAAATTTCCACAAATTACTAAACTCTCATTGGCGGTTAAAGAAACTTTAGGAAATTTATTTAAAAAARATGACAGCCCTAAAGAAGAAGGAGAAGTCAGCTCTTTCCAAGCCCTATCGACAGCTGTCGCCTCTCAACTTGGCACAGGCTCTGTAGGCGGAGTTGCATCAGCAATTATGACTGGCGGACCAGGTGCAGTCTTTTGGATGTGGATATCAGGACTTCTTGGCATGAGCACTATCTTTGCAGAAGCGATTCTAGCTCAAGTTTTTAGGCAAGAAAAAGATGGCGAAATTTATGGTGGACCCGCCTACTATATCAGCCAAGGTGTAAAAAATAAAAAAATTGCAAAAGTCTTATCAGTTTTATTTGCAATATTTTTAATACTTGCCCTAGGTTTTGCAGGCAATATGGTTCAATCCAATTCAATTGCCCTTTCTATGAATGAAGCCTTTGGAATAAACCCAGCTTACACCGGAATTGTTTTGGCAGTTTTGGTCAGTATGATTGTTATGGGTGGTGTGCAAAGAATTTCTAAAATTGCAGAAATGATTGTTCCTGTAATGGCCAGTATTTTTATTTTATCCGGCCTAGTTATCTTGATTATGTTTAGGCAAAATATTTTACCAGTCTTTAAGGCGATTTTCCAAAGTGCTTTCTCTACCTCAGCTGTATTTGGTGGCGCTGTTGGAATTAGTATTCAAACAGCTATAAAGATGGGCTTATCACGTGGTTTATTTGCCAACGAAGCAGGTATGGGTTCGACTCCACATGCCCATGCAGTTGCCAATGTTGACAAGCCAGCTGACCAAGGACTCTCAGCAATTTTCGGCGTCCTTATCGGAGTTGTTATTTGTACAGTTACAGCTTTTATTATTTTACTAACAGACGCTCATATATTTTCTCACGCAAACGGCCTAGATTCAGTTGCCGTTACACAAAAGGGTTTTGAAATTGCCTTTGGTAAAGCCGGCACAATATTCCTGGCAATAAGCTTGTTCTTCTTTGCCTTCTCTACAATTGTGGGTTGGTATTATTTTGGAGAATCAAATATTGTATACTTATTTGGTAGCAAGGCTGTCTTGGTCTACAGACTTTTAGTAGTAATTGCTGTAATAGTTGGCACAGTTGTTTCCGTTGACTTTGTGTGGATCCTATCAGATACCTTTAATGCTCTGATGGTTATTCCAAATATAATCGGGCTATTATTGCTATCAAAAATTGTTGTTAAAGAAGCCGCTCGCTTGAATGAGCCCATGTTAAAGTAGGAGGAATTATGAATACGATTATAGTAATTAAAGATTTTTTATGGGATTATCTCCTAGTGTTTCTACTTGTATTTTCTGGTCTGTATTTGACAATCAAGCTTGGATTTTTGCAATTTTCAAAAATTGGACGAGCCTTTAAGGAATTAAAAAATTCAAAAGAGTTTACAGATATTCCTGGTTTAGTCAGTCCAAGAGAAGCCCTCTATACTTCCCTTGCCGCCCAAATCGGTACGGGTAATATTGCAGGCGTTGCCGCAGCAATTATGCTCGGCGGACCCGGTGCAGTTTTTTGGATGTGGATTTCAGGATTCTTAGGAATGGCAATTATGTACTCAGAAACTGTGCTCTCTGTTCTCTATAGAGAAAAGAAAGATGACGAATACTTTGGTGGCCCTGCTTATTATCTATCGAGGGGAATAAAAAATAAAAAGTTAGGAAAAATCCTTGCAACTTCATTTGCAATTTTTATTGTAGTCGCCCTGCCCTTTACAGGCAACATGGTCCAATCCAATTCAGTGGCCAGCGTTGTAAGTAGTTCTTTTAATATAGACCCCGTATACACAGGTGCTTTTATAGCGATTTTGTTGTCCTTTATTATTATTGGTGGTGCAAATAGAATTGCAAAGATTGCTGCAAAAGTTGTGCCCTTTATGATTGGAATGTTTGTAATACACGGAGCAGTTATTCTCTTAAAATTTTCGGATAATCTTGGAGAAGTTTTTGCAAGCATTTTTAAAAATGCCTTTACATTAAATGCTGCCATTGGCGGCACAGTAGGCTTTACTTTAAAGCAAGCAGTTAAACACGGACTTGCACGCGGACTTTTTTCCAATGAAGCTGGTATGGGATCAACTCCTCACGCAAATGCAATCGCAGATGTAGATCAAGCTTCAAAGCAAGGTTTAATTTCAATGATTACAGTTTTAATTGACACATTCTTGGTCTGTACTGTATCAGCTCTGATAATCCTAGTAACCAAGTCCAATGAGATGCCAGCTGACAACTATGCAGGAGTTTTGCAAAACGGTTTTGATATTGCTCTTGGCGGATCAGGATCAGTCTTCTATGCAATATCAGTATTCTTCTTTGCTTTCTCGACAATACTGGGCTGGTATTATTACGGAGAGTCGAATGTTATGTATCTATTTGGAAAGGACGCAATTAATTACTACAAGATCTTTGCAATTATTGCAGTTGTTGGCGGAACAATTGTTCAAGTCGAATCAATTTATAATATCAGCGACCTCTTGAACGGCTTTATGGTAATACCAAATATAATAGGTATCTTGCTACTTACAAATGAAGTAGTAAAAAATAAAAAAGAATATACAAACTTAATTAAACACAAATAAAAAGTCAAATCTAAAATATAAACTGGGCAGAAAAGATTTTCTAGCCCAGTTTTTTATTTGTCTTTTATTTTAAAGTCTCTAGCAATAAGCTTAATACAAGGCACAAAAAAATCCTGGGTAAACCCAAGATTTTTTTATCTTTCTATTAGTCTAGTTCGTCAAACATCTTAAGTGCTTTTGCACCGTAAGCTGTGCCAGGTCCGCCATTCATTAGAATGCATGCCTTGATAACATCGACCAATTCTTCTCTTGTGCCGCCAGCTTTTTTGAAGCTTGTAATGTGGGCTAGCATGCAAGGGATGCACTTGATTGTAATTGAGATTCCGATTGAAACCATTTCCTTTTCTTTTAAGGTAATTGTGCTGTCCTTGGCATATTCGCCATGCAAATTCATAAAGCTACCCATCATGTCTGGGCAAGCTTCATATAATTCTTTGCTCATGTCTTGATTGTTTTTAAATTCTTCTTTGTAGTTCATAATCTACCTCCTAAATTATTAATTGTATTTTGCAATCAACCCTCTTGGTTAATTTTAGCAAACTATAAATTGGATTAGCATTTAGCATCTCCATCAATCTATTATTTAGTTCTTCCTCATCGCCATCAGCATAATAGTAGATTTTTATTACTATATCTTCAATTTCAGATAAGTCCTCATAGCCTCTTACATTTAAAACCCTAAGAGGATTTGTGAGTTTATAATCAATCTTACCTTCAATTTCTTCTATAACAATTCCCTGGCTCTTGCACTCACTTACCAGAATTTTCATAACACTTGCAAGCAAGCTTCCACAAAAATAATTCAAAGCCGAAATATTTTCTGCCTCTATATCAAAGCTTATTGCATCACTCACCCTAAAGCTGTTGTTATCTGTGTATACATTAACATTTTTTAGGTCGTTCATGGTTGCTCTTAGAGAAAAATTTGAAAAATCTATTCCTTCCAGCCCTGACATAGTACTCTCCTTGCTTGGTCCATAGCCTTTAATTTTTCAGCAATAATGTCATAAGAATTCATTGGTCTGTTGGCAAAAGTTGCAAAGCCACAGTCCGGATTTAGCATTAGCCTATCAGCTGGAATAAATTCCAAAGCCTGTTCAGCTTTTTTGACTATGGTATCAACAGATTCAATCTCATCAGTTCTGGGATTTACAACACCCATTCCCAAAATAATACTGTCTCTTAATTTTTGAGAATTAAAGAGGGATTTTAAATCACCCGCCCTATCAGTTGAATATTCCAAGAATAATATATCTGCATCGATGTTTTCAAATAGATCAATCAAAGGTGTGTAAGGGCCCGATAATAAAATCGATTCGTCCCTACTCCAGTTGCCCCTGCAAACATGGAGGGCTGCCTTTGACTTTGATCTGTCGACTTTTTTCATTACAGATGAAATCAAGTGCTTGGCAAATTCCAGCTCCTCAGTTGGGTCTTTTCTTTCAGAAAGAGCAGCACACATAAAGGTCCTTGGCCTGCCTTCTGTAAATACAACTTCAGTTAAAACTGGTTCGTCAAATTGAATTATGTCGACTCCAATTTCTTGGATTTCTTTTATTTCATCAGACATAATTTTGATTACATCTTCGCCCAGTTCCTCTTTGGAAGCATAACCTTTTTTGGATAATTCAGGCAACCACATGGACCTGGTCACAAGATATGGACCAGGCAATGTGATTTTAACCTTTTTATCTGTTAATTTTTTTATCCTTCTAAGCTCATCTGCGACCAAAGATTTTCTGCGACTAATCTTGTCAACGCAAATGGCGTTTTTGATAGCGATAGCAGGTACATCCAGAGTATCTAGTATTAATTCAAAAGAC
Organism: Ezakiella peruensis; assembly: GCF_900215725.1. GTDB lineage: Bacteria > Bacillota > Clostridia > Tissierellales > Peptoniphilaceae > Ezakiella > Ezakiella peruensis. The sequence goes on along the minus strand of NZ_LT962469.1, from coordinate 536,636 downwards.
TTTTTATCTTCTACATAATCCAAGAGCTCACTCATAGACATCTGCCTAACGCCTTCTAGGCTTTCCGAAATAAAGGATACATAATTATCCCTGTGTAGTTCACCTGAAGTAATATAATCGAGCTTTGCAGCTTCCTGCAAATGAACTACTTCCTTGGTTTTTTCATCTATAATTTGATTGAATTCTTGGTCAGATATAGAATTATTCCTGTGCTTTCTAAGAATTCTTAATAAGGACTCTTCTCTTGGCATGCTGCCAATTAAAGATAATTCGAACATTATTTAAAAAACTCCATGTATTCGCAGGCTTCCGTAATTTGTTTGAATCCTTGTGTCCTACCTGGCTTCCATTCTTTTAGACCTTCCATATCCAAGATTTCTTTGTCTTCTTTTTTGTTATAGTCCATTGAAAGCATAATTTCTTCGAATTTTTTAATTGTTTCATCAGCTACACTTGGGTGTACGTCAAAGATGCAATGGTCAAAGTGTGGTGTTTCACCAATCTTTACAATTTTATTTTCATCAACCTTACCATCTTTTTTCCAAGCTTCCCAGTTTAAATCGAGGGTAAATGATGCATCTACATCTCCATTCATCAAAGCTTGTAGGGCGTCATATTCTCCACCAACGTGGTCTCCGTGTAGGCCAACGCCAATGTCATAACGTTTTTCTGTGTAGTCTTTGCCAAATTCCAAGCCTTCGTGTTTTAGATAATTAATTGGAATAAGTCTTGCTTGAGGTGAGTCAATTGCACCAAAACCGATTGTCTTTCCCTTTAGGTCACTTGGTTTTTCTGCTTCACCTTTTCTAGCAACCATAATTGTCTTTCTACCTTGGTCTGTATCTCTCATCAAAGAGTATTTGAATGAGTTATCAGTTCTTAAAACTGTGTCCAAGTGTGCAAGCGGAGAGTTCCAAGCCATATCAATTTCGCCTGCAACTAAAGCATCTACTTGTAATTTATAATCTTTAAAGAAAACTGGTTCAATTTCCATGCCTCTTTCTTTAAAGAACTTTTCAATTAGATCCCAGATAACTGTTACCTTTGGATCGTAAATAACTGCACCAATTTTTAACATAATTTCTCCTTAGATTAAATCTTGTCCTGTAACTGCCTTACCTAACCATGTGATTAGAACGTCTACTGATGGAGCCATGATTTGTCCTGCATATGAGTCTCTCATGTATCTTTCTAGAGGTCCATTGCCGTTGTAAGCTTTTCCTCCGCCAATTCTCATTGCCCATTTTGCACATTCGATAGCGCCTTCTGATGCATTGATTCTGGCTGATAAGATTTTTGGAAGCGCATCTTCTTCACCATTTGCTGCTGCTCTAGCTGCTTCAAATGTGAAATATTTTGCTGCATGGCTTCTGTTATATAGATTTGCCAAATGAATTTGAACTGTTTCAATGTGAATTAATCCTTGTCCGTTTGGATATACTCTATCGATTGCATGCTTACGAGCTGCTTCGTACATAGCGAGTGAAAGACCTGTGTAAACACTTGCAAGTCCTACAATAAAGAAAGGAGCAACTGTGCCAAAGATTTGGTCAATAGCTGTGCCTGGTTCACCAACCATGTATTTATCTTCTAGTTTTACATTTGTAAGTGTCATTGGGCATGAAACGTTACCCTTCATACCTACGCCATTCCATTCGTTCATGTCAAATGTAACGCCTTCTTTTTTAAGTGGAACTAACCAGTTATCTGTAACGCCTTCTTTTTGTGAAGGAGCACTTATTAAGTAGTAGCTTGCTTGTTCAGCTGAAGTAACCATTGATTTTCTTCCGCTAATAACTGTGTAGCCATCTCTAAATTCTGCTTTTAATTCTGGAATATAGAAGTGAGTACCTGTTCCAAATTCACTGTAAGCTAGCGCGCAAAATTCATTATTGTTTACGATTGCTTCACAAACTTCTTTCTTTAATTCTTCTGAACCGTGATTTAAAACAACCATTAAACAAACGTTATGCATCATGTAGCATAGACCTGCTGAAGCACAGTATTCTGCAAAACCCATGCAAGCTTCTGCGTGTTCTTGCATTGTAAGTCCGTCTCCGCCATATTCCTTTGGAACCATCATCTTTAAAAATCCTTCTTTGCCTAGGGCTTCAAATGTTTCCTTTGGGAACCTAGCGTTCTTGTCAATTTCTGCTGCGTATGGTTCAATATGTTTTAAACCAAATTCTCTTGCTTTTTCGTATATTTTCATAATACACCTCCTACAAATCATTGTATTATATAAGATTTTAAAAATCCAATTAAAAATATCTATACAAAAGGTCTCGTTATAGATTATTTTTATAAGTGCCATATATAGTGGATATTGTCTACTATAATATACTTCTATATACTTCATTTTTTATTAATTCCTATAAGCAGATTTCAAAAAATATTTTACATGGATTTAATTAAAAGGAATTCTTTACTTAACATTTGTACACTAAGATCAAAGCATAAAGATTTTAAGGAGGAAATATGAAAAAAACTTTATCACTTTTATTAGCCTTGGCACTTGTACTTACATCTTTTGTGCCAACATTTGCTGCAGATAACAGCAAAAAAGAAGAACAAGCAGTAATCAAAAATGTAATCATGATGATTCCTGATGGGATGAGCTTTGAAGCTTTTACACTTGCCAGATGGTTCACACCTGATTGGAAATTTGCTTTAGACGAAATCCTAACCGGCTCAGTTAGAACAAATAACTCTGACGTTCCTATGGCTGACTCAGCTCCAGCTGCTACAGCTATGTCAACTGGTTATAAATCAGAAGCTCCCTACATTGGCTGCTACCCACAAACATTTGGTATGGCTGGTGCAAAAAACTATGATCCAGCAAAAGCTGACATGCCAATCGCAACAGTACTTGAAGCTGCAAAATATTCTGGCAGATCAACTGGCCTTGTATCAACATCCAGAGTTAACCACGCTACACCAGCCGCATTTTACTCCCACCATCCAAACAGAAGTGAATACGACACTCTTATTGAACAAGGCGTTTACCAAAACCTTGACGTAGTTTTGGGTGCAGGCACAAATTATCTAACAGCTGAAAAACGTAATGATGGCGAAGATCTAATCTCTGTTCTAAAAGATAAAGGCTATGATTTTATTACAAAACGCGACGAACTTTTAAAGGCAAAAGCCGACAAGCTTTGGGGTTTATTTGCAAAAAAAGACTTGGCTTATGATTTAGAAGCTGATAAAACAGTTGAACCAAGCCTAGAAGAGATGACCAAGAAAGCTATTGAAATTCTTTCAAAGAATGAAAACGGATTCTTCTTAATTGTTGAAGGTTCAGAAATCGACTGGGCTGGACACTCAAACGACCCTGTTAATATGGTTGGCGACATCCTTGCCTATGATAAGGCTGTAAAAGCTGCCCTTGACTTTGCTAAGACAAATAAGGATACTGTTGTTATTTCTGCTGCTGACCACGGCACCGGCGGAATTACAATGGGTAACTACCACACAAGTGGAACTTACACAAAAAATAAACTTGGCTACTACACAGATCTTATTAAAAATGCCAAGGGCGGAGCTTTAAAAGCTTCCAGCGAATTGGATGAAGACCGTACAAATATCAAAGAAGTTGTAAAAAAATACTTTGGTATTACAGACCTAACTGATGAAGAAGTTAAATTTATCAAAGAATATGACAGCGCTGAATCAGGAATTGGTCTTATGATAAGCGAACGTTCAGGTATTGGCTGGACAACTCACGGCCACGTTGGTGGAGACATCGGCCTCTACTGCTACAGTTCAAATCCAAATGTACCTGCGCTTTCAAGAACTATTATGAATAACGAAATTGGTGAATATATTGCAAGAATTATGAACTTTGACTTAGATTCATTAACCGAAGAACTCTTTGTTCCTGCTCGTCCAGCTCTTGAAGCAAAAGGAGCAAAGGTCGAATGGAAAAACGTTTCAAAAGACAAAGAAAAGAAAAATCATGAACTAATTGTTACTAAGGGTTCAAATACCTACCGCTTCCCTGTTAACAAAAATATTGTTTATGTAAATGGTCAAGCAAAAGAATTTGATGGATTGACCTTATTCAATGAAAAGGCTGTATTCCTACCAAAGGCAGCTATCGACCTAGTAAAATAAGACAATCTTTTAATAAAATCTAAGGAAAATTTTTCCAATATAAAATCGACGGACAAAAACCCGTCGATTTTATATTTACATATTTTTTAAAACTTAATCTAATTCTTCCACTCTCAATTGCGCGTCTTTGTTAAACAAGAGTTTCCTTGCCATCTCTAAAAATAAAAATGTAGAGATTACTACGCTGCCAAGAATTCCTAACATAATAGAAATCTGATAAAAAATTGCAGTAAGCGGTGACTCACCTGATATAATTTGTCCGGCCATCATGCCCGGCAAAAATACTATGCCCATGCCTAGCATGGAATTCATTGTTGGAAGTATACTTGCGTTTAAGGCATTTTTAAAGTTTTCATCCACAGCATCATGTGGGCTAGCCCCAAGCATCAGTGCCCCTTCGATATTTACCCTTTGGGACTTTATTTCCTTGGCAAGGGAATTGATTGCGAGAGTCAGTGCAGTCATGGTATTACCTATAAACATTCCCCCAAGTGTAATCATATATTGGGGATTATACCAAGGTTTTAATTTGATAACTATTAAAATAAAATAAATTAAGCAAAGCAAACTTCCAGTGACCATTGATAGAGCAATTATTTGTGTAAAATGCCAGGACTTTATCCCACTTCTCTTTCTTATATTGTAAATTGCAAATATCTCCATCACTAATAAAATCATTACTGTATAAATTGCCTTAGGATTATCAAAGACCATCTGGAGCACATAAGCTGTTAATAGGAGTTGCAAGGTCATCCTAAAGCCAGAGATAAAAATCATTTTTTCTTTTTTAATTCCAGTTAATTTAGAAATGACTACGGCAATTATTACATAAGCATAGGCTATGAGGACTGAGTAAATATTTATGCTTTCACTATTCACCTTTAATCACCCTTCCTTCATCTATCACCACAATATTATCAGAAATGTTTTTTGCAATCTCGTCTGAGTGGGTTACCATAATTATTGTTTGGTCTTTTTCTTTGGCAAGCTGCGATATTTTTTCTATTGTGTTGTTGGCTAGCTCACTATCAAGGGCTGAGCTTGGCTCATCCAGTAAATACACATCTGGCTCCATGGCAATTACCCTGGCTATAGCTATCCTTTGCTTTTCCCCACCAGAAAAATCACTGGGATCATCTTCCAAATCTTTATCAAGTTCTACATAGTCCAAGAGCTCTCTTAATTTTTTATCATCTGCCAATTCTTTTTTAGCAAACTTTAGGCCCTGATTTAAATTATCTCGCACATTGCCAGGAAAAATTATCGGCTGCTGGCCAAGCATTACAACTTTTCTTCGAAGTTTTACCGGGTCCATGGCTTTTATATTTTCTCCATTATAATAAACATCACCACTCGTAGGCGTTATCATCTTGTTTAAAGCTAGCATCAAAGTTGTTTTACCACTGCCGCTTTTGCCAACAATCGACGCTATTCCATTATAAAAAGTAAGACTCGGTATGTCTAATATATCCTTAAATTTTAAATCCTTTATTTCAAAAACTTTTTCCATAAAAATTACTTTTATATTGTAAGTTCCAATAAGCCGTCTAAGTTTAATATTTCTATACCACCTCTTGGCAAGAGTTTAATTAAACCTATATCTTGGAAGTAGGCTAATTTTCTGGTCAGGGTTTCCCTTGCAAGCCCCGTAAATGACCCCATTTCAGTTCGAGTAAGATTTGGATTGACAATCCAGTTGCCCTTAATAGACCTGGACCCATGAGTTTTTATTAAATCAATAATGCCCTTGGCAACTTTCATATCCCCATTTATAACTGAGAGCCTGTCAATCAAATCTTCTGATTTGCGAATTCTAGAATAAGATTCAACCAACATGGCCTTTAAAAAATTATTATCATTCATCAAATGCTCATCAAATGCAGCTTTATTTATAGTTAAAACTGTTGTTTCAATCAAGGCTATGCCATTATAAACATAGTGGTCACTAGTTAAAAGATTGAGCCCTCCAACAAAGTCTCCATTTTTATAAATATACAAAATCTGCTCTCTGCCGTCGGAGAGATTCATGGTTATCTTCATAGCCCCAGTCTTGATTACATACATAACACTAGCTGGGTCATCAGACTTAAAAATATAATCACCCTTATGATACCTTTTTAAACTCACTTCATTGCTAATGGCATCTCTTGCTTCATTAGATATTTCATTAAACAATGGAATATTCTCAAAAATTTTATTAATAATAGCCCCTCCCCTCGTATTTATTCCAATAAATTAATTATATCATTAGGCCAAAATTCATTCAACTCCAAAAAAATATTTAAAATAAATTTTTTGTAAAAAGCCTTGACAAAGTCAGGGGCATATGATATTATAATTGATGTTAAGAATCGCCGAAGAAAGCAGGTAGCGTTTACGTGTAAATCCCGCCGAGGTTATTTATCAATGTTTATTTGATTTTTAGACCTCGTTTTTTCGAGGTCTTTTCTAATATATAAAGGAGGTGTCGCATGAAAGAGGCAGTACTAAGAGAAAAACAATCAATTGTTTCTGAAATCAAAGATCGTATTGAAAGAGCAGACTCAATGGTTCTTGTAGACTACCGTGGACTAAACGTTCAAGAAGTTACAGAGTTAAGAGATAACTACCGTAAAGAAGGCGTTGAATACAAAGTTTATAAAAACACATTGATGGCACGCGCTTTTAACGAACTTGGATATGAAGAGTTCACACAATTCTTAGCAGGCCCTAATGGAATTGCTTTCTCCTATGAAGATGTTGTAGGTGCAGCAAAAGTTTCAGCAGAATTTGCAAAGAAAAATGAAAAACTTGAATTAAAAGCTGGCATCGTCGATGGAAAGATTGTCGACATTAACGAGATTAAGGCTCTGGCAGAGCTACCACCAAAGGATGTTCTGTTAGCTCAAGCATTAGCTGGTTTAAACAGCCCAATTCAAGGATTTGCAAACGTATTACAAGGGACTATTCGTTCCCTCGTCTATGCTCTTGACGCAGTAAGAGCTAAACAAGAAGAAAATTAATTTGGAGGTATTTAAAATGAGTGAAAAAGTTACACAACTAATTGAAGAAGTAAAAGGTTTAACAGTTCTAGAACTAAGTGATCTAGTAAAAGCTTTAGAAGAAGAATTCGGAGTATCAGCAGCAGCTCCAATGGCAGTTGCAGCAGCTCCAGCAGCAGGCGGCGCAGCTCCAGCAGCAGAAGAAAAATCAGAATTCAACGTAGTTCTTAAAGAAGCTGGTGCAGAAAAAATCAAAGTTATCAAAGCAGTTAGAGAAGCTACAGGTCTTGGCTTAAAAGATGCTAAAGAAATGGTAGACGGCGCACCTAAGACAATCAAAGAAAACGTTGCAAAAGACGAAGCTGAAGAACTAAAGAAAAAATTAGAAGAAGCAGGAGCAGTTGTAGAACTAGCTTAAGATCTTTAAAATTTTTAACTCCCCTTGTGGGAGTTATTTTTTTTATGTAAATTTATCCAATAAAAAAAGGCCGGATCTTAAATTTTCGGCTCTTTGTCAATAGTTGTGGTATAAAAACTCATATAAATGAGTAAACACTAAACTCAACACGCATTTTAACTAATGCTTGTTTAAATTAAATAAAATTGCTTGTTTCACTTGATTTAAGGCATGGCAAACAAATCCTATCCTCTTAATGGGATCTTTTATCCCATTAAGAGGATTTTTCTTCTAAAGTTCTCAAAGTTTGGCATGGTACATGTGATTCTTTTTATTTGCTTTATCTTGTTATGTTTTCCCTCTAGGTATCCATTTGTGTATGCATGATCAAAGCTATTTGCTATTTCTTCTTTCCAGTTAATAAAGGCTCTTATTGCTTGTGTCCAATAGGGGTCTTTATCTTCTTTTGCAAGTGCTATCCAGTTTTCTATTCTGTATAGAGCTTCTTCTTTGCTCATAGATTTCATTACATAGTTGTAGAATCTTTCTTTTAATTTGTATGCCTTCCTTATTCTTTCATTTCTTTTTAGCATATTAGCTATTCTTATGGATTCTTCTTCTGTAACTTTGTCTGGGCTTTTTTGTAATAGTTTTCGGCTGTTGTAGAAGTATTTTCCTTCTTCCATTGTCATTTGTTTTCTTTCGCTTTTTCTTATGTTTTCAAATGCCCATGTTATTTGTCTTACATAATGGTATTTGTCTATTACATGGGTGCTTTCTTTAAAGTGGGTTTTCTTTATGTTTCTCCAGGTTTGACTCATGTCACTTACTAATATTTTTACTCTTTCTTTTTCTTTTAAGGGTATAGTTTTAAAGTATTTATTTAGATCGTCTAGTTTTCTGTTAGGTAGGATGTCTATTAGTTTTTTTCTTTCTGGGTCTGCTATTGATGTTTGGTATTTTTCTTTTCCACTGTCTCCTTTGAATTCATCTATTGCTAAGACTTTTCCTAGTTCTTTCCTAGATGGTTTTACTTGATTTAGTACTCTTAGGATGGTGTTTGGTCCTACTTTGTATTCTTCGGATATTTGTTTTAGGGTTTTCATTTTGCTGTATTCATGTACGAGTTTAAACATTAGTCTTGTTGTCATCCTTGAGTGTTTCTGTGTGAATTCTGGTTCTTTTTGGTATGTTTTCTTACATTTAGGGCAGATGTACCTTATTACTTTTAGTTTGATTATTGTTTGTTTTCCAGCAATTGGTATTTCTTTTATTCTTCTTTCTCTGTAGTCTAGGATGTGGGTCTTACAGTTGCAGTTTCTGCATTTTCTAATTCCTTTTTGTTTTAGTTGTGTTTGTATGATGATTTTTTCATCATAGGTTTTTACTGTGGTTTTTCTGTTGTCTACTTTTAATTCTAAGAGTTTTGTGATAAAATTGTCTTGCACTAATCTCAGCTCCTTTCATGTTGTGCAATTTTATTTTAAAGGATTTCTGAGTTTAGTGCAATTTTTTTACATATTTTTCTCCAACTAAAAAAGCTGTGGTACTTTATTCCCACAACTTTTAGTATAGAGCCAAANGTTGTGTTTGTATGATGATTTTTTCATCATAGGTTTTTACTGTGGTTTTTCTGTTGTCTACTTTTAATTCTAAGAGTTTTGTGATAAAATTGTCTTGCACTAATCTCAGCTCCTTTCATGTTGTGCAATTTTATTTTAAAGGATTTCTGAGTTTAGTGCAATTTTTTTACATATTTTTCTCCAACTAAAAAAGCTGTGGTACTTTATTCCCACAACTTTTAGTATAGAGCCAAATTTTCTTTAAGTTCTCCGGTCTTTAAAATTTATCTTATTTTATTTATCTGCTAGTACATAAGCGATAGCTAAATCTGTTGTAGCTTTAATGCCGTCCTTGTGTGTGCGTTCAAATGAGTGTGAAGCATCAACCCCTGGTCCAATGAGCCCTGCTCTTACATTTACACCAGCTCTTTGAGCTGCAGATGCATCTGAACCATAGAATGGATAAATGTCTAGTACATATGGGATATCATTTTCTTTTGCAAGTTTAATAAACTTTCTCTTTAAGCCTAGGTCATAAGGTCCTGTGCTGTCCTTAACACAAATGGTAACCTTGTGTTCGTCGGATGTTTGTCCTTGACCTGGAGCTGCCATATCAACAGCAATAAATTCTGAAACTTCTTCAGGAATTCCTGCGCTTGAACCATGGCCAACTTCTTCATAGTTAGAAATGAAGAGATAAGTTGTGCGTGGTGGAACAATATTGTTTTCCTTTAGGTATTTGGCAATTCCAACCAAGGAAATTACGCAAGCCTTGTCGTCTAAGTGTCTGCTCTTTAAGTATCCAGAATCAAATAATTTTGTGCCTGTATTATAATAAACAAAATCGCCAACTTGAATGCCTAGATCTTCTAGGTCTTTTTTATTTCTTGCGACTTCATCAATTCTAATTTCAAGATTTTCATCATTTCTTTCGATGTTTTGAGTCTTGGCTCCGTGAACGTGTGAGCTTGCAGCTGTAGTCATAATTGTGCCTGGAATTCTCTTGCCATCTTCTGTAGCAACTTCAACTTCAAGTCCTTCAACTGTTGCCCAAGCATAGCCGCCTAACATAGACATCTTTAGTCTGCCGTTTGGTTTTAATTCCTTAACCATAGCGCCAAGAGTATCAACGTGTGAGCTTAATAAAATTGCGTCATCCTTGTTCTTGCCTTCGATCTTAGCAAGCAAAGCTCCTTTTCTGGTGTATTCCACATGGCAATATTTTTCTAATTCTGATTTTACTAAATCAACTGCTGCCTTTGTGTCACCTGTTGGTGATGGAGTTTCCAATAGTTTTACCCCAAAATCAATTAAATAATCTAAATCGTATTTCATAATTACCTCCTCTGTTCTCTTACCCATTTTATAAAGAAAAATAATCACAAATAGCTTTTACTGCTAAATAATATGACTTTTCTCCCATACCCATAATTATTGTGTCTGCCCCACCGCTCGTAACCATTTGCTGTCGGAAGTCTTCCCTCTTATAGACATTGGTCATGTGGACTTCAACTTTGAACTTGTCTTCCTTGGCCCTTAAGGCATCATAAATGGCTAGGCTGTAGTGAGTATAAGCCCCTGCATTGATTATAAGCGCATCATAATCTTTTTCCATAATTGCATCTATAATTTCCCCTTCGCTATTAGTTGCCAGCATTTCTATTTGAACATGATCAGAAATTTGATTCATAGACTCATAGATTTCATCAATGGTATTTGAACCGTAAATATCCTTTTCCCTTTGGCCCAAATATTTTAAATTTGCTCCTAATATAAATAATACTTTTTTCATATTGACTCCTCTTTTAATTTTTTTATTATTTCATTCACAGTATCAGTAGCTGTGGCCTCACTTACAATAAAGTCTGCCGCTGACAAATATTTTTCCCGCCTTTTATCAGATAGGTTCTTTAGTATTTCATAAGGCTCGTCTTTTAAAAGCGGCCGCGTAGTCTCGTCAAGGTCTTTCAAGATATCCTCAACCGACCTGTCTAAAAATATTATATAATGGTCTTTGAGCAAGTCTAAATTACAAGCCCTTTCTACTATTCCCCCACCACTTGCAAGAATTATATTTTCTTTGTCGAGTAAAGTCTTCAAGGTCTCTGTTTCAATATTCCTAAAATATTCCTCGCCGTTTTTAAAGATTTCATTTATAGTCTTGCCCTGGGATTTTTCTATTTCAAAATCTGAATCAAAAAATTCCCTATTAACTTTTTCTGAAAGCATTTTCCCAACAGTGGTCTTGCCACTGCCAGAGAGTCCAATTAAAACAATATTCATCTGGCCCTCATCAAGAGATCTAACAAGGCGATTTGGACTGCGCTTTCAAGGACAACCCCAACCCTATTTGCAATTTGCTTATCGTGCCTGCCCGAAGCTTTTATGATCGTTTGATTAAAGTCTTTATCAAGCGTTTCCACATCTATATTTACAGTTGGAATGGGTTTTAAAAATACATTTATTATAAGTGGCATACCATTTGTTATGCCCCCTTGGATTCCGCCATCGTGGTTGAACTTAGTCTTAACTTTTTGATCTTCCATATAAAATTCATCCAGAACTTCAACCGATGACATCTTGTAAGTATCGAGGATATTTCCGAAGTTAATCCCCTTCACAGACGGCACGGAGAATAAAATATGACTGACTACAGATTCAACCGAATCAAAAAATGGCTGGCCCAAACCTGGATCTATTTTCTCAGCAAGGATTTTTATATGAGAACCGGTATTGCCCTCCGCAAAAATTATTTTAGAAGAAATATCAAAGTCGTGGATTTGCCTTGCGATCTCACCTGCAACCACCAAGGCCACAGTCATTCTGCCTGAAAAAATTCCGCCGCCAGTCTCATAGGCTTGGCCCTGGTATTTAATAAACTTAGAATAATCTGCATGGCCAGGTCTGAAGGCATCCTTGATGTCGCTATAATCAGTTTTCTTTACATCTGAATTTTTTATTAATATGGCAAGCGGAGCCTCAGTTGTGTGGTCATTTTCATAACCCGAAACAAGCACAAGCTCATCTCCTTCCCTGCGTGAGGTCTCTTCATCACTCGCCGGCCTTCTTCTGCCCAGGCTCGTCTTAATTTGGTCAAAATCTATATGGGTGCCTGCCTTTATTCCGTCGATTAAAATGCCGACATAGTCCTCGTGCGATGCCCCAAAAATTGTAATTCTAAAATCCCTACCGTAAGTAAACATCAAAATACCTCTTAAAATAATTATAAATATTATAATCTGACTTTTTTAAAGACTCCAAGCCCTTTATCTTTAAATCCGAATCATGATATATTTTCAAAAATAAAATCATATGGCAGATCCTATGGTCGGTCACCTTTATAGAACCGCTTATATTTTTCTTGTCTCGACTTCCCCTTATATAAATTTCGTCCCTGCCGTTGGTCCCGCAGTCCACATGGAAAAATTTTAAAACTCTTAAAATTTCCCTTAGCCTATTTGACTCCTTATGTTTTAAATTTTCAAGGCCAGAGATTGTAAAAACTCCATCCACAGTAGACAAGTAAGCTGCAAGCATGGGCGCTAAATCAATTGAGTTTTTCAAATTATATCTAGGCTGCAAATTATTTACATAGTCTATAAAAACTCTATCCTTTTGACACCTTGCCACAGCCGGTCCTATTTTTCCTATAAAACCCTTTTTGTATAAGGCATAAAAAAGCGAATAGTTGGACATATCTACGGGAACATAAACTTTTGCCGGCTTTGATTTAAAAATATCAATGGCATCCTTGGTAATTTCTATATACTGGGAAGATTTATCCGCCTGGTAGCTTACATCAATTTTTTTCTGACCTGCCATTAACATAGCTGATACAAATTGGCTGGATTCCTCAGTCGAAATTAAGTAGGATTTTAGGCCCAATTTGCCTCTTATCCTAATCTTTTGATTAACTATATCAAAAGACCCGCCCTCGTCCTCTATGAGGCTTTTAAAGACCTTTAAAGGCCTGTTTGCTAGACGCCCCTTAGTAATAAAAGTAATTTCTTTATTTTCTTGGGCCACTAACATTAACGTAATCAAAAATCTCAAGGTCGATCCAGATTCGCCCACATAAATTTGGTCCCTAAAAACCCTATCTGATTTTTTTAAATATAAATCTCCTCCAATAATCTTGTAGGAATCATAGAGAGCATTTAAAGTTGCAAAAACATCATCAGAGGGGGTGAAGTTTTTAATGACTATATCCATATTATTTATCCAGGACAAGATAATAAACCTATGTAAATAGGACTTTGAATAGCCTGGTATATATTCCAGTTTATTCAAAATAAATACTCCTTTGAAAATCTTTTTTGTTAAGAGTTAATATGCTTCCGCAGCCGATTTTCCTTATGCAAGGAATATTGATCTTATCCCCAGAAGATTTTTTATCGTCTTTAATGGTAAGCTTGGTTTTTTTATATTTTTCGACCAAAATTTTAAAATCTTCTCCATATAACTTATAAAAAATTCTCAAAAAATCCTTGTTAGTATCATAGCCCAAAGCTTGGTGCTCAATTACAAGGCCCAGAGCCACTGCCTTGCCGTGGGCTATCTTATAATCTTCATAGGCCTCTATGGCGTGACCAACTGTGTGGCCAGCATTTAATAGCTGCCTCAAGCCCTTATCACGAAAATCATCTTTTACTATAGATTGCTTTTTCTGCGGGCAATAAGTAGCTGCGAGATGAGTAAATTCATCTCTATTTTTCATCTCATAATCTATTAAGGCTTCCATTTCATTAAAAATGTTGTCGTCAAATAAAGCGGCAAGCTTTACGGCTTCCACCACTCCATTTTTATAATTATCCAGACTCTCAGTCTTGGTAAATCTTTCATCAATAATAACATTCTTGGCTTCATTAAAAATGCCCACAAAGTTTTTGGCGTGATTAAAATTGATGGCAGTCTTACCGCCCATGCAGGCATCCACCATAGATAAAAGCGTGGTGGGAATTATATCGTGGCTAATACCCCGCATATAAATGCCGGCAGCAAAACCCACTGCATCTGATAAACTGCCGCCACCAACCACTCCTATATGCGATGACCTGTCCAGGCCTCGACTTTGCATCTGGCCAATCAGCGTTTCAATAAAATCAAAAGTCTTGCAAGCTTCCCCAGCTTGGACAAAATATGCGTACTCTGGAAATAATCCTCTATATAAGTCTCTTAAAACTTCGTCTGCTACAAGGAAATCGTATTCAATTTTGTCTATTGATTTATAAATTATATTTTCCATCCAGCTCCCTTAATAATTTTTCAAAAGTCTTAATATCCAAGGCCTGGTCTTTATCTGTCAAAGCCTCTTCTGGATTTTCGTGGACTTCTATTATCAGCCCATCGGCCCCTGCAGCCATTGCCGCTTTGGCAGCACCTGGCACAAGGTCTCGCCTGCCCATCGAATGCGAAGGGTCAGCTAGGACTTCAAAGTCAGTCATCTCTTTTAAATAAATAATAGCTCCAATATCCAAAACATTTCTGGTTATATTATCAAAAGACCTAATGCCCCTCTCACAAAGGGTCACGTTTTGGTTACCAGCCCTTGTAATGTACTCAGACGCCTTGATCCACTCTTCTATATAAGAAGCAAAGCCCCTCTTTAGAATAATATTCTTGTCAGTTCGACCCAGCTCTCTTAACAAATCAAAGTTCTGCATATTTCTAGCACCAACTTGCATGGAGTCAACATAATCATATAGCTTTTCAATTTGTTCAGCATTCATAACTTCGCTTACAATTTTAAAGCCCATATTTTTTAATTCTTTTAAAATTTCTATACCATCGTATCCTATTCCCTGAAAACTATTTGGATCAGTCCGCGGCTTAAAAAGCATGGCCCTGATTTCGCTCACGCCCAGAGCCTTTAATTTGATCGCCAAACTAATGGCTTGATCATAGTTTTCAATTGAACAAGAACCTGCAATAATTCTCAACTTATCTCTCCTAAAAATATTTTATAACTCATCTTGGCTTGGAGTTCAAGCATTTCAAATCCGTTTTTAATTTCAAGGCCAAACTTTTCCATACAAGATAAAAACATGGTCTTTTCTGGTGTATAGATCAAATCAACGGCCGTTTTTTGCGATGCGAACGGTTTTTCCATCAGAGTTTTTTCTTCGTTAAAACCAACGCTTGTCGCATTTATAACATTTATAAAATCTTGGCCATGTAAATTATCTATAAATTTTAAATCAGCTTTTATCTTTAGCAAATCATCATTGTTAAAGTCTCTGGCGTAGATAGTCAGGTCCCTATCCTTAAAGGCCCTGATAACAGCCCGGGCAGCTCCACCCCGTCCTAAAATTAAAATACTTCCTTCTTTTAAAACGGGATTGATACTTTCAAAGGCCCCATAGATATCCGTGTTGTAACCATAAAGCACTCCATCTTTATTGTATACAGTGTTTACAGCTGCCACAGCCTTGGCGTCATCGCTTATATAATCTAAATATTTTATAATATTATTTTTGTAAGGGGCCGTGACATTAAAACCATTATATTTTCCAGACTTAACTTCATCAACAAAAGCTGACAAGTCTCCTCTATCTAAGTCTCTTAACTCATAAGACAAGTCGACCCCATCTCTTTTTGCAAATGATTCATATAGTACTGGCGACCTGGAATTTTTTATATTTTTCCCTATAAGGCAAAATTTTAGCATAGCTTTAAAATCTCTCCAGCAATTTTTTCTGAAGCTGACCTTATATAGGCTTCTTTTACAGAAATAAAGTCTCCTGTAATTAGCCTGTCTCCATAAAAATCGTAGTCGTCTTTGTCAGGGACAACTGGAATTGATCCCTCGTCCTTGTACTTGGCCAATACCTCTTTTTCTGGTAATACATCATTGGCAAATATAAAATCCAAATCCCTGCCCAAATATCTTTCAATTTCATCGATATGGTCCCTGAGCGTGTAATTATAAGTTTCTTCAGGCTGGGTCATGACATTTGATACATAGGCAATTTTTTTATCCTTCAAAAGATCTCTCACATCGTCTACCAGCAAATTGCAAATAACAGATGTATACAAGGACCCTGGACCTAAAGTTACAATGTCGGCCTCCCTGATGGCCTCTCTGGCATCAAGAGATATATTGCAAGGCTGATTTAAATAAATTTCATTTATCTTGGCTTTTCTTTTTAAAGAAAAAATTGCAATCTCACTTTCACCGTAAATCGTATCTCCATTTGATAAATTAGCGACTAAATCCATTGGGTCAAGGCTAACTGGATAGACATTGCCCTTGATGTTTAATGCCTTGCTTAAAAAATAAATCGCCTGTTCAAAAGAACCAAACTCTTCGGTCATTCCTGCTATCATTAAGTTTCCCAGCGACTGACCATTCAAGCCCCCTTTCTTAAACCTATAAGACAAGAGTTTAGACAAGGAGTCAGGTGCATTTGACAAAGCCAGGAGGCAGTTTCTAATATCACCTGGCGGCAGCATATTTAAATCGGCACGCAAAATTCCACTTCCGCCACCATTATCGCCAACGGTTACAATGGCAGAAACGTCAAATTTATCCTTGAGTCCTGAAATTAAAATGCTAAGTCCAGTCCCACCACCAATGGCAACCAATTTATTTACTTTCATCTTCCAAATCCCTGTTAATCATAGTAATACTTATCTTATCTTCTTTTTCAAACATTTCCTTTAGGCGTCTGGCAACGCTTACAGACCTTTGCCTACCACCTGTGCAACCAAAGGCTACCAGAAGTTGCTCCTTACCCTCGCGTTCGTAAAGTGGTATTAAAAATTTAATTAAATCATAAAGTTTATTTATAAATTCATCTACTTCCGGTTGACTCAAAACAAAAGTGTAAACTTCATCTTTATAGCCGGACTTGGTTTTTAATTCCGGCACATAATATGGATTTTCAATAAATCTTACATCGAAAACCAAATCAGCATCCATAACAATCCCGTGCTTGAAACCAAAGGTTGTAAAGACCACATTGAGTCCATCGGTTTCTTCCAGCATAGAGTGAATGGCTCGTTTGAGTTCGCCCAAACTCAAATTAGAAGTCTCAATAGGAAGAGAAATATCTTGAATCTTATCCATAATCTTGCGTTCATTGGAAATTCCGTCTAAAATACTTCCCTTCATAGCAAGAGGATGTGGTCTCCGTCTTTCCTTGAATCTTCTTATCAGTGCCTCATCAGATGCATTTAAAAACAAAACCTTGGCCCCGTATTCGTCCTTCAAATTTTTTATAATCGAAAAGAGCTCGTTGGTAAAAATCCTATTCCTAAGGTCAATAGCCAAAGCCACTTTTTCAACTTGAGGTGTCTTTTGCATTAATTCAAAAGTCTCTTTGATTAATGGTATTGGCAAGTTATCTATGCACAAGTAGCCGTCGTCTTCCAACACATTTAATGTGGCAGTTTTGCCTGCTCCACTCATACCAGTTACAATTATAATATCCATTTTATCTTTCAATTATCCTTAACTCCGTTTCTAATTCTACACCGTATTCGTCTCTAACCTTGTCCCTAATAAGTTCAATCAGCTCTATAACATCATCAAAAGTCGCCTGATCATAGTTAATTATAAAACCAGCATGCTTTGGCGATACCATTGCTCCGCCAATCCTTGTTCCCTTTAAATTTAAATCGTCAATAAGCTTTGAAGCATAATAACCCTTTGGCCTTTTAAAAACAGATCCGCATGAAGGATACTCAAGTGGCTGTTTGGAGTTTCTTCTCTCGTGCAGGTCATCAACCGTGGATTTAATCTCTTCTCTATTGCCCTTAACAGCCTTATAATAAGCACCCAATATAATATCGCCATTGTCTTGAAAAACGGAATGCCTGGAGTCAAATTCGCAAATCTCATTTGGAACTTCAACAATCTCTCCATTTCTATAAACGACAACAGAATGAATTATATCCTTCATTTCTCCGCCGTAAGCTCCAGCGTTCATGAAAACTCCGCCGCCAATAGAACCCGGTATACCCTCCATAAATTCAAAGCCTGTCAGGGCATTTTCAATAGCAAAATCACTTAGCTGACCCATAGTGGCTCCAGCTTGAGCGTAGACCAAATCATTCTTTAATTCAATATTTGAAAAATTTTCCCTTAAGAGAATTATCGCCCGGTCAAATTTTTTATCTGTAATTAAAATATTGCTCATCTGGCCTATTATCAGCGGATTTTTTTCTGTATTTAAAATTTCTTTTATATCCTCGTTGGACTCTGGCAAATAAATTGCCCTGCAAGGTCCGCCAATCTTCATTGTAGAAAATTCTTTTATATCATAATCTTTTAAAACTTTCATTTGTCCTCCAAAATATTTTCGTTCATCGATATATCTATACCCCTATTTTATTATATTTGATGCAAATTGTCCACATCAAAAAACCTTTGACAAAAAGTCAAAGGCTTTAATTCATTTAAAACTTTTTCATAACTATTACAAATGCACTTGCAAGCATTATAAATCCAAAAATAAACATGATCAATGTGAATAATCTTTCTCTTTTTTCTGGCTTTATAACCAAAGTGGTCTTTTCCCTATAATCTGGGAAAGATTTTAATAACTTGTAAACCATATAAGCGAGAAGTGCAATTACAATTAGACCAAATGCAGCGACGATCACTTTTGAATCACCCAGCATGGCCTCGACATTTGCCATATCAGGATCACCCGCAGCGTCCAAATCCAAGTTGCCAGCCTTGTTGGCAATATAACCGATAACCATGGCTATGGAGTTGTTGGTTGTATGGCCAATGATGCTCGGCAAGAGCGAGTCTGACCTATATCTCAAATATCCAAATGTCAGACCCATCAAAAATGGTCCAACAATATTTATAGGATTGTAGTGGAAGATTGCAAAAAGAGTTGCCGTTATAAAAATCCTCGCTACTGGCTTGTACCTATCAAAGGCCTTAAATAAAAATCCTCTAAAGACCAACTCTTCAAAAACTCCTGGTAAGACCGCAAACATTATTACGCTTACCAAAAACATTGGAAAAGTTTCTGGTAGAGGCACACCCAAATCGGATGGCAGGGTCATAAATTTTGATAGACCTGTCAAATACAAACCATTTATAAATACAATAACTGGATAAGATAAAAGCGATATAAAAAACGCCTTCCATAAAGTCCCCTCGTAGGGCATCCTAAGAGCCAAAGTCTCTCTGACATAATATTTTTTAAAAACGCAGACCAGATAAGTCACTAGGCCTAATATTATTGCCTCTGTAAAAAATATTCCAAAGTAAATATTTAAAAGCTGAGTAAGTCCACCCAGGGTTAAAAATAAAACCGTTAAGCCCATAAACATGAGTGATCCAGCAACAGCTGTTGGCATACTTTTTTTATTCATCTTCTCCCTCTTCCAAAAATTCAAATATATAAGGCACATTTCTGTAATTGTTTTCATAGTCCAAGCCATAGCCAACAATAAAAACGTCGTCCACTTCAAAGCCTACAAAATCACTGTTGACATCTTGTGTTCTTCTGGATGGCTTGTCAAGCATAGTGGCAATCTTTAATGACTTTGGATTTCTAATTCCTATATAATCCTTGATAAATTTTAAGGTATTGCCCGAGTCAATAATATCGTCGACTATCAAAACATTTTTGCCTGTTACATTAGACCTCAAATCGCTAAACACTTTTACATCTCCAGATGAAACCTTCTTGTGCCCATAGGAAGCAGTGGTAATAAAATCCACTTCTACGAGCATGTCCAGCCTCTTGATTAGGTCGGCTGCGAACATAAAGCCCCCTCTTAATAGAGGAATTACAATAATCGGCTCTCCCTTGTAAAAATCATTTATTTCCTCTGCCAGCTTGTCCAAACGCTTATCAATTTCATCTTGTGTAATCAAAACTTTTTTAATCATAAAGCCCTCTTAATTTCTTCCAGAGAATCCTTGGCTGATTGAAGCAAGGACTCATAGTCGCTTAGCTTTTCCTTTTCTTTATTTACAACTGCCTCTGGAGCCTTGTCTACAAAGCCCTTGTTGGCAAGTTTTTTATTTAATCTTTCGATTTCTGATTCGTAGTTTTCGATTTTCTTTTCCAAGCTGATAATTTCTTTTTCATAGTCAATCAATTCTTTTAAAGGCATATACATGTCAAATTCAGGGATTGACATAAAGAGATAATCGCTTGGATTTAGCTTTTCTGTAGTAGAAGTAATCTCTGTAACGCCGATTAATGGCATAATCATATCTTTATTTGCAATAACATCTGCAATCAAGGCATTGTCTCCAGCCAAAATCAATTCTGATTTCCTGCTTGGATCGATGTTTCTGGATGCCTTTGCATTTCTAACTTCTCTGATAATGTCCTTGATCTTTTCAATTACAAAAACGCTGTTCTTTGGATTTTTGATTTCCAAGACCTCTGGCCAAGCTTGAACCATAATATAGCCTTCTGAGTTTGGCAGAGATTGGTAAATTTCTTCAGTGATAAAAGGCATAAATGGATGCAGGAGCTTCAAGCTATTTTCGAGTACATATAGTAGTACTGACTTTGTAACAGCCTTCCTGTCTTCGTCATCACCATATAAATCGCTCTTTGAAAATTCAATATAATAATCGCAAAGGTCTTCCCAAATAAATGAGTAAATTCGTTCAGCTGCAAGACCCACTTCATATTTGGATAAGTTCTTGTCAACGGTCCTAATTGCATCATTGAGTTTTTCCAAAATCCAAATGTCCTTGTCGGTGAGTTTATCTTGGTCAAAATCAGTTGATTTGTGGTCGCCAATATTCATAAGGAGGAAGCGACTTGCATTCCATACCTTGTTGGCAAAGTTTCTTGCATTTTCAACTTTTTTCTCGTCAAATCTCATATCGTTTCCAGGTGAATTACCTGTAACCATATTAAATCTCAAGGCGTCAGCCCCATACTTTTCAATAATTTCAAGTGGGTCAATACCGTTGTCAAGAGACTTACTCATCTTCCTTCCTTGGATATCACGAACGAGTCCAGTAATCAAAACATCTTTAAATGGTATTTGGTCTAAGAAATATTTAGATGTAAAGGTCATCCTGATAACCCAGAATAAAATAATATCAAAGCCAGTGATCATGAGATCCGTTGGGAAGAATTTTTTAAAGTCTTCAGAATTTTCATCCGGCCAACCCAGGGTTGCAAATGGCCACAGGGCTGATGAGAACCAGGTGTCCAAAGTGTCTGGATCTTGGTGGATATTTGTAGAACCACATTTTTCACATTTTTCTACTGAGCTTTCGCTAACATAAATGTGGCCGCAGTCCTCGCAGTAATATGCAGGAATTTGATGGCCCCACCAAAGCTGACGTGAAATACACCAGTCATTTAAATTTGACAGCCAGTTCCTATAAATCTTTCCATATCTTTCAGGATAAAAATTTGGTTGGCCAGCGTCAAAGGCTTCAAGAGTGTCTTGAGCCAAGTCTTTCATCTTAACAAACCATTGCTTACTAATCAGTGGCTCAATAACAGTTTTACACCTGCTGCAATGGCCAACTGCATTTTCGTGTTTCTTTTCGCTGACCAAAAGCCCTTGAGCTTTTAAGTCTGCGATAATATTCTTCCTTGCTTCATACCTATCCATACCTGCGTATTTCAAAGCATTTTCATTCATCTTGGCATCTTCATCAATAACTACAAATTGGCCAAGATTGTGGCGTTCACCAACCATAAAGTCATTAGGGTCGTGAGAAGGTGTAATCTTTACAACACCTGTACCAAATTCCATATCAACATAATCATCAGCGATTATAGGAATTTCCTTTTCAACAAGTGGTAGTATGACATTTTTGCCAACCACATCCTTGTATCTATCATCGTTTGGATTAACAGCAACAGCCAAGTCGCCAAGCAAAGTTTCAGGACGAGTTGTAGCAATGACTACACTCCCATCTCCATCAGCAAAATTATATCTGATTTCCCAAATCTTGCTGTCGGTATCAACGTGGTCAACCTCAGCATCAGAAATAGCAGTCTTACAATCTGGGCACCAGTTAATAATCCTGTCACCCTTGTAGATAAGACCGTCATCATACATGCGTTTAAAAGCTGTAAAAACAGCGTGACTCATATTGTTATCCAGAGTAAATTTAAGCCTATCCCAATCGCAAGAAAAACCCATGGACTTGAGCTGGTTAATAATATTGCCCCCATGCTCATGGGTCCAGTCCCAAGCTTCTTCCAAGAAGCCGTCGCGGCCAAGCTCTTCCTTGGACTTGCCTTCGCGTCTAATCTTGTTTACAACACGAGACTCAGTTGCAATACTTGCGTGATCAGTTCCTGGCAGCCAAAGAGCTGCATAACCTTGCATCCTCTTTAGCCTAATATAAATATCTTGTAAGGTATACATTGAATGCCCCAAATGCAAATTACCAGTAACATTTGGCGGTGGCATCATAATAGTGTATGGCTTACCATCTTTATTAACAGAGGGAGAAAACAAATTATTGTCTACCCACTCATTATAAATTCTTTCTTCAAAATCATGCGGATTATATTTACTATCTAATTCTTTCATACAACACTTCCCCATTAAATATTGGCATAAGCCTGATTTATATATAATTATACACAAAGAGCCCCTAAATGTAAAGCAAAGAGTGGCCAGCAAAGCCATCATAAAATACACTTGTTTACTTAATAAAAATAACTTGTAATGAAACTGTAATCATAAAAGCCCACTAATTAACCATTCTGTAACTTGTATTGGCAAAGGCATGCTATAATAAAATCATCCTATTGTTTTGTTTTTGAAAAATCCGCAGATGTTAGCGGATTTTTTTATGCCCAAAATTAAATAGCAAATCATTACATAAAAAATGACCCTAATGGACAGCCCATCCATTAATGGTCATTTCTTTTTAGCAAATTAGTTTTTTATTTAAAACATTCGCACACTTTTTGTTTTAAATAAATCAAATTTTATTTGCTATATTTTTTTCTCTTCAATACTACCAAAGCTATTAGGAAAATTAAGCTCAAGTAGATTGATTTAGCGTCTGTCTTTACTCCTGTCTTTGGAATAATATTTTCTCCGCCACCTTCGTCTTCAGCTTCCTCTGGTTCCTCAGGTTCTTCTGGTTCTGGTTCATCGGACTCTTCTGGTTCTTCAGGTTCTTCTGGTGGGATTTCTTTATTTGTAATTGTAAATCCCTTGTCCATGTTTCCTGCATAGGAGACTTCAAATTCCCTATCGCCTAGTTTGTAGATTCCATTTGCATCTCCAACTTCTCTTACTGTGTAAACGTATCTGTTGCCAAGGTGATCATATTCATCAAGGTCATAGAAGGTCGCAGTCCATCCATTCGCTTCACTTAATGTCATATATCTGCCTGTAGCTTCTCCGTTTACATAGAGTTCGACTTGAATTGAAGCTGTTTCACCAAGAGCTTCCCAAACCTTGCTTACTCTTACGTAAGTCTTTCTTGGTTCATCTGGTGGTACTTCTGTGTTTTTAATATTAACAGAGAATATTTCTGTTAAGCTTACATCTTTCGCATAACGAATGATATATCTACCGTCTTTTTGTCTTTCAACTTTGATAAAGGTGCTTAAATTAGCTTGATTAAATTCTTTCTTTTTATCTTCTTCCGAAAGTTCAAAGACTTCATAACGATAATTCCCTTCTGCTAAAATCCTTTTAAGTTCATCGGTCACATAGTTAAGGGTTATTTCTTTTCCATCCTTATCCTGGCCGATTACTTTTAATCCAGCTTTTTCTGTCTTAATGTCACTATTAAAACCTGGAACTTCCACTTCCTTAATGGTATATCCATGCTTACGAAGGGTTCCCTTTAAGTTTTCTATGGTCTCTTGCCAGTTACCTTCCTTGGTAAGTTTGATTTCCTTAACCTCACCTTCTTCGTTAGTAACAATTACCGTAATTTCTTCAGGAATTTTATTTGATCCACCAAACCATTCCTTCAAAAATTCAATCTTGTGATCTGGACCATAATGGTTTTCTGTCTTAATTTGCCAATCTACGTCAGCTTTTAAAGGTTTAACCATAGTTGTCGGGTCATAGCGTTGGTAGGTTTCATTATATTCATTACTATATGCAATAAATAGCTCTGCATAAGGTACACCTTTAATGACTAAGCGAGGCAAATAAAGAGCGTAGGCTCCATTTTCATCTTTTCTTAGATAGAAATTGTACTCATCACGTCCCGTTTCATTAGTGATGACATCATAGTATTTAACGGGAATACCTTGACCGTAAGTTTCAACTTCCACAGCGTCAAATGCAAAATTCTTATCAAGTTCTGCGTAAGGAGCACCGGTTATCGGATTTTCTCTAATTGTAAAGTGAAATACGCCTTCTTGAATTTTCTTTCCATCCAAATATAGATTCAATTTGACGTCTCGATAAGTTCCATCTGCATTCTTATAGTTTTCACTTGGAAAATGTCTGTTTGTAAGAGTATATTGATTTTCCTCCATACCTTCTTCGTGGTATTCATTGGCATACCCGATACGAACAATAAACTTCTCTTTCTTGTTGATAAATTCTGGCGCAAAAATATCGGAATTTTCTTCAAGCGTGTATTTTCCTGCTGCCAAAGCCTTAGGATTCAATTGCTTAAAAGTACCCTTCCATTTACCTTTAGCTGTAAGCGTGAGCTTTTTATAGATAGGTTTGCCATCCTTGTCGTAATCTTCAATAACACGCTTGCCATCTAAGAGCAAGTAGAAGTCCATAGATTCAGGTTGGTCTATCTCTTCAATATTCGTCCAAGACTTTTCGACATCTAATTGTCCCCAATTGGAGTTCGTGAGGGTAAAGCTGTGAGCATTATTTCCCTTTATCTCATAATCTTCCGTTCCTTCGATTTGTTTAACCCAAAAGCCATCACCATAATAGTCATCAATCCACAAGTAAGGTACTTCCACAGTCAATGTGCCGTCTTCATTTTCCGTAAGGACAATGGCATAACCTTTGTCTTCATTATGATAGCCAACCATACCGTCCCAACCATATTCAAGGTATTCAGTAAATACACGATCTTTTCCGTAGTATTTCGTTTCGGAGATTTTCTTGAGTAAGATCGGATGAGCGAAAGTCGTCTTACCTGTTCCTGGTGTATTATCATCTTCGTGGATTGTACTTTGGCCAATACGGGTCAATACTTGTTTCTCCGGATCATAGAGATAGAAGTATAGGTCCTTATCTTTTCTCACAAATTCGTCGTCATAATCATCATTATATTCTCTGGTGATTTCAATGACACCGGCTTGTACCGTTTTATCTTCTATCGGTTTTTCCTCACTTACTTCTACATAATAACCAGTACCTTGTTCTACTACCAAATACTTATAGCCTCTTGCAGCTAGTTCATCCGCAGTGAAAGGTAGACCCTTGTCCATATTAAAAGCATTTTCCGGTAAACCGATATCTGTGAAACTTTTAATACCAAGTAATTCTAAGACTTTTTCTTTATTTGCACCATTATATTTATTAGCACCAAAACGAGCACGCCATCCATCTTCTTCACGAATTAAAACTTCTCCATATTTGAAAAGCTTATTGTCTTTACCATAATTCGCTTTAACATAGTCCCCATCCTTGTCTATTGGAACGATAAATAAATCTACCCAAACCGTTGTTGGAGCATGGTATTTATCAACGCTTTCATCCCATTTTTTATTGAATTCGATTTGATAATCACCTTTATCTTCAGTGATTAAGTTTGCGTTGGATCCTAAACCAGCACCGTTACGAGCCTTATTACCTAAAACGAAAGTTTCAGAATTTTCCCATGCTTCTTTAATAAGAGCGTCATTGTAGATTGCCTTGAGATAAGTGTAGGTGGTATGGTAGGAAAGATGTCCAGGAATAGTTTCGCCGTATTCTCTGCCACGACCATCCTCTACATATTTTATAATATTATTTCCTTCAGTTACTGGGGAAATATGAGAGTAAAATTCGCCTCCAAGACGCTTTCCGTTTAATTCAAAGTTCCAAGCTTTCTTAACGAAAGTAATATCCTGGCCATAGCTGCCTGCATTGTTATTGTATACATAGACACTGTGACCATCGCCAATATGGACATATCCAGTAGGACAATTCCAAATGCCCCCACCATTGCTGCCGCCTACATAACCATCAGTATAACCTTCTGCCTTGTTCTCTGTAATGAGAATATGCTCAAGTTTTTGCGTAATTGGTGGGAAGGAAACATAGATGCCACCACCATGGTTTGAAGAATGATTGTCTAAAATCATTGTTTTTCCAAATGTGACATCATTGGAATCGACAAAGACACCGCCACCATTTGCATCACTTTTGTTTTTATAAATCAAACCGCCGTCAATTTTTGCTTCTGCCTTGTTTTCCTTAATGAATTTGTCGTAGTCGGTTTGAACATAAGCACTCTCCTTGTTATATATGTTGACAGGATCATTAACATAGCGAGAAGAGATAGCAATTCCGCCACCTACATCCTCAGAATAGTTTCCAGCAATAATACCATCGGTAATGGTGATTTTTGATGCTGGAAAGCCAGCTAATCCAGCACCCATTTGGTAAGCTGTTTTAGTTTCATTCTTGGCAATAATACCACCATTGATTTCAATAACAGCAGGATTACCTTTAGATCCCCAAAGGTCTCCAGCAAACACACCACCTGTCATACCGCCTGTATTGTTATCAATCAAACCGTTTTTCATGATAAAGGTCCCACCTGGGCGTACATAAACAGCCCCGGCTGCATATGGATGAGAAGATTCAGCATCAATTTGTTCATAGGAGGTATTTTTAGAAATTCTACCGCCTTCCATAGTAAAGCTTCCGCCATCATTAACACGTACTGGACCTGTATAGCCATGTTTATTGTATGAATTCATAATGACAGCATTCTTCATTATTAGTTCGCCATTAACATCGATAACAGAACCACTATTAGATAATTTTGTCTGTGCCATGTCTCCATTACCGTCAATATAAACAGCTTTATCATCTGTACCGAGCGTGAGTTTACCTAGTACTTTAAACAAAGTATCATCTGTAAATCCATCAGCTCTTTTTATAATGATATCTTGACTTTCAGAAGGAAGTGGATTTTTTTCTAAATCAGCTTTATCTAAAGCATCTTCTCCACGTCTCCTGCCTTCTTCGATGATCTCTCTTTGTTTAGATTCACCTTGGCCAGCATAATCAGCTGGTTTTTCAACTGGAACCCAAGCATCTTCTTTTCGATTATTTTCAGCTGTTAAAGTAATATCCTGCTCTTCTCCAATTGTCAAAGCTTCTGTAATTGTAAAGCTCTCAGTAATCACAATGGTTGTTGGTGTGTTGCCAGCTTTTGTAATTGCATCTTTTAACTCTTTAAAAGTTTTTACTTTAACAGGATTGCCTAGTCCGCCTTGACCTTGCCCTAAAGCTAGTGGGTTTTCGGCGAGTTCTAAAACTTCAAGGACTTCACCTTCTTCTAAGACAGTTTCTCCTTCAGTCTCTTCTTCAGTTTTTTCTGCTTCTTTAGCTTCTTCTGAATCTTCGACTTTTTCCCCACCTTCAGCTTCAGTTTCTGTTTCACCTTCAACTTCTGATTTTTCTTCGCCTTCACTATCGGTTTTTTCTTCAACTTCAGTTTCGGCTTGTTCTTCACCTTCAGTCTCTACTTCACCTTCTGGTTTTTCTTCGGTTTTTTCTTCAGCTTTTTCTTCGTCTTTTGTAATTTCTTCTTCTTTGCTTTCTTGATCAACAGGTTCTTTTGCATCAGAAACTGTTTGTTGATCTTCTGATTCTTCTACTGATTTTTCTTCAGTTTTATCTTCTACTTGAGGTCTTTCCTCTTCAACTGTTTCTTTAGTATCTTCTACTTGTTCAGTTTCTTTTACTTCTTCAACAGTTTCTTCTACTTTTTCTACATCTTGAGGTGTTTCCTCTGGTTCTTCCTTTGTCTCTTCTGTTTCTGATGCTGATCCGCTTAAAGTTGTTTCCTCCACGATTGTTCCTTCATCTGTTGTTTCTGCATATAGGTCTACTTTACCAAATGCTAGTATAGTAAAAAGCAAAGTTAAAAAAATTATTATAACTCTTTTTTTCACTATTTTCACCTCCTTTCATTCATATATTTATAATATAAATATTTTTATAATTTTTTAATATCTATATTTATTTAATTATACTTATTTTATTGAGTAAAATCAAGGTATATTACACAATTTGTCCTATGTGTGGTACACTTAACTAACTACATATTGTGTTATTTCTACCCCCCCCCCGCATTTTTTAGCATATATAGTATTCGTATATTTTTTTATATTTTTAATATTTATATTGCGATTTTTCACGCACAAAAAAACTTAGCATTTATTTTAATGCTAAGTTTAATATGAGTTTTATTTTACTTCTTCCGCTAATTTTTCAATTAATCTAAAGAAAGCCATATTCCTTGAATTATCTGGACTATATTTAAATATTCCAAAATCACTATAAAAATCTTCTATCAATCCATCGTCTAGATTTTCATAAAACCAAATATCCGCTTTATTTTCATCAACACGTCCCTGTAGGACATAAACCATCTGGTCTCGCTTGCCGTCAGTTTTTCTGATTTGATTGTAGTATTTTGAGATGACCTGGTCCATGTGTCCACGCAGGATTGTGTTTCTGGATTGGTATTTGGCGTCAAGTATCAGATACTTGGTGGTTTTGCCTTGGAATTTTAAGATAAAATCTGGTGAATAATAATTTCCTGTTTTGTTGAAATTAGTAAAATTATCGTCACCGCCGCTTGTCCTAAGTAGTTCAATTTCATTTAAGGATTGATTCCTATATATCAGGGGTTGAAAGTACAAAGAGAGTTTAACCCCGTCCCTTTCTCTGTAAAATGTATTGAAGAGTGTATCTTCATTTTGAAAGACATTATTGACAGTTGGATAATAGAACTGCTTGTCCTTGGTCTCGGCCTTTATATAGCCCATGTCTTTTAGGCAGTTTAATAATCTTGCCAAGCAATAATATTCGTAGAGTTTGTCAAGGGAATCTATATTAAAATAAAATTCGTGGTATCTGAGATTTACCTTGCGAGCATGAACCCATCTGTTCATATATGCCCAGAAAACTGGATTTATATAATCGCTCATATTGGAAATGAGTTTGAATTTGCCCTTGGACTTAAAGCGATTCCTAAGCAAGATGTTTTGCATAATCTCAATGTTTTTAACCAGCCTTCTGAGTTCGACATAAACCCGGTCTATCCTTAGCTTGTAAGTGATAACTATGGGTGCACTATAGCCCTCTGGCAAAGACCTCTTAATGGAGGTGTATTTTTTCTCCATATCTTTTGTTATTTCCAGGATTTTTTTGTAGAGTTTTTTGCTGGCTCCTGTAAGTTCATTTAAAAACTCCATTATCTCCAAGCGTTCTTTTTCAACCTTTGGCCCGCGAGTCAAATTTGATCCCAGAAAGTCGCTGTTGAGAATCCTCCGCCTGGATGAGATTATTTGCTCATTTGCAGAAAAATCCCTTTCGTACATGGCCTTGTGCTTGTTGTAGGTTTTAATAATATTTGAAACGAGGTTGTTGTAAAGACCCAGTGTTATTGTGTCTTCCTCGTAACTCGTATCAATCTGCCGACTGAGACCGTGTTCACCAGAAATGTAATAAATCATATCGTCTACATTTTTCTGGTCATCATTGGTCTTGGTGGTTACCAGTACCTTGTCACTGGAATAAAAATCTTCACTTTCATCATCATAGATTAAATGAATCCTGAGCCTGACACTATCGATCATCATCAAAAATGGATATGATCTGTCTTTTTCATTAGACCCCTTGTAGACAACTTTGAAATCGTATCTGTCATTAGATTTTTCAATTAATTCTAGGCTGCCAATTTCCTCTTCGTCAATATAAAATTCGCCTGATACGATTTCCTTGGCTGAATATATTACAAAGTTGATTGAATAGTAGCCGTTTTCAAATACTACTCCGTTGGTGTACCTATCCCTGCCAAAGCCGTTATTTAGATTGATGGAGTTTTCAGTGTTTGTGTTATAGCATTTAAGCTGCAAATAACTGTTGATACTACCACCCCCTAGAAGCTTACAGATATATCTTCAATAAAGTTATCATACATATCCTTGTAGGCTACAAGGCATTCTTCTAGTCTTGGCATTTCTTTTACCTCTTGCAAGAGTCCATCAATAAGTCTCTTATTGATGCTGGTAGAAATTCTGGATGGGAGCATAAATTGTAATACTGCCATTTCAAGTGCCAGGTATTTGAATTCATTTATATTTGTTTTGAGTAGAGGGGTGATTGAAGAAATAAACTGCCTAGTCCTCATTATAGTTCTGGGGCTAAGAGGTGAGCCATATCTCCTCAATACATTAGAAATATTAGCTAGCTTGTTTTCTACATCTGGACTAATATTATCATGCTTGGCTTGTAAGCCTAGTATATCTGAAAGTTTAACAACGCCCTTGGGACTCATATCATCCATGTCTTTTTGATAGAAGTTTTTGCTCTCATACTTTGCTTCGACTGTTGCCGTCTTGTCATAAAAACGAGAAGTTAGTTCCAAGCTGGTATGGTCTTTTTGCAAGGTTGTAAAAAACCGCATATTATCTTTTAATTGAATTTCCTTGCCACCACCTAGATTTAAATAATCTTTGGATCCTATCTCGTGTTCTAAAAAGCTGGCCATATAGTGTTCTGGCATTGATAAGTTTGCGTTATCAAAGAGCACAATATGTGGCAGGTTTCCATCGCAAGTCTTGTCCATCATATCTAATAATCTCTTGTTGTTAGCGGTGAGCTCTCCAGAAACAGGATTGTAAAAACCAATTAGGTCTCTGGAACTCCTGATATCTGGATCGATATTTACTTTTATAAATAAACCGCTTTCTTCGCTTAAACCCAAAGCTCTGGCAAAGATGCTAACCATTGAGGTCTTGCCTGATCCAGTCTTGCCATTGATATTGGTTATATAGGACATGCCAAAGAGGACCAAGAGGTTGGCAACCATATTTCTCGAAATATTATAGTTATATTCAAAATTCATCATGTAGTAAACATAATTTACCAGGTCTTCTTTTGAATTAAAGCTGGCCAATTCAAATTCTTTCTTATCAGTGGAATCAAAGTTTTTGAGGCCTTTTAAAGTGGACATAAAATCATCCATACCATCTTTTCTCAAATCCTTAGCGATTACTCGACCAATATTTTTGTACTCGTCTACAGAATCTTTTAGCTCGGTCAAAACTTCGCCTTGGATTGTCTTTAATTTTTCAAGTTCTGTCTTGTTTTCTTGAATTGTTTCTTCCAAACAATTTTTTTCAGCGGCCAGGTCATTTACATAACCCATGAGCCTGAGTTCTTCGTGCCTTTCTTCCAATTCTTTTTCTATAGACGCGATTTGTTCATTAAGTTCTTTGGCCAATTCTTCGTTCTCTTTGATCAAAAATTCTCTGGAATCTTTAGCATCTATACTTAGCTTATTTACCTCATCTTGTAAGGCGTCTTTTTCTCTTTCTAGCTGAGATATTTTTTCTCTAACTTCAATAAAAATAGTTAGTCTGTCTTCAATTTCTTCAAAATTATTGTCCAAAATTAGCCTGATTACATAGTCCTTTAGCTTGTCATCCTTGAGCAAGAATGTAGCTATTTTAAACAGGAAATCAGTCCCCATTTCAGATTGCTTAATAATATTGCGGAAACGCTCAACCCTGTCCTGGCTAGCATTTGGATAAGTAACATTGTTTATAGATGTTAATAGGGCTTTCTTAAGTGCATTTACATCAGCGCTGTTGATATTTTCTTCGCGTTCAAAAACACTTAAGACAGTTTCTATTAGCATCTCATCTGAGATAAAATCTTGGACTTTGAGTTTGTCCTTATTTTCATCCAAAAAGTTTTTACAAGTTAAAAATACGCCGTTTTCAGCCCTGTCTCCAACCTTGAAAACAAACTTGTTTAAAATAAATTCCTCATCTATAAATAAATTGTAATCGTATTCACCAACAGCAGCCAGTTCAACCGTATTATCATTTACAAAATAAGTAAAAGGACCACAAATTCCATCCCTAGCCTTTATAAAAATTTGATCTGTATAAATTTTTTCTAAAACATAATCAAGTTTTCTATTTTCTATAATTGTTTCTAAAGAATCTTCGCTATTAATAACCTGTATAAAATTATCGTTTTTAAATCTTTCTAACCAAACTTCACTTGAATCATCCCCATAAGATGGATTAAATTTCATCCTATAAAAATTGTTTTGTTGATTGGTGTCAACTTCTGGTTCAAAATTAATCCTAATTGAAACCAAATGTGTTAGTTTGTCAACAATTTCTTCGGCTGAAAATCCTCCTTGTATGCGGACTTCAAAACTTCCAAGTTGGGGAAAATCCTCTGGATTAACTGGTAAGACTTCCCCATCACTTAAAATAAAACGCGGATAAACATAGCAAACCCTATTAATGCTATTTGAATATTCTCCGTGGGAATAATTTTCGTTGTAATAAATCCAACCTAAAAGTTCCTTTCCAACATAATCACAAATGCTCATAAAAATCACCTATCCTAAAATTTTGTTTCTTAAAATAAATATAATAATTGTAAAAATTGGCAAAAATAAAAGCCAATAGCTGTTTGTTCTCTTTCTGTCAAAGTCTTCGTCATAAAAATATACAAATAAATTTGCAAGAACCGAAGATCCCTGAGGGAACATGCTAATGGCACCAAAAATAGCCTGACTTGACCTTACTGGATCAAAATAGGCTAGAGAAATAATATAAATAGAAAGTGAAATTGCATAATTCACTCCTAAAAATATTGAAATAAAGAGAAGGCTAAATGTTAATAGCAGCCTATAGGCCCAAGCCTTACCATTCCTTTTTACCATCGTCCAAGCGTAAAAAAACGGAATCGATAATAGGACCATAAATACTTCAGAAAATTCTCCGAAGTAAAATTGCTTAAAGTTAAAATAATGGTAAAAGCCTTCAGCAAAAATAATGACAAAAAGAACTGGCCACAGATTAAGCTTGCCATTGTAGATGCATAAAAATATGCAAAATATTGCCATAGGTATGCAAATTCTGCCAATAAATTCACATATTAGTGAAAATTTTTGACTACCTATAAACTTGATGAAACCCGAGTAAGTAAAACCAGGTTCAGCTAACATTCTCTCTTCTGCAAGGCTCCTGTAAATTGTAGCATCATGTACAAAATACCTAGCAAATATATAAACAAAACTCAATGCAAAAAATGTCCAAAAAATATTTTGATAAGAGAAAAACTTTTTTGGAGCTTCCTTTGGCTTATACATATTATAATTCATACTAGTCATCCTTACTATTATCTTTGATGATGTCTCTCAAAACTTTATGTCTATTATAAAGCTCTGAATTAACAACATCTTTCTTGTGGTTTTTAACCATTTCATCATCTATTGATTTTTCAAGGTATTTGGCCCCGCCAATAAAGGCTAGCATTAGCAAATGAGTATATGAAGTTTTAATAGAAGGCTCAGATAAGGCTCCGGTAAGTTCAACAAAAAAGTTAACATTTAAAATATTATTATAACCGATGACCATTATAGCTATTGATCCTACATATAAAGCGGATGCAAGTATAATCTTGAATATATTTCCCCCAACTCTAGGGCTAACTAGTAATTTAAATACACTAACAAAGGCATAGGCCCCTAAAAAAAATAAATAAACAATCAAAAAGTTAAATAAACGTCCATACATTTTGATCCTACGAACCGCTTCTGCATTAAGCTCATTAGAAGATAATTGTCTAACATTATCCACTCTAACGACCTCCATATAAATAGCAACTATACAAAAAATAATAAATAATGCAATCCATAGGACTTTAAAAAATTTCTTAAATTTCATAATATCTCCAATATAACAAGTTTAGCTTGTGTTTTTTAAAAATTAAGGGGAGAGGCTAAGCCCACTCCCCTTTTTTATATAAATTTTATTTTAAATTCTTTCTCATTTCAGCAATTTCAGCTTCATTTGCTAGAACAAAGTGTCCTGGCTTAATTTCAGTCCATGATGGCTTATCAACTTCATAGTTGTGCATTGATGGATCATAAACTAAGTGGTGTCTGCCCTTTTCAATTCTAGGATCAGGAATTGGAATAGCTGATAGAAGAGCTTGTGTATATGGGTGAAGTGGGTTTCTATATAATTCTTCACTTTCTGCAAGTTCAACTAGCTTACCATAGTACATAACACCAATTCTGTCTGAGAAGTACTTAACAACTGACAAGTCGTGAGCGATAAATAGAATTGTTAGTCCTAGTTTACGCTTAATTGAGTTCAATAGGTTAAGAACTTGAGCTTGAATTGAAACGTCAAGTGCAGAAACTGGTTCGTCAGCAATAACGAAGTCAGGATTTGTAATCAGAGCTCTAGCAACACCAATTCTTTGTCTTTGTCCACCTGAGAATTCGTGTGGATATCTGTTGGCGTGTTCTGCTGTAAGTCCAACAGTTTCGAGCATTTGATATACAAGTTCGTTCATTTCATGTTCTGAAGAAGTTAAGTTGTTAATTCTTAAACCTTCACCAATGATTTCCTTAACGGTCATTCTTGGGTTAATAGAAGCAATTGGGTCTTGGAATATCATAGACATTGATTGGTTAACTTCACGTTTATCTTTTTTGTTTAGTTTACCAGATATATCCTTGCCTTTATATATAATTTGACCATCTGTCGGTTGATAAAGTTTGATAATGGTCCTACCTGTTGTAGTCTTACCACAGCCAGATTCACCAACTAGACCAAAGCTTTCGCCCTTATAAATATCAAAGCTAACATCATCTATAGCCTTAACAATCATCTTGTTCTTACCGCGACCTGATTTGAAGTATTGTTTCAAGTTTCTAACACTTAAAATAGGTTCTTCTTCTGAAGTTGCAACGTGTTTACTTACGCTTTCATAAGCATCGCTTCTTACCTTGTCCCTAAATGTTTCAAAGTCAATTTGTGGAGCTTCAGGGTGTAGTAACCAAGTTGATGCCCAGTGATCATCATTAACAGTAAACATTGGTGGTTGTTGTTCAAGGTCAATCTTCATTGCGAATTGGTTTCTAGGTGCAAAAGCATCTCCTACTGGAGGATAAAGCATATTTGGTGGTGCACCTGGAATTGTATAAAGTTCATGATTTGAGTCTGTTTCTAGGTCAGGCATAGCTGATAATAGAGCCATTGTATATGGATGTCTTGGTTTTTCAAAGATATCATATACAGTACCGTATTCTACAACCTTACCTGCATACATAACAGCAACTTTGTCTGCTAGGTTAGCAACAACACCAAGGTCGTGAGTAATAAAGATTACACCGATATTTCTTTCTTTTTGTATATCTTGAATTAATTCAAGAATCTTAGCTTGAACTGTAACGTCCAGAGCTGTTGTAGGTTCGTCACAAATTAGAAGTTCAGGGTCACAAGCAAGAGCTGTTGCGATAACAATTCTTTGTCTCATACCACCTGAGAATTGGAATGGGAATTGTGTATATCTAACTTCTGGGTTTGAAATACCAACTGCATCCAATAATTTAATAGCTTTTTGTTTAGCTTCTTCTTTAGATGTGCCGTGTTTAATTCTAGCTGCTTCGGTAATTTGTTTACCTATTCTCATAACAGGGTCAAGAGATG
This sequence comes from Ezakiella peruensis, assembly GCF_900215725.1. GTDB lineage: Bacteria > Bacillota > Clostridia > Tissierellales > Peptoniphilaceae > Ezakiella > Ezakiella peruensis. The sequence goes on along the minus strand of NZ_LT962469.1, from coordinate 500,971 downwards.
AGAGTGGGTCTTGGAAGATCATAGCGATTTCGTCACCACGGATTTCACTCATTTCTTTTTCTGTGATCTTTAATAGGTCTTTACCCTTATATATGATTTCTCCACTTTCAACGTTAGCGTTTTTAGCAAGTATTCTCATTATAGCTCTAGCAGTAACACTCTTACCACTTCCACTTTCACCAACGATAGCAAGAGTTTCACCGTTGTCAACATCAAAGTTAACTCCTCTTACAGCGTGAACTTTTCCTGAATAGGTATTAAATGTTACATATAAATCTTTTACTTCAAGTAATTTTGTTGTATCTGTCATTTTATCCTCCTATTCAATACCACGTAATGTTGGGTCAAATGCGTCTCTCAAACCATTACCCATCAAGTTAAATGCGATCATCATAACTGAGATAACAATTGAAGGGAAAACAGTTAAGTGTGGATGTTCAAGTAGAACCTTTTGACCATCTGCTAACAATACACCGATTGAAGATTCTGGAGCTTGAATACCTAGACCGATATAAGCTAGGAATGATTCACTGAATATTGCTCCTGGAATTTCAAGGGCGGCCATTGTGATAATGATACCAATAGCGTTTGGTAGAATGTGTCTAAAAATAAGTGTTCTATCGCTTGCACCAAGAGTTCTGGATGCAAGTACATATTCCATTTCCTTGTACTTTAAGAATTGTGCACGAATCATACGGCTCATGCCAATCCAACCTGTCATACACATAGCAAGAGCTAGCGGAACAATACCAGGTCCATAGTAGAATACAAAGAGAATAACAATAACTAGATAAGGAACACCGCCAAGTATTTCAATAATACGTTGCATGATAAGGTCTGTCCATCCGCCATAGTAACCGGAAACAGCACCGTATACGATACCTACAAAAATATTTACAGCCATAGCGATAAGAGAGATTAGGAATGAAACTCTAAGACCTCTCCATAGCCTTGTCCATAAGTCACGTCCTAAATAGTCAGAACCGAACCAGTAATAAACTGAAGTTGGCTTTGGTTCTAGATTTGGATTTTCAATTTCTACTTGTTTATATTGGTCATACTTTATTGTAGACATTGGAACACCCATAATTTCACGAGTGCTTACTGTGCTAACATAAGAATCCTTGTATTTTTCTTCAATAGAAGTTTCTCTAACTTCCTTCTTTTTTATACCAGAGAAGAAGTCAGAATTTGCCCAAGAAATTCTTGGAGTCATATTGGTCATCTTAACATTTTGTTCGTCGTATGTGAACTTACCAAGTGATGGACCAATGATAGCCATAACAGCTAAGATCGCTATAATAATAAAACTTACTAGAGCAGCCTTGTTCTTTCTAAAGCGGATCATAGCGTCCTTGAAGAAACCAATAGCTTCACCCTTTATAGCTTCGTCATGAATTTTTTCATCAAAGTGAACATATTCAAATTTTTCTTTTGGAATATCTAAACTTGGGTCAAGATTTACATTTTTAATATCAGCCATTAATCTCTACCTCCTAGTCTAATTCTTGGGTCAATAATACCATAGCTTAAGTCAACGATTAAAATTGTAATCAAGCTAAGTAATGAGAACCAGAACAATACTCCGATTGCAAGTGGGAAGTCGTGAGCGTTAATAGCGTCAACCATAACATTACCCATACCTGGAATTGAGAAGATCTTTTCAATAACAAGTGATCCACCCATGATTTGGATAAACATTGGGATAATGATGTTTGCAAGTGGAATAAATGAGTTCCTTAAAGCGTGTCTTGTTGTAGCTTGTACTTGGCTTAAACCTTTTGATTTTGCAAGCAACATGTATTCTGAGTTTAGAGCCTCAGTGAGCTCGGCTCTTGTATAACGTGCAACACCAGCAATTGAACCGAATGATAGCGCCAAGATAGGTAAAATCATTGAGTGGAATTTAGTCCATGTTAGGTTCTTTTCAGGTGTAGTAATTATAGGGAACCAACCAAGTTTAAATGCTAAGAAATATTGCATAAGTGTAGCGAATATAAAACTTGGAACTGAAATAAATAATATTATGAAAAATGAAATAACTTGGTCAGCAAGTTTGTTTTTTCGTATAGCTGCCCATATACCTAATAACATGGCTATAGGCATTGTAAAAATAAGTGAAAAAATATTAAGTTGCATTGAAACCGGAATCTTGGTTGCAAGAACTTCATTTACGGGAACTTTTGGATTAATAACTAGTGAAATTCCAAAGTCACCTCTTAAAAAATCTTTTAAAAAATATCCATATTGAGTCATCAAAGGTTCATTCAAGTGATATTTATCTTCCATGGCTCTCTTAACTTCTGCCGGCAATTTATTATCTTGAATAAAGCTTCCTGGCATAGAGTGCATAACGAAAAAACTTAGTGATATGATGAAAAACAAGGTTATCGCCATAAGTACTAGTCTTCTTGCGGTATATCTAATCACGCTCTTCTCTCCTTTCTCGTATATATTTGAAGAAAGGGGAATCTCTCCCCTTTCTTAATCAAATATAATAATTTTTAACTATATATTAGTTAGCTGGTAGTGGATCAAGTGGTGCTTGGAATGAAGCAAATCCAACGCCTGGGACCCATTGTCTGGTTAATAGGTGAATTCTGTCTGAGTATAGAACTGCAGATCTTGATTGATAAATTGGAATTACTGGAAGTGCATCTAATAGCATTTTTTCCATTTCAACTAGAGCTTCAATTCTTTCTTGAGTCTTGAAGATTAAGTCGCCCTTAACAGTTCTTCTGTATAGTTCGTCGAATTCGTCTGAATAGAATTGGTCTGTCTTGATACCGAAGTCTTGTGTATAAACTTCCATTGAGCCCCATGGGTTAAATAGACCGCCGACCCATGAACCAAATCCTAGGTCGTAGTCGCCATGTTCCATCTTGTCATAAACGTTGTTCCAAGGAACTGCACGTAGTTGGATGTCAAGTCTGTCTGGTCCGAATAGTGATTCATATTCTTTTTCTAGGAATTCAGCCATCTTCTTCATGTTGTCTGAGTTTTCAAAGTACATCATTTCAGCAACCATTTGCTTGTTGCCAAATGCTTCGTATGCTTTATCAAAGTATTCAACAGCCTTTTCTGGATCGTATCCATTATTAGGAGCTTCAATTGCCTTAGCTTCTGGAGTGTCTCTGTAGAGTTCACCCTTTAGAGCGTCAGCTGTTTTGATTGTAGCAACAATTGTTGTCATTGGGATACCAATCTTGTAAATGTCATTAACGATTGATTCACGGTTCATACCGTAGAACATAGCTCTTCTGAAGTTGATATCAGTTAAGAATTCTTTGCCTGGTACGTCTGATGTCATATTGATGTTCATCATCCAAACAGCTTCTCTTTCGTTAAATACTAAACGTGGGTCTTCTTCGTATTTGGTGTAGTTGTCGCCAGCTAGAGCAGCTGAGTCTGTTTCACCATTTTCGAATAATTGAAGGTTTGTGTTAGCATCTTCAACAACTCTTGATTCGATAACATCTGCTGTCCAGTATTCTGGAAGTGGATATTTATCATTTCTGTGGTATTCATAATATTGGTCTCTTGTCCATTCTGTCATAACATAAGGACCAGTAAAGTCAAGCATTTCAAGGCTTGTACCATAAGTTGTTTCTGTTTTGTCTTCGTTCATACCTTTTTCATAGAGTTCTTCTCTAACTGGTGAAATAGGTCCGTTTGTGAAGGCTAGCCAGAAGTCAACTTCTGGAACAGCATATGCTAGGTCAACTTCGATTGTTAGTGGATCTGGGAACTTGAGTCCAACTTCTTCCCATTTAGCTCCACCTTCAGCTAAATCTTCTTCGTTAACTTCAACATAGTTAGCTTGAAGCTTGTCGTTTCTTTCGTCGTATTCAGCTTGTTTCTTATCTTTTTCTTCACCATCTGCCATAGCATCGATTTCTTTTTTGAGTTCTTCTAGAGCAGCTTCTTCTTCTTTTTGTTTTTGAAGCTTAATGTTGTCTTCTGCAGTACCCAACCAATATTTCTTAGCGTTAACTACTTCTATATCACCATAGAAGGCAGTGCCTCTGTGGTTCTTTAGCTTTGGATCAAGTAGCATCTTCCAAGAATATTCAAATGTGCTTGAATCGATAGGTGTTCCGTCTGGCCATTGTATATTATCTTTTAATTTGAATGTCCAGTGTAAACCATCTTCTGAGTGAGTTGGCATTTCTGCTGCTAGTTCTGGAACGAATTTAAATGTGTCGTTTTCTTCATCATAGTAAACGCCAATAAGTCCAGCTAGTGTAAAGAAGAAAATGTCTGATTCAGCTGATGTTTGGTAAACGTGTTGGTTTAGAGTAGCGATCTTTGATCCTGAAACTCTTCTAACAAGTTCACCTGAGTTATCATCTGGTTCAGTGTCTTCTTTTTCGTCTTTTTTGTCATCTGTCTTTTCGTCTGTCTTTGATGTGTCTTCTGTGGCAGGTTTTGTGTCTTCTGCTGGCGTATCTTTTTTGCCGCAAGCTACCATGAATGACATAACCATCATTGCTGCTATTAGGATAGCTAATAGTCTTTTGTTCATAAAATCCTCCTTTGTTTTGTGGTTTTACCAATAATTCATATCTCTTAGATATGATGTATATATAATAACACATTGTAATTATTTTGTAAAGGGTATTTTGTGCGAAAATCGTATGTTCTTTACTGTTTTGTTAACTATTTATGGATAAGTGTTGGAATTATGCCTTTTCCCAAAAAATATTTTTTTCGAATTTATTTAAAAAATTTGATTTATATATAAAAAACGAGTCGTTTTTTATACGACTCGCTTCATTTATTAGGATATCTAGATATTAATCTTTTTGTCCAGTATATATGTTGTACCTGTTACAAATAAGGCTCCACAAATAATATCAAAGATTACTACCTTCCACATATTATAATCATAATAGACTCCAAAGATATTTACTACTGGCCTAATAGGTCTGAGGATGTATGGGCTGGCTAAGAAGGATCTTAAATAATTTACTGCTATTAATAGTAAGATAAAAATTGGAATCCACAATAGACCTAGCTTTTTGTTATTAAAAGTTACCTTGCTTAAGGAAATTGCAAAATAACAAATGCTCATTGTAAAAGTTGCTTCAAGTCCAGCCAGAAAAATATCCCTAATAATATCTGAAAAACCAGATAAAGTTTCCATCAAAACTGCCGCACTTTGTGTTGAATCAAAGGTTAGATAAGATAAGGCCATGTTGTAATAAAATCCCACAAGCATTGACAGCATACTCCATATAAAGACGATAAAGAGTTTACTTAAAATCATTTTATACATGCTTTGGGGAACCGAGAAGGTCAAATATCCCCTGTCCTCGTTTAGCTCATTTGAAAACATTCTTACGCTGTAAATTATAAAGCCTATTACTACTGATACTATAACGAGAGCGCTGGCAATTGTTATTATTCCTTTTAGTGCAACAGGCATATCAATACCAGAAGCTTTAAGAGTATTGCTTTGTTGGAAGAAAAATATTTGAATAAATGTCGATCCTATTATGCCTCCTAAGATAAAGCCCAAGAGGGTTTTATAACTGCCCTTAAAATCGTATTTTAAAAATTTAACCATTATATTTGCCCCCTATAAATTTCTTTAAATGTTTCTTCTATGCTCATGCCTCTTTCATTTCTAATTTCCTCGGCATTGCCTGATAAAATTGTGGCTCCATCACTAATGAATACACATCTGTCAAAAATATTTTCTATATCTCTGACGAGTTGGGTTGTGATGATAATAGTCTTTTTATCGTATGCCCTATCTATGATAGAATCCAAAATCATATCTCTGGCAAGCGGGTCAACGCCACCAATGGGTTCGTCAAGTACGTAGAGTTTGGCTTCGCGTGAGAAGCAAAGGGCCACATTTAATTTTTCTTGCATGCCCTTGGATAAGCTTGATATCTTTTGATTTATATCCAGGTTCATAACCTCCATCATCTTTACAAAGCTCTGCTCGTTAAAATCTGGAAAGAAGTCCCTGTAAAAATCTCTAGCGTTACTTATCTTCATCCACTTATATAGGAAGTTTCTATCTGGTAAATATGAAACCATGCCCTTAGTTTTTATGCCGGGTTCTTCACCACAAATTGTAATTTCCCCTGATGTTTTCTTGTGCATACCTGCTACAATCTTTAAAAAAGTGGTTTTGCCGCTACCATTTGGTCCAAGAACTCCAAGGACCTCACCTTTTTGTAATTCCAATGTCAAATTGTCCAAGGCGGTCTTTGATCCATATTTTTTTGTAAGATTAGTCGTTCTTAGAATTGTCGTCATCTGTCTTCTCCTTAACTAGTTCAATTAATCTTTGCTTGCTTATGCCAAGCATTTCAAACTCTCTTATAATATCTGAAACCCTAGACCCTATATACTTGTCCACAGTTTCATCTATCATTTCTTTATCTTCTACTATATATGTCCCCATGCCCCGCCTGGTCTCCAGAATTCCTTGGGCTTCAAGGTCTGTAAGCGACTTACTTACCGTATTTGCATTTATTTTAAAGTCCTTTGCCAGATCTTTAATCGAAGGAATCTTGTCTCCAGGCTTATAATCGCCAAGGATTATTTTTTTTATTATAGCGTCTTGGACTTGAACATAGATAGGAATTCTATCTGTAAAATCCATTAATATCTCTTCCTTTTTTTGCTAATTAAACTTATTGCATTAAATACAATAAAGTTTATTACGAGCATGGCTATAAAATACTTCCAGTTCATTTCAAATCCATCGTTTTCAAAATATCTTGATAGATTAAAGAAATTATTCATCGGCGTTAAATTATAAACATGCTTGCAAAGCTTACCCAAAAATGTATCGTATTCCATAAAGGCAGACATTATTTGTGGTATTAATAGATATAGTAAAAAGGATAGCATACTTGCAACACCAGATTTGCCAGATACATTATAAATCATATAAGTCCCACAATTCATTGCAAAAACTGCAAGGGTTATGCAAAATACAGCTAGGAGCATATCATTTAAATCCATGTGGGGATTTACTGGGTCAGCCTTAAATAATAGTGATGATAAGTAGACTAGAATAGTTAAGCCTACAGCCTTAACTATTCTAGAAAGAGTTGCTACAGCCAGGTCTCCCCATATAATATTTGATCTATTATAGCCTTTTTGAACATAATTTTTTTCTTCGAAATCTTTTTTAAAGCTTGCTCCCATAATTAATATTGATATAAAGACAGCCATTTGACTTAGCATTTGTGCAATACCAAAATAAAAATTATCCCTATATGGAACATCGTCAAAAGATTTCATAGAAATTACTGTCAAACCTATAGCTAATATTCCAAGCACCCACATTATCCAATTGTTAGAAGTTTTTCTGGTCCTGTAGACCTCTGCTTTTATATAATCAAACATTACTTTTCCTCCAATCTTTCAAGATAATATTCTTCCAAAGACTCTTTCTTGCGGGCAAACTCGATGATTTCGATTTGGTTTTCAGTCATGAGTTTTAAAAGCCTAGAAGTTTTTATATCACTTTCTATAATAAGGCCTTTATCCTCTTTAAAAGAAATATTTTCTTTTTTCAAAATTTCCTTGGCCTTTTCATTATTATCTGTTGATAGGCTTGTGACATATTTTGTCATTTGATTTTTTGCTGAGTGATTTTCTATAACGTCAATAACTTGGCCCTTTTCTATAATGGCAATATTGTCGCATAGGTTTTCAACTTCACTCAAGATATGAGAGCTAATTATAATAGTCTTGCCTTGGTCGTAAACCAAACTCTTAAATAAGTTTCTCATCTCTACAATGCCCTCTGGGTCGATGCCGTTTATTGGCTCATCCAAAACGAGTAAATCTGGATCACCAATCAAGGCTAAGGCGATTCCCAAGCGTTGCTTCATACCAAGTGAATAATTTTTATATTTTTTATCCTTGGCTTCGGATAATTTTAAGAGTTGCAAGAGCTTAAGGACTTCGGCTGAATCGTTAATGCCAAAGGCCTTAGAAAAATACATAAGATTTTGATAACCCGTTAAGTTTTTGAAAAATCCAGGTTCTTCAATCAAGGCTCCTGTCCTTCTCCTGCCATCAGCAAGATTATCAGTCTCAAACATTTTAATTTCTCCGTTTGAACCTGGCAGTAAACCCAGCAAGCACTTCATAAGAGTTGTCTTGCCAGCTCCATTCTTTCCTACTAAACCATAAATTTGATTGCTCTTAACATCGATCGATACATCTTTGACCGCGTAAAAGTCTTTAAACTTCATGGTTAAATTTTTTGTATTAATTATATCCATCAAGATCCTCCTTTCATGTCGTCCCTAGTGAACTAGTTACATAGTACACCATATTTATATGTTTGTCAATAGGTTTTTTATAAATTTATGTAAAAATATTTTTAAATTTTAAAAATAATTATGCACCTTTATTTCTTGTATGTACAAAGTCAATCAAAATATCTCCTTCAAGCTTGCAGGCTTCTTAATTTGTATTCGACTTACAGATTTTCATTGCAATTAAAAACCACGGCCTCCATCATATCACTACTGGATGTCGTGGTTAAATTTTATTTTTTATCTTTTAAATATTCTTTTAATTGCTCCAGTGCCCTCCGCCTGTGAGAAATTTTATTCTTTTCTCCTGCAGACATCTGAGCAAAGGTCTTGGTCTCTCCATCAGGTAAAAAATATGGATCATAGCCGAAGCCTCCGTCGCCCCTTGGCTCGTCTATTATCTGTCCCTTGCAAATTCCAGTAAAATAAGATGCCTTGCCATCTTCTTCAATCAAACAAATAGTCGACCTAAATTCAGCCGTCCTATCCTTGCCTTGAAGGTTTTTTATCAAGAGATCATTGTTATTTTTATCATTGCAAGGCTCGCCTGCATATCTGGCAGAGTGAACTCCAGGATCTCCAGCTAGAGCTTGACAAAAAAGACCAGAGTCATCAGCAAGAACCATGCAATCGTACAAGGCCTTTATGTCATTTGCCTTTATAAAAGCGTTGGCCTCAAGAGTATGGCCATCTTCGACTGGTGACTCATGGTCTGGGTGAGCTTCCTTGTAAGAAATTACTTGCCAATCGCTTAATATTTCTTTTATTTCTTGAATCTTGTGGGCATTTCCACTTGCTACTACTATCATTATCTAAACTCCGTCAAATAAACTTCTATAGCCGACACAAGTCCGTCGACAACTCTTTCTAAAAAGGCTGGATCTTTTAAAAGTGCCAGATCTCTTTCGTTAGTTAAAAATGCCATTTCAAGTAAAACAGCCGAGACATTTGACTTGCCCACAACGACAATCTCTGGCCTATTTTTGATGCCGCGAGAATTAAGTCCTGTGGCCTTGGCTACTTCATCATTAAATATCTGCGCAATCCTGGCCTGACCTTTTTCCTTGTTAGGATTTTTATCTTCAGATGCGTATAAAACTTCCATGCCATTAGGCTTAGCGTAATCAGATGCATTGGCGTGAATGGATACAAATATATCTGGCATCAATTCGTTGGCCATCTTGGCCCTATCGTGAATACCAATGTATGAATCCACTGTGTCGTTTGTCTTTTTAACAACATAGCCTAAATCCAGGAGTCTTTTTTCCAAAGATCTTTGTACTGGTAAGATGCAATCTTTTTCCCAATATGTCTTTGCAAAATTGCTGGCGCCCGGATCAGTTCCTCCATGGCCGGGGTCAATCAAAATCAAATAGTCTGAGTTTTTACCCGTCTTTACCCTGGTAATCTTAATAGAGCTGCCGTCTTGGTCAAGCGAACTTTCCACTTGAACATTACGAACCAAGTTAATGGTAATAATATTATTTTCAACAACTAAGTCTCTAACAAGAGAGTCGTTGTATTTTACAATTCCATCTGGAATATCCCTATCGATCCTTGCTGTTATCTTGTTGGCCACTTCATCATAGGTAAAATCAATCGGCTTATCATAATTCTTTATGGTAATAAACCTCTGTGTGCCGCTGTTTCTAAACTTAAAATAATTATAGAGAGATTCTACTGGATAAACATAGAGGTCATCGCCTACAGTTTCTATTTTTAAGTCTGGATACTTAATTCCATCTTCTATATCAAAGACCACACGCAAAATCTTGTCATTTGGATCATAGTTTTTGTCAGGGACAAACTGACTCATCCTAACGCTAGATATAAATCCAATAGCTTCTTGAAACTCTACGTAATTTGTACCCTCAAGTTCAGAGTCAAGGAAGTCCAGTGCAACTCTCTTTGGATTTTCAAATTCAAACTTTCTATACTGCTGCTTTCCCATGCCCTTTAAAACATAGGCCCTATTGCCATTGTGATCAGCAACTTGTAAGCCTTTAAACAAATGAGCATCGATTACAGCCAAAGTTTTATTTCCATCCTCCATATAAAGATTAATCCCATCTTGGGCTTTTACAAATTCAATTTCTATGCCATCTGGCTTTTGACTAATATTATATGATGGCGAATTTTTTAGAGCAGACCTAAAACTACCTAAAAATCTATAATCAGCTTGGGCGTTTGGGATAAATATAATTTTAGAGCCGTTGTTAGAAATAACCTTGTAGTCCATCTTGCCATCAAAATTAAAATACATCTTCGGAGTGGATTCTTCTTCGCCACTGGTCTGAACATTAATGAGATTTACCCAAGCATTGTTAGCGGGCTTAGTATTATCCTCATTTTTATTATCTTCATTTAAATTGTCTTTTGGATTAACCTTATTGTCATCCACTTCAGGCTTTTCGTCCTCTGCAAGAAGGTCTGGATTTTTCACAGCATTGCCTTGACCAATCTTTACAGTCATGGTCGCTTGGTCCCAGTCAATTTTTTGACCCATATATTCAGCAATAAATCTGACCGGCACATAAGTAAAACCATCTGTGTACCCTGGCAAGCGAACAATAGACGCCTTAACCCCATCAGGAGTATTGATTAGGCCAGCGCCCAAATTAACTTGGGCCTTGCCAACAGGAAACCACATCTTTTTATCCGCTCCCCTGATCTCAACTGTAAAAGTATTTTGGAGCCATATAACCTTGTAGCCCAGACTTTCACTTACAAATCTAACAGGCACATAGGTCCTTTCATTGACAACAAAAACAGGCAAATTATTGTTGGCAGCTTGGCCATTTATACTAATGTTTACATTTAATACTTCCCTATCTTGTCCATCTATATTTAACTTTGCCGCATCGATTTGCATGCATAAAGAAAATGTTAAAATTAAAAATATAAAATACTTAAAAAATTTCCTAATCATAGTGCCTCCATGTATTAAATTTTACATTATTCTAAGTTAAATTGCAAATTAAGTTCATATTACAGGGATAATTTAATTTTTTGTAAATAAAAACCATGCAAGAAAATTTCCTTACATGGTTATATGCTATTTCATTTCATTTAATTTATCTAAAATCATCTTGTTAACCAGAACTGGATCAGCCTTACCCCTGGAGGCCTTCATAACCTGACCTACCAAGAAGCCCAGGGCCCTGTCCTTGCCATTGTGATAGTCTGTAATTGACTCTGGATTTGCTTCCATAACGTCTGCAACCCACTTTTCAATAGCACCATCATCGCTAACTTGGAGAAGGTTGTCCCTCTTGATGATTTCTTCTGAACTGGTCCCATCTTCAAACATTTCTCTGAAAACTTTTTTTGCAGAGTTGTTGTTGATTTTATTTTCTTTTACCAATTTTAATAGATTTACAAAGTCAGCTTTTTCAAACTTCAAGTCATCAATTGTGGTTTCCAAATCATTGATTCTTCTTAAGAATTCGTTCATAATCCAATTTACAACAAGCTTTACATCGCCCACTTCTTTGGAAATGGATTCAAAATATTCTGACAAGTTTTTATCATTTGAAATTATGCCAGCGTCGTAATCGCTTAAGTCATAGGACTTGATTAATCTTTCCTTGCGTTCAGATTTTAATTCTGGTAAATTATCTTTGATGTTTTTTATAAGCTCTTCTTCAACAGGTAAAATTGGAATGTCGCCATCAAACTGGAACCTGTAGTCGTTGGATTCAGATTTTACACGCATGACAACAGTCTCTTGCTTTTCTTCGTCCCAACGCCTAGTTTCTCTGATGCCCTTTTCGCCCTTGGCAAGCAAATCCTTGTGGCGATTGAATTCGTAGTTCATGGCCATCTCAACGCCGCTAGTTGAGCCTATATTTTTTACCTCTGTTATAGCGGTTTTAAAATCGCCATCGACAATATTAAAGTTGCAGTCAACACGCATAGACCCTTCTTCCATCTTGCAGTCTGAAACGCCGAGCTCTGTTAATATATCTCTGAGTTCTTCTATGAAGGCTCTGGCTTCCTTACCACTTTCGATTTCTGGTTTGGTAACAATTTCTATTAGTGGAAGGCCTGCCCTGTTGTAGTCCATAAGTGTAATGTCTCCCATGTGATTGGCCTTGCCAGTGTCCTCTTCTATATGAGCCCTTTCCAGGTGTATGCGTTTTTTATTGCCATCGACCTCGATTTCTACATAGCCGCCAGCACAAATCGGCGTATCCTCTTGGGAGATTTGATAACCCTTGACCAAGTCTGGATAAAAATAATTTTTCCTATCCATTTTGATGACCTTTGCAATCTCAGAATTTAAGCCAAGGCCAGCTCTAATGGCCTGTTCAATAGCAAATTCGTTTATAACAGGAAGGGCGCCCGGCATACCAAGGCAAACTGGGCAAACATTTGTATTTGGTTCATCGCCAAAAGCTGACTTGCACTTGCAAAACATCTTTCTTTGAGTTTTTAATTCAACGTGGAGTTCTAATCCAATTAAAGTTTTCATTATTTCACCAACCCTTCGTATGCCATGGCAATCCTTGCCAAATTTGCATCATCTTTTTTATTTCCAATAAAGTGCATACCAGCATTTATCTTTCTTTCGCTTGTTGATGGAACAGAAATTGCAGGAAGTCCTGCCATATTTGGAGAAACTGAAAGTATGTCGCCTTCCATCATCTTCTTTGGATCTGTGGTCTTGCTGCCAAGTTTAAAGGCAAGTTCGTTGACAGTAGGAGTTAAAATTACGTCAGCATTTTTAAAAATCCTGTCGTAATCATTTCTAATGGCTTGTCTGATTTTCAAAGCCTTGCCATAAATTTGGTCTTTATTTTTGCTGGACAAAATATACATGCCAAGTAAAACCCTGCGCTTTACACTTTCATTTAAGCCCTCTGACCTAACCTTGGTCATGTAATCTTCAATACTTCCAGTATAATCTATGCCTGAATACCTAATCCCATCAAATCTGGAAATATTGCTTGAACATTCAGCGGCCACAAGGGTATAATAAGCGGCAACGGCAAAGTCTAAATACTTAAACTCATCTTCCACAATAATTGCCCCTGCATCTTGGAGGGCTTTAATGGATTTGTCATAAGCATCTCTTACGCCGTCTTCAAAATCAAAGTCATCAAAGTTTTTAAAGATGGCAATCTTCTTGCCCTTCAAATTTTCTATAGCCTGGTCATGACTTTTGTATAAGTCTGGCAAATCAACCTTAATCTTGGTCATATCATTTTGTGTGTCACAGGCAATATTTTGTAGGAACAAATAAGCGTCCTCAACTGAACGGCCAAGTGTGCCTACAGTATCAAAGGTATTTGCCAGGCTTTGAACACCGTACCTGGACACTGCCCCATAAGTCGGTTTAATACCAACAACTGAGCAAAAACTAGCAGGCTGCCTAATACTGCCGCCAGTATCAGTACCAATAGCCACGTCCACAAAGCCCATGGCAACTGCAGCAGCAGAACCGCCTGAGCTGCCCCCTGGCACAAGTGAATTATCCAAAGGATTTTTAACTGGGCCAAAGTATGAGCTCTCGTTGGAAGAACCCATGGCAAACTCGTCCATATTTAATTTGCCCAGTATAGTTGCCCCTGAATTTCTGATGCTCTTGGTCACATCAGCATCAAAAACGCTTTCAAAATCTTTTAAAATCTTTGAAGCACAAGTTGTCTTCATGCCCTTCACATTTACGTTATCCTTGATGCCAACTACAGCACCCCTTAGTGGGCCAGTCTTAGAATTTTTTGCCATTTCCTTAGCGGCTTCTAGTCCCAAGCTGATAAAAGAATTTATATTTTCATCTTCTTTTATATTTTCCAGGACCTCTGATAAATGCTCTTCTGGAGATAGCTTTCCTGAATTAATTAAATCTAAAGTTTCTGTTAAATTTCTCATTATTCACCTACATATTTATTAATAACAAAATAGCCATATTTTTTCCTGTCTGCATTTAGCAAAGCTTCTTCACTAGTTAGGCCTGCTTGTGGCTGGTCCGCATCTGGCTTTACCTCTGGAGAGTTTATATTGTAATCAACTTCCAAGTCTCCATCAAAATCACTTACATGCATGATAACATCAAGTGCTGATTTAAAACCTTTAAACATATGGTCTTCATATTCTATGCGTGCAAGTTTGCATATATCTTTAAATTCTTGTTCCTTCATTTTACCTCCAAAAACTCATCTATATCCATTACTCTAATGCCAAGTTCCCTCGCCTTATCCAGCTTTGATCCCGGCTTTTCGCCTGCCAAAACAATGTCTGTATTCTTGGAAACAGAGCCTGTGCATTTGCCTCCTTGACTTTCAATTATAGCCTTTAATTCATCCCTCTTATAATTTTCAAAGCTACCTGTAATTACCACCGTCTTGCCGCTAAAATAGCCTTCGCTAGTCTCTGCGTCCTCGCGTTCGATAGTGTTTACTCCACGCTTATCAAACTCATCTAGCATTTCAATTATATCGGGTCTGGCAAAATAATCCAAAATATTTTTTGCTATTATATCTCCAACCCCTTCAACTTCTATAAGCTCATCATAAGTCGAGTTTATAATATTATCAAGGGTCTTAAACTTAATTGAAATATCCCTAGCTGTCCTCTCTCCAACCTCTGGGATCCCTAGGGCAAATAAAAATCTATGCAAGTCTCTTAGCTTGGATTTTTCTATGGCCGCCAGTAAATTATCCGCTCTCTTTTCTCCAAAGAGGGGCAATTTTAAAAGCGATTCCTTATCCAAGTCATAAAGTTGATATACGACTGATATATCCAAAACATCGACTAGGCTCATGGCAGTTTTTTCGCTGAGGCCCTCTATGTCCATAGCATTTCTGCTACAGAAGTGCTCAATCCTAGAAACAATCTGTGGCTTGCAATAAGTTGAATTTGGACAGATCAGATAGGCCCCCACTTCTTTTAGTTCAGTCCCACAAGATGGGCAATGACTTGGTATTTCAATTTCCTTAGTGCCAGCAAGATCGCCAATGGTCCCCATTATCTCGGGTATAACTTCATTTGACCTCCTTACAATTACATCCGCACCAATCCTAACGCCCTTGCGATTTATATCGCCAACATTATTTAATGTTGCGTTTTGCACCATGGCCCCAGAAATTTCCACTGGCTCAAGGCTGGCAACAGGTGTTACCTTGCCAGTCCTGCCCACATTCCAAGTCACATCCAGGAGCTTAGTTTGAACTTCTTCTGCTTCAAACTTAAAGGCCAGGGCCCAGCGGGGGAACTTATTTGTAAAGCCAAGGATTTCCCTGGTCCTAATATCATTTATCTTTATTACTGCTCCGTCTGTCAAATAATTCAGTTGGTGGCGGGATTCGTCTATAAAATTAATTTCGTCAATCACTTGGTCAATTGTCTTTACCAATTTGTGATAAGGATTTACTGGAAACTTTTCCCTTTGCAAAAACTCCAAGGCCTCCATGTGAGTCTTAAAAGTTTTTCCTTCGATGTAACCTATGTTATAAGTGAAGACTTTTAAGTTTCTCTTGGCCGTTTCGGTCGTATTTAAATTTCTAAGGGCACCAGCAGCCGCGTTTCTTGCATTTTTAAGGGGAATCTCATTAGTCGCATTATAATTATCAAAAGCATCCAGTGGCATATAGCCTTCGCCTTGGATTTCCATAAGGCCTTTAAAATTTATAGCCAGGGGAAAGTTTTTTATAGTAAGTGCCTGCTTGGTAATATTTTCCCCAATAATTCCGTTTCCACGAGTTGCAGCGTTTACAAACTTGCCGTCCTCATAAGTTAAATTTATGGTAAGACCGTCAAATTTATATTCAACTACATACTCGACTTCAGGGAGGGGAGCAAGCGGATTTGCCTCATTATAAGCTGCCACTTCTCTCTTGCACCTTTCATCCCAAGCCCTTAGCTCTTCAAAGGATTGAGCCTTGCCAAGACTCCAAAGCTGGGCCCTGTGGGTGTATTTTTCAAATTCTGTTAAAAGGTCTCCTCCAACCCTTTGAGTCGGGCTGTCATCAAATTTAAAATTATTTTTGTGCTCCAGGTCAACAAGCTCGCTGTATAATTTATCGTAAACACTATCCGTAACAATTGGATCATCCAGAGTGTAATAGTGGTAATTGTATTCATTTAACTGGTCCACCAGCTCTCTCATTCTAATTTTAAAATCCATATTACACCTTCTTTTTAATTGGAGCGAGCGATAATTTTAATTTTTTCAAGCCCTTGGAGTTAAATACAATTGTGATGTCATCTCCATTTTTGCTAACTACTCGTCCTTCACCCCAAAGCTTGTGTTCAACCAAATCTCCAGTTCCAATATCAGCAGAATTTGCAGATGGACTATTGTACTTCATTGGCTTATAACCAGTTGTAAGTATAGTCCTGCCTGGAGAGCTTTGTGTTTTTATCGGAGCCTTCTTTTCACTCTCTTGTCTGTCTATATAGTCTTCAATTTCTTCTACAAAACGGCTGGGCTTGCCATAGATAACATTGCCGTACATCATTCGCTCATCAGCCGAAGTTAAAAACAATCTGTCCTTGGCCCTGGTAATGGCAACGTACATTAGCCGTCTTTCTTCCTCTACCTCTTCCTCAGAATCCATTGACCTGGAAGATGGAAAAAGCCCTTCTTCAAGACCAACTACAAAGACATTTTTAAATTCCAAACCCTTAGAAGAGTGAACAGTCATCAAGGTTATCTTATCATCTTCGCTCTTGGAATCTATATCTGATAATAGAGATATTTCTGCTAAAAAGTCAGTCAGACTTGCGTCTTCATGAGTCTGTGAATACTCTTCAGCAAAAGTTAAAAACTCTTCGATATTTTGAACCCTTGATTCGTCTTCAACTGCATTTGAAAGCCTTAAGCTATCCAAATATCCTGATCCATCAACTATAGCCTTTACCCTATCCATTAAAGAAAGATTTTTATTGTCCATAATCTCAAGCATTTTATTGCCAAAGTCCGCGGCTTTTTTATTGTTGGAATTGGTTATAATTGCAAAGAAATCTTCTCCCGTGTAGGTCTTGGCATTCAAAAACTCAGTTAGAGTCTTCTCTCCAACTCCACGACGTGGTGTGTTTATAATCCTCTCAAAACTAACTGTATCATAAGGATTTTCGTAGAGCCTCAAATAAGCAATTACATCCTTTACTTCCTTGCGGTCATAGAATCTTAAACCACCTATAATCTCATAAGGTATTGAAGACCTCAAAAATATATCTTCAAAATTCCTGGACTGGGCGTTGGTCCTATATAAAATCGCTATATCGTTATAGGAAACACCCTTTAGGTTGAGCTCTTCAATTTTATTTGCAACATAAAATGCCTCGTCGCTATTGTTGGGCAAATTTATAAAGACAACTTGATCATCGGATTCCCTGGATGTGAACAAGTCCCTCTTGTATTTTTGATAGTTATTCGCAATCAGGTGGTTGGCTGCATTTAGAATTTGATTTGTAGACCTATAGTTTTCGTTTAAATATATAACCTTGGCATCTTTAAAATCATTTTCAAAATTTAAAATATTTTCTAAATTAGCCCCCCTAAAGGCATAGATACTTTGATTTTCATCACCCACAACAGTGATATTGTTGTGGTAGCTGGAAATCAGTTTTACAAATTGGTATTGGATGTCGTTAACGTCTTGGTACTCATCTACAAAAACATACTCGAATTTTTTTGAGTACTCTTCCCTAACCTGGCTGTTAGATTTTAAAATCTGAACAGTTTTTAAGATCAGGTCGTCAAAATCAAGGGCGTTTGCCTCCTTCAGCCTCTTTTCGTACTCTTCAAAAACCCTGCCAATTCTCTCCCTATAATAATCAGCGCCAGCATCGGTCAAGTATTCATGAACTCCCTTGCCTCTGTTTTTGTAATCTGAAATCTCATACCTAATTGACGATGCTTTAAAAGTGTCGGTATCGTAGTCAAAATCTTTTATAATTCTCTTAATTAAATTTGTGGTATCAGCAGTATCATAAATTGTAAAAGATGATGAATAATGCTTCCTTAAAATCCTAACGCATATGCTATGAAAGGTCCCTATCCAAAGCCCATCTACAGGTCTGTTTAAAATACTAGAAGCCCGGTCTTTCATCTCGTTGGCAGCCTTGTTGGTAAAAGTAATAGCCAAAATATTATAAGGGCTAACGCCCAAATCATTTATAAGATGTGCGAGCTTGTATGTAACAACCCGTGTTTTTCCACTTCCAGCCCCGGCTAAAACCAAGACTGGCCCTTCAGTTTGCATTACAGCTTCGTATTGATTTGTGTTTAATAAACTTTTTATATCCATATGCCTTCCTTTAAATATAATCATATTCATTATACTTTTTATAGGAATTTAAGTCAAGAAAAAAGCAGGTCCATGAAAATTTCAGCCAGCTTATAAATTGCATATTAATTTAAAATTTACTTTCATTTTAAATAAATATTTTATTTAAATCTATCTACAAAAACACTTTGAACAATAAATTTTAAATTGAAAACAAGGGCACAAAAAAACTGCGGCTAATCCGCAGTTTTAAATTGCTTATTTATTTTGATTTTTGCAAGCTTTTACAACTTGGCTTAAAAGAATTGTTGTGGTGATAGATCCAACTCCACGTGGAACTGGAGTAATCGCTGCAACAAAATCTTTAACATCGTCAAAGTTTACGTCGCCTGATAACTTGCCATCCGCTGTTGTGCCTACTCCGACGTCAATTACAATTGAGTCCTCTGTGAAGTAAGACTTATCAAGCATGGCAGGTCTACCCAAAGCAGTTACAACTATGTCAGCTCTTTTTGTGTGAGCCTTTAAATCCTTGGTTCTGGAATGGCAAATAGTAACTGTGGCATTTTCTTGTAAAAGCATCATTGAAAGTGGCTTACCAACAACCATTGACCTATTGATTACAACAACGTCCTTACCTTCAAGTTCATAGCCGTGTCCTTTGATCATTTCAACAGCTGCTCTTGGAGTTGCAGGTTCTAGTCCTGTTGGATCGCCTTCAAAAATCTTTTCTAGATTTATAGGGTTCATAGCGTCAACGTCTTTTTCAGCTACAATAATATTTTGCATCCTGTCTTGGTCAATGTGCTTTGGAAGTGGTCTAAACATTAAAATTCCATGAACTTCTTTGTCATTGTTTAACTTAACAAGTTCAGCTTCCAATTCTTCTGTTGTGGTCGATTCTTTCAAAGTAACGAGCCTTACCAACAAGCCAATAGCTTCTGAAGCTTTGACTATAGCTCTTTCGTAAGAAATATCTGAATCATTTTCGCCAACCCTTACAACAGCAATTGTAGGATTAATACCCTTGGCTTTTAATTCTTCTATATCTTTTGATAAGCCTTCTTTAATTTGATCAGCAACAACTTTGCCTCTTAATTCTTTCATATAATCTCCTTAAATTATAAAACGCGTCTAGCGCAAACGTAACGGGCGTTATAATATTTCTCACTTAGAGAATTGATCATAACCTTCATATACGGAGCGCTTGCGGCATGAATAAATTTATCATTTCCAATATAAATTCCAACGTGGCTTACTCCACTACCTGAAGTGTTAAAGAAAACTAAATCTCCAGGAACCAGGTCATTTCTATTCACCAATTGGCCAAAACCTGATTGAGATGCGCTTGATCTTGGCAATTTAACTCCAAGTTGCTTGTAAACCCATGTTGAAAAACCTGAGCAGTCAAAAGAATTTGGACCTGCAGTTGCATAAACATATGGTGTGTTTAATTTAGTTTGTGCTATTGCAACTACGTCATTTTCTAAACTTGGATTTCTGTTAGCAGCCCTAGATAATCTATCCTTTACAATTTTTACAAATTGTTTTGCAATAATAAATTCCTTCTTATCTTTTGTACTTGCAGTAAAATTCCCGTCTGCAAATCCATTAATGACAACAGGAGTACCCACTTCTAGAGTTGTCCCATCAATTAGCTGTATCAAACCAAGTAATTCACCTGTTACAACATTTGAAACAACTTCTTTGTCCAAGTCACTTGACAATACATAACCTGTTAAATTATCTGTGGTTAAAACAAACGAGTATTCACCTTCGTTTTTTTGAACAATAATAGATTCGCCTTCAAGCAATTGTCTTTTTACCTGGTCACTAGCCTTATCATCTTTTAAAGCTGTTAACCTTCTAACGGTAAATTCATTGCTTTTTTTATTGAACTGAATAATATTTTCGCCATCAAGCTCTGCAGTTTGGTTGTCTTTTTGAATGACATATCCATTGGGAGTTTCCTTTAATATTTCAACTTCTTCTCCCTCTACAAAGTTAATAACTAAATTATCTTTTGTTTTTACATCAACATTATTTATGATAGTACCTGTATCGAAAGTGGATAAAGCTAGAATAGAAATTGCTCCTACAAGCTTTATTGTCCCTTTTAAAAACTTGTTCATAAATCCTCCTTTAGTTAACAAAATAATTATATCAAAATTTGCTATCATTTGCAAATTTTAAGGAGTTTTATTATTTTTTAAGATTGTAAAAACCCTTTAGTCCTTTGTATTCTGCAGTGAAATCTAAAAATTCTTCAATTCTTAGAAGCTCATTATACTTAGCAACCCTATCTGTTCTGGCAGGTGCACCTGTTTTAATTTGTCCAGTGTTAAGTGCAACTGCAAGGTCAGCTATAAAGGCATCTTCACTTTCGCCTGATCTATGGGATATAACAGCTGTGTATCCAGCTTCCTTGGCCATAGAAACTGCGTCAATGGTTTCTGTTAGGGTTCCAATTTGATTTAACTTAATCAAAATTGAATTTGAAATTCCTTCTTCAATACCCTTTTCGAGTCTCTTGGTGTTTGTAACAAAGAGGTCGTCGCCAACCAATTGAATTTTTCCGCCCATTTTTTCGGTCATATACTTCCATCCGGCCCAATCGTCTTCTGCAAGACCATCTTCGATTGAGATTAGAGGATATTTATTGCAAAGATCTTGATAGTAATCTACCAATTCTTCAGCCTTAAACTCCTTGCCTTCTCCCTTTAAGATGTAAGCTTTTTTATCTGCATCATAAAATTCAGTGCTTGCTGCGTCAATGCCCAGATAAATGTCTTCGCCTGGCTTGTAACCTGCAGCTTCTATTGCTTCAATAATAACCTTTAAGGCTTCTTCATTTGAATTTAGATTTGGAGCAAAGCCGCCTTCATCGCCAACGCCTGTTGAAAGATTTTTATCCTTCAAAACATTCTTTAGGCTGTGATAAACTTCTGATCCCATGCGAAGTGCTTGGTGGAATGACTCTGCACTTACTGGCAAAATCATAAACTCTTGGATGTCAACGTTATTATCGGCGTGTTCTCCACCGTTTAAAATATTCATCATTGGAACTGGCAGAACTTTTGCGTTTACTCCACCGATATATTTATATAGTGGCAAGCCTAGCTCTCCTGCAGCTGCCCTTGCCACAGCAAGGCTAACTCCCAAAATAGCATTGGCACCAAGTTTGTCTTTGTTTTCTGTACCATCAAGATTGATCATGATGTTGTCAATTTCAGTTTGAGCATCAACTGGCAGGCCAATTAATTCATCTGCAATTATATCATTTACATTTTCTACAGCCTTTAAAACGCCCTTACCAAGATATCTTTTCTTGTCTCCGTCCCTTAACTCGAGGGCTTCGTGGGCACCTGTTGATGCGCCAGAAGGAACTATTGCCCTTCCAACAACACCGCTATCTGTAACAACTTCGACCTCAACGGTTGGATTTCCCCTTGAATCTAGCACTTCGCGTGCATGAACATCAATAATTTCACTCATCATTTACTCCTTAAATTCCACTATTCTCTTCCATGAATCGAATTTTAAACTAGCTCCACCGACCAAGACGCCGTCAACATGTTCAGTTGCCATTATCTCATCGATATTGCTATCTTTAACGCTACCACCGTATAAGAGGTGGACATCATCCTTAATGCCCTTGTACATATAGTCAAGTGTATTTCTTATATACTCAAGAGCTGACTTTATATCCGATGTGTGGGCCGTCTTTCCTGTGCCAATTGCCCAGATAGGTTCATAGGCATAGATAATTTTTCTAGCATCTTCTATATCGACACCTTCTAGGCCCTCTTTTAATTCCTTGTACAAATAGGCTTCGTAAGTCGAATTTTCTCTTTCACTAATGGGTTCGCCAATGCAAAAAATTGGTGTGATTCCATTCTTTAAAGCAGCCTTAACTTTTTTATTTAAAAGCTCATTTGATTCATAAAAAATTGTTCTGCGTTCAGAGTGGCCAATAATTGCATATTTAATTCCAAAGTCCTTGGCTTGTTCTAGAGAAATTTCCCCTGTAAAAGCTCCACTTGCCTCGTAGTAAAAATTTTGTAGGCCGTAGCTCTTGCCCTCCAAATACTCTTCAGCTTGATATAAATATATATTTGGTAGGCAGATAATCATCTCGCGATTTTCTTTTTCT
Organism: Ezakiella peruensis; assembly: GCF_900215725.1. Lineage (GTDB taxonomy): Bacteria > Bacillota > Clostridia > Tissierellales > Peptoniphilaceae > Ezakiella > Ezakiella peruensis. The sequence continues at coordinate 478,286 of NZ_LT962469.1, read as the reverse complement.
TCAATTTGTGAAAGATTTTTTAATAAGTCTTCGGATTCTTTTTTAGACAGGTTCATCTTCCAATTTGCTGCTAAAATTTTTTTCCTCATTAGGCTTCCTCCAAACACTTAATACCTGGCAGTTCTTTGCCTTCCATCATCTCAAGACTTGCGCCTCCGCCTGTAGATACGTGGGTAACTTTGTCTTCATAACCAGAAAGTTTAACGGCGAGGCTTGAGTCGCCACCACCAATAATGGAAATGGCATCACTTTCTGCAACTGCCCTTGCAATTTCAAAAGTACCTTTTGCAAAATCTTTGTTTTCAAATACTCCCATAGGTCCATTCCAAATTACAAGTTTGGCATCTTTTATAGCCTTTGAGAAATTTTTAATTGATTCTTCCCCAATATCTACAGCCATCAAATCTGATTTATCATCGTCAAGTTTAACAGTCTTTATGACTTTTGAATCATCTAAGCTATCAGTCATAACTAAATCAACAGGTAATAAAATTTCAACATTTTTATCATCAGATTCATTCAAAAGTTCTTTTGCCAAATCAATTTTTTCATCTTCAACTAAGGATTTGCCCATATCATAGCCCTGAGCTTTTAAAAAGGTATTAGCCATTGCCCCGCCTATGATAATCTTATCGACTTTGTTTATAAGATTTTCAATTACACCAATCTTATCCGAAACTTTTGCTCCACCTAAGATGGCCACAAAGGGATGCTTAGGATTGTCAAGGTTTTCTTTGATGTATTTGATTTCATTTTCAACCAAAAATCCTGCTACAGCCGGCAAAATTTCTGAGACACCAACATTAGATGCGTGTGCCCTGTGGGCTGTGCCAAAGGCATCATTTACATAAATATCTCCGTGGGCTGCAAACTTCTTTGCAAGTTCTGGATCATTTTTTTCTTCACCTACATCATATCTAGTATTTTGCAGGAGCAAAATGCTTCCATCAAAGTCCTTTGAAGCCTTTAAAGTATCGTCATTAACTGGACTTTTTATGTCAAAGAAGATAACTTTTTTGCCTGTTAATTCCTCTAACTTTTCAGCAACTGGTTTAAGTGAAAACTCAGGCTTATATACGCCCTTTGGGCGACCAAGATGGCTCATCAATACTACCTTGGCTCCTTTGTCCATCAGATAATCAATGGTTTTTAAAGCTGATTTTATCCTAAAGTCATCGATTATCTTACCGTCTTTCATAGGAACATTAAAATCAACTCTAACTAGGGCTCTTTTATTTTTAAAATCAATATCTCTAACAGTTTTTTTCATTATATGCTCTTTGCTATCATTTTAGCTAAATCTACAACTCTGCAGGAATATCCCCATTCGTTATCGTACCATGAAACGATCTTTACCATGTTGTCGCCCATCATCATTGTGAGTTTGCTATCAACAATTGAACTACGTCTGTCGCCTTGGTAGTCAATGCTTACAAGCTCTTCATCTGAGAAGCCTAGGATGCCCTTCATTTCATTTTCACTTGCTTTTTTCAAAGCAGCATTTACTTCTTCAACTGTAGTTGTTTTTTTAAGTTCTAGTACAACATCAACAACTGATACTGTAGGAGTTGGAACTCTTAGAGCATAACCATTTAATTTTCCCTTTAATTCAGGAATAACCTCTGCAACAGCCTTAGCAGCACCTGTTGTTGTAGGAACCATGCTCAATGCAGCTGCTCTTGCCCTGCGTCTATCCTTTTTATGTCTCTTATCAAGAATCATTTGGTCGCCTGTGTATGCGTGGCAGGTTGTCATCATACCTTTTTCAATACCAAAAGTATCTTCAATAACCTTAGCTACTGGTGCAAGGCAGTTTGTTGTGCAGCTTGCGTTTGAAATAATATTTTGTTCTGGCTTATATGTGTCACAGTTAACACCCATAACAATTGTATTATCAAGACCCTTGCCAGGAGCAGTTAAAATAACTTTTTTAACACTTCCTTTTAAGTGTTTTCCAAGGCCTTCCATATCCTTAAAAGCACCTGTTGCGTCAATTACGATTTCAACTCCGTGTTCTGACCAGTCAATTTCAGCTGGGTCTCTAAATTGTGTAAAGTGGACTTTGTGGCCTTCGATATCAAAGCCATCGCCTTCAACTTTTATATCCTTAGTAAATTTACCATAAAGACTGTCATATTTAAATAAGTGTCTTAGGTCATCCAAGTCACCACTAGCATTGATATGAACTAGTTCAAGACCGTGGTCTTCCTCTAGTAAAATCCTAGCTACGTCCCTACCAATTCTTCCAAAACCGTTAATTCCTACTTTCATTTTAACCTCCTACTAATTTTTCTTTACATATTGCAATCCATTTGCCTTTGGTGACCTACTCTTGCCTGATGTTATTACCAATATTATTAAAGTAAGAACATAAGGTAACATAGAAAGTACCGAGCTTGGGATTTGTGTGTTACCACCACCAAAGTGAATTGCAAGTCCTTGTGCAAGGCCGAACAATAATGAAGCCATTAATGCCCCTTGCGGTTTCCAATTTCCAAATATCATAGCTGCAAGAGCAATAAAGCCTTGCCCGCTTACCAAAGTTGTCCTAAAGTTTGCAACAACAGCTATTGACAAACTCGCTCCTCCAAGTCCAGCCAAGAAACCACTTGACAAGACTCCGAAGTATTTAATTTTTCTAACATTAATACCCAAGGTATCTGCGGCTAGAGGGTGTTCACCAACTGCACGCATCCTAAGGCCAAGTTTTGTATTATATAAAAGTATATATACGATTACAACCAAGATTAATGCAATATAAAATGTTGCATATTGGTTGAAGACTGACTTTAAAAATGAACCTTCAGCAAAGGTGTCTTTAAAAAGTTGTGGTAATTTTTGATCCATTGTTAGTGGTTTTGAAGTTGCACCACCATCAAAGAATAACCTGCACAAAAAGAGCGCAAGTCCAGGTCCCAAAAAGTTAATTGCAGTACCACTTACAACATGGTCAGCCCCAAACTTAATTGTAGCCAAAGCGTGTGGAATTGCAATTACAAGGCCGGCCAGGCCCCCGCATAAAAACGCTAGCCAAGGGCTGCCAGAGAAATGGGCAACTGTCGCTGCTATCAAAGCACCAATGGACATTATCCCTTCCAGACCAATATTTACAACGCCTGTGTTCTCACTCATTACCCCACCTATAGCAGCATAAATAAGAGGAGTTGCATACATAAATGTTATACCAATAATAATTCCAATTTCTTGTAAACTCATTATATTTCCTCCTTAGCTTCTATAGATGACTCTACTTTCTTTTTGTTTTTAAAGACAAAAGGTATAGAGATAAAGAACACGATAAATCCGATCATAATCGAAACGATTTCTCCTGGTACCCCAACGCTTAAGGTTAATTTTCCGCCGCCGTATTTGAGGGCTGAGAAAAGTAAGGATACTGGAATAACTGCAAGTGGATTGTTAAGTGCTATAAGTGCGATTGCGATCCCGTCAAATCCAACGCCTTGCATTAGAGCAAGAACCCCAATCCTTTGTGTTACTCCAAGTACATCGACAGCTCCTGCGAGTCCGCCAATAGCACCTGAAATAAACATAGCTTGTACTATCTTTTTATTTACTGAAATTCCTGAGAATTTTGCTGCATCTTTGTTTAGACCAACAGCTTTGAGTTCAAAACCAAGAGTAGTCTTTTTTAATATAAACCATGTTACAATTGCAACCAAGATGCCAACGAGTAGTCCCAAGTTAACTGGAGCCTTCAAGAAATTGCCCCAGAAAGAATTTCCTGCTAAATATTCCATACCAGCTTCAGTGGACTTCCATGAGTCTAATATTCTAATGCTTGCATTTGGAGAAATGTTATAAGAAAAGTCACTATTTGGCTGTCTAATCGCAGTTAATGTCAAGACATAATTGTTAAAGTAAAGTGCAATCCAGTTTAACATAATGGAAGAGATAACTTCATTTACATTAAACTTTGCTTTTAAAAATCCTACAAAAGCCGCATATAATCCACCGGCTAAAAATGCACATAACAAACAAAATATTGGATGAATAACAGGTGGTAAATCCACGAGTATGCCTGCACAAGTAGCTACCACAGAACCAATAATAAATTGGCCTTCGATCCCAATATTAAAAAGTCCTGTCTTAAATGCAAAGGCAGCAGCAATTCCCGTTAAAAGAAGTGGTGCCATATTTACAAGTGTATAGCTCATTGAGGTCGGTGTATTAAAAATACCATAAAATAAGTTATACATAACCTTTATTGGGTTGTGGCCCGCCAATATGAGTACAACAGATCCAAATAAAATACCGACTAAAATTGATAGGAGTGCTGTACTTATTCTTTTTTTATTATTCATTTTTACCTCCTGCCATCAAAAGTCCTAGCTCGTTTTCATTTGTTTCTGAAGCTTTTTTCTGATCTACAATTTTACCATCAAAGATAACAGCAATTTCATCTGATAAATTTAATATTTCATCAAGTTCAAAGCTCACTAATAAGATTGCCTTGCCCTTGTTGCGTTCATTTACAATTGCCCTGTGAACATATTCAATCGCTCCGACGTCTAAGCCCCTTGTTGGTGTAACCGCGATCAAGATATCTGGGTCTTCTGTAATTTGTCTAGCAATAATAACTTTTTGTTGGTTACCACCAGATAAGCTGCCGGCAGGAACAGAACCATCTGTAGGCCTTATGTCAAAGTTTTCAATAAGTTCTTGTCCGCGTTCACTAAGTTTATCTTCTTGTAATATTCCCTTCTTTGAAAGAGGTTCGTTTTTAATTCTTAAAATAGAAAGGTTGTAATCAACAGGATATTCTAAAATCAAACCGTGCTTTTGCCTATCTTCAGGTATGGATAACAATTTGCTATCTATAATATCCTTTGGACTTTTATTCTGAACTTCCTTGCCATTTATAAAAATCTTGCCTTCTTTAGCTGTGGTCATGCCGATAATGGCGTCCACAAGTTCAATTTGTCCGTTGCCATCAACACCAGCTAAACCAAGTATTTGACCCTTCCTTAGTTCAAGATTTAAGCCGCGAACTCTTTCTCTTTTATCTAAATCATCAACCTTTAGGTTTTCAACTTTCAAGCAAACTTCTCCTACTTCAACTTCAGGTTTATCAACAGCAAATACAACTTCCCTACCAACCATCATGTTAGCAAGATCTTGCTCTGTAACATCACATACATTTACCGTATCAATTTTTTTTCCCCGCCTGATAATCGTACACCTGTCGGCCATGGATTTAATTTCTCTAAGCTTGTGAGTAATTATTATTATAGTCTTTCCTTCAGCCTTTAAGTTATTGACAATACCAATAAAATCTTCAATCTCTTGTGGGGTCAAAACTGCAGTTGGCTCATCAAAAATAATAATGTCAGATCCCCTATAAAGAGCTTTAAGTATTTCAACCCTTTGCTGCATACCAACGCTTATATTCATAACCTTGGCATCTGGATCAACATTTAAACCATATCTATCAATCAATTCTTTAATAGTATCTTTGGCAGTATTCTTATCCAAGAACATTCCCTTTGTAGGTTCGTTGCCTAGAATAATATTTTCAGTAACAGTAAATACATCAACTAACATAAAATGCTGGTGAACCATTGCAATTTTATGGTTAATAGCATCAAGTGGTGAGTTAATAACAACCTTTTTACCATCTAAGAATATTTCGCCCTCATCAGCTGTATAAAGGCCATACAATATATTCATAAGAGTTGATTTACCCGCACCATTTTCTCCAAGCAGAGAGTGAACTTCGCCTTTTCTTATTTCTAAGTTAATTTTATTATTTGCAATGTTGTCGCCAAAAATCTTGGTGATATTAGACATTTTAATTAAATTATCTTCGGCCATGTGCCCTCCTTATCTTTAAAAAAAGCGACCTAAAGATAGGTCGCCTTTTTTTATAATGACTTAATATATTCTTCGTATGATTCTTCGTTATTTGGAACCTTAATATCTCCATTAACGATGTTTTCTTTAAGTTTTTCAACTTCTTCTAAAACATCAGCTGGAACGTGTTTATCACTTGTTGGAGCAATATCAACACCGTTATTAGCTAGTGAGAATTCAACTGTTTTGGCTTCGAATTTACCTTCAGCAAATTCTTTAGAAATATCATACATGGCAACGCCAACGTTTTTAATTGTTGAAGTAATTACGTGGTCAGGAGCAATATAGTTTTGGTCACGGTCAACACCGATAACCTTCTTGTCTGCTTCTCTAGCAGCTTCAATAACACCGTCGCCTACACCGCCAGCAGCGTGGAATACAATGTCAGCTCCGCCTTCGTACATTTTCTTTGCAATAGCCTTACCCTTTGTAGCATCTGTAAAGCTGTCAGCATATTGTACTTCAACTTCAATTTCCTTGCCTAATTCTTTTGCAGCGTATTGAACACCGGCTCTATATCCATATTCAAAAGCCCAAATAGTATCTCCTTCAATACCGCCAACAAAACCTACTTTATTTGTTTCTGTCATCTTACCTGCAATGTATCCAACCAAGAATGAAGGTTCATTGTCCTTAAATACACAGTTAACAACATTCTTTAGATCTGGATTTGAAGAAACAGAGTCAATAAGTGCATACTTTGTATCTGGATTAGCAGCTGCAGCAGCTGTTAAGTCTTTTTCTAGTTTAAATCCTACACCCCAGATTAAACCATTTCCAGCTTCTAACATAGCTTGGAAGTTTGGAGCATAGTCTGATGGAATGTGACTTTCTACATAAGATACATTGATTTTTGTATCTTTGTTAAGTTGTTGAAGTCCTTCCCAACCACCTTGGTTAAAGCTTTGGTCATTTACACCGCCTTCGTCTGTAACCATACCAACTTTTACATTACTGTAATCTACTGATTCTGTGCTTTCTGCATTGTCTTTATTGTCAACATTTGCATCAGCTGCTTTGTCGGATTTGTTTCCGCAGCCAAATGTAAATAACATTGCAACAGCTAATAAAATAGCAAATAACTTTTTCATAAAATCTCCTCTTTTAAATTTTTAATGTTTAAATAATAAAAAGGTAGCTGAGTCGTGCAAGACGACCCAGTTTACCTTTATTTAATATTCTAGCAGTTTGCGTCTCCTGTGACATAACCTGCTTTTTCTAGTTCCTTGTGTGCAGCTTCAAGTTTTGCTTCGTTAACCATAACGATTGGACCTGTGCAGCCCATTCCGCTTTCAGCATAAATGCCAACTGCCCATAATGCTTGAACAGCATCTTCAAGTTCTAGAATATCAATACCTGCGATTGAACCATCTACGATTTCTTTTTCAGGCATTTTTACTTCTTCTTTTGGTCCAGCTGCTTTTGTGGATTCAGCTTTTAAGCCATCTAAGATCTTATCTAAACCAGCTTTTTCAGCCTTAGCATATTCTGACTTTTTGATTTGATCGATTCCACCGCGAGCTGTTCTAATTGCATATTCAAGTGCGTTTGCAACTACAGGATATCCACTAGCACGGCTAACGATAAAGATATGTCTATCATATCCTCTGCCAATACCAGGACCATATCCATAACCCATGGCTTCAAATCCGCCACCTGTTTGGAAACTTGAGAACATCTTCATCAAGATATTCCCTGTAAGTGTATCTGTAACCATAACATCAGGTACGCCTTGTAAGAGGTCATTACCTCTCATTACACAGCCACCATCTGCACGGTTTGATTCTGCAAAATGAAGTGTGTATCCATTAGATGAAAGTTCTTTTAGAGCCCTTTCAACTTGTCTAGCACCGTCAACATTTAGAATACCAATTGTTGGTTCAGCCTTGCCCATTGCCTTTGCAGTAATAACACCTGCAATAGCGTTTAGAACCATAGCTTCAACCCTGTGTGGTGAGGAAGTTCCTGTTGTTGTGGCAATAGTCATTTCTTCTCCAAGAGCCGGAGTAATAACTCTACCTACAGTACTTACACCAATTGGGAAATTGTAGTGCATGGTAACAAAAGCTGAAACTTCTCCACTATCAAGCAGTTCTTCCATCTTTTTGTAACCTTCATCTTCACTTGCTACATTGTATTGAACAAGATCAGTTTCTGCCTTATCACCAACAGTGATAATTACAACTTCTGAGGATGGGTCAGCTGCTTGAGATTTTTCTGCTCCCTTAACTAGGTTTTCGACTCCATGTTCACTGCCAAATGCTGTTAAACCGACCCTAACTTTTTTACCAAAGCTACCTGATTCGATTCCATCAGCAATGTCCATAAAGACGTCACCAATCATCTTTTTAATATTTTGTTCTGACATCAAATCACCCCTATTCTTGAACGAATGAAGCTGCAAATTCTCTCATAGCATCTGCAACATATTTCTTAATTGTGTCTTCAGATACTCCCTTAGAGTCTTCTCCCTTCTTACCGTCATTTGCTTCAATAACAATAGAAGCACCATCAAATAGGTTTGTCATACGTCCTAGGAACAGGCTTCCTTTACCAATTAACATTGCTCTATTCATCTTTCCTTCGAGCATGTCTTCTCTAATAAATCCAAGGTATGGAACACCTGAAGGAATATGTCCTTGTGTTGGAGCCCATCCATTTACACCGTAGTCGCTAGCAAATGTTAGTAAGCCTTGTCTTTCGATTTCTCCACCCCTAACAGCTAGAGCACCAATCATCTTATAGTTAGCTTCAGGAACGTCTCCTGCACCAGCTGGTTTTGTGATGTCTGGGTTTTGCATTTCAACTGAATATTTATCAACGTCTGTAATCTTTAATCCAGCTTTTTCAAGTGGCATAGTTACAAGTGAAGAAATAACAGCTTGTGGTGCTGATCCAGTTCCTACTGTGTGACGACCAACGATGTCGTTTCTCATGATTGGGTTCTTGCCATCGTTTTCACCGATAACAGTTGCAAAACCTGCAACACAGTCTTCGATGATTGGAAGATCTTTCTTAACGTGGTCTTTACCGTTCATACCTAATTTAGCTGTACATCCACCTGCAACAACTAGAACGTTTTTAAATGTTCCAGCAGCAACTAGCGATGAAGCTTGTATAACAGAGTGTGATGGAGCAGCACAGAAACCTCTTGTATCTGATCCACTTGCGTTTACAAGACCAGCAAATTCAGCAATAGATTTTGCAAAGTTACCGCCACCACGTTGGTTCATATCACCGCATGCTTCTTCTGAGCATTCGATTACATATTCGATATCTTCTGGGTTAATTCCATTCTTTTCAATACAGTGTAAAGCTGCTAATATACCTGAAGCTTTTGCTACAAGGTTTTCAAACATTACGTGAGCTGATAAGTTTTGGTCTATCTCATGAGCTCTCTTGACACAGCCAACAACTTTACCATCATTTACGAGTGGTTCTGCGTTGAATTTATTTATTGCGTCATCAATAGCTGATTGATCTGCACCATCTTTTAATCTATCCACTAATTCATCTTTAATAAGTGGGTGATCAGCCATCTTTTGTTTAACAGCAGCGCTGAATTCATGTTCAAGAAGAACTAGGTCAAAAACGTCAACGATTTTAATTAAACCAATAAATTCATCTTGTGGCATGATTTCGCCGTATTTACCATGTCTGTCAGCATTTGGCATCTTGTGATTTGTCCATGGCATTTCTAAGTCTGCTAAAACTTCTGGTCTTTCATTACCAATATAAATTTGGTTTGGATAATAACTTACAACATCATCAAAGCTTCTTAAATGTTTTGGAACTGCATCCAAATACTTTTGTTCAGCATCAATCTTAGCTTGATCTTTTTCATGTTCGATAATGAATTTTGCACTTGTTTGTGTTGTACCATTATGAATAACCATATCTGGACAATGCATCAATACATAACTGCTTCCTTTGTTTACTGAGTAACTCAATATATACACCTCCATAAATTTGCTATTTTAATAAATAGCCTTGCCATACACATATACCCAAAATTATATGTATATATCCATCTAAATTATACAATATTAGGCCAATAATAACAATACCCTTTTAAAATTATTTCATTTTACCCTATAGAGTTTACTATTGATTATTTTTAAAAAGTTATCACTGGCTATTTTAAAACAAAATCACATAAATTTATATAATCACTAAAAAATTATTAAACCTATGCTCTACAATTTAAAAAATAAAACCGGGAACAAAACTGTCCCCGGTTGTTAGTGTACTAGTTATCAAAAACTGTTTGACCATCAACTTCTGTTGTTAATGCGTCAAGTGCTTTCTTAACTAATTTTTTCCTCAATTCATATTCTTCTTCCTTGGTTAACTTTGGATCTCCAAGTGGGTGAGGAATAGCAATTGTAGGAACAATTCTATTAGCTCCAACTGTTTGTGAAATTGGAACAACAGTACACATATGAACTACAGGTAGACCTGCGCGTTCAATTTCCTTAACCATCGTTGCACCGCAACGTGTACAGGTGCCTCAGGTTGAGGTCATTATAACTGCGTCAACGCCATCTGCAATTAGCTTTTGTGCGTACTCTGCAGCAAATTTCTTAGCACTTGCTACAGCGGTTCCGTTACCAACTGTTGTATAGAATTTGTTGTGAAGTGATCCGATGACTCCCTCTTTTTCAAATTCTCTCATTACGTCTACAGGTAAAACTCTGTCTGAGTCTTCATTACAGTAAACTGGGTCAAATCCACCGTGAGCTGTTTCGTAAGTGTCTTCTGTTAAGTCATTTACGCCAGTGATATCATATTCACCATATTTACTTGCAGATGATGATTCAATGTGGTCTGGATTGCCCTTAGGAACAATACCACCTGAAGTACATAATGCAATCTTGGCTTTTGAAAGATCTTTGATAGCTGGTTGTGGATCTACTCTATCAAACTCTGGCATTGGATATTCTGTTACGAATTCTTCGCCTTTGAGTTTCTTTAGAAGCATATCTACAGCTCTCTTTGAGCCAGTTTCTTCGTGGAAGAAGTTGTATCTAACTCCTCTTTCAATATAGCCTTCTTCTTCTGGTGTTCCGATTTCTTCGCCTTTAACTAACTTTAGAGCTAGTTTTGCGATAGCTGGAACAGCCTTACCCATAGCTGCTGCTGAGTTACCTGTTGATACGATATAAACAGATTTCTTAAACATATCAGCGCCAGGGTTTTCGATATACATACCGGTTACAGATGGAATTCCAAGTTCATTTTGAACTGCATCTGCAATAGTAGCACATGCTACCCCGTAACGTCCTGCGTTAAATGCTGGACCGGCGATAAATAAATCGGGTTTTATTTCTTCAACAATTTTGAGAATTTCAGCTTTGGCTTCTTCGATGTTTTCACCGAAGTATGAGTCACCACAAATGACGGTGTTTACAATTTCAGCTTCGCCTCTAAATGCACCTTTAAGAGCATTACCAGGGCCAACTGCACCATCTCTAACCTCAGGCTTAATGTCAGCCTTTTCTTCCCCACCGATACCGGCGAAGAATTGGTTAATATAGTGAACAACTTTGATTTTCTCCATTGTGTTCCCCCTTTCTTCTATTCGGATGTGAATTTATAAAAATTGACAGTGCTGATCTCTCATTTCTTTGATTTCAGCGTTAATTGCTTCGCCATCAAGGACCATTTCCATCATTCCAATTTGTTCATCATAAACAGCTGGATCGATTTCGGCCTTAACATCTTCTTCTAGTACATGGTATACCTTAAGTCCCAACGAGACTCCGGCGAGCGGACCTGCCCAGGTTGGATCTCCTGCAGTAACTGTTTCAGCAGCTAGTCCTGCTGTTTCTGCTTCAGCTCCACCTAGTAAAACTACAACATTTTCTGCGCCGTACTTATCTGCGGCTTCTTTAACTCTGTTTTGGTTTTCCAAGTCCATTGCTCCTGCGGCGGTTCAGACGAAGCATTCAGTAGCTGAAAATACGACTTCAGCTGGTGTCGTCTTAATGCACTCTTCCATTGCAGGACCAGGAATACCATCTCTGTCACCAATGATGATGACTTTTGTATTGTCATTAAATAACATTCTTGGTTCCTCCCTTAAAATTTTAATTTTTGTTATTGTTTGTGAAAAATATTACTATTTTCCTCTAGCAGTTAAATATCCAAATCCAGTTTCGTTTGTTGCACCTGTAATTGCTTGGATTTCAACTTCTAATGATCCGTCTTCTCTAATTGCTTTGTCGGATCCACCAGCGATAATTGCAACATATTTTTCATCGCCGATTACGTGGTCAAGTTTTGGTAATACAACAACTTGGTTAGCGTTACCACCTGTTACTACAGCATCTGCTAGTGGATCAGCGTCAGCTAATGATTGGCTGGCACCGTCACGGCCTGCATATTCGTCTGTAATAATAACAGTCTTAACACCTTGTTTTTCAATTTTTTTGCAGTTCATAATTAAGTCTGTATCTGGGTTACCAAATCCTTCTTGTGAAAGAATGATACCATCAAGATCTAAATATCTGCAAAGTTTAGCTGTCCAGTTTGAAGAACGTTCCTTATCAGCTAGGTAAACGTTTTCGTTAGTAATAATCATACCTACGAAGTTGATTTCCTTGCCGTGAACCTTGTAAAGATTCTTAATAACGTCGTTATTCATGTGAACATAGCTTGGGTTTTTATCACAGCTTGAAACACAGTTTCCGCTGATGATAGCTCCATCCATAACTTCTGTTGGATATAACAGTGTTGGTACAATTTGTTTTGCGTCTACACCATATACATATGTGTCATGGAGTAGGCCTTGAGATTGTAGCATTTGTACATAAGCTACTCTTGGTAGTCCTTTGAATTTTTCAGCACCTTCCATCAAAGGTAATGTTTCATAAACTTCAACTTCATCAGGTTCTAAATTTCTTCCTGCTTCTGCAAGATACATAGCTGTTTTAAATCCAGCTAATCTTAGAGCCTTTTCGTGATTGTGTTGCTTTAATCCTTCGATTGGATCAGCTTTCAATACGATGTTTAAAGTTTTTGAAAATGGTGTGTAGTCTGCACCTGGTCCAGTCATGTCTACGATTCCTTCTTGGAAGCCGACAACTTTACCAGTTGTTACAACTGCACAACCTTTGAGTACGTGGGTTTTACCACTTCCTACAACATCAACTTTTGACATAACCCCTGGGAAAATTCCCCCTGGGCCTTCAACTTTTACGCGTGGTTCAACAACATCTTTAACTGGTGTAATTCTGATGCTTTCACCTGGTCTAGCAAGTTCAACATCTGCAGTTGCGATGTGTTCGTCCTCTAAAACTAAATCGATAATTTCTTGTTTGTTAACAAAGAGAGTGCCGTTTTCGATTTTAGTTTCATTTCCGAATTGGATATCCTTAATAAGAATATTACCTATTTCGAGACGCATAAATTCACCTCCTTAAAATATTTATTTATCTAATCTGTGCACCGGGGAGGTGCACAGATTAAAACTAAATTATTGGTATATTAGCTATACCTTAGTACTTAAGCGTACTTTTCAAGCATGGCGCGAACATTTTCTTTTGTTGCGTCATCTGTGGTTACTGCATCAATTCTTTCACCATCTTTGTAGATAGCGATTACTGGTAGACCCATAACTTTTTCTCTAATAGCTAGTCTTCTACCTAAACCAATATCAAATGATGTGAATTTGATATTTTCGAAATCTTTTTCCATATCATGAACATGTGGCATTAAAGCTTTGCATGGTTCACATGATTGGCTCCAGAAATCTACTAGTACGTATCCTTCAGCTTCTTTAACTTCTTGGTCGAAATTTTCTTTTGTTAATTCTAACATTGATTTCCTCCTTTTAGAATGCTGCAGACTATTCTGCAAAGTTTTCTTCTATATATTTTTCAGCTTGTGTGGCAGCAATTGCGCCGTCACTGGTAGCTGTAACCACCTGTCTTAATAGTTTCTTTCTATTGTCTCCTGCTGCAAATACTCCTGGAATATTTGTATGCATGTTTTCATCTGTTACGATGTAACCATTTTCCATGTTTACAACATCTTTAACAATGTCATTTTGTGGTAGGAATCCGATAAATACGAAGCAACCAAATGTTCCGTCTTCTTCATCAGCATGGATTTCTCTGTTTTCCTTAGTTTTAGAATCTTCGAGAACCATTGTGCTTAACAAACCGTCGCCCTTAAATTCTACAACATTTGTGTTGAAAATAAAATCAAGTTTTGGATTATTGAAAGCCTTTTCTTGGATGCTCTTAGCAGCCCTTAGGTCTTCTTTTTCTTTTCTGTAAATAATTGTAACTTTTCTAGCAAACTTTGTTAAGTACATAGCTTCTTCAAGTGCTGAGTCTCCACCACCAACTACATATACTTCAAAATCTTCAAAGAATGCTGCGTCACATGTAGCACAGTAGCTTACGCCACGACCTGTGAATTCTTTTTCACCTGGGCATCCAATATATCTTGGTGATGCACCTGTAGCAACGATAACTGCTTTGGCTTCATAAGTTTTTTCTCTTCCGATAAGCTTTTTAACTTTTCCTTCAAGTTCAACTTCTTGGATAGTATCTAGTACAAATTCTGATCCAAATCCTTCAGCTTGTTCTTTCATTCTCTTGATAAGTGATGGTCCACCTGCGTTTTCAACGCTTCCTGGATAGTTAGCTACTTCATCAGTAGTAACGATTTGTCCACCTGCTTTTTCTTTTTCAATAATGATTGTTTTGAGCTTTGCTCTTGCTGCGTATAAACCAGCAGCTAATCCTGCTGGGCCGCCTCCGATAATTGCTATATCGTACATAAAACCCTCCTTAACTTATTTTATATATACCCAATCTACAAACAATAATAACGGACATAAAAACAAGAACTCCTTACAATTCTGTAGCAAATAGCTTAAAACTTCAGAGTTCTGTCCTTCACATAATTCTTTTACCTGAGTTTTCTAAGCAAAGCTTATTATACCTTCGGTGCCAAACTGGTCTCTCTTATGTGCTATCATCCAGTATATTAAGTTTGTAAATTAATTATATCATATTTTTTCATAAAATCAATAGTTAAGTTTATTTATCCCAACTATTAGTGTGGTATCCATCTATTCACTAGACACATACCCAATAACAAGGAATTTATAAACATATTTTTACATTATATTTAAAAATTTTTATTATTGTAACTTTGCTGACTTTTCTTATTAACTCTCCTTGTTCACTACATAAGAAGCAATGTTGTTGGAGTGGTCACTAATTCTTTCTAGATTTGAGATACAATCCAAGAACACAATTCCAGGAGCAGCATCTACATATTTATTAGCGAGTCTGCGTATATGGTTTTGCCTGTAGGTTTCTTCCATCTGGTCAACACTGTCTTCTATCTCAAAAGCTTTTTGTGCCAAGCCTTCATCTTTTTCTACAAAGGCCTCTATAGCTGTCTCGAAAACATTTTCACATGCATCAAACATATTGCCAAGTTCTTCCAATCCATCTTGAGAAAAAATTATTTCATCTCTTTCAATGTCTTCGTAAAGTTCGCAAATATTTTTAATATGATCTCCAACTCTTTCGATGTCGTTTATCATGTACAAGAGATCGTCAATTTCCTTGTGCTCTGTGTCGTTCAATAAAGACTCACGGCTTAAAGCAACCAAATAGTTAGTGATTGACCTCTGCATGGAATTTATAACTTTCTCGCGTTCCATAATAGATTCGTAATTTTTAGCCTTGCTATTTATTATTAAATCTTTAACCTCTTGTTGACTCTCTTTTACAAAGTCACCCATTCTAAGAGTTTCCTGCATGGCTTGACCCAAAGCAATTGACGGAGTCTTTAACATTCTTTCGTCAAGGTAAACTGTAAATTCATCCCCAATATCACTGCCTGGTATAACCTTTTCAGCCAAGGCTACAAGTTGTTTAGTAAATGGATATAATAACATTGTATTTATAAGGTTAAAGCCCAAGTGGCTGATAGCTATTTGTGATGGGAGCGATGAAAAATTACTTTCCATAAAATTGACAAATGGCGCTTTAAAAATAACAAATAAAATCAAAAATATCATTGATCCGATTACGTTAAAAATAAAGTGTAAAAACGCCGCCCTCTTTGCAGTTCTATGAGCGCCCATAGAGCTGATGGCAGCTGTTATGGTGCTACCTATATTGGAACCTAGTAGTATAGGAAAAGCAGCTCCGATTGTAATTAAATTTTGCATGCCCAGAGCTTGGACAATACCAACTATAACAGATGAACTTTGTACCAAAGCTGTGGCAACAAAACCAACTAGCACCCCAATAAATGGAGATTGCAAGGTTGCAATTGCGTTAACAAAAAAAGGAGTATTGCCTAATGGTGCGAGCCCGCCTTCCATTGTCATCATACCGAAAAACAAAATACCAAAGCCTAGGATAGCTTCCCCCGTTGCCTTGACTGTCTTGTTTTTTCCAGTAAGTAACAAAAGCGTTCCGATGCCTATCAAAAGTGGGGCATATTGATTTAAATTTAAAGCAATCAATATACCTGTCATGGTTGTACCAATATTGGCACCCATAATAACTCCGAGAGCTTGAGTAAGGGTCATTATACCGGCATTAACAAAACCCACAACCATAATAGTTGTAGCAGCACTTGATTGAATCATGGCCGTTACAAAAGCACCAACTATTATGCCTCTAATGGTAGATTTGGTAAGGGCGCCTACAATCGCTTTAAGTTTTCTACCAGCAGCCTTTTGTAGACCATCGCCCATTAGTGTCATGCCATATAAAAAGAGTCCTAATCCTCCTATGACTTGCATCGCAATTTCCATATACTACTCCTTTAAAAAATATTCTAATTCTATTGTATATCTTATTTATTAAATTGTAAAGTGTTTTAGATCACCTTTTTAGGAAGGGAAAATCCAATTGTCGGAGAGCCTCATATAGGACAATATTCGCCGAGTTTGCCAAGTTTAAGCTTCTTTTTATCTCTGTTATCATAGGAATTTTTATTAAAGATTGCCTATAGGCGTCTAAAATTTCATTTGGGAGCCCCTTGGTTTCTTTACCAAAAACAATAAAATCATTGTCCTTGTACTCTACTTCATGATAATATTTTGTGGCCTTGGTCGTAGCAAAATAAATATTTGCTCCCTTATTTTTTTCTATAAATTCTTCAAAATTCTTATATATAGTAAGATCCACCAGAGGCCAATAATCTAGTCCAGATCTTTTTAAATACTTGTCTGAAATTTCAAAGCCAAAGGGTTCTATTAAATGAAGCCTAGTTGATGTAAGGGCGCAAGTCCTGGCAATAGCTCCAGTGTTGTGCGGAATTTCCGGCTCATGTAAAACAATATTTAACATCCTATTAACTCCTTAATTTTTTTGTACACGCCTTCCTCGTTATAATGACCTATGATTTCTGATTTTGAAATTGCTTTTATATGATCAGGAGCATTTCCCATCAAAAATCCATGACCAACTATATTTAGCATGGGCAAATCATTTTCATTGTCTCCAAAAGCAGCCACATCTTTCAAATCTATATTATGACTTTGAGCAAGTGTTTTAATGGCAATTTCTTTTGTAGCAAGTGGCGATGTTATTTCTATATTATTAATCCATGATGAGCTGTTGTGAATATTATTTTCATCCAAAAGTCTCCTAAAGGCAAGCCTTTTTTCATTGTCGTCATCAATTATTATTATTTTATAAATCTCTTCGTCCAAGTTTTTCATTGCGTCAAAATCCATAATCCTAACTTTCAAGAGATCGTCATAGCCCTTGGGCATTCGCCTCCTATTAGTAGCGCTTGGATTGTCGCCATAGGGAGTTATCAAACCATCTATAGGATAAAGATGAAAATACATATCCGTTTCCTTTAATAGATCAATTGCCAAATTTAATTTATCCTTATCGATTGGAGCATTATAAATTTTATTATCATTCTCATCAAAAATGCAAGCTCCATTTGTGCTTGCAATTGATGCATTTAACCCATAGACCTCCTTGTATTTCTTTGGGCTGATATAGACCCTGCCCGTTATAAGAGCGAGTTTTATACCATTGTCCTGGGCGTAATGCAGGATTTTTAAAGTGTTATTTGAAATTTCATAGTCGCTATTTAATAAGGTACCATCCATATCAAAAGCCATTAGTTTAATTGCCATCTGTTTCCTCAATTATTTTTTTGAGCTCTTCCATAAATGTTTTTGAATCTTTAAAAGACC
This sequence comes from Ezakiella peruensis, assembly GCF_900215725.1. Lineage (GTDB taxonomy): Bacteria > Bacillota > Clostridia > Tissierellales > Peptoniphilaceae > Ezakiella > Ezakiella peruensis. Next base: position 460,216 of record NZ_LT962469.1, on the reverse strand, counting down.
TATACACACTTGCGAACCTAACATAGCTTATCTCGTCAACCTTTTTCAGAGACTCCATAACCATCTCTCCAATTTCTGAGGTTGGAATTTGCTTTACCATTTGGTTCCTGCATTCTCTTTCAACATTATCAACGATCTTGTTCATAGTTTCAGAGGTGACTGGTCTTTTTTCACAGGCTCTAATAATGCCTCTTAAAATCTTTTCTCTATCAAATTCTTGGGTAGACCCATCTTTCTTTGAAACTAAAAGTGGAGCCATCTCATATCTTTCATAGGTCGTAAACCTAAATTGACATTTGAGACACTCGCGTCTTCTTCTAATTGTTTTGTGGTCTTCCGTTTGTCTGCTATCAACTACTTTTGAATCATGGTATCCACATTTTGGACAATACATAATTACCTCCTAATATATAAATAAAAAGACGCTTGTTTACCAAGCGCCTAATCTAATTCTATCCTCTTAAGAACGGCGGAATATCAAGCTGCCAAGGATCTGCTTTCTTTTCTTCTTTATCTTCAGTTTCTTCTGCATCTCCAGCTGCGTCTGCTGTTTTACCAGCAGCCTTACCTTCAAATTCAGTTGCAATAACTGTAATCTTGATTGAGTCACCAAGTGATTCATCAATACCAGCACCAAATATAATATTGGCGTCAGGGTCAACTGCTTGTCTAATGAAATCTGATGCTTCATTTAGTTCAAGCATACCCAAATCATCTGAACCTGTAATATTAATAAGAACAGATTTTGCACCTTCTATAGATGTTTCTAGTAGAGGAGATTCGATTGCAAGCTTTGCAGCCTCAGTAGCACGATTATCTCCTTGAGCAAATCCGATGCCCATGTGAGCAATGCCTTGATCTTGCATAATTGTTTTAACGTCTGCAAAGTCAAGATTGATTAAGTTAGGTACTGAAATCAAATCTGAAATACCTTGAATACCTTGTCTCAAAACATCATCAGCCATCATAAACGCATCTCTCATTGTCGTTTTCTTTTCAGAAATTTGAAGAAGTTTGTCGTTAGGGATGATAACGAGAGTATCAACTTTCATTTTTAATTCAGCAATACCTGTTTCAGCATTTCTCATGCGTTGTCTGCCTTCAAATGTAAATGGCTTTGTGACAACACCAACTGTAAGTATGCCCATGTCTTTTGCGAGTTCAGCTACAACTGGAGCAGCACCTGTACCAGTACCGCCGCCCATGCCGCTGGCAATAAATACCATATCAGCACCACTTAATTCAGCAATGATTTCATCTTTGTTTTCCATTGCTGCTTGAGCACCGATGCTTGGGTTAGCTCCTGCACCAAGTCCCTTTGTAATCTTTTCTCCAATTTGAACTCTTGTTTCAGCCTTGCTTGATTGAAGGGCTTGACGGTCTGTATTTAATGCAATAAATTCAACTCCCTTAACTCCACATTCAATCATTCTGTTTACTGCGTTGTTTCCGCCTCCGCCAACACCTATAACTTTAATCTTGGCAAATTTGTCAACGTCCATTTCAAAATCGATCATAACTTTCCCCCTAAAAATTTCTTGTATATATTATACCACAAAATTCTAATTAATGCTATTTTTAATTAAAATTCTTCTAATTTCTGCAAAATTATTAAAAATTCTGCTACCAAAAACCACAATTGTTGCATAATACATTGGCACTCCTACTTTTTGTCCAAAATAAGTAAGCACAACTGCAATTATTGTATTGCCTATAAAGCCCGACAAAAATATTTTGTTTTCAAATTTGTCTTGCAAGCTAGCATTAATCCCTCCAAAAACCGAATCCATCGATGCAAGTATAATAACTGATACATAAAGCGTGTATGCAGTATTATAAGTGTATGGCAAAATAACACCAATCATTACACCAACTATTAAACCCAAAATAACAATTAACACTATCTCACCTTCTTTGGAATCAATATCTCATCCGATTTTTTTATCTCAACCTTTATGCTGTAAACCTCTTCCAACAACTTTAAATAGCCGTTTGTATCATATAAACCCGCATATAACTTTTCTGCATCACCTATAGCCCTTATCACAAATGGAACCGCCTTTGGCAGGCCATCAATTCTAACAACGGGGCCGCCGCACTTTACATCTGTAGTTTCTATTACCCTAATATCATTAATGGAAATCGCCTCGGCACCATTGGCTCTCAAATCGTTAATTATATTAATGATATCAATATCGTGCACGATTCCAAAATTTGTATTTTGAAATACACTATCCTTGCTATCTTCTAAAATAATCTCAAGACCCTGGCCAGTCAAATCTGTTTCACAGGCCAGCTCTTGATACTTATCTCTCTCATGCTTTAAATGGTCTTCCATAACTTCTGGAGACTGAAGACTTTTTAGGCTCAAGACTTTTTCATTTAAATCACTAATTATTTCCTTGTTCACCCTTATTTGTTCATTTACAATGGCAAGTTCTTTGTTTTTATTTTCACCTACAAATTCCTTGTCCATATCCTCAGTTTCGACATTCATTTTAAGGCTAAGTCCAAACAAGATGCTCATAAAAACTGTGACTATGATTATGGATTTATTTATCTTCATTTGAAACCGTCTTTGCAAATTTAAAATCTTTTAGCATATTAATTTTTTCTATGCTGACATTGTCGTCTTCTTTGATAATAGCTTCAAAACCATAATTTCTTAAGGAATCCATAACGCCGGTTTTAATGTTAATGGCAGGAATAATCGTGTCCTTGTCTCCAATAGCCTTTATAATAATAGGAGAACTAACGCTAACGCCATTTATCTCCAAAACCCTTTGAGCGAGTTCAACTTCAGTATATGCAGTAATCCTTTGGCCATTGATTGAAATAGCCTCCGCTCCTGCGGAATTTAAAACTGAAATCAATCTTAAAATTATCTCTGGGTTGTTGTCTATTGAAGATCCACTATCTTCTACACCCTTGGGATTATTTATTGTAATTATAATTCCCTTGCCGCTTACATCTGTCATGCAGGCTAGCTTTTTATATTTTTCAATTTCATCGTACAAGATACTTGTCTTGTCGTCATTTTCTTTGTATTCGTTTTCATAGGCAAGGATTAAATTATTTAAATCTTCTATTTCTTTCCTTTGCCTATCTCTTTCTTCTATTGATTTTTTAAGTTCTGTTGCCAACTCCCTGGACCTGAGCTCTCCGTCCTTGGTTTTTATGGAATTGTTTTTACTAACAGTCCTAACCTGGAGGCCTATAACTATTCCCAAAAGAATTGATACCAGCAAAAGAGCTATGGAATTTTTATTCTTCATCCTTGCCCTCCTTTTTGGGAACTATTACAGCTGGATCCATATTGAGCTTTATAATCTCCGCTGATTTGCCCTGGTCGCTTAAGTTTTCTAGGGCGTTTACAATAAAGTTTAACTTGTACTTTATATTTTCAGCCCTTCCGAAGTCAATTTTTACATTGCCCTCCCTAAGCATGCCAAATTCATTGTTCTTTTGAAAACGGATTTCCTTGTATTTTTTAAGCTCTCCAACCTCCCTGGCTGTATCCAAAATCACCTTTAGAGACTCCAGACTCTCGTCTATTTCAAAAATATTATCCCCTGGCTCCATGGTTTTTATTTCATGTCCTTTTACAAGAGGTAAGACATCTGTGGCCTCAACTCTCTTGAGGACCCTGCCTTCGCTGTCACAAATATAAATTTTCCCGCCTGAGTAATAGCTAAAGTCCTCATCTCTTTCCGTAATAACTATTGAAATTTTATTTTTCGACTCCCTGGATATTTGAACGTCCTTTACATAGGGTAATTTTCTAATATTTTCTTCAGCCGCCTTGACATTAGCCTTTAAAATATTTTCTCCATATTTAAAAGCACTCGCATCCACAACTTCTTTTTCAGTCGTTTTTTTGCAGCCGCTGACTCCAATTACATCCAGTTTAAAAAAACTCGTATTAAAAAGCAGATACAAGACTCCAAGAACACTGATAAGCGCCATAAATATTCCGGCTCGTCTAATCTTTTCGAGCCGTCTTTTTTCTTTTCTTGTCATCTTTTTCATTTTATTTTAGAGCCTCCAAGATATTTTTTGCAATTATCTTTGCTGAGTTAGGCTCATAAAACTGGCCAACATTTTCAGATATTTGATTCATTTTTTCTTTGCTCTCAATAATATCTTCGACCATGGCCAAAAGCTTTTCACCATTTAGCTGGTCTTCAGTTATCATTTGAGCAGCATTTTTTTCATAATACTTAAGAGCATTATAATATTGGTGGTTTTCCTTTACATAAGATTTTGGAATCAATATCGACGGCTTTTTCATAGCTGCAATTTCTGTAAGACCTTGGGCTCCACAGCCTGATATAACAACCTTGGCCTTAGCCATAATATCAAAAAGTTCGTGATTGTATGTGTAAACTTCGGCGTAAGCAGGAAGATTTTTTACCGCTTCTTGAAATTCTTTTTCCCAATTCAATCCACTTATGTGGACCCATCTAAAAGGCAAATCATTGTGAGTATTAAAAATTTCTGCCACAGCCTCGTTTATAGATTTTTGTCCACCGCTTCCACCAAAGGACAAGACCAAGTCTTCAGTTTGTCCTTCGTAGTGGTCAAAGTTTGACCTGATAGGGATGCCCCCATAAACCTTGTTTGATGATTTTTTAAAGTTTTTTATATCATCTTTAAATGGATAAAAGGTAATGTCTGAATACCTATCTAAAAATCTAGTCGTAACCCCGTAGTGGGCATTTGATTCATGGATAAATAAGGGAACTTTTTTTAAATGAGCCGCATAACCTATTGGCCCCGATACATATCCCCCAGTTGCCACTACAGCATCTGGTTTGTATTCTTTAATATATTTTTTGGACTCTCTTAGCCCTTTAAAAAATGCATGTGCAGATTTTATGGCCTTTAAACTTGGCTTCAAGTAAAGGGGTTTAGAATGTATGCCCAAAAATTTATAGCCTTCTCTTTCGGCAATTTTTTCTTCCAAAAGCCCAGGCACACCCACATAAAATATTTCCACATCTGCGTGTTTTTTTAGTTCTTCGCCGATGGCAATAGCAGGATAAATATGGCCTGCTGTTCCACCACCTGTTAAAAATATCCTCATTTTCTTTGCACCTTCAACTTTCCTTTGCTCATAATATTTAAAGCAACCCCTGCAAATCCGCAATAAGTAATAATAGATGATCCACCATAACTAATAAATGGTAGAGTGATCCCCTTGGCTGGAATAGCATTTAATACAACCGCTATATGAATAAAACTTTGAATGAAAACAAATAATGAAAAAGCAATCAAAACTAATCTTTCATACTTATCTTCAAGTTTTCTGGAGAAAAAAACTGGTATCAAAACAATTCCAAGTATTGCAAATATAACAAGCATGCCGCCAAACATTCCCAGCTCTTCAGATATAATAGAAAAGATATAGTCCGAATAAGCTGCATAAACATAGCCATGTTTTTGGATGGAGTTTCCAATTCCAACGCCGCCAAAACCTCCGTTTGCAACTGCATACATGCTTTGAATTGCGTGCCAGCCTGTGTCTAGCCTGTCTGAAAACGGATCTCTAAATGCATTCCACCTGTTTCTTCTATATTGAGTACCTGCTATGGCATATATTAAAAAGATCACTCCTCCACTTGCATACAAAAGAAATTCTGCCATAGTCATATGAGTTATAAAGTATAAAATAAATATTACACCTAGGATTACAACTACTGTTCCCAAGTCCTTTTGCAAGTAAACCACGCCAGCAGTTAGAGCAATTATAAATAATATAATCGCCCTAGTCTGTCCTGTGATTCTTTTCCTAGACAAGACCGCAGGGAAAAATAAGCCCACACCGAGTTTCAAAAAGTCACTCGGTTGAAAACTTACGGGCCCAATCCTTAACCACCTGTAAACATCGTTTACAGCTTGATCTTTAAAGAGCGTAAAGGTTAGAGCGCACATGAACATTGAAATCAAAAGTATGGCAGGACTTGCGTACCTAAAGAAGTTAATCGGTAACTTGTATGCAATAAGCATGCCAATAAGTCCGATTATAACAAATATAAATTGTCTCTTGCCAAAATAATTGGGGTCGTTATTATACCTTTCTGCATACTTGATTGCAAAAGGATAGCTGGATGAATAAACCATCATAACTCCCAAGGTCAAGAGAATTAAAACCAATATTAAAAAAACTACTACTGGTCTCCTATTTGCCATTAATTAACTCCTTAATATATTCTTGAAATTTTTCCCCTCGTTCAGCATAGCCTTTAAATTCATCAAAGCTGCTAGCCCCAGGGCTTAAAATCAATTTATCGTTTTCCTCAGCAAGTTTAAAACCAAACTTGCTGGCCTCTTTCAAATTATCAAAAACTTTATAGTTTTTAATGCCGAGCCGGTCAGCATTTTCTTTTAATTTATCCTTGATTCCGCCTTCTAGCAAAAACATTTTAATGTCCCTGCATTCCTCAAAGATTTCAGAAAAATCTGTTCCCTTGTCATAGCCACCCAAAATTAAAATTGCATTATTATCATAATTTCTCATAGCCATTACAACAGCAGAAGGGTTTGTGGCCTTTGAATCGTCCACAAATTCAACTCCCTTATGGATTAAAAAGCTGTCCATCCTATGGGGATCGAGTTTAAATTCTTTCAAAAACCTATCTATATCTCCTTGGTCGGCTCCCATTAAAACAGCCGCCATAACCGAAGCTGCCAGGTTTGATAGATTGTGTTTTTGCTTGTATTTTATTTGGTCCAAAGAAATCTCAAATTTTTTGCCTTCAAAATTAAAATTAATCTTTTCCCCATCAAAATAAGCATTTGCATTTTTATCTTCTAAGGAAACTGTCAAAATTTTAGACCTGGTCTTTAATGAAGACTGGTCAATCCTATCCTTATCTAAAATTAAATAGTCATCTTCTCTTTGATTTCTAAAAACATTATACTTGGCATTTTTGTAATTTTCAAAATTCCCATGCCAATCCAAGTGATCTTCTTCTATATTTAAAAGTAGGCTGACATGGGCCCTAAATTCATCTATATCATTTAATTGAAAACTGGAAAGCTCAAAGACATAAATATCTTCGTCTTTAACTTCAATTTCCATAATAGGCGTCCCAATATTTCCCGCAACTCTTGCATTTTTATCTTCAAGGAGCATGCCAATCATTCTGGTAACAGTGGTCTTGCCATTGGTCCCTGTAACTGCTACAATGTTTTGCGGTTTAAATTCACGGTAGAAAAATTCTATATCAGTAATTATTTTCACGCCAGCATCTCTTAAGGCCTTCACATGGGCTTCATGCGGAGGAAAACCAGGACTCTTTACAGCAAGGTCTATTTCAGAGACATCAATACTTTCATCACCTGCATATGATTTAATACTGCGATTTTCATAGTCTTTGATTTTTTCAGAGTCGCCATCATAGACTGCAAAGGGAACTTGTTTCTTTGTCAGATATTCACAAATAGAATTGCCGGTCTTGCTAAGACCCATTACCAAAATCATCTTCCACCTACCCGTAAATTGCAATTAAAACTGCTACAATTGCAACTAATACATAAGATACAAGGACAATATTTTTTTCCTTGTGGCCCTTCATTTCAAAGTGATGGTGGATAGGACTCATCAAAAACACCCTCTTGCCTGTCAATTTAAATGAAGCAACTTGAATAATAACTGATAAAGTTTCAACTACATAGTAAATGCCAAGCACTATCAAGTGTAAGGGCATCTTCATTACCATAAAGCTAGAAGCCAAAAATCCTCCGATAAAGAGCGATCCTGTATCTCCCATAAAAACCTTGGCTGGGTTAAAATTATAAAATAAAAATCCGATTAAAGCACCTGACAAGGCCAGGGATAAAACTTGAACTTCGTCTTGGCCGTATCTCTTAGCCAAAAATGAAAGCCCCAAAATTACTATGGCACTAACACCTGCGCACAGGCCGTCCAGGCCATCTGTTAAATTAACCCCATTTGACGCACCCGTGATCATAATAATCATAATTGGATAATAAAAATATCCTAGGTCAATCATTTTGTCCGAGAAAGGCAAATGGACATTTGTGTCGATTTTTAAAACGAATTTTGAAAATAAAATCATCAAAATCGAAAATATGAGCTGAGCCATAAACTTTTGCTTGGCGGTTAGCCCCAAATTATCTTTTTTAATTACTTTTTGTATGTCATCAGTATAGCCCAAGTATCCATAATAGAGGCTTGAAACTCCAATAAATAAAAGCTTAACCAAGTCCACACCCTTTGTGCTTAAAGCGTAAATTATCAGCATAACCACAAAAGATAAGATAAATAATATGCCTCCCATAGTTGGTGTGCCAGCTTTTTTTAAATGACTTTGAGGCCCTTCTTTTCTAATTTCTTGCCCGTATTTTAACTTCTTCAAATAAGCTATAAAGGGCTTGCCAATTAGCAAAGTAATTACCATTGGCAAACCAAAATATAAATATTCCATATTTCCCCTTATTAAAAACTATTCCTTAAATGTGAGCTTAATCTTCTTTTCTTTTAAAAAGCTTCCCGCTTCAATTGACTGCTCTACACATTTACCTTCGCCATTGACACTTACATCCAAATCATATTCCTCAGCAAGTTTCATGGCATCGACAATACTGAGGCCAGTAAAGTCTGGCGTAAATTCTTTCTTGTCTACTTTCTTTAATTTTATATCTATAATCGTACCCCTGTCAACATTTGTAAATGCAGGGATGGAAATTTCTTTAATAATAGAGTATTCGCTTAACTCTTCTTCATCTATATAATATCTAAGTCCAGCTTCTCTCAAAGCCTTTGTCGCTTGAGCAAATGGCAGGCCAACTATATCTGGAACTGCAGCGACTCCCGCCTTGACTTCTACAGTTTCACCCGATGGTTTAACGCCCAGCATAGGGAGCACTTTTTCCATAATTCGAGCACTAACAGGACCTGCAACTGCACCTCCGAAACTTTGCCCGTTGCCCGGCTCCTCTACATTTACCAAGACCAAAAGCTTTGGATCGTCAATTGGAGCAACTCCAACGAAGCTTGACATATAAAGTCCATCTACGTACTTACCTTTTTTCGCAACCTGAGCCGTGCCACTCTTGCCACCAACTCTGTAGCCCGGAACTGCACCTTTTTTATTCATATTAATAACAGAGTATTCCATTATTTCCCTCATCTTATCAGAAGTATATTTGCTTATAACTTTTCTTCTGATTTCTACAGGAAATTTTTCAATAACTGTATCGCCAGATCTAACTTCTTTTACAATCCTTGGCGTCAAAAGATTTCCACCATTAACAGCTGCAGCGGTTGCCATAGCCATTTGTAGGTTCGTAGTCGCAATCCCCTGTCCATAGGAGGCTGTTGCCAACCTGACAGGAGTCATTTCTCTTAAATCATTTGGAATAAGGCCAACTTGCTCTGCATTTAAACGCACTCCGGATTTTTCTCCAAAGCCAAAGGCCCTAATATATTTTAAAAATTTATCTCTGCCTAATTTTCTAGCTATCTCTATAAATGCAACGTTGCAGCTTTCTGAATAAGCCTCAGTTATATTTAGATGACCATGAGGATGTTGCCATCTTACACATCTAAGCGTAACTCCTGGTATATCGGTTATAGCTCCGCCACAATAAAGGTCAGTTGAATCATCTACAACTCCCTCTTCAATAGCAGCCGCCAAAGTTACAGTTTTAAAAGTAGAACCAGGTTCAAAGAGGACATTGACGTTTAGATTATTCCAGTTTTGCTGCCAGAGTTCTGGCATCTCTTCTGGAGTTTTATCCTTCCATTCCTCTGCTTGCTCTTCATCTACTGGCGCCCTGTGGTCATTTGGATCAAACAAATTTGTATCAGACATAGCCAGTATATCTCCAGTCATTGGATCTATAAGAGTTATGCTTACTGATTTTGCTAAATTTTCTTCTTTTGTTCTGATAGCCTCATCTTGAACAATCCTTTGAATTTTACTATTTATTGTAAGCACCACATCACCATGATTTTGTCCACCATAGTGAATTGTGTCTTGAAATGGAAGTTCTTGGTTTGAGGCATCCGTCTTTTTAACAATGCGTTCAGGTTCGCCTTTTAACTCTTCATTAAAGGTCATCTCAACTCCTGAAAGCCCATTTTGGTCAATATCAGTAAAACCCAATATATGATTAAAAAGCACACCATCGTTATAAAAACGCTTTTGCACTTCCTCTAAAGATATTCCTCTTAAATCTTCAATTTCACTAATTTTCTTTACTTGATCTTCGCTTGCCCATTGGACAATCTTGCTTCTCTTTTCGCCGTTTAAGTATTTTTTTATATCCTCAGAATCCATTTCCAAGATCTCGGCTAATTTCGCAGCCAATTCTGTCTTGGCGGTATTTTCTTCGTATTCTTTTGGGTTGGCCCAAATGGTAAAGGCAGGGATATTAACTGCAATCCTAACGCCTTCATCATCTAAAATCTCGCCGCGATTATCATTTCCTCTGAAGGATTTGGTAAGTTGCTCCAGGGCCATCTTTCGATATTCTTCCCCTTTGACAATTGAAATATTTGCATATTTAATGATAACGTACAAAACAAAAAGAGTAAATGCAAAAAATACCAATGATATACGCAGGTTTTTTTGATTAAGCCTATTCTTTCTTTTTTTATTTGCCATAATTACTTAGTAAATAACCCCATAAATCCAATTTCTTTTTTCGGTTTTTCTTTAACATATTCTTGTTCCCTTGAGTTTATATAAATCTTATCTTCTTCTGAAGGGTAAAACATGCCTAATTGTTCTGTTGCAATTTCTTCAACAGCCTTGGCACTAATAATTTCCTCTAGCTTAGCTTCCATTAATTTAATTTCCTTTTCAAGCTTTGTATTTTGTCTCTTCTTCAATTCAACTGAATTTTTAACATTAGCAAGGGTTGAATAATTGATAAGTATATTAACTGAGCTTATGCAAACCACAAGAACAAGGAAAAATGCTTTTGACATAATTCTTTTACCAAGATTAGTCTTTGCAACCGGCCTTTCTTTTCTAACAGGCTCTTCTTTTTCTTTAACAACGGTAGTTTCTTCTAAACTATAATCGTATGCTAGATTTGTCATAATTCCTCCTATACTCTCTCAATTACTCTTAACTTTGCACTTCTAGACCTAGAGTTATTCCTAATTTCTTCTTTTGATGGAATAATAGGTTTTTTAGTAATAACTCTTCCCTCTTTAACTTTATCGCAAGTACAAATTGGTGCCTTAGGATCGCAAATGCAGTCTTTGGCCGCATAGTTAAAGGCCTCTTTTACAATTCTATCCTCCAGTGAGTGGAAGCTAATAATTTCTAATCTCCCACCTTTTTTAAGTAAACTTAAAGCATCTGGTATAACCTTCTTTAAACTCTCAAGCTCATCATTGACTTCAATTCTGATGGCTTGGAAAATCCGTGCGATGATTTTTATCTCAGATTTTTTTGCCTCATAAGGTATCGAAATTTTTATCAGCTCAACTAAGTCTGAATTCAAAACAATAGGCGCTTTTTCTCTTTCCTCTACAATTTTTCTTGCAATTCGCCTCGAATACCTTTCTTCGCCGTATTTAAAGAAAATTTCCGTCAGCCTGTCAAGGTCGTATTCATTTACAACCTCATATGCACTTAGGTCTTGACTTTCATCCATCCTCATATCGAGTTTGGATTCACCGCTAAAGGTGAAGCCTCTGTCTTTATTGTCAATTTGATATGAGCTAACCCCTATATCCAAGAGGATTCCATCAAAGCCAAACAAACCGTATGGCATTAGGAGTTCTCTCATATTTTTAAAATTGCCCTTGATTAAAATAATATTATCTTTAAATTCTGAAAGTCTATTTCCTGCAAAATCAAGTGCATCCTGGTCCCTGTCAATCCCCACAAGCTTGCCTGTAGTTAAGCGCTTGGCGATCTCATAAGAATGGCCTCCGCCACCTATGGTTCCATCTAGATACAAACCATCCGGTTTAATTCTCATTTCATTAATAACTTCATCTTTTAAAACCGAAATGTGATTGAATTCCATTAGAATAACCCCAGCTCTCCAAATTCAGCTGCAATGTCTTCAATAGATTTGTCTGTTGGGTTGGAGTATTTCTTCCAAGCGTCTGCATCCCAAATTTCAATCCTTGAACTTGCACCAGTAATATAAACTTCTTTTGATAAATGTGCGTGTTCTCTCAAGCTTGGTGGAATTAAAATTCTGCCTTGCTTATCAAGTTGCACGTCTGAAGCACCGCTAAAGAAAAATCTTGACATAGCACGAGCTTCAGGTTTTCCTGAAGGAAGGGCGTTAATTTTTTCGCTGAATTTTGTCCACTCTTCCATATTGTAACCAATCAAACAACCGTCGAGCCCTTTTGTAATCATAAAGGTCTCGCCGAGATCGTCACGAAACTTAGATGGAATTGTCAACCTTCCCTTTTCATCAAGGTTGTGATTAAATTCACCAATTAACATTTTTACCACTTAGTGACACTTCTTGCCACTCTCCTCCACTTGCTTATATTTTATACCATTTTTATGTTGATTTCCATACATTTATGACAATCAGATTAAATTTGATAAATAAAAAAAGAAGTCGGGACTAATAGCCCGACTTCTTTCAAGTGTACCTCTTGACAAAATTTTAAACTTCGTTATTTATTTTTTTCTGACTCTTCCATTATGATTGCAGATTTGCTTGCACCAATACGGTTAGCTCCGCATTCTATCATCTTTAAAGCATCTTCATAAGTGGAAACTCCACCAGCTGCTTTAATTTTTATTTTGTCCCCCACAACTTCCTTCATAATCTTGACATCTTCAAAATTTGCACCCCGAGTGGAGAATCCTGTGGAAGTTTTTACAAAATCTGCCCCACCTTCAACCACGCACTTGCTTGCAAGTCTAATTTCCTCTTCACTTAAAAGTGCGGTTTCAACTATAACCTTCAAAACATGGTCCTTGCAGGCAGCCTTGATCTCTTTGATTTCGTCGACCACATATGCTGTGTCGCCCATTTTTAATCTGCCGATATTTAAAACCATATCGATTTCATCGGCTCCTTTTTTTATGGCGTCTTCAGTCTCAAAAACCTTTGCCTCTGTTGTCATGGCTCCCAGCGGAAAACCTATTACAGTACAGACCTTGACATCTGTGCCCGCAAGTTTTTCCTTGGCATAGGAAATCCATGATGGATTGATGCAAACACTAAAGAAATCATATTTTTTTGCTTCGTCAATCAACTTGTCAATTTTATCTTGCGTGGCGTCCGCCTTTAAAAGTGTGTGATCAAAATATTTATTTATTTTCATTTTTTACTCTCCTCGTCAAATACAAAATATAAATCAGTCCCATAAATACCAGCCAGGCTATCAAAAAGCTAATTATTACCTTGATAACTATAGCGTTAAAAATCTCCCCTGGCAAAAGGTTTATCATCAAAGATTCATTTGGATCCATGAGCCACAAGTCATTCCTGAAAAGAATTTTGTGGAAGAAGGTCCAAAATTTATCAAAATTAAAAATTGCTGGCAAAATTAATACAGCTGGTGCAAAGGGAATTATAAGAGAAAACTTCAAAAATTCCATTAAATTTTTCTTATCCATTATTAATATGAAGATGACAGCAATAACAAAAGTCACTAAAGCAAATGTTTTTGCCCCCTTAAAAATATCTCTAACATCTTCCATATGGAGGATTTCATTTTCCGTGTACCTATTGTCACTCGTCAGTGCCAAATCTTTTGACTTCAACAAATAATCCTTATAATTATCGACTTCTTTTAAATAATCTTCTTCTGAATAACCAGTATTTTCACTAATATTTGTTTGCCCATAAACTTTTTTATAGGTTCTCTTGTTAAAGCCCTGGTAAAATATAGCTGCAATTAAAAGCATAAAGCTAATTGCAATTATTAAAATAATTTTAGATGTCTTGATCCTAAAGATCTTCGACATTATGGTATACCTCTTGAACGTCGTCATGGTCTTCAAGGGCATCAATTAATTTTTGCATTTTTTCCTTGTCTTCTTCTGATAAAGTAATTGTATTGTCTGGGAAATAGCCGATGTCCTTGGCTGCAACTTTATAACCTGCATCTTCAAGTCCTTGGGCAACAGCGTCCAAATCATTAGGAGCGGTAAATACTTCCACTACTTCTTCGTCATTAATAACATCTTGGGCGCCTGCTTCTAGGGCTGTCATCATTAGTTCGTCTAAATCAATCTTATCGTTTAGCTCAATTGCCAAATATCCAAGCATTTCAAACATATACATAACAGAACCAGATGTGCCTAGGTTGCCACCATTTTTATCAAAGAGGTGTCTAACGTCAGCTGCTGTTCTATTTCTATTATCTGTCAAACAGTGGGCAATAATTGCAGCTCCGCCGACCCCATAGCCTTCGTACATAATTTCTTCAAAGTTTACGCCTTCAAGTTCTCCTGCACCTTTTTTGATTGCACGTTCAATATTATCATTAGGCATATTAACAGATTTTGCCTTGTCTATAGCTGATTTTAATGATGGATTAAACTCTGGATTTGGTCCACCTTCTTTTGTTGCAACCATAATGTACTTAGCAATTTTTGTAAATTCTTTTGCCTTCCTTGCGTCTTCCTTACCTTTTTTGTTTTTAATATTATTCCATTTTGAATGTCCTGACATATTAATCCCTTCCTTTTCTATAAATTGGAATTCCCGCCCTCTTGTGGTCGGAAATTTTTATCATCCTTTGAATCTTTTTGTTTTTCTCTTCGTCCTCTAGCCTACCTTCGACACCGGCATCCAGGTCGTCATAGGAAAGTCCTATTTCCTCTTCATCAGACTGGCCAGTATAAAGTCCAGCAGATGGAGGCTTTAAAATTATTTCATCTGGTACTCCAAGCTCTCTTGCCATCTCATATATCTCGTGCTTGGTAAAATCGGCCAGTGGCAAAATATCAACGCCGCTATCACCGTGCTTAGTAAAATATCCTATCATGTACTCGGTCTTATTTGTAGCGCCTGCCACCAGTAAATTATTGGCCTGGGCTATGTTATAAAGTGCCGTCATCCTAAGACGCGGCTTTATATTTGCATAGGCCAGCTTGTGGTCGGTCTTTGGCAAAACTCTTACAAAGTCATCATACACATCTGAGAGATCAACTTTTAAAACATTTGCTTCGTTTCCACGGGTTAAAATTTTCGCGTGGTCCTCATCGGTCTCCAAGGAGTGAATGGGGAGCATGACGGATAAAAATTTTAATTCCTTAACCGGCTCTATAATCTTGTACAAAACCGAGGAATCAACTCCGCCAGAAATTCCAAGCACATATCCATCCGTGCCCGACTTTTTTACATAATCTATTAAAAACTCTCTAATCTTTTCTATTTCTCTCTTCACTTGAGTTTAATTCCCTTCTTTTCTATAATAGCTTTTCCAGCAGTTAAATTTAAAATCTCGCCCTCGATTTTTTCGACATCTTCAAGCTTAATACTAATAGTAGCTTTAACGTTTTCCAAAAATTCACTGTCGATAAGATCTATTTTAGCATTTTTTACGTAATTTAAAAAGATATCATAGAATTCATAATCCATATAAATATCCAAGTCTTGGTATTCTTTAAATTCCCTGATACCAAACTCATCTATTACTCCAGTTGCCGCAGCCAAGTAGGCTCTTGATAAGCCTCCTGCCCCAAGCTTTATGCCTCCAAAATATCTGGTAACTACAATTACAATATTCTGAAGACCATTTAACTCTATGGCCTTAAGTATTGGCATAGCCGAAGTGCCACTTGGCTCTCCATCATCATCTGCCTTTTGCTTTAATCCACCGTGGATTATGCTGTAAGCATAAACATGGTGAGTGGCCTTTGGGTGCTTGTCTCTAATTGACTGAACAAAGTGCTCGGCCTCTTCTACTGTCAAAACCATTTTGCTTTCGGCCAAAAATATTGATTTTTTGACCTCGTACTTGTATTCATAAGTTGACTGGGATGACTTAAAGGGTTTTACTTGTCCCTGTATATTCAAGGGCAACCACCTCCGCTCCGTTTTCATCGTAATTTATATCTAAAACCTTGTTTGATTTAATATATTCATCCATGTCAGCCTGGGAATCAAAAGAAAATTTTCTATTGACCTTCTCTATTTTACCAAATAACCTCTCTTCAATCTTTAATAAGAGCTTATTAATATCTCCATCATCAAAGGCAGAAATATTCAGATCTCCATCTTCTTTAAAGTCTCCATGGTCAGTCTTATCTATTTTATTATAAACTTTTAAAATCTTTTTATTGCCTAAGTTTAAATCTTTTAATAGCTTAGCCATGGTCTCCTCCTCTATATGGAGGTTTTCATTTGAAATATCCAAAACATTTACCAAGAGGTCCGCATACTTAATTTCATCTAAGGTCGATGAAAAAGCGTCCACCAATTGGTGGGGCAAATGCGAAATGAGGCCTACGGTATCGGTTAAAATAATCTTGGCACCGTGTGGAAGTTCCACTTCCCTGGCCGATGTATCCAGGGTTGCAAAGAGCCTATCGTCTGCATAAACTTGGGCAGAATTTTCTTTACCAGAAAGGTCTAAAATCCTATTTAAAATTGTAGACTTGCCCGTGTTGGAATAGCCAACCAGTGATACGATTGGTATGGCCGATCGTTTTCGGCGTTTGGCCTTGGTCTCTTCGACCTTGACTTGGTTGGCAAGTTCTCTTCTCAAAGAATCGATTGATGCACGCAAGCGTCTCCTGTCGAGCTCCAGTTTTTGTTCACCGGCCCCCCTCATACCTGCAACGCCTGCCTGCCTGTCCATATTTTTGCCAGCCCCTATAAGCCTAGGCAACATATATTCTTTGTTGGCAAGTTCAACTTGGAGCTTACCAAAAGAAGTCTTGGCCCTTTGACTAAAGAGCTCTAGGATAAGCATATTTCTATCCAAAACTTGCAAATCAAAAAAATCTACCAGGTTTGATAGCTGAGACGGTGAAATCTCATGGCCTACTACCACTGTATCTATATTTAATTCCTGGCAAATATTTTTAAAATATTCCAGCTTGCCCGAACCAAAGTACATGGCCGGTTTAATTTCTCTATTTTTTTGGATACCAGTAGCCAGCACTTTGCCGCCAGCAGATTTTATTAGCTCTCGATTTTCTTTTTGCTCAAAAGTCTCATCAGAAAAATCAATAGCTATTAACATTACATTTTTATCTTTAATCAATATATCACCAAGCTTTATTTTAACATAAAAGCTTACAAATTGCTATATGCCAAGCAAAACATTTTGAATTTACAAACAAAAAATACTCCCAAAATCGCCCTTAAAATTTTTAAGCGTCTGGGAGTATTTATTAAATTAAATTTTATTTTATTTTCTACTTTGTTTCGATTGTAGCTTCTTCGATTACAACATCTGTTTTTGGTTTGTCCATTTCGTCTCTTTCAACTGCTGCAATCTTATCAACTACATCCATTCCTTCAATGACTTGGCCAAAGACTGTGTGCCTGCCGTCTAGATGTGGAGTTCCGCCCAAGTGTGAGTAAGCATCTATAAAGGCTTCACTATAACCTTGGCTAAGAGCTTCTTCCATCATCTTGATGAGATCAGGTGAAACTTCCTTGGCTTGAACGATAAAGAATTGGCTGCCATTTGTATTTGGACCAGCATTTGCCATTGATAGAGCTCCGCGAATATTTAACATGCTATTTGAAAATTCATCTTCAAAAGCCTCGCCCCAAATGCTTTCTCCGCCACGACCAGTACCTGTTGGGTCTCCACCTTGGATCATAAAGCCGTCAATTACCCTGTGGAAAATAATTCCATTGTAGTAGCCGTTTTTAATATGTGTTTCAAAATTTTCTACTGTCTTTGGTGCGTATTCTGGGAATAACTTAATTTTAATGGTCCCCATATTTGTTTTTAAAACTGCAATCTTATCTCCTGCCTTTACCTCTTGTAATTGTGGTAGGGCTGCAATTGTTTCTGCCTTCAATTCATTTACCTCCTCTTTAACTTCTTCTTGAGCACTATTTTGTGCTTCACTGGTCTCTTCTTTTATTTTATCTTCATCCTTCTTTTGGCAAGCTGTAAAAGTTAAAGCTAGCGCCAAAAATAAAATTAAAAATTTATTTTTCATAAAATTCTCCTTTGAGCCAAAAAGCTAACGCCTGTTCCCCCTAGATTAAAAATAACCAATTGGCCCTTCTCAATGGGCGGATATATTTCAATCTTGGAAATCAGCCTTTGCAATTTTTCTTTTTCCTCTTCGGTAACGGGTACGTCGCTCCTAATAGCCAAGTGGCCTAAAGCTGCTTCCTTGAGCTTAACCCTGGTGTAAAAAATCGATTTTTCACCCATAGTTCTGTATTCAAGTCCACGCGAGCACCTGTTGCCAAATACCTTACCATCTTCTATTGTCAGTTCACATCCAATTGGACAGTTTTTACATATTACCTTCAAGTTTTAATTTCCTCCCTTTAATAGAAACAAATATAGCAAATGAAGTAATCCCTTTTAATATAGAAGAAATGGAAATCGCCATCCAAATCCCCGTCAGTCCAAAATAATCTATCAATAAATATGCAAGAGGTATGCGGAGTATGTTGCCTGTTATACCTATAATGCTTGGAATATGCGTCATCGAAATGCCGTTAAAGGCCCCTCCATTTGCAATCTCAATAGCCATAAAGACTTGTGAGAAACTTAGGACCATAAGGTACATTGCCCCGATTTGTATGGCCTCTGCCTCGTGCAAGAATAATTTAATAATAGGATAGCGGCCAAAATATAAAATTAAATTTGCGGCCAGGCCTATTAAAAACATAATCTTGCAGCTTGAATAAAAAGCTCGGTTGACCCTGTCATACTTTTGAGCCCCGTAATTTTGTCCAATGAAACTTGCATTTGCAGTTGCATAGCCCTCAGCCGACAACCAGGATATACCTTCAATAGTACTGCCTATTGATTGGGCTGCTACAGCTGCTGAACCAAATCCAGCAATCATCCTGCCCATATACATGCTTATAAAGCAATGGACGGCCGATTGCATTGCAGGTGGAATACCCAGCTTTAAAATTTCTCTTACCTTTTTAATTTCCCAAGGCTCCCTATAATCAACCAAGGCATATAAATGTCTGTGTTTGATACCGAAAAATATATAAATAAGGGTTACCAGGATTTGGCTAATGGCTGTTGCCAAAGCTGCACCAAATACCCCCATATCAAGAACAATAATTAGCAAGGGATCCAAAATCATATTGCATCCAACACCTATGCAGCTAACCTTAAAAGTTTCCTTAGAATCGCCTGCGGAATTAATAATTACCGCAAATATAGGATTCATAAATAAAAATGGAAAGCCAATGCTCACAGTTTTTAAATATACAACCGTCGAATCATAAGTTAGCTGGTCTTGGACTTGAAAGAAATTAATCAAAGACTTGTGAAAAAAATAAACTATAAGCGTATAGGTCAGGGCAATTAATATATTTAATTTGATCCCTGAATTTATATATTTTTTTGCAGTCGCTACGTCTTCTCTGCCCAAGTTTTGGCTGACAGTAACTGCCAAGCCAACATTGCAAATCAAAACTAGACTGGAGACCATCCACCAAAAAAATCCACTTATACCGACAGCTGCCACAGCCTCTGTGCCAATCTTGCCCACCCAATAAAGGTCAGTCAAATTGTAAGCCATGGTTAAGAAACTTGTCCCCATCAAAGGAAGAGCAAGCTTCATCAGCTGGTCTGATATATTGCCTTCAGTTAAAGACTTCCTATTAGTCATCTAGGCCCTCGTCTGTCAAAATGAAAACTCCGTCCTTGGTAACGGCCATTGTATGTTCGTATTGGCAAGATAGAGATCCATCCTTGGTCCTGGATGTCCAACCATTTTTGTCCATCTTCATCCTCCAATCGCCAACATTTATCATTGGTTCAATGGTAAATACCATGCCTTCACGCATCCTGGCGCCCTTGATGCCAGAGTTGTAATGAAAAACTTGTGGATCTTCGTGCATTTTTCTACCAATGCCATGGCCAATAAAATCACGAACAGGCGAAAAACCAAATTGACTTACATAATCTTCAATGCAAATTCCAATCTCGCCAAAGTGGACACCTGGTTTGCAAATTTCGATAGCCTTCATCAGCGAATCATGGGTTACATCCATGAGTTTTTTGGCCTGGTCAGAAATTTCTCCAACTGCGTATGACCAAGCCGAGTCTGATAAATATCCATCTAAGTCTACAACCATATCTATGGTTAAAATATCTCCTTCTTTTAATTTATATGAGCTAGGAAAACCATGGCAAATTTCATCGTTAACGCTAATGCATGTTGCATACTTGTAGCCTTGGTAACCTATTTGCGCAGGAATGCCCCTATGGCTCCTAATAAAATCTTCTGCAATTTTATCCAGCTCCATAGTGGTAATACCTGGCTTGATATGCTTTTCAAGTTCATAATGAGTAGATTTTAAAAGTCTGCCTGACTTTTTCATCCCCTTAATCATTGATTCTGTTTTAATTGAAATCATAATAAACCTCCAGCAACTATTTTACTATATTAAAAAGCTTTTTACAAGCAAAAAGGAGTCTATTTAGACCCCTTCTTATTTCTAATCTTAAGATTCATAAGCGCAATGCCAATTGAGATTAAGCTTACGCCTACGTCTGCAAAGACAGCCATATACATGCCACCATAGCCCAGGTAAATTAAAATCATGGTTATGATTTTAACTGCAAGGACAAATCCAATTATAAATTTTACATTTCTTATAATCTTTCTGGCATCACCTATGGTCGTTGCGACTTTGTAAATTGAGTCGTCTGTAATAACCACATCACTCGCCTCAACAGCTGCATCGCTACCCATGTTACCCATACTTATGCCTACGTCAGCTGCCTTTAAGACCGGAGAGTCGTTGATGCCGTCACCTACAAAACCAACCTTGCCCTTGGCTTTTAAACCGTGAACAACATTTAATTTATCCTCAGGACTTTGGCCTGCGTAATACTTATCAATATTTATATAGTCAGCAACTTGGCTAACCTTTTCTTCGCTGTCGCCTGAAACTAAAATTGCCTTTACGTTTAAGTCATGAAGCTTGTCGATTGTCTCGTTGATCTTATCCTTTAATTTTTCAATCATGAAAAATTCTCCAACTATTTCCTCGCCGCGAATCAAATTAATTTGACCGCCTCCAGCTCCGCCTCTTATCTTATAAGGTTTTCCTTCAAAGGCAAAGTCTATACCCTGACCCACAATTTCCTTGTAGTCCTCAGGGTCTGGTGCATTTCTCATCTTAAAAGCTTGGGCGATTGGGTGGGTGGAAAATTTTTCTCCAATGGCCATTAGTCGTCTGAGTTCTGCTTCATCTATGTCGGCTGGACATTCAACGCTTTCAATTTCCATATAATTTTCAGTTACAGTTCCTGTTTTATCCATGGCCAGGTATTCAACATGACTCAAAGTGTCGATGTATTCTGATCCCTTCATTAGCACGCCTTTGGTGCTAAGGGATGCAATGCCCACTGCATAAGAAAGTGGAACGCCAAGGACCAGTGCGCATGGACAAGATACAACTAGAAAAGCCAAAGACTTATAAATATACTCTTTAAAGTCTCCTCCATTAACCAGAGGAATTAGTGCCACTATTATAGCAAGTCCAACAACAATTGGCGTGTAAACTTTGGAGAATGTTGTCATGAATTTTTCTTGCTTGCTCTTTGAAGCCTCTGCTCTTTCCAAAAGATTGTTCATCCTTGAAAGAGATGAGTTCTTGTGGTCTACAAGTGTCTTTAAGTTTGCAGGATTATTTACAAGAATGGCTCCTGCCATAACGGTCTCGCCTTTTTTAATAACAATTGGATCTGATTCTCCTGTAAATGATGAATTGTCAACCACTATATACTCATCCAAAACCTCCGAGTCAAGGGGAACCATTTCGTGGGGATGGGCAAGAATTTTTGTGCCGATCTCAACACTTTCTACATCCACAAGCTTGCTCACTCCGTCTTCGCCAATAACTCTGACATCTAACTTTTGCGAAACAGCCAGCCTCTTATATTTTTCGCTAGCCTTCTTAAGAGCGTAATCACTTAGGGCTTCACCTAATCTATATAGGAGCATTATCATGGCGCCTTCTAAAGGTTGACCAATAATAATGGCTCCAATCATAGAGATGGACATCAAAAACTTTTCGTCCAAACCTCCGCCATTAAAAACAATCTTAAGGCCATCTATAACTATGGGTGCGCCTGCAAAAACTGCTCCAATTATTGCCAGCTTATCATTTTTTAAAAACAAAGAAAAAATGACAAAAACACAGCCAATTATAAGCGAGTAC
Organism: Ezakiella peruensis; assembly: GCF_900215725.1. Classification (GTDB taxonomy): domain Bacteria; phylum Bacillota; class Clostridia; order Tissierellales; family Peptoniphilaceae; genus Ezakiella; species Ezakiella peruensis. The sequence goes on along the minus strand of NZ_LT962469.1, from coordinate 437,902 downwards.
TTAAGCAACTTTTCTCGCCGGCCAGGCTCCTCTGCTTCTTCCTCTCCGCCTTCTACTATAACTTCAACGCCAGGCTCATACTTATTAACAGCTTCCACAATAATATCTTTTATATTGTCGCCCTCAGCCTGAATGGTAAAGTTAACTTTATCAAAAATCATATTCTTAACTTGATCATTGTTTTTTAATTCATTTTCAATTTTACTTGCGCAATGTGGACATACATTGCCCTTTAAAATAAACTTTTTCATAAGACCTCCTTTAAACAAATAAATATCTATTCATTTGTATTATAGGACAAATAAAATATTTTGTCAAGGGTAAATTCTTAAATTTATAAAAAATATTATTTAATAGTTTCCATTTAAAATTTGTAGATCACAAAACCACTGTAAATATAAAATTATTATAGGCACATTTCAACAACTTATTAGTTTTAAGCAATTAAAAAGACAGCACTTAATGTACTGCCTTTTGTGAAATATTTTTTTTGAAAAGCAAACTCAGTAAACCTTAACGCAAAATATATTGGAATTTATCTTGAGTTATAATCAAATCGTCAATATCAATATTAAATATTGTCTTGTTATCAAACTGAATTTCCTTGCTCAAAACACCATGAGCGCCATAGCGTCTGCCATCATGCAAGAAAGTATTGCTTGCACAGAGAATATCTTCATACAGATCCATGCTAGGATTAATATCCTTGTAGTTGATCAATCCCTTGTAGTTTCTATCGATATAAATCTTGTCAAGCACCCTTCTGAATGCCTTATTTGAAACAGCAGCTACCTCTTGTCTAGTAATAGGTTCGTCTGAAGCAAAGTTTGCAATTCCATTTTGATAAATTTCTAACCAACCAGCTTCATAAGCAGCTTCAACTTCTCCTGTTGCCCAGTGACCTTCCTTTAAATTCATAGAGTTGCCGTTAACTTCCCTTAGACTTTGGAATCTTCTTAAAGTTGCAATCCATTCAGCCCTGGTAATTTTATCTTCAGGTTTGAAATATCCATTGCCATCGCCATAGAAAACTCCAGCCTCAGTAACTACTTTAACTGCATCTGTATACCACATATCGCCAACATCTGCATAAGGTAAAACGAAATTAGGATTATAATTATATCCGTCCTCCCTCAAAGCATTAGCCAAAATTTGTGCAGCCTCAGCCCTTGTTAGACCATCATAAGGTCTAAAGTAACCATCGAAGCCTTGCATATATCTGATTTCTTTTCTGCGTTCGTTGTCCTTAACTTCGACAATCTTTTCAACAATTTTTTCTCTTTCTACAATCCTGTCTCTGTATACAACCTCATATCTAATTTCAGGTTCAGATGGTTGTGGTTCTGGACGAGCTTCTCCAACATAAACTAAAACTTCTACTAGTTGTGCAGATCCATCTGGATAAGTTACCCAGAATTCTACATTATAGCGTCCATTTCTATTAATGTTTGGAGCAGTATTTTCTACCATCTCAAGTGTAGTTCCTGTTTCGAAACTATATCCATCAGGCAATGTGATTTCTCTCTTGTAATCATAATCACTAATAGGTCTTCCTAATTCAGTATAGATAAATCCACCCTTGGCTTCAGGAATAGGTTCGACTTTTGGTAAGTCTCCAAAATCTTTAGTGTATTGTGCCGTAATGGTTGTTTCTTTGTCTGTAAATTGTTGAGTTAATTCCTTATCCCAACCTGTAAATAACCAAGTGAAATCTTTTGTTCCATCTTCTTTATTTACAACTTTTCCAGTAGGATTTGTAACTGGAATAGTAACTACTTTTGTTGGATTAACCCAGAAAGTTTGAGTTTGTTTTTCATCTTGTTGAAGTTCTGCATTTTCAGTCTTATCAACAATAACTTGAACAAAATTTTCTGGTACGTCAGGTTTTTTATCTGGATTAGTTTGTTCAACTACATCGCCAGTTACATTATATTTTACTGTAACTTCTTTTTCTTCTCCATTAGGATAAATAACCCTGATTGTTGTTTCTTTGTTTGTTCCTGGTGTTTGAGTTTCAGGTTCTGCTCCTGGTACAAATTCAAATCTTGTTCCAGGTGGAAGATTATTTGGATTGTTTGGATCGTTATCGTCATAAGGATTCTTTATAAAATCTTTTGGCGATGGATTTGATCCTTGTGGTATCCATTCATCATTCTTTCCAACAGGTTCAACATTTTCATCATACTTATAAGTTGCTTCTATATATGTGTCTACAGTAAAGATGTCGACTATAGTTTCTGAATAAGTTTTGCTTTCATCAGGTCTAATTGTCTTCCATCCACTAAACTTAAATTCTCTAAATACGCCGTTTACAAGTTTGCTTGCACCTGTAGGTGTATTCACTGCTAACCAAACTTCTTTTTCAGGATTTACCCAAAAAGTTCTTACGAAATAAGTGTTGTCAGTTGATTGATCAGTAGTATCAACAGTTACTTTTACATAATTGTCAGGAACATTAGGTTTGTCTTTGCCCTTTTGTTCAATAACATCGTCATTCTTACCTAGAGTTATAATGGTATCTTTGCTAAATTTATGACGCTTAGAAAATTCAAAAACTTCTCCATCATTTTGACTTGTATCATCTGCACTCCAATAAGTGCTTCCAAGAATTTCTTTGTCAGCATCACTTATAATTATCTCAGGAATATCTACCCAAGCTTTAGGATTTACATAATAAATTTTTGAGTCCTTATTTTGTGGCTCACCAGTTGGATTAACTGTTACCTTTACATATGGTCCTGTTATTTTAAATAATTCTCCATCTAGATTTTTTAAAGCATCATTTAATAATTTTTGTTCAGCTTCACTAGTAAGTCCTTCGTAAACATTTTTGTAAATTTTTACTGGAATTTCAATATCTTGTACAGAATTGTCTGCAAATTTAACCTTGGCCTTAAAGATTTCTGTTCTGACAAGTTCATCCTTGTCTAGCTTCTTCTTTTCTTTTACTTTTTCATAGATATCTTCTTGACTAAGTGAATTTCCAGCTTCATCAACGATTGTTATTTCAGCACCTGCTGGCAAGTCGCTTTCATTTTCATCTTTATCTACCCACTTAACTAAGTCTTTTAATTCTTGAAGAGTTGGGGCAAAATCATTGGTCCAATTGCCTTGAGGGTCTTTATAGGATTCTGTCCTTACAAGTTCATGCACCTTCACTCCTGACCAATCGAAATAAGCGGTAAAGATGTAGTCTTTATCTATTATTGTGTTTTTATTTAATAATTGTTGTTGATCCCATTTTATAAATTTCTTTCCTGCATCAGGAGTAATGTAATACTTGCCTTCAACTTTTGCTTCCCCTTCCTTTACTTCTTTTGGAACTGGAAGATTGTCTGATTTTAGTCCAACTATTACATCATAATAAAGTTCCTTAACGGGATTGTCTTTATCATCTGTAAACTTTCCGCCCTCTTCTGCGACAAATTTTACTCTTACATAGCCCTTTGGAACTGGATCATTAGGATCTTTTACTTCAATTACTCTTACATCCTTGTAGAAGAAGTTTATTTCATCAAGGCCACTTTCATTTATACCAGCAAAGGTATCTGTATCTTCAAAGATGTCGAAGAATAGTTGTTGTTGGGGTTTGTCATTTAGAACCCAACCAGGAATTTTTCTGTAGTTTCTAGCATCGTAATGGCGTTTACCATTTACCACTTTTTCATTAGGAACAATTGCATATTTCTCTTTTATCTTTGCAAATTCTTCTTTATTCTTTGTAAGAAGTTCTATATATGCATCACTCTTTTCTTCAGAACTCATCTCTTCATTATCTTTTATAACTTTATAAGCATCTTTAGCCTTTTTCATAAAGGCTTCAACTTCTTCTTTACCTCTCTCATCAAGATAATTTACTTGGTAAACTCTTTCTTTAAATGGCTTGTAGAAAAATTCAAAGCGATTGTTCTTTGCCTTAGGATTATCTACTAAAGCGTCTGTGTTAGGGGCATGAACTTTTTCTGGCTCAACTCTTAAAATTTGGTTATAGCTGTTTTCTCTATCTGTTTCATCTTTATAGGTTTGATAATCAGCATTTGCATTATAAAGTGCATCCCACTCAGCTTGAGGAACGAGCAAGTACTCGTCTCCTTGCCTACTTGCTAGACCTGTTGTGTAAGAACCAACCCTTCTGTTATAAAGTTTTTGTACTTCCTTAGATTTTTCGCTATAATCTGCATTCAAGAAATGGTGAATTGCCTCAACTGTTATTAGGTCTTGTTTGTTCCATATTGCCCTAAGGTGAACATTACCTACAACTTCATTGCCAAAGTGATACATTTCGGGCACTTTATATAAGTCCTTGTAACTTGTGTCCACAGTTTTTGTGTCATTGCCTTCTGCATCTTTTGTATATCTTACAAATTCCCAACCGGCAAAGTTGTAGCCATCTCTTTTTGGTTCAATGACATTCTTAACTGCATCTTGTGGTTCTTTTAAAATCATCTTGTGGACAAAATTAAATGTATTTTCTCCAGCAACTTTTTCCGGATAAATGTGAACTTTTCCATCTATTTCAAGTTTTTTAGTTTTCTCGGAAATATTTTTTGTGCTTAAATCAGCTAAACTTCCTCCGTTTGGATCAAATTTTACCTTCCAGATTGTCTCTGGTTCGCCCCACTTGGCGTAGAGAACTTGGTCGTAATGAAGTTTTGTTTCATTTCCGTCTTTTACCAAGTTTTCACCGGCGGGATCCAGTGCCCAGCCCAAGAAGCCCCAATCTTCAGGTACCCACTTTGGTTTTTCAGGCGCATGTTTTGTATCTAATTCCAAATCCTTTAGTGGTTTTTCGTAAGGCACATTCAAAATATTGCCCTCACCATATTCGCCATCGTTTTTTACTGTCTTGGGATCGTTATTTAATTTTAATTTGTAACTATTACGAGAGTAGTTCGCATAATTGTAGGCATTTGCCCCTTTAAAAGATTTTGTGCCCCAAGGAAATTGATCGATGTATTTGATCTTGTCGGCGTCGCTTCTAAAAGGCGTTTTCTTATTTCTCTGTGAATTTAATTCATCAAAAGTTTTACGTGCGTCCCAAGTTCCAAAACGACCTTTTTCTAGTCCTATCCATTCTGCCGTCCTTGTATCTTCTTTAAGGGTAAAACCTTGAAGATGAGGCAAACCGAAGGGATGCCCATTAGGTCCAGCTGCACTCGTATCGCTCTTCCAATAGGACATGTCATAATCGATTTGTTCCTTGCCATTGAAATCGTCCTTTATAATATCAATGTGATGGACAACAGCTTTGTCATAGGATGTCGATCCAATGGATATCTCATATTTATCTCTTTTCTTAGTTTCCCCATCCTTTATAGGTATTTGATCTGCGTGACCAAATCCCTCAAATTCTCCTTCACCCACTACATCTTGACTGTCGATAAAATCTTCTGCACTTAAACGATAGGGTGGCGTGTCACGATAAATTTCTTCACCCATGTTATTGTTAATTATCCAGCCTAATAGGCCGGTGTCTCCTTCGTCACTGCCAACAGAACTTGGAAGATTTGAAACTTCCTCATCCTTTGGCCATATTCCATCCAAGCTTTGGTTGAAGCGAACATCTACTTCATAAGGAGATCCTTCTTTCCCTATGACTTTTCCATCTCTTGTTATAATCGGCCAAAAGCTACCTACAATATCAAACGCCTCTCCACTCGCAGCTGTAAAGTAAAGGGTATAGACTCTGCGGTTGTAGTAGACATTGTAGACTGTTTCTCCTGTTGAGGATACAGATTTTTGTACGTCTGGATTGTCCTTTGAAGCATTTTGTTTTTTAGTCAAATCTTTATTTAAGAAGTAATATCTTTCAAATTCTTCTTTATTATTTTGAGCCTTTTCCAGGCGTCCGTCATTTAAGTCAGGGAAAGTGATGCCTTTAATGGATAAATCTGTAAGATCTGGCTTAGAACCGGTGTCGGCATTATCTATTCTTCTTGCACCGATAAAGTCGTAACGGTCACGCAAAGGAAGTGCATCATCTTTGTCATTATAATCTGGTTTTTCAGTCCAAAATTGGATGACATATTCTGCTTTTTCATTTTCTTTCCATTGAGCAGTAAAAGTAAGACCTTCTGCTGGCATGGCATTTTTTATACCAGCTTCGAATTTTCCACCTGCTTCAAAGTCTGCTTTTGTAATAAGAGTATCTTTAGTAATAGTTTCTTTATTTCCAGCTTGGTCAGTATAAGTTATATCCTTACTTACCTTCCAGCCTTCTAGCTCTGAACCTTTCTTAGTAATATCAAAGTTTAATTTTGGTATTGTTTGTCCATAGAATAATGTCATTCCTGGCAAGTCAGTTCCACCAGCAGAATCAAAATTCACATCATAAATAGCACGATTGTAACGCATTTCTATTTCAAATTTAGCTGCATTTTGTGGCACTTGTGTTGTTAGGACATTGACTTCAGGCTCATAGCCTTTGATCCTTTCGCTGTCTAATGCCTTTATAGTGACAGATGTTCCTGTTACACCATTTTGGTATGTGTAGATATATTCTCTATCTCCATCTTTTAAACCATATTCATTGCGATTCTCTAACATTTGGAAAGTGTGTTTTATCTTTATTGTCCCTTGTTTTGCCTTATAAAGATATGGGTGCTCTCTCTTATATTCGTTGCCATCTAAGTATCCTTCTCCTTCATTGGCTTTAATGTAGCCATAATTTACAGTAAAGCTTGGTGTTGGCGAAGTATAGCCATCAATAGCTGGCAAATCTATAGTCTTATTTATCTTAGATTTTTCTGCATCTGTTAAAACTTTTTGATTTTCATTGCCTTCTAAGTCAGTGTATGTGTAGTCCTCATCACCAACTGTTGCTATATAAGGCTGATAACCAATGACTTCTTCGTCATTTCTTGGAACCTTATAGTCTGCACGCATTGTATATAGCTTTGGCATGGCAGGATTTTTTATAATATCCTCTGCCGGCTTCCCCTTGGTCTGTGCCACTGTCAAAGGTGTCTTGTTCAAGTCTTGAACTGAGGTTATTGCCGTCTGATCGTAATTGTAATCAGCAGCAAATACATTTATTGGCAGTGATGTAAATACCATCATCACAGCTAGAGTAAATGTAAGCACTTGTTTGAATTTAAAATTTTTAAGCATTATTCTCATCCCCTCCCAATTGTATCTATGATAATTTTATCTTTTGTTTGTCTTATAGCTTATTATACTACTTACTTATTATATATTATACCACAAATTGTGACTTTGAAGTAGTTTTTATGAAAAATTTTCTTAATTATTTATTAACTACATAAAAAGCCTTTATTTGTTTAAAAGTAGAGGCTTATAAAAGTTAATATTAAATTCTATTTTACAATTAATGTTCCAGTTTCCCCTCTCATGCCTTCGACTAATTTATCTAAGGAAGTAATCAGAGTTTCACGGCCTTCTCCGCTTTCAACAAAGTCTATTGCTGATTCAACTTTAGGTAACATAGATCCGGCTGGGAATTGGCCCTCGTCCATATATTTTTTAGCTTCGTCAATTGTCATCCTATCCAAGTCTTTTTGATCAGGCTTATTAAAGTTGATGGCAACTTTTTCAACGCCAGTTAAGACAACCAGGCTATCGCAATTTGTATCGTGGGCAAGCATAACTGAGGTCCTGTCTTTGTCGATAACCGCATTTACTGCAACGAGCCTACCGTCTTCATTAATGGTAGGAATTCCTCCACCGCCACCTGCGATAACAACAGGAGAATTCTTAAGGCAATCGTTAATAGCCTCTACTTCTACAATTTCAATGGGATATGGGCTGGCCACAACTTCCCTGTAACCACGACCTGAATCTTCAACCATCACCTTGCCTGCTCTTTCAAGCTCTTCGGATTTTTCCTTTGAATAAAAAGCACCGATAGGCTTGGTTGGATTGTCAAAACTCTTGTCATCTTTATCAACTATAACCCTAGTTACCAGAGTTGGAACTTTTTTATCAATTCCATAATTTTTTAATTCATTTTCAATGGCGTTTGACAATTGATAGCCAATAAAACTTTGGCTCATGGCAACGCATTCCGATAGGGGCAGCGATTCTGTTTCGCTCTCCATAGCACCTACATCAATATTTTTCTTTATATAGCCAACTTGTGGACCATTGCCATGGCAAATGACAACTTCATTCCCATCTTCAACTAATTTTGCAATTGGCTTTGCAATAACATTTACACTTTCTAAAAGTTCATTGTACAAAGTTCCCAAAGCATTCCCACCAAGTGAAATTAAAATTCTTTTTCCCATAACTCCTCCTAATGTCTTATATTTTTATAATAATGTATTTATCTATTTTCTAATATTTAGAATGACACAAGGTCATTATAACACAAACATAAAAATTAAATCAACCAGGACAATAAAAAACTCGCCAGCCTAAGCTGACGAGCAAAATTTATTTTTTATCTTTTTCCTCTAATAGCCTTAACTATAAAGATAACGATGCAAGCACCTACAACGCCGCTTACAAGGCTTCCTACTAGATTGTCCTTTGGTACAAGACCTAGTAAACTTAAAACGCCACCTCCGATAGCGCCTCCGACTAAACCAGCTAAAATATTAGCTAAAGCTCCCATACTTTGGTTGGTTCCCATAATCATAGATGCGATCCAACCGCAGAGTGCTCCTATTAAAATTGCATAAATCATATTATACCTCCTTATAAAATATGTTTATCTTTTACGAGGTTTTTATACCCAAAGCATGTTAAAATATAACATAAGTCCATAGGTATCAGCCAATAAAACTTACGAATTAAAAAGCCAAACCTTCTACGATCAGTTTCTCACTGAATAATATCTTCCTATAAGCTACAGTCAACTCTCCGGCTTTAGTGTTTGCTGCAACTGTTACATAAACATTTACTCCATTAACCTCATAGAGGTCAAAGTCGTCAATATTTTCTTTTGGTTTTCCCAAGGTCACGCTTGGATTTGGTTCAACGCCTCAGCTAGCACAACCTTCTATATCAACCGTTATTTCATTTGAATTTTTCTTTTTTAGGTAACCATATACCTTATCTTCTAAAATAACTTTCATTGTTAAATCCTCCTCTTTTTTATTCAGAAACTATTTGAGCTCTGTTATAAATTTCTTCGTCTATAACACCTTCTGATTTAGCAGCTACAACGCCAGCTACAACAGAGTCACTAACATTGAGGGCTGTTCTACCCATGTCGATTAGTGGTTCAATAGCGATGAGTAGACCTGCAAGCTCAATTGGAAGCCCCATACTTGATAATACAACGATGGCTGCAAATGTTGCTCCTCCGCCAACGCCAACAATACCAAATGATCCCAGAGCAGTTACTATAACAAGTTTTGCCAGGAATCCAATTGACAATGGATTTATACCCACTGTTGGTGCAATCATAACAGCTAGCATTGCAGGATAAATACCAGCACAACCATTTTGACCGATACTTGTACCCAAGCTACCTGCTAAGTTTGCAATGCCTGATGGTACACCAAGGTTTTCTTCCATATTTGTAATGGTAATAGGAAGTGTACCAGAGCTTGACCTTGATGTGAAGGCAAACATAAAGTTAGGCATTGATTTTCTAAAGAAGGTAAATGGATTTAGTCCAAATGCTCCGATAATCAAGCCGTGAATGATAAACATAATGATTATTGCTACATAGCTTGCCAAGATAAATGATAGAAGCCTCAAGACTTCTGAGTAATTCGAAGTCGCCATAACATTAGCCATAAGAGCCATAACACCGTATGGAGTTAATCTTAGAACGATCTTTACCATTCTCATAATAACATCTGAGAATGAATTTAATACATCAATAAACAAATCTGCGCTCTTTACGTTTGCACGTTTTAAATATAGGGCTGCAAGTCCCAGCATTGCTGCAAAAAATACTGTTGCAAGGGTTGCGTTTGATCCTTGACCTGTAAGAGCATAGAATGGGTTTGTTGGAATGATTTCCAAAATTTGTTGTTGAACTGGTTTTGCTTCAAAGTTGTGCATGGTTTCCAAAAGTTTTTCCCCACGTTCAACTTCTGCTGTTGAGGATTGTAGTCCTTCTGCTGTTAGATTAAAGACTGATGATGTCAAAGCTCCGACTAGTGCAGAAATAGCTACAGTTACCATGAGTACTGCCATAATTTTTGCTGCTGACCTACCAACATTCTTTTCTTGGTTGGCTATAGCCTTTGTGATTGAAACAAAAACTAGTGGGAATACAATCATCCTTAAGAGCCTGACATAACCGCTACCAACAAGGGTGATCCAACTCATTGCCTTTCCGATTTGTTCTTTTGGTGCGACCAATTGAAGGACAACACCAAAAATGATTCCTATAACTAGGGCTGAAATAACCCTAACATTGAAAGAGATGTTTAGTTTTTTCATGTAATTTACGCCAAACATCAAAAGGGCGAAAATTAAAATAATTAATAAATACATAGCTCCCTCCTATTTAAATTCTATATCCTTATAGCCTTTGGCTTTAAGGTACTCTGTAAGAACGGCCTTTAGCCTATCTGTAACAACTTCTTTGGCTCCGTTTGCTAAGAATTCATTTTCGATTTCTATTTTTTTGTCGCTTACGGCCTTGTTTTGTTCAATAAAGCCTTCATCTGAAGAAGCTTTAACATTTAACTTGTAATCCATTATTACAGGTTCAGGCAATATGACTACTACCGATTGCTTACCGTCGTAATTTACAAATAATGCCCCATCTACTTGCTCTACACTATCGCCGAGTTTCCTGGCAAAAACCTTGCCATCCAAATCGAAGTAGAGCTTAATCTCGGTTGGGTCAATATTTTCATCCGAGTACACATAATCATAGACTATGTTATCCGCAATGTTTGTAATAGCCCTGGCCATCTCTTCATTATATTTCTGTTCTTTTTTCTTGGTGGCAACCATAAAATAAACCACCGAAATGATTAATAAAACAATAATAGCTATAGAAATATATAAGATTCGCTTTCTTTTTTTATCCTTATTGTCCATCCTGGCCTCCTATTTGTATCCCTAATATAATTTTACCCCATTGAAGTTTTTTTAATCTGTTAATTAATTGAAATCTTATAATTTTACTAAATAATTTTAGTAAATAAAAAAGGCTGGTCCAACCAGCCTCCTAAAATTAATTATTATCCTTGTTAGGGCACTTGCAATTTTCGCAATCCCTTCTATTCTTTTTCTTTAAATCACTCACATTAAAAACATGGTATTCAAAGGAATCATTTTTTTCAATTTGAACCTTTACCTCGTCTTTAATTGCATATCTCTCAACGACTTTTCCCTCTCCCTCAGGCGTGATGACAATTTCCTTTAGGTCTGGTAATTCTTTTAGTCTTTCTTCGTAGACATCTTGCTCATATCTCAAACAGCACATCAACCTGCCGCACATACCGCTAATCTTGGATGGAGTTAGCGATAAGCCTTGGTCTTTGGCCATCCTGATAGTAACATTGTCAAAATCTTTTAAGAAACGCGAGCAGCAAAGCTCTTGGCCACATGGACCAAGGCCTCCTAACATTCTGGCCCCGTCTCTTACACCGATTTGTCTAAGCTCTATTCTGGTTTTGTAAATATAAGCAAGCTCTTTTACCAGCTCACGGAAATCCACACGCCCATCGGCAGTGAAATAAAATAATAACTTTTGATTGTCAAATGTATAGGCACAGTCTACGAGCTTCATTTCTAGATTATGTTTCTCTACCAAGTCTTTAAAAACTTCAGAAGCCTCTGAGGCCTTGATAACATTTTCCCTATATCTTTCAAGATCGTATTCTGTTGCAATCCTTATAACGGGCTTTAATTGTCTGCCGATTTCCTCTTCATCACGGTCATAGCTGGCCTCTCTTGCAAAGCCCAGTTCCTTGCCGTGAATGGTTTCAACAACAACACCATCGCCCACTTTTATATCTAAATCAAGACTGTCAAAACTATATATTTTACCGGAGTCGTTGAATTGTATACCTACAACTCTAACCATAAATCCCTCCTTACAAGCTTATTTTATCATATTTTTTTAATAATAACAAATCTAAAAATCACCCATCATTAAGTCTGCAAAAATATTTTTCTTATTAAAATTTCCCATATATAAGCTCATGGCCTGGTCCAATTTAATAAGCAGCCTATCTATAATCTCTGCCCTAATTTTTAATTTATTTTGAAAAATATTGGCATCATGTAAATCCGACTTGCCACCACAGGAAATTTTTCTCATTTCTTTTAAAACACAGATTGCATAGGTAGCCATAACTTTAAAGTCTTCGGCCTCAGGGTCTTTAGTTGTATAATTTCCATCCCTGTACAAAAAAGCCCTTACAAAATCAGTGAGGCCACTCATATCATAATCCATATAATATTTTGCCTTGGACACGCTACCGTCTGCCAGAATCAAAACTTCTGTAGAAAGGTCTCTCCCCACAGCGGTTTTTATTTCATCGTCCGTCAGTTTTTTATAAGAGACTTTAATTAGCCTACTTCTAATTGTCGACAAAAGCTCATCATATTTATCAGTAATTAAAATTATGGTTTGACCCTCAGGTGGATCTTCCAAAATTTTTAATAAGGCATTTTGGCTCTCCGTATTCATGAGATGAGCGTCATTTATCAGAGCAAACTTCCTACCACCCGAATAGGATTTTAAATGCGAAAATTCCAATAGCTCACGAATTTTTTCAAGTTTGATAAGAGAATTAGTCGGCTCTACAAAAAAGAGGTCGGCATGAACTGCCGCCTCATCTGTATTTACCTTTAAAATTTGTCCAATAAGCTCTAGGGCCTTTGATTTTTTCCCCAGACCTTCTGGACCACTCAAACATATAGAAAGTGTGTCTCTTTTTAAAAGTTCTTCTAATATTTTATTTGCCTTTTCGTTACCAAGAATCATTATATTCTAACGAATTGATCTACATCCAGCACAAATACTGTTGCGCCCCCAACCTTTACTTCCAAAGGATATGGTATGAAAGCATCTCCTGGCATAGTAACTGTTAGAAGTGATGTGGTGATTTCTCTTTGCTTGCAATTGTGTTCGATAATTTCAAGTGCATCATCCAGCAAATTGTCTTCAACACCAATTAAAAGAGTTGTGTTGCCTGATTTTAAAAATCCACCAGTACTTGAAAGTCTAGTGAGTCTGTATTTCTTTTCAGTAAGTTCTTCTACAAGAGCATTTACGTCTGCGTCTTGAACAATAGCTACCAATAATTTCATATCTCTACCTCCCATTGTTGTTTTTGAAAAATACGAATTATTTCTTACTTTATTATAACATAGTCATTTAATTTTATCAAGATTACCAGCCCATTTCGCCATCGATAATTTCTACAACATCCGAAAGAACTTCTTCCTTGCTTCTGGATGCGTCGACTACCTTGACCCCTTGGCTTTTAATAAACTTTTTGTATTCGCTTACAACCCTCTTGTGAAAGTCAAGACCTCTTAGCTCAAGCCTATCCAGCTCTCTCTCCTGAATCTTGCGGTCAATACCTTCGTCTGCATTTAACATGAGTAGAATATTTAAATCAGGCCTAAATCCCTTGAGGGCAAAATCGTTAACCATCTCAACATCTTTAACGCCGAGTTCAAGGCCTGCTCCCTGATAGCAGATGCTGGACATCAAAAACCTATCTGCAATTATCAGATCGTAATCTTTCAGATCTTTTTTTAGCATCTCGTAGTTTTCGCTCCGCATAGCTGCAAAGAGCAAGGCTTCCGTTGCCGACGAAATTTGAGTGTCCTTGTTCAAAAGTATGGTCCTAATTTTTTCGCCAACTTCCGACCCACCTGGCTCTCTAAAATATTTTATATTTTTATCTTTGTAAACTCTCTTTAAGCCCTCTATAACTGTACTCTTGCCAGTTCCATCAGGGCCTTCTATAACAATAAACTTGCCCATTACTTCGTATTAACTAAAATATCGTAATAATATCTGTTGCCCTTGTTTACATCAAAAAATCTCTTGTAAAGACCGATTTGTTCATCCATCTTTTGCTTGTCAATTTTAATTTGTCTTACCTTGGTTAAGATAGAAGCTAATTCGCCTCTTGTAATTGGGCGGTCACAATCGCTGATGTTTTCAATGGCACTAATCCAGCCATCCATGTAAGCTCTTTGCATATCACCCTTTGCCCAGTGATTTTCTGGAACCTTTGACATATTGCCTTCCATCTTTGTAAAGCCCTTGTATCTAACAAAAACAGTTACAACTTCAGCCAAAGAAATATTTTTCATAGGCATCATATCACCACTATCATCGCCTTTTAAGTAGCCTCTTGTCTTAGCGTGATTCATGGCTTCTTGGTACCAGTTTTCGCCTGTACCCAAAAAGATTTGATTGTCCATCCTTGCAAGGACCATGGCGAATTCAGCCCTTGTTAAGTTGTTGTCCGGGTTAAAATTATTTTTTTCATCGCCCTTTAATAATGGTTTAGATTGGAGTTCAGAGTCATCTTTTTTAAAGGCAGCAATCGCAGCTTCATAATCTCTTGGGTCTAAAATGTCGCGTGGATTTACAGAGTCCAAGAATTTTTCCAACTTTTGAACAGCCCCATAATATCCTGGCTTACCCTTAAATTGATCAATCATATTTAAAATTTGATTTTGCAATTGCTCAACCCTATATTGTCTGTCGGCTTCAACAGCCCTCCAATAATCTTCCTCTTCTCTTTTTTTCTTTTCTTCTTCGGTCAGTTCGGTCTTTCCACCATCTTCTGCAAAAACATTTGGCATAGCAAATATGATTACTCCTATTATCATCATAGCTGCAAGTAAAATTGCCAAAACCTGTGCCATCTTTCTTGTATTTTTCATTTAGTCCTCCACTTCACCTACAAAGGCCACGTGACCCCTGTTGTCTTCTTGATATTTTTTGTTTATTTCATCATCAATCATAATATAGTCTTTAAAATCAACAGCCATTATCTTTTTTAAGCGTTTGAGATTTGAAACTCCTTCAACATGAAGGATGCCGTCTTTGATTTGAGTTTTAAATCCAGCCTTTGCTATTTTGTCCTCGTCCCTGCCAGAAACGCTGCCAAAATAATCTATCATCTCAGGGCTTGCTGTTCCTATATAAAAGTCGTCGGCCTCTTCCAAAAATTCAAAAGTGTACCTTGACCTCCTTACATAAACAGTAAATACATGCTTATTAAAAAGAATTCCTTCGGTCGCCCAACCGCAAGTCATTGCGTTTACGCTTCCGTCTTTTTTGACTGCAAAAAGTAAAAAATCTTTTTCCAAATACTTGTCTATTATGTGATTCATAAAACACCTCTTCGAAAATAAATTATATCATCTTTTATATAAGTCTTCAAGTAAAGAGCCCCACTAATGATTATACAATTGATAAATTTATTTATTGAAATATGTAAAAAGACTCGTAAAAATACGGGTCTTAAGTGTTATTTTGCATGAATTGTTTTTGCAAGTCTTTCAAGAGCATCAACAGTCCTTACACCAGGTGTAATTTCTGATAGCTTAACTCTTATGAAATTATTGTTCTTAACAGCAGTGATATCTTTTGTTACAGGATTGTCTTTCATTTTTTGAACCTTTTGATCAAAGTCATCTGTGTTTCTAATGCTTACGCCATAGTCAACAACAATAATATATTCTGGATCTTCTTTTACAATTTCTTCCCAGCTTGCCTTATCCCAAGTTTTATCAATGCCCTTGTCAGCAAGAATGTTTTTTGCACCAATAAGTTTTAGAACATTTGTGGTGTATCCTTCATAAACTGTAAATGGGTCTCCGTCTTCTGAGTCATAAATGAAAACTCTTTTTTCTGGTAAGTCCTTTAAACCTTCTTGAACTTTTGTAAGTTTTTCTCTTTGTGCATCAACAAAAGCTTTTGCTTCTTTGTTGTGGTTAAAGATTTTACCATACATCAATAGGTCTTCAAAGTTTGTTTCAAGATTTGCATCTGTTCTCTTCATTGATTCAGGAATGAAAATATTTACATTCTTTTCAATCAAGTTTTTAGCTTCTATCGCTCTCTTGGTAAATGGTACTGGCCAACCTGATGTAAAATCAGGATTTTCAGCCATAAATACTTCTAATGATGGCCACTTTTCGCTTAAAACTTTTACCTTTTCATAATCATCTTTTAAGCTTTCATAAATTTCTTCTTCCAAGAATGCAGTTCCAACCATTTGATCTTTTAGACCAACTGCAAGCATCATTTCTGTTGTTGCTTGTGACATAGAAATCGCCCTTTCAGGAGCATGGTCAATTTTAAATTCAACTTCTGAACCATCAAAATTTTCCTTCCACGAAAGTGGATAAGTGGTTTCATCTTCATCTTGTTTTTCTTCTTGTTTTTCTTCTTGCTTTTCTTCAGCTTTTTGAGTTTCTTCAGCAACTTTTGGTTCTTCAGTTTTTGCTGGCTCAGCTGGCTTTGTACATCCAACAGCTAAAAAGAAAACTGCAAGTAATAAAGCTAATAATCTTTTCATAATTCCTCCTAAAAATAGATTATAAACTCCGGTTCATACAAAATTTTAAAGTCTATATCATAAACTTCTTTTAATAAATCTTTTGTAAGAACATTCCTTGGCTCGCCCTTGGCCAAAATTTCTCCGTGATTTAAAACAATAAGCTCATCACAAAACTTTGCAGCAAGAGAAATATCGTGAATGGATACAATGACCAATTTTTTCAACGATTTTAAAATTTTCATCAATTCGACTTGATATCTAACATCAATATGATTGGTTGGTTCATCGAGCATAATGATATCCGTGTCTTGTGCAAGAGTTTTTGCAAGTATTGCCCTTTGCCTTTCACCGCCAGACAAATTTTTTATAGGCCTGCAAGCAAGGTCTATTATACCAATTAATTGTAAAATTTTCAAAACAATTTCTTCATCTTGACTATTATATGATTCAAATCTTTTTTTATAAGGATATCTTCCCATTATCACAAGTTCTTTAACACTCAAATCATTTTCGATACTATCATTTATTTGATTCATAAAGGCTATATGCCTTGCCATTTCATTATTTGTAAACATTTTTGCCAAGCTTCCATTAATCGTGACCATATCCCGACTTTTAAAACTATTATAAATCGCCTTTAATAAAGTCGATTTGCCACTACCATTTGGACCAATGATTCCATAAATTTTTTGCCCTTCCAGGTCTAAGTTTATGTTTTTTAATATTTTTATTCCATCAATATCAAAATTTAAATTTTTTATCTGTAAACTAGGCATCCTTGTACCCCTTCTTGATCATATAAATAAAAATTGGCGCTCCAACAAAACCAGTGACGACACCTATAGGCAATTCTCGCGGCGCGTATAGGGTCCTTGCAAATATGTCGCATATGACAACAAAAGCCGCACCTGATAAGATCGAATCGATAAACAGTCTCCTATGATTAAAGAAACTAATCTTTTTAATGATATGAGGGACAATCAAGCCAACAAAACCAATAACCCCTACCTCAGATACCAACACTGCAATTGCCATTGAGCTTACTATAACGACCTTTAGTTGAAAGGGCCTTATTTCCAATCCGCTATTTTGTGCCCCATCAAGACCAACAAACAAAAGATCAAGTTCCTTGTGATAAATAAAAACAAAGACAAGCAAGATAATTAAAGCAGCAAAAATATAAATTAAACTTTTGTAATTTGCACCTGTAAGTGATCCCATCATCCAATATGTTGCAGATCTTACTTGGGCTTCATTTTTTGAATTGAAAATAAAAATGGCTGTCATAGCACTAAAAAAACCACTTATACCCATTCCCATAAGAACAAGTCTTATTTGATTTCGATTCCGCCCTTGCAAAAACACAAGCAAAATTGTTGACAAAATAGCTCCCACAAAGGCGCCAATATAAACATTAAATCTTCCCAGCGTACTAAAGAGCCCATATACAATAGTAGAAACAGCTCCGGCACTTGCGCCCGAAGAGATGCCAAGCACATATGAATCAGCAAGTGAATTAGATGTTATAGTTTGCATCAAAAGACCCACACCTGCAAGAATCGCCCCAGTAAGTGCGGCCAATAAAACTCTGGGAATTCTAATTTGTTTTATTATTATACTTGTTTTATCAATATAATCATCGGAGAAAATATTTTTAATATTTTCAATTATATCATTAAAGTCAACTTTAACAGAACCGAAAAATACAGCAATAAAAATCGCCGCCATTAATATAAATAAAAAAAATAAACTCGAATATTTTTTCATTGCCTATTAATTATTTCCTTTTTTAAATCCAAAACCCTGCCCACAGGCACAGACAATTCATCGATGCCGATTTCTATAAAGTAATCGAGTAAGCTAAGATCCGCTCCCGCTGCCCCACAAATGCCAACTTCAATTTTATTTTCGTGGGCCGCAAGAGCCGCCATCTTTATAAGTCTCAAAATCGCCTGGTGGTGGCTGTCCAAGTAGGCTGATAGCCTTGCATTTGTCCTATCGACTGCAAGAGTGTAGGAAGTCAGATCATTGGTCCCGATTGAAAAAAAGTCACATTCCTTGGCAAGCTCATCTGCTATTATACAAGCGGCTGGAGTTTCAATCATAATACCTAGTTCAATATCTCCATAGGCTTTGCTTTCCTTATCAAGTTCACTTTTACATTCTTCTATAAGATTTTTTGTCTGTATAATTTCATCCGCACAAATAATCATAGGCAGTAATATTTTTAATTTGCCATAAACACTCGCACGCAAGAGGGCCTTGAGCTGGGTTTTAAATAAATCTGTTTGGCTCAAGGAAATTCTAATTGCCCTTAAACCCATTTGCGGATTGTCTTCTTTTTCTAAACCCAAATAATCCACTTGCTTGTCGGCACCTATATCCAAAGTCCTAATGGTAACTGGCCTGCCCTTCATGTATTCCAAAGCGTTTTTGTAGGCTTCAAATTGGGTTTCTTCATCAGGGGCATTGTCTTTGCCCAAAAACAAAAACTCTGACCTAAAGAGGCCAATACCTTCTGCCCCATTTTCGTAAGCGTCCTTGGCTTCTTCATCGCTTCCTATATTTGCATAAACAGAAATCCTTTGCCCAGTATGAGTCTTGGCCTCCATATCTCTGTACTTGGACAAATCTTTATTTCTTATTTCATTTTTATTTATTTTTTCCTTGTATTCTTCCAATACTTCATCGCTTGGATCCAAGATAAAAATCCCCTCGCTCCCATCAATAATTGCCAACTTGTTATCGCAGACGACAAAATCATCTATGGCGATAGAAATTACTGCAGGAATTTTTAAATTATTAGCCAGAATTGTCGTATGGCTTGTCACTGATCCATTTATAGTCGCAAGCCCTTTTATTTTTTTAAAATCCATCTCCATGGTCTCAGAAGGATAGAGGTCATCGGCCAGCAGAATATAATCGTCATCAAGGGTCTTGGCTTCCTTGCCTTGCAGGGCCTTTATGAGCCTGGTCATGACGTCTTCTATATCATTGGCCCTCATTCTAAAGTATTCATCGTCCATGGCATAGAAAATTTCTTTTAAATCTTCTTTGGCTTGAAATACTGAATACTCGGCCTTGAAACCTTGGTCAATATAAGAATTAATCGTTCCTATAAGCTCAGGATCTTCCAACATAAGTTGGTGGGCTGTAAAAATTTCTTTTTCATCGCCGCCAATATTTTCTTTTATTTGTTCCAAAGCTTCTGCTGCTTTTTTAAGACCTGCATCAAGACGCTTGTGTTCGACATCAGTATCATCAGTTTTATTTGAATCTATATTTTGCTTTCTATCTATAACATGAATTTTTCCAATGGCGATTCCATCTGATACGCCCCTTGCATTTATCTTTTCCATCTTTCCTTCCCCCTAATATATACGGCTTCAAGATTAAAATCCTCGTCCAAAATTAAAAAGTTTGCAAAATATCCCTCTTCAATTTCGCCCATATCCTTTAAGCCAAGAGTTCTTGCAGGATTTACACTAGCGGCCTTGACCGCCTTTACCCTGTCAACACCCATGGCGATTGCAGTCTGCATGCAGGCAAATAAATTTGTAACTGAACCGGCAATATTTCCCTTGTCAACAATTCTTGCAGTATTGCCCTTTACCTCGACATTTTGTCCGCCCAAATCGTAGACACCATCGCTAAGGCCAGTAGCCCGCATGGAATCAGAAACCAAAATTATTTTATCTCCCATAAGGTCAAAGACCATTCTTACTACGGGTGGATATACATGAACGCCGTCTGCAATTAACTCAATATATTTGGCTCGCTCATAGGCTGCAATTATCGGCCCAGGTGCCCTATGATGGATGCCATTCATGGCATTAAACATATGAGTTAGATGAGAAAATCCATTATCAAAAGCTTCTATTGCAGTATCGTAATCACAATCTGTGTGTGCAATACTAATTATATAATCATCTTTCAGTTCTCTGGCAAATTCCATAGCCCCTTCATTTTCTGGAGCCATGCTAATTATTTTTAAAAGGCCACCAGATAAATTATCCAATCTCTTAGTCATTTCTACATTTGCCTTTGAAATATATTTTGGATTTTGTGCACCAATTTTACTTTCTGCAATAAAAGGCCCTTCCATGTGGATGCCCACAAGATTTGCATAGGAATTATCGTAGGCCCCTAAGCAGGCGAAAATACCAGATAAAATATTTTCACTAAAAGTCATGGTCGTCGGAACAAATTGTGTTATCCCATTTTCCATCATATACTTGGCAAAGGTATTTATGGATTCGATCTTGCCGTCACAAGAATCTGCATTCATAGCCCCGTGGGTGTGAATGTCTGTAAGGCCAGGGATAACATATTTGCCCTTTATGCTTATACAATCTTCACTTGTAAAATCTCCAAAGGACTTAAATTTTTCATTTCCAATTTCAAAATCTATCCTTTGAAATTTATCTTTATAAAAAACGCTTGCGCCGCAAAATTTCATAAGAGCCTCCTTTTAAATAAATTATAACATAAGGATTAAAAATATAAAACTATTTTCTTTTAAATTGTTTATCGCTGTGGTATAATATAATTGACTACTTAATTACTTAATAAGGAGGTTTATTTATGAAGTATTTACAAAAACTTGGCCGCTCTTTGATGCAACCAGTTGCAGTTCTTCCAGTAGCGGCAATCTTATTCGGCATTGGCTATGCCATTGACCCTTCAGGCTGGGGCACAGGAAGCCCTGTAGCTGCATTTTTAATTAAATCCGGCGGCGCAATTATAGATAATCTACCAATAATTTTTGCAGTAGGTGTTGCCTACGGTATGAGTAAGGACTCGAATGGTGCAGCAGCACTTTCAGGCTTGGTCGCCTTTCTAGTTGTCACTACGCTTTTAAGCGAAGGTACAATTACAATGCTAAGAAGTGGACAAGCCCCACTTGATACAGAAGGATTTGGTAAAATCAACAACGTATTTATCGGTATCCTATCAGGTGTAGTTGCATCTGCAGTTTACAATAAGTTCTCCGGCAAAAAATTACCGGACGCTCTGGCATTTTTCTCAGGCCGCAGAATGACTCCGATCATTACATCTTTTGCAATGATCCTTGTATCAGCAATTCTCTACTTTGTATGGCCAGCCATCTACTCAGCCCTAGTTGCATTTGGTAAGTGGATGATTGGACTTGGACCTTGGGGAGCAGGTATTTATGGTTTCTTCAATAGATTATTAATTCCAACCGGTCTCCACCATGCCCTTAACTCAGTTTTCTGGTTTGATATTGCAGGTATAAACGACATCCACAACTTCCTAGGCGGAGCAGAGAAATTGGCAAGCGGAGAAGCAATTGTCGGTGTCACAGGTATGTACCAAGCAGGTTTCTTCCCAATTATGATGTTCGGTCTACCAGGTGCAGCCCTTGCTATGATTAAAACAGCAAGGCCAGAACGCAAAAAAGCTGTCAAATCAATTATGATGGCAGGAATTTTAGCAACTGTTGTAACAGGACTTACAGAGCCAATCGAATTCTCATTTATGTTCTTGGCTCCAGGCCTATATTTAATCCACGCTCTATTAACCGGTATATCTCTAATCATTGCAGCCTTCCTTAAGGCAACAGCAGGCTTTGGATTCTCAGCAGGTTTAATCGACTATATGCTCAGCTTAAAAAACCCAGTTGCAAACAAGCCATGGATTCTACTCATAATCGGTGTAGCAGCCTTCTTTATCTACTACTTCCTCTTTAAATTCTTAATTGAAAAATTCAATCTAAAGACACCTGGCCGTGAAGATGAGCCAAATGAAAAGGAAGGAAAAACTTTTGATGAAAACACAGACTTTACTCAAATGGCAAAGACAATCCTTGCAGGTATTGGCGGCAAAGAAAATATTGACACCCTCCACTACTGCATAACCAGACTTAGATTTGAAGTAAAAGACGAAACAAAAGTAAATGAAAAACAAATCACATCATCAGGCATATCAGGTATAATAAGACCATCACAAAAATCTGTTCAAGTAGTCGTTGGACCTCAAGTTCAATTTGTCTATGATGAAATTATGAAAATAGTTGGTGAAATCTAGTGGCTTTATTTAAAAAGAAAATAAAACTCACATCACCCATGACAGGAGAGCTTGTAGACATAAGTCAAACTTCTGATCCAGTCTTTTCAGGCAAAATGGTTGGAGATGGTGTAACTATAATCCCCACAGACGGAGATGTCCTCGCTCCAATCGACGGCAAAATTATTCAAATGTTTGACACTGGCCACGCCCTGGCAATTGAATCAAATGGTGTACAAGTTCTAATTCACATAGGCCTTGATACAGTTGAATTAAATGGCCAAGGCTTTACAAAAATTGCCCACGAAGGCCAAGAAGTAAAACAAGGCGACTTGCTTATAAAAGTTGACCTTGAAAAAATAAAGGCCCTTGGCAAATCTACAGAGAGCCCAATGGTTATTGTAGAGGCGGCAGGCAAAAGTTTAAATAAAAAACTTGGGACTGCGATTAAGGGACAGACGGTGGCAATTGAATTAAAATAAGCAAATAAAAATTCCAGGTCCAGCCTGGAATTTTTTTGTCTTAAATTTCGTTTTTGCTCTTCTTTTTTAATTGCTTTTTATTTTTCAATCTTAGATGCTTTTCATTTCTTTTGGCTATTTATTTTTATTTGCTAAAGACGTTTGATCTTTATTTGCAAAGAGCTTTTTATCTTTCTTTGATGATTTCCTCTCTATTTTTTTGCGAGTTTATTTTTGTTTTTATTTGCTTATTTATTTTAAATATCTGTTTTAATATTTTTTTATTTTATCTCAATCCTATATACATCTCCAATATAAATTGGCAAAGAGCTTTCAGGCTCTGTGTGCTCAATTTCACCGCCAAAGTAAACTTCAACAGACTTTCCTTCAAGACCTTCAGTAGAAAGAAATTCGTCTTTCTCATGTCTTAAATTATCAACGGGTAAGGCTATCGGCTTGGTCAAAATTTTTTTAAAGTAAAATTCATCGTCTATTTCAGTCGCTTGGACCATGATTGAGTCTTCTTCCACACTTATTACTTTGCCTGTAAAATGACCCACCCATTTAGGGATTTCCTCTTCATTATCTTTAAGGTTAATATCTTTAAAGAGCATCCACTTGTTATCAATTTCTACATTTATATAACCATCTTCCCAGTATTGGTATTCATAGCCCTTACCAAAATTTGATTCATCATCTATCTCAGGTTCTTTTGTGCTCTCAACAGATGTCTCAATCTCACCATCTGCGGTCCCGCATTTAACCATAGCATTTTCATAGCCAGTGTTTTTATAAATTATTCCCTTAACCTTAACCATAGGAGGAAGGACGCTCTCAACTATATCCTCATCATTATCATCGTCAGTCTTTTCTTCTGTTGAAATTGCCGATTCATTTTTTTCTGTACTAGTAGGCGCATTTTCTTTTTCATCTGTGTTTGCCTTCTTACAAGACAGTGATAAAATCATCAGTCCTGCCAAGAAAATTAAAAAATATTTTTTCATCTATAATACCTCCTTTATATACATATAAAGATTCTAAAAATCTGATTTATTTTTCTACTTATATTATAAAATATTATTTTTACAATTACAAGTTTTTTCAAGGCAAATAAAAAAGCGGCATAAAAGCCGCATTTTCTTGGCGGAGAGAGTGGGATTCGAACCCACGTGCGTTTGCACGCAAACTGATTTCGAGTCAGCCCCGTTACGACCTCTTCGGTACCTCTCCTTATTTATTTTTCCTTAAATCCCTCAGCTGGCTAAAAAAATCTGTCAGCATTTGGCTGGCCTCCTCTTGCAAAAGTCCTGCCTCCACTTGCATTTTGTGGTTGCTGCAAGCAGAATCTATGAGGCCTAAATTGGATTTTACCGCCCCACGCCTATCGTCCAAGGCTGCAATCACAAGGCGATTTAACCTGGCTTCAATAATTGCACCAGTGCACATTACACAGGGTTCAAGGGTTGTATACAAAGTACAGTCAGGCAGGCGATAGTTCTTTAATTTCTTGCAGGCTTTTTTAATTGCAAGCACTTCGGCGTGAGCAGTCGGATCATTTTTACTCCTCACAGCATTTTTTGCACTCGCAATTATTTCCCCGTCCCTGGCAACAATTGCTGCAATTGGGATTTCTCCCTGGGCTCCTGCTTTCTTTGCAAGGGCAATGGCCTTTTTCATAATTTCCAGGTCATCATATTTTTTTATTTTACAATAATCATCGCCCTTTGTCAAACTACTCTTCGCCTTCCTCTGTATCCTTATTTTCTTCTTTTTCTTCGTCTTTCTTGTTGTCGTCCTTTAAAAACTTGCCAATCAAATCCAAATTTTTCTTTTCAACATCATTTAATAAGTCATCTGTGTAATTAGGATTTTTTACATACCAGGTCTTTTCTTCAAAATACTTTTGAGTCTCCCTGTCCTTAAAGACAAAACCATGACGAGCATATATCTCATCCCTGATTAATTTTATTTGCCCGATTTCAGTATCCTTTAAAAAAGCCTCAGTCAAAAGTTCGCTATCAGTATTTTTTAAATAAGCGCTTGGCAGATTATACTCTTTGATTTCATCTTCGCTTGTGTCCTCATAAGAATTTTCTTCCTGGTCCTTTGAGTCCACGGTTTGAATTTTAATCTCTTCCTCTTTTTTGCCTGCCTGATCTATTTCGCTGGCGTCTTTTAATATAGACTCCTCCTCTTTGGCCGTATCCTTACTAATGGGGTCCCTGGAAAGTAAATAATATAAGGCCCCTGCCGCAAGTAAAATTCCAATTATAAAAATTATTAGCCACTTATTAATAGGCCTTCTCTTGGAATCGGTCGTGTAATATGGAGGAGGTATTGGAGAAAGTCTCATTTTATCACCTCATACTTGCCATTTATATCTTCAATTGTCCTGGATGAAGATACCAACATATATTTCATAAAATTTTCTATTCGTGAATCCATCTTATATCTTGCATTTTCAAAAGACTCTTGGGCTAATTTCAAATAATAATAAGAGCTAGCCGTCATCTGAGCCCCCAGAGCAAAGGACATAAAGATATCTCTTGCCCTATCTATACCGCCCGATGCGATTACAAAGAGCCCTGAATCCTTGGCATTTAAAATGGATTCCGAAGTTGGGACCTGTGGATAATAAATATCCGCAAAATCATCTGTTAATTCATATTTTAAAATCGACATATTTCTGGCAATTTCTATCTTAGAAAAATCTGTGCCCCCAGCTCCTGAAATATCCAGATTATACACACCTAGTTCTTTTAATATGCGGACACTTTCTTTGGTGAAACCCTGGCCAACTGCTTTGACAATTAAGTTTTTTCCAAAATATTTTGCTGCCTCCTCAATATTTTTTCTTTCGTTTTTAAAAGAAGTGTCGCCAGCAAATTGAAAACATTCCTGCATAGTGTTTAAGTGGATTGACACGTAGGGTGTATTTAATTTATCAGAAACTTTTTTTAAATCGTCAAGAGAGTTTCTGGCAGATAAATTTGCAATAACAAAATCATAATTTAAAAATGGCTCAAAACCCAAGAAATTGTTTTCCTTAATATAGGGATTCAAAGACCCCGTCATTATTGGAGCCTTGAGATATTTTGCCATGGTGACTAACCTCTTGTTAATCTTCTTGGCTAGTTCAGTCCCCCCAGTCATTGCATTTATATAATTGGGAAATTCCAAAGTCCTTCCCAAAAATTCCACGCTCAAGTCCAAGTCATCATAAGACAAATCGCAGGGTTCAATGGTTTTAATTCTGTAATTTTTAAAATCACCTCTACGGTCTAGCCTAAGGCTATAGTAGAGGTGAGCGTTTTTCCTACTGAGCATTCATGTAGTCTCCAAAATTTTCTTTTAGTAAATCCTTTGTATTATTTTCATAATAAATCCAAAAGCTTTCTCCTGCAACATACTTTCCTTCTCCAGGAATCATTGACATTTCAAGATTATTCATATCAACCTTTGGTAGGCTTACAATGGCTTCTAAAATTTGCTTTTCGCCAAAATTTGTCCTTAGGTTTGATTTAATACTTGTGAAAATCTTTGGCAATCTGCCAATATTTTTAAGACTTAAAGCTTGGTCCATGACTACTTTGAGAAACTCTTGTTGCCTATCGATTCTATCAATATCACTGGTGTTTCCCCTGTATCTTAGAACTTTTACAGCGTCTTTACCGTCAATGTGTTGCATACCAGCCTTGATATTAATTACCAGTGGCGGTTTGTCAGTTGGGTCTGTATAAATTAAATCGTATGGGACGTTATAATCAACACCACCAATAGCGTCAACGAAATTTTCAACCAGGGTGTAGTCAACTTTTACATAATAGTCAACATTTATACCAAAGTTATCTTGTATAGTTTTGAGCAAAAGATTTGGCCCACCAAAAGAGTGAGCTGCGTTAATTTTGGTCAGTCCATGGCCAGGAATATTCACACGAGTATCGCGTGGAATATTTACCATGCGAACTTCACCAGTTTTAAAATTAACTTTTGTAAGTATAATTGTATCGGACCTGTAGCCCTTTGATACATCTATATCGTGAGAGTCAGTTCCAAACATGACAAATATAAATTCATCATCTATCATTTGTTCTGGCTCAGGCTCTGGTTCAGGTTCTTCTTCATTTCCCTTATTATTATCATCATCGCCCTTGTTTTCATCTACGATATTGGTCTCTCCCTTAGACTTATCCTTGGAAAAGAGATTTTCGTAAGGGTTCTTGGCCCCCTTAACAATAGCAAAGAGATAGAAAGCCAAAAATACAACAAAAGCTAAGGTAAATGCTTGCTTAAATTTTTTCATATTAATTCATCTCCGCTCTATCCTTGAGGTCAAAAACAGATTGTCTGACAAGAGTTCTGATCTCATCCATTAGTTCATCGTCGAACTTATTATTATTTTTGTGGATATAGTACATGCCATCCAAAAAAGTTTGATCAGCAATGGTCTTGGCTTCCAAATTTTTTTCTAAGTCTTCAAATTCCTTCATTAGCTTGCCATCTTTATCCACAAGCGGACTAGATGCAGTTCCTGTTAAAAGCACATAAAGCCAGGATTGGTATCTGGCAACAAAATCCATATTTCTTGGGAAATCTTTGTTGTCAATAACAAACTTCTCTATCCTGTTAATCCTAGCCAATAAATCTTGTGGGCTCAACATAACTTGGCCCTTAAATAGAGTTGGCTTTTGATTTTCTTCAAGCTTAATACTATAGTAATCGGCCAAGGCCTTGTTGTCCTTGTCTACTAATTTTAAAATCTTTTCATAGTCTACGCCAGGGACAAAGCTATCACCTGATTTGAATACTGTATAGTACATATCATAGATTTTTTGTATTTCATTTTTTATGGAGGAGTCTTCAATTTTTTCAATGTCGGATTCGCTTAATACTTCTCCATCCTTGACAAAGCTAAGTTCAGCCTTGCATTCATCTGAATTTACAACTCCACTTACAATATTTAAATTAGCAACCAAGGTGTCTTCAAGAGTTAAAATGTAAAGCTCCTTTTTATTATTATCCACCTTAGCAATATTTTTATTTATATAATCAATCAAACTTATTGGATCGTATGGCAGTTCCTTAACCGCTTCATCCCTTTCGACAATTGGAGTCACAGGTTCTACAGGTTTTTGAGCTGACTTATTGCAACCAGTGATTAAAATTGCCGCCAATAAAATTTTTGCAATCTTTCTTTTTTTCATACATTCCTCCCAAAGGGTTTATCATTGATATTTTAACAGATAATATAAAAATAATCAACTAAATTAAATGAGATCTTCTCTAACTTTAATCTCTCCCAGCTTCAAACCTTCAATTTCTTCCTTATAAAGAATTACAATTGTCGAGCCAAATCTAAACTCGCCAATCGTGTCTCCCCTTTTAAATTTATCTTTGAAAAATTTAACAGAGTTTACATTTGTGGCCCCAATTGCAATATAAAAATAATCCCTGGTCTCAAGAATTATCCTATAGTTATTCAAAAATGGATTTCCCATTTCAAAGCCAAGGTCATTTACAGGTATACTCTTGTCACCCAGCTCATACTTATCGATGGCCTCATTGTCATCTATGGCATGAAACCTGTGATAATTGTGGGGTGACAAATAAATAACTTGAAAGGCCTTTACATGAGCCTCTTTATTCAAAAGAGTTTTAACATCGACCATCTTGCCCTTGACCTCAAAAGTCATACCAGGAGATATTCTTCCGCGAGCAGTAATCACTCCGTCGCAAGGGGAAATATATTTGCCCTCTCCCATAGGCCTGTAATCCATATTAATTGCCCGAGCAAAGTAATCGTTAAGGGACTTAAATTTTTGTCCCGATAAAATTTCTTGGGTTTTTATTTTATAATATCTCCTAAAGGCGGGAATAAAAATTTTTGAAAATCTTGTATTGACTAAAAAATAAAAAATTTTATTTATAATTTTTAAATTGCAAAATCTGACTAATAACTTCATCGCCGCTCCTATTACTTGATAGTTTTTTTCTTTTCTTGTATAATTAAACTATATTATACCATAAGGAGAAAAAAATGAAAAATAAAAAGTTTTTCCATGACAACGCTGCAAATTTCGTCACATTTTGCAACATGCTTGCAGGTGCAATTTCAATTATAATGAGTTTGAATGGAAAATTTAGAACGGCCATGGCCTTTATAATTATAGCCAGCATAGCTGATAGATATGATGGCAGGGTGGCCCGCAGATTAAATACAGATTCAGAGCTTGGCGTGCAAATGGATTCCATGGGAGATGTAATAAGCTTTGGAGTTGCTCCAGCAATCCTGGTTTATACTTTTAGGATTATGCCCCTTGAAGGAACAATTAGAATTATCGGAGGCATTTCCACTATGATTTACATTTGTGCAGGCGCCTTTAGGCTAGCCAGATTTAATGTAGATGGCATGGACGAGGACAATTCATTTTCCGGCATGCCAATTCCAATTGCTGGACTTATAATTGTAGCCATGCTCATGTTTGGCCACAAGATTGGAATCGTTCCAATAATAATAGCCGAATTTATCTTAGCCATGTTTATGATTAGTAAAATTAAAATAAAGAAAAAATAAAAGGAGGAATTTATATGTCAACACCACATAATGAAGCCAAAAAAGGCGATATTAAAAAAACAGTTTTAATGCCAGGAGACCCACTTAGGGCCAAGCACATTGCAGAAACTTTCTTGGAAGATGTAAAGCAATTTAACTCAGTTAGAAATATGCTAGGCTTCTCTGGCACCTACAAGGGCCACGAATTTTCCGTAATGGGAAGCGGCATGGGCATTCCTTCATTTGCAATATACGCCCACGAGCTCTACACAATGTATGATGTAGAAAAAATTGTAAGAGTCGGTTCATGCGGAGCCTACCAAAAAGATTTGGATCTCTTTGATGTAATCATTGCTCAAGGGGCTTCCAGCGATAGCAACTTTGCCCACCAATTTAATCTTCCAGGCAACCTTGCAGCTCTTGCAGACTTTGATTCCCTTGAAAAAGCTGTCCAAGCTGCTCGCGAAACGGATAAAAAAGTTCATGTTGGAAACATTTTCTCATCCGACATTTTCTATAATGCAGATTCCGACGAATGGAAAAAATGGGAAAAGATGGGAGTGCTTGGCGTAGAAATGGAATCCTATGCTTTATATTTGATCGCCCAATATCTAAATAAAAAAGCCCTAGGCATTTTTACAGTTAGTGACTCCTTCCACAAGAGCGAGATCACAACACCAGAAGAAAGGCAAAAATCATTTAACGATATGATTGAAATAGCTTTAGAATCATGCTTGAAGTAAAGAAAATATTTGAAGAATTATTAAATATTGATGCACTGACCTATGATCGCGGAGAGGTCGACATTGCCAAGGCCCTTTATAATATATATTTGGGCCTGGATTACTTTAAAGACCATCCTGAAAATGTCAAGCTCCTAGCCACAGACGAAGATGAATTTGTTAGATTCAATCAAATGGCCATGGTTCAAAAGGGAGACAGCAAGGATGTTGTCCTTATAATAAACACCATTGACGAACCACAACTCACCGGCAAATACAGCAAATCCGATGTCAAGATAATCAAATCCACTCTTGCATCCAATGTTGTGGTCTTAGATGAGCTTTCAAAGACAGACTTTGATGGCAATGTAATGATTTTAAATATCTGCGACCGCTACGGCAATAACAAGGGCATGGAATCGGCAGTAAAATATATTATGTCCATGAAAGAGGAAGGTTATAATTTTAAGGCTGCCATTACCACCCACTCATTTTTAACCAATGGCGAAGAAGCCATATTTTTTGGTGCCCAGGCCATTATTAAGCCAGCAATTTTTGTGGCAGGCAAAACCGTCCGCACCCTTTTATTTGATGAAGGTTTGGATCCAAGCTATATGCTTTCAACTTTTGCCCGCGACTTAACCCTCAATTCTGTTTTGATGGACAATTATCAAAACGAAGTTTCTGAGCCCATATATGTAAATAGGTTTATCGTACCAGGAGGCACAGAAGTTCAAAGCTCTGCATGGGGTTATACTTCATTTATGACTTCAACTGTCAACCAAGACCTAAAGGCCTATATGAATAATCTTAAAGACTTAGTCATTAATTCTTATAACAAGGCCATAGCAGAATTAAATACCAAATATGCTTCCTACTGCCTAAAGAGAAATATTCCCTTTAGTCCTCTTAAAATTCGACCAAAAGTTTATACCTGGGATGAATATTTAAATGAAATCATCACAGTAAGGGGCAACTCGGTTTTATCTTCTCTTAGAAATGACGCAGAGGACAAAATAAATCGGTCCCCTGACCTACCGCTCTCAGAGCTCAGGTTGCAGCTCGTAAAAAATGTTTACGACAAACACAAATTGGCAGATGAGCCCATAATTATAATTTATTTTGAAGAAGCTCCAAGCCAAAGGGTAGATATAACTGGAACAAACGCCTTGCAAAGGGATTTGATGCTTTCCTTTACATCTGCTATAAATACAGTTAAGCCAACTATAAAAAGAAGATTTTTCTATCCTGACATGAGCTATCACTCTTATTTAAATTTAAGTGAAGACTACAGGGACTTAAAAGAATCCCTCAAATTTATTCCAATGGCAAGGCCTGAAGAATATCACAGGATCAATAATGCGGCCAGGCTTTCGATTCCAACCATAAATGTTGGCGGCATCAATAAAATCCAAGACGGCAAGTTTACCTTTGATGAAAAATACCACTTCGAAACCTACCCTGCTCTTATGATTGAAGGGATTAAAAGGCTTTTTAAATGCAATTAATAAATATAAATACCAGCCTCGACTACGATGACAGGGAAATTCAAAAAGAAATTTCCAAAAAATATGGCATTAAAGTCAAGGATTACAAGATAATACAAAGGAGCCTTGACGCTAGGCGGCAAACTCTTAAATTCAATTTAAAAATAGCAGTAGACGTCGACAAAAAGTTAAAGAACTCCAGCCAAATGCCAGAGCCCTATAGGTTGCCAGACAAAAAATGCGACCTAAAAATTGCAATTGTCGGCGCAGGTCCTGCAGGTCTTTACGCTGCCCATGTCCTAGAAAACACAGGGGGCACAGTCCATATCTATGAGCGTGGTGGCGATGTTGACCAAAGGGTTAGAGATGTAAATGACTTTTTAAAGACCAGAGACCTAAATCCAAATAGCAATATAAGTTTTGGTGAAGGAGGAGCCGGCACTTTTTCAGACGGCAAACTCACCTCCCGGTCCAAGGACGCCCGCAAGGAATATATAAAAGAAATCCTCTTTAAATACGGGGCCGATGAAGAAATAACCATCATGCACAAGCCTCATATCGGAACAGATGTCTTGCGTGAAGTCATCAAGCATTTTAGAAATGATTTAGAAGACGCTGGAATTAAATTTTATTTTAATACAAGAGTTGACAATATTTTAATAGAAAACGGAACTGCCAAGGCTGTTGTTGTCGATGGCAAGCCTATCTATTACGACAAAATTATTTTAGCTATTGGAAATGCAGCCAGGGACACTTTTAAAAACCTTATATCTGATGGCCTACATTTAAATGCAAAACCCTTTGCAATTGGTTTTAGGATTGAACACCTGCAAACTTTTGTAGACAAGTCTCAATTCAAAGACTATGCTGGCCACCCCAGACTTTTTAAAGGCGAGTACAGTCTTGCCTGCGACGGAGTTTATAGCTTTTGCATGTGCCCAGGTGGAATTGTCGTTCCAAGTTCTAGCGAACCCGAGCACTTATGTGTAAACGGAATGAGCTATCACAATCGCGGCCTTAGAAACGCAAACTCGGCCATTGTTACAACTATAAATGATTATACAAAAGCCTTGGACTCAATTGCCTTCCAAGAGGAAATTGAAAAGCGGGCTTTTGAACTCGGCGGCGGCGACTACACTGCCCCAGCTATACACGTCCACGACTTTTTGGATAAGTCAGAGGCAAAAACTTTAAAGGAAGTTCAACCCAGCTATCCACTTGGAGTTCGATATGTACAGATAGATGATATTTACGGGAATCAAATTTCCGACAAACTCCGACAAGGCTTAGTCGATATGAACAATAAGATGCATGGATTTTTAGACGACGCAATCCTAACTGCTGTCGAATCAAAAACCAGCTCCCCTGTCAATATAGAAAGAAATGAAGAATTTATGACCAATATTAAAAACCTCTACGCTTGCGGAGAAGGCGCAGGATATGCCGGCGGAATTGTAAGCGCAGGTTTGGACGGATTGAAATGTGCAGAAAAAATTTTGGAGGTATTATGAAAGAGTTTAAAATTAAAGCAAAACATATTGAATATCCCGAACTATTAAAACATGATCTGGATACAATTACCAGACACGGATATGAAGTCGTTGATGTCAAAGATGGCAAGCTTTTGCTAGAAGAATCAGTCAAGACCTATAATTTTTTAATCGACGAAAACACCCAAGCCCTTCGCGACTACTACCGCAAGGACGGATGTGGCTATGTGGAATTAAATGTTCAAGAAATTCCCCTAAGGGTCATCGGCCAATCAATTACAAAAGTAAAACCAGCCACCAGAGAAAATGCAAATTACCTGCTGGTAAAATCCACCAACCGCGAGCCAGTTTTCAATTACAAAGAAAGCCTATCCGAACTCCATAATGTAAAATCGCAAAACAATCTAGTACTTACAATTATATATGCAATTTTCTTTATATCGGTTCTCGTCCTCCAAGACAGGGCTGTTAGGAATTTGACAATCTACGGATACTACATCCTAAGCTTTGTAATTATAGGACTCCTAGTAAGTTCTTTCTACAAATTCCTTAGACACAAAGAATTTAATTAAGAAAAATCGATCCCAAGGACAATTTATGCCCTTGGGATTTTTTGTGGGTAAAATTATTAAAAACATTTCACGTCCACAAGGGACGATCAATGTTTTTCAGACCACATTCTCCTCAGACTCTTGTCCTCAATCGTTTTTCCCTTAGGTCCAACAATTGAACAAGAAGTTGCGTGAGTCAACGCTTACCAATAGAGCGACGCTAATCGGTTTTGGCTAACATAAAGTGGTATGATACATGCAAAGTAGACAGTCTAATTAATTAAAAACCCATAAAAGGAGAAAAAATGGGGAAAATTAAATTTGACTTAGAAACAAAAATACAAGCATGTAGAGAATATGAAAAAGGAAACAAATCATTTAGAGAAATAGCCAAGGAAATAAATGCAGGAGATACAACTGTCGCCTCATGGTATGTAAAATACAAAGAAAAAGGAGAAGATGCTCTAAAGTNTGGTATGATACATGCAAAGTAGACAGTCTAATTAATTAAAAACCCATAAAAGGAGAAAAAATGGGGAAAATTAAATTTGACTTAGAAACAAAAATACAAGCATGTAGAGAATAYGAAAAAGGAAACAAATCATTYAKAGAAATAGCCAAGGAAATAAATGCAGGAGATACAACTGTCGCCTCATGGTATGTAAARTACAAAGAAAAAGGAGAAGATGCTCTAAAGTCAAGAACTTCAAACGGCAGTTTTTCGAAAGAGTTTAAAATGAAAATAGTTCAAGACTACCTTACAGGAAACTACTCCTACCAGCAACTTGGACACAAATATAACATATCACACTCAACTGCAGGTAAATGGGTTAACATGTGGTATAATGGAATTACACTCAAAGATACAAAACAAAAAAGARAGGAAAATTCCATTATGAAAGCCAAGCAAACAACATACGAAGAAAGAATTGAAATAGTAAAATGGATCCTAGACAACAACAATAATTACAATAAGGCAGCAGAAAAATTCAATCTAAACTATGCACTTGTATACAAATGGACACAAAGCTTCTTAAAAGAAGGAGAAGAAGGCTTAAAGTACAAAAAAAGAGGGCCTAAATTCAAAACTGAAATAGATGAAAGTAAACTCACAGATACAGAGAAATTAAAACTTGAACTTGAAAAAGAAAAAGAAATTAGAAAAAGACTTGAATTAGAGCTTGAAGTTCTTAAAAAAAAAGAAGCTATGGAAAAACAGCTATACACTCAAAACTACGTCAAGAAGCTCAATACCTTACGGTCGACATCTTCAAAGAAAAAGGATACCAAGTAAAAACCACCTGTGAAATACTAAAGATCTCAAGAAGCAGCTACTACAAATACAAAAAAAGAGAAAAACCTGAAAAAGAAAAGCAAGATGAATTACTAAGTAGCTTAATATTTGAATACCATAGAACATATGACGGAATCCTAGGCTACAGAAGAATGACCATGTTCATAAACAAATTAAACCACAAAAACTACTCAGAACAATACATCTACAGACTAATGAAACTCCTAGGAATAAAAGCAAGAATTAGAAGAAAGAAAGTAGTTAGAAAAACAATAGAACCATTCTACACAAGAGAAAACATCCTTAAAAGAAAATTCAAAGCAGAAAAACCAAACGAAAAGTGGCTCACAGATATAACAGAATTTAGCATACCTGGAGAAAACAAAAAGCTCTACCTAAGCGCAATACTTGATCTATACGACAACAGCATCATAGAATATGAATTGTCCTACAGAAGCAATGCAGAGATTGTATTTAAAATGTTTGACAAGGCCATAGACAAATATCCTGATGCAAAACCAATATTCCAYAGTGACCGTGGYTGTCARTATACATCAARAGCATTTAAAAGAAAAGTRGAAGGTCAAGGGATGAAGCATAGTATGTCAAGGGTAGGTAAATGTATAGATAATGGACCAATGGAAGGGTTTTTTGGTATATTAAAGACAGAGATGTTTTATGGTAAAGAGTTTAATTCTTTAGAAGAATTAAAAGACAGAATTATTAATTATATTGAATTTTACAACAACGAGAGGTTTCAAAAAAGATTAAACTGCATGGCTCCGTTGGAGTACAGAGAGTATGCAGTTTAAACTACAGAAGCAATGCAGAGATTGTATTTAAAATGTTTGACAAGGCCATAGACAAATATCCTGATGCAAAACCAATATTCCACAGTGACCGTGGTTGTCAGTATACATCAAGAGCATTTAAAAGAAAAGTAGAAGGTCAAGGGATGAAGCATAGTATGTCAAGGGTAGGTAAATGTATAGATAATGGACCAATGGAAGGGTTTTTTGGTATATTAAAGACAGAGATGTTTTATGGTAAAGAGTTTAATTCTTTAGAAGAATTAAAAGACAGAATTATTAATTATATTGAATTTTACAACAACGAGAGGTTTCAGAAAAGATTAAACTGCATGGCTCCGTTGGAGTACAGAGAGTATGCAGTTTAAATATGTGTTTTTAATTAATTGTTGTGTCTACTTGACAAGGGGCAGTTCAAAAGTTAGCCGCTACGGTCCAATTAGCATCGTTATTACTCGCTCTCTTGGGCAGGGCTACAAGGTAACCCCTACAATTTCCGCCTCGTTTTTTATTGACCTCTTGGGCGTGGCTACAAGAATCACCTATGCATGTAATTTTTCTTAATATAAATACAATCAGAACAATTGAATGTTTTTTGTATTAATACAAAAAATTCTATACCAATAATCTTAAATTAAAAATCGCTTTGCGGCTGTAGGGGCTACTTTATGTAGCCCGAAAAGTCCCGCCCCAAATTGAAGGGAAAATTCGGTCCACATTTTCCTTGAGACTCTTGACAATCAAACAAAATTTTTTGTCCGAAATTCTCCTCAGACTATTATATTCAATCGTTTTTCCCTACGGTCTAACGATTGAATAATAGGTTGCGTGAGTCAACGCATGCCAATCAACTTCGCCTTTTCGAAATTTTAGGCCACATAAAGTTGCCCCTACAGGGAAATTTCGATGCTCGTTTCTTGGGCGTGGCTGCAATCGGACGCTACAGAAATTTTGTTTTCTTGAGAAATCAAACAAATTAATATTATTTAAAAATAAATTTTACCTCCACCTTTCAAATTTTTCTAACAAAAAAGCTACCTCATCGGTAGCTTTTACTTTAATTATTTTATTCTTCAACGCCTGCTTCTGCTTTGATTTTGTCAACCAAGTTTGCAGGGACTTCTTCGTATCTAACGAATTCCATCTTGAAGGATCCCCTTGCTTGGGTCATTGCCCTTAGGTCAATCGCGTAGTCAAGCATTTCTGCGTGTGGAGCTTCAGCTATAACTTTTTGTGTGCCGTCTCTTTGTTGTTCCATACCGAAAATTCTGCCACGGCGTTTGTTCATGTCGCCCATGACATCGCCCAGATATTCTTCAGGGATTGAGATTTCAGCCTTGACAACTGGTTCTAGTAAAACTGGTCCAGCTTCTTCCATACCTTTTTTAAAGGCGAGTTGTGCTGCAATCTTAAATGCCATTTCGTTTGAGTCAACGTCGTGGTAGCTTCCATCGTATAGGACTGCTTTTAGATGAACTACAGGATAGCCTGCCAAGATTCCCTTTTCCATGGATTCTTCGATACCCTTTTCAACAGCTGGGAAGTAATTCTTTGGAACTGCGCCGCCGAATACTTCTTCTTCGAATACAAAGTCTTCTTCACATGGTTCAAAACGAATCCAAACGTCACCGTATTGGCCAGCACCACCTGATTGTTTCTTGTGCTTACCTTGAACTTCTGCTTTTTTCTTAATGGTTTCACGGTAGGCAATCTTTGGTTTTCTTAGGTCAACTTCAACGCCAAATCTGGATTTTAATTTGTCTGAGATAACTTGAATTTGCATATTTCCTTGACCACCGATCAAGAGTTCCTTGGTATCTTTGTTTCTTTCAATGATAAATGAAGGGTCTTCTTCGACCAATTTATTCAAGCTGGTGCCAATCTTTTCGTCGTCACCTTGCTTAACTGGATATACTGCCATAAATAAGGTTGGTTCAGGATATCTGAGTGTTTCATAAACAATTGGATTTTGCTTTTCGCAGAGTGTGTCCCCAGTCTTTGTGTATTGGAGTTTTGAAGTAGCTGCTATATCACCAGCGCGAACGATATCTGTTTCAACTTGGTTCTTACCTCTTAAGAAGAAGAGGCCGCCGAGTTTTTCGTCTTCTTTTCTGGTGGAGTTAAAGATGTGGCTGTTCTTGTCCAAAGTACCACTTATAACTTTAAAGAGAGTTAATTTTCCTACGAATGGGTCAACGATTGTCTTAAAGACTTCTGCTGAGAAGAAGTCGTCGTCCTTGGTTTCGCGTTCGATAATTTCTTCGTTCCAAATACCTCTGTGTGGACCTGATTCTGCAGGTGATGGAATGTATCTGCGAACTGCGTCAAGCACTCTCAAAACGCCCTTGCCTTCTGTGGCAACGCCCACAAATAGTGGAGCCATTTCACCAGTTGCAATAGCAGTTTTTAAACCGCCAACAAATTCTTCTCTGGTAAATTCTTCACCTGAGAAATATTTTTCCATGAGTTCTTCAGAGCTTTCAGCTACAATTTCATTTAGAGCATCTTGGTATTTTGAACAAAGCTCTAATTTATCAGCTGGAGCTTCAACTTCTTTAACATCCATGCCGTCAAATTGATAGCCCTTTTTGTCAAGGACGTCTACATAACCTGTAAAGTTTTCCCCATCGCCAAATGGAATTGTAAATGGAACGATCTTGTCGCCCAATTTTGCCTTCATAAGTTGATAGGTCTTTTCAAAGTTTACATTTTCCTTGTCCATTTTATTTAAAAATATTATACGCGGAGTATTATATTTTTCAACGTTGTTCCAAGCTTTTTCTGTTCCAACTTCAACGCCTGATTGAGCATCGACTACGATAATTGATCCGTCAGAAACCCTCTTGGCTCCGTACCATTCACCAATAAAGTCAAAATAACCTGGAGTATCTAAGATATTAAACTTGTAATCTTTATATTCTATAGGAATAACTGATGTTCCAATTGAAACTCCTCTTTCCATTTCTTCATGGTCAAAGTCTGAGACTGTATTTTTGTCTTCTACGCGACCTTGTCTATTTACGACCTTGGTTGCAAATAAAAGTGCTTCAGTAAAAGTAGTTTTACCGGAGCTCGAGTGTCCCAAAAGTGATACGTTTCTGATTTTATCAGCTGTAAATGCTTTCATATTATTCCTCCTTCAAATGAATTACAATATGTAATTCTTTTTTATAATTTTATCTTACAACTTTATTATAACATAGAAGAAAAAAATTGTACAGTAAAATTAACAAATAATTACAAAAAAGTTTCTGTATCTTTTATTTTTTCAAATAAAAAGGAGATTAGATCTCCCTTAAAAAATTATTTATTTATATTTTTATAATATTCTATGGCCGGGAAAAGATATTTATTTTCCTTGGCCTCTTCCATTTTTATATAATCGTCTATATTTTGCCCCAGATTTGCTGCCCTTAAAATCGCATTTCTCTTTATAATATTTCTCTTCCGCCAAAAGAAGGCCTTATCTCCAAAGATTTTTTTGTAGGCCCTATTTGAAATGGCGAAGAGCTTTTCATAATCAATGTCCTCATCCACTTCAAAAACGCTAAGGCCAGGCGGCGTATCCTTGTTATATGGACAAACTCTCTGGCAAATATCGCATCCATATAAAGTCTTTATATATGGAAAAAATTTCTCGTCGATCTCCACAGCCTGGGTCAGATGGCTGAGGCATAACCCTGCTTTAAATTGCCCTTGGTTGATGGCACCCGTTGGACAAGCCTGCATGCACAAATCACAAGTCCCGCAATCGTAATTTATATTTTCACTGTATTCTTCATAGCGGTCTTCAGTCAACAAATAGGCAATGTAAAAATAAGTTCCACAGGTTTTGTTGATAACAAATTCATTCTTGCCCTTAAAGCCCAAACCAGAAATCAAAGCCGCCGACCTATCAAAAAGCGGGCCCGTATCCGTAAAGGCCTTGAAGTTACCCAGGACTCCTACATTTTTTATGTCTTCTGCCAAGCCCTCAAAGACCCTGTGATAATCGGTCGACAAAGACCCCATAGACATGAGCCTACTTTTCTTCTCATGCTTATAGGGTATGCACATGACAATAATACTGCCAGACCTTAGAGCCGTAAATTCCTCCATGGCCTTTGAGTAATAGCCTTCCATCTCCTTGTAACCCTCAGGTTTTATATACTTATCGGCATCCACTATTGCTATTGGACCAAGGCCCATATTCTTTAATAATTCAATCGCCTTATCATTTTTCTTCATAGTCTTATATTACCATATTTTTTAAAAATATGATATAATAAGGCTGGTGATAAAATGTTTTTTAACAAGAAACGACCATTTCAAAGGGTGGAGTACATCACGATTTTAATCACTCTTGCCCTCCTGGTATTTGGTCTTTTAATATTAAAATCTTCAACAAATTCATATGAGGGTCAAGCGTCCTATATGAAAGGCCAATACGTTGCTACCCTCTTGGGACTGGGAGCA
This sequence comes from Ezakiella peruensis, assembly GCF_900215725.1. Lineage (GTDB taxonomy): Bacteria > Bacillota > Clostridia > Tissierellales > Peptoniphilaceae > Ezakiella > Ezakiella peruensis. The sequence continues at coordinate 397,635 of NZ_LT962469.1, read as the reverse complement.
ATGTTTGTTTTGATGTTTACGCCTCCAAAATTATTTAAAAAATTGGATTTTCTAATATATTTATTAAGCGTCGGCCTCTTGGTCTACACCCTGGTCTTTGGCGAGGAAATGTACGGATCAAAAAGCTGGGTCGACATTGGCGGATATGTTTTTCAACCGGCGGAATTTGCAAAAGTTGGACTTATCGTCTCCCTTTCAGGCTTTATGAACAGGGCCAAAGACCGTTTTAACGACCTGCCAGTTCTTTTAATTTTAATAGTCCTGGCCCTTATTCCAATTGCCCTTATCTTAAAGCAGCCTGACAATGGTACAGCCATAGTCACCTTTGGAATAATTGCAGTTATGTTTTTTATTGGAGGACTCAACTTCAAATATATTTTGGCCGCCCTGGGAATTTTGGCTGTGGGCATACCAATCTATTGGTCCCGACTGCCAGACTACGCCCGCGATCGTATCTTTGTGTTTTTAGATCCAGAGAGCGATATCTTGGGCAAGGGCCTCCAAGGCTATATGTCAAAGATATCCATCGGCTCCGGCAAATTTTGGGGTACAGGATTATTTAAAGGCGTACAAAACAATTCCAACTACACGCCCTTTAAGCACTCTGACTTTATCTTTGCAGTTATCGGCGAAGAACTGGGGCTTTTTGGTGGCATAATCCTCATCAGTCTCTACGGACTTTTAATTGCCAGGATGATTTTTATTGCAAAAGATTCTGATTACTATTCCAGGGTTTTAATATCTGGCGTCGTTGCCCTATTTTTTATCCACATCTTTGAAAATATTGCTATGACAATGAATCTAATGCCAATTACAGGTATTCCACTTCCCTTTGTTTCCCACGGCGGAACATTTCAAGTAGCAAATTTGATTTGTATTGGCCTAGTATTGGGTATAAAATACCATAAGGAAGTTGAAGTAAAAGTGCCCGGTGCACAAATAGAAAATTTATTAAGCGGGAGGTAATATGAATATAAATTTTACAGAAGCTCTTATTCTAAACTACATGCTTAAGAATATGAATTCAAATGTCAACGAATACCATATTTTTAATAACTTAAAAGATTTTAATATATCTTCTGCAGATGTAGTTGTTGAATTAATTAAGCTCAAAGAAAGAAATATTATAGAAGAATTTGACAATGGAGAAAAAAGGCTGGTCTTAAGTCCTGAGGGGTTAAAGTACGCGAAAAATGTTGTAGAAGGCAGACTTGAATATGTAAACTTGGTCCAAGCTGCATTAAATCCTACTATGACAAATAATAAAACTGAGTCAGCTGATTCAATTCCAGTCGTCAGCCACATCGATGAAGTAATTGACGAAGATGCAGACGGCAATACAGACATACACGTGGATGAAGTCGTGGAAATTATCGACGAAGACCAGCCACAAATAACCGATGGAACAAAGGAGTGATATTATGATTAATGAATTTTTATCCAATCTAGAAAAATCACTGAGATCTGAAACCGTGCCCCAAGCTTATATAGATAATATTCTTAACACTTACAAAAATATTATCAACCAAGCCTTGGCAGAAAATAAAAGAGAAACTGATATTGTTTCCGAACTTGGAAATCCAGTTCTCTTGGCCAGAGACCTGAGGCAAAAGTTTGATATAAAACCAAAGACCATGAGCCAAGACGAGATACAAAAAATCCAAGAAGGCGAAAAACCAACTAGGGTCAAGAGAAGCGCAGGAATTCTTTTCTTATCACTGATTGGCAAAATATTAATAAATATTATAGCCATACCGGTAAGCATCATCGGACTCCTATTAGTCCTTGGCCTCTTTGCAGCACCAGCTGCCTTGGGCGCTGTTGGCCTATCGGGCATTCTCTATCAGGTCGTCTATATTAACGGATACGAACTTATCCTTTCGACACTAACCAGCATTGCCCTAGGCATTGGACTAATAGGACTTGCCATTTTACTCTTAATTGGCCTAATCTATGTCCTAGTTTGGTATATAAAGATGATCACACTTATGTTTTCAAATCTGGCAAGCATTATCAGGAGGTATGAATAATGAAAAAATTAATAAGTATAATAGCAATTATAACTCTCCTTGGCCTAGTTGTAGGAATTATATCCTTCTCCTTTAACGAATTAGGAGCCGCCAAGAAACTCCTGGCTGAATCTTCCTACGGAAACTATGAAGATATAGAATATTATCCTATATACGACTGGATTAAATATACTGGAGACCAAATTTACGAAAATGTAGATAATCTAATCTACAATATAGATTATATAATAAACAACATGTTCTAAGGGAGAATTTAATGCACCAATACAAAGGAAGATTAATTTTACACTGTGGGTCAATGTTTTCGGGCAAAACATCGGCCCTTTTTCGAGAAGTAAACCGCTTTTCAATTGCAGGCTACAAGGTCCTTGCGACCAAGCCCAGCTTTGACAAAAGATATTCCAAAAAAGATATACTTACCCACGACAAGCTCGGCCTGACCGCTGAAATTTTTTCAAGTATGGACGAACTCTTAAGCCTGGTTGAAAAAAATAAGCCAGATGTACTGGCCGTTGATGAAATTCAATTTTTAAATGACCAAAGGGATGACTTTATCGACCTGATAAATGAATTTCTCAAACGTGGACTCACAATCGTCCTGGCAGGACTTGATATGGACTATCTGGGAACGCCCTTTGATGTCACCGAAAGAGTCTTTGCCATTAGCGACTATGTAACCAAACACCACGCCGTCTGCTCCAAGTGCGGATCTGACGCCTGGGTGTCACACAGGACAGTCGACAATGCAGACAGACTTGTCCTCGGCTCATCAGATATCTACGAGCCCCTATGTCGGACTTGCTTTAACAAGGAAAAAGAAAAGCAAGCCACCAACAAAAACCAATTAAAATTTGACTAAAAAAATCCAATCGATTTCTTATCGGTTGGATTTTTTTGCCTTAGATTAATTAATATAGGTCTTTAAATGTATATATCTTTTTTAAGTAGACTAATTATTTCAATTCTTCATTACTAATTGTAAAAACTTGGTCAGCAATATTATCCAATGAATCATCGTGCATAATAACAACGACAAGTTTTTCATTTTTGATTTCTTCAATATATGACTTAAGTTTAACTGATGCAGACTCTTCTAAATTTGAGAAAGGCTCATCCAAGAAAATAACTTTTCTATCCTCTGTAAAAACTCTTGATAAGGCAAGCTTTTGTTGCTCTCCACTAGACAAGTTAACCTTGTCCCCATGTATTTCTTTATTCAAATTAGATAGGTCAAATATATCAATCATGGAATTATTTTGCCCACACATTATATTATCTGAAACACTACCATTAAAGAAAAATAACGGATACTGTAGGACAGAAATATCGTTATAGAATGACTCATTTATCATTATACTCCCATTTTTTACCAGAGATTTTGGATAAATACCAGCTATAATTTTTAAAATTGTAGATTTTCCACTACCATTAGGCCCTTTAATTATATATAAACCCTTATCAGCCATCTTCATATTACAATTATATAAAAACTTATCGCCAGCACTATAAATCTCAGCATCGTTAATATTTATACCATCCACATTGGCAAATATTTCTTTATATTTATTTTCAACATTGGATTCTTTATAATAAAAGCTCTCATATACATCATAGTAAGGTTTCATCGACTTAATTTCTGTTATAATATGAAATACACTTGTTAGTGGATCAAACAGATGAGTAATATATTGACTAAACATAATCAAAGTACCCAGCGTTAAAACGCCACTGTTTACATACCTACCGCCCAACCATAAAATAAAGATAGGAACTCCCATCTGTATAAAGATTGGAAGGCGATTACCAAAATTAAACCAAAAATAGTATCGTTCAGTAGTCTTTATATCATACATTAAATCCTTGTTGAAAATTCTGTTAAAAAATTCATCATTGTCAATCATATGCATATCAACAATATGGTTTTTAAAAATGTTAGCCGTCTTTACAAAACGGTCATTGGATTCTATACAATCTTGATTTAAAACTGATCTTTTTTTAGAATTCCAAACCACAAACATTAAGTATAAAGGACTTGCAACAATCGAAATTAGTGCCAACTTAGGACTTATATAAAATAAAATTGCAAATGTTATTACAACTTGAAATATAAAACCTGGCAGCAAGATATTATAATTAATTAAAGAAGAGGCGAGAGTATTAGAATATCCGTAATATAAATTATGAACCTTACCACTATCCTCTTCTAAATAATCTGGAGAGGACATAGATAAACTCTTTTTAAAAATTCCCCCTACCAACCTTCTCTTATAATTCAGTAATAATTTTTGCACCATAAAGTTGCCAAAATAAAAAATTATAAGCTGAGAAACAAATAATATGGCTATTATTATAACAATCTCACTTATCTCCAAATTTTTATCTGAACTGATAATATTATCGATTATAATCTTATTTAAGTATGGAGTAACCATTGAGAAAAGTGAGGATATTATTATAAATACAATACCCATAAGTCTGATATTAACTTTATTAATATTCTGATCCTTATTAATCCTGTACATTTATCTCCTCCTTGTATAACATTTTTACATAATCATCTAAAAAATATACCTCTGGTATAAACTGAATCATTAACCTCCTTTAAACAAATATTACCATATTAGTATCCATTTTGTAAATTTCATTTTTGCTATTTGAATATTTTATCTTTTATGTTATAATATAAATGGTGATGTTGTGGAAAATTTTGGTTTATATATTAAAAACAAAAGAGAATCTTTAGGTCTAACTAGAGAAGATTTAATTTATAAAATAGAATATTTATCAGAATACTATTTCGCTGAACCTGAATTTATTTCTACATCTACCCTAGCTAGGATTGAACATGATAAAATACTACCTACTCTTAAACAGATAGACCTGCTCTCCCTAGGTTTAAATGCAGATCTTTTACAAATCTATAGTAAATCCAGGGTCCAGGAAGGGAAAAAAATTAAGTCCATTATAAAAGCCATCCCATTTGCCATTAAAAAGAATGATATAAAAAAACTAATTTTATTCAAAAATTTTCTCCTTAATCATCACAACACTAACAGTATGTATATCTACAAAATAATCAATGACCATATTCTGCTCATTGACTCCTACATGTTTTTTTCTAGAAAAGATTATAAAGCTGCACATAAAAAATCATCCAAAATAATATATAATTTGAAATATGAAACAAAACTTGATCATACATATTTAAAATCTGACTATAATCTTATAGCCTACTCTCTACATTTGGCATCTGCTCATTTAATGTCTGGTAATAGTTTTTCATCCCATAAAATGCCAGATAGAATAATTTATAGTAAGGATAATATTTATAAAAAAGTTGCAATTGAAATAATTAAAAGGAGCTATGAAATTTCATAGCTCCTTTTATCTTGGTTCATAGATTACGACTTCCCCGCTTTCCAAGGATTTTTTAATATCGATTATCCTTTGGTTTTCGCTACCACGGAATTTTAATTTAAGATTTTTTAATTTTTCTACAAATAATCCATCGACCAGGATATCGCACTCTTTTAAGAGGTCTAGTTTTTTGGGATCGGCTAAAATTTGTTCATAGGTGTAGCCCGAGTAAATCCAAATATTTTTTTGGACCTCTTTTTTTATATCCCTCATTACCTCTGTGAGCTCCAAATTTTGCATGGGCTCGCCACCCAGTAAAGTGAGTCCCGAAACATTTGGGTCCTTGAGATAGGATATAATTTTATCGGTTGCCTCTTGGTCCCAGTCGTCTCCGTAATTAAAATCCCAGTACTCTTGGTTGAAGCATCCCTTGCAGCCGTGGGTACAACCAGTGACAAAAATCGTCGACCGGATGCCCTCGCCATTGGCCACATCGTATCTTCTAATTTGTGAATATTTCATTATATATGGAGGACTCTTGCACCAATTTCCTTTGTCCTGCCTTCATTCCAGAAATTTTCTCCCAAGTATCCGCAAGTCCTTCTGATAACCGTGAGTTTGCTCTTGTCTTTATTATGGCAATTTGGGCATTCCCATTCATTGTCATCATTGAGCTTTATTTCCCCATCAAAACCGCATTCATGGCAGTAATCGCTCTTGGTATTAAATTCAGCGTAGGTGATGTGGTCATAGATATATTTTACAAGTGTTGCGACCGCTTCAATATTATTGGTCATATTTGGAATTTCAGCGTAGGAAATCATGCCGCCTGTTGATAGCTTTTGGAATTCGGATTCAAAGTCAAACTTATCAAAGACAGAAATATTTTCACGAACGTCTACGTGGTAGGAGTTGGTGTAATAACCCTTGTCTGTTATGTCTTTGATTTCGCCAAAACGCCTTCTATCGATTTGGCAGAAGCGATTGGTCAAACTTTCTGCTGGTGTGCCGTAAAGGGCAAAGCCCAGATGAGTTTCAGCCTTCCAATCATCGCAGGCCTTCCTAAGTCTTTGCATAACCCTTAGAGCAAAATCCTTGGCCTCTGGATCTGTGTGTGACTTGCCTGTCACGAGTTTTGTGGCTTCATAAAGGCCAATGTAGCCCATAGAAATTGTCGCATAACCATTTTGTAAAAGCTTAGTGACTTTTTCGCCCTTCTTTAATCTTGCGATAGCCCCGTATTGCCAGTGGATTGGACTTACGTCGCTGGTTACATTTTCTAGGAGTTCATATCTAAACATCAAAGCTTTTTTGACGAGCTCTAATCTCTTTTCCAAAATTTCCCAGAACTTATCCTCGTCTCCACCAGATAAAATTCCAATTTGTGGCAAGTTCAAGGAAACGACGCCCATGTTGAAGCGGCCATCGAATATATATTCGCCGTCTTCGTTCTTCCATGGGGCGAGGAAGCTCCTGCAGCCCATTGGTGAAAATACATTGCCCTCATAGAGCTCACGCATCTTCTTGGCTGAAATATAGTCAGGATACATGCGTTTGGCTGTGCATTTTGCAGCAAGTTTTGTCAGATAATAATATTTTGAATCCTCGTGGACATTGTGTTCGTCCAGGACATAAATCAATTTAGGGAAAGCTGGAGTTACATAAACATCAGCTTCGTTTTTGATGCCTTCAAGCCTTTGGTTCAAAATTTCCTCTTGGATCAGTGCAGCTTCTTTTTCATATTCAAAGCCAGGCATAAAGTGCATAAAGAGAGTTACGAAAGGTGCTTGACCGTTGGTTGTCATCAGGGTATTGATTTGATATTGCATGGTTTGAATACCGTCTTTGACTTCTTTTTTGGTCCTCTTCCAAGCAATTTCTTCAGCCTTTTCAAGATCAGGTTCCATACCATAAATTTCCCTTTGCTCTTCGGTTACGGCTGATAGATATTTATTAAAGCTCTTTCTAACAAAGGGAGCTAAAATCGTATCGATGCCATTGATGCTTTGGCCGCCGTATTGGCCGCTTGCGACTTGGGCAATAATTTGTGTTGTAACTGTACATGCAACTTGGAAAGACTTTGGGCTGTCAATTTTTTTGCCGTTAATAACAGTTCCATTGGTCAGCATGTCTTTGAGGTTGATCAGGCAGCAGTTAAACATAGGTTGAATAATGTAATCCATGTCGTGGAAGTGAATGGCACCAGAATCGTGAGCCATTACAATATCGGTAGGCATAATAATCCTGCGGGCAATGTCCTTAGAAACTTCCCCTGCAATTAGATCGCGTTGAGTTGAAACAATCTTCGCGTCCTTGTTGGAGTTTTCATCCATAACGCTGGTGTTGGAACGATTTAAGATTCCTACAATTTCATCGTCAATGGTATTTATTTGACGCTTAAAAGCTTGAACAGACCTGTAACTTTCATAGGCCTTGGCAGTTGCAGGGTTATTGTATTGTAAGAGCTTGTAATAAACTTGCTCTTCAATCCCATGAATTGTCATTGGCTCCTTTATAACCCGAGCGAAATCTTCAATTTCACTTGCAATTCTTTCCGCCTGTCCTTCTTCGTATACACCCGATGATGAGTGCATGGCCTTTTCTATGGCAACAACGATTTTGTTCTTATCAAAATCTACGCATTCGCCTGTACGCTTGATAACTTTCATCTTCCTGATCCTCCTGAAATGTTTTATAAGTATCCACAATATCTTGTGGGTAATTTTTTCAGCCACACTATGTTGACTAAGTTTATTTTAGCAGGTCCACAAAAATAAATCAAGTCTTTTTGCCTATATTTTTAAAAAAATATACAATATATTGTGCGTATTTTGAACTATTTTTTATAAAGAGCGGATTACCAAGCCTTTTGGAAGATGAAAATATCAATTGTTAAGATTTCTACATATTGTGCATGGGCCTAAGCGCTATCTGACTAAAATCTTAGACTATAAAAATAAATATTTTTCAAATAAAAAGAGCCGAGCAAACTTATACAATAAAATTCGCTTAGCTCTTAAAATACTTTTTAAATTTTAATTCCTTATAAAACTTTCTTGCCCTTCCTTGCTTCATAAATTGCAAAGGCCACACCAAGAACTATAGCAGGAATAATCCAACCAAAACCTTGAGATGCCAGCGGCAATGATTCAATAATTGAAATTGGCGTGTCAAAGTTTACTCTTTCAGGTGTGATATTAGCAAAGAATGGGCTAACCCTTATCGTTTCTAAAAATCTATTTATACTATCTTCTGCATTTAAAATATTTTGAATGAGAGACATTACAAATGCTCCCAAGCATGCCCCCCTATAAGCGGACTTGTGCTTAATCAGATCGTCAGCCAAACTCATAACTATGAGGACAATCGTTACCGGATAAATAACTGTAAGAATTGGAACTGCAAAGGCAATTAGAGTATCTACGCCATTGATTGCAAAGAAAGCTGAGAAAGCACAGGTAATCCAAACTATTGATTTGTATGAAACCTTGTTGTTAAATACTGCTGCAAAAAAGTTTCCTGCAGTTGCTGTTAAGCCAACAGCTGTTGTGATACAAGCCAAGGAAATTGCCAGGCCTAATATAACTCCGCCCCAAGAACCCAAAATTCCATTTACCAGTTCTATAACGAGCTCAGCCCTGGATAAATCTTTTGGCAAAACTCCAGAAGAAGTTGCACCCAAGTAAATAAAACCGCCGTATACACAGAATAAACCAAGAGCAGCTATAAAACCCGAAATACAAGTCATCCTAACTTGGTCTTTTCTTTTCTCATAACCCTTTTGAGCAATGGATTGAATAATAATAGTTGCCAAAACCAAAGAACCAATCCCGTCCATGGTTTGGTAGCCCTCTTCAAAACCCCTCAAGAAATTTTTTATATTGCCAGTATCAATAGGCGTGCCAATAGGATTAGTAATTCCAACTATAATTAAAATCGCAAGGACTGCAATCAAAATTGGAGTTAAAATGGATCCTACCTTGTCGACTACAGACATAGCATTTAAAGTAAAATATAAAACAATTGCAAAAAATACGACTGCTGAAATAACAGGACTGATACCAAATACAGGTTTAACACCAATTTCATAAGTAACCGCTGCCGTTCTGGGAATAGCAAGTAGTGGTCCAATGGCCAAAATAATTATAAAAGTCATAATATTTGCAGCCTTGGGTCCCAAGTGTTTAAAAACGTCAATGGTCCTACCGCCAGCCTTGGCCGCAGCTATAATTCCCAAAACCGGAAGGCCAACGCCCGTCAACATAAAACCAGCCATTGAGCTGGCCCATTTAGTACCCGCTATATGTCCAAGTGTAGGTGGAAAAATTAAATTCCCCGCCCCCAAAAAAATCGCAAAAAGTGCGAAACCCGTAATCAAAGTATCCTTTTTCTTCTTATTCATTTCACCAGATCCCTCCTCAATATACTATTATAATAGATGTTAACTTTCGATTCAAGTACTTATTTATAGATTTTTAAATTTTTCTTTAAAACTTTTTAAATAAGTAAAGTAATGACGGCGGATGTTATTGGATATGAATTGAATAAAATAGTTTTCCCAATATTGTTCATCCAAAAATTGTTTTTCGATTATATAATTAAAAACATTTCACGCATACAAGATGCGATCAATGTTTTTCGGGCCACATTCTCCTCAGATTGTTGCAGCCAATCAAACAAAATTTTCAGGTAGCGTCCGATTTATTTCGGACAAAAAAATTTTGTTTTCTTGGGCAACAAGTTGCGTGAGTCAACGCTAGCCAATCGTCTTCACGCTTTCGCGTTTGCCTCTTGGGCGTGGCTGCAAGTCGCCCCTACAAACGTTCTTAACAATATCCATAGGAGAAATATGTTCATCCATTATAAAATTCTCTTAATTTTTAAAAATAAAAAATAATCGGTTTTGTCCACGATAAAGTGGACGCTACAGACCGATTATTTTTCATTAATCATATTAATATACTTTTACATCACTCTAAATTCGCGAGGAAATTTCGATGAGATTCGCGGTGAAATAAATTTTTTAGGACGCAGATGATGACATCTAAAAATAATTTTTTCAAATCAAAAAGAGGCCTCTCAGCCTCTTAAATATTTTTATTTATATCTACCGTATTTCGCTGGAAAATTCAATGAGAAAGGCGATGTACAGAAATGTTGCGAATGAGGTGGGCTCGAGTGCCCTCCGCAGTGAGCGACATTTCGAAACAAGCCTTTGTCGCAAATTTAACGCGAAATACTACTTCCCGCCTCCAGGAGTGTTGATACTCTTTCCGTCCAAGATCTGTACCGCATCCATAAACAGTTCCGATACTGTTGGGTGAGCGTAGATCATATCTGACAAGCCTTGAACGCCGATGCCATTATTCATAGCAATTGCTGCGAAGTGAATTAGATAGTCTGAGTAGGCACCAACTATGTGGCAGCCTAGGATTTCCTTGCCATCTTTTGAAGCGAGGATTTTAATAAAGCCTGCGGTTTCATCGGCTGAAACTGATTTTGAGTTTGAAGCGTAGAGGAATTTGGATTTTTCGTATTCGACTCCTTCTTCCTTTAATTCTTCTTCAGTCTTACCGACCATGGCGATTTCTGGGATTGAGAAGACGATTGATGGAACGATTTCCAGATTTGTCTTTGGTTCAAGACCAGATAATTTTTCAACTAGGCTAATACCTTGGGCGCTTGCCAAGTGAGCAAGTTGAGTGTTGCCGTATACAACGTCACCAATTGCATAAATATTTTTTGTTGCTGTCTCAAAGTTTTCATCGACCACAACCCCGCCGCGTTCGAGTTTAACGCCAGCTGCTTCTGCATTTAAACCATCTGTGTTGCAGTCCCTACCCATGGCAACGAGTACATATTCTGCCTCGTATTCTTTGAATTGGTCTTTATCTCTCATCTTGGTTGTAACCTTGAGCATGTCGCCGTCTTGTTCAATCTTTTGTGCCCTTTGCTTGGTCGCAAATTTAAGATTTTCATTTTTCAATACAGAATTTAATCTCTTTTGAATTTCTCCATCAGCAACCTTTAATAAGTTATTGCCCATAACTGTTACATCTGTGCCAAAGCGTGAGTAGATGCTTGCAAATTCAAGACCGATAACGCCTGTACCAATAACTATCATGGACTTTGGAATTTCCTTTAAGTTGAGTAGATCAGTTGAAGATAAAACCTTTGGCAAATCTGATCCTGGTAATTTCTTTTGGTCCTTAGAACCTGTTGCAATGATAATTGCATCGCCAGTAAATTCCTTAACACCATCATCTGTCTTAACTTCAACAGTCTTTTCATCCTTGAAGCTGGCAAAGCCGCGAACGTATTCCAGGTTTTTGTAACCTGAGAATAAGAATTCAACGCCCTTTCTTAGGCCGTCCACAACTTGGACCTTGCGGTTAAAAATTACATCTTCGTCTAAACTGTAGTCACCTGTCATAACGCCAAATTTTCCAGCGTCCTTAACTGCGTCCACAGTTTCAGCAATCTTTACCAAAGTCTTGGTTGGAATACAACCAACATTCAAACATGTTCCACCAGTGTGGCCCTTTTCGATTAATACAACTTCGTTACCCAATTGTGCAGCCCTGATAGCAGCTTCGTAACCGCCAGGACCTGCTCCGATAATAATTATTTTCATCTCTACCTCCTCTAAGCATGTGCCGTTTCATTTAATTTATCTTGTAATTTTTGTTTTTCTGCCGATAATCCTTCACTAGTGTCCTCCAGCATCTCTGCGTGGTAGGAGCTCCTGACAAATGGGCCCGAGCTAACCGACCTAAAGCCCATTTCAAGTCCAATGTCCCTGTACCTGTCAAACTGTTCAGGTGTAACATATTCCTTGACCTCTATATGTTTTCTGGATGGCTGCAAATATTGGCCAATGGTTAGCATATCGCAATCCACTTCCCTCAGCCTTCTCATCATATCTATAACCATGTCTTCTGTTTCGCCAAAGCCGACCATCATGCCCGACTTGGTAATAAAACCCTTTTCCTTTGCATAGCGTAAAACTTCCAGGCTCATATCCAAATCGCACTGTGGACAAATGTAATCGAAATACTCTTCGACCACTTCCACATTGTGGTTTATAATGTCTGGCTTCTCCGCAAAAATAATATCCAGCAACTTTTTATCTCCGTGCATATCTGGAATCAACAACTCAACAGTAGTATGCGGATTTAATTTTTTAATCTCCCTGGTCACAGCCGCAAAATGATAAGCACCGTAATCGTCCTTGAGGTCATCCCTGTCCACAGAAGTTATAACTGCGTGCTTGAGACCTAGTTTTTTAACAGCTATGGCCACATTTTTGGGCTCCTCTGGGTCCAAAGCTTCTGGTCTCTTGGTAGTCACATTGCAAAACTTACAATTCCGTGTGCAATTCTTACCCATAATCATAAAAGTCGCCGTCCGTCTGGCATAGCACTCCATTTTGTTCGGACAATTTGCCTCCTGGCAAACCGTATTTAAAGCAAAATCTCCCAAAGTATGCTCAACTGTATTTGAATTTTGATTGCCCTGGAGTTTAATCTTCAACCACTCGGGCTTTTTTAATGCCATAAAATCACTCCTTAATAGCCTTTAAAATATCATTTATAAAATATTCTTCTTTAAAACCTAAAATATATTTTTCTATATCGAGCTTAGCCTTAGCTAACTCATTTATATTCATACCCCTTAATCCAGATAAAAATTCTTTAATATCTCTTTCTTCAAAAAAATCTCCGGCCATTTTTATATTTTCTATTTGGTCTCCGTCGACCTCCACAAAATATTCCACAAGGCCAAAAGGATATTTAACCGCATAATAGTGTTTGGCCTCCAGGCTCGACTGGTCATTCATCAGATCAGGGAAATCTTTTAAATATTTATTGGCCGCTTCAATTTCAGCCTCGTTCGGCGGACGAAATTCTTTAATATCGTGAAATTCGATTAAATTATCGCGAATATAATTTATAAATTCTTGAACATCCATGTCGACCATAGAACCAATTTGCCCAATCCTAGACGAAACTGACTTAACCGACTTGTCTACAAATTTAATATTCCGAGTCTTGATGGCCCCTTGCAAAAGGTCCATATCCGCCCCAAAGAGCAGGGTCCCGTGATGGATAATCCTATCCCTCCACTTGTACTGGGCATTGCCGCTGACCTTTTTGCCGTCTATTAAAATATCATTCCTGCCAGTAAACTCTGCGTCCAGACCTAATTTTTTTAGGGCTTCAACCACCGGCCTTGCAAAAGTCTGAAAGGAATTTGCCTCGCCTGTATTTTTGCCAATAATTGAATACTGGCAATTATTTAAATCACAATAGACAGTTCCGCCTCCCGACAGTCTTCTTATAATATGAATATTATTCTTAGATGTAAAGTCAGTATCGACTTCTAATTTCAAATTTTGATTGCGGCCAATTAAAATCGTCGGCTCATTTTGCCAAATCATAAAGACCGACTCATCAGTATTTTTTAAAAAGTATTCCTCCAAAGCAAAATTAAAGCTGGGGTCTACACTTTTGTTTTCAATATAAATCATATAATCACCACTAATATTATAACATAAAACTTTATATTTTTGCACAATTAAATTTATTGCCCTTAAAACCTCCCTTGCCCCATAAAATAAATCTATAGGCTCGCCAATGATATAGATAAAATTTATTGGTAATAGGCTAAATTATGATATATAATTAGCTTAAGGAGGTATATTATGAAAACAAAAAACAGAAAACTAACATTACTTATCGCTGGCCTAATCATCGGCGTAATCGGCGGCTTGTTAGTAGTATGGGGAAACCCTAAAAACATGGGTATCTGTGTTGCATGTTTCTGGAGAGACGTTGCAGGCGGACTTGGTCTACACAGAGCAGGAGTAGTACAATATCTCAGACCTGAAATTTTAGGTTTTGTACTCGGAGCATTTATTTCATCTATTATAGGTAAAGACTTCAAATCACGCGGCGGCAGCAGCCCAATGATCAGATTTATCCTCGGATTCTTCTTGATGATTGGTGCCCTTGTATTCTTAGGATGCCCACTTAGAATGTTACTTAGAATTGGCGGAGGAGACCTAAATGCAATCGTTGGCCTCTTAGGCTATATCGTAGGTATCTTAATCGGAATCGTCTTTATCAAAAAAGGATTCTCACTCGGCAGAGCTCACAAACAATCAAAAATTGGCGCGTACATTATGCCAGCCATCGCTTGTGCACTCTTAATCCTATTACTAGCTAAACCTAGCTTTATTTTCTTCAGTGAAGAAGGACCTGGCTCAATGCACGCTCCAGTTATCATTTCACTGATCGCAGGACTAGTTGTTGGAACTATCCTACAAAGAACCAGACTCTGCACAGCAGCAGGCTTTAGAGACGCATTTTTGATCAAAGACTACGCCCCACTAATGGGACTTGTAGGCGTAATCGTAGGTGCACTTATTGTTAACCTAATCGCAGGTAACTTTAACCTAGGCTTTGAAGGACAACCAGTTGCCCACTCCAACCACCTATGGAACTTCCTAGGCATGGTCCTAGTTGGACTTGCATCAGTATTACTTGGTGGATGCCCAATCAGACAAACAATCCTATCTGGCGAAGGCGACCAAGACGCAGCTGTTACAGTTCTCGGACTTATCACAGGTGCTGCATTCTGCCACAACTTTGGACTAGCAGCTAGCCCAAAAGGAGTACCAACTAACGGCATGATCGCAGTAATCATTGGCCTATGTGTTGCCCTAATCATAGCCGCAACATCAAGGAGGGAAGCATAATGAAAAATATCGACGCAAGAGGACTTAGCTGTCCAGAACCAGTAGTGCTTGCCAAAGAAGCAGCAGACGCTGGCGAAAAACAAATCGAAGTACTAGTTGACACAGAAGTATGTAAGGAAAACGTATCCAGATTTTTAACAAACGCTGGCTACACAGTTACAGTAAAAGAAGTTGCTGACGAAGCAACAATTACAGCTAGCAAATAATAGGCGGCAAGGACATAAATGTATATCATAACAGTCCACCAACTGACTGACGCCCTCCTCCTAGAGGAAAAGGCCAAGGCAGTTGAGCCCGAGTTCAGACTCATCCCAGTCCCCAGAGCAATCTCAAGCTCCTGCGGACTCGCTGGTAAAACAGAAATGGAGCCTGACAAAATAAAAGACCTATTAGAAACAAACAAAATAGATGCCGACGGCATCTACAAACAAAACGGAGAGAGTTATGAAAAAATTTCATAACTCTTTTTTTGTTTTAAAACAATATTTGTTTCTTATATTGATCTTCGAATCTACATTTAAAAATGCCTCACGCACTCAAGGCGCGATCGTCATTTTTCGGGCCACATAAAGTCGCCCCTACAAACGTCCTGAACAATAAACATAGGAGAAATGTATTCATACATTATAACGCTTTGCGTTGTAGGGTCCAGTTTATCTGGACCGAAGAGTCCCGCCCCAAATACAAAAAATAATCGGTCTTGCGATAATTAATTTCCGCCCATACACACCAATTATTTTCATTAATCTCTATACCACGATTTACAAGAAAAAATCTCTATCCAATAATTTGTTAGGAAATTTTGATGAGATTTCCTTGCTTGAGACTTTTATCGAATGAGGCGTACTGATGTGTACGTCGCAATGAGATAAAACGTCGAATACAAGGAAATGTCGCAAAATTAACAACAAATTTAATACGAAATGCGAACTATCTTGACAAACATCCCCCCATCCATTACAATATACTAAGAATAATAAAACATACACACGACGAGGTAAATTATGACTGAACAAATTACTTACAAAGAGAACAAAACAGACTTTATAACCCACGGGGACATATCAAAGGTAATCATGAAATTATCCATCCCCCTGATGATTTCCAACCTAATCAAGACCTTTTACGGGATTGTCGACGGCATTTACGTCGCCCAATTATCGGCTGAAGATTATGCTGCAACAGCATTTATATGGCCACTCCAGTACTTATTTATAGCCTTTGGCCTTGGCATTTCCATTGCCGCCACTTCTCTGATGAGCCAAAAACTTGGAGCCGGCAAAAGAAATGAGGCAAAAATCTACGCCAACCACGCCATGGTAATCTCAATTTTGATGGGCCTGGTCTTTTCATTTTTATTATACGCCATTGCACCCACAGCCCTCAGCTGGATGGGAGCCAAGGGCACATTTTTAGAAAAATCTACAATATTTTTACAAATAAATGCCTTTGGACTTTTATTTGATTTAATATTTTTCGCCTATCAATCAATTTTAAATTCCCAAGGCATGACCAAGGCAATTACATCTATTTCAGCCATCTCATCCCTGTCAAATGTAATCTTGGACCCATTTTTTATCTTTGATTCAGTCCTTGGCATCCCTGCCCTCGGCATGGGACTTGAGGGGGCAGCCTACGCAACAGTTTTATCCAAAGTCCTCTTGGTTATTTTGGGCTACATTCATGTTAAATCCAAATCAACAATTGAAGTTAGACTCAAAGGCTTTAGCTTTAATAAGAATGTCGTCGGAGAATTATTTTCCCTCTCCGTACCAGCTTCGCTCGGTTCTTCTGGAGAGGCTATCGGCTTTACAATCCTAAACGGCTTCATCCAATCCTACGGAACCACGACACTCGCCGCCTTTGCCATGGGTAACAGAATTTCAGATATCTTTAACCAAGCCGCCATGGGTATCGGCATGGCCCTAACCTCAATTATCGGGCAAAATTATGGAGCCGGCAACAAGGAAAGAACCAAAGATATTTTTAAAAGAGCAAATATAATCATCACCTACTTTTCAATCTTTGCAGCCACCATACTTATAATCTTCAAAGATCCCCTGCTCTCAATCTTTATAAAAGACAGGGCGGACATAGAACTGTGGAGGCAAGCCAGCGAATACATCTACTACGCTGCTGCAATCACCTTCTTTATGGGCTACTTCTCAGCCATCAACGGCTTTTTTCAAGGCCTCGGCCAAACCAAACTCACCATGTTCTTGTCGCTTGCCAGACTCTGGCTCCTCAGACTACCAATCATTATGGTCCTAAAAACCTATACCAACCTAGGATCCACAGGCATTTGGATAGCCATGCTCCTCTCAAACGCCCTAACCGTCGTGTACGGATTTATAATGTATTTCAAAAGACGACAAAGCATGCTCAGCTAATCATAGACAAACAAAAATCGGGTAAACCCCGATTTTTTTGTGCGTAAAATTAAATTTATAAATACTCTATTTCAATTTTTCACTTTCAAAAGTTGAAAAATTTTCATATCTTGAAAGCAAAACGGCGAATCACTTTCAAAACTCAAATATTTTTAAAGTTTTGAAAGTAGAACACATAATAAATATACAATCTTTTACAAATGGCATTCATTTTTTATATCGCTCTGCGGATTTATATTTAACGTATAATTTAATATCAATCGCCTTCATCTTTTATAACGCTCTGCGTTGTAGGGGCTACTTTATGTAGCCCGAAGAGTCTCGCCCCAAACACAAAAAATAATCGGATTTGTCCACGATAAAGTGGACACTACAGACCGATTATTTTTGTAAAATTTATATTTTATTCATTTCAATTTCGCCGGAAACCTCTCTCCATAATTTACGAGGAAAAATCTCTATATCATAATTTGTTAGGGCCGTAAGATTCAACAATATGTCAATTTCTTGGCGACCATTTCAGGATCGCCGCTACAGGAAATTGACCTCTTACAAACCTCTCTCCTCAATTTCGCTGGGAAAAATCTCTCCATAATTTACGAGGAAAAATCGATGAAAAAGGCGCAGTACAGAAATGTTGCGAATGAGGTGGGCTCGAGTGCCCTCCGCAGTGAGCGACATTTCGAAACAAGCCTTTTTCGCGATTTTAACCGTAAATTATTTAATTGGTTCTAAGTGTGCTTGGAAGTGGCGCAATATCGGTGGCTCCCACACAATCCTATACCCCGGCACATCCTTTGCCCTTTCCTTAATGGCAATTAAGGCATCTACAAGTAAATCTATATGGGCTTGGTTGTATACCCGTCTTGGAATTGCAAAGCGAGTGAATTCAAAATCTGCCTTTAGCTGCTCGCCTGTATCCGGATCATTGCCCAGCAGATAGGACCCTATTTCACATGTCCTGATGCCTGCTTCTATATATAATTCAACTGCTAGTGCGTGGCCAGGAAATTCTGTGTAATCCAAATGAGGAAACATTGCTGCGGCGTCTATAAATACCCCGTGTCCTCCAACTGGTGCTTGGTAGGCAATGCCTGCATCGTCAAGTTTTGATGCAAAGTATTCCATTTGACCGATCCTGTATTTGAGATAATCTTCGTCAATACCTTCGTATAGACCAATGGCCAAGGCTTCCAAGTCCCTGCCTGACAAACCGCCGTAGGTAATAAAACCTTCAAAGGAAATCGTGTTGCCCTTAACCTTTTGAACTAGCTCATCATTGTCCTTGATACCAATCAGCCCACCCATATTGACAATGGCGTCTTTCTTGGCAGACATAGTAAAGGCATCAGCGTACTTAAACATTTCCCTAACAATATCCTTGATAGGCTTGTCCGCATAACCTTCTTCCCTTTGCTTGATAAAATAAGCGTTTTCAGCAAAACGTGCTGCGTCAATATCAACAGGGATGTTGTATTTTTGTCCAATTTCATAAACTTCTTTTAAATTCTTGATTGAAACAGGTTGACCGCCCGCAGAGTTATTTGTAATAGTCATTACAATCAAGGCAACATTTTCTGGACCGTGGTCTTGGATCAACTTTTCAAGCTTAACCACATCCATATTGCCCTTAAAAGGTGCCCTTTTGCTTGGGTCCTTGGCCTCTTCAACTATACAGTCAATAGCCCTGGCACCTGCAATCTCAACGTGAGCCCTGGTCGTATCAAAAAACATATTTGAAATAGCAACCTTGCCCGGCCCCATCATAAGTGGGAAGAGAACCTTTTCAGCAGCCCGACCTTGGTGGACGGGTTGAATATAATTGTAGCCAAAAATATCCTGGCCAGCCTCAACTAATTTAAAATAAGACTTGCCGCCAGCATAAGCCTCATCACCAACCATAACGCCGCCCCATTGGTCAGCGGACATAGCATTGGTGCCCGAGTCTGTAAGCAGGTCAATGTAAACATCCTCGCCTCGAAGATTGAACATATTGTAGTGAGCAGCCTTGATCTTTTCGACCCTCTCCTCACGACTAAGCATCTTGATCGTCTCAACCATCTTAACCCTAAAAGGTTCCGGTACATATTTAATAGCCATAAAAATCCTCCTGTTTTACAAAATTTTTATTCACAATAAATTTAAAAATTTACCCGAATAAATAACTAACCTATGCCTTAATTATAACAATCCCCCAAGCCATTGTCAATAATTATAGAAATGTGATTGCTTTATAATTTGTGTTAAATCTCTTCATTTTTTTATAACGCTCTGCGGGTAGGGTCTACTTGCATACACACTTTATTAATATTGTATTTCTTAATTTTTTATTGCGCTCTGCGGCTGTAGGGGCTACTTGCAGCCCTGTCCAAGAGAGCGAGTGATAACGATGCTCGATCGGTATGCAGGACTCACGCAACCTATTTCTCAAGAAAACAAGCCAAAGGCGATGTTTGATTGATTGAAATAGTCTGAGGAGAATGTAGCCCGAAAAGTCCCGCCCGAAATCTCAGGAAAAATTCTGGATTTTTCCCTATTTATAACAATCTGAGTAGAATTATATTCAAAAAATTCTTGTTTGTGATTAACCACAAGCTCTACGGTTAATTCTCAAATCAATCCAAACAAAAACCGAGACAAGGCGCACGCCTCATCTCGGTTTTTACATATCCAGACCTGAATCAATAATAGTCTTGGAAAAATCTTCAAATGTTTTCAAAATAAATATCGCTAGATCCTCATAATAAATCCTAATATCATCACATATAATATCTGTACAAGCTTTAGAATTAACCGTATATGGCTTATGCACCCTTATATAACTCACATCCCTATCTAAATTTAGAGCAGGATACACAGATTTCTTAATCTCTATATCATACTTAGGATTAAGATTTACTTTATGGGTCACAGATGAAACTGGAAAAACCGTTAAATCTGCATTATGTGAATCATTCTCTTTGTTAAAAACTAAAGCTGGTCTTTTCTTAAATTTTATTCCTCTGCTATATGAGTCGTAATATGGAAATCTAACATTAACAATCGAAAATATATTAATCTGCATCTTCAAACTCATCTATATACATATCATATATATGGTCGTATTGTCTGACCTTCAAAGCATCATTTTGTATGTCAACCTTAGCAATAACCTTATTTCCATTTTCAAATTCTGCAAGTCCTTCCCTTGACTTCAGCCAAGAAGACTCCTTGTGACTAAGCTCTCTCAAATACCAGGGATCATAAATCCCGTACTGACAGATTGTATTGTCAATAACATATCTTTCCTCATCAGACAAAGTTGAAAAATCCATACGAACAACAGACTTATCAGCTTTGTACATCTTCCACAAACTTGGAATAACTGGACCATTTACCCAGCCCTCAAAATCTTCATCAAAAAGAGGTTTGCCATTCAAAGCATAGGACTCTCTTTGAGCAAAATACAAAAGTTTTTGTAAATACAAGGGCTCATTTTTAAAAGCATTACCCGTCACTCTCTCATAAGCAGCGACAAGATAAGATGCATAAGTTCTAACATCCTTCATAAAAACCTCCTCCTTACAATATAATTATACCACATTTATGATAAAAAATCCGTCCCCATCATTACAATTTGAAAACATTTTGTACATAAGAAAACCGAGACGAGGCACACTCCCCCATCTCGGTTTTAAGTCGAGGTTATTTATCTGATTCTTTGTTGTTAGTTTCAGCATTATTATTTTTTTCATCGTTTTTAACTTCTATATCTGATTCTAATTCTTTTTCCAAATATGTTAAGTATTTTATTCTACGTTTTGCTGATTTTAATTTGCATCTACATTTAATCACTGGCAATATTACTAATACTGCAAAACATATAACAAAGATTGAAACAAGATCAATCAATTTTATTTGGTTTTTTATTAGATTAATAGAAAACGTGAAAAAGAAAGTTAATATTAATGCAATTATATTCATAGAATCAAAATGGGAAATATTTTTCAAATAAGCTCTTACATCAATTAAATATTCTTCTTTTGTTGCATTTACTATATTCAAAGTTTTAAGTCTTAGCTCATCACCTTGAGTTTTAATATACTCTACAACTTCATTAATTGTATTAATATTAGCAGCATCTGATTCGTCTTCAATCAATGCGTACATATTAACAAATCCATAACCAAAAAAATCATTGTATTTTTTAACTACATCATCACTTTCTGAATTATTGGTTACTTCACAGCTACTCTTTTCTTGATTATTTTCATTATTGGATCCTTTAAATCTACTTTTTATATTTTCCCACCAATTCTTTATTTTTGAGTTTTTTTTATTTTTGTATTTATCTATATCTATATTAGTACCATTTTTACACCTATAAACTTTTTCATATTTTTTATAGGTGAACTCTTTATCTGTCTTATCTTCATAATAAAAATTATCTAAATCAAGATATAGAATATCTCCACTTGATGTATCGTTTTCAATTTTATCCCCTTTGTAAACTTTTACTGATAAAACCTTTTCTCCATAATCTTGAATAACAATGTATTCATCTCTATCCTGCGAAGCATCATTATTACCTTTTATCTTTGTGTAAATTTCATATTCTTTAATTTTACTAGGATTAAATTTTTGATTTATTAAAGTTAAATATATAGCACAACAAAAATATAATAGATAGGCAATAAAAACAATCATATAAATGCAATGCTCTGATTTAATTTTCTTCGCTATAAAGTACTTTGTTACAATATATACTAAGAAAGTTATTATAAGGCTATAAAAGATCGACATAATCGGACCTACAGGCTTACTAGATAAATATGATTTAAGTAATGTTTCTTTTATAGTTAAGAAATAAATTGTAATAAACGAAAAGAATATAAGAAACACATTTACATGAGTTAAATCAATTTTATTCTTTATAATAAAACTCATTATACCTGAAACAGCCTCAGATATTCCAATCATAACAACCGGAAGAATACAAACTGCTAGAAAAAATACAAGTCTTCCAATAAAGTTTTTCATATTCCTTATTCCAAAGTTTTTCATCGTTATTTTATAATAATTGGAATAATCAATAGCGACTATAAGATCTATATATGCTTTTATAACAATAAATGATGAAGATACCAGAGCAACTAAATCTCCTCCATTCTCCAGTACAAACCTTAAATTAAACCAATTTGGCATATCTTCCTCCTTAATTTGCATATGTAATACAAGGGCATATAGAGTAAATCTATATACCCTTGTAATGTTTGAATTAAATATTAAATTTAATTTCCCTTTATCTCATGCAAGATTATCTTACATATCTTTGGAATTTAACTCTTCTTAATGTTTCAATAACTTCCTTGTCATCTCTTAATGGTCTAATCCATTCAATGTCATCAAGATTTGTAAATTCCCTATCAAGTCCGTTTGAATGATTAATCCATTCACTACCGAAAGTTGCGTAAGTGTTTGTTGCAACAATTACATCATAGTAGAACCAATCATCACGACTTACATCTTCAAATCTTACTAGGCTTTCAATATTATCATTGATGTATTCAACATCATCATGTCTACCAAAAGCTCTATTTAAGATTGCTGCAACTTCTGCTCTTGTGATAACCATATCAGCGTCAAATACAACTGTTCCATTTGTATAAATGTCTAACCATCCTTCTTGGAAGGCTGCTTCAACTTCTGGGCGTGCCCAGTGATTTGGTCTCATATTAAAGATATTGCCATCTTTGTTTATAAGTTCTTGGAATCTTGCAATAGTTGCAATGAGTTCAGCCTTTGTGATTTCACGGTTAGGTTCAAATGTTCCCTTATCTGTACCTCTAAATACGCCAGCTTCTGTAGTAGTAATTACAGCGTCATAGTACCAAGCATTTGCATTTACGTCAGGATATGGGTTGTATTCTCCCCTTCTTTGATA
Source organism: Ezakiella peruensis (assembly GCF_900215725.1). Taxonomy (GTDB): domain Bacteria; phylum Bacillota; class Clostridia; order Tissierellales; family Peptoniphilaceae; genus Ezakiella; species Ezakiella peruensis. The sequence goes on along the minus strand of NZ_LT962469.1, from coordinate 374,175 downwards.
ACCATCATAGCGCAGAGCCCTTGCAAAAATTTGTGCAATTTCAGCTCTAGTAATGCCCTTGTTTGGCATAAACATATGACTATCGTCACCAATCATATAGAGACTAAATACATCTAGTTCTCTATGTTCAGGTTCTTTTACTTCTGGTTTGTATTCGTCCTTGTTCAAGTAGTCAGGGCTTGGTTCATACCAATGACCAGGATCGTATGGTTTTTCTGGTTCAGGTGTATATCTACCCTTAACTATTGCTCTTGTGTCTTTAGATTCACCATCTTTAGTTTGAGTTGCTTTAATAACATCTCCTGGTATTAATGGTTTATCTGCAGGTACGTCAACAGTCCAATTACCATTTTCATCAACTGTAGTATTTCCAATTGGATTACCATCTTCATCAGTTACGACTATATCAGAACCTGGTTCACCCTTACCTCTGATTTTATCGTCACCTTCATAAGGTTGATCAATTGTTGGATCCTCTGTCTCATCTTCTGAATCAGTTACAGTAACAGTTACATCCACTGTTTCATTAGAACCATCTGGATAAGTTACATCAACTGGAATAGTTATAACATCTCCAACTTTTGCATCTTGTGGAATAACAACTGTGATAGCTCCTGTATTAGGATCAACAGTTACATTTGTTTGAGTATCATCATTCTTAGCAAATGTTGTTTTCTTAGCTCCATCAGTTGGTGCTGGTACAGTACCTTGTTCACCTTTCTTAGTAAATGTTGGTGGATCTATTTCAACTGTTTCACCAGGTTTTCCAGATTTACCAACATAATGTGGATCGTAATTGTCCTTATCTGCTATAGTAGGTGCTGTGTCTTCAGCATATTGTGCTGTGTAATTTCCTGCTGTTACTGTTGCTGTATCAGCTGGTAATTCTGGCTTCCATGCTGGGTCAGCTACTTTCCATTCTTTTTCAGCTACTGCTGTTGGAATGTAGTCTTTCATGTCTTTCCATGTTGCTGTATTCTTAACATTGAATGCTAATTTATCAGCGCCTGTTACATTTTTACCGTCTTTATCGATTCCAGTTAATGT
>NZ_LT962469.1:0-372808 GCF_900215725.1 Ezakiella peruensis | reverse complement strand
TGCTGGGTCAGCTACTTTCCATTCTTTTTCAGCTACTGCTGTTGGAATGTAGTCTTTCATGTCTTTCCATGTTGCTGTATTCTTAACATTGAATGCTAATTTATCAGCGCCTGTTACATTTTTACCGTCTTTATCGATTCCAGTTAATGTTCCGTGGTCACCTTTTTCAAATGTGACTAATACATAGCCTTGTGGTGTATCTGGATTTGTTGGATCTGTTGGAATTACAGTCTTTCCTGCACTTGCTGTGAATCTAAAGTATTGTTGTCTTTTAAGAAAAGCTGGTGATGACTTTGTAACTGTTTTATCTTTTGGTGTCCATGTTACTGGTCCTTTGTATCCTTCTCTAAATGTTATATCTTGTGGGAAGTCTGTATCTTGGAATACTGTTCCTTCTTTAGCGTATGTTTTTCCAGTTGTTGTTATACTTTTTACACCTGTTGACGCTAAAAATCTAACTTCTATTTTATCTTTTGGTAGGTCTTCTTCTTTTGGTGCATCTGGATCTGTGTTATTAGGGTCTACTTTAACTATATGTTCCCATACATATAGCCATTGGTTGTCTACTTCTAATGTTGAACCGTCTCCAAATGTTACTAGTAATGTTCCTTCTTTTTTTCCTGCTTCGTCTGATGTTCTTGCTGGGTCTGTATTTTCTGTTACTTCTGCATTATCTAAAAGTGAATTTACCACAGCTTCGTAATCAGTATCAGTTGTTTTTGGAGCAACTCCCTTGCCCCAATCAACTTTATCGCCTTTCCAAACTTTAATTGTTACTGGGTCTAGTCCACCGAGTTCTTTTACTTGTTCGGCTGCTGATTTTTCGTATTGTGCATTATAAGTTGCTTCCGCTACAGCTGTCGCATCTGTTGGAACTGCTGGTGTCCATGGAGCTTTTGCTTTTTGTGCAAAAGTTTTTGTTTCGCCATTTACTTCTTTTGTTCCTGTTGTTGCTAATTCTTTGATTGCAGCTTGTAGGTTTGCATTATCATAATTAACTCCTTGTTTTACGTCGATATATGATTTTTGCTTTCCTGCATATAAACCGTTATTGTGGGTTCCTGTAATGCCTGGTTGAACTTTTTCGTTGGCATCAAATGTCAAACGAATATAGCCATCTGCTGGTTCTACTGGTTCGCCTGAGCCATCATCTTTTTCTGGTGGTACTAAAACATCTTTTTGATATACCATTTTAATTGTGCCGACTTTTTTGGCATTTGGTTGTGATATATCGAGTTTATAATCTTTTCCATCTATTGTTACTGTATCGCCAGTAGATTTATTATCAACTTTAAATGTTAAACCATTTGCTGCTTCGTTTAGTTCATCTTCGTCGATGTCATATGATGATCTCATGTTGATTTCATTTGAACTGTTTGGCAAATCAACTTCAACATCTGTTAATTCAGGTGCTGTTACCTTTGGCATTGTGCCTGTTGGTAAATCGGCTGGGTCTGTTAATTCTCTACCATAAGGATCAACATATTTTACCTCAGCTCTTGGTTCAGCAAGTTCTGTAAGTGTTACAGTAAATTTTAATTTACCACTACCACCTATTCCGTTTGCTGGAGTAAATTTTACACGAATGCCAATGTTTTGGTCATATTCTGACTGTAAAACTGCATTTCCTGTCAATGTTCCATCTACAGGCCAACCAACATTGAATTCACGTGTGCCATCTTTCGTTATTGGTCCAATTATTTTTTCATCTGACTGTCCATCTGTTGTGTTCCATTTAGCAATTAAATTGAAGTCACTATTTGGTAGTGTGGACCAGTCAAATTCAGCTTTGTTCAGCCCATTGGTCTTTAATTCAATTATTGTGTCAGTCTGTCCTGCCCTTTGAGCTTCGAAGTCATAGTCACTTACTTCTAGTCCATCATCTGCTATATAAGCACTTCCCTGAGCGCTAGCATTTTGTGGTATCTCAAAGGTGAATTCAATTTTGTCACCTTTCTTAACTCCTACTAGTTCTTCAGATTCTTCTCTTGGTAAGCTTTCTGCAGCTATTGGAATAATATCTGCAAAGCAAGAAAAAACCATAAAGAATGCAAGTAAGAGTGAAAGTACTTTCTTATCGAGTTTCATTTTACCTCCAATCTGTGGTGGAGGAGCAAAGCTCCCCCTCCAACTTATTAATTTCTTCTATATCGATTGATTATTAATTGATGTCTAATATAATTGGGTTAGCAGTATAAGTCTTGTCCCCTTCTTGGCAAGTTCCTGTTACTTCAATCTTATCTCCTGATTGCAATCTGTAATTAGTAAAGGTTACCTTTACAAATTCTCCTGCTGTCTTAACATTTGCAGTTACTGTTAAATCAGTAGTACCGTCAGCCTTAATAACCTTAAGTGTTACAGTTGAATTGTTTCTATCTGCTGTTACTTTAACCCACTTTCTACCAGCTCTATATTGATCGATTTGAACTTCAAGTTGATAAGTTTCTGTGTAATCAACATTTGATTCTTGGCTATTACCAAATTTATCAACTGCTGTTATCTTAATTTCAGGAATATTTCCTTCTTCAATTCCTTTTCTTAAAACTGTGTTAAGATCTCTGATTAAGCTATCCTTATCTTGTTGTGTAATTATTTCTTTTTGATACTCTATAGCTTGGCTACCGTCTTTATAGTCAATAGAAATAGTTACTTTTCTTTCAAAAGGAATTTCATTTATAGTTCCTTCAAGGTCGATGAATCTTCTAAATGCTTCGTCCTTTGCTTTTACATCTGCTTCAGGACCAGCCCTATCAATTTTTACATACTTACGATTTTCATCGCCGTCTTGTGGCCTGTAAGGATCATCGCCTGTTCCTGTTGAATCATTCGGAAGAAGATCTGGTTGTTCAGTTTTAATTCTTACGATGTCGCCATCTTTTACATCGCCATCTAAAGTAATTTCTTTTTGTGTTCCCATTTCATTGTCAGAATCAAGAGTTACTTTTCCTAAATCAACCCATTTATCTTGAGTTTCATCCCACTTTTGTGCAGTATAAACTGTATCTTTTGTTGGTTTATTTAAAGTTGGGTTTGGAACTGTAAATTCAATCTTTGATTTTCCGTCAGTGTCATTATGAATTTGCTTCATTTCAGTTACAGGTTCAGCTTTTTCTCTCTTGTTGATTGTTTTTCTTCCTTCATGACCTGTAACTTCTGTTCCATTCTTATCTACTACATATTTAGCTACGATGTCTTGTCCTGCTTTTCCTATTAAGTCAAGTGGACTTAATACAAGTCTGTCTCCATTAGGAGTGGCTGTTATGGTTCCATCAGTGTAGGTTCCATCATTTTGTTTTACAAGAGTTGTTTCAGCACCGTCAGCAACTTTTAATATAATCTTTGTGATATTTGCATTCTTTTCAGCATCTGTCCAGTGTAGTTTTGCTTCTGTTTGATCTTCATAAACATTGTCAAATACTGGTTTTAGAACCTTAAGAGGAGTAGATGTGTTCCAAATTTCATATCCAATTACTTCTTTATCTTCTCCAGTTGTTTCAAGTGCTTTTCTTGAAGTTGCAGATGTAAAGGCATCTACGCCAACTGTGAATGCCTGATCTTTTGCGACTGGATCGCCATAAGGGTTACCTGCATTTTCGTGTAAGTTCTTAGGTGCGTTAGGGTCTTGTGTAGCAGTTGCATCTTGTAGTCTTATATAAGTTTTTGCTCCCAATTTATCCCAATTTGGTGATTGGAAGTTTTCATAAGCATCTTTTTTATCATCTGTAACTATTACTGATACATAAGATTTTCTTTGTCCTAATTCATCAAAGCCTGGTAGTTTCCAAACTAAAGCATCAGTTGATTTTCCATCCCATTGTTTTAAAGAAGCTGCTCCACCTTCTAGTGGATAGTAGTTAGCGTTTTGGTGAACCGTTGGTGTACCATAATTAGTTACAGCAGTTCTGTGTAGCAAACCTACATTTACAGAATGTTTCTTAGCTTCTTCAACTGTATCTTCATACTTTCCATATTGATGAGTAGCATCTGCTGTCTTATCAATATTCTTATAAGAAGGATAAACTTTTACATCAAAGAATGGTCTGTAGTTTGCATATAAGTGAAGGTCTTTACCCTCATCAATTGCATCCAAGAAAATCTTATATGCATTTGTTCCTTGATTATCATCTTGACTAGGAACATCTTGTGCTCTCAAAGCTACAGAGAAGGTGTTTGGAATATATCTTGTATATTTGTATTTATTCCCTGTTATATCTTGGATCCATTCTGTTCTCTTTGGAATTCTCTTTGTTCCATTTGCAACTACACCATTAATTAATTCACCAATTCTTTCATTGTTTTGACCAGCGATTAATTCTGATTTTTGTGGGTCGTTATCGAATCTATAAAGTGTCCAGCCAAGGAATGAATGGTTTGGTTTATTGAAAAGTTTTGCCTTTGCATCTGTAATTTTAGCTATATCAGAATCTTCTCCAGTTACTGGAACTTTTGGAAGTTCTTTAATAACAAGATTGCCTTTCATATTAGAAAGAGTTGCACTTGATACAGTGTCTATAATGTGATTTGTGTTGTCAATGTCAGAGACAGTTATAGGAATTGTTATAGTTGTTTCGTCCTTAAGATCAGTTGTGTTGTTTGAGTGAAGGACAATGTTAATTCCGTCGCCATAAATTGCGTAAACTGTTCTTTCTTTATCGATTGGAGATTTTGCATCGAAGATGTAAGTTTCATTAGCATCAACTTTTGCCCAATCTGCTACATCTTTAACAATTTTGTTATTATCTCTAAGTTCATTAAATTGTTCAATTGCTGTCTTGCCGTTAGGAATGTCTGTTAACTTAGTAGTTGTCCAACCAAGAATTCTCTTACCTTGTGGTACATTTATTTCATCTTTAGTTGGCATTTGTCTCTTTAAGAATGCTTCTTTTAGGTCTGGTTTTTGTAAATCATATTCTAGTCCATCGTGGTCCAAAACGTTTTGATATGTTTTTCCGTCTACAGTCTTTGTTGTTTCATTTCCATATTTTACATTGTCGCCTTCAAAACCTGATGGAACATAATCTGCATTAGCTTTTCCAGTTTCTGAATCATATTTATATTCCTTACTTAATGGAGCAATCTTATCAATCACTTCTTTATTTTCCTTGGATGTTTGTCCATTAAGGTCAAAGTGGAATTTAGTTTGTACTTGTTCTACTACGTCCTTAGAATCAATAAATGATGATAAGGTATCAAGGTTATCTACTCGAATTGGCATATCTCTTTCAAGTGTAGGCATTTTGAAGTCATCAAACTTTTTCTTGCCTTGAATAACGCCACCTTGGTTTGGTTTATCTGTATCAAAGCCAAAGGCATCATATTCTTCGCCGTTAACATATTTTGCCTTTGTTAAGATTGTAGAATAATCAAATTTGTCTGGATTACTTGTAGCACCTACAGCAGATATGGTTTGCTTTACTTCTTTTCCATTTTCATCAAAATGATAGATGGTTACTTCTGCTCCATCAAAGTAAGAGTGACCTGTAATATGTGTTGAATCTGTGAATATTTCATCAACATTTGGTTTTTCAAGTGTAGATGTTAGTAAGGCTCCTGTAAGAGATGCAGAACGATTCATTTCTATTGGTAGTTTGTTTTCTTCTGCATTTGCAGTTAGAACATCTCCATTGCCAAAGTCTACACTTGCTGTTGTTGCTCTTCTGCCTTTCTTACCCCAGTCAAGTGATGTTAATTTAAATCCTTCATTTGCTTTTAATCTAATATCAAATGGTACGGTCCATGTAAGTTCAGTTCCGTCACCATTCAAATTCGCAGAAGAACCAAAGGTGATATTATAGTTTTTGTCTCCCACTGTAATTTGTGGTCTTATCACTCTGAAGGTCCCAACTTTTCTATATTGTGCTTGGTCAAAGGTAAATTTAACTTCTGTTCCTCTTTTTAGATCTATATCTTTATCCAATTGGAAATTATAATCAGTATATGAATCTACTTTTGGATAGGCTCTTCCACCAAATCTGTGATCTTTATTTTCACGCAAGATACTTGTTCTAAAAACATAGGACTTTAAACCGTTATCTTTTATAAGCTTAATAAGATCATCCTTATTAATAAAATATCTTACAACAGTATAGATACCAGCGTTACCATCTGTGCCTGCTGTACCTAGAATGGCTCTTGTAGAGTCTACGTTGGATGATTTCTTAGTGACTATGCCATTTTGATATTCTAAGCTATCGTCCCATTCGTTACCAGCTATTTGTAAAAATCCAATTTTTTCATCTGCACTTTTTTGTAAGTCTGATCTTCTAAATTGGATTTTATGAGCATCGTTAGGTTCTCCAGTTTTTCTATCTCCAAAGAAAGGATATACGTTGGCATCTGCTCCAAGTAGGAATACTTCTCCTACCATGCCGCCTCTTTCTTCCAATAAATCATAGAAACTAGATTCTACCGCTTGTCTTAGTGCATATCCTTTTCCAGTAGTTCCTTTGAATTGTCTATAGTAGACTTCAAGGTAACCATTGGCAATATCAAACTTAGTGGATGATACTGTGGAGAAAAACTGGTTCGTACTTCCTAACACAGTCGTTGAAGGAATTTGCGCACTTAAGTCTTTTGTTAGGTACACTTCATAATTTTTTTCATGAGGTATAATTGTTGTCATGGTATATTGCATGTAGTCATTAGACTTTTCCCCAGCTCTCATATAGACTCTTTCAAATTTTTTATCCATAAGTCTTGCTTGAATGACAAGGTCTTTCTTAATGTTTTTAATGGATTTTCCTTCTTGTAAAACTACGTCAATAGGAAGTACTTGAGAACCTGGCACCATAGAACCGTTTTTATATAAGTCAAAAGCATAGGCGTTTTGTCCTCCAGCTATACTCCAGTTTAAAGCATCTGGAACAGCCTTATATTCATTGTATCCTTCGCCTATATGGTTTACGTCACCTCTATCGTGATAACCATAAACATCAGATGTTCCTTTTAAAATTCCTCTAAAGGCGTGCTTATGGTCAGCTATTTCGTCTAGTTCTTTTGGAAGTTTAACGACAAGCTTGTCCCATTGGTTGGCAGTAGCAACTTTAGCACTGAATGTAAATCTTACTACTTCTCTACCTTCAGTATTTGTGTAAGTTCCTACATAATTAATGTCTGGTGTCTTTAGTGGGTCTGATGCGCTTACTTGTACAAGTCTATTTTTACTTGAAAGTGCCCAGCTTCCCTTTTCTTCATCGTCTTTTTTTCTACCGGCTTCAGACCAGTCGGTAGTTTTTTCAACTTCTGTGCCGTTTTCTACTTCTGTGTAGGTTTCGGCGAGTGAGTCTACTGGCAGCATGGTCACAAACATCAAGAGTGCTATGACTAGTGCTAGTGTAGATCGCAAATAATTATTTTTTTGCATTTTTTTCTCCTCTCATTTTTAATTTTAACAGCTATGCCTATATATTGCTTGTATCAATTACTAAACCTAGGCCCTTCTGTTAATGTCTATATACTGATGGTTAGCCTGCTCTCAACAAGAATCAATGCTGGACCTTGTCCTCTTTTCCTATATGATCTATATATAACCTATATAATAAGAAGACAATATTGCAATGGGCAAAGTTTGACAAAAATTCTCATATTCGAAAGATATTCTAACTCAAATTAATTCTAGCACAATATGTAGGGTTTGTCAAAGCAAAAAAAAAAAAAAAAACGGCATATATTGTGCTTGAAGGGTGTTTTTGCTTGTAGGACTTACTGTAAATTGTTTTTCTGTATGAATATAAAAAAATATTATTTTTTCTTAATATTTTATATACAATAAAACTACAAATTGTTAGTGGACAAATTAAAGGTATGAGTTACATAATTCACCTTATAAAAAATTTGTGCAAATAAATCAAAAATGCCTCACGTCCACAAGGGACGAATATCGGCATTTTTCGGTCCACATAAAGTCGACCCTACAAACGTTCTTATCAATATTGAGGTTGTTACTTGTATTGATCCGTATAGGATTTTTCGTATTTGCATTTTATTTTTATTCATATTGGGTATGTAGTGGATAGATAAAGGAGGGTTTTTATGAAGAAGGTTTTAATTACCATGCAGGTGCCTGAGCCTGTGGTGGAGAAAATCAAAAAGGATTTTGAAATTGATTATAATGATAGCTTGGATTTTTTGGACAGGGATGATTTGATCAAGCGGGCCAAGGATGCTCATGGTCTACTGGTTCCATTATCAGAAAAAATCGACAAGGAGATTATAGAGACTTGCGACAATTTAGAAATCATTGCAAATTTTGGGGCGGGTTTTGATAATATTGATATCAAGGCTGCGGCTGAGAAAAATATTGTGGTGACCAATGCTCCGGCAAAGTTTTCTACTCAATCGACTGCGGAGATTGCCATTGGTCTAATCATAGACGTCATGCGTGGGATTACTCGGGGCGAAGATTCTTTGCGCCAAGGAAATTTTAAAGGATGGAAGCCGACCTATGGTTTAGGGCCATCGGTCGCTGGCAAGACCCTGGGAATTTTTGGTATGGGTCGGATTGGCCAAGCAGTGTGCAAGAGGGCCAAGGCCTTTGAGATGAATGTGATTTATCATTCGAGAACAAGGCTGGATGAGAAAAAAGAAAAAGAATTAGGTGCGACCTATGTTTCTTTTGATGATTTAATTGAAAAGTCAGATGTGATTTCGCTTAACTCATCATATTCAAAAGAACTCCACCATTTATTTAACGGGGATGTTTTTAAGAAAATGAAAAAGACAGCTTATTTGGTCAATACATCACGGGGTCCGATTATAGATGAAGAAGCCTTGGTCAAAGCCTTGGCAGAAAAGAGAATCGCAGGTGCAGGCCTGGACGTTTATGAATTTGAACCGGCCGTCACAGAGGGATTACTCAAGCTGGACAATGTAGTCCTCTCCCCCCACCTGGGCAATGCAACCATAGAGGCGAGAGAGGAGATGGGGATGATTGCAGCGAATAATATTATTCTTGTGTTGAGTGGTGGCGAAGCCATCAATAAGGTCAATTAAATTTGTTGCTAATTTTGCGATCTTTGAATCGGCCTGAATTTATTTCCCTCCTCGATGTGCACTCAGCACACCTGCGTCGGCAAAAAATTCGTCCAATCCAAATCTCATCAAAATTTTCTAACAAATTATGTATATTGAATGTTACGAGTAATTGGACCACGAAAATTCATCAAATTTTCCTACGAAATTTATGTGGTAGAGATTCCTTAGCAAATTATGTGGTAGAAAATATATCGGTGGGAAAACAGAAAATTATGTATAATGATATTTAAGAGGCCGAAAGGTCTCTTTTTTGTGTGTAAATGGGCGGATAGGAAAAATTTTTTGGGCGGGACTTTTCGGTCCACATAAAGTGGACCCTACTTACGTTCTGAATAAATTTTAATATCATTATAAACATTGAGCCCTCATAAATTATTCGTCAATAATCTTCGACCGCGGGGCATCGAGCCCGCGCGGCCGATATGTCCGAAATAAATCGGACTCTACCTACGTTCTTATCAATTTTGAGGTTGTTATTTATATCTATAGATGTTTTTAAAATATTTTATTTTGGGCGGGACTCTTGGGCGACATAAAGTCGCCCCTACAGCCGCAAAGCGATATAAGAAATCAATACGATTCATATAATCCAATCATTTGCACAAAACAATTTAATCAAACAAAATCCCCCCAACACTTTGTGCTTGAAGTATGGCCTTTACTGTGGTATTATAAATATATATGTATAAGGAGGTATTATGTTAAAATCTATGGACACACTTGTATCTCTTGCCAAGAATAGGGGCTTTGTCTTTGCAGGCAGCGAGCTTTACGGCGGCCTTAGCAATACATGGGACTATGGCCCGGTGGGAGTGCTTTTAAAAAATAATATAAAAAATGCTTGGTGGCAAAAGTTTGTACGCGAAAGTCAACTCAATGTTGGCATTGATGCGGCGATTTTGATGAATCCAGAAGTTTGGAAAGCCAGCGGCCACTTGGGATCTTTCTCTGACCCGCTTATAGACTGCAAGGCTTGTAAGGCTCGTTTTAGGGCGGACAAGTTAATTGAAGATTATGCTCACGAAAATAATATTGACGGCATTAATCCAGATGGCTGGACCAACGAAGAGCTAGAAACTTATATCAAAGACCACAATATCGTCTGTCCAAAGTGCGGTAAGCTGGATTACACAGAGATTAGGCAATTTAATTTGATGTTTAAGACCTTCCAAGGGGTTACCGAGGAGTCTGCATCTGAAATTTATTTAAGACCGGAAACTGCCCAAGGTATTTTTGTAAACTTCAAGAGTGCCCAAAGGACTTCCAGAAAGCAAGTGCCTTTTGGTATTGCACAGATTGGTAAGTCTTTTAGAAATGAGATTACACCTGGCAACTTTACCTTTAGAACTCGTGAATTCGAGCAAATGGAATTGGAATTTTTTGTAAAGCCAGGCACTGATGATGAGTGGTTTGATTACTGGAGGTCCTTCTGCAAGGATTGGTTGACTTCTCTGGGTATGAGAGAAGATATGATGCGCCTACGCGACCACGATCCTGAAGAGCTGTCCTTCTATTCAAAGGCAACCACAGATATTGAATACCTCTTCCCCTTTGGTTGGGGCGAGCTCTGGGGTATTGCCAACAGGACTGACTACGATTTGTCCAAGCATATGGAATGCTCTGGCCAGGATATGAATTATCTGGATCCGCAAACAAACGAAAAATATATTCCTTATGTAGTTGAGCCATCATTGGGTGCAGACCGCGTTACACTTGCATTTTTGGCAGACGCTTACAGGGAGGAAGAATTGGAAGACGGTACGACAAGGACTGTTTTAAAATTCCACCCACGTATTGCCCCTTATAAGTTGGCAATTTTACCGCTGACCAAGAAATTATCCGACAAAGCTGAAGAAGTCTACAAGGAAATGGTCAAATACTTTGACTGCGACTACGACGAAAGGGGATCAATTGGCAAACGCTACCGCCGTGAAGATGAAATCGGTACGCCATTCTGCCTAACCATTGACTTCGATACCCTGGAAGACGATACAGTCACCCTAAGAGATAGGGATACTATGGAGCAAATCAGAATCAAGATTTCCGAAGTTAGGGATTATGTGGAAGAGAGGATGCAATTTTAATTCATGAGAATGTATTTCGTGTTAAATTTGCGACTTTCTTAGGAAATTAAATCGGTTTGGCCGAAATAAATCGGCCGCTACATGACCGATTTAATTTTTCCCTTCGAATCTCATCGAAATTCCCTACGAAATATATGTATTAGAATCATAAATCCACATTCAAATATAATAATTCAAGAGACCGAAAGGTCTCTTTTTTCATGCGTATTTAAATATTTTATTTCGGGCGGGAATCTTGGGCGACATAAAGTCGCCCCTACAGCCGCAGAGCGATATAAAAGATAAAGACGATTTACACAAGCCAATTTTTTTAAAACATTTCATTTCGGGCGGGACTTTTCGGTCCACATAAAGTGGACCCTACAAACATTCTTATCAATATCCGTAGGAGAAATCTCGTCCGCATAGGCGAACGAGTGGCGACCATTTCAGGATCGCCGTTACGACACATCCATTGCCGAGCGAGTGAATGTTTTGTTCCACAAAAAATAGGTGCTGGGTTTCCACCCTACACCTATTTGCTTTCTATTTTTCTTCTAAATTTGCAGCCTGAGCCTGGAGTTTTTCAGCTATTTTCACTACGGCTTCACAGACTGGGGGGTCTTTGTAGTCTTTATTGGTTAGCTCTTGTCTGAAGGTTTTGTCTAGTTTATCAATTTCCTCTTGGTCTTCAGTAATTTTTTCTATCAATGTATTCATGACCGCATTATAATAGGCATTGAGCTCTTCAAAAGAAAGGTCTGAGAACTTTCTGGTATCATAAGCTCCGTGGTTGGAAATGGTAAAGGTATCTTTGAAGTCTTGGACTGTGGCTTTTGGATTCATGCCATCAGTTAAGCCATCTAAAATTTTTTTAGGATTTTGCTTGTCTTCTTTGACCCCTTGGAGGGCACCGTCAACCATTTCAATGACTCTGTCATCAACCTTGCCTTCTTTATAATATTCTGATTCTTTGGAAGCTGTGGCAACCCTTTCAACTTCTTTTATAATTTCAGAGACCAATTTCAATTGATCTTCGGTTGATAATTCTAAGACTAATCTCTCATCCTTTGGCAGGCGTTTAAATTCGTCTGCCATTTTATTTGTATTGCAAGCCGTGAACAATAGTGCACAGGCGAGCATTATCGCTAAAACTTTTTTCATTTATTTCTCCTTGTAAGCTTGAATGTGTTTTTCCATATCGTCTGTCATATCAGCGGTGATGGCAAAAAAGTCATCGCCTGGGTAGATTATATGCTTGACCCATTCTTTTTTTATTTGCCAGAGGTTGGCCTGGACTTTGAAGCAGTCCCATTCGTCTATATCAAAAATCCTCTCCCATGAATCGACAATTTCCCTTTCGATATCTGGGTACATGCCCTTGTAGCGGCCGTCAATAAAATTGAATTTGTCCTTGCAACCCAGGGCTTTGATTTTCTTTTCAAAGGCCTCTTCATCAGCCTGGTCCTTGCCTATATATAAATTATTTAATACATAGTCCCATTTGATTGATGAAAAATAAATGACCTGGTCGCTGGGAACTTCTAAGCAATAAATTACAGATTTTTCCACAGGCTTGAGGCAGTTTTCCTTGGAGACCGAGCACCAGATAGGATAGGCGATCCCGTTTGGCCGGGGCACAATTTTTTCTGCCATTTCGACAAATTTATTGTACTTGCGGGAAAAAAAGGGCGCAATATCCCCCATGTGAAGACCAACATAGAGCTGCTTGTTAGTCATGACTCCCTTGGAATTTAATTCATGTAAAGAATTTTCGTGCTGCCTGGTATATAGATTTACCAAATCCATGGGCCACCTATTTATTGATCAGACCGACTTTATCCAGCAAGTGGAAGATAAGTGACAAGACAACTGCAACTACAGATGCAAGAACCATACCTGATAGGTTGATGGCTCCCAGTTTTATGGTAAGTCCACTTAGGCCGGTTGTGAAGATTACTGATGTTAGAATTAAATTTTTTGCATTTGAAAAATCAACTTTTTGGTCGACCAAAAGTCTAAGTCCGCTCGATCCAATCATACCGTAAAGCAGGAATGTTACGCCGCCGATTACATCGCCAGGAATTGTGGAGATGAAGGCAGAGAGTGGTCCGATAAAGGCCATTATAATTGAAATAACTGCAGCTCCTGCAATAACTTGAACTGAATATACGCCAGTGATTGCCATAACGCCGATGTTTTCTCCGTAAGTTGTGGTTGGTACACCACCGATTAGTCCTGAAAGTGCAGTTGAAAAGTTGTCTGCAAAGATTGACCTGTGTAGGCCTGGATCTTTAATTAAATCTTTGCCAACAATATTGGATGTTACAACTTGGTGGGAGATGTGCTCAGAAAGTATAACCAAAATTACAGGTAGCATTGTGATAACTGCTTCCATAGAAAATTTTGCCAAATGAAATTCAGGTAGGGTAAAGAATTTAGCTTCGGCTACTGGTGTGAAGTCAACCATGCCCAGAGCGACTGCTGTAATGTAGCCCACGATAATTGCGATCAAAATTGGAATGGTTGCCCAGAATTTTTTAAAGCAAACTGATCCAAAGACGGCTGTTAAAAGTGTTACTGCAAATACAGCTATGTGTTTGCCATTTACTGATTCGGTTAAAATTTCTGCGCCGATTGCCCCGCCCCTGATGGTTAGGCCGACAAGTTCAAAACCGATAAGGGCAACTACTGCACCCATAGCGGCTGGTGGCAGGACGACGTCAATCCATTTGGTCCCGTATTTTTTAATTATAAAGGCAATGATCATACCAATAATTCCCACGACTACAAAGGCGCCTTGGGCGTACTGCAAACCCTGTTGGGCTATGATGGCTGTGCCTGGTGCCAAAAAGGCAAAGCTGGATCCCAAATAAGCTGGAGCCTTGCCCTGGGTAATCCAAATAAATAATAGGGTTCCGATTCCATTCATAAGTAAAACGATGCCGGGGTTGATGCCAAAGATTATTGGCACGAGGACTGATGCCCCAAACATGGCAAAGGTATGTTGAATAGATAGAGGCACCAAGAGTTTTGCTGGTACCTTGTCTTCGACTTGGTAAATTTTTCTCATAATAGTCTCCCTTCGAAAATTATTTTAAAAAATAGAGCCAGGTTAATGGCTCTATAAATTATATTTCTTTGATGGCTTCTAGGATGCCTTCTTTGAATGGTTTTTCATTAAAAGTAACCTCTCCTGTGCCGCCGAAAATATCGACTGCAATTTTGAAAAAGTTTACGATTAATTTATTGTCTTTGATTGTGTATATTTCGGTTGTACCTGGAACAAAGATTAGGTCGACTTCTTCAGCACCAGACTTGGTGGTGATGTCTGCGAGCTCTCCTTCAAAGGAAAGTTTTTTCATTGGGTCGATCATGGCTTGCATAACGCCAAGGTCTTCCATCATCCACATATTGTTGTTCCAAAATCTCTTTTCTTTGGCTGATCCGCCGTTTAATAATTCTCTGTTTGAAATAGCTGATAGGACACGTCTGACCGCTTGGTCATCAAAGTCTGCGTCATATATGAGTTTCATCTCGTCTCTGTCAGCAACTGAAATAATATAAGGCTCTGCAACCTTTTCACGCTCAGCTACGCTTGACCAAAAGAAAATCATCATCTCTACTACTTCAAAATTTACATTAATCTTCTTCAATCTTCTATCCTCCTTATATTGCGAGGCCCAATTTTTATGAGCCCTTGCTTTTTTAATCTGCCAATGGCTCTTTTAAAAGCTTGCTTGCTTAGACCGAACCGTTCGTAGATTTCTTCCGGACTTGATTTGTCGCCGACAGCGATTTCCGGATGTTTTAATAACTCTTCCATTATTATAACGGAATCTTGGTCAATCTGCAAGTGGGCTCTCTCTCTAAAGGATAAAGTCATCTTGCCATCGGGCAAAACTTCTGCAACGCGTGCTTCTATATGGTCGCCGATTTCGTAGGCACGATTTACTTCTCTTTGACGAATCAAGGAGTCGTATTTGTTGTCAACGGCGACAAAAACTCCCAGGCCTTTTTTGATTGAATAAACTGTGCCAGATACATGGTCGTTTTCTTTATATTCATGGTCAGGGCTCAGGGCCTCCGCCACTTTCATGGACCCGTAGAGTCTGCCTTCACGATCACGCTTGATGGCTACTGCGACCATATCGCCCTTTTTAACATTGGGATATGAGTGGGCAAAGGGCACGAAAAGATCACTTGGCATATTTATATCTAAAAAATATCCAAACTTGGTCTTGTCGCAAACCCTGTAGAATCTGAGCTCGCCTTCATGGGGTAAAAAGTCGACGGGCACGACTGTGCCTGCATTTTTGTCGGCGATTTCAACTTCGATTTCATCGCCCAGGTCCACATTTTTAAAGGTTCCCCTTAAAAGGGTAAAATCGTCACCCTTTACGTTGACGATTGCACCCTCATTTGTAAATTTTATAATTTTACCTATCATTAAACTTCGTAAATCTCGTCTATAATTGTACCGTCGCGGTACTCACTATAGCCGATGACTCTCCTTCCTTCTTTAGGATTTATTTTAAAGTCGCCAATATATGAATCTTGAATCTTCTTTAATTCGCTGATGGTCATATATTTTACATTTGCTTCATCAAGAGCTTTTTTGATGTCGTCTCTTCTGTCGTTAACGGCAACTCCTCTTTCTGTTACCAAAATATCAATGGTTGAACCTGGAGTTGTAATTACGCCAACGCGGTCGACAATTGTAGGAATTCTGGATTGGAAGAGTTTTGAAACGATGATGCTGACCTTGGCACCATAAGCTGTGTCTTGGTGGCCGCCTGATCCGCCCATGATAACTCCATCGTGGCCGGTCATAACGTTTACGTTAAAGTCAGTATCGATTTCAGTTGCGCCCAAGATAACAAAGTCCAGGCCGTTTACGATTGCGTCTCTGTCGACTGAAGCATATTTTTCAGCGGACATGGAGATGTGTCTGTCGTCTTCTTTGATATTTTCAGCTGAGACTAGGTCAAAGCATTGGACGTCATAAATTCTGTCGAAGAGTCCATCCTTCATCATATTTACAAGGTCGCCTGTAACTCCGCCTGAGGCAAAGCCGCCCTTGATTTCATTTTCCTTCATATAGTCGCCCAGGAATTTTGTAACTGCAAGGCTGACTCCGCCAGCGCCTGATTGGTAGTTCATTCCGTCTTTTACCAGGCCAGTTGCAACCATAACTTCAACTGCCTTTTGAGCAATTCTAAGTCCAACTGGGTCCTTGGTAATGCGAGTTGTACCTGAAACGATTCCCTTTGGATCTCCGATTGAGTCGACCTTTAAAATATAATCGATTCTTTCACTTGGAATTTCTGTGTGGGATTCTAGGTCCATAAGAGTATCTGTAATGGCGACCCTCTTCTTGGCCATAAGTGAATCTGCAATTGCATATCCAAGTGTACCACAGAAAGCGTTTCCGTCAACAGCGCTTACATTGCCGCGAATGTCGCAAGCAGGTGAAGCAATAAATGCAACATCGATTTTTACATCCCCATCCATAATGGTCTTGGCACGTCCACCGTGACTTTGCATGAGGACCTTGCCCTTTAAAGCGCCCTTTGAAATGGCCTTGGCAACATCGCCTGACATATAAGATGCAACTACATTTGTAATTGTACCGTCTTCAATCATTGGAATGATTGGTGCGTGGCAAGGGAAAATTGATGAGGCAACCAAAGTTATATCTTTGATTCCACGCTTGTGAACTTCTTCCATAACCATATTTAATACATAGTCACCATTTCTTAGGTGGTGGTGGAAGGATAAACTTGCTCCGTCTTTGATATCGAGTTTTTCAAAGAGCTCGTCAAAATTTTCTACAAGTTTATTTTCTTTAATAGTTTTATCTGGAGAATAATTTTTTTCTAACTTAATATCATTAAATAAGTTCATTGTATTCCTCCTTAAAGTTACCTGAGGCTACAAGATTGTCTCTTGCTCTTAGGATAACTGGCTTATCTACCATCTTGCCGTCCAGTGAGAAGGCTCCCTTGCCTTCCTTCTTGGCAGTTTTTAGAGCTTCAAAAACTCTAAAGGCGTGTTCTATATCTTCCTTGGATGGGGAGAAAACTTCGTTAACGATGTCAACGTGACGTGGCGAAATAAGAGCCTTACCTGTCATACCAAGAGCCTTGGCATAAAGGGCATCCGTTCTAAGTCCGTCTGTGTCGTCTGTATCTGTCCAAGGTGTGTCGATTGCTTCAATACCGTTTGCTTTAGCAGCTGCAATTACCTTTTGTCTGGCGTATTCGATTTCCTTGGATTCCTTGGTTCTCTTTACACCAAGATCAAGGGTCATATCTTCGCCGCCTAATAAAAATCCGCGCATATGTTTGGCTTCTTTGGCAATTTCAAAGCAAGTTTCAAGTGAGATCGCAGTTTCGATAATGGAATAGTATTTTTTATCTGTTCCTTCCAAGAAGGCGTCGAGTTCTTTAACAAAACCTATGGTGGCCTTTGGTAAAACGAAACCCTTGATGTCTAGGTCAAGCATGGCCTTGACATCGTCTTCGAAAAATTCTGTGTCTGGGGCGTTGATCCTGACAAAGATGTCTTGGTCGCCCTTTTTGTTCTTTAAAAATGATCTGACCAGGTCTCTGGCAGCGTCCTTGTTGTCAAGGGAAACTGCGTCTTCCAAGTCGATTATATATCCGTCTGCTCCAAGCACTTCTAAGCTTGTAAGCATGCCTGGGTTGTTGCCAGGTATAAATAAAAGTGTCCTGTATTTCATTATAAAGCCCTCTTTACTGCAGTTTCTACTCTGGCGCTAATGGTAAAATCAAGTGCGCCCCTATCGTCGATTCTAATTTTAGCTTTATCAATATTTAAATCCTTGAGTGTCTTTTTGACTACATTTTCAATTTGGTCTTTAAAAATATCTTCAACCACGGATTTAATTTCAATGATAAGATCATCGGCAGGTTCGATTTCTACGATTAGGTCGTTACTTTCAAGTGAACCTGCACGGCCTGTCTTAACTATTTTTGCTTCCATGATAGATACTCCTCTACTCCCATTTCATAAAGGTTGTTGCCCTTGCTGTCGATAATAACTGTTGCTGGGAAGTCTTTGACAACTAGTCTCCTGACAGCTTCAGCACCAAGGTCGTCGTAAGCGATGATTTCGCATTCCTTGATCCTGTCCTTGATAATAGCAGCTGCGCCACCAATGGCTGCAAAATAAACTGCACCTGTTTCTTTGATTTTATCTATAACTTCTTGGTTGCGTCTGCCCTTGCCGATCATGCCAATGGCACCCAGGTCCATCATGATTGGTGAGAATGGGTCCATACGATATGAACTGGTTGGTCCAGCGCTGCCGATAACTTGGCCAGGAGCTGTAGGTGTTGGCCCTACATAATAAATGCATGCTCCCTTTGGATCGAATGGAAGGTCGCGGCCAGCTGCGTGGTCATCAACGAGTCTCTTGTGAGCAGCGTCACGAGCTGTATAGATAACGCCAGAAATTAAAACGTTGTCCCCTGCTTTAAGGTCTGCAAGTTTTTCTCTTGTGAATGGAGTTTCAATTTTAATCATTATGCACCTCTCTTAAAATACCTTGGTTTCGTGTCTAACTGCGTGGCAGTTTACGTTGACAGATACTGGTAGGCCTGCAATATGAGTTGGATATGTTTCGATAAGAACCCTGAGGCAGGTGGTCTTGCCGCCAAAACCTTGAGGCCCAATGCCAAGCTCGTTGATTTTTTCTTGAAGTTTGATTTCAAGGTCCTTGTAGAATTCATCAGGATTGTATGAATCCATTGGTCTCATCAGAGCTTTTTTGGCAAGGACTGCTGACCTGTCGAAGGTTCCGCCGATGCCAACGCCAAGTACGATTGGTGGGCAAGCGTTTGGTCCTGCCATAGCTGCTGTTTCAATAATAAAATCAACAACGCCGTCAAGGCCATCAGCAGGTCTTAACATTTTTTGTCTGGACATATTTTCACTGCCGAAGCCCTTGGCTGCAACAGTAATTTCAAAATGATCTTCTTCAGGAACCATATCATAATAGATAACGCCTGGAGTATTGTCCTTGGTGTTTTCGCGTCTAATTGGATCTTTGACCATGGACTTTCTTAAGTAACCTTCTTCGTAACCTTGTCTAATGCCTTCGTTGATGGCGTCTTCGATAAAGCCACCTTCAATCTTAACATTTTGACCCATCTTTACAAAGACAACAGTAAGACCTGTATCTTGGCACATTGGAATGGACTTGTTTTCTGCCAACTCATCGTTTTCAATGATGGTTGATAGAGTATCTTTTGCAAGTTGCCAATCTTCAGCATCTCTTCTTTCTTTTAAAACTTTCATAACATCATCTGGAAGCACAAAGTTCATATGTATACACATATCTTTAACTGCTTGTGTTATATCTTTTGCATTAATAACCTTCATTAAATACCTCCCATTAGTAATAGAGGGCTTTAAAATAAAGCCCCCTATATATTTTTAATATTTATTTTGCTTGTCTCATTTTAACTAGGCGTTCAACCCTAGACATTTCGTTGTTTACAAGCATGATACCTTCGTCAACTCCCATGCCTGGTTTAGCAAGTTGTTGGAGGGCACCTGTTGCCATTGAAATGTTTGTTAGGATTTCTGCTGAACGGCTTGTTTCGTTACATGTACCGCCGCAGTAAGCACCAACATTATTGTCTTTGCAGTATTTAACAGCTTCGATTGTGTTGTTGATACCACCTAGGTCAGGAGTTTTAATTTGAATAACATGACCTGCTCCTGCGTCAACAAAAGCTTTGATGTCTTCAAGTGTATTGCACCATTCGTCAGCTACAAGTTCAACCTTTGTTCCGTCAGCGTCAAGTCTCTTGGTTAGGGCTGCTAGAACTTCGATTTGTTTGTCCTTGTCACCCATATCCATTGGTCCTTCGATTCTGATAGCAAATGGTTTTGCAGCAGCTTCAACCTTCTTCATGTATTCAGCCATCTTGTCTACGTCGTTACCTGTGAAGTCACCGATTGTACCGTAAACGTCGATGTGGAAGATTGGGTTGTAGTCTTTTCTTGCCCTGTGTTCGATAATTCTATCTCTTAGCCATTCGATGTATTCTAGAAGTAGTTCACCGTTTTTACCTGTCTTTTCTTCAACGTTGTTGAAAAGTCCGTGTGGTAGAACGTCTGCTTCTTTGATGATCATCTTGTCAGCGTTTGAATATCTGTCGTCACCTGATTGAGCAAAGATTGGAACTCTCTTGATTTCTTCGCCTGTCTTGTATTCGTCGCGAACAACTTCAGCTCTTGTGACGTGTTTTGCTTTTGCAACAGCATCTAGTAAAGCTTGTGTAATTCCGTATCTGATAGCTGTGTGAAGTCTGTGGCCGTCTACTTGTAGGTGGTCAAATTCTTCAGCTAATTCTTTGAATGAATTTAATTCTTTGCCAATTAAGTGGTCTCTGATTTCTCCTTCGATTAGAGGGATATAATCTTCTGCTAGGAATAGTGGGTCACGTCCACCTGCTCCTGAATATTGAACTGCTGCACAGTCACCAAAGGCAACTTGTCCATCATCCAAAATTAGCATTACAGAAATTGATTCGCCAGGAATTCTGATTTTTGTAAAACCTTCTGTTTGTGGTTCTCCAACATAGAACATTCCGTCATGTCCTGCCCCCATCTTGATTGCTTTTTGGTCGTCAAAGTAAAAACCTGTTTTACCGGCGCTTGCTACTACATCAACTATTTTCATAATACATACTCCTTTTTTTGTTTTAAAAAATTATTTATTGGTTTGATTTGGTCTGCCAATTAGCTTACCAAAGCCAACTGCAAATATATCATCAACGGTCATTTGGAAGCTAACTTCTCTGTTTTCATCCTTACCACGTCTTTCGAGTTTTGACCTGTTAATGTCTTTAATTTCCTTGGTAAATGGAATATTACCAGTTTCTAGATATCTTACACAGCCTTCAAAGTCTCTGGCTGGCATCATAAGTCCCTTATTATATTTTGAAGGTCCGAATGGAATATCAACAATACCTGCTTCGAAGCCCTTAACAGTACCAACTGCTAGGTCGCCCATGCCAAGTTCAAATAATTTGTCTAACATGCATTTGGTTTCAGCCTTGATGAGTTCAATTTCTTCTTTGAGTCTATCACTCATTGGAAGTTTTTGTCCTTCAAGCATGTTTAGAACCATCTTGGTTGCCTTGATACCATCTGCGTTTGCTTCCTTGGTTGGGATACCGATAGCTTCGTGTGGAGTCTTAACTATAACTTTTGTTGCTCCAGCTAAAGCTGCAGTCGCACTACCCCATGAGATAACGCCAAATGCCTTGGCTTCGTCTTGTGGGAAGCCGCCCATCCATTGGTGGAAAACTGTTGTAATAACTACATCATTGTAGCCATAGTGCTTCATGTATGCTTCTGTTTGTTCTTCAAGAGCTCTAATAGCAGCTACGTCTTGGATTAAGTTACCGCATTGGCCGTAACCAACTGTGATACTCTTTACACCTTGTTCAGCAGCTAAAAGTGCTTCGATAATTGCAACTGCGTTTGAAGTACTTGGTGGGCAAAGTGTTCCTGTTAGAGGTCCAAATGGTTCTCTGTTGATTTGAACACCGTTTTCTTCATAGAAGCCAACAAGTCTGTCGCAATATTGCCAGTCATATAAAGATTTTTCGATTGAAACAGCTTTTGCATATGGAATGTTGTAAGAGATTCCGCCACCTTCGTTGGATGTAAATCCACCAGCGTGCATGATTTCTGCAAGTAGTCTGGAGTCAGGTGTGCCGTGTCTCATTTCAAGTGGTAGGTCCACAGCTTCTACAACTCTTCTGGATCCTGCTACCCCGTGGTTAACCCCTGGGAAACCGTTAAGTAATGAACGGCCAGCTTTTTTGGATTCATCAATACCCTTTTGGCATTCTTCATATCTGTTTTGTCTGGAATAAGCGTCAATTGTACTTGGTAGAAGGTCTGCTCCACCTTCGTCTTGCAAGTGCTTCAAAAGTACAATGTGGTCTTCGATAAGAGCAACACCAGCTCTTGGTTGGGCAAGAGTTCTGCCTTCTTCTTTTGCTTTTTCAAGTTTCTTAGCAAAGTTTTTGCTATCTGGAAGGGCCTTTAAGTAGTCGATTGCCTCTTGAAGGTCTACGTCCTTACCTGTTGGCCAACCCTTAAGAACTTCCTCTCTTAAGCCGAAAAATTCTTCATCGGTCCATCTTTTATTTTTTAAATTCATATTATCTCCTCATCATTTAATGGTGGCAGTTAAGTTGTTCTACATCAGTATACTCAGGCTCGTCTACATCAAAGCCTACAGTGTCAACTCCACCTAAATCTATAATATATTTCTTCATCATCCTAATTGCCATATTTTTATCAATCATTGTTAACAAACCCATGCTTGATAGAATATAAGACTTATCCAAATAGAGCTTTGGTTGCCTTGGCTTTAGACTATTTAAATCGTCTGCCCTAAACTGAGCTGCCTTTAAAATTTCTGAATAATTCTTTGAGTTTACAATAACTCCGCCAGTACCAATAATGGTCTTTACCTCGCTAAGGTCCTTACCCCTTTGTGAATAGACAACTCCCATAGGTGAGTAAACTGGCTCAACAACTCCAGCGTGGCGTTTAACTGACAAGTCCACGCAAATCTTTGCAATGGTCTCATCAAAGTCAATGTCCTTTTGATCAGTTGAAACGAAAGATGTATTGGTGTAGCGTTTCATAAATTCGCCTTCAACATCGATGCCACTTGTATTCAAGTAGCGTCTGACCATCCTGTTGCCTGCAGCTTCATAAACGCTCATAGCTGAGTAACGCATACCCAAGTCACCTTCAACAGTTCTCTTGGCAAAAGGTTCTTCAAGTCCAACGGTAAATACGCCAGGCTTAGTTGGGTCCCCGTAACCAAGTGAGTGAATGTCTGTCGTAGCTCCTCCAACGTCAACTACCAATAAATCTCCAATGCCATCTTCGTCATTGGATCCTTGAGCCAAAGCCTCAGCTGCCTTCAAAACAGATTGAGGTGTAGGCATAGCAACTTGGGAAATTTCATCTTCCACGTTGGCCATACCACGGGCCTTGGTAATGTTTTTCATAAAAATCTCGCGGATCTCTTCACGGGCTGGATCAACATTGATTTCGTTTAACTTTGGCATGACATTTTCGGTAAAATAGTAATCTACCTTGCCATCAAAAATCTTTTTAATTTCATCGTAAGCAGCCTTGTTGCCAGCGACAACTATTGGAAACTTAACTCCATGGTCGGCAAGACCTTGGGCGTTGTGAATAATGGTTTCTGAATTTCCGCCGTCAGTTCCGCCAGCCAGTAGCACTATGTCTGGGTTTAATCTCTTGATTTCGTCAAACTCCATATTGTTTAGCTTGTAAGCATAGTTTGCAATAACCCTAGCGCCAGCTCCAAGTGCAGCCCGCTTTGCGGCCTCTGCAGTCAGATCAGGCACAAGGCCAATTGAAACCATCTTTAGACCGCCAGCCGCTGATGAACACGCAAGCTTCTTAACCACCTCATAAGGTTCCTTCACTTGAGCGTTTAATGCCTCAAGGGCCTTTTGATACCCCTCGGTAACATCAGTGGCAACAGTCGTATAGCTCTTAGCCGTTGCTACAATCTCTTCTTTTTCAATGTCTACTAATGTAAGTTTCGTAAATGTGCTACCAAAATCTAAAAATAGATAAGTTTTCATCTCTTTAATAAGTCTTCCTTTTAATTATTGAATCTTTAAGTCTTCTTTTAAATCTTTGATTGTAGTTTCTGGTGAAGTTCCTGGTGGATAAACCCTGTCGAAGCCCATCTTGATAAATCTTTCTTTGACTTCTTCCCAGTTTTGCTTACCAACAACAACATTGCCTCCGATGTATAAAAGCACATCGTCAAGACCTGCTTCATTCATCTTGTCTCTCATGCCCATAACGTCAAGTTCGCCTTGACCATAAAGGGAGCTAACGCAAATAACATCAGCGTTTGTTTCAACTGCGGCATTGATGAAGTCTTCTTGAGGAGATAATACTCCGATATTAACTACTTCAAAACCCGCCTCTTTAAATGCATGGTCCAGGATCTTTAGTCCAACTGCGTGACAGTCAGAACCAATAACACCTAAAACCATAACCGGCTTTTTGTTTTTCATAATGACCTCCATATAAATAATAATTTTACCTACATCTTAATTTTACCTTGAATCCAAGATAATTTCAAGCTCCTTTTGGACAACTTTTTAGCGAAAGTTCGCCCTAAAAAAATTTTTTGCAACATTTAAAATGCAACTTGCAAAAAAATTGCAATTTTGCAAGTTTAATGCAAATTTTCTTGAAATTTTGCAAGTTTCCAAAAAAAACTTGCAAAAAATTGTAAGAAAAAATTTTTGAAAATTTTTTTATTTTTCTTGCAAGCACAAGTTAAAATTATTTTATAAAAACAAAATCATAAAAAAAGAACCGCCCATAGCGGTCCTCTCTTCTAAAAATTCAAGACTAATATCTTCTCATTTCCCTTTGGAATTTTATTTGGTAAAGATGGTCGATATATTTGTCGTTATTTAATAGCCCATTGTACCATCTTACTTTTTCGACTGGCATGCTTGGCCCATCATCTTCGATTGCGTGATTGTACCATCCGTAATCTGTTCTTTCCTTGTCCTTATAATTTACAGCGTAGGTGTTAGCTGCTGTTAGGATTTCATAGTAGGACCACATGTCTTTGTCAATGTCTTTGAAGGTCTTGAGTGCTTTTTCAATATCCTTAATATTTGCTTGCATGTATTCAATGTATTTTTCATCAATTGGTCTGCCAAAAGCTTTATTTAGGATTGTGGCTACTTCTTCTCTAGTGATGACTGCATCTGCATTAAAGTTTGCCCTGCCGTCTTTGTAGAGTTCTAGCCACTTTTCTTCATAAGCTGCTTGGACTTCTGGTCTTGCCCAGTGGTCAAATTTCATCTCAAAGGCATTGCCGTCTTTATTATTAAGTTTTTGGAAGCGAGAGATTGTTGCAATTAATTCTGCCTGTGTGATTTCTCTCTCAGGTTCAAAGGTTCCCATGTCTGTTCCCTTAAAGACTCCTGCTTCTGTTGTAGTAATAACTGCTTGGTAATACCATTTGTTAGGGTCTACATCTGGGTATGGGTTATAGTCGCCGTATGTCTTGTATCCGTCATAAGCAAGAGCCCTGGCAAAAATTTGTGTCATCTCTGCTCTTGTGATTCCTTTCTTTGGCATGAATTCATTATTTTCATTACCTTCCATATACCATCTGTATACATCCAAGTCCCTGCGCTCTGGTTCAGATTTTTCATTTAAATAATCTGGACTAGGATCGTAAAAATATCCAGGATCGTATGGCTCAGGTTTTGGTTCTGGTTCGGGTTCTTCTGCCGCCCATTGAGCAATAAAGATATAATCTGCATCTAAAACAAACTTATCTCCAGCTTTGAAAATTTTGCCTTCATTTATTTTTTCAAGCACATCTTTTGGTAAGGCCTTTAGTATTTCTTCTGGAATATTCATTGAGCACTTCCAGCCTGTAAACTTATAGCCCTCTTTCTTTGGTGCATCTAGTAATGTTATTTCTTTATTTATTTCGCCTTTTACAACTCTTGTATCCTTTGGATTTTCTCCTTCTGTAAACTCTCCACCATTTGGATCAAAGAAAGCGCTAAGCTTTTCGTTCTTGTAGTTCACATCGTAGTTATTTAATAGTGACTTTGCTACATCTTCATTAGGAAGTGTTTCTTTAAATGAGTTTCTATCAAATTTAAGGTCTGTATAGTCTTTATAATTTTTTGGCGGATCTACAAAACCTGATAGGGCCACATTATCTTTGAATACTGTGTCAGCTGCTGTTGATAAATTGTTATAAGCATTTGCTTTAAGAGTATCTTCGACAACATCACTTTCTTGATCTTCAATATCATATAGGTAAGGAATTGTATATATCGCCCCACCTTGTCCTACATTACAAATGTTTCCTCTAAATTTTGTACTATCAGAAATTACGACTTTTATATTTTCTTTAATGCCAGTTATTTTACCCTTATTATCTCTAATAAGTCCGTTGATACCAATGGCTCCACCTGAGCCCCCAGCAAAATTGTCTTCAAAAGTAGAGGCTTTAATTGTAGTTTTGTTGTCCATCACCCGTATTGCTCCACCTACACCTGAATCATGTGGATTAGTTTGGTCATCTTGAGGATAAGCTAGAGCTTGGTTTTTTGTGAAAGTAGAATTTGTAATTTCTGTTGGGAAAGCTGTAAAAATGCCTCCACCTTCTAAAACTTCATTTCCTGTAAAACTTGTACCTTCTACTTTTATATTACTTAAATCTGTATCAATATTTACGTCAGCGGCACTTGAAATACCTGCTCCTCTTACTGCACTATTTTTAGTAAATGTAGAGTTAGTAACTTCTAGTTTAGAATTTTTATCAACAAATATTCCTGCTCCACCATAATCAACTGAATTTTTTTCAAAGCTTGTATCGCTTACTATTGTTGAATTTTGTGCATTATTATTAATATAGATTCCGCCGCCTTGTAGAGTTTTATTTTCTATAAAGTGACTACCTTCAATTGTTGTGCCATTAGCAGTATAAATAGCTCCACCATAATATTGTGCATAGTTTTTATTAAAATTAGCATTTTTTATGCTAGAGTTTCCTTTATCAAAAATCGCTCCACCCCAAGCTGCTTTATTTTCTTCAAAATTACATTTAATAACTTCTACTTCATTTGGATTGTTTCCTTGAATGAAAATGCCTCCACCACTATTATTAGACGCATTTTTCTCAAATTCTGCTTCTTCAATTTTAGCCTCAACACCTTTATTGATATAAACAGCGCCACCGTTTTTATTACATTCGTTTTCTAAAAAGTAAGTTTTTTCTATATCTAATTTTGAAGTTCCTGATTGATAGATAGCACCTCCATCAGTGTTTGCTTTGTTTTTACCAAAATTAGATCCTTTTATTTTGGTGTCCATAAAGTTCATAATTGCTCCACCATAATATGAAGTAGAGTTGTTTGTAAATTCAGTACCATCTATATTTAATCTTGAGTTTGCATAAATTGCTCCACCTTGATTGCTTGAGGCATTATCAGCAAGCTTAGCATTTTTTATATTTATTTCGCTAGTTTCCTTTGAAGAGTATATAGCTCCACCATATTCAGCTTGATTGTTTGATATATTTGAACCATTAATATTTACAGTAGCATTATTTGAGAGTTTAATAGCTCCACCAAATTTAGCTTTACATCCATTGATTGATGAATTAGCATCCATATTAAGAACAGTATCATCTAATAATGTTATTCCGCCGCCACAACTGCTTAAACTTGTATTACAATTAGATATATGAGTATTCTCTAAATTTAATGTCGTCGTATCGCGCAATAAAATACCGAAGTAATTATCATCTCCAACTATGTTAAGATTCTTTATAGTGACAGTTTTATTTGATCCTGGACCACCGCTATGGGCAGGTCCAATTTGAAAAATCCCTGGGTCATTTGTATCATTTCTTTTTAATGTAAATCCATTGCCCTCTAAGTCTAAATTAAAGTGAGTGTAGGCGTCATCTGGTGTATTATTATCACCAAATCCAGCATAAGGCTCTATAATCCAATCTTTCTTTAACTCCATATACCAATTCAAGTCTTTTTGACTATCTATTCTCGTTGGATCGTTACTGCTTATAAAACCTTCTCTATAAGCCATGTGATGTCTGAATTGTAATTCTGTAAAGATAGGTCCAGCCACTGTACCACTTGGTTGAGTATCGCTTATACTGTTCGTACCAATCTTTGCTCCTGGAATTTCAAAAGCTCCACCATCTTGCCTTTTAAAGACCATAAAGCAATCATCTGCTATTTGATTGTACTCTTCTTCTGTAAGATTGTAAAATGTTTTGCCAGATTTCGTATCAAGAGAATTACCATAAGTTCTTACACCGTAGAAGTTTCCATCTTTATCCTTGGCTATGGTATTGATTGTGCTTAAATCAAAACCTTCTGGAACACCTACAGCAACAGGTATTTCTTCATCACTTATTTCTATTTCATCAGAGTCTGATATTTGATCATCTTCTTCGATTGATTGTGCATGCTCATCAGCCTCTTCCGCCACTACTTCTTCCTCTTCAGGAACTTCTATTTGTGGCTCGTCATCTTCAATTGGTTCTTCTGGTTCTTCTGGCTTTTCTGGATCCAATACATCTGAATCTAATACTTCACTTGCATTTACATCTTCAATATTTTCTTCTAAGGCAAAAATATTTACTGCTGATGTAAGTATGAGTGCTAAAGCCAATAAAATACTTATAACTTTGTTTTTCATGTCCTCCTCCTTGTGTTTTAAATTTATATACGAAGATTAATCAACAAACTAATTCTTCTATATTGTAATTATATTATATATATATATATATATATATTGTCAACGCTTTTACTTATCTTTACAAAATATATATTTGCATTCGCATTATGTTTTTTATCTGCTATTTCTTTTAAATTTATCTTGATTTTATCCTGCAAATGCACTAAGATATATTTAGCGAGGTGAATTATGAAGAAAATTGTTGTTATTTTAACTGGCGGCACTATTGCTATGAGGATTGACCCCAAACTGGGGGCTGCAATTCCATCTCCAGTTGCCGATGAACTCATGAAAAATGTCAAGTCCCACATCCACGGTGTTTACATAGAGGAGAGGGAGATTTTTAATATTCCTAGTCCCCATGTCACTCCAGACCGCATGGTTGAGATTAGAAACGAAGTTTTAAAGGCCCTTGACGAGGAGGATGTAATTGGTATTATCGTTACTCACGGGACGGACACCTTGGAAGAGACGGCCTATTATTTGGATGTAACTATAGATAACAAAAAGCCGATTGTCGTTACCGGCGCTATGAGAAATGCATCTGAGCTTGGCTATGATGGGGCTTTAAATTTAACTGCTTCTATTGCAACGGTCTTGAACGAAGAATCTGTGGGCCTGGGCACGCTTGTGGTTATGAACAACGAAGTGCATTCAGCTGCTCAAGTTACCAAGACCAATACCCTATCGGTCAACACTTTTAAATCTCCTGAGCTTGGGCCTCTGGGGATTATAGATAATGACGAAGTGCTTTATTATAGGAGAGAAAAATCTGTCAACAAGTGCTGTGTAGATAAGCTCGAGCACAAGGTTGGTCTAATCAAGATGGCTGTTGGCATTGAATCAGATATTTTTGATTTTTATATAGACCACGGCTACAAGGGTTTGGTCATCGAGGCTTTGGGCAGGGGCAATGTCCCTCCAGCAACTATGGCCGGCATTAAAAAAGCCATTGCAAAAGACATTCCTGTCGTCTTGGTCTCCAGGTGTGCAACTGGTCGTGTCCTCGGCTCCTACGGCTACGAAGGCGGCGGCAAACAACTCTTTGAAGAGGGCGTTATAAACGGCGGCTATTTGCCTGGTCAAAAGGTAAGAGTTGCTCTAATGGCCCTGATTGCGGCTGGAAAAAGTAAAAAAGAAATCGAGGAATTCTTTAAAATATAATGAATTTAATTGAGTACACAGATGATTTTTCACCCAATGGCTACGCCCACTCAAAGGACTTGTACCTGGATATAGAGACGACTGGAGTTCGCAGGTACGCGGACTTTGCCTGGTGCATTGGCTACAGTTATATAAAAAATAATGAAATTCATTCCAAGCAATTGTTATTAAATAATTCTAGCGATGAGCTTGCGAGTTTGTCTCTTCTCCAACACGAAATGGACAGGTTTGATCGGATAGTTACCTTTAATGGGGACGTCTTTGACCTGCCCTTTCTTTATAAGCGGGCTCGGTCCTATGGGATGGAGCTGAATTTTCCCAAAGAGAGGGTCGACCTCTACAAGCTCCTACGTGCCAACAAAAAATTTATGATGCTGGATAAAATCAATTTAAAAACTGCAGAAATTTTATCGGGGATTGACCGGGACGACAATGTAACAGGATATGAGACCATCAAGCTCTACGAGGAAGTGGTGAGGATCGGGGACGAATCCAAAAGGGACATGCTTTTGAAGCACAATTACTACGATGTAAGAAATCTGCCAATCCTTATGAAGATCTTTTTGCCAATAAAAAACGCCCGCACAATTGACCTGGGAGACCAAAGTTTTTTTGTAAATGATTTTAATGTAGTCGGCGACAGTTTGGAAGTCAGGATTTCTTCTAAAAACGAGAGCCTGCAGATAAATTACTACGATGAATTTGTGGCCATAGATGGGGACAAGCATGAAATAATAATTCGCTTCAAGGTAAAAACCGCCCTAAAAGACGGCAAGGCCATTTCCTACTTCGCCCACAACAATCGGGTCTTTCAAATGGACAAGCTCTTTTATCCTATAATAAAAGAGGAAGTGACTGGTGCTTTGGAAAAAATTTGTAAATAAAAATCGCCCTTGATCTTGCAAGATCAAAGACGAAAGATGATAAGGACTCATTAGGAGTCCTTTTTTATTTTAAATTTTGACAAATAAAAAAGCCGTCAAAAACGGCAGGCAAAATCAGTATTTAAAATCCTTAAGTCTCATCGCTAAATAAAGTCGGGACCACGATTCCAAACACCATTAATAAGACTAAAATAATTACAATTAAAATTATCAAAGCCAAAGCATAAACCATACAATCACCTCATGAATATATTATAGACCATAAGTGAAAAAAGTTCAAGGCGAAAGGTACCCCCTTATTTCCGTGTCCGGATTTAAGGGGGCAATACACATTTCACAAAGCCATTTTTTTATTTAATTTATTTTAATTTTATTACCCAGTATCGAAGCTAGAATAAATAATATATCTACACTTACTATCTGTAATAAATAGATTTATCCTTAATCTCCATTATGCCATCAGCTAATTCATTATAATTTTCATCATGAGTGATTACTACAATCAATTTATTATTTTTTTCTTTTTCAATATATTTCTTCAATAAACTAATCGCTTTAGTTTCAAGATTAGTTGATGGCTCATCAATTAAAATAAGCTTTCTATCTAAATTTAAAACTCTATTTAGCGCTATTTTTTGTGCTTCTCCACTAGAAACATTTGGAGGATTTGAAGTAACTTTTTTATCAATCTGCATTTCATAAAGAGAATTTTCCTTTAAATTACCTAGTGAAATATTTTCACCAACTGTATCATCTATCAAAAATAAAGGATAATTTAAAATAGAAATGTTGTCTTTGAATTCATCGTTAATATATATTGATCCATCAAGCTGATTAATATCATATATCCCAGATATAATATTAAATATTGTAGACTTTCCGCTACCATTTGGTCCTTGCAATATATAGAAACCCGTTGATGGCAACTTAATATCAATATCATATAGATTATTTCCCAAATTATCTTTTACAATGCCTAATGCCTCGATTCCATAATCCATATCTTTAAATGATTTTTTATAATCATAAATGTTTTTTGAACTATGCGAAAGAATAATATTTACTCTATCAAAATTAGGTTTACCACTCTTTATAGTTTGCAAGATCTTGGAAATATTTGAAATAGGCTCAAAAAGGAATCCGCAAATACCAGAGTACATAATTAGGTCTCCTATCGTCATCAAACCCTCGGAAACGAAATTCGATCCTAAAAATAGTATAATAATCTGTGTGATTACTCCAAAAATTGAATATATGGAGCTAAATAAGTTTTCATAAAAAAACTTTTTCTTATCAGCTACATAAAATTCATTTACATGCAATTTATAACCTTCTTCAATATTTTCTTTTTTATCCAGCATTTTTATTATCGGAATATTTTCTGAGTAATTTTTTATAACACTAATCATAGAATCGTTTTTTTCTAACAATATCTTATTCTTTCTTTTTATCACCATAGAACTTACCACAGAAGTGATAAAATATATAGGTAGCATTATTAATGATACGATCAGTAATTCTCTGTTAATATTGTACAAAATATAAACAGCTAAGATCACAAATATAGTATTTCCACTAACCCCAGATATTGCCGCAAGTGTCATATTTGCGGTTGAAAATGTATCCGAAAAAATTATATTTAAAATACTAGACTTATCATATTTATCATAATCGGAAGGAGAGAGTTTTAATATTTTATTAAATATAGAATTAAATATCCTGCCACCAATATTTAAAGTGCTTTTTTGAAAATAATAATTCGCAAAATAGAATACTAGTCCCAATTGCAAAAAAATCAAAAAGACAACTATAAAATAAAACTGTATATTAGTAATCTCAGCAATTCCCTTTGCATAATCTGCAATTAATTTGTTAATATAAAAAACAGATAAGAAGGATAGCAGAGCTATTATATATCCAACTGTTGCAATTAAAATCTCCGTGAATTTTATTAGCTTGTGCTTAAACAATTTAAACATTTTGCCCCTCCATTTCTCCTTCTTTAATTGTAAAAATATTGTCCGCAATGTCATCAAAACTATCATCATGCATTATTGCAATAATTACTTTGTTATCTTTATTCGAATAAATATAATCTTTTAGTACAGCTATTGCATCGACTTCAAGATTAGATATAGGTTCGTCAAGTAAAATCATATCTCTATCTTCAGAAATAATTCTGGTTAAAGCAACTTTCTGTGCCTCACCACTGGATAGATTTAGGGGATTTAATTTTATTTCTTTCTCCATATTGATATGAAATATGTTTTTCACATTATCAGAAAACATATTTTCTTCAACACTACCTTCTATAAAAAAGAGCGGATATTTTAGGATAGACATATTGTCTAAATATTTTTTGTTTATAATACAATCGCCTTTAATTTGATCGGGAGAGTATATCCCAGCAATTATATTAAAAAGAGTAGATTTGCCAGATCCATTAGGACCCTTTATAATATAAAATCCAGACTCTTTAATTCTAAGATTTGCCTTATAGAGTAAATCTTCTTTTTCATTATAAATATTACAGTCATTAACATAAATTTCATCTTCAGCATCTGAATACAATCCTAAATATGCTTTATTATCAATTTTATTATATAAAAAATTTTCCATTTTCTCCACATTAACCCTATAACTTTTTATATCTGTTATATATAAAAATATATTAGACAACGGAGTATAAAATTGACCTGCAATACCTATATAAAAGAATAATGTACCTAATGTCATTTGACTTTCCTTTACATAAAAAGCTCCTAAGAAAAGAAGTATTACAGGCAATAATATGGTTATTAAAACAGGTATTCTCTTTAAAAATAGAGTTAAAAACTGAAAGCTTTTTTGACTATCTAAAAAATTTTGCAACTTTAGATTCAATTTGCTTTCAAAATATTCGTCTCTATCATATAAATACATATCCTTTTTATGCATAATAAAATTTTGTGTCTCGCCTATAAGCACATTTCTATTAGTAATCATTTTTTCTTGGATTGCATTTAGCTTCATATTATTAAGAGAAATCGCGATTAGCATAATAGGAACTGATACTAAAACATATATTGTCAAAATATAATTAATATATGCAAGTATTAACAAAGTTATAACTGACTGAAATATCAATGTCTTTATTGCAAATCTTCTTTTCACAATTGCATCCGATACATTTATACTATCAAACATATATAAACCAAGAACCGAATTGTTTCCATATGTATTATATACATAGCTAGGCATTTTTTGAGATTTTTCAAAAATTTTATACAAGAGATTTCTTCTTGTTTTTTTCGTATATTTGCCCATAATATAAAAGTTTGTCATATAATTAATCATTACAGACACGAATGTTAAAGCTAATAAGCCGCAAAAAACATTAAATCCGATATGGTTAGTTTCCATATTTTCAATCATCATCTTGTTAATATAGGGCGGAACAAAAGAAACTGCAAAACCAACCACGTATAATGAACACATTTTAAATAAGTCATTTTTGCTTAAAAGGTCATTATCTTTAAATATTTCTAGTCTCTTCTTCATAAATCATCCTCACATAATCATCAAAAAAATATTTTTCAGGAACACAGTTATTCATTACCTAAATTTACTCGAGTTTTCTTTACACTTTTATTATACCACAAATTAATCGTTTTGTTACAGACAGTTGTCAGGTTTTTTAACAAACAGTTGATTTATTTTTATTTAATTGATAAAATCATATTTGGTGATGTTATGAATGAGTTTTCTAAAAAAATTTATGATGATATAGTTAGTGATATCAAAAATAATAAGTACATGATTGGGGATAGACTTCCCTCTATTAGACATACAGCATTGTTTTATAATGTAAAAAAATATTATGTTGATGTTGCATATGATAAATTATCAATAGAAGGTTATATTATTTCACGAAAAGGCAAAGGTTTTTATGTAAATAGTAAAACTGGTAGATATGTTATTAATATTAACGACAATAGTCACATTAACAATAAAGCAAGCAATACAATCATACCTATGATAAGAAATTTTCATAAAAATACTTTTTTCAAGAAAAATATAGATGAATTAATTTATGCTGGATTCAAGGAATTAAATAATTCTAATGCAAATATTCTTTTTCATCAAAATTCTGGAATTGGTAATCCAAGATTGCGAGAGATCATTGCTGAGTATTTATTAAAATTGTATGGTTTGAAAATTCACCCCGATCAAGTACTTGTCTCTTCCTCAAAAAATCATATTATAGATTATTTAATGTCAGAATATAACTTAAAAAGCATCTTCTTAGAAGAGCCTAGGACAAACTTAAAATCCAGCATTTTTAATGCTAATAAATATAATATAAAATATCTGCCGCTAGATGATGAGGGCGTTATAGTAGATAAAATCCCACCAAAGTCCTCTATTTTATATATTGAAAGTTTCGACCAATTCCCTACTGGAACATCCTATTCAAAAAAACGTAAAGAAGAGCTTGGAAGCTTTTGTAATGAGAGCAATATTTTTATAGTTGAAAATTTATATAGAAAAGACTTTGTATTCGAAAAACAACAATTCATGTTTAACGATTATAGAACATTTTTGCTTGGGGATATGTCTGGAGTTTTCCCAATATCTATAAAATTTGCGTTTTTAATAATGCCCAAAGGTTTTATGGCAAAGAATTTTAAAACTGAAATTTCATCGCTAACAGAAAATTTTGTTATCAATTGTTTTAAAGACAGACTGTATTATAAAAAAACAGAAAAGCTGTGGAAATTTTTAATTAGTTTAAGGAATAAAATATTAATTGAGGCAAAAAAAAGACAACTAGATTTCCATTGTACCAGCTCAGGTTTCTACCTATCAATAAGGATTCATAACGACAAAATAAAATATATTAAGCAAAATTTATCTCTATTCCCATTCAACATATATCCACAATTCTTTCAAATTGATAAAGACGAAACTATTTTTTCATTCAACTACATGAATTTAAATAAGGATAAGATAGGAGAATTTCTAGATTTTATATTATACGGAAAAATCAATACAAGCGAAGAGCCTGAGAATTAGTCCTCAGGCTCTTCATTTTTTTCGTCTTCTTTGTTCTTATTATCTAGCATTAGTTCTTGATTCTTTATTATCTCTTTAAGAAGTTTATTCTGTTCATCTATATAATCACTAATCATTGATACTGAAAACCAAAATATTATAATGGTCCCTAATTGGAAATAATCATTTGCGAATACTATATTGATTGCTATTCCAAAGAATATAACAATCATTAAATATAATTTATTTTCCATTCGTTTTCACCTCAAAATACTGGCATCCACAACCATCTAGCATCTGTTGAGAACAAAAATTCGCGAGCCCTTATCTAATCTTATTTACATGAAGCTTGGTAGATGCTATCTACTGATTCTTCTAATAGTTTGTCGAATTCAAATTCGCCCATTTGTGCCTTGAGGCCTTCTGTGAGTGCGCGTGAGAAAGATGCGACTACGCCATGGTTTTCGGCAAGTCTCTTGTTGGATTCTTCACGTGAGTAGCCGCCACTTAGGGCAACAACTCTGATTACTGCAGGATTGTCATAGAGGCATTCATATAAGTTAGCCTTTTCTGGTAGGGTAAGCTTAAACATAAGTGGTTGGTCGCCCCAATTTTTTAATTCTTCGACTAAGGCTGCCTTTAAAAGATCTTCAGCTTCAGCTTTTTTATCCATGGAGATGGTAATTTCAGGTTCAACTATTGGAACTAATCCGCCATCTGCAATTCTTTTGGCGTATTCAAATTGTTGTCTAACAATTTCCTTGATGCCTTCTTCATTGAGCTCATTTATAACAGATCTCATCTTGGTACCAAAGATATTTCTTTCCTTGGCACGGGCAATCTTTTCATCCAAGTCTGTGATGTCCTTCATAAGTCTAACCCCGTCTTTTTCGTCAGCTAGACCGAGGTCAACTTTTAAAAATGGAACGATTTTCTTTTCTTCCCATAAAAAGTCTCCTGTATACTTGTCATCGATCTTGGAATCCATGGTTACTTCAAATAAAATAGCGCCGATAATCTTTTCACCTGTGAATGATGGTGATTTAATAATGCGTGTCCTCATTTGATGGACAATGCTAAACATTTCTTCATCATTACCATAGGCATCCTTGTCGATACCGTAGTTTAGTAGGGCCTTTGGTGTTGACCCACCACTTTGGTCTAAGGCTGCAATAAATCCCTTGTCTTCCTTCATTATTTTTAACATTTCTTTGTTCATAGATTACCTCCAATAATTTATGTATTAATTATACCATATATGTCTAATTTTATCCAATATAAGGAAAAGCTGGTCATCAATTGCAAATTGAGCCTGGATATAGTAAAATAAGCCTAGTATATAAAAGGAGTAGACTATGCGCTTAAGTAAAATTTTTAGTAGATTAAATATAGATGAGAATTATGATTTTGATATAAAAAAGATTGAGACCAACACAAAGAATTGCGACGACCACACTCTCTTTGTCGCCATCAAGGGAACTCGGGTGAACACCCACGAAGAAAAATATTTGATGGAAGCCTATAACAATGGAGCTCGTGCCTTTATAGTTGAGAGAGAAGTATCTTTGCCAAAGGACGCGGTCGTTTTTGTGGTGGAAAATTCCAGAAAAACCCTGGGCCTGGTCTCCTCGACTTTCTTTGGCCACCCATCCAAGACCCTTCGGGTAATTGGAGTTACAGGGACCAAGGGCAAGACCTCAGTGGCTTTTATTATCAAGGAAATTATAGAAAAATACGGTTTCAAATGCGGAGTCATCGGCACGAGCGGGATTTTTTACGGAGACAAACATATTAAAACCAATAATACCACTCCAGATCCCTTTACCCTGCAAAAGGCCATGCGCGAAGCCGTAGACGCTGGTGTTCACTACATGGTGATTGAAGTTTCCAGCCAGGCCATGAAGCAGTCACGGGTTTTTGGCACCAGATTTATGGCAAATATTTTTACCAACCTATCACCAGACCACATTGGGCCGCTGGAACACGAAAATTTTGAAGAGTACAGGAAGTGGAAGAAAAATATTTTATTATTAGCCAAAAAAACCATTTTAAATAAGGACGACGAAAATTATGAATTTATGATTGATGGCCTAAAAAATCCCCACGTGAGCGTAGGCAGGTCTGAGGCTGATTTCGTAATCACAAACGAAAGCGAAGACGGCTTTGACTTAAACGGCAAACATATTGCAACCAACCTCCACGGTTCTTACAACAGGATGAACCTTGCACTTGCCCTGGCAACCTTAAATGAAATTGGATTTTCTTTTGACAAGCTGGCGGGCCTGGCAGGAGATTTAAAAATTCCTGGCCGCATGGAAGTATTGGACTACGATGGTCGCAAGGTCGTAATAGACTACGCCCACAATAAATTATCCATCGAATCGCTTTTAGCCGAAATCAAATCATGGAATCCGAACAGGATTTTAATAGCAGTTGGATCAGTGGGAGGACGGACCTATGAACGCAGGCACGAAATTCCCGAAGCCGCCAACAAATACGCCGATGAAATTTATATAACATCGGACAATCCCGATTTTGAAGACCCAGAAAAAATCTTAAGTGAAATGGCCAAGCACTCAACCATCAAGACCCACACAATCGCCGACAGAAAAACAGCAGTCGAGACCATGCTAAAAGATTCCAAACCAGGCGATGTAATCGTCCTCGCCGGCAAAGGTGACGAAGATTTTCAGTTGATTGAGGGAGAGAAGGTTCCTTATTCGGATAGGAGGACCGTAGAGGATTATATACGAACACACAAATAGATATTTCTAAAGGAAAAATCCAGCGAAGCGTGTAGGGTCCACTTTATGTGGACCAAATTTTTCCTTTAGGTCTTTTGGGCGGGACTTTTCGGGCTACATAAAGTAGCCCCTACATTCGTTCTGAATATTTTTTATACCTGTATAAACATTGTGCCATTATAAATTCTTCGCATATAATCTTCGACCGCGGGGCATCGAACCCTCGCAGCCGAAATGGTCTGGGGTGTTCCCAAAAAGTTGGACAAATAATTTGTTCATCTAAAAGAATGCTTTCTACTTGCTAACTAAATTTTTGAATGCGATTGTCAAGGGTTGCGAAGCAACTTGCATAGCCCTTGACATAAAGCTTATTCAAAAATTTATCATATAGCAAGAAAGCTTCTTTATGCTCTTTCTTTTTCTTCGTAATACTTGGCCCTTTTTTCATTTGGANTGGGGTGTTCCCAAAAAGTTGGACAAATAATTTGTTCATCTAAAAGAATGCTTTCTACTTGCTAACTAAATTTTTGAATGCGATTGTCAAGGGTTGCGAAGCAACTTGCATAGCCCTTGACATAAAGCTTATTCAAAAATTTATCATATAGCAAGAAAGCTTCTTTATGCTCTTTCTTTTTCTTCGTAATACTTGGCCCTTTTTTCATTTGGACTTAGGTAGTTGTTCTTTTCTTTTATTCTTGTGTTGTTGTAGTAGTCTACAAACTCATCTACAACCTTTTGTAACTGGTTTAGGCTTTTGAATTTTGTTTTACTTAGTTTTTCTCTTTTAATTACTGACCAGAAGCTTTCTATGACTGAGTTGTCTAGGCAATTGCCTTTTCTTGACATGCTTTGGTAGATGTTGTTTTCTTTTAGTAGATCTTGGTATTCTTTGCTGAAGTATATGATGCCTTGGTCTGAATGAAATGTTCTTCTGTATTCTGCATTATTTGTTTTTTTTATGGTTTCTTTTGCTAGGTCTATGAAGGGTTCTTTTCTCATGTTATCTACTACGTTGTATGAAATTATTTTCCTGTCAAAGCCATCTATGAAGGCGTTTAGGTAGGCCCATGTGTAGTTTTCTTTGTCTTTATATATTTTTACATAGGTTGTGTC
The DNA here is from genome assembly GCF_900215725.1 of Ezakiella peruensis. Taxonomy (GTDB): domain Bacteria; phylum Bacillota; class Clostridia; order Tissierellales; family Peptoniphilaceae; genus Ezakiella; species Ezakiella peruensis. The sequence goes on along the minus strand of NZ_LT962469.1, from coordinate 333,407 downwards.
TGTAAAGAGTTTTAGATTTGGCATTGTGGAGTCAAATCTTCTTTTTATTCTGTTTGGTATGTCTTTTAGGCTGCCTAGGAATGTGTATGGTTTTCTGGTTTTCTTATTCTTTATTTGCATGCCTAGTTCTTTGTATAGTCTATGGACTTTTTTTATGTTTATTTCTTGATCCTTCTTTAATACTGCGTGTATTCTTCTTAGTCCATAGTTTGGATGAGCTTCTCTTATTTCTAGCATTTTAAGTTTTAGTTCTGAATCTTTGTCTGGCTCTCTCATTCTGTCTAGGTTGTGGTAGAAGGTGGATCTAGCCAGTCCTATTACTTCAAGAATTGTCTTTAGTGGGTATTGTCTTCGGAGGTCTTCGGCAATCCTTGTTTTTTCTTCATTTTTTCTTGAAGTCGAATCCTCCTCAACTCTTTTAAATATGCATTTTCTATTTCAAGTCTTAGTAGCTTCTCATCTTTTTCTTCTAGTTTTTTTATGAATTCATTTTTGTCATCTATGTTTGAATATTTGCTTTTCTTAAGGTTTTTATCTTTACTCAAGTCTTGGCCTTCCCTTCGTATATACTCAGGAAGGAGCCTTTGGTAGTATTTGTATATCCAGCTTGAAAATGTCATGGCTGGTATGCCATGGCTCTTTGCAAACTTTGTTAGGGCATCTCCCTTCCTTAGGTACAATTCTACTAGATTATGTCTTTCTTGTAAAGTTAAGGTGTTTCTTTTGTTTGAGTCCATAAAGGCATCTGGTCCGTATTCGTTGTATGTTTGGATCCAACCTTGAAGGGTTGTTTTGGGTATGTTGTTAATTTTTACAAATTTTCTAAGTGATAGTTTTGAGTTTAGATATTCTTCTACTTTTTTCTTTTTGTAGTCTTTGGTGTAGTCCATGTTCTCCTCCTTTTGTGTCCAATTTTCGGGGAACAGGACANTTTCTTTTGTTTGAGTCCATAAAGGCATCTGGTCCGTATTCGTTGTATGTTTGGATCCAACCTTGAAGGGTTGTTTTGGGTATGTTGTTAATTTTTACAAATTTTCTAAGTGATAGTTTTGAGTTTAGATATTCTTCTACTTTTTTCTTTTTGTAGTCTTTGGTGTAGTCCATGTTCTCCTCCTTTTGTGTCCAATTTTCGGGGAACAGGACAGCCGGGATAAACCACGGCCGCTACCTACGTTCTGACAAATAATCGTCATAAACTAAATTTTTCCACACAAAAACCCTGGACTTAATCCAGGGTTCTTTTTCTTAAAATTGATGGTTCATATATGGTTTTAATACGTCTGGGATTTCAATGGTTCCGTCTGCCTTTTGGAAATTTTCTAGGACTGCTGCGTAGCATCTGCCAACTGCCAGACCACTTCCGTTTAATGTGTGGACAAACTCTGGTTTGCCTCCGGCTTCACGGCGGAATTTAATATTGGACCTACGTGCTTGGTAGTCTTCGAAGTTGGAGCAGGATGAAATTTCTACATAGCGGCCGTAGGATGGCATCCAAACTTCTATATCAAAAGTTTTGGCTGCTGAGAATCCCAAATCCCCACTGCAAAGGGTGACAACCCTGTATGGAAGATTTAAGAGTTTCAAAACTTCCTCTGCATCATTTCTAAGTTTTTCTAATTCTTCATAAGAATCTTCTGGCTTGGTGAATTTTACCAGCTCAACCTTGTCGAATTGGTGGTTTCTGATAAGGCCTCTGGTGTCGCGACCAGCGCTGCCTGCTTCTCTTCTGAAGCAAGGTGTATAAGCTGTAATGGCAATTGTCAGGTCATCGCCGTCAAGTATTTCATCTCTAAAATAATTTGTCAGAGGGACTTCTGCAGTCGGAATTAAGAACAAGTCGTCCTTGTTGACATGGTACATATCTTCTTCAAACTTTGGCAGCTGGCCTGTCCCCGTCATGGATTCGCGGTTGACCACAACTGGCAAATGCATTTCGTGGTAGCCGTGCTTGTGGATGTGTAAATCCAGCATAAAGGAGGTGATGGCCCTTAGAAGTGTGGCGCCCTCTCCCCTAAAGATTGAAAATCTGGATCCAGAAATCTTGTTGGCCCTCTCAAAGTCCAAGTATTTTAAATCTGTGCCCAAATCCCAGTGGGCCTTTGGTTCGAAATCAAAGACGCGTGGGGTTCCTACCTTGTACTCTTCCCTGTTTTCGCTGTCATCAGTGCCAACTGGTACAGATTCGTGGGGTGTGTTTGGAATTTCCAAGAGGGTTTCCCTTAATTCTTTTTCAACTTGGCTTTGCCTATCGTCCAAAACTTTAATTTCGTCGGATAATTTTCTCATGTCAGCAAATATTGCTTCTGTGTCCTTGCCTTCTTTTTTGAGGCGGGGAATTTCCTTGGAAATTTTATTTTGTTCGCTCTTCATATCCTCAACTTTGGAGATGATGTCGCGTCTTTCTTCGTCAAGCTTCAAGGCCTGGTCAAGAGGAAAAGTTCCCTTGCGTTTTTCTATGGCCTTTTTAACTTGGTCATAATCCATTCTGATTCTTTTAATATCAAGCATATTTATGTCCTTTCTTATCTAAGTATTTATCTTTTCAGCCGCAAATTGCTGCCAGTAAATTCGATATTTTTTGAATTGCCAGTTATCCTGGAAAAAATCCGATCCGCATAGCGCTTGGACAAGTCCATAAGGCTGAGATTGGAATTTATAATAAACTTCTTGCCAACGCTGGTCCTATAATTAATGATGTCATATAGGTAGCCGGCGTTCATATTGTTGGCCTGCTCTGTGCCCAAGTCATCGATTATGAGCAGGTCACAGGTCTTTATCATCTGGTCTTTTTGGTCCATGTAGTCCTTGTTGTCAGCGGAATTAAATTGCCTATCCCTGCAAAAATTCATAAGCTCAATGGCAGTTAGATACAAAACCGTAAAGCCCCTGTCCCTAACTTCACTTGCAATGCAGCCTGTCAAATAGGTCTTGCCAGTCCCGCTTGGCCCGTAGAAAAATAGCGAGTCCTCTTCGTTTTCAAAATTGGCCGCGTACTTTTTAGAGAGCCCATAAATCTTTTCCATATTGGCCCTAGGCGAAGATCCGTCCTTGGCCTGGTCATCAAAGATATCTATATCAAAGTTGGCAAAGTTATTATCCTTTATTATACCACCATTTTCCCCCAAATTGAAGTAAGCGTTTATAAGTTCTTTTTTCAGGCACTGGCAGACTTTACCGTTCACATAGCCCCTGTCTTCACATATCTTGCAGTCAAACTGCGGCTTGTCTGCACCTTCGAGCCCTAGGTCTTTTAAGAGCTTGTTCTTTTTATCTGTAATGGCCTCCATCTTTTCTTCGTCGTATACGCCTGTCAAAATTACCTCTTGGCTGGCCTCTATCATTTCATCTTCAATGGCTTGGAGTTCTGGATGGGCTTGTAGTATTTTTCTGTAATTCTCGCTGGCCTGGTTTAATTTTTTTTGCCTTTTTACATTAAAGAGGGATTCAACTTTATTTCTAATATCCATTATAAATCACCCTTCCATCCCAAAAGCGCTTTGAGGTCGTCGTCATCGTAGTCATCAGTTTGCCTAGAGCTATCGTAGTCAAAGCTGCCTGGTTTTTTATTTTCATATGATTTTGTCGGCTTGTTTTCAATTGCCTTTAGGGCATCCTCAGGCGTCTTTACTCCCAGGTCGTGCCAGTTTTCTATAACCGCATTTACATAGGCCACATTTGGCTCACGGATATTTACTGTCTGTGCACAGGCCAGGGAAATTATGTCGTCGCCGTAGCCGTAATCGTATTTCCACTTATTGATAATATTTACAACCGCATCGGTCATGTCCCTATGCTTCATATTAAGAGACTTTCTCACGGTTTCAATGTGAGAATTTAAATTTGCGTCCATGTCGTCCATGTCGTCGATAACTTCGTCCAAAGTCATCTTGCCTTGGTCATGCCAGCGCCTCAAAATCCCCTTTACATAGTCCAGATTTTTTATATTTTTCATATCATAGGTTAAACTCATAGCATGAAGGACCATTTCAGTATCCATATTAAACTCTTCCATCCATCCAATCAAGCGTTTCTTTTCCTCTGGTGCTAGCTGCCTGCGGACAATATGGTCGCATGAGTTAAAAAATTCTCTGATGGCTGGATCTTGGTTGAGCTTGATCAGATTTTCCTCTGGGTTATGAGTTGATAATTTCACCTGGCTAGCGGATTCTGCTATGGCCAAATTCTTGAGCGTTAGTGAATCCACATCAAAGAAAATAATTTCCCCGTCACTGCCTTTTTTTACAATTCCTTCATCTACCCAATAGTTAAAGGCCTTGTCAATCTCGTCTTGGCTAAGGGCCAGAGTCTCTCTAAAGTCTTCATCAGTCACCATTATTTTATTTCTTAGCAAATAATAGGCGTAGAGATAGACCTTTACATAATTTCCAGGCGCCGCTGGTAAAAATGTAGAAAAAAATAAATTTGAAATCGACGTGCGTTCTGGTAGCACGTTGTCAGCTTCTATAAATCTCACACCCATCACCTCCTATTTCCATGATATAGTTTTTGCAAATCGTTATTCCAGGCAAAAATATAAAATGATTTTTCATATCAGATGTGATATCGGCCCTCTTCCCATCAAAAAATGAATAAGACCGTTTAATATATTTAAAGCCCAGTTTCTTATATAAATTTATGGCCCTTTGATTAAAGGCAGCCACAGTTAAATCCATTTTCTTAAAACCCCAGGAAAAATATTTTTCCAAAAAGTCTTTCATGATTTCAAAGCCATAGCCCTGGCCCTGAAAATTGGGATCCATAACCAGGCCAAGCCTCGCTGTACCCTCTTGCCTGTCTATATTTTTTATAGATAAATAACAAATGACTTGGTCGCCTAGACAATAGACATAATACTCATTGTAGTCGTGTTTGGTTTTTTCGTGATGCCAGTACAGGCACTCCTCTGGAGTCCGCGGCCAAAAATCATAGGATTTTAACAAGGGATTTTCATTTGCCCCCCAAGTCCTCATAGCCAAAACATGGTCCAAGGTCATTTGATCGAAGAAAAATTTATTCATAGTTAGATTATAAACCACAAGGGCAAAAACTTCAAGCAAAAACCCACGCTTGGGAGCATGGGTTAGTTTTGATAAATTTTATAATATTTTTTTGTAGAAAAAATCCTCCGCATGTGATGCAAAAATCTTTTTAAATTTTGATCTTTTTCATAATTGCAAGTGTAAGTGGCATTTTTGATATAGGGCTTTATGAGTTTTAAATCATCCTCGTCTGCATATTTTTTCAAGACGCTTTTTGCACAAAAGAGCCAGAGAGCTGGCTTGTCATTTCGCACTTGCGGAAGTGATTTGCCGTAAACCAAATCTTCTATGACATATTTGGACAAATTTTCTCCACTAGCTGTCACCACAAATGACGACCTGCCTTGGCGGAGGTTTATTTCAAAAACCTTGTACTCACCGTCACGGCAATCGTATTTGAAATCGAAATTTGCGAAGCCCCTATAATCTATATCTGTCAAAAATTTTTCAATTTCCTCGTAAAGCTTGTCATTGCCCATGGAGAAAAGTGCATTGTAATTGCCAATTTGACTTGGCAGGCACTCGTCAAGTACACATTTTGCGTAGGATAGCAGTGTAACCTTGCCCTTTGAATCCACATAGGCATTAAGGACGCCCATGTCCTTTGAATCACCTGGAATAAAGTCTTGGATAATTATCTCGCCCTCGTAACCGTGGTCGTAAATTGTGTCGATGATAGCCCTGGCTTCAGCAATTGTCTCTGCCCTATAAGCCTTCTTTTTGCCTGGAAAATCTATGTGGGCATAAGAAATTGAATCGTTGGTCTTAACTGCCAGTGGCGGAACCAAATCGCAAGCGCTAAAGTCCTCAGACTTTTCTATTACAAAGGTCTTGGGATAAGGAAGGCCATGTTCTTCCGCAAGCTTATAAAAGTCGACCTTGTTTTCAAGTTTCTCCTGCATGTCTTGGCTGACCAGATTAAACAAGAAATATTTTTCCAAAAATTCACGATTTTCAATTGCAAGTTTGACATAGCCGTCGCTGCATGGAAGCAAAACTAGCTTTACTCCTTGGTCAATTAGAGCCTGGCCTTGATCTTTTAAAAATTTTTCTATGCCAGCTTTAAAACCCTCGCCGTCGAAGTCCGGATAAGTATTTACCTGGACAATCTTGGAGGCGTCTGTGTATTTGAGTCTTGAAACGCCAAGGGCAATCGAAGTCTCATCGTATTCCATATGGACAGACCTAGCCATGGAATACGCATTTATATCTGTACCTAAAATAATCGCTTTAAAATCCATTATAAATTCTCTTTTAAAAACTCCATTATCTTGTCCAGGGCTTTTTCATTGCCATCTGCAACTTTGACCTTAACGGTGTCTCCCGCCTTGGCTGACAAACCCATAAGTCCAATTAGGCTGTTGGCCTTAGCTGTTTTGCCATTTTTTTCAATTTCTACATCCACTCCCAATTCTTTGACCAAATTTACCAAAAGTGCGGCCGGTCTGGCGTGAATACCTATTGGATCTGTGATTTTAAATTCTCTTTCAATCATAAACTACCTCATTTTATTGGCTTATAGCCTTTCTTTTCAGCTTCTTCCTTGGTGGTAATAGCATTTTCCTTGTCAACCTTGTAACCGTTGGTAATCATGTGGAGGGCCAAGGACTTTGGAATCGTAATTGACTTTTGACTGTCAATATTCATTACATAACTTTCCTTGAGCCTTTCATTTTCGCCGTCAATTCCTTTTAGGTAAAGGCGTTTGATCATATATTTGTCATTGGTCTTATCAATATAAAAACGTAGGTCCACATCCTCATTGGTCTTGAGGTCCTTGAAATATTCGTGCAGGTCTCTTAGGTCCTTGCCTTTGACATTTGTATTAAAGATAAGCTCGGTACTTGACTTTTTATCTGCCTTTAAAATGTCCTTACAGGCCAAAAAGGCTTCTTGGAGTTCCTGGTATCTGTTGGTTTTTTCGTCATCGGTTTCAGTCCAAGCCCAATTGGAATCTGGAGTTGTAAGGTTTACCATGCCATCAATAAAATAATAGCCATAGCGTTCGACAAACTCGTCGCTCTCACCTATAAAGGTCTTGGTGTCCCTATAAAATTCAGAAATCTTTCCCTTGTTTTCTTCATCAAAGAGAATTAGGTCTTGGTCAATTACCAGCAAGTCCCTGTCCTCTGGATTTTTAATTTGCGTTAATACCTCTACATAGGTCGGGGTATCCCAAGCTTTTGTGATGTCCTCAACCGACTCGCTCTTGCATCCAACAAAAGATAAGGCTGCTATAAATGCTAACAATATAATTATTGGTTTTTTCATCTTAATCTTACACCTTCTTAACTGCATAAATTACATTATCGCCAATCCTGTTTATATTGAGGTACAAGGCTTCCTTGTCCCCAGGATTTAAGTTAATATATCTGACGCCTTCGTCAAACCTGGTTGAGGTTGGCTCCTTGAGATTGGTTATTACAAACACCCTCTTGCCGGCGTCCACTAGACTTTCAAAAGTTTCCTTGAGGAGCTGTCTTTCAATTGGATTTATAATCCCCAGCTCATCCTTAGACCCACCTGCAATGGATATCAAAATATTGGATTCGGTCCCGTTTTTAACCCTGGTGAGGAGCTGGTTCCACTGATTAATATCACTGGCCCTGAGTCCTCCCTTGGTATTCTTAAAGTTTACAAATAAAGTGTTACCGTCTGCCACAATCATGTCTTTGGCAATGTTGTCTGACTTTAGATTTGCATTAATCAGAGCAACTTTTTTGTGATTTGCAGTTGCATTTTTTATTTTTTCTGCATCTGCACCCTTGCCAGCAACCACAACTGCTAAATCAGTCGATGCTAAGTCCGCTGATCTCAAGTGGTCGTTAAATAGAGTCCTTTGGTCAGTGAACATCGCAGACGTATCTGGATTTATAACCGCAGCTATGTCTTTGATGAAGAAATTTCCCTTAGCGGAGTTGATATCTCCAGGATTTGAAATGCTGATTGATTTTAACTTTATATCGGTTCCTCCTGGAAGTTTGGCCCTCCATTCGGTGTAGCCGCCAAGTTTTAAATTTTCTTCAAAGACTTGTTCAGATTCAACTCCATCCACCACAACCTTGGTTGAGAGGACTGCGTCCTCACCATGGTTTTTGGTGAAAATCGAAAGCTCTGTTGTGTCCTTTGGCATTGTTGGCGAATTAGCAAAAGCTAGAGTGGCAACCTTTGTGCCCTTAACCTTGGCAAAATTATAATCAAGCCTTACGACCTTTCTCTTGTCTTCCACAACTTTAATAGTAGATGTGGATCCATTTGGGCTGGCAAAACTTGTGAGCCCATCTGCAGATCCCAGAGGATTTACGCTTTCCTTGCGGGCTGATGAGGTCACGACAATTCTATTTTTCGCATTGCCAAAGGCTAAAACTATGGCCCCATTTGTTTTGGCATTATTTCTCTTAAAGACATTGTTGTTAATAGTACCAACGCCGCCAACTACAGAAGTCTTTAGCTCGTGAGCACGTATAAGAGCGCGGTTACCAACAGCATCAATCCCATAGACATTTGGAATCCTATAAGATCCACCAGCCGCTAAGCCCAAGGTATCTGTGTCTAAAAGTAAAACGCTTGGACTATCCAAAACTTCCATGGAAACTGTTTCGCTCAAATTTCCATAGGTTACAGTTAGGTCCATCATGCCGGATTCAGTTGGCATAAAGCTGTGTTTGTTGACCTTGATAGGCAGATTTGCACTTAGCTTAACCTGTGATAGATCAGCCTTTACAGGATTACCATTTATATCATAGGCTTCTATATTTATCCACTTGGTGGTGTTTTTAAATAACTTTTTACCTTCAGTTATAACTTTAATCTTCACTGGCTGACCCACAGTTGAAGTGGATTTAACCCCAACCCCATTTAAAACTGAGCGTTCAGATGAAATGTAGTTTACAACCTTGGCCTTGCCAGAGTTTACATCCTTGATAGCCATAGTTGTTGAGCCGCCACCGTCTAGGTTGACGGCGTCAGTCGCCCCAAATGAAAGCAAAAGTTCCGCAAGCTCGGACATTTCCATGCCGTGGTACTGGCTCCTGCCATCCACAGTTACCAGGAAGATATCCCCAGTCTGCTTGTTAAAACCAATGGCCGTACGCGGATGCCTGCCCGGAGCATCAATGCCTTCATTTACAATGGCCCCATCCCTTAAAATTACAGCACCAGCGCCAATGCCGAACTTAATATTATTAATATCGACTCCAGTGATATTAAAGGCAATGTCCTCGCCAACATTTGGCAAATATAAGCCATCTTTAATATTTAAAACATAACCGTTGTCAGGAATTTCCAAGGGAGCACCTTGGTCAGCCCTAGCGATTACCTTGCCATTAAGAACTGCAATTTCAGTTTGTGAATTGACTTTGCCGCCCCGGGATTTCTTCCCCCAAGCGCGGGTGTACATGCCAGTTGATCCGTAGTTGTTGGGCTTGTTAACAATACCAACAGGAATAGTCTTTCCACCAACGCTAACGCTCATAGCGATATTTAGCTTTTGAATGCTGGCTTGGTTATTGTTATCAATGGTTAAACTTGGTCCGTCCCCATTTGAATAAATGACTTGGCCGTTTTTAATAGCTGGCCCAAGTGGGAAGGCTGGATTATAGTTAAAAAAGTCACCATTGATACCAGCAGTTACTCCATGGCCATCAACCATCTTGGAAACCGCCATGCCTCTTGACGTGGTATCGTAATTGTAAATCGGCACCAGGCTAACAGTAGAATCATTTAAGTTAAATTTAATAAGATTAATACCCCTAACCCCATCGGATGTAAATTGCAAAATTTCTTCGTAATTTACCCCCTGGGCTATGGTCTTGGTCTCTTTCTTTTCTATATAATTGTATTGTGGCTTGGCGAAAGCAAATGATGTCGACATGAGCATCGATAGGCACAAGGCCACAAATCTTTTTTTGTTTTTCAAATTGAAAACCCCCATTTAAATTTTAAAAAGTATACAATAATTATATACTTTTGCCAGACCATAGTCAAATAAAATAGGCAAAAGACACCTAATTGTAAGCCATTTGTAACGATAAATCATGTGGCGAAAACAAATACGCATACAGATTTCCTGCCTTTAATGTGGGCAAAATTTTTTCTTCACATATGTAATTATGTCTTTGCAAATAAAAAAGAGCCATACTTTTTGTATGACTCTTTTAAAAATTTTTCAAAATTCTAGTGGGTTTTGCCACCTGTAACTTTGATGTCTGCATCGTTTTCAATAATGGCTTCAATTGCTAGCTCAAGAGCTTTTACAATTGTGTCTAAAGCCATGGATGGCATATTCTTTTTGTCTGTAACTTGTTCAGGCAAAAATGGAATGTGGATAAAACCAGTTCTCATCTTTGGATATTCAGTCGCAGCTATGTGGGCAACTCCGTATAAAACGTGGTTGCAGATAAAGGTACCTGCTGTATTTGAAATGCTTGCAGGAATTTTGCCTTCCTTGATGTGTTCAACCATAGCCTTGATTGGCAGAGTTGAAAAATAAGCGGCTGGGCCATCTTCGGCAACTTTTTCATCGATTGGTTGGTTGCCTTCGTTGTCTTTAATCCTGCAGTCATCGCAGTTAATGCCAACTCTTTCAACTGTAATGTCTGGTCTGCCACCAGCTTGGCCGATTGATAAAACTACGTCTGGTTTTACTTCTTCAATCTTTTGTCTGATCTTGTCTACAGATTTTCCAATTACTGTTGGAATTTCTAGCTTAATAATTTCTGCTCCCTTGATTTCATCTGGTAATTTTTTTACAGATTCAATGGCAGGGTTAATGGATTCGCCTCCAAATGGGTCAAATCCTGTTACTAAAATTTTCATTAAATCACTCCTTTTTCAGTCTAAAAACCAAATACTAACATCAATATAATATGAACAAGAATGAGGGACAAGGCAACTGGAGCTTGAGCCTTCATAATTGCATATTCACTCTTTGTTTCGAGAATAGCTGCAGGAACAATATTAAAGTTTGCAGCCATAGGTGTCATAAGGGTACCGCAGTAACCGCAAGTCATGCCTAAGGCACCAATAACAGCTGGGTCGGCGCCGTTTGCAATTACAAATGGAATACCAACGCCAAGTGTAATAACGGTAAAAGCCGCAAAGGCATTACCCATAATCATTGTAAAGATGACCATACCCAAGCAGTAGGCGATTACGCCAAGAACTTTTGCTTCAGGAGGCACAATTGCAGCAACACCAGAACCGATAACTTCTCCAACTCCGGCAGCAGCAAAAACTGTACCCAAAGCACCTAGAAGTTGTGGTAAAAGTGATGAAGAACCAATTGTCATAAGCATCTTTGCAGTGTCTTCCTTGGTTTCCTTGAACTTAGCCTTTGTAATAATTATAGCAATAATAATTGCAATTATTGATGAGAAGCCAAGTGTTTGAGCAGATGAGAATCCAAAGAAAACTGGACCAGCTTCAGTTTCACCTACAGGAACCTTAAAGCTCTTGAATTGAGCCATAATCATAGCGATAATACCAATAGAAAGTGCAGGAATAAAAATCTTGTTTCCTACTCTTTTGCCGTAATTTACTTTTTGTTCTTCGCTTTGGTCTTCAAATTCGCCAACTTGAACTTGCTTGGTCAAAGTTAAAGCACCAAGGACTAGTAAAAGTCCGCCAACAATTGCTCCGCCGTGTTCAAGATTGTTAATTAAAAGCTTGCCTGTGCAGAACAAAAGACCAAGTAGAGTCCAGAAAAGAAAAGTTCCAGTAGGAGCCTTTTTGTTCTTGAGACCTCTAATACCGGTCATAATACAAACCAATCCACATAATACGTAGATGATTTCATCGATAATAACAGAATTTTCAGATATAAATTTAAACATTACGCATCATGTCCTTTCTTAATTTTCTTTCATATAGATAGCATTGCAATAGAGCTAAAATTAGCATAGCAAGACCAGCTAAAATTGAAGACTTTGCGATGTCGCCATTTGTAACATCGTAACCAGCTTGGTTAAGAGTACCTTGAATCAAAAGTACACCAGAAGCTACAGGGAAAATATTTTGTCCAAAAAAGTTTCCGTAGTTTTCTGCAGCACCAGCTAGACCTTTAAGTTCATCTAACCTCTTTTCTGAAAGATCAACCTTCTTTGTAGCAGCACCTTCAGCCATAGGTAGGATAAGTGGTCTAACAAATTGAACGTGACCACCAAGTCTGAGTGACAAAGCAGCTGCAGCCCATCTAATTAAAATATAAAGGCCAACCACGCCACCAGCACTTGCTGATTTCATCTTTTGAATAGCCTCTGCCGCCCTATCCTTTAATCCATACCTTTCCATAATAGCAATCAAAGGTAGGGATAGGAAGAAAAGTGACATGTATCTGTTGTTTACAAAGCCCTTTCCAATTATATCCAGCACTTCTAAAAATGGCATACCAGCAATCAAGCCAGTAACCAAACCGGATATAAGAACAACTGCTACAACGTCAAGCTTAAGTACAAAACCTAAAACTATGAGCAGTACGCCAATTAATACCCAATAGTTCATACAAGAACCTCCTTAAATAAATTTGATTTTTTAGAATAATCATAAATTCAAGCGCCGCATAAATTATAATAATAGAATAAAAAATAACATACACTTCACTTGATTAAATTATACCCCTTGCTCCGAAGCATAAAACAATAAAAATAAAAAATTGTTAAAATAAAATAAAATTTACAAATGAATTCAAGGATAAATACGGCAAATAATATTCAACATTTAAAATTCATTTATTAATATGCGTGCATTCAGTTAAAAATCCCTCACATCCACAAGGGACGTTCGGTATTTTCCGGGCCACATAAAGTCGCCCCTACAGACGGCATAGCCATATATAAAATGAATGCCATTGATACCAATAAATATTAAATTCAAAATTTTTATCATTAAAAAAGCAACCACAATTATGTGATTGCTTTCTTATTTTGTGAGGAAAAACGGATGAGATTCGCGCTAGTCACAGAAATTTTGCGAAAATAATATCAAAAAAAGACCCACGTATGAACGTGAGTCTTATATTATCTTCTGTATACTTTTATACATACAATTTGTTAGATAAAATTGATGAATTTTTGTATCAAAAAGACCCACGTATAAACGTGAGCCTTATATTTATCTCTCTACCAAAATTTAGCTGGAAAATTTGATGAGATTTGAAGTGGACGAATTTTTTGCCGACGCAGGTGTGCTCAAGTGCACATTGAGGAGGCAAATAAATTCAAGCCGCTTCAAAGGTCGCAAATTTAACGCTAAATTTTATTATTCGATAATTTCTGTAACTACCCCCGCACCAACAGTTCTTCCACCTTCACGAATAGCGAACTTTAATCCTTTTTCTATAGCGATTGGTGTGATGAGTTCGATTGTGAATCTTGCGTTGTCTCCTGGCATTACCATTTCTACGCCTTCTTCTAGTTCGATGTTTCCTGTTACGTCTGTGGTTCTGAAGTAGAATTGTGGTCTGTAGCCGTTGAAGAATGGTGTGTGTCTTCCGCCTTCTTCTTTGGTTAGGACGTATACTTCACTCTTGAATTTGGTGTGGGCTTTGATTGTTTTTGGTGCTGCTAAGACTTGTCCTCTTTCGATTTCGTTTCTTTGTACACCTCTTAGTAGTACACCGATGTTGTCTCCTGCTTCTGCTTGGTCGAGGAGTTTTCTAAACATTTCTACGCCTGTTACTACTACGTCTCTTGGTTGGTCTGTTAGGCCTACTAGTTCTACTGTGTCGCCTACTTTGACTGTTCCTCTTTCTACTCTTCCTGTGGCTACTGTTCCACGGCCGGTGATTGTGAAGACGTCTTCTACTGGCATTAGGAATGGTTGGTCTGTTGCTCTTTCTGGGGTTGGAATCCATTCGTCTACTGCTTCCATGAGTTTTACGATTTTATCTCCCCATTCTCCGTCTGGATCTTCTAGTGCTTTTAGGGCTGATCCTACTACGATTGGTGTGTTGTCCCCATCGAAGTCGTATTCTGAGAGCATTTCTCTTACTTCCATTTCTACTAGTTCGATTAGTTCTGGGTCGTCTACTTGGTCTTCTTTGTTTAAGAATACTACCATTTTTGGTACGCCTACTTGTCTTGCTAGTAGGATGTGTTCTCTTGTTTGTGGCATTGGTCCGTCTGCTGCACTTACGATTAGGATTGCGCCGTCCATTTGGGCTGCACCTGTGATCATGTTCTTTACGTAGTCAGCGTGGCCTGGACAGTCTACGTGTGCGTAGTGTCTTTTTTCGGTTTCGTATTCTACGTGTGAGGTTGAGATTGTGATTCCTCTTTCTCTTTCTTCTGGTGCTTTGTCGATGTGTGCATAGTCGATGAATTCACCCGAGCCAAATCTCTTGTTTAATACAAGTGTGATTGCTGCTGTTGTTGTTGTTTTACCGTGGTCAACGTGTCCGATTGTACCGATGTTGACATGCGGTTTGGTTCTTTCAAATTTTTCTTTTGCCATTNTTTTCGGTTTCGTATTCTACGTGTGAGGTTGAGATTGTGATTCCTCTTTCTCTTTCTTCTGGTGCTTTGTCGATGTGTGCATAGTCGATGAATTCACCCGAGCCAAATCTCTTGTTTAATACAAGTGTGATTGCTGCTGTTGTTGTTGTTTTACCGTGGTCAACGTGTCCGATTGTACCGATGTTGACATGCGGTTTGGTTCTTTCAAATTTTTCTTTTGCCATTATAAATTACCTCCAAATATATATTAATCTTCTTTTTTACTTAATTCGTCTGCAATGCTCTTTGGAACTGGTTCATAGTGGTCAAATTCCATTGAGTAGTTTGCACGACCCTGTGTGTTTGAACGCAAGCTTGTTGCGTATCCGAACATTTCGCTTAGTGGAACGAAGCCGTGGATTGTTTGTAATCCATTTTCTAGTTCCATGCCGTCGATTCTACCACGTCTACTGTTTACGTCTCCCATTACATCTCCTAGGTATTCCTCTGGAGTTGTAATTTCAACCTTCATCATTGGTTCAAGTAGGGTTGGGCTGGCTTTTTGTAAAGCATCTTTTATTGCCATTGAACCAGCAATCTTAAAGGCCATTTCTGAGGAGTCAACATCGTGGTAGGATCCGTCAAATAGTGTTACCTTTACATCTAGCACTGGGTATCCTGCGATAATACCGCTTTCTAGAGCTTCTTGAACACCTTGGTCTACGCTGCCGATGAATTCCTTAGGAATAACACCACCGACGATTGCGTTAACAAATTCGTAGCCCTTTCCTGGTTCTTGTGGTTCAACTCTGAGTTTAACGTGTCCGTATTGACCGTGTCCACCAGTTTGACGAACGAATTTTGCTTCAGCTTCTGCTGAGGATGAGATTGATTCTTTGTAAGCAACTTGTGGGTTACCAACGTTAGCTTCAACCTTAAATTCTCTTAATAATCTGTCAACGATGATGTCAAGGTGAAGTTCACCCATACCTGCGATAATTGTATCACCTGTTTCGTGGTCTGTGTAGGTCTTAAATGTTGGGTCTTCTTCTGCAAGTTTAACGAGTGCAATACTCATCTTTTCTTGTGAAGCCTTGGTCTTTGGTTCGATAGCAACTGAGATAACTGGTTCTGGGAATTCCATGTTTTCTAGAATTACTGGTGCTTCTTCAGCACAGAGTGTATCCCCTGTTGTTGTGAATTTTAGACCTACAGCTGCACCGATTGCACCTGCGTGTAGTTCCTCAACTTCTTCACGTTTGTTTGCGTGCATGAGTAGAATTCTACCGATTCTTTCTCTCTTGCCCTTGGTTGAGTTGTAAACATATGATCCTGATTTTAAGGATCCTGAGTATATTCTAAAGTAAGCGAGCTTACCTACAAATGGGTCTGTAACAATCTTAAATGCAAGAGCACTTAGTGGATCGTCATCGCCTGCGTGTCTGGTAATTTCGTTTCCTTCACTATCAACACCTTCAATAGCTGGTACATCTAGTGGACTTGGCATATATGCAACGATTGCGTCAAGTAGAGGTTGAACTCCCTTGTTCTTATATGCTGATCCGCATAGTACTGGTGTCATTGAGTTAGCAATTGTTGCCTTTCTGAGGGCTGCTACGATTTTGTCTTCAGGAATTTCTTCTCCTTCTAGGAACATCATCATGATTTCATCATCGTAGTCTGAAATTGCTTCTAGTAATTTTTCTCTGTATTCATCAGCTAGATCTCTTAGATCTTCTGGAATTTCTTCTTCTCTTATATCGTTACCAAGGTCATCGTAGTAAACTTCAGCTTTCATTCTAACTAAGTCTACAATGCCCTTGAAGTAATCTTCTTTACCGATTGGTAATTGAATCGGAACTGGGTTTGCTCCAAGTCTTTCCTTCATCATTCTGATTGCACGGAAGAAGTCTGCACCCGTTCTGTCCATTTTGTTTACGAATGCAATTCTTGGAACTTTATATTTATCAGCTTGGCGCCATACAGTTTCACTTTGAGGTTCAACACCACCCTTTGCACAGAATAGTGCAACGGCACCGTCTAGGATACGAAGTGAACGTTCTACTTCAACTGTGAAGTCGACGTGGCCTGGGGTATCGATTATGTTTAATTGATAATCGTGCCAAAAAGCTGTTGTAGCAGCTGAGGTAATTGTGATACCTCTTTCTTGCTCTTGAGCCATCCAGTCCATTTGAGCTGCACCTTCGTGAGTTTCACCAATCTTGTGAATCTTACCAGTGTAGAACAAAATTCTTTCCGTAGTGGTTGTTTTACCTGCGTCGATGTGGGCCATAATTCCGATATTTCTAAGCTTTTCTAATGGTGTAACCGCCATCTTGCCTCCTTATTATAATTAGTATCTATAGCTTGCAAATGCCTTGTTAGCTTCTGCCATTTTGTGCATTTCGTCACGTTTTTTGACAGATCCACCTTGGTTATTTGTAGCATCTAGGATTTCTTTTGCTAGTCTTTCAACCATAGTTCTTTCGCTTCTCTTCCTTGAGAAAACTGTTAACCATCTTAATCCTAGTGTTTGTCTTCTTTCAGGTCTAACTTCCATCGGTACAAGGTAGTTTGCCCCACCGATTCTTCTTGCCTTAACCTCTAGAACTGGCATAATGTTGTTTAATGCCTTGTGAAATACTTCTAGAGGATCTTCACCTGTTTTTTCTCCAACATATTCAAATGCTCCGTAGACGATTTCTTGGGCAATACCCTTTTTACCGTCAAGCATGATGTTGTTAATTAATTTTGTTACCACCACATCATCATAAATTGGATCTGGTAGTACTTCTCTTTTAGGAATGTGACCTTTTCTTGACATTCTCTTCCCTCCTTAACATTAATTAATTCATTGGTACTCGCATTTTTTGCGTGTGTCCAAGCTCACATCCCACATGATAAAAGGATATGAGTTTTCGCTAAATTATCTTATATTATTTGCCTTTTTTTGCACCGTATTTTGAACGGCCTTGTTTTCTCTTGTCAACGCCAGATGCGTCTAGAGAACCACGTACAACGTGATAACGTACACCAGGTAAGTCCCTAACACGGCCTCCTCTTAATAGAACAACAGAGTGTTCTTGAAGGTTGTGTCCAATACCAGGAATGTATGCTAGAACTTCTGCACCGTTTGTCAAACGTACACGAGCAACTTTTCTCAAAGCTGAGTTAGGTTTTTTAGGTGTAACAGTTCTTACAGCAACACAAACTCCACGTTTTTGTGGTGAGTTTACTGGTGTGTTTCTCTTTTGAAGAGTGTTGAAGTTATATCCAAGAGCTGGTGTCTTAGATTTCTTAACAACTTTCTTTCTGCCTTGTTTAATTAATTGATTAATTGTTGGCATATTCATCCTCCTTTTCCTTTTATCTATAGTGCGCTCATCTTTACAAGCACACCCATAATAATAACACGACCAACAAAAAAAGTCAAGCTTTTTAACGCCCGACAAAGTTTAAAGTCCTGTTAAATTACAAATAAATTATAGCAGATAAATTTAAAATGTCAAATTTAAAAATAAAATAAATTTTGCTTTACTATAAAAAACAAATAAATAATTGCATTTTAAAATTAAACGTGGTATAATAACGTTGATAAGTAATGGCAGTTTAATATTAAAATCCTTTTAGTATTATCAAACATTCAAGGAGGCTCTATGGAGAAATTATTGTGGGCAAACTTACTTCAATTTGCACTTGCTCTTGCCAAGATTGGCCTTTTGTGGATGATCTTAAAAGAGCTCAAAGAGAAAAAGATGAGGAGGCTTTAATATGGACGGCTTAAGTCAAATGAGATTGTACAATTTCTTATCACTATTTGTATTTAGGATCCTACCGGATTTAATTCAAATTTTCCTCTTGTGGAAAATTTATAAATATGTAAAAGAGGACTAATCATTTTCTTTCTTTTTTTAGCAAAAGCTAGCTTACGATTTGTAAGCTAGCTTTTGTTTTCTTTAGATTAATTTTTTAAAAACTTATTTTACATCAAAGCCAATGGCTTCGATTGCTTTTTCTACCAAGTTCTTTGGGATAAGTCCTTCGTATTCTGCAAAACCTTCTTCTAGGTTTACGATTACGTTTTTGATGCCAGGAATTTTTTCCATAGCTTCCTTAACTGACTTTACACAATTTTCACATGTCATTCCCTTGATATTAATTCTTTCCATTATTTCCTCCTTAGTCTTAAACTGTTTGTTACTACACTTACCGATGAGAAGGCCATGGCGAGTGAACCCACCATTGGATTTAAAAATCCCAGTGCCGCTATCGGTATTCCTATTATATTATATATAAAGGCCCAAAACAGATTTTGTTTTATGGTCCTTATAGTCTTGTTTGAAATGTCAATGGCCCGGTGAACTTGTTTTAAGTCCCCACCGACCAAGGTTATATCTCCTGATTCAATGGCTATGTCCGTGCCCGTGCCCATGGCAAAGCCTATGTCCGCTGCTGCCAAAGCAGGCGCGTCGTTAATGCCATCACCAACCATGCCAACTTTCTTTATTTTCTTTAAGTCGTTTATGATATTTAATTTATCCTGAGGTAAAATCTCTGCCCGATAATCGTCAATACCCGTTTGGTCAGCAATTAATTTTGCTGATGACTGGCTGTCTCCAGTTAGCATCATAACCTCCAAGCCCAATTCGTGGAGGGCTTTGATGGATTCTATTGCATCAGCCTTTAATTTGTCTTCAAGTGAGATGGCCATGAGTAATTCATCTCCACTTACAAGTCCCACATAAGTTTTACCCATGTCCAGCAAATTTATAACAGAATCTAAATTAATTCCACTTTCCCTCAAGTGTTTAAAAGATCCAGCTATATATTCTTGGTCATGAGTTTCAAATTTAATGCCACGACCGCTTAGATTTGTAACTTTACCTTCAATTATTTTTCTGCCAGACAAATGGTCTACTATGGCCTTGGCAATTGGATGGTCACTTTGCTTTTCCATAGAGTAAATTATATCCAAATTATCCTCTTCATTGCCAGAAACATTTATAATTTCATTTACAATCGGCCGACCCTCGGTAATGGTCCCTGTCTTATCCAGAGCTACAACTTGAATTTTGTGGGCATTTTCCAAAGCCTCAGGATCTCGGATTAAAATTCCTTCACTAGCAGCCTTACCAGTCCCAACCATAATTGCAGTCGGTGTTGCAAGACCGAGTGCACATGGACAAGCTATAACTAAAACCGAAACCGCAGCGATTAAAGCCTGTCTAAAATCTCCTCCAAAAATCATATGACCTGCAAAAGTCACCAGGGCAATGATTAAAACCGCTGGAACGAAGATTGATGAAACCTTATCTACCACCCTTTGAACGGGTGCTTTTTTATTGTTGGCCTCCTCAACCATAGAAATAATTTTGGCCAGGCCCGTTTCACCAGGATTTTTTGTAACCTGAGCTACAATAGTGCCCGCCCCATTAATAGTCCCTGCATAAATCCTGTCGTCCGCCTCCTTGTCAACGGGGATAGGTTCACCAGTAAGCATGGATTCATCTATGGACGTCTCTCCGCTAATGATAATACCATCGCAAGAAACACTTTCCCCTGCCTTAATTAAAACTTGATCGCCGATTTTTAAATCGTCTGCAGGAATTTCTACATACTCTCCATCGATTATTAAAGTCGCCTTCTTTGGCGCCAAATCAATTAGCTTGTACAAGGCCTCGCTGGTCTTGCCCTTGGCCCGCGACTCCATAGTCTTGCCAAGCAGAACCAAAGTTATAATCATAGCTGAACTTTCAAAATAAAGATGGGGGTCGCCAACTATCCAATTGTAAATACTGTATAGATAAGCCGCACTCGTGCCCAAGGCAACCAGTACATCCATGTTCATGGCCCCGCCCTTGATGCTAAGATATGCGCCCCGGTAAAAAATCCATCCAATGTAAATTTGAACTACAGTCGCCAGAGCAAATTGCCAAATGGGTTCGCCAAAAAATACATGGACGTCCGCCATGTGAAAAAACATAACCAAAAATAAAGGCAAGGAAAAAATAGCAGAAATAATAAACCGCCTCTTGTAATCCCTGTACTCTTTTATTTTTCTCTCCTGGTCTCTGGCCGGATCTCTTGTCTCCTCAACAGTCGCCTTAAAGCCAATCCCATTTACGGCTTGGCAAATGGCCCTAGCCGAAGTCTTATTTTCATCATAGACCACCCGCATCTTGGCCAAGGACAAGTTGACATTAACCTCGTCAACTCCATCTATCCTCCCAACAACCTTCTCTATTCTGTTAACACAGGATGCACAATGCATTCCTTCAATTATAAAATATTTTTCCATTAAATCACCTAATTACTAGTTACCCAAGATTAACTATATTTAATAATACACACAATAAAAAAGCCGACGTAAATCAATACGTCGACTAAAATCTTTCTGTATTTTAATTCTTATAATTTATATCAATAAATTCAAAATCAAAATCTGAAATCTTTAGAAAGGAATCGTCAAAGACAATTCTAATATCATTAAGATTATCATCTGATGAAAAATCTATCCTATATACAACTGTATCACCTATAATATAATTAGATACTGTATAGGAGTTTTTTGTTTCAATTTTTATCATATCTTCAAAAACAAAGTTTGCTAGGCTTTCATTGAAAATGTTTTTATATTCTTCTTTTATTTCATCACTTAAGAGATTATATGATAAAAAAATTCTCTCTTCTCTTCTTTTATCAAATACATTGTTTTGCTTTAAAACCGCTTCTCCAACCGAGAAATTAAAATTATATATATTTTTTCTTACTTCTTCTTTGTATTCATCTATATCAACTACATTCAAAATGTTTTTGTATAATCCTAATACATTCCTACTTTTTTGTAATTCATCACTTGCTTCGATAAATAACTGCCTATATTCTTCTTTTTCAAAGGACAAATTGTCAATGTTCTCCTTATATACATCTTCACTTGTTACTAAGTCATCATCCACAGTCTTTATAGAAGTATCTTCAACCTTGCAAGCAAAAATAAATAAAAGCGCGCATAATATGGCCATAATTTTTATAAAATTTTTAGTCATATCACATACTCCTAATCTCAAAAATTGAATTTACAGGATTGAAAAAATATAAATAACCATTCTTTAAAATCTTCTTTTCGGTAAAATACTCTGTATCCAATACATCAAAACTTCTATTATTCAGGTTGTACAAATATATTTTATCCGAACGGACCAGCAGTTTGTCATCTTTAACAAACATTTCTTTTATTGAATATTTGTTAATCTGATTCTCAATCTTAAAATTTTTCTTTTTATTTCTATCAAATACATTTGAAGTAATCGCATAAGGATCTTCCTTATTGTACTCATTGACAATAAGATAATTATCATTGCCAGTGATGGATTGAAGCAAAAAATCATATTTTACTCCAGTTGTTTCTAACTTATTTTCATTAGTCAACTCATATAATGTACTAGTCACATTTAGTCCTTCAAAATTCCCATCATCTAAATTAATTATACAAGCAAAAAGACTCTCACCGCTCCCTCCAAGAACTGACATATAATCTCCTCTATACAATTGATTATACTCCGACATTTTACATTCCTTAATTAAATTTATGTGACCATTTGTATCAACTGATATAAGTTTTGTAACAATTTCTCGAGATTTATTAACTTCTTCATAAGCCAGATAAATTTGTTCATCCTTTGTAAAAGTATAAGGCCTGATCGATGATTTAAATAATTTTTTCATTTTTACAATTTTATTATTCTCTCTAATATAGATAGTAACTGTTTTTCCAGCATCATAAGTTAATATGACCTCTTTATCCTCACTTGAAATAAATTCTAAAACCCGCTCTCCATCTTTGAGTTTAAATATTTCACTATCGGTTTTATTTCTTAAATCATATTTAACTACCCTAGGCGCTAAATAAGAATCAGACTTATTACTACCTAATAGTAAATTATAATAAAATATTTCAAAATAAACAGAATCATCCGTACTAGCTATCGGCTGAGCATCATAGACTCTCGTCTTCAAAACTCCATTCATTGATTTTGCAAACGTTAAATTCATTAAGCCCAAAGCAAATAAAGAAACTAATACAAAACCCAAAAATCTTTTTCTCATCGTCCATCCCTTAATATTCGCAACAAAAATTAAAGTCCATATTAATCAATTACCATAAAGCGCTACTTAACATATGTTGCTTATTCTTTTCATATACCTCATGTGCATCATACCAAACATAACCACCATATCTTCTGTCGTAGTTAGGATCTACAACTCTAATATCATGCCTATTGTGTCTGATATCAATTATATCAATATTTATATAATGACCTGTTGAATCTGGTGCAAATCCATATACATCTAATACAGGTGGCTTGCGTTTTCTATCCAAACAATAATGTATACTCTCAACCCAATAAAGATAGCTACCTATTTCCTCGTATACATAATCAGGAAAAGAATTTCTTGCATTGTCTCTTAAGTACGAGGCTATGTCAGAAAAACTTGAACCATCCGTTGTTGTGCCTATCTTTCTAGCATAATAATCCTGACTTTCACTTCTTCCAACAACACTTTCCATAGTCTGCTTTACAACAGCTGGTCCACAATAATATGTTTCTATTTGAGTGAAACATGGCACATTAACGCGAGCATACATATCAATATCAGATCCATAAGGTTTAACTTCCTGCTCAATCTTCTGTAATTTGTAATTTCTTTCAACTTTAATTTGCTCTATCTCTATTTGAGAATATTTGTAGACATCAGTGTCGTATTTTTCAGCGTATGCAAATAGAGGTAGAACTAAAATAATAAGTAAACTAACTCCTATTGTCTTTGTAATTTTTGCTATTTTTTTCATAATTATCCTCCAATCTTTTATTTACTTTATTCCCATTGTGTTTATTATAATATAACATATAATTATAAATTTGTCAACTCAAATTATTTTTATATAATTATTTTAAAGTTTTATATATAATTTTTAAATTAAAATCTATATTAAATTTTTCTTATATCGTTAATTTTAAAAATTATTTTTTATAAGAATAATACAAGCTAAATTTATAAACATCTCAACATGCATGAATTTTGTGAGCGAGGTGAGCTCGGCGCACTCCGCAACAAAAAAGCCGATATGCATAAGCACATCGACTAAAAATTCTTGTGTTATAAAAAATGTCTCATTCCTATAAATAGCAATCAACATTTTCCGTGCCACATTCTCCTCAGATTGTTGTACCCAATCAAACAAAATTTTTTGTCCGAAATAAATCGGACGCTACCTAAAATTTTGTTTTATTGGGCAACAAGTTGCGTGAGTCGCTGCATACCAATCGAGCATCGTTGTCGCTCGCTCTCTTGGGCAGGGCTGCAAGTTGACCCTACAATCGTTCTAATGCATACCCGTTTGCTATATTTAATTTTGCGAATGAGATGGTCTCAGTGCAATAAAAAATCGACATGAATGTACATGTCGATCTTTATTTCCTCTATTCAAAAGAAGGCACTTAATTTGCGAGGAAATTTCGATGAGATTCGAAGCGAAATAAATTTTTTAGGACGCAGGTGTACTCAAGTGTACATCGAGGACTAAAAAATTTTTTCACGAAAATGTCGCGAAATTAACCGCAAATTAACGCTAAATTCCTACATCATGCCCATGGGCATGCCTCCCCCTGCTCCCCCCATTCCTGCCATTGGATCTTCCTTGCTTGGCAGGTCAGCAACTGTTGCTTCTGTGGTGAGGATCATGGATGCAACTGAGGCTGCGTTTTGTAGGGCTGAACGGGTGACCTTGGTTGGGTCTACGATGCCAGCTTCGATCATGTTTACGAATTCGTTGTTTAGAGCATCGTAACCTTCGCCGCGTTTTGAATGCATAACTTTTTCTACAATTACTGAGCCTTCTCTGCCTGCGTTTTCTGCAATTTGACGAAGTGGTTCTTCAAGGGCTCTTAGAACGATTGCAACACCTGTTTTTTCGTCGCCTTCAACTTCGTTTAGGAGTGGACGAACATCTTCGATTGTGTCAAGTAATGCAA
This sequence comes from Ezakiella peruensis, assembly GCF_900215725.1. Taxonomy (GTDB): domain Bacteria; phylum Bacillota; class Clostridia; order Tissierellales; family Peptoniphilaceae; genus Ezakiella; species Ezakiella peruensis. Next base: position 308,903 of record NZ_LT962469.1, on the reverse strand, counting down.
CACCGCCGCCTGATACGATGCCTTCTTCAACAGCTGCGCGTGTAGCTGCAAGTGCATCTTCGATTCTCAATTTCTTTTCTTTTAATTCAGTTTCTGTGGCTGCACCAACTTGGATAACGGCTACGCCTCCTGCAAGTTTGGCTAGTCTTTCTTGAAGTTTTTCCTTGTCGAAATCTGAATCTGATTCTTCGTATTGGGCGCGGAGTTGTTTGATTCTGTCGTTAACCTTTGATTCGTCTCCTGCACCTTTAACGATAATTGTATTTTCTTTTTCTACATTTACCTTTTGGCAAGTACCTAGCATATCGACTGTGGTATCTTTTAGTTCGTAACCTAAATCAGTTGAAACAACTGTTGCACCTGTTAAAACTGCAATGTCTTGGAGCATGTCTTTTCTTCTGTCGCCAAAGCCAGGAGCCTTAACTGCAACACAGTTGAATGTTCCTCTTAATTTGTTTACAACAAGAGTTGCCATTGCTTCGCCTTCGATGTCTTCAGCAATAATTAAGAGTGGTCTAGAGCTTTGAACGATTTGTTCTAGAAGTGGTAGGATATCTTGAATGCTGGTAATCTTTTTATCTGTAATTAAGATATATGGATTGTCGAGTTCAGCTATCATTTTTTCTGAATCTGTAACCATATAGCTTGATACATAGCCGCGATCAAATTGCATACCTTCAACAACATCTAAGGTTGTGCCCATGCTCTTTGATTCTTCAACTGTAATAACGCCGTCCTTGCCAACTTTTTCCATAGCGTCAGAAATTAGAGCGCCAATTTCCTTATCGCCTGCTGAAATGCTGGCAACGTTTGCAATTGAAGCCTTATCATCAATTTTAACTGAAGCGTTCTTTAAACTTTCAACTGTTTGATCAACTGCTCTTCTGATTCCCTTTTGTAGGATCATTGGATTGGATCCAGCAGCCAAGTTTTTTAAACCTTCTTTGACAATTGCTTGAGCCAAAATTGTAGCTGTTGTTGTACCGTCCCCTGCTACATCGTTGGTCTTGGTTGCAACTTCACGAAGAAGTTGAGCACCCATGTTTTCTGTCTTATCTTCGAGTTCGATTTCACGAGCGATTGAAACGCCGTCATTTGTGATTAGTGGTGACCCATAAGGTCTTTCTAGGACAACATTTCTGCCCTTAGGTCCAAGTGTTACCTTAACTGTATCTGCAAGTTTGTTTATGCCAGCTTCCATAGCCTTTCTGGCATCGCTACCATGTAAAATATCTTTTGCCATTAATAATTCCCCCTATCTTATTCTATAACGCCTAAAACGTCTATCCATTTAACTAATAAGTATTCTTTGTCTCCGTCCTTAATCTCTGTGCCCGAGTACTTAGAAAAAATAACTTTGTCTCCAACTTTTACAAGGTCTTTGCGTCTGTCGTCTTGTTGTAATTCACCGCTAATAGCTCTAACGACTGCAATGCTTGGTTGTTCTTGAGCACTTTGTGGCAGAACGATTCCTGATTTTGTAGTTTGTTCTGCTTCTACTTTTTCAATAAGGAGCCTATCTCCTAATGGTTTAATATTCATAAATACCTCCTAATATAAACAAATTTATTAGCAACCTAGTCTGGTGAGTGCTAACTCTATTTTTTATTATACCCTAAGTAATAGAAATTAATCAAGTTATTAGAAATATTTTTTAAATACTAATTTCCTTTGACTTTTATTTTCTTTAAAAGTTTCCATTGTCTGCTTTATTTAAAATTAAAATTCCACTTCAATTATGAAATTCAATTATAGGATAACAATGGATTTTCAAATCTATTATACTTTAAAATAAAAATTCCTTTTTAATTGTAAAAGTAAAATGAACTTACAAATCTATTCTCCTACAAAATAAAAACTCATTTAATTTATAAAATACAAATGTTTTTATAAATCTCTTTTATATATAAAATTAAATTCCAATTTAAGAGTAGGCTGCAAGTAAAATTGCAAAACAGTTTTTCTTAAATATATGAGTTCACTTTAATTGTAAAATGCCAACAAATTTGCAAAGCTGTTTTTCTACAAAATAAAAAACGGACCCACTTGGATCCATTTTTACTGGTTAGGCCAGCATGTATTATATTTATCTTTCGAATTATTTCATCCTTAATCTTTCAACTACTATTTCAACATAGTCTGTAAATTCTTCTGCAGCTTGATCTGCATCCAAGTCCTTGGTTTGGACACGTCTTAGCATGCCTTCAAATATATAGTAGAGCATCCAATTGGCCTTTTCAACTCCCTCTTCATTGAAGTAGCCAACATTTAAGCAGACTTCACTTAGGAGTCTGGTTCTCTCTATCAAATTTGGTGCCATAAGCACCTTGTCTAGATAAGCTGGATAGCCGTCATTTTCAATTGGGAAAGCCTTGTAGTATTGGTATAGATAATAATCTTTTTCTTGAGCTATATCTGAGAAAAAGATTTCTAAATACTCATAAGGCTTTTTGAAAGCATTCTTGGCAAAGCAAATCCATACTTGCTTATAAACAAAGAGCGGATCATCCCCTTCTTTGACATAATTAGACAGGTCTGCCAAATAATCATCCATTGCATCCATAACTGCAAAATACATGAGGTGGTCAATGTTTTCAAAATAATTGTAAATAGTTGCGGTGTTGAGTTCTGTTGTGTCGGAAATTTTCTTGATAGTAACTCCTCTTACACCATCTTCTTTAATTATATTTCTGGTGCAGTCCACAAAGGTCTTGATCATTTTCCTCCTATGAGGACTTAAATGCTTTTTGTTAAAATCGATATTTGCCATTTCATTCTCCTTTTGAATTATCACTAAGTAAATCGAATTAAAATAAATATATTTTCCAATTCCAAATAACTTTAAACATATTTTACATAAAAGGTAATATTTTGTCAAGTTTTTATAAAAAATATTGCTTTGACAATAATTATTCTATTTGCTAAAATAATTTTAGGAGGATATTATGAAAATTCTTGTAATTTATTCCAGCCAAACTGGCAATACAAAAGCTGTCGCCGAAGCAATATATGATGAATTCAAAGATTATGCGACCATAATCCCCATGGACCAGGTGAAAAACTACAAGTTAGAAAATTATGACTATGTATTTGCTGGCTTTTGGGTGGACAAGGGCTATCCAAACGAAGAAGCCATGGACTTTTTAAAATCAATTAGAAACTGCAATATAGGACTCTTTGCAACCCTGGGCGCCTATCCATATTCAATGCAGGCCTCCCGAGTTTTTTACCGTGCCGGAGAAGTCATTGATGAATCCAATCATGTAATTGGGACTTTTATTTGCCAGGGAGGAATCCCCAAGGAAAAGCTGGATGAAATTAATTCACGTCCACCCAGCCATCCCCGTTATCCAACTCCCATACAGACACTTGCCAGAAATATTGGCCAGCAACATCCAAACGAAGAGGACTTTACAGCCGCCCGCAAACTTTTTAGAAAGATTGTCAGCCGGACTTACAATATAAAATAAAAAATAAAACACAGCTTCTTGATTTGTCATGAGAAACTGTGTTTTTATTTTACTTGTTTTTAATCTTCTCAGTTTTTTTATAAATTACATAAGATCCAATAACCATTACAATAACCGATAAAATAATAAAGGCCAGATAATATATCAAGAGACTCTTAGTATTTGCAAGCATTGATACTAATATGGATATTAGACCGATTATTATAAAAACGACCCCTGCAAATTTCTGTGATTTTTTCCACACCAAATCATTTGCCATTGACCATTTGGTCCTAAGTCCCACCAAGGAATTTCTTTTTACCTTTGGCAGCTTGTTGCCCAGAACTATAAATAAGGCACCGCTCAAGGCAATGATAAGACGCAAGACACTAAAAGATTTGAGATTTAAACTTTCTAATTTTACCAATCCCCCATATATAATAAGAATATTTATTACATTAAAAATTATCAGGCAAGCAATAATGGTTAAGTCTATATATTTTTCGTTGTTGTCACCATAGTCCTCTTGCTTGGCGGCAAACTTTTGCATCCACAATAAAAATCCAGACATCAGAAAAGTTGCAAGTGGTAAAATAAATATTTCATAGCGACTCCCCCACCTATCCACACTGCCAGCAGTATCATAGTGGATGGGAATTTTTTTATCCATAAAGCCCACAGCTATGATTGCCAAAATAAGTGGCAAAAAGGTCAAAATTTTAATCCATTTTTTTCTCATTGTCGTCTCCTTTCAAATTTGAAATCCAAACTAATACTTCGTCCAAAATACTAAGGTCAAGTTCATAATAAATAAAATTTTTATACTTGGTCTCGTAAATTAAGTCTGCCCTTTTTAGTTTTGCCAGATGATAAGACAGGGCCTGGGGACTCATGCCAACTTCGTCCGCCAAGTCGCCTGAAGAAATTTTTCCGCGCTTTAAAGTCTCGATTATCTTTCTCCTATTGTCATCGGCCAAACATGCCAGTACATCTGAAATAATTTTCCCCACCCCTATCTATTTAAAATTTTCTTTAAATAGATTATAGCACTTACAAAAAATTTTCGCAATAAAAAACCCACAAAAAATGTGGGAAAAATAAAATATTTTATAAGAGTTTTTCTATCTCCTCTCCAATTTTCCTTGGAGTTTTTTGAGAGGCGTATCTCTTTACGACATTTCCTTCTCTGTCTACTAAAAATTTTGTGAAATTCCATTTGATATCATCGCCTAAGACTCCGCCAGCTTGGTCTTTCAAATACCTATATAAAGGCTCTTCATTTTCGCCATTTACATCGATCTTTGCAAAGCGATCAAAGGTCGTCCCATAATTCAGAGAACAAAAACCTTGGATGCCTGCGTCGTCTTCTGGAGCCTGGTGGCCAAATTGATTGCAAGGGAAGTCTAAAATTTCAAAACCTTGGTCCTTGTATTCTTCATAAAGTTTTTGCAAGCCCTCGTATTGGGGAGTAAAGCCACACTTGGTCGCGGTGTTTACAATTAATAAAACCTTTCCCTTGTACTTGTCTAGCTTAACATCATTTCCTTCATTATCTTTAACTACAAAATCATAAATCATTATATTCCTCCTTATTTATATTCAGCCCTTTGTCCGCCAATTAATTTTTGCCTTCTCCTAATCAAAGTCACATGGGCAGAGCCAATTTTATTTGCACTAACCCTGACCGGAACGCCAACAGACTTTATGTGCATGCCGATAAAGGTATCGCCAATATCAATGCCGCCGTGGGCCTGAATAGTCTCAACCATGACTGGGTCAGATATTTTTTCATAAGCTACAGTTGCCATGGACCCGCCAGCGTGAATTTTTGGTACAACGCTGACTTCTTCTAAGTTATATTTTTCCATGCAAGGCCTACTTACCACTAAGGACCTATTGATATGCTCGCAGCCTTGGAAGGCCAAAAACAAATTATATTGATGAGCAAAATCTAAAAACACATGAATAAAATCTTCAGCCACATCCATGGAAGAATTCTTGCCAATCTTGCCACCCACAACCTCGCTTGTTGAGCAACCGATAACAAAAATCTCCCCTGCCTTTAATTGAGCCTGGGCCTGATATTCTTCCAAAATATTTTTTAAAATATCCTTGTAATTCTCCATAAAATCACCTCTAATACCTACATACCCAAAAAAGACCCAAGACTTATTAAATAAATCTTGGGCACGCCTTTAATATTCTTTTTTATTTATAATTTTAATTGATATAAAGACAGTAAGACCTATTAACAAAACAGAAATACCAAGGACTATTAGTGTTAATTTTAATAAGGAGCCCCTACTTATTTCTGAAAAAAATCTTGAAATCCCAGGAATATATTCCTTCAATACAGAAGACCCCGCAAAAACTAAAGCATAAGTTATCACCATGATTATCCTACCTTTTTCTGCTCCAAATTTAATGAGAAAAGGCAGTTGAATTGATGGTATTAAGATTGCCATAGCTAACACGATTAAAGATATGATAATAATATTTGGAATAGTAAATTTATTTTGAATATAAAGGGTCACAAAAATAAATAAAGAACCAAATATTCCAAAAACAGCTGGGAAAAACAATTTACTAAACACATAATCTTTCCTAGCTATTGGCATTGAAAAAGCTAGGCTTTCAAACTTTGCGGCCGCATCATAAGCGAAGGAGCTGGAATTTAAAACCAAGGGCAGCATAACACATAGCATTGGTGTTATCAGAAAAGCATTTGAGTAAATTCCATAGCTAATAGCTACAAATGAAATTATAATACAAGGTATCAGTGTTTTCTTTAAGGTTGCCAAGTCTTTATAAATTAGAGCTTTCATTTTTATCACCCCTTACAAAATAAATCATTATGTCTTCAATGGATGGTTTTTGAAGATCAATTCCTTCTGGTGCCTTATCTCTTATGACCAGCAAATCTTGACCAAAAGTATGGACCCTCCTACCAACTACTATTGACTTATCAAGATTATTTGCCTCTTCATTAGAAAGTGAACATAGAGCATACTTGTCTTTTAATTCATCCTTACCCTCAAAAAAGAAGAGTTTTCCATTGTCTATAAAGGCAATGTAATCAGAAACCTTTTCTAAATCTGACAAAATATGAGAAGAGATTAAAATCGTATGCTTTTCATCTTGCATAAAGTCCAAGAGAATATCTAAAATCTCATCCCTAATAATTGGATCTAGTCCACTTGTAGCCTCATCTAAAATCAAGAGCTCAGCATGGTGAGATAGGGCCATGGCTACTCCAAGTTTCATTTTCATACCTCTAGAATAATTTTTTATAATTTTTTTGTCTGGTAAATTAAATTGATCTTTTAATTCAAAAAATCTTTGCCTGTCCCATTTTGAATAAGCCATGGAGCAAAACTTTTCAACCTGAATAGCGTTCATCTCTTGAGCTAGATATAGGTCATCAAAAACAACACCAATCCTATCTTTAACCGTAATATTTTGCGGATCTCTCTTGCCCAAAACATTTATTTCTCCCGAGTCAGCCCTTAACAGTCCCAAAAGCAATTTTAATGTCGTACTTTTTCCAGCACCATTTTGCCCTATATAGCCAACGATTGTTCCCCTTGGGATGCATAGGTTAATTGGACCCAAGATAAAATCATCAAATTTCTTTGTAAGTCCTTTGATTTCAATAGCGTAATCACTCATATTTACCCTCCAAGATAGATTTAAACATAAATAGAAGTTCTTCTCCTGATACATCTGCAATTTGAGATAAGTCAATAACTTCTTGGAGCTTAAGTTCAATTTTCCTTAGGTATTCTTCTCTAATAAGCTCTTTATTTTGCTGAGCCACAAAATTGCCCTTGCCTTGAACTGATTCTATAAAGCCATCAATTTCCAACTCATCAAAAGCTCTTTTAGCAGTTACCATACTTATCCTAAGCTCTTTTGCTAAAAATCTAATCGAAGGCAACTTATCGCCAACGTGCAAGTCGCCAGATAAAATCTGCGCCTTGATTTGATTTTTAATTTGCAAATAAATCGGATCATCACTTGAATTATTAATTTGAATATGCATATCCCACCGCCTAAATTATTTATCTGTTATAACTGTTATTATAATACCATAACAGTTATAACATGTCAATATGTTTTTGAAATATTTTTTACAATTAATAAAATTTATGCCAATAAAAAATGACCCGCGTTTAAACGCGAGCCATTTTGACATCTTTAAAACTTTTTATTTTATAACAACCCAAATTTCTTTTTCTTCTTCGCCGATTTTGACAGGGTTTTTCATGAGTTTAACCATGACGTCTTCCTTGCCTTCTACAGCTACTGTGAAAATAATGTGGTCGCCTTCTTCTTTTTGTTCTTTGATTTCGAATTTAGCTTCAGGATTTTCCTTGGCAACATATTCTTTTACCAAGTCTTCAGCTACGAATAGATAAGGTTTTTTACCTTCTTCTAATTCCTTCAACAATTCTTCGTTGATTTCTGGGAATAGGATTTCAACAGCTTCTGCTTCTTCAGCTTCTTCTGCTTCTTCTTTCTTTTCTTCAGTTTCAAGTGGTTCATTTACTTGGTCGATAAATGCATCAAAGATTGAATCATACATTTCAAAGAAAACTTCATCTTCCCATTCGTCTTCAACATTTAAGCCGTGTTCATCGGCATAAGCTTGTTCAACTACGTCCCAAGTTTCTCCAAAGGTTTTACCGACCATCTTGCCTTCCTTGTCAACAATAAAGATATTTGGGAAAAAGTTCATTTCACCATCTGTGACCTTTTCAAAGTATTCGTAGGCTTCTTTTGTGCCGCCAACTTCTGTCCAAGGAACATCTTTGCCTTCGTCCAAAGCTTTGATGTTTTCAACTGTGTAGTCTGTGTAATTGTTTACAAGTCCAAAGATTTGAACGTTTGGATATTCTTTTTCAATTTTTTCTTGTAACTTATACATTCTTGGTCTGGAAAGTTTTGACCAATAGCACCATGGACCCCAGCTATAAACTACAGTAAAGTCTTTTTGGGCAATGATTTCATTGTATTTTTCCATATCAAAATCTTCTATGTCTGACTTGTCAAATGAAATGTAGTTTTTGCTGTTGTCTTTAAAATCTGGGCGATATCTGAAGTTATTCATAGCTTTTGTGAAAGTAGTAATTCGAACATAGTTTTCCTTGTTGATAATCCAGCTATTGATTTTAACTTCTTCGCCATCAACAGTAAATTTGCATTCTGATTTTTCAATCTTAGCTGTAGCATAATCTACAGGAGCAAATTCTGTGCCAAGTTCAGCATATTCTTCGCCCTTTGTAATCTCTACAGTATTTGCTTTCTTGTTCCAAGCGATCGCAAATTTGCCATCTGTACCTTCAAAAGCCTTGGCGATGTCGCGAAGTTTGATGACATTCATCATCTTTTCGCTAGGACCATCTTCTCCTTCTTCGATCCATTTAAGTAAGTAGAATTTTAAATTATCTTCCTTACCATCAACATTGATCGACAGTGAACTGTCTGCCATCTTAAAGCCCTCATAAACTTCCATTTCTTCTCCTTCAGCGCGGACGCCAAAAGAAAATGCGCTTACAACTAATAAAGCTGCAAGAACTAGTGATAATACTCTTTTCATAAATACCTCCTTTTATTTTATAGCTTTATTATAACAAACGTGTAAATTAATTGCAATGGATTTATAAAAACTTTTTTACAAAAAGGCTAATGAAATAATTCTAATAATATAATCCTTAATCAATACAGGACTTTCTCAATATAAAATTCCTATTCCCTATTCGTAGAATATAGTATTAACCAAGAAAAAACCGGTCCACATTGATATGAGCCGGTAAATTTAGAAAATTAACAAGGCTTTAATCATTTTGTTTTAATAATAGCCCTAATTCTTCTTCGTTCATCTTTTTTATAGAGGCAAGAGAAGAAATTGGCCCCATCAGAGTTCCAATTGCAAGAACAGATGCAAATATTATTGCAAAGACTGCCGGACTTGGTGATAAAAATGGCATATTAAAACTTTGGCTAAACCATCTGCCAAATAAAATTGAAACTGCTAGGCCTAACACGGACCCAATCAAAGATCCTGATAGGTTAATTGTAATAATTTCCCAAAGTACAATATCCCTTAGGTGTTTCTTGGTCGCTCCAAGGATTCTCAGGGTTGCAAGTTCCCTCTTGCGTTCGCGAATGATCATCGAATAAACCAAGGCGAGAACTACAAAGACCAAAATCCACACAAGGGCGATTAAAATATAGACGTACTTGGTCATGTACTTGGCGGAATTTGAAACCTCGCTCAAAATCGATTGGGCCAAAAGCGGATAAACTTTTTCGCCCAAGAATTCCCTCCTGATTTCGTTTTGTACTTGCACAGGGTCAACCCCGTCTTCTACCTTAATCATAACGCAGGAAATCATATTGTCGGAATACTTGTCTTCAATTTCAAGAACCTTTTCGTATTCTTTGGCCAAACGCCTGGCTTCCTTGAAGCTCAAGAAAACAGAGTTGTCAAAACCCATGCCAGTTTTAGCTAGATTAGCTTCAACGGCAAAGTGTTGGTTGAAAAACTTTACATCCCCATTATCATCGCCAGTTACATTGTAACCGATTAGGGCGCTACCATCTGCTAGCGGAAGTTTTGCCTGAGTTTCTAGCCAAGGCTTTACCAAGAAATCACTTTCCTCGTCAATGCCTATTACCTGAATGGGAAATGAGCAGCAAGATGCGGATAAACTTGCAATAAATAATTGCGGAGTCGACATCTTTACGCCTTTTAATCCCTTGATTCTCTCTGCAACTTCTTGGTCAAAGAAAAAAGTATTTGGTTCGCCGCGAAGGATGGCTCCTTCGATTTTTGTATCATAGCCCTCTGGAACGACAATTAAGTCAGCCCCCATCCTATCGGATAGGGAATTCATTCCGTTTTTCAAAGAAAAAATTAAAAAGCTAGACAAAAATAAAATGAAGGTCAATATTGCCGTTAAAATAATTAAAGACGTACTCCTTGCGGCCTTGTTTTGTATATTTTTAAAAGCTATTTGCTTGGCATCTAGTATCATAGTACCACCTCTTTTAAAAAGCCATCGTTCATTTCCAAGAGCCTTGACCCATAGCGGAGCAGATCATTGTCGTGGGTTACGATAATAACCGTTGTCCCCTGGTCGTTAAAGGATTTGATCATATCCATAATTTCAACTGTGGTCTTGGAGTCCAAGTCGGATGTTGGTTCGTCTGCAATCAAAACTCTGGGTTCATTCATAAGTGCCCGAGCAAGTAAAACTCTCTTTAATTCGCCGCCAGATAAATTTTTGCAAAAATCATCTTTGAGGTCCAGGATTCCGCACTTATCTAAAAGCTCTTCTGCCCTTTTTATGCCGTCACCTGATCTCTTTGCAAGAAAATGTGGCAGGCGGACATTGTCTCTGACATTAAGTGTCGGTAAGGTCCCCAGAGATTGTGGCACGTAGCCAATAAATTCATTTCTATACTTACTCTTGGCTTGGTCATCGAGGTCAAAAATATTTTGCCCATCGACCATAAGCCTGCCACTAGTTGGGTCTATGATAGCTGATATAAGCGAAAGCAAAGTTGACTTACCGCTTCCACTCTTGCCAACAATATTTATAAAATCGCCTGGCCTTACTTCAAAATTTATATCCTGGGCAGCAAAAAAATCTCTACCACCTCTGGAGAAGGCCTTGGAGAGATTCTCACATTTGATTAAGCTCATGTTTTCGCCTATTTAAAATCAAAGTCACTATACTAAGGACAGTGTAAATTCCCGCAAGTATATAAATTACAGGCATGGTCTTTGCCCTGCAAGCCATTTCTGGATTCATGCATCCTCCAATTAATTTTGCTGGCAGTAAAATTGTGTAGATTCCTAGCAAGACATTTGCTATAGAAAGGGTAAAGAAAACTTGCTTTTTGCAGCAGGTAGCCGCATAAATAATTCCTAGTACTGTCATCACTCCGCTTGCACCCTTGACCGCTTGGCCCATCCAATGGCATTTCATAAATTTGCCATCAGCCATAGCTGGGCAGACTGGAGCTATGCTTCCTGGTGTTAACATTATTAACAAACCCAAGATAATAAATAAAATTCCGAATATTCTATCCCTATTCATTTCTTCCTCCTATGTTTTAGGCGGCCTAAGTAAATTGTCAGGCAGCCTTGATTAATAAACTTCCACAGCTAATTATATATCATAAATTTTGCCAATTCCAATAAAAATTATCTATAACAAAGCTTTTGCTATTAGTAAAATTAATAACCTAGGATCCGTTCTGTTTTTATTTTCAAAATAAATTTATTTTAAAAAGCATTTTTCAAATAAAAAAATCAGCCAGTTTAAAAACTAGCTGACTTAGATTTATATTTAAAAAATTATAAGCTTCTCTTTACAGGCATGCTCATACATCTTGGGCCCCCACGTCCACGACTTAGTTCACCTGAGACCATAACGTGGAGTTTGATGCCCTCGTTGTCGAGGACTTCGTTGGTAACGGTGTTTCTATCGTAAACGATTACTTCGCCTGGTTTAATGGCAAGGGTGTTTGAACCGTCTGACCATTGTTCGCGTGAAGCGTCAATTGGATTACCGCCTGCACATCTAATGACCTTGATGTGATCTTTGTGAAGGGCCTTGGATAAAATTGCTTCCAAGTTGCCTTCGATTCTATCCACGACAACATTTGACCCATCCAAAGTCATCCTGTAGACTTCAAGTGGCCCTTCGATTTCTGGGTGGACCGTAAATACATCTTCATCGATCATGGTGAAAACTGTATCCAAGTGCATAAAAGCCCTCTTCTTCGGAATTACAAAAGCGAGTACATTTTTAAATTCGCCTTTTTTCAAAATATTTTCGGCAATTATTTCAACGGCCTTGGCGTCTGTCCTTTGTGAAATGCCAATTGCAATTGTATCTTCATTTAGAATTAGTTCGTCTCCACCTTCGATAGAAAATTTTTCATCTCTATAATAAACAAATTCAGTGCCCAAAAAATCAGGATGGTGTTTAAATATATATTTGCCGTAAATAGTTTCACGATTTCTAATATCGCTCCACATTTTATTTAAGGAAACTGTTGTTCCCATCAATGAAAATGGGTCGCGTGTAAAGTATAGGTTTGGCATTGGCTTGGTCAAGAAGTAATCATCTCTAGCCACAAAATCTGTTAGCCTGCCGCCGTTTGCCTTTGGCATATCTTCGCGTCTAATCCCTTCCATAGTCTTTATGACCAATTCATTTTCATCTAATTCCTTTAAAAAGTCCTTTAGATATTTTACTTCGTCATCCCTAAAGACATGGGCTTCTTTTATAAATTCATCTATGAAGTCTTCCTTAACATCGCCAGCCTTGATAGCTTCGGCAGCTAAATCTTCAAGGTAAAGGACCTTTACCCCATTGTTCCTAAAAATTTCTGCAAAAGCATCATGCTCTTCGATGGCCTTATCCAAATAAGGAATTTCGTCAAACAAAAGTTCTTCTAGCATATCTGGCATCAAATTCAAAAGCTCTTTGCCAGGTCTGTGCAAAATTACCTCTTCCAGAGGCTTTGTTTCTGAAAAAACTCTAATCATTTCTTCCTCCTGTTTTAATTTATATTTTTATTATAGCATATGGATTTAATATGTCCAAATTATTCCCAGGACATATCCCAAACCGCCAGGTCAAACCAGTCTGTAAATTCTGTGTTCAAAAATCCTCTTAAAGCCTTTCTGGTGTAAGTCTTTGTGATTGGATTTCCAAAACCAATGGCAATATTATTATTTTTTATTTCCGTGCACAAGAGCTTGTAAGCATCTTTGAGATCAGATCTTTTATCCACCAATAACGCAAATATCTCCTCGTCAAAATCCAAATCGTGGAAGAGATATTTGCCATCGCCCGTACTTGAAAACTCGCGGGAAAAATCCGGCATATAACCGTGCTTAAAGGAATTTAAGACTAAAACACTCCTGCCTGAATTTATGAGCTTTCTAGATGTACTTATAAGGTCATATGGAGAAGTCCCATTTAAAGTTACGATGTAACCGTTATCTGACAATAAGTCTTTTAAGTCTTGGGCAATATTTCTGATATAAGGATTGTCCTCGTAAACCAGGTTTAGTGGAATGGATTTAGAATTTTTCTCCAATTCCTTGTCCTCATAATCCATGTCAAAAAAAGCCTTGTTGGTATGACTTATTAAAGAATTGGAAAACTTAATTCCCGTCCCCGGCCTATAATCTTTTAATATATCAATGATCTGTTCCCGCCTGGCTTCATCTTCCATGCCATTGTAATTGGAAATCCTAAGGAGGATAACCTCATTTTCTGTAGCGGAATTTTTTTCAAAATTCTTTTGAATTTGGCTTTGGTTCAGGGCCTCCAAATCATTGTAAATATTGGCCGCATCTATATGACCCCTAAGCATATTTAGAACTATATTTTCTTCTGAAAATTCTCTCAGGGAAACTTGTTTTATATTGGTTGGGTATTTGAAGTCATCATTTCGCTCAAGGTTTGCAAAATTGTTTTTCTCCCAGTCTGCGAGCTTATAGGGTCCATTGCCCAAGGGTTTCGAGTTGAGCCTTCTAACATCGTTCATCCTCGCCCCTTGATAGTAGTGGATGGGAATTGGTCTGAAGTCCAAGGCGTAATAAAAAGAATCTTGAAAATTATCAAAATTTATTTTTAAATGCTTTTCATCGATAACTTCTACGCCCTTTATACCGCTGACCAGACCACTATTGTAGTCCCTGGCCCCGTCAATATAAAGGAGCTCTCCCCTTCTTTTTTCTCCCGAGTATTCTGGGTGAAGGATGACCCTAAGCGAAAAATAAATATCATTTGCAGTTACAGGATTGCCGTCCCACCATCTTGCGTCATCGCTGATAGTAAAACTCAAACTGTAACCCTCTCTGGTCATTGAAGATACCAGGCCGTTTTGTGGATCTACTTCCATATTTGCCTTCATGCCGATAAAGGGCAAGAACATCAAATGACTTATGGTCTTGTCTCCTTCGGTCATTGCAAAAAGTGGATTAAAAACTCCATCTATGCCATTGGTCAAGACTTGCAAGAGGTCTTTGTCTATTGCTTCAGTCTCCATGACTTCAATATTTATTTCCCTGTCCTCTTGGTGTGGATTAGTAGCCACTGGTTCTGGCTTTGGCGAGCACGCAGTTGCCAACAAGCACAGGCTAAGGATTATAAGAAGTATTTTTTTACTTGCCAACAATTTTTAAAATCACCTCAACAGCCTTTGCCATTTCTTCTGCAACAGCGTATTCAAACCTACCGTGGTAGTTGTAGCCACCGGTGAAAATATTTGGGCAAGGCAGACCCATGTATGAAAGTCTGGCCCCGTCTGTGCCACCTCTGATAGGTTCGATCTTTGGTTCAACTCCAGCTTCTTCCATGGCCTTTATAGCCATGTCAACTGGGGTCATATCCTCTTCGATTTTTTCTCTCATATTGTAATAGCTATCTGTCATATCAAGGTCGATTTCAATTGCGTACTTGTCACAGATAAAATCGCAAACCTTTTGCATCATAGCTTTTTTTGCTTCAAATTTATCACGGTCGTGGTCGCGAATTATAAAGACCATTTGAGTCTCATCCACATTTCCGCTCAAATCGTTTAAGTGGATAAAACCTTCTCTGTTTTCAGTAAATTCTGGTCTATCAAAAGTAGGCAGCATGTTAAATAATTCCATGGCAATAATCAAGGAGTTTTTCATCTTACCCTTGGCAGAACCTGGGTGAACATTTCTACCTTGGATTTTTACAATGGCAGTAGCTGCGTTAAAGTTTTCGTATTCGAGCTCGCCAATAGCTCCGCCGTCAATTGTAAAGGCAAAATCTGCACCGAAGTTTTTAACATCAAAGCAGTCGGCTCCCCTGCCAATTTCCTCATCAGGAGTAAAGCCAATCAAAATATCCCCGTGCTTGATATCTGGATTTGCTATCAAGTATTCAATGGCGGTCATAATTTCCGCAATACCGCCCTTGTCATCGCAGCCAAGCAAGGTTGTCCCGTCGGTTACAATCAGAGTCTTGCCTTTTTTATCGGCGAGTTCTGGGAAATCCTTTGGAGACAAAATAAATTTGCCATCCTTGTCAAGCTTGATGTCCCCTCCATCATAATTTTCTATTATACGCGGATTAACATTTTCTCCAGTCATATCTGGAGCTGTGTCCATGTGTGAAATCAAACCAATAGCTGGCAGGCCATCAGTATTCTTTGGAAGTTTTGAATATACATAGCATTTATCATCAACCCTTCCCTCCAGGCCAAAAGCCTTCAGCTCTTCGACCAAAACATTGGCCAAATCAAATTGCCTCTTGGTACTTGGGACAGTTTCGCTAGCCTCGTCTGATGTTGTGTAAATCTTTGCATACTTGATTAAACGTTCAACAACTTGTTTTTGTAAATCCATTTTAAAATCCTCCTAATTTTTTTATAAAAACACTTGCAATTTAAAAATAATCGTGCTATAATATCACCTATGAGTTAAATAACGCGTGCCATTAGCTCAGCTGGTAGAGCAATTGACTCTTAATCAATGGGCCCAGGGTTCGAGTCCCTGATGGCGCACCACTCGAAACGCTATGAAGTATCATGGCGTTTTTTTATTTTTAACTTACAAGGCTTAGGTCATAAACTTACAAATTTATTTTACACCATTAAAAAAGAAAGTTCAAGCAAAGAAAATTCCCTTCTATTATATAAGACAGATGTAAAATTTTATTTAAAAGCCTCTTTAATCTATTGAAATAAAAGTGAGCTTTTGCTAAGATAAATACATAGAATATTATAAGACGGAGGAATTTATTATGAGGAAATTATTAATTTACTTAATTTGTGGGCTGATGACTTTAGGTATGTTTTTACCATCTATAGTAAAAGCGGCAGACCCCAGCGATGATATGGTGACCATTAGCTTTGAAGGTAAGTATGCAGATGGAAAAACTATGACTATCAAAAAAGGCAGTAAAATTACAAGTGCTGATACTGAAAAATTGTTATCTAAAAAAGGCTATTCATACTATGGTACGTTTACCGACGCAGCATTTAAAAATAGATTTGATTATAATACTGTTATAGAAAATAATATTACTTTGTACCCAGATATATCTTTAGTTAAATATAATATTTATTTCTACAAAAATGAAGATTCAAAAACTAAATACCTTGGTCGTCTTAACAATTATGTGAGTGTTGAAAACCCTCAAATGCCAACTCTTGAAAAAGATTTCTATAATTTGTTTGATAATAAGGTAAGTGATTATAAAAATCCTAGAACTGGAAAAGTTTATACATTTGCAGAAGTTTATGATATAAATGGATTTAGGGTAAGTGGCTATGATTACAAATCACTAAATGATGTTCCAGAATTACAAGAAAAACATCTTGAAAACGCTGATGTTAATTCTATTAGCGTAGAGTTTCTGGTAAAAAAGAAAAAGTTGACTGTAACATTCGTCCCAGGTAATGGTAAAGATAATTTTACTATAGAAGCGTCATTTGGTGAATGGGTTAAAAAATCACCAAAAGACCCAACAAGAGACGGATATAAATTCTTAGGTTGGTATGATGGAGATAAAGTCTTCACTCTACCCACTAGTAAAGTATACGAGGATACTACTTTAACTGCCAAGTGGGAAAAGGAAATTTTTGATAAGTATAAAGTATCTTTTGTGCTTGAAGGAGAGGATATAAAAGATCAAGAGGTTGAATTTGATACAAATGCGACCAAGCCTAAAGTAGATCCTAAAGAAGGTTATGAATTTGACGGTTGGTACACTGATTCTGGATTTACAAGTAAATTTGATTTTTCAAGTCCTATAAAATCCAATCTTACTTTATATGCAAGATGGAAAAAGAAAAAATATACTGTATCTTTCGTGCTTGAAGGAGAAGAAATTTCAAACCAAAATGTTGAATTCGATTCACAAGCGGCCGAGCCTAAAATAGAAACAAGAGAAGGCTTTGAATTTGACGGTTGGTATACTGATCCTAAATTTACAAATAAATTTAATTTTTCAAGTCCTATAAAGTCCAATCTTACTTTATATGCAAGATGGAAAAAGAAAAAATATACTGTATCATTTGTGCTTGAAGGAGAAGAAATTTCAAACCAAAATGTTGAATTCGATTCACAAGCGGCCGAGCCTAAAATAGAAACAAGAGAAGGCTTTGAATTTGACGGTTGGTACACTGATTCTGAATTTAAAAAAGAATTTGATTTTTCAAGTCCTATAAAATCCAATCTTACTTTATATGCAAGATGGAATAAAATAGAAACAGAAAATCCAAATCCTGACGAAACTGAAGAGCCTGGCGATGACAAAGACCCAGATGAAAATCCTGGCGAAACTGAAGAACCTGGCGAAGATGAAAAAGAAAATCCAGATGACGATAAAAAGCCAGAAGACAATAAAGATTCTGACGATCAAAAGAATCCTGATATAGACGATAATCCAAATAAAAATAACAGGCCTTCATACGATTACAATTATGACTACTACGATTACTACTGGCATCCAAATTACGATTATTTAAATTCAAATAGAAATAATTCTTCTGATATTGCAAAAAATAAAGATGACAAGGACGAAGAAAAAACAAAGGATGAAAATAAAGAAGAAACAATCGAAGAAAAAGTCACTATACCTGAAGCCATTTTAAATTCATATTTTTCTGACATAGGAGATCTGCCTGGCCACTACCAAGAGGCCATCATCGACCTGGCCAACAGGTCTGTGCTCATTGGAACTGGCAAAAATAATTTTGACCCACATACAATCATCTCCCGTGCTATGGTAGACCAAGTTCTATACAGACTTGCAAATGACAAGACTTATGTAAACCCATCCGACTTTACGGATGTTAGTCCGACAAATTGGTTTTACACTGCTGTTAATTGGGCCAACGAAAAAGGCCTAGTTAAAGGCTTCAAAGACAAGACCTTTAAGCCAAATAAATCTATTACAAATGAAGAACTAGCTGTAATCCTTGCAAGGGCAATTGAAAAATTAGAATTAAAAACCTCTAATATAAATTCAATCAACAAGGACGATTACAAGTTCCTCTCCGATTGGAATAGAGATGGTATTATAAAGATGCTTGAACTCGAACTTATGGATTTTTCTTTTGAAGGCAAGCAAGTAGTCGTAAAAGAAATCTCCAGGGCTGAGTTTGCAAATATAATTTATAAATTAATAAATTCCCTTAATTAATATTACAAGAGCTCCAAGAAAAATTGGAGCTTTTTTGTTTAAAAAATTTTCTAACTTGCATTTTAATTTCAAATATGCTAAGATAAATGCAGTTGGAGTTCGTTATTTCAATATTAATTATATATTAAGGAGGATAAAATGGGATTTGGAGTTAAAATTAGAAAATTAAGAGAAGCCAAGGGTTGGACCCAGCAAGAATTGGGCGATATGATCGGCATGAGCACGCGAACGATCTGCGCCTATGAAAACGAAAACATCAGACCCCGCAAACGCGAAACATACAATCAGCTAAGCGAGCTTTTTGATGTGAATGTAAACTACTTGCTCACAGACGAAGAGTCCTTTATTTTTCAAGCCCACAACGATTTTGGCAAGATTGGCATGCAAGAGGCAACCGAACTTATAAACGGAGTTATTGGACTCTTTGCAGGCGGAGACTTGACCTTAGAAGATAAAAAAGCCGTTCTTGACACCATTGAAGAAGCCTATTATGATGCCAAGCACAGGGAAACTGAACGCAAAAAGAAAGAAGGCAAGCTCTAATTGGCCAGGAAAATTTATGAGGATGTGAATAAGCTAATTGAATTTCACGGGACCCGTGATCCGCAGACCATTTTGCAAGAGCGCGGCGTTTATGTAAAGGCCTTTAGCGAGGACACCAAGCTTCTCGGCATGTTTAAAATTATCTTAGGGTATAAATATGTCTTTTACAATAAAAAGTTGGACGACAACCACCTCCGGATGATGTTTGCCCACGAGCTCGGCCACGAATACTATCACAGTGATGACGATTTAAATGCCGAGCAGATTTTTACTTTTAGAAACGCCCAAGAGGTGGAGGCCAATATTTTTGCTGCCCACCTTTTGCTTGCCGACCAAGATATTTTAGATTATCTAAAAGAAGGCAAAAGTATCAGCGAGATGGCAAGTTTGGAATGCGTGGACGAAAATCTTTTGATTATAAAATTAAAAGAGCTTATGAAGATGAAACTAATCCCTCAATTGGACTTGTCCAACAACAATGAGTTCTTTAGAAATATCGACGGCAAAAAAGCTGAAAATTGGGCCAGCGAATTCAGCGACGACTATTTTATTGACGATTGATTTTTTAAATTAAATCTGTTAAAATAATTTGGTAATCGAGCTGACGTGGCTCAGTTGGTAGAGCAGCTGATTCGTAACCAGCAGGCCGGAGGTTCAAGTCCTCTCGTCAGCACCAAATAATACCGCTTTGGATTAAATTCCAGGGCGGGTTTTTATTTGTTCTAATTTCGCAATAAGTGGACACAAAATTAACCAAAAATAACCTCTACTGTGAACGTAATGTGAACGTAATGTGAACAAAAAATAAAAGATGCAAGCTATTTGCCTGCATCTTTCTTAATACCTATTCTATTATATTAGTAAATGTCGGCAATCAACCATCTCGTCTCATCAGCATCAACTTGGAAAGTTACTGTTGCGATTGAGCTATCTCTAAATCCATCTTTGCCAATAAGGGTCAATGTAATCGGTACATCTATTTGAGTTGCATAGCGCATAATAGAATAGTCTCCTATTTCTACCTCTACTCCATCTATTTCACCGCTTTCTTCCATATCCTCTTTTATTTTAGCCGAGGACGGCATATAGCGTTGCACCTCACCAGTGAAATAATCAAAACCTGCTGGATCGTAATTTACATACAAGTCAGTAAAGGCTGTTTCAATGATATTTTTAAAATTTTTTGCGCTTGGAATCAAATTCAAAAAGTTTTTAAATTCAGGAGCCTCATGGAGTTTTACCCTGCCATCTTCAAGCTTTATAATAAAGGGCATGGCCCAGGAAAATGTCCCCCTGCGAGTATAAAAGTTCATGGGTTGAAAAACTTCAGCAGATCCGTCGTCATTATATTCTATACCAGGATTGGGAAAATCTACAGATAAAAAGTTTACTGTATCCTCTTTTTCCTCAAAATAACTTTCTACATCTTCAGATTCAAAAAAATCTCTTAAAGGACTATCCTTGGTTAGATATATATCATAATCCACTTGCTCGCCTGCAAAATAAGAGTTAGCAGCTTGGTGGAAAAAATCAAGTGCTTCACAGCTATTGACATTAACGAGCTTAGATCTGAGCCAGTTTTCATAACCTTTGATATCAGCGACCTTGTAATCGTCCCCTTCTTTTACAAAGACAAATGTCAGTTGGTCCTCATACTCTTTTTGACCAGCAAAAGATTTTACATCTACATCTAAATTTGTTTTGTCAGCGTCGACTTTTAAACCTGCAGGCTCAGCAATTAATTCTATATTAAGCTTGCCTTCAAAGCTTTCATCTGAATCAATTATATTTTGGATTTCATAGGTCTGAATCCCCTCAATAGCTCCACCGTCTGCTTTTTTGCTTTGAGCCATGCTTTGTATTTCATCTAGTTCCCAAGCGTTATTGCATTCATTTAAAAAATTCTCCGCAACTTCCAGAAGTTTTTCTACAGATGGTTTATTCTCTACCCAATCATCTAGGCCAGAGATCTTATCTATCTTCCATTTTCTGCCATCTTTTAGATATTCTACGTTAATATTATCTGAAAATTCGCTGGTTGATACGGATGTATTTAAATTAAAATCCATAGTCGCCCAGTCATCTTCTATTTCAAAGCTCTCGGCTACTTCTTCCAGGTCAAATTTAATTTTGCCATCTTCTTTGTCAAAAAGTTCTTCAGATTTTTTTAGATTATCTGCAGAGATAAAAGAATTTAAATCAGCAGTTGCTGACAAATAATCAAAAGCTTCCGACCTTGTTTCAGAATTAAAATATCTTTCAAAAAAATCCTCTGTCAAATCTTCAGCTCTATCAGCAGATAGCTTTGGATTTAAAAATTTAAAACCTACAAATCCAACAAGAGCCAAGATTAAAACTCCCGCTAGGACCCCAAAAATAACTTTTGAATTTTTAGATTTTTTCACCGGAGCCTGATCAACTGTAACCCGGCTTTCATTTATTGATCCTTGCGGATTATCATCCACCTTCATTCCGCAGTTGGTACAAAATTTTGCCCCTGGCTCAATTTCACTGCCGCAATTTTTACACCACATAAGTCCCTCCTGTAAATACTTATTAATATATGTATTATTATAGCCAAAGCAAATCTATATTGCAATATAAATTACAAAATATAAATCTATTAAATCTATATGATCAGAATTTGTTCCTCTATAGATTTTTTTTATAAGTATGATGTACTTTACAAATAATGTAAAAGGTGTATAATGTAAGTGAAGTTTTTTATAAAGGAGGAACTACTATGAAAAAACTTACAATTATCAGCCTATGCATTTTACTTGCATGCTCACTTTTTGTTGGATGCAAAAATGATGCAGGCAAGAAAGATGCATCAGCATTAAAGGGTGTGACAGAAGAAAGTCCACTAAAGGTAGACAAGGACGGCAAAACTGTTACAATTTACAGCACATTCAATGGCAAATTTGAATTTGAACCAACCAGACACTTGGCAATTTATAGCGGAGGAAAAATCGCTGACATGGCTCTATTCAAATCATTTGTTAGCCCTGAAGATTTCTCCAAGGCCCTAGAAGAAGTTGGCGGAGAAGCTGGCAACAATATGACTGCAGAAAACGCTGCCACAACTCTTTCAGAAGGTAGCTCATTTAAAGTTACTCTCTACTGGGAAGGCAACGAAGACGGAATCGATCTAAACGATTTCCTAAAAGATTCAAACGGAAAGGAACTCGACATCAAGTTCTCAGGCAATATGGATGCTTCAAAAGAATTTAACACAGGCTGCATTACCTGTCTTGATTCTTGCTTTGTAGGTATCACAAGTAACGCTACTTACCCACTAGGAGCAATTGAAGAAACAAAAGAAGTTTCATTCGAAGTAAACCACGACAAATGTCCTGATGACAAACAAGCTGTCGCTATAGTTTACACACTTAAGTAATGGAGAAAGTTAAAAATATCTTTGGATATTTGACTTACTCAATAATAATATACTCCCTGGCGTCGTGTCTGATTTCCCTTAGCCTTTGGATGGATATGAGGATTCATTCCAGATATGTATGCTATGGAGTGTTTATTATTGCCTTTCTCTTTTTAAAATTAAAAAACATTAGAAGCTTAAAATTTTTAATTTTAATGGACCTTGTGTTTTTAATTCCACTTATTATGGGGAAATTTAACAGGATTGCTTTCGAGCTCAGGGATGCATTTTATATCCCCCTATCCATTAAAATTTTTAAAATCCTACTTATAGTTATTTTGCTATTAGGAAACTTCTTAATGTTTTACAATTTTCAATCTAATCAAAAAACACCTGCAAATTAATTTTTGTAGGTGTTTGTTTTTTCTATTTCTTTTTAAAATCTACAATTGCCAGGGTATTTATTACAATCGATGCTATTACCAAAAACATAAGCGGATTTGCTATGGGCACTACAACATCTTCCAGGCCTGAAATATCTTTTTCAACTACTCTCCTGACCGCGTCCTTATAAAAAAACGCCATGGTAAGAGCTGTTAAGCACACGCTTGCATAGGAGTATTTCTTATTGTCTCCTCCACGAATCTTCAGAGCAATACTTACAATTGCAGCCATTATGGCAAAGATTCCAAATGCTAATTCCATAATATCTCCTCCTCTTTGAACTTATTAATATATTTATTGTATCATAAAATCTTTTTTTTGCAAAAGAAAGATTTTATCTTTAACAACATAATCTTCTTTACTAAAAACACCTGGACTTTTATCCAGGTGCTCATACTTCTATCGCTTTTTAAACTTCCATATACTTCCTGTCAATTTTATCCTTAAGGATCCACATAATCCGCCCGTAAAAAGCAAGCCCTCCATAATTAGCGGCTGCCTTTTTGTCCCCGCAATTTATAATTTGCAGGTACTTGGTCTGCGGAGTATAAGATTCAAAGCATCTTTTATTTTCTATGGCCTTGATCAGATTTGTATAAAGAATAGGCGCCTCACGAATGGCAAAGACTCCTGCCTTGTTTAAGTCTGGATAGGTCCTTAGAGTTGCCGTGTCACCCATTACAAGGGCATCATCGCCCGCTACAAGGGATTCTGAAACCCAGAGATAATTCTTATCTGTGGTCTGGAAGTTCTCAAACTTTACATCAGGTCCACGAAAGCCTGTGGTTATAAAGGCATGGGTAAAATCATAATTTCCCTTGTCTGTAAAGACCACTTGGTCCTTGATCTTTTCCACCCTTTCGTTTTTGCGAATAAAAATATTTTTTTCTTTCAATATTTTTTCTAGTTTTTTCTTGGCTCTGTCATTAAAATTCTCCAGTATATCATGGGCTGTTATTATTTCAATGTCGACATCCTTGTAGGCCGCCCTAAAGGCCAGAGCGAGTTCAACTCCCGATGCTCCCCCGCCAATAAATACGAGCCGTCCACCTTGTCCGTGAACTTTGAAGTACTGGTCCAGTTCTTCCTTGGCTTTGACCACTTCGCTAATTGGCTTTACCAGGCAAACATGGTCGCTCTCAATGGGAAAAATAATATTCGAAAGTGAGCCTAAGTTAATTGAAATTATATCGTAATCATAAATAGCATTTTTACTGTAAAGTTTTTTAGCTTCTTTATCAATGGATAAAATTTTATCTTCTACATATTTTACACCGGCTCTTTTGCAGAGGTCGGGCACGTTAAAGGAAATTTCATCCTCCGTGTAAATACCTTCTATAAAACCAGGCAGCATGCCTGAGTAATATTGGCGTTTAAAATCTGTAATCAAAGTAAAATCAGCGTCCACAGGATTTTTTATTAAGTTTTTTAAAACATTGATGTGACCGTGGCCACCACCTGCCAATAAAACTTTCATTAAATCATTTCAACAAAGGCTTCTAGCCTGGTATTTAGCTGACCAATGTCTGATTGTGAATAGTCTGTTTCAACTGCAATATATGGAATATTTTTTTCTTGGTTGCAGAAGTTTTTGATTTCCAAGCTTTCAACTTGGAAGGGTGTGCAGGTTTGCAAGTGCATGTCTACAACGCCATCTACCTTGTATTCATCGATCATCCTGCCCAATAGTTCGCGACGATTTGGGTTTGGACTCATGCAAGCACAGCCGATATTTAAATATTTTTCAGCAATTGCCATGTATGGGTCATCTGTGCCCTCTTCAACATTTCTGTCGATGGCCTTGGCGCCGCCGCAGTTTTCAAAAGCGACTACGATTCCGCCGTTGTCTTCAATAGCTGATATAACTTTTTCTGTTGCACCACCAATTGGGCATCCAGTTACCAAAATACGCTTCTTGCCCTTGATGTGCTTATGTTCGCTTAAAACTTTTTCCTTTAATGCAGCCAATTTTCCAGGTATGGCCCTCTTGTCAAATTTGAAGGTCGCTCCGTGGAGGACATGCCACATATCAAGGCCCATAATTGGGGGCTCGTCTTCTTTCATAATGCTATAAAAATCTTTGATAGCTGAGCGTTCAGCGTTTTTAACTCTGATGGCTTCGCGTATATCTTCATCACTGATTTCAACTTTCAAGAAATCTTCCAAATATTCTTTCATCTTGATAACTTCGTTGTACCAAAGTTCCAAACCCTTTTCGGATTGCTTGTTAGGCAGCTCCATTACGTGGGTTGGTTTGACCTTGGCCAAGTATTCGTACATTTTTTTCTTGCCATCGCAAGTGGTTTCGCCCACGATCAAATCTGAAAAATGGAAGAACGGGCACTTGTCTGTAATGGCAAAGCCGTATGAAGATTTAATTAGTGGGCAGAGGTTTTTTGGCAAATCTCTTTCTGCATCTGCAATTGTCTCATCACTGGTTGCGCAAAGGGAAACTGAAGTTGCCCCTGCTGCTAGAGCCAACTCTTGAGGGAAAAATGTGCAAAAAACTCCTACAACTGGAATATCTTGGTCCTTGATTTCCTTTACCTTTAAAAATGCTTCCCTCCTGGCATCTGCAAATTCTTCAAAAATTTCTGGTAAATCTTTTCTTAGTTCAATCATTTTCTCACTCCTTATATTTATTTAGCAATATTTTTTAAAATAAGTTATCCTAAGTAGTCTTATTAAATAATAAAATCTTATACAATAATATTATAACCAAAAACTGTGCGGATTACCATTAATAAATGTTTACAAGACTTGTTATAGATATTTTTAATAGCACCAGCCTTCCTATAAAGTTTTTTTATAATGCTTGATTTAATTAATTGACTTAAATACAATTAACATATAGACATATAAGGAGGAATCAAATTGGTACATGTTGGAATAGATATTGGTTCAACTGCTTCAAAAGTTGCAGTTATGGACCAAGACAAAAAAGAAATCTTACACACAAAACTTCTGCCAAGCGGATGGAACAGCCGTGAAACTGGCGAAGAAATTCTACGCTGGCTAAAGAGCCTGGACCTGGGCGATATGGATATAGTCGCAACTGGTTATGGACGTGTATCCGTTCCCTATGCGGACAAAACGATCACAGAGATCACCTGCCACGCCAAAGGAGCCATGTACCTTCACCCAGGCGATATGACTGTCATTGACATCGGCGGCCAAGATACAAAGGTCATTGTTGTTGAAAATGGAATGGTCTCTGACTTTTTGATGAACGATAAGTGCTCAGCAGGCACAGGAAAATTTTTGGAAGTTATGGCCAACAGACTTGGACTTACCCTTAGTGAAATGTACGAATACGCCGAAAGAGGCGAACCAGTTCCTATCTCAAGCTTGTGCACAGTTTTTGCTGAATCAGAAATCATCAGCCTTATGGGCAAGGGAACTCCACGCGAAGACATTTGCTCTGGCGTAGTTGCGTCAATTGTAACAAAAGTAGCTTCGCTTTCATCCAAGCGTTTAAAAGCTGGCGATGTATTTTTAACAGGCGGCTTTTGTGACAGCCCATACATGGTCGAAAAACTTTCTGAGGAACTTAAAACAGAAGTAAAGACAGACCCACGTGCAAGATTTGCTGGTGCAATCGGGGCGGCCCTCCTTGCATAAGATAGATTTTTTTAAAGATTTAAGGCGGGAGGCCTATGTCCACGCCATCAATAGAAAAATAGAGGGCAAGGCCATAGCTGGGACCTTTGGAAATGTGGATGAATCTCTGCTTCGAGCATGCGACATCATCCCCTATCCAATAGTGTCAGTAGAAGGATATATATTTAAGCACGGACAAGTAAAGGAGTCCTGCCATCCCATAAATGCAAGTCGAATTTATCTGGAAACTGGCAAATGCCCCCTGCTCTTTTCTGCAGGCTTTATTGTCCACGACAATATGTGCCCATATTTTGTAAAAGAAATATCGAATGTTACCGACAAGGACTTTGTGGCAGAAGAAAATTTAAAAAATTACTTAAAAGAAGGCTCTTACATTTTTAACCAAGAAAAATATACAGACATAAAATCAAAACTTAAAAAATTAGATGAAGGCTTTAATTTTCTTGCCACAAGTGATATCGATTCAAAGCTTCTTGCATACGCAAAATTTTATCTGCGATTTGAACCCGACCTTGATAGACGGATAGAAATCTTACAAGAATTAACAAGCGAATATAAAGAAATCAATAATATCAGAAAGACAATCAAAGTCCCCTGCCCCTACGGGATTATTGACGGGATTGATTGCGACAATTTTAGTATTATAGAAAGTACAAGCCAGGCGGACTTCGCTCCCTATGGCTGTGCTTTTTGTGATAAATATATTAAATACGAGGTGTAAAAATGGATAAGAATCATGAAATGTGGTCAAATATCGGCATGGATGTTGAAAAACACGACGTCCTATGCGAAGTTTTACCAGGAGCTTTTGGCGATGTTTTCCTAAGCCAAGAAAACAGACCAAAGGGCATGGATTATTTCAACATGGTCGTTGGAGACATCCACGGAATTAGACCATCAGAATTAATCGCAGAACAAGAAAAAGGCAGAAAAGTCGTTGGAACTTTTTGTATCCACGTACCAGACGAAGTGCCAATTGCTGCAAATGCAATCGTAACAGGCCTCTGCTCAGGCAGCCAATTCTGGGTTCCAGGCGGAGAAAAAGTTCTCCCAACAGCAACCTGCCCACTCATTAAGGCAAGTCTTGGCGCAAGATTTGATAGAACTTGCCCATTCTTTAGAATTGCAGACCTATTCGTAGGCGAAACAACTTGCGACGGCAAGAAAAAAGCTTGGGAAATCCTTGGCGAAGACGCACCAGTTTATGTAATGGACATTCCACAATTAAAAACTGAAGACGACTTCAAAAAATGGGAAAAAGAAATTAAAAAGTACATCACAAAAATGGAAGAATTAACCGGCAACAAGGTTACAGAAGAAAGCCTCCACGACGCAATCGTTCTTATCAACAAAAAGCGCAAGGCTATGCAAAGATTAAACAACTTTAGAAAACTCGACAAGGTACCTATTTCCGGTAAAGACGTCTTACTTACAACTCAAATTGCTTTCTTTGATGACCCAGCCAGATTTACAGAAATGATCAACAAACTCTGTGACGAACTAGACGAACGCGTAAAAGAAGGCGTTAGCGTTTACAAAGAAGGAGCCAAGAGAATTCTCTTAACAGGTACTCCACTTTCAATTCCAAACTGGAAGATCCACCACATCATCGAATCCATGGGAGCAGCTGTTGTTGGTGAAGAAATGTGCACAGGCCTCAGATACTGCGAAAACCTAGTTGACGAAACTCCGGGCACAATCGACGAACAAGTTGAACACCTAGCCAAGAGATACCTAGGCAGCATCAACTGCGCTTGCTTCACACCAAACGACGACAGAATTGACGACATCATCCGCTTGGCCAAAGAATACAAGGCAGACGGAGTTATCGACCTCAACTTAAAATTCTGCACCCTCTACGACCTAGAAGGCAGAAAAGTTGAACGCGCCCTCAAAGAAGAAGGCATCCCAGTACTTGGCGTTGAAACCGACTACACAGACGAAGACGCTGAACAACTCAAAACCAGAATCGGTGCATTCATTGAAATGCTAGGCTAAAAATTTATGAAGCAATACTTTGTGTTTTTTAAAAACTCAATAGACGCTTACAACCTGTCGCAAAAACTGACAGACATAGAAACCACTCTTGCCCCAACCCCTCGGGAGGCCGACTACTGCTGTGGAGTCTGCTTAATTTATAAAAACCCTGAGGACAAAGCCCATATAGAAAAAATCGCCCAAGAGGCGGGCATAGATTTGGGAGGCTTTTGGGAAAGAGAGGGTGGCATCGACCCAGACAGGATGAAATTTTGCTAAATTAAAAAACTGTATGTATTTGTTGAAGTGGAAGTTCCAGTAAATACATACAGCTTTTTTTATTTGGATTTTTCTTTGCGATCCAACTTTCATTTTAATTTGCAATTTAACTTTCATTCTTATCTGCGATCCAACTTTCATTTTAATTTGCAAGCTAATTTTCATTTTAATTTGCAAGCTAATTTTATTTTTTATTTACAATTTAGTTTTCATCCTTATTTGCAATTTGCTTTGAAAAGTAGATTAACTTTACTTTGATTTTTATTTGCTAGCAAAAATATGGAATTTTTCTCCAAGCTTTGTCACAGTTTCAATTATAAAAGCACTTAGACTTAAAAATCCAAGTGCTCTTTTTAATTTATTTTCTATAATACCCTGCCAAGTATTGCCAGGCCTATAAAATTTGCCAGATAAAAATATGACTTTCTGATTTTGTGCCTAAATAAAAACATAGCGGCAAAGCCTCCCAGGCCTCCCCCTGCTAGGCTGAAAAGAAGCAAAACCACTTCTGGCACACGCCAGCCATGAAAACTTGCTTTTAACTTGTCGTATCCATATAGGCAGAAGGCCGCGACATTTGTACACAGGAATATTAATTGAAAAACTGATTTAAATACACCTACTATTAAACCCATACTAAACTCCTATTGCCGCCAAGATATCTCTCCTGGTTATTTGCAGTATGTCATCTGCACCTTCATTTACTACCCTGCCAGCTTGGACTGTGGTAACTTTTTCGAAAAACCTCCGTGCTTCCCTACCGTTACCAAAGTTTCTATCCTTATTTTCCACTAAGTATGCAAAGTATTTTAAAACTTCTTCTAAAGCATCTTCATCTAAATTATAGTGTTGAGAAGTACAAATCCTCTTAAAAATTTCCACGAGTTCAAACTGATCGTAATCTGGAAATTCTATAATATTTCCAATCCTTGATCTAAGACCAGGATTTAGATCCAGGAGGTCATCCATTTCTTTAGTATAGCCAGCCATTACAACTACAATCTTGTCACGGTTGTTCTCCATTTCTTGTATTAGTGAAGCCATAGCCTCTTTACCAAAATCATTCTTGTATTCATTTGCAAGTGAATAGGCCTCATCTATGAAGAGAATTCCTCCATAGGCTGATTTACAAACATCAATTGTCTTTGGCCCTGTCTGTCCTACGTACTGACCAACCAGTTTAGTCCTGTCCGCCTCAACAAATTTCTCTGCGCTAAGAATTCCTAACTGATAAAAAATCTTGCCAATAATCCTTGCAACAGTTGTCTTACCAGTTCCTGGGTTGCCGGTAAAGACCATATGATAAGATCTGCTAGCTGTTTTTATTCCTCTTTCCTCCAGCATTTTATTGTAGATTACTTGATTTTTAATCTCTTCTACCCTTTTCTTAACTGAATCAAGACCTACTAATGCATTGAGTTCCTGCATGGCTGCTTCTATACCATCTCTGCCAACTTTTTCTAATTCCACTCCAAAGTCCAGAGCATTTAATGTTGTGAGTTCTTCCTTGGAAACATTTTTACCAGCAACCCTCAGAGCTTTTTCTTTTATAGCGTCTTCGACTATACTCCTTGCGCTCCTACCGTTACCAAAATGTTCCTGAGCCTTCTCTTCTTCAATTCTCTTTATAAAAGCTTTTTTGCCATCTTCGGTCAATTCAAATTGATTTTTCTTAGCATATAATTCAGCTATTTTTAGGAGGTCATCATTTTCGTAGTCTTCGAAATAGATTTCCATATTAATTCTCGACTTAAGGCCCGGATTGGTTTTCAAAAGCTCCCGCATTTCATCAGTATAACCAGCCAAGATAACGATCATCTTGTCCCTGTTGTCTTCCATAGCTTTTACAAGTGTATCTATGGCCTCTTTACCAAAATCGTTTTCATTGCCACGGGCTAATGAATAGGCCTCGTCAATAAAAAGCACACCTCCCATAGCCTCGTCGATTTTTTCTTGGGTTTGAATGGCCGTTGCTCCTATATATTGGCCAACCAAATCTCCCCGATCAACTTCAACTAATTGGCCAGTTTCTAAAAGGCCTACGCTTTTAAAAATATCTGCCAAGAGTCTGGCAACAGTTGTCTTACCGGTGCCTGGATTTCCATAAAAGGCAAAGTGATAGCTCATCTTGTTTTCATTTACTATGCCCTGCTTTTGCCTCATTTGCTCGAATTCAATTTGCTTTAAAATCTTTCTGACTTCTAATTTAACGCTATCCAGACCAGTCAGCTCGTCCAGTCTATTTAAATGTTCTTGGAGGTCCGACTGGTTCATTTCTTTTTTTATGGATTCATTTTTGCTCTTTTGCAAAAACATATTTGCCGCGTCAGACTCTTTGGAGTTTGGCCTAGTCAAAATAATCTTTCTCGCAAGCTTTCTAAGCTTGTCATATTCGCCGACTTTAAAATAAAATTCTAATTTTAAAGCCTCATAGCCCTTATCTGGGAATGAGTCGATAATTTGTGCAATTTTCCCATATTCATGGTCTACCAAGAGCTTCATAAAATTATATTTTTTTAACTCTTCATTGCCCGGATATAAGTTTTCAACTATGGTATAAATTCTGGAAAAATCTTCTCTATTTTCATTTTCAAAATAAATTTCCATCAAAAACTGATAGCATTTTAAATCCTTTTCAGCTTCTCCCTCTAAAATCCTAGCTGCTTCATCCTTTTGACCTTTCATATAGGAAACTTTTGCTAGATAATAGTTATAAGTCGCTGAGCTTATTTCAGATCTGTGCTTCTCCAAATATGGCAGGAAAGTATCTGTTCCCCCTGAATACAGTCTATCGTTTAACTTTTCTTCTATTGTCCTAGAATTCATTGACATATCCATGACACATTATCACCTATTTTTATTTTTATTTCTTTTCCTATTTTTCTTCCACTCTTGATAGCCCAAGCTAAATTTGGACTTGCCTGTTATCATAGAAGCATTGCCTATATAGCCCGGCACTCTCATATACTTGTTGACCAGGTAACCAGCGAGTATAATCCCAACTAAAGGTAAGAATGCAACAAGTGGTGATAAGACAGTTATAGCTACTAAAAAGCCTACAACCAGCCAAACCATCTCTACTAGCTCTGTCTTTTCAAATAATTTTTTTGCACTTTCTATGGAGTTTTTATAATAATCAATAGGATAATTAGAGTAAGCATTTTCCATGCATGAGATGTAGTTATATATATCGTTTTTATTGGTTAGATATTTTTCACCCTTGTATTCGACCTTGTACTCTTCGGCAATATATGAATAAACCCTAGCAAGCTCTTGTTTGAAATTTACATATGAAACATGAAATCCAAAAGGCTCTGTGTCTAAATCAGCATAGAATGTGCCTCCTTCTCCCGCAATTTCAGATGCTTTTTTAGCAGTAGCGAGTGCTTCTTGGTACATTTTCTTAGATAAATAATATCTGCCTTCCAAATTAAGCGCGTAAGGCGAGCTCTTATCTATGATTGGATCATAAATAATTTTATACATTCTTTCAAGGTCTGAATTATCTCCTGTCACAAAGCATAAATTAAACAGGTGAAAAGCTGAGTGATAATCGTTCGGAACTAAATCGAAAACTTTGTAGTATGCATTCCTTGATAAGTCAAACTTTTTCGTTTTTTTATAAAAGTCACCAAGTGCCCGCCATGTCTCAGGATTTTTAGGCTGTTCTTTGATTGAAGCATCTATTAGCCTAAAGGCCTCTTTATTATCATAGCCAATCAAGTCGCGCGCCTTGTCTAGAGCTTGGTCAATAGTCATATAACCATTATTTGCTTGTTGCTGTGACTGCTGATACTGCTGTTGTCTTTGTTGTTGCTGTGACTGCTGATACTGCTGTTGTCTTTGTTGTTGCTGTGACTGCTGGTACTGTTGTCTTTGCTGGTTAGCTTGTGAATTTCTATATTGTCTGAGTTTAGTAATGTAGTCATTATAAGCTCCTGGGTCGTTAAAAATATCCAAGGCCTCAGAAATTTCCTTTACCATCTTTTCTGCCTCATCCCTAACTTCTTTTTTAGGGTTGGAGGTCCTCATAGTCCAAGTCCTCAATTCTTGGTGGAGGGAGTCAGCTATCTCTGCTTGCTGTAAATTTTGATCAATATTTAATATTTTATAATAGTCTTTCATCTTTCACCTACTCAATATCAATGTTTGAAATTTTATTGGTCTTTTCCATGACCTCTTGCTTGGACAAGTTCGCTTTTCTTTCAAGCTCAACCGCCCTCATTGAAGTTTCTGTCGCAGTATCGAAAATATCTACACTTATTAGGCCATTAGCATCATAGTTATAAGTAATCTCTAGCTTTGATCCA
This sequence comes from Ezakiella peruensis, assembly GCF_900215725.1. Taxonomy (GTDB): domain Bacteria; phylum Bacillota; class Clostridia; order Tissierellales; family Peptoniphilaceae; genus Ezakiella; species Ezakiella peruensis. The sequence continues at coordinate 275,686 of NZ_LT962469.1, read as the reverse complement.
ATCGGTCTTTCAGCTTGAGGCAATTCGTGCACTGTATCACTAATAATCGTTACATATTCTAGGTCCATATCCTCTCCCTCACAAACTTGAACTTGAACAAGACTTTGATTTTCAGATCTAGTTGTGAAAGTTTTTGTAAATGAAGCTGGCAGAGGGCTGTTTTTTGGAATAATTATATCATTATAGTCTTTTTCACTATAGTCGTCATGAGCAACAAGGCCGAGCGAGTGGGAGTTGACGTCAATAATATTAACTCCTCTTATATTTTGATCAGATGTATCAGACCCTTTAAGTAAGTGGGCTTGAATTGCTGCACCCATAGCGACAACTTCATCTGGATTTAGCTCAAAGGATGGCTTTTTGCCCATAAATTCTTCAACCATTTCTCTTACGAGTTTCATCCTTGATGAGCCGCCCACAAAAATGGTCTTATCAATATCAGACTTATCCATATCTGCGTCTTCAAGCGTAAACATCATCATATTTAAGGTCGTTTTAATATCGTCCATTATGAAAGAATTAAAAAGATCCAATGTAATCTCAATCTTGTCCCTAATGCCATTATTATTAATAATTATATTGGTCTTGCTCTTAGATGATAGAGATTTTTTGGCCTCTTCTACTTTTTCACGCAGGTCTTCAATGGCATACATATCTTCTGACAAATCTACACCGTGCTTTTCTTCGATATAATTTAAAACGTATCCTAAGAGAGCATTGTCAAAGTCAAAACCACCCAGCTCACGATTGCCGTTGGTAGCAATTACTTTGAAATCACCATCTTTTAGCTCCATAATTACAACGTCGAAAGTTCCTCCGCCCAGGTCATAGATCATTATATTTTGATTTTGCGAATCCTGACTAATACCATAGGCAAGAGCTGCAGCTGTTGGTTCGTTAATTATTTTAAGTACTTTTAAGTCAGCTATATTTCCAGCGTCTTGGGTTGCCTTTCTCTGAGCATCATTAAAATAAGCTGGAACAGTAATTACAGCTTCGGTAACCTCTTCCCCTAAAAAATCTTCGGCACTTTTTTTCATCTTCTTTAAAATAATTGCCGAAAGCTCTTCAGGTGTAAAAAGTTCATTGTCTTTGTTGATAAATTTGAAGGATGGTTCGCCCATATGTCTTTTTATATAGCTCACTGTATCCAAAGGGTTTATCAGAGCCTCTTCCTTAGCGGCTTGCCCAACTATAACGCCCTCATCTTCAAAAAATATAACAGATGGAGTTGTGCGCCCGCCTTCGCTATTGGGAATTACCTCTGGCTTACCATCTGAATTTATAAAAGCCACACATGAGTTTGTCGTGCCTAAATCGATACCAATTTCCATTGAATAACCACCTTTCAAAAATAATTAAATCTACTTATTATTATAGGTCAAAAGTAAGAAATAAGCAACAAATTTAAATAATTATTGAATTGTTATTAGAGTAAAAATACAATTATTAAAAAATGCTTAACAAGCAAAATTAATTTATATTAAAATAAATTTTTATCAATCAAAAAGGAGACTCATTTTTAAATGACTCTCCTAAAATTTATATTTTTATTTTTTAAATATTCCAATAAGTTCTCCCACTATATCCACCCGACTAAAGGGGGTGATTATATCATAGCCATCTACATAGTCTTCGATTTGTCCGGATAATAGGTACCCATGGCCTCGTCAAAGACCAGGGGAAATTTTATATTTTTTATATTTGTCATTTTATTAACTAAAAATTTCTATTGCCACGCTTACATTTTTCTTAGCGTCCTTGAGATAATAATTTGCATGGATTTCATCTGCATAAGCTTCAGTAAGAACTGCCCCGCCGACCATAATCTTGGCCCAGCAGAATATCTTCTAAAGTCGAATCGTCTTTGTCAAAGACCCTGTAGACATATTTTGGCCAGGAAACCTTCTCTACAATAACCAAAGCCCGCCCAATTTCCTCCATAATTTCTCCAGGGACATCTCCGTATCTGTAGCCTAAATATTTTAATATTGCATTTTTATTTATATATCAAAAAAATTGTTCATAGCCTACATTATACCATAGATTCAGGCAAAATTCTAAAAAAATTTACAAAAAATTACATAACAAATAAGTTTCTATTCAAAATTCGAAATTTCTTAGCCTCTTAAAAGCAAAAGTTGACTTTTTCCAATAAAAAAGCACGCCTGAGCGTGCAAAGAATTCTTATCTTTTAAAATCTATTTAATATTCAACTCTTTTTTTAAACCCTCTTGTAAGACCTGGGAAAAATTGATATTGTGTTCCATTGCCATTTCATAAACACTAAAAATACATAATTACCAGTCGACATCTTTTTCCCTTACCGTATCTTCGAAATCAACATTGAGCCCGTCTTCAAATTTTTTCTTCATGCCAGGAATGGAATTCAAATACAATGTCTCCATTAAACCCCTATATTCCTCTTCGCTCATCACAATAGCGTTGCCAGACTTTGTGCTAATATTGATAACCTCATTATATTTTATAGTCCCATCCAAGAGTTCAAAAATATTTTTTCTAAAGTTAGTGACATTTATATTTTGCATACCACTCCTCCTTATATATGCATTATATAGTACGCAATTGCAGATATCAATATATAGATGATTCTATTGTATTTTTTATATTTAAAAAGAAGCTATCACGACCTGATATCCACAACCGCTTAATAAAACTTATTTATTTCACACGATTAACTCACAATTATAAGCAATAGAAAAGATGCTCTTTCGTGTCTTAGTTTAATATTTCAATTGTTTTTATTTCATTATCGCTGAAGAATATACAGTCTTTGCCATCAAAAATATTTAAAGAATCTCTTCCCGTATCTTCATTGTCTTCTTTTCCTCTAATATCCACAATAACTCCTTCAAATGAGTGCCCATCAATGTCAACAATCCTTACTCTTTTATTGAAAAAGCCTTCTGCAATCTTAATCATATTTACTCCTTAACTATATACGCTGGCATTCTACCGTTTCTATATCATCCTCATAAAATTCTATAAATTGTCTGCCGTTATTATTAGTTTTGTCTACAATGATACTATTTTTTTGAGGATTATTGTCTTCAGCAAAAATAAAGTCCGTCACTCTTCCTTCGTGTTTAGTGCCATCTTTTAATGTTATTTTTACAAATTTCCCCTCGAATTCTCTAAGTTTCATTTATACAATGCTTCTTCTACTGGTCTAACTTTTGAGTTTCTTTCAGGTTCAGGCAAACCTTTAGATTTTGCCATATCACAATATAAACTAAACTCCTCGTCTGTTTTCATTGCATTCGGTATATGCCTTAAATAATGAAAGATTTTGTTTTTGTCATAATCCGTAATATATTCTTTATTGATAGCTTTATTAATTAATTTTTTAATTTTCATCAATGACTACCTCCAAAATAATTCTATCTTACTCAATCGAGCCAGCCTTATATTTTTTAATGCCAATTTTTTGTAAAATATTCTGAGGATCATCTATATAATAAAACTTGCCCCCTGGTGAACTATTATCTATTGGTCTTGGATTTATTAAATCATATAAATAATCTTCCTCACTATCATCCACAACTTTTATATCTCCATTACCATCTTTGACAATATTATATTCATAACAATTAGTTAAGCTATCAACTCCAAATGACTCGCCAATATATTTAACAGACCCTATATATTCTAACGGAATCGTCTTATTAAGTTCACATTGAAATACATCTATTGTTTTCATTTTTATTTTCCTTATTTTTTAAAGTTATCGTGTACCAATTTTTCTATATAGGACCCTTAGTGCCTTTATGAACAATTATTGCTATCTTACTGATTTCCCCATTCTATAAGCCTTCTTGGCCTCTTCTAATGTCATTTCATTTGGTCCGCCATCTATATTTATTAAACCTGTATTTTCCCAGTTACAAACCTCACAGACATCGTACGTTTCAACTATATTTCCACATACAGGACATTTCATTTTGTCATCTTTATCAGTTGGCTTTCTTTTCATTAAATTCATAAATCACCAATATATGCTCGCAATCACTTATTGTGCTTCTTTTCTATGTAGTCTTTTCCGTACATCTTTCTTCCGTACTCTTCTATTTCTTTCCATCTTTCGTCCATAGCCTTTTCAGCAGTAATTCTTTCTTCTTCTGTGGCATACTTACGAGGCTCTTCAGCTCTATATCTTGCAAGTACTATTTCTTCAACTTTTTTAGCTGTTAATTTTTCTTTCATTAATATCACCTTGTAACTATATATACATCTAATCTGTTTTTAGCAATTTTCTTTAATTTAATATCCTTACCACCTTATTACCTTGCATCTAATAATAGCATAATAAGATTTTCTATGTTTCTTTTATCCTCTTTTATATCTTCAAAATCAAAAAGATTTTCAATAAATTTCTTAAAAGATTCTTCATTTACACTTTTATTCTTATTTAGATATTCTGCAATTTTTCTAATTTCACCGCTGTACTCATCGTCGGGTGCAAAATCTAACAAATCATACGGATCCCATTTATCGATTATCTCTTTAATTCTCTCTTGCATATATTTCACCAAATTTTACTAAAATCATAAACAAACTTTTAGTCTAGGATTTCAATTCTTTTTATTTCAGACTGATTGACAAGAATATTGCCAAACTCAAGCATGTTCTCTTCATCGTCGTCGTCTTTCACGTAGAAATTTGTACATTTTCTATTATTCCAAATTTCGCCATCAATAAATTCAATATATAGGCTTTTACCTTTGGAGTTTTCCATAATTGCAACTGTTATCATTGATTTAGCCATCCTTCACAAATTTAAAAATATACTATTTATTCAATAGAGCCCTATTTATCAAGTAAGTTGTTGTTTTATTTTTTTCTCCTAACCATTCTTTGCCAAATAATTTTCTGCCATATTCTTGAATTATTTTCTTCATTTACAGTCTCTTCAATAATTTAAACATTCCTCTTAGTCAATTTCTATTAATCTCTGTCTTTTAATTTCTCTTCTCTTTCTTTAATAAGCTCTTTTAGTTCTTCTAGATCTTCGTATGTTGCGTGATTTCTAATGAAGCCTCTGGCTGTAGTCCTATATCTCAGATATCTTGTTCTTTCTGGATTCTTTTGTTCCCATCTTCTTGAGGCATTTGCTTGTGCTTGGCTAGTTTTCTTTTCTTCCATAACTTCTCCTTTAAACTTTTCTTGATTTATGATATATTAAATTTGGGGAAGTGTTGTGACTTCCCTTCCCTTATTTTATCCTTGTTTTAAGGATTTTATTTTTTCTTTAACTTCTTCTAATGATTCTGACTCGTTTATTATAAGTTCTACTTGAGTCAAAACTCTTTTTTCTACTTCTTTTACCAAGATTTCTGTTTGGTTCAATTTTTTTACCTTTATTTCTTGCTTAACTGACCCCTTTCATTGATTTTATAGTAACACCTGTGTTGTAATTTGTCAAACATTTTCTACATATTAATTTGTTTTATATATAATCATCTGCTCACAAATCGACCGCATATTTCAATAGTATATATTTAATTTAAAGTAAAGCGGTTAGGTCCAAAAACCTAACCGCTTTTTAATGCTCATAAATGTAAATTGTCTGCTACCAGTCTGCTACCAGTATTACAAAATATGCTAAACTATACCCAATTATTACAAAATTGCAACAGCTTCAAAAATGCAAAACCGCTAAATTTCAACACTTTGATAAACTCTGCCAAACTGTGCCAAACTACAAAAATCAATGGTCGGGATGACAGGATTTGAACCTGCGGCCTCATCGTCCCGAACGACGCGCGCTACCGACCTGCGCTACATCCCGACAACTTTTTCATTATAGCACTGGCTTTTTTCCTTGTCAATTGTGGACGCTGCCGTCAAGTAAGTCACTGTTGACATTTGGCAGGCTCCACCTATATTTTATTGACATGAGTCTGATCAGGATAATTATTATTACGCTGATTAAAAAAGCCTTGGGCTCTCTGATAAGAGGTCTAAGGTACAAGAATGAAAGTCCGCCCACAAGGGATGCCATGGCATAAATGGTATTTCTGGTAAAGATAATTGGGATAAAGCCTGATGATATATCCCGAATGTATCCACCGCCGCATCCTGTGACTATGCCCACAAAGATCAATAAAAATTTATTTTGCCCGTGGCCCATTCTCATGGCCATGCTAATCCCATTTATTGTAAAGATGGCAAGTCCAATGGCGTCGAAGACCGATACTACTTTTACATACATAATCATAAACTGTTTGTTATTGAATTTATTGTTGTTCATAAAGAATAATATGAGCACAATGGCAGTTGCAATCGAAAGGCTGGTGTAGATTGTTTTTATAAAGGCGGTTGGCGGCGTTATTCCTAAGATTATATCTCTAAAGACGCCCCCACCTACTGCAGTCATAACTGCGATGACAATTATACCAAAGATATCCATGCCCTTTCTGATTGCGACCAGGGCCCCAGATGATGCAAATGCAATTGTACCTATTATTTCTAAAATGTAGTATAGCCTATCAAAATCCACTAAGAGCCTCCTCTTTCTTATAGTAATGGGCTTAACAATCTGGAGAAATTTTCCTTAAACCTAACTAATTTAGATCTCTTATCGTAGATTTCCTTGGTAATTTCGCTTGAGTTTTCTTCTATATCTGTCAAAAATTTATTTGAAAATTTAAGGGCGGTTTCCTTGTCATAGACAAAGGCATTGACTTCAAAATTCAAATGAAAACTGCGTTCGTCCATGTTGGAAGTCCCAACCGTTAAAATTTCATCGTCAATAATCATTACCTTGGAGTGTTGGAAGCCCTTTTCATAAAAATAAAATTTAACTCCCGCCTTCAATAAATCACCTACATAGCTCAAATTAGCCCAGTATATAAATGGATGGTCGCCCTTGTAAGGGAGCATGACTCTTATGTCAACTCCAGAGAGGCTGGCAACCCTAAGTCCTTCAAGGACTGAGTCGTCTGGGATAAAGTAAGGTGTTTCTATATAAATAGTTTTTTCTGCTAAGGAGATCATCTTTAGCATGCCGTCTTTGACGCTTGGCCAAATGGAGTCAGGCCCAGCACTTACGATTTGCATGGGGATTTTACCTGAGACTTCTGTATCTCTAATTGGCTTTTTGTATTCAACATCCTTGCCTGCTGCAAATGAAAAGTCCAGTTCAAAACGATATTGGAATTTTTGAACGGCGTCTCCCATGACGCGGATGGCCGAGTCTCTCCAGCCGTCAAATTTCCTGCCACCGGTAATGTATTCGTCTCCAATATTATATCCGCCAACGTAACCGATTTTGCCGTCAATTACATAATTTTTCCTATGGTTGCGGTAATTAATTCGCGGCGATATAAAAGAAATAAAGAAGGGGAAGAAAAATTCCACTTGAACTCCACCAGCCCTTGCCCTTTTGACATGTTTTTTCCAAAAAGTTCTGGCACCCATGCCATCTGCTAAGAGCTTGACATCCAAACCCTCCTGCGCTCTCTCGATAAGCAGGTCTATTAGCTCTTTGCCAATCTTGTCCACCCTCATAATATAAGTCTGAATGTAAATATATTCTTTGGCATTTCTGATGTCTTCAAAAAGTTGGTCAAAGAGCTCCTCACCTTCAAAAACAGTTTGAATTTCATTGTTAAAAGTGAGCTTGCTTTGAGAGTTTAAATAGAGCATTTGAAAGAGGCTTTCGTATCTCTCCATATAATTACGATTTGCCAGAGCCGCATTATAGGAAAGCAGAAAATCCTCACTTTCATCTAAGTGCCCCTTACTAGTGCCTAGGTCCTTGATACCCTTGGATTCAAACATCTTCCGCTTGTTAAAGTCGCGGCCCAACCACAAATACAAAAAGAAACCGGCGCCTGGCAGAAGGACCATAATCATGATCCACAGCCAGGTCGACCTGGTGTTTCGCCTTTCCATAACGATAATTACAATGGCTAAAACTGTATTAATCCACAATAAGTTAGAAAAAATTTTTGCAGCAGTCATCTTCTATCCCTTTAAATCCTTTTATTTTTTACTCTTGTATCTCTTTTGATTTGATAAAATTTTCTTTCTAAGTCTAATTGATTTTGGAGTTACCTCTATCAATTCGTCGTCTTCTATAAATTCCAGGGCTTCTTCCAAACTCATAACAATTGGAGGCACTAGCCTTAATGCGTCATCAGTGCCAGCAGCCCTCATATTGGTCTTTTGTTTTTCCTTGCCAACATTTACTTCAATATCCAGGCCCTTTGGGTTTTCGCCAACAATCATGCCCTCGTAAACTTCAACGCCTGGCCCGATAAATAAGTTGCCGCGCTCTTGGGCTTGGTAGAGGCCGTAAGAAGTTGAAGTTGTAGTTTCAAATGCAATTAGCGAACCCATTTGTCTTTTTGGAATGTCGCCCTTATAAGGTTCATAGGCCTTAAATTCTGTATTTAAAATTCCCTCACCCCTGGTGTCAGTCATAAATTCTTGCCTATAACCGATAAGACCACGAGCAGGAATATCAAATTCCAATCTAGAATAGCCTCCTCTTGATTCAGTCATATTGCGGAGCTCGCCGCGTCTTTGGCCAAGCTTATCCATAACAGGACCAATGTAAGCTTGGTCAACGTCGATGGTTACCCTTTCAATTGGCTCGCACTTTCTACCGTCGATTTCCCTGTAGATAACTTGAGGTTTTGAAACTTGGAATTCGTAGCCTTCCCTTCTCATAGTTTCAATTAAGACTGAGATGTGAAGTTCCCCACGGCCGTAAACGATAAAGCTATCAGTCGTGTCAGTTTCTTTAACCCTCATGGAAACATTGGTTTCAATTTCCTTCATCAAGCGTGCACGTACCTGCCTACTGGTTACAAAATCGCCCTCGCGACCTGCAAATGGTGAATCATTTACGCTAAAGGTCATGGAGATTGTTGGCTCTGAAATTTTTACAAATTCAAGAGCCTCTTCGCCTTCAACTGTGATGGTGTCGCCGATTTCTATATCTTCAATCCCACTTATGGCAACGATATTGCCAGCAGTTGAACTTTCAACTTCAACCCTGTTTAAACCGTCAAATTCAAAGAGTCCGCTAATCTTTGCCTTAGCGTGCCTATCTGGGTCAGCCTTGTTGATAACGACCATGTTTTGCTTTTGACTAATGGTACCGCTTTCAATTTTACCAATACCAATACGGCCAAGAAAATCGCTGTAGTCAATAGTAGAGATAAGGAGTTTTGGATTTGCATCCGCGTCTCCGTTTGGCCTTGGAATGTATTTTATAATGGCATCAAAGAGGTCCTTCATATCCTTGGCTGGCTCTAAAGCGCTATAGCCGCAGTAACCGTCCCTGGCTGATGCAAATAAAAATGGTGCGTCCAATTGTTCATCGCTGGCGCCCAGTTCTATAAATAAATCCAAAACCTCATCAATGACATCGTCAATGCGAGCGTCTTTCCTGTCAATCTTATTTATAACGACTATAACCTTGAGGCCCAGTTCAAGTGCCTTCTTCAAAACAAATTTTGTCTGTGGCATTGGCCCCTCGTAGGCATCTACCAACAAGAGAACCCCGCTTGCCATCTTTAAAACCCGCTCAACCTCGCCACCAAAATCAGCGTGGCCTGGTGTGTCAATAATATTAATCTTGGTATCATTGTAATAAATAGCTGTATTTTTACTTGTAATTGTAATTCCGCGTTCGCGTTCAATATCGCCCGAGTCCATAACCCTGTCCTTGACAACTTGGTTTTGTCTAAAAATCCCAGATTGTCTGAGCATGGAGTCGACCAAGGTCGTCTTGCCATGGTCAACGTGAGCGATAATTGCTATATTTCTAATATCTTCCATAAAAACTTCCTTTCACCCGTAATTATACAACAAAAAAGGCACTCTTTACAAGTGCCAAAGCGATTTAAATCGGTTTTACTTAATATATTTAATACAAGTGACAATATTTGCGCAAGCCTGGAGCTCATCAGTCAGCGCTCCCACAATGCCAAGTCCCCTGCCGCCCATTAGCGACGCGTCTGATCTTGGCCTTAGCGGCCTTGAAATTCCCTTGCCCTCATCCTTGACTGCAATGGTGATTTGCGAGTCCAAAATGTGGATGGCTAGCCAAATATTTTTTCTCTCATCCATCATATTCCCATGCATGGCTGAGTTAATCATGAGTTCGTTAAGTATGAGCCTAATATCAAAAAGCTCTTCATCATCATTTATGTAATTGCTAATCACGTCCATAACATTGCGGTTAAAATTTTTTATGTCATCAATGTTTGAACTAACTGACGCATAGTAATCAAAACTCATAGACTCACTCCTTTCCTAGAGTTTTTATACCCAGCTTTAAAATTTTATAAACAGAAAAAGCCTTTAAATTGCAATTTCCATTGATTTTTATTAATTTTATTTAACAAAAGTCTCTTTTGTTTTTTGCAAGAAAAATAATTTTTTTCTGATAAGTGTTTTTGATGAAGAAAATTTACCCACAAAAAAACTGCATTAACTTTTAAAAAGCCATGCAGTTTTAATTTTATTTTTTATAAATTGTCCAGGCGCCTTTTACAATTTGAGTCAGCTCTTCAAAGGGGAGTTCCCTTAGCGAATACTCAATTGAGTTAGAATCGTTTATTATAAAGCCCTTGTCATTGTAACCGACGATTAACATATAGTGGCCAATATTTGTAAACTTGGACTTGCCAATATTTATAAGGATTGGATTACCCGTATCCAAGTGCCTCTTGTACTTGGCTTCTACCGTTGGCAAATTGTCCGACCCTATACCACGGCTGGCTAGAAGATCTCGGATGCCTTCCCAGGAAGTTCCGATATTTTTTAAATAATAATTCTTCTCTCTCATCTCATCCATAATTGCGAGGGGATTTTCCGACCCGCCGTAACCATTTATGATCATAGTCGCAGTTGTAGGTCCGCAACCAATAATGGCATAGGGCTCTTCGTATTCCCTGTAGCCCCAACGCTCATCCCAGAGAATGTAGAGGGGAAATTGCCTCTTTAACTCGTAACTTTCCTCTGGCTTTGAGGTGATTTTATCAAAGGTATTTTTCTTATCAGCATAGGCCCGCACAAAGGCAAGGGCTCTTGGACGATTGGCCGCCAGCTTTAAAAAACTCTCTGGATAAAGGTCGGCGTGGTCGTAAATATATTTTGCATCCTCGGATTTTTCTCCGTAAGTCTTGAGCCTTTGAAGGGCAGCCTCCTTGTTATCGACCAGACTTTCCTCCAAGTCAATAAGCTCTATGTCTGCATCTTTCTTTTTTACGACCTCAATATCCTCATTTTTTTCTGTATTTTCTTTTGTATCTTCAATCACTTTTATGTTTTCCTTATCGTCTTCAATCCTTGCTATATACTTGTCCTCAAGGACAATGTAAATCATAACGACCGCAGCGATTAGGCCAAACATATAAAAAATTGTTCTTTTAATCTTTTGCATAAACTTCCTTTATTTTTTGAATTTAGATTTTACAGTTTCGATTAGCAAGTGGACTTCCCTTACCCTAAGCACCTTGCAGGCTAAAATATAAATAACAATTGACAAGGCAATGGTGATTAAGAGCATGAGGGCTTGCATGCCCTTGCCCACTGCAAAAACGATAATGGCATCATAAATCAGCCAAGTAAATACTCCCATAACTAGACTTGCCAGACCCATCTTGGCCATATTGATGAGGACATTCGCCTCATTAAATTTAACTTTTTTCCTTAAAAGCACATAGAGGGTTACCGCTGAAAACAGAGATGAAATTGCAGTTGCAAGCGCAAGACCCCTGTGGGCCAAAAATCCAATAAGCAAAAAGTTTAAGAGGATATTTATGCCAACAGAAATCATTCCAGTGATCATTGGCGTCCTGGTGTCCTTCATTGAGTAGTACATATTTTCCAGAGTCATCCTAAAGCTTTGCCCGATAAGTCCCGGTGCGTAAAACAAAAGTGCTCCCGATGTTAAAATCGTAGCGGTCTCATCAAAGCGGCCCCTTTCAAAGAGCATTTTGACTATTGGCGTGGATAAAATCATCATTCCCACAGTCGCAGGCAAAACTACTAGGGCTACCAGGCTCATGGAAGATTCAAAGAGTTCTCCAGTTTTATTGACATCTCTTTCTTCAACAGCCTTGGCCAGTTTTGGAAAAACGACAGAAGTTATGGCCACAACAAAAACAGAAATGACCATGGTGTTTACCTTTGACGCATAACCAAGCGATGAAACCGAACCTTCGACTAGCTTTGAAGCAAGCGACCGGTCGATCAGCATATTTAATTGGTAGACTGCGCTGGATAAAATTATTGGCATGACCAATTTAAAGGTTTCAGCTATGTGTTCGTCGTGAATTTGAGGTCTAAACTTGTATTTGAGTCCCCGCTCTCTGAGGGCTGGAATCTGTATAAAAAATTGGCTAGATGAAGCCACAAGTGTGCAGACCATGAGCCCAGTTACTGATGGATTTTTTTGGACCAACAAATAGATTATAAAAATAAAATTGTAGGGCATACCCATGAGTGCGTGAGGCCCGTAGACTTGGTCGGACTGCAGGTAAGCGTTCGACACATAAGTAAAGGACAAAAATACAATCATAGGCAGGCCCAGTCTTAGCAGGTAAACGACCGCATCAAAAACGTGGCCTTCAAAACCAACCGCCAATAATTTTACATAAGGCCTTGCAAGCACGAAAACAATAGCCACAAGCGCCAGCGTTATGACCAAGGTTATGCTCATTATATTGGAATAGAAATTATTTTTGCCCTCTCTGCCGTATTTTCTTTTGACCTCAGCAAAGATTGGGACCAGGGTCGTCTGTAAACCTCCGCCCAAAAGTCCCATTACAATAATTATACCATTGGTGGCTGTGTAATAGATGTCGGAGTCTTGGCTTGCACCAAAACCACGAGCAATCAAAACCTCGCGGACGAATCCAAGTATTTTTGAAAGCATCAAAAACAAGGATACAACGGCCGCCCACTTCCTGGTGTTGTCTTTTTTACTCATCTTTATAAGTTAGTTTTCCTCTTCTTTGTTTTTTAACTCTTCTTCTTGTTGTTGATGGCGCATGCGAAGTTCTTGCTTGCGATCCATGGCTGGTTCTTCGCTAACTGGCTCTGCCTCAACAGTCTTTAAAGTCCGAGTTTCTTTTACAACTGGTGTGTAAACTGTGTCTAATTTATGCATTAGTCCATCGATCTTTGCATTTAATTCTTCTTTAATTCTTTCAAATTTGTCTTCCATATTGATCCTCCTTTAATCGTCTATGGTTCTTTCATAGCCCGCTGTGAAAATTCCCATCATAGTTATGCATGAGATAATGCAAGCTAGGTTCAAGTATATAAAATAATCTTCAACTTCAAAAAAGTATGTTAACATTATTATAAGAGGCGTTGTGATAGCCTCAAGTGCCAAGGTATACAAATTTGTATAAACCATTATCATCTCTAAAAAACTCGGTGCCTTAGGATACATAAGAACTGCAATTAGCGATAGGACCGAGCCAATTATTAGAAGGCCGTGAATCCCATAAACTGCAGTCTTATAATCTATCTTTTGCCTGCCAATATACCTGCCAGCAAAATACCAAATGATTAAAAAAATCAGAGAAAGCCCAATGCCAACCCAGCTTTTGTAAGTCGTAATCCTCATCAAAAAATCATAGATCATTGAGTAAATAACTGGTATGGCAAAGATGATAAAGAGCTTCATAAAATTATCTTTGGTCAATTTTTTCATTTGTTAAAACTCCCTAGTATCGGCTTCAATTCTTCAGAACACGTGAAAGTCTGATCATCATAAACCGTGTAGTAATAATAATCTGGATAGGATTTTAAAATTTCATCTACCTCGTCTTCGGATTTTAAAAACAAAGACGTGGACAAAAAGTCGCACACATAAGCACTTGGGCCTACGATTGTAATAGACCTCTTGTGGTTGTGGGCTGGGTATCCAGTTTTTAAATCAATAATGTGATGGTAATATTCGCCGTCAATTACAGCGTATCTTTGATAGTCGCCGGATGTAACCAGGGACATATTGCTAGTTGTAATGGTATCCACATAGTCGTTGGTATCAAAGGGACTTTGGATGCCGATTGTAAACTTGTCGCGGTTAGCGGCAGGCTTTCCCATAACGGTAATATTTCCGCCGGAATTTAAAATATAATTATCGATTTTTAAATCCCGCATGAGCTTGACCAGCTCATCATTTAAATAGCCCTTGCAAAATGCCCCGTAATCAAGCTGGGCAGAATTTTTTAAAATTATTTCCTCATCCACAATTTCAATTGAATCTGGGCCACCAGTTTTATTAGCTGCTTCTATTCTCTCTTTGTCAGGAAGCTCTTCATTTAAAATCGCGTCCTTCCAAAGTCTAAATAATTTTCCCTTGGACAGGTCAACCACATAGTCCACATTTTTTTCGTCCTGTAGAACTTGCTTTGTCAGGGCGACCAGTTCCTTGTTGTCTCCCCTGCCTTCGCGGTTAATAGTTGCAACCACACCGTTGCCCTCGTAATCAGTAAGGAGATTGTGGTAATATTTTAATTTTTCTTCGACTGCCTCTTTGACCTCATCCTTGCGACGGGAATCTCCATAATAAGTAATATTAATAACCGTATCAAAATAATCGTAGTATTCCAAGTCGACTTTTTCAAAGCGGTCTTCGCTCTTGCAGCCTGTAAATAATAATAAAATTGCAATTAATAAATAAATAAGTTTTTTCATTACTTGTAATCTCCTAATAGAGCTATGGCAACAACCTCTGCATCGGTCGCAAGCTTAATACACTTGCCAGCCTCGCTAATGGTCCTGCCAGTCGTAATAATATCATCTATAATTATAACCCTTTTTGCCCCCTTAAGTCCAGACTCCTTGGCCTTGAACTTGTGATCTATGTTTTCTCTAATTTTTCCCGTGGCCTTGTGGCTCTCCTTTTGAATTTTTGCCCTTCTCATAGTTGCCCTACAATCCAGACCGGCACACTCTGCAAAAGATTTCGCCATAAGCTCTGCTTGGTTGAAGCCCCGCTTGGCCATGCGGATAAAATCACTGGGAATAAAAGTCACTAGATCATAAGATTTAAAATCAAAATCTTCTTCAGCCAAAGCCCTGTACAAAATTTGACCCAAAATTTTTCCCCAGGCGTAATTTTTTCCAAACTTAAAATCCAGCATGATATCTTTTAAAATTCCGTCATAGGTAAAAGGCGCAATCACTTGGTCCACATATTTTAATTTTACCTGGGCATCGTTTCTTTTAAATTCGCTGAAGCACTGGTCACAGACCATGCCCTTGCCCCTCTTACATATCGGACAATTCCCTTGCAAAGTCAAGTGCCTCCTCAATTTTTATATTTAAACTCGTGTTTCTCTTTTGTATATTTGTGTTTTTAATCATCTGCTTAAAGGTGTCCATGGACCCCATTACCAAGAGGAGTTCCTTGGCCCGTGTTAGTCCAGTATAGAGTAAGTTTCTATTGTTTAAAAGATAATTGGACTTCCATGCGATAAAAATTACGCAGGCAAATTCTGAACCCTGAGACTTGTGGACTGTAATTGCATAGGCCAGCCTGAGCTCGCCCAGGTCTTCCTCTTCGTACTCAGCATAGTAGTCGTCTGAGAATAAAACCGTAACAGTCCTTAGGGCCTTGTCGATGTTCGTGACGATTCCAATATCTCCATTGAAAACGCCCATTTCTTCGTCCTTGACCAGGCTCTTGTATCTGATCTTGCGTTCGTAATTATTTTTTATTTGCATGACCTTGTCGCCGACTTTAAAAATCCCGTGCTTAGTCTTTAATTTTGCTTGGCTCTCAGAATTTAAATGCTCTTGCAAAAATTCATTTAAATTATCTGTGCCCAGCTTACCTTTTTTGGTCGGAACCAAAATCTGTATGTCATTAATTGGATCAAAGCCATAATAAGACGGCAGCCTTTCGGCTAATAGGTCATAAATGGTCGACAAAAATTCGTCTTCATCAGTCTGGCCCATAAAAAATACGTCACCAGCCTCCTTGTTAAATTCAGGCATCCTGCCATTTTTTATATCAGACGATGCGATTGAAATCTCTGATGTATCAACTCGCCTGTAAATATTTGTAAGTCTGGTCTTTGGAATTGCGTCGACCGAAATCAAGTCCTTTAAAACATTGCCCGGCCCAACGCTTGGCAACTGGTCGCTGTCGCCAACAAGGACCAAAGACGTGTGGTCTTGCATGGCCGTCAAAAGCCCTGCAAATAATTCTGTATCCACCATACTCATCTCGTCGACCAAAATAATATCGGCTTCCAGTTCCTCGGTCGGCAAATCGTAATCGTCCTCAGACCTCGGCTTTAATCCAAGCATCCTGTGAATGGTCTTGGCCTGGCCACCTGTAGTTTCCTCAAGGCGCTTGGCCGCCCTGCCAGTTGGAGCCGAAAGTTTTATATCCAGCTTCAGCTTGTGGGCAATATCCATTATTGCGCGGACAATTGTGGTCTTACCAGTACCAGGCCCCCCAGTAATAATAGAAATATTATTTGTAAGGGCCATCTTTATGGCAGACTTTTGCGTCTCATCGTAGGGCTGACTCGTCTCGGCCAAATATTTATTTATAACCTGGTCTATGATTGGATTTTCTTCCCGGTCCCGCATAATTAAATCCGCCGTATACCTGGCGGCCGTATTTTCCAGATAGTTTAAATCAGATAGATAAACCCTGGTGTCATTTTCACTTGGCTCGCGGACTATGTCGCCGCCAATCACCAGCTCTGTAAAGATCCTATTTATATCGCCAAGGTCATCCACCAATCTGGTCGATGAATTTTTTATCTCCTCTTCATAAAGGAACATGTCCCCATTTAGCTGGGCCTCTTGCAGGATGTAAACAATGGCTGCCTTGACCCTGCGCGGATCATTTTTTTCTATGCCCATCTTGTTTGCCAGGGCGTCTGCCCTCACAAAACCAAAACCTGGCACAGTCCTTGAGACCCTATATGGATCTTCCTTTAAAATATCTACGGCGTCCCCGGAAAATTTATCATAGAGTTTTTTCGCCACGAAACCCGTGATCCCATATTCGGCCAACTCAACAAAAACCTTGCGACTTCCCTGGCTTTCTTCAAGTGAATCCAAGATTTTTTTCAAAGTCGCAGGGCCAATACCCCTGACTTCAATCAGCCTCTCAGGATTATTTTCAATTATATCGGCCGTCTCGTCGCCAAAATGGTCAATAATACTCTTCGCCGTAACTGGCCCAATGTTTTTCACATTGCCAGCCATCAAATAATTTCTCATGCCGGCTGAGCTGTATTCCTTGTCCCTCTCGGCGGATGTGAATTGGAATTGCTCGCCGTAGCGGTCGTGATAAGTAAAATCGCCCTCCAGTTCGAGTGCGTCGCCCGGATAAAGGTTAAATAAAATTCCGGTACATGTCAGAGAACCGTCCTCTGTATCCATTACAAAGACGGAGTATCCGTTTTCACTATTCGTAAAAATTACTCTCTCAACTATACCGGAAATTTGCATTTATTTACCAAAGCCTCCTTAGCTTTTTTATTTTTTCTTAAAAATTTTATTTAAGTTCGCTTATATCGCCAAAAGTGTAGCCCATCTCGCGCGCCTTATCGATTATTTGGCCCAAAACTTTTGTATTTGTATCTGAAACTGCGTGGAGTAGAATTACGCTGCCATCGTGAAAATTCGAAGTGATCTTTTCAATAGCCGCTTGCTCGCCTGGTTGATTTTTGGTCTCCCAATCCTTGTAGGCAAAGGACCAAAAAACTGTCCTGTAGCCCAGACTCTCTGCAGCTGATAATGTCGCCTCGCTGTATCCACCAGCCGGCGGACGATAGAAGGGACTCATATTGCCACCAATAATCTCTGCGTAAATTTGCTCTAGGCCTTGAATGTCGTCCACAAATTTATTTTCTGCCAAAGCTTGTGGCGGATTTAAATGGTCAACCGTGTGGTTACCCACATAGTGGCCCTCGTTAACCATGCGACTAACAAGTTCTGGCTGACTCTTTACATAGTGGCCAGTTACAAAGAACAATGCCTTAACGTTTTTCTCTGCCAATGTATCCAAAATCTTGGCTGTATTGTTGTTGTATTCATAGCCTTCATCAAAAGTTAAATATAATTTGTTGGCGCCAGTTGGCCTTTGCCAGATGGCCCCGTATTTTGCAATCATACTTGCTATGCCCTCATCAATTGTTGATTTGGGTTGACCCGGCCTATACCACCAAGACAGAGCCTTGTTTGAAAGTCCGCTTACATTTATATCGGATTTTTCAATGGCCTTTGGCGGTTCAGACTTTTGAGTGAGATCGATTGTTGTAGTTTCAGATTTTTTCTCTTCGGTCTTTGTCTGATCTTTTTTATCTTCCTTCTTGTCCTCTACCTTGTCTTTATTTTCTATTTTTTTCGAATCCTCGCTAGGCTTTTCTTCCTTGTCAGAATCTTTTTTATCCTCTACAAGTAAATCGATCGTCTCTGTTTTTTTCTCTTCTGTTTTTTCTTCTTGCTTTTCTTCGGCCTTTGGATTTTCCTTAGGATCTTCTTTTTTGTCAGTATTTTCTACTGACTGGTCTTTTTTATCGGCTAAGTCCTTTTTATTTTCAGAATCCTTTGGGCCTTCACTGGTGGACGTGCTCTCACTAGCAGACGTGCTTTCACTAGTAGACGCCTGATCACTAGTGGACGCGTCCTTACTAGGCTCAGCCTCTTGACCTTGAACCTGGTATTCGTTTTCGTAGGTCCCCTTTGAGTAGTCGTCAACAATTGAGCACCCGCTAAAAAGCAAGGCTAAAAATACAATAAAAATTCTAATTTTTCTTTTCATTATACATTAAATCTAAATAAAACTACGTCGCCTTCTTGCATGATATAATCCTTGCCTTCCAGGCGAATCTTGCCCTCTTCACGAGCCCTAGCCATGGACCCGTCAAGTTTAACCAGCTCATCATAAGAAATAACTTCAGCCTTGATAAAGCCGCGTGAAATATCAGTGTGGATTTTTCCTGCAGCGTCTTGGGCACGAGTGCCTTGCTTGATAGTCCAAGCCCTGGTTTCCATTTCCCCAGTTGTTATAAAGCTCATAAGTCCCAATGTCTTGTAAGAAGCCCTTACAAGTTTGTCCAGTCCTGATTCTTCCATGCCCATTTCTTGTAAAAATTCCTTCTTTTCATCGTCGTCAAGCTGAGAAATTTCTTCTTCAATCTTAACCGAAACCTCAATGACCTCTTCCTTGTGGTCGGCCGCGTATTTCTTGATATCATCAACATACTTGTTGCCGCCTGCAATCAGATCGTCGTAGGAAACATTGGCCACGTAAATTAAAGGCTTGGCAGTTAGGAATTGGTACTGGTTTAAAAGAGCCTTTTCATCTGCATCAAATTCCAATTCACGAATATTTCTTCCCTCGTCTAAGTGGTCCTTGACGCGTTTTAAAATCTCCAGATTTTTTTGCAATTTCTTGTCAGCCCGAGCTTGCTTTTCAAGTTTTGTATAAATATTATCCATCTGAGCCATGTCTGATAAAATCAGCTCAGTATCAATTGTTTCGATGTCGCGAATAGGGTCAACTTCCCCGTCAACGTGAACGATATTTGGATCATCAAAGGCCCTTAAGACATGGACAATTGCGTCTGTCTCCCTGATATTTGACAAAAATTTATTGCCCAGACCTTCGCCCTTGCTGGCGCCCTTGACGAGACCTGCTATATCGTAAAATTCTATAACAGCAGGCACAACCTTTTTTGTGTTGCCCAGCTTATGAAGAACTTCCAGCCTCTCATCAGGCACATTAACCAAACCCACGTTTGGATCTATAGTACAAAAAGGATAGTTTGCAGCCTCTGCACCCGCCTTTGTAATCGCATTAAAAAGAGTAGACTTGCCAACATTTGGCAAACCAACAATACCTAATTTCATTTATAAACACTCCTCCTCATTATTATCATAATTATACCATAAAGGCGGGATTTAAACAACAAAAGCCAGAGACTTAAAAGGCCTATTGATTTTTTAAGCAAAATAAAAAACTGGCCATGGCGGCCAGCAAAAAATGTTTTTTTAAAATTTTTATTCGATTGTTCTTTTTTTCTTTAAGACCATATTGCAGATTAAAAAGTAGACAAAACCCATGGCAAGCATGATAATTAAATTCATTATAAATCTCTTATCAAATTCTGCGACGCCGGCGTTTTGTCCGAAGTAGTAATATGGAAAGGCCTTGCCCATATTTATCATCCAGTCTGGTAAAAATTCCATTGGTATAAAGGCTCCGCCAGTTGTGGCCAGGAGCATTGAAAATACGTTTGCCACTCCAGCTAGGACAGATTTTTTGTCCGAAATCGCCGTGGCCAAGTTTACCATGCCCAAGATTGAAAGTGTAAAGACCAAGAAGTTTATAGCGGTTATTCCCATGTGGGCCCTGGTCTCTGGAATCATAATTCCAATTACCGTAAGCATTATAATATTTAAGACAAGGCCAATAGTCGCTTGGCCCAAAAACATTTGCCCATTGTAAGACCCACTCGTAATTGGAGAAGCAATGGACCGCTTGTAGAAATCAATTCTATTTAACTCAGCATTTACCATGCTTATATTAAACATGAGCATGCCAATCATAATAGAGCCAGCAAACTTGTACATATAATTAATGTCGACTTCACTTCCGCCCTTGGACTCGATTCTTACATTTGAAGATACATCCATCATTTCCTTGGCCTTGGCCACATCCAAGTCATAGTATCTGAGATAGCCCATGAACTGGGTCAAATCATAGGCCGCACTCTGGCCGGCTGACTCATTGTTGGTATAAGTGGAGATGGCTGGACCCGAATCGGACAAGAGCAAGTCCTTGGCATTTTCATTTATGGTCACAATGAGGGCCGTATCTTTTAAAGTGATCGCCTTTTCCTTTTCAACCTCAGTCAAATTTTTATAGCTTATATTGTTGTCTGCCAAAAAATCCTTAACAGCAGCGGAGACCTCATCACTTGCCCTATCATCGATTATTATATCGGTCTTGGCCTTCTTGAAAGCCGAGACGTCCAATTCATTTGCCATATTAAAAATAACTCCCGCAAAAATGCAAGCATATATTAAAATTGCAAAAATATTTTTCTTGACCGCTTTCATAAAATGTTTAAATACTATCATAGCGATTCTCCTTCATCTTAAGGGCGGCGAGTAATATAAAGGCCAGGCTGATCCCAAGGATAATAAAGACTTGTGATTTTATCCCTTCCACGCTTCCCAGGGTGTTGGCCTGATAAATTCCATCCCCAACCATCTTAACAGGATTGTAGTCTGCAAATCTGCCAAAAACTTTGTTTAAGACCTGCCTAAAATAAATTCCGTATAAGCCAGCTGCTCCAGATAAAATCATCATAGTTGTTTGGACTATGGCCCCACGAGCGTTGGAAGAAATATTTCCCAGATACACGGTCATTAGGCCCAAGGAATAAGAAAAAATTGATCCAACCATAAAAATCAAATAAGTCATCTTGTAATTGGAAATAAAATCCTCGCCGAGGACATACTTGGCGTAAAAAATTGATATAGTAAGAACCAAGGCCTGCATGACCATGGCGATAATAAATTCATTTACAATAGCCTTTAGCTTTGAAGACGGGCTTATCAAAAACCTCATAGCAGGCTTGGTGATGTTGGCCTGGTAAAGTTCAACTGCCGACACCCCGCTATAGGCGCACATATATGAAATCATAGCCATAAGTGCAAAGAAAAAGGATGCCTTGTAAGAAACATTTTTGCTCTTGTTTTCTATTGCTTTAGCTTGCACTGCAGCTTGAAGAGCCTGAGGATCTTTTTGGGCCCGCAAAATATTGTCTGCAAAGGACTTTAGTAGGCTAGCAGAAAATCCATTGCCAGCCAAGATTACATTGGAATCCTTGTCAATATAGCCAGCTATGTCGCCATTTTTGAGCGGGTCTTTGTAGTCATCAGACAGGGTGAATTTAAAAATTCCCGTGTCCTCCATATAATTTGCAGCCAAATTTTCAGGACTCATATAGGCCTTGACTTCAAATTTTGTATCCTCGTCTGGCATGGCCGAAATCAAAATGGTCATCAAAAACAAAGGAAAAATTATCATCCAAAAAACTGTTACCTTGTCCCTAATAAAATTTAAAAATGCATACTTCATTCTCTTAAGTCCCTACCCGTCAGCTCTAGGAAAACGTGTTCCAAACTCGGTCTTTCAGAGTAAATGGCATCGTATTTTAAGTCATTTCCTTCCATGAAGTCCATCAGGTGTTTTAAATTATCCTTGCCCTTGTTGAAGGCCAGCTTATAAAGGCCATTTTCCTTGGTCAATTCGCTTACATTGACAATGGACTTTAATTCTTCCGACAAATCTTGGTCAGTATTTAATTTTATACTGATGAGTTCCTTGGTGGAAATCATGTCTTTGAGTTCATCAGCTGTACCCGATGCTATTGACTTGCCTTTTTCCATAATGACGATTTTTCCCGCCACCTGTTCAACCTCGTCAAGGTAATGGGTGGTGTATAAAATAGTCATCCCCTTGTCGCAGAGAGTCTTGATTTCATTTAAAATAAAGCTCCTTGTTTGGGCGTCAACTGCAACCGTAGGTTCATCCAAAATTAAAAAGTCCGGATTGTGAGCAATGCCACAGGCAATATTTAACCTCCGCTTCAGACCTCCCGATAATTTCTTTGGAAAAAACTTTTGATAGTCCTTGAGCTGGGTGAAACGAATAGCCTCGTCCACCATCTCTTTTCTCTTGACAGAATTCTTTTCATAAAGGCCGCAAAAATAATCGATATTTTCACGGACATTTAAATTGTCGGACACCACAATATCCTGAGGAACCAAACCAATCCTCGCCTTTATGTCATTTTTATCCGGCCCCATGTCTTCACCAAAAACTTTGACCGAGCCCGAATTAAATTTAAGTAAACCCATAATGCAGTTGATGGCAGTAGTCTTGCCACAACCATTGGGCCCCAAAAGAGCCAGCCTGTCCCCCTCATTAATCGATAAATCAAAATGATCAAGGGCAGTCAGGTCCTTATATTTTTTAACTAAATCTCTAATCTCAACAACCATACAAGCCTCCTTAAGCCTATTATAAAACACATATGTAAATAAGTAAAGAAAAATGAGTAAAGAAAATTTAATATGATAGGATAAATATTGCATACGTGGGGGTTCACTCACAATCAGTCCCCGCACTAGAGAAATAAAAAACCGATATGCTTTGCATCTGTAATTTTTGTTTGGTGCAGGTGGCGAGGACTTGACCCTCGCCCTGCTAAAAACTCGCCTTTCACTCCTTTCGATTTCTTTTCTCCTTGCGGCGTATAGGCATACGCCTCAGTCGAAAAAAATCTGCAGTTCGCAAAATTCTTCGTTTTTTTCTAGGGCGATTAAGTTACGAGCAGAGTGCTTAAGGATGGCTGTCGTTATTTATAATTGCTAAAGTGCGAGGCGTGGGGATTTACACAACTTCAGTCCCCGTGCCAAACAAAAAGCAGGTCACATAGTGACCTGCTTCCTTGTTTGGTGCGGGAAAGAGGACTTGAACCCCCACGCCTCGCGGCACTGGAACCTAAATCCAGCGCGTCTGCCAATTTCGCCATTCCCGCATATTAAATTTTGTCAGTGCTTGCAACTTATATCATCGAAAATTTCTTTTAAAAAAATTGGTGACCAATTCGCTTGCTCGTTCGCGGCGACTACTTGATTAAAGGCAAGTGTTCTCAAACTGAGCTAGCTTATTGTCCCTTTACTTTTTACACCTTTTAAAATAAATTGGTGACCCATCCGCGACTCGAACGCGGGACTCCTTGATTAAAAGTCAAGTGCTCTGCCAACTGAGCTAATGGGTCATAAATGGGGTGGATGATGGGAGTCGAACCCACGATCTCCAGAACCACAATCTGGCGCCTTAACCAACTCGGCCACATCCACCATGCTTGGGTTGGAGCGGGTGAAGGGAATCGAACCCTCGTAATCAGCTTGGGAAGCTGACGCTCTGCCATTGAGCTACACCCGCAAATGGGGCTTGCTCTGGTGTCTCAACCACTGACAAAATATATTATACATTAATAAAAATACTTTGTCAAGCATTTTTTATATATTTATTAAAAATTTTTAAAAGAGTTTCTCTACTATTATTTTTATATTTAACCCTTGATTTTATGCCTTTTGTGTTGACTTAAAAGATATGAATGCCGCCACAAATACAAGGATCATTCCAATTCCTGTTGCGAAATCAATCTTATCTCCGAATAGGAAGTAACCAAAGATTGATGAGAAGACTACACTTGAGTAATTGTAAATGCTTACCTTCGAAGCAGGCGCCATCAGATAGCTCTTGGTCAAAAAGTATTGGCCGCAAGCTCCGCCGATGCCGACCATTAGCATACCCAGTGCTTCTTTGGCATTTGGCACTTTAAATCCCTTGATCATAAAAGGCGCTAAGATTACTACTGTTACCAAACCAAAGGCTAACATTACTGTCTCGCCTTCTTCCTTGCCCTTGAGCATGCCAATTATTACATAGGCCATGGCTGCAAAGAGGGCTGATAAAAATGCGACTATAGAATAGATATTAAAGTCCCCTGTTGGCTTGGTGATTATGGCCACGCCCACAAAGGCTAAAATTAAAGAGATTACATCGATTTTTGTAACTTTTTCCTTTAATAATATGGCTGCAAAGACCACTACAAAAAACGGACTCGACTTTTGTAGGATGGCCGCCTCTGCTGTTGGCAGGTATTTGGTGGCTATAAAATACAAAAGCACGCCAAGCATGCCAAAAAATCCTCTTAAAAATAATTTCGGTATATTCTTTTTATCCCTTACATATGGCTTGCCTTGTTTTTTTAATGAGATTATTGAGGTGAACACCAAAAATAAATTTCTCATTACAACCAGCTCCACGACTGGTACTGTCTGTGCAGAATATTTCACTGCCATCTGCATTACCGCAAAGGAAAATGCAGATAGCAGCATTAATATACTGGCTTTTTTAATATTTTCATCCATTAAAATTCAATTCCCTTTCTGGCAGGAATTCCTTCTTGGTAGTGGTGTTTGACCTCTTGAACATTGGAAACCATCTTTGCGATTTCTTGGAGTTCTTCTGGTGCATACCTGCCTGAGATTACTATATCTTTTTCTTCTGCTGCCTTTTCTAAGACGCCTTTGACTTCGTCCATTGGCAGGAGTTCATAAAACATTGCTACATTTAACTCATCTAGAATATAAAGGTCAAAGTCTTCGTCAAGCTTTTTAACAAAGAGATCCCAGCCTTCGCGGGCTGCCTTTTTGTCTTCTTCTTCAGCATTTCTTTTGATAAAGCCTTTTCTGCCTGCCAAATGTGTTTCAATATTTTCAAAGGTCTTTAGGGCTTTGATTTCGCTGTATTCGCTGCCCTTCATAAATTGCATAAAAAATACCTTGCCGCCATTGCCTAGCATCCTTAGGGCCATTCCTAAGCATGAGGTGGTCTTTCCTTTTCCGTTTCCTGTAATACAAAATAACATATAATCCTCCTATTTAAATGTCTTTTTATCAATTACTTTTAAGTCGTGATCGAGTTCATAAATAATTGGGCTGCCTGTTGGTATCTCAAGACCCATGATATCTTCATCTGAAATTCCTTCCAGGTGTTTGGTGAGGGCTCTTAGAGAATTGCCGTGGGCTGCTATAATTATATTTTTTCCATCTCTTAAGTCAGGTTCAATTTGGTCTTGCCAAATAGGCATTACCCTTTCCAGAGTGATTTTTAAATTTTCTGCCATAGGAACCACATCTTTGAGATAGCGTCTGTCATTTACTTGACTTAGTTCGTCATCTGCATTCATAAGTGGTGGAAGGGTGTCATAAGACCTCCTCCAAATGTGAACTTTTTCGTCCCCGTATTTTTCGGCTGTCTCCGCCTTATTTAAACCTTGGAGAGCACCGTAGTGTCTTTCGTTTAGCCTCCATGACTTAACAGTTGGTAACCAAAGTTGGTCGCTTTCTTCTAATATTATATTTAAAGTCTTTATAGCGCGTTTTAATACCGAGGTATAAGCCTTGTCGAATTCTAAACCATGATCTTTTAGGATTTGGCCAGCGTGTTTGGCTTCGGCGTATCCTTTTTCGCTTAAATCAACATCAACCCAGCCTGTGAATTTGTTTTCTAAATTCCATTCGCTTTGGCCATGTCTTACAAGTACAAGTTTCATAAGTCCTCCTTATTTTTTACTATACAAATATTTTATCATTTATAATATCAATATGCAAACTGTATTTCTAATATACCCCAATTTTGGCCAATAAAAAAGCTCCCTGGGGAGCAATTTTAATTTCTTATTTCTTTTTCTTTGATTTTTTCTTTGAGTTAACTGATTCTTTAAGAGCTTTACCTGCTTTGAAAGCTGGAGCTTTTGTTGCAGGAATCTTGATAACTTCTTCTGGGTTTCTTGGGTTTCTGCCTTCTCTAGCTTTTCTTTCTCTTACTTCGAATGTACCAAAGCCAATTAATTGTACTTTGTCACCACTTGATAGAGCTTCTGTGATTGATTCGATTGTAGCATTTAATGCTCTTTCTGAATCTTTTTTTGTCATTTCAGTTTTTTCAGCAATTGCTGCAACTAATTCGGATTTATTCATAAATTTACCTCCTATTATTGCTTTGCGAACAGTTTCCCTGTTCGTCTATTGATATTTTACCCCATATTGTTGGATATATCAAGCCTTTTAGCCAATTTTAATAATAATAAATTTAAATTTACAATAAATTTTGCGTTTTTACGCACTTAGTCTTCTGTAAATAGATCTTTAAAATCATACAAGCCTTCATTAATGTTTTCGCCAATTTCAAATAATACTTTATATAAATTTTCTTTATCTCGGTCGACCTCATCGAAGCCAGTCTTTTTGAAAGCCTTTCCTTCCATAGCTGCCTTAATTATATCCATGGGCCCGCTGATTTTTTCAGCTGGAACTATAATTGTAAGCCTGATATCTGCCTTGACTTTTCTATCCAGCTCATATAGAAAAATTTTATCGCAAGTCTCTTCGTTTTTTATGCCGGCGTTATTAATAGCGTAGACAATTTTTTCGTCGTCGTAAATTTCCATGAGTTTGAGTTTTACATCGCTTAGCAAAAATTCATTCCAGGCTTGGGTAATCATTATATTGAGCCTGGGGTTTATATTTGCAATGTCCACATCCATGGCGTCCAAAAATAGGGCCCCCTCAACTGGGTCAATCTTGGCCAAAGAAAAACACGGCTCTATAAAGCTAACTGCCTCTATATATTTGATGTCGTCTGTCATCTCCCTCAGCCTTTTTACTGTGCTCTCTGCAATGGATGGACTGCCTGGCACAACATAGCAGACGCTTTTGTCCTTGGCCTGGTCAAAGACGTATTCAGCTATGGACTGGTATAAGTTTTCAAAATCTTCTATTGTCTCGTACATATAATCCAGGGCTTCAAAGTCGATATTCTCTTCCATTAAGAGGTCTACGCTAGGGTGGTGGACAGTTCTTAATATGACCTTATCCGCCTCCTTCATAGCCTTTATTGCTTCAATTGTAACTGCGTTTTTTTCTCCAAAACCTATTCCTGCTATTGTAATCATTATTTTCTCCTCAACATTTCAAAGTCTTCTCTGGTGAAGGACTTGGTCGCAAATAAAATTCCAAAGTAGATGACAACTGCTATTATTATTGCAACAAGGGTCGCAAGCTTTGTTCCTATAAATCCGCTGGCAAGGGCTTGGCTGTAATAAGCGGCAAAGCCCATTATAATAGAAGCGACAAAATAAATTATAATATTTTTATCCAGGCTAAAGGCCATATACTTATTTACGGATGCAATATTTAATCCGGCTGTTATGGTATAGCCTACAACTGAGCCGATGGCTGCCCCGTAGACATTCACGCTGGGGATCCTTGTCAAATAAATTGTCAAAATAATTTTAACGACCGCTCCAATTAATAGATTTAAAACTGGTACCCTCTCCTTGCCAAAAGCCTGCATAATTGAGCTGGTAATTGTAATTAGCATAAGGGGAAGGGTAGACAGGGATAAGATTTTTAAAATCAAAGCCGTCCCTTCCTTGGCCATGGCGCTGGTGGTTGGGTAAATCAAAGAGATGATTGGATAAGATAGGGAAAATAATCCAACCATGCATGGGAAGGCCAGTAAAAATGTAAGTTTAAAAATCATTGACAGCTTTCCCTCTAGTTCCTTGTGGTTTTTCTTTTCAACCAAACTTGTAATAACTGGTATAATTGAAACGCCAAGTGCAACCGCAAAAACTTGTGGCATATTTATAAGAGTTTGAGCCATGCCCTTGAGCCAGGCAAAACGCAAGTTGGCTTCTTCTGGACTAAAACCAATTGCTTGAAGGCCGTCCATAACCAAATAAATATCAATTGAATCCATAATTGGGACAATGGCCGCCCCAATAGAAATTGGCAGGGCGATCATTATCATTTCCTTTAAAATTTCCTTGGACTCAGATGTCTCTTGGACGCCTATAGTAACTTCGCTGTTTAAGTCTGCCCTGTATCTAAAGTGAACGGCAAACATATATAAAAGCCCAATTATAGAGCCAATACCAGCAGCCAAAGTCGCGCCGCCAGCTGCAAATTCCAAACCCCTTGGCAAGAGCAACTTGGCAAGGACAAGGCCAGAAATTAATCTAAAGCCTTGGACCAAGACTTGACTGATGGCCGTTGGCCCCATAATTTGCCTGCCCTGGTAATAACCCCTAATGCCAGCGAGCATTGGCGAAACAACCATGGCTGGTACAAGGGCCACCATAGAATAATAAGCGCCAGGATTTTTATAAAAATTTGCCAATCTTTCAGCAAATATAAAAATCATCAGGCCAAAAAATATTCCTAAGGCTCCCATGAGATACATAGACAACCTCAATATTTTTTTGCTGTCCCTGTATTTTTCTTGGGCCACGCTTGCCGCCACCATTTTTGAAATGGCAACGGGGAGTCCTGCCGTTGAGATCGCCAGCATCATCTCGTAGATCGGATAAGCCGTTTGATAGTAGCCCAGGCCCTCATCGGTTATCATAGCGGTGATTGGGATCCTGTAAATGGCTCCGATAATCTTTACAATAATTCCCGCTATGCCAAGCATGGCTGCATTTTTGCCAATGGATTTTACTTTTTTCTCCATAACTTCCTCTTTCTAATAAAAAATATAAAAAAATAGAGACTGAAATCCTTCAGTCTCAAACATTCAAAAATTATTCTTCTTCAGCTTCAGAGTCTTCGCCGATTTCTGGTACTTCAGCTGCGCTTACTTCTTCAGTTTCTTCTTCAGCTTCTTCAGCTTCATGAGTTAGAAGACATACTGTTTCGTCAAGATCTGTAAGTACAGTAATTTTTTCATCTTTAACAATGTCCAAGTCAGCAACTGTAATTTGGTCGCCAATTTCCATGTCGATTACATCAATAGTAATAACATCTGGTAGGTCTCCAGGTAAACATTCGATGTGAAGAGTATTTAATGTTTGAATAAATACAGATGGTTGAACTTTGATATCGTCTCTGTTTAAACAGTCGATAGGAACTTCAACTCTAATTGCTTCGTCCATCTTAATACCTTGGAAGTTTACGTGTAAAACTTGGTTTTTGAATGGGTGTCTATCTATTTCTTTGATAATTGTTGGATATGCTTTTCCATCAATCATAACATCTACAATATTTGTAAAGCCGGCTTCGTTAAAGACAATGTCAAAATCTCTAGCTGAAACTGTGATTGGGTGAGTTTCTTCACCTTTTTCAAATATTGCAGCAGGGACATTCTTCTCGGCTCTGATCTTCTTAACTTTATTTTTGCCGAGGCCTTCCCTTTCTTGTGCATCTATTGTTATTTTTGCCATAATGTGCCTCCTTATTTAATCCTAGCGTTTATTATACCACAATTTTTTAAAGTATGCAAATTTTTAAATAAAAATATTTATTTTAGGTCCATGTACACTTTTACATGGTTGGAGTCCCTTATCTCTTCCAAGTGTTTTTTAAAATTTTCTTCAAAATACTTGTCTTTAACAACTTCAATCAAGCTGTCGTAGTCCTTGTAGACCTTGTCAACTCTTAGAACATAAAAGCCATCTGGACTTTCTATTGGGTCTGCGTATTCGCCCACAGGACCCTTCTTGACATAGTCCACCAATTCGTCAGGCAAATCCACGGGGTCAACAGCCTTGAGTTCCCCACCATTTACAGCTGAAAATGGGTCCTTGCTATTTAAAATCGCCAGATTTCTAAATGAATCGTGGGACCTCATAATCCTGTAAGCATTGTCGCTTGTGTCAGTCAGTATCATGGATATATCGTATCTGTAAAGCTCTTCTTTGTGGTCTTCATAATAGACCTTCAAGTCCTCATCAGTGGGACTAAATTCTTTCTTGTAATCGGCCTTAATTGCATCGACCATCAGATTTTCTATTATGCTGGCCTTAAAAAATTCTTCGTCAATTTTATTCATTTCCAAAAACTTATTGTAATTATCGTGGCCACCCAGGTCTTCTATCTTGGCTTCAAAAGCCTTTTCGAAAGTTTTTTCATCGATGTCTTCGTGGGATTTTAAATATTCCTTTTCAATGGTCGCCCTCATAATTAATTTTTCCAGGACACCTTTTTTTAAAATTAGGTCTTGGCTTTCAGCCTGGTCTGTAGTCAGCTTTGAAAATTCCTCATCGGCATTGGACTGGTAAATATTTTTGTAATTTTTAAATTCAAAATCATAGGCCTCTTGGCTTATCACCTTGCCATCTATTTCTGCCACCGCTCCCTCAGGCGGCTTTTTGCAGCCGACAAAGGCGAGGACAAGGGCAAGTATCAATAATATTTTCTTCTTCATTTTTCCTCCAATCCTTCAAAAGAAATTTTCATAAACTTTATCAAATCCCTCAAGGGGTTATCTACTCTTAATCTCAAAACCGGGACTACATTGTCAAATACAGCGTCGTCCTTGTAGTTTTCCATAAAAGATAGCATGTCAATCTTCTCAAGCATAGTCGGTTCATACTCTATTCTTACCCATTCGCCCTTTTGACTAATACTTTTTATGAAAACTTTGGACGCCCAATTTTTAATTATACCAATATACATCAAATTTTCAAGTGACTTCGGTACTTCGTTATATCTGTCGACCAATTCATCAATCCAATCGTCCATGTCCTTCAGGCTAGAAAGTACGGCTATGCGCTTGTAAATTTCCATTCTGATTAAGGCATCATCCAAATAATTTTCTGGCAGAGCGGATTCAACTTCCAAGTCGACCTTAGTGTTGATCTCTTCGACAATTTCTTCGCCCTTGATTTCCTTGACCGCCAAATTCAAATATTTCATATAGAGTTCGTAACCGATTTCCATCATGTGGCCACTTTGCTTGAGGCCCAAAACATTGCCGGCTCCCCTGAGTTCCAGGTCCCGCATGGCAATCTTGTAGCCACTACCGAAATCTGTAAATTCTTTCATGGCCATGAGCCTCTTGATGGCTTTTTCATTTAAAACCGATTCGTCCTTGTAAGTGAAATAAGCATAGGCAAGTTTTTCGCTTCTACCAACGCGTCCACGCAGCTGATAAAGTGTGGAGAGTCCCAGCCTGTCCGCCTCGTAAACTATAAGGGTGTTGGCATTTTGTATGTCCATGCCCGTCTCTATAATTGTCGACGTGATTAAAACATCGTATTCTTTTTCCTTAAATTTAATAAATATATCTTCCAGTTGACGCTCAGGCATTTGTCCGTTAGCAATTTGAATACTCGCTTCGGGCACCAGTTCTTGCAAATTTTCCAGCATACGAGATTGGGTCTTTACATCGTTATACAAAAAGTAGACTTGACCGCCCCGATTTAATTCGCGCAAGATGGCCGACCTAATTATGGAATCGTTGTACTGGGCCACATAAGTTTGAACGGGCAAACGATTTTGCGGTGGCTCTTCAATTACAGACAAGGACCTGATGCCCGACAAACTCATGGACAGAGTCCGCGGTATAGGCGTAGCCGATAAGGTCAAAACGTCAACCCCCTGGCTCATCTCCTTGATTTTTTCCTTGTGCTTGACACCGAACCTTTGCTCTTCGTCAATTACCAGAAGGCCCAGATCTTTAAAGTGAACGTCTTTAGACAACAATCTATGAGTTCCAATTACAAAATCAATATTGCCGGCCGCCAATTCTTCAAGAGTCAATTTAATTTGCTTGCTAGTCCTAAAGCGACTTAAATTTCCAATTCTAATTGGAAAAGATTTAAACCTTTCCATTGCCGTTTGCGTGTGCTGCTCGGCAAGCAAGGTTGTAGGCGCCAGCATGGCCACCTGTTTGCCATCCATAATCGCTTTAAAGACAGCCCTAAAGGCAACTTCGGTTTTGCCGTAGCCAACATCACCCAAAAGCAACCTGTCCATTGGATGAGGCGACTCCATATCCTCTTTTATTTGGCTGGCCGTTATCAGCTGGCCATCTGTCTCGTCGTATTTAAAGGCGTCTTCAAAGTCCCTTTGCCAAGGAGTGTCCTTGGAGAACTGGTAGCCGATTTCACTTGTACGTTTAGCATAAAGATCGATAAGCTCACGAGCCATTTCGTCAATGGCCTTCTTGCTCTTTAATTTTGTGTTTTTCCATTGGGCAGAATAGAGGCCGTAGATTTTTGGCTTGGCCCCTTCCTTGGACATGTATTTGTCGATTAAATTTATATTTTCAACTGGTACATATAATTTATCCGATCCCTTGTAGAGAATTTCCAGATAATCTTTTTTGACATCCTTGATTTCAAGAGTGGCTACTCCATTGTAAACGCCAATCCCATGTTCCTCGTGGATGACATAGTCGCCCTTGGAAATATCTTGGAGCCTGAGCTTGGACGATTTCTTTTTGGCTTTTTTTCGTCCTTTATTGGAAGCGCCAAAAATATTTAAATCGCCAAAGACAGCCAGCTTGATATCTTCATTTATAAAACCATTTTTTAAGGCAGCCAAATAAATTTTAATATTTTTCTCATCATCTTCCTGGCCGCTGTATCTTATCCCTAAGTCTTCAGCCGCTTCAATCAAGGCGTCGTACTTAGCCTTGTCAGACCCAACTAAGCTGACATCATAGCCGCTGTCTCTAAGGTCGGCAGCGTCTTTAAATAATTCCAGATAATCCCTGGAATATCTTTGCCCGTCTCGTAAATTTATTTCAACCGAATTTAATTCGACTGGCAACTCTTGGTTCATGTACTGAATATAAGTCGCATTTAGATTTAAACTATAAAAATCCTCCGGCCTATTTTCAATTGGGCCAGCATTTAAAACCTCGCCCGATTCAAAGAGATTTTTGTATTCAAAATCAAAGAATTCATTCTTGCTCTTGTATTCCTTGTGGGCGTAGACTGGGTCGTAAAAAATCACCGGTCTCTTGAAGTCTTCATATAAATAAGACCTCTTGTCCGCGTCCAAATAATCAAAAAATATTTCCCGCTCGCCTTGAAGACCTTCCTCAAGTCCTTCTATTAGGCCCTTAAACTTTACAATGTCCTCTGGATTTTTCCCAGAGATTTCATCTTCGATTTGTTTTTTTATTTTTATTTTGTCTTCATCGTCTAAAATTATTTCAATTGCAGGAAAGATTTCGCAGCCGTCTATAAAATCAGTTGATAATCTGGTCTCAGGATCAACCTTTCTGATGGTATCGACCTCATCATCAAAAAATTCCACCCGAAAAATTCCTTCGCTGCTCGGTGGGAAGACGTCAAGTATTCCTCCCCTAAAGGAAAATTCGCCCTTGGTTTCTATGGAGCTCACTCTTTTGTAGCCGCTCTCGGTCAAGGACTTAAACAATACTTCCAAATCAAAAACCTTGCCCGCCTGGAATTTTATTATATGTTTTTTGTAAGTATCCTCCCTTAGATTTTCATCCAAAAAGGTCGAGAGACTCATGACCACAAAGTCCACTTGGTCGTATATGAGTGACCTGATGACTCGGAGGCGGTCGTTCATGTTCTCGTCATTTATAATTTTTAAATTATAATAAACCTTGTCGCGTGGCGGTAGGTAATCGGCGTTAAGTTTGTACATGTCCAGAGTTTTTGCCAGGTCCATGGCCTTTTTTTCTGTGGGCATGATGACAAAATAAGATTTCTTGTCCAATATATATAAGAGGTTTGGAAAAACTTCTTCACTTACACCACAAAAGAGCCCATTTGAATTACTCCCAATGGACTCAATTAGATTTTTAATATTCTTATCGTGTAAAAGTTTTTCCAGTACCTTCATTTACTTTTCCAACACCGATCCGTTAAATTTATTCATAACTATGTCTATTGGACTGGCTGTAAATTCATCCAGGGCTTCAACTGCCCTGTCGATTAAATCATCTATAATCTCGTCGTCCTCTTTTGATGGGCGAGCCAAAACAAAATCAGCCAGGTCCATATCTCTTTTAAATTTGCCAACGCCCAATTTCATCTTGGCATAATCATCTGTCTTTAGATGGGCAAAGATGCTCTTAAGGCCATTGTGGGTTCCCTTGCCATTTTTTGCACGAATCCTAAGCATGCCAAGCTCAATTTCTATATCATCAACCACAACTATTATATCTTCCAAGTCGGGCTTGTAGAAATTTAAAACCTCTCCCACAGCCTGACCGCTGTTATTCATATAGGTCATGGGCTTTACCAAAACAACCTTCTCTCCATTTACAAAGGCCTCGCCCAAAAGAGCGTTAAACCTCGCCTTTGAAATGTCGACCCCGTGTTTGTCAGCAAACTTGTCCAAGACCATAAAGCCAGCGTTGTGTCTGGTATCCTCGTACTGCCTGCCGGGATTACCCAAGCCAATTATTATTTTCATTAGTCAAAAATTGTGGCTATGGAATCGTTGTCGTGAATAATCCTGATGGCCCTTGCAAAGAGTTCTGCAACAGAAACAACTTTGATTTTTTCTCTAACTTGTGGTAGGTCTGGTAGGGGAATTGAATCTGTAATTACAAACTCTTCCAGACATGAATCCATAATTCTTTCAATAGCTGGACCACTTAATACCCCGTGGCTGGCTGCCCCGTAAACTTTTGTGGCGCCTAGTTCTTCAAGTTTTTTAGCTGCCTGGCAAATGGTTCCTGCTGTGTCAATAATATCGTCAACCAAAATACAAGTCTTGCCTTCAATGTCACCGATAATATTCATAACTTCTGAGACGTTTGGTTTTGGTCTTCTCTTTTCTATAATAGCGATTGGGAGATTTAAGTAATTTGCAAACTCTCTTGCCCTAGTTACGCCGCCCAAATCAGGACTTACTACAACAGCATTTTCATCGACCTTGTCCTTAAAATATCTGGCCAAAATTCTAATAGCTGACAAGTGATCAACTGGTACGTCAAAGTAACCTTGAATTTGTCCAGCGTGCAAGTCCATAAGAACAACCCTGTCTGCTCCTGCTTTTTCAAGTAAATTTGCTACAAGCTTAGCTGTAATTGGTTCCCTAGGTCTGGTCTTGCGGTCTTGTCTAGCGTAGCCATAGTAAGGAATAACTGCATTTATCCTGCCAGCACTTGCCCTGTGGCAGGCGTCAATCATAATTAAAAGCTCCATCAAGTTGTCATTAACAGGTGCGTGAGTTGGCTGAATAATAAATACGTCAGCACCCCTTACTGTTTCGTTAATTTCAACATTGATTTCTCCGTCTGAAAATGTTGTTACATCGCAATTGGCAAGGTCTAAGCCAAGTCTTGATGCAATGTTTTTAACCAATTCTCTGTTGGAATTGCCAGTTAAAATTTTAATCCCCTTATAAATACTCATTTTTACCTCCACCTACTTTTTGAGTCCTCTTTTTATAACCCAATCTTTGATTTCTCTCTCTTCGCTTCTTTCAATTTTTAAAGCGAAGTCATCTGTATCCTTTGTCGCAACAGTTCCCGCTGCGATAAAAGCATTTTCACCCACCTTAACAGGTGCCACAAGAGTCGAATTAGAACCAATAAAAGCCTTGTCCTCAACTGTCGTCCTGTGTTTGTTTTTTCCGTCGTAGTTTGCAAAAACCACTCCGCAACCAATATTTACATCCGCGCCCACATCAGCGTCGCCAATATAAGCAAGATGGCCGGCCTTGGAACCTTGGCCAAAATTGGAATTTTTTATTTCAACAAAGTTGCCAACCTTGACATTGTCTTCGACCTTTGAACCCGGTCTAACCCTTGCAAAGGGTCCAAAGCTCACATTGTCTCCGATAACCGAGTCTTCCATGTCCACATTTTTTAAAGTGCAGTCGTGGCCAATTTTCATATCTTTTATCATGCTATTATAAATAACTGTGCCCGATTTGATCTCGCAAGGCCCGATTATTTTTACAAAACCCCAGAGCTCAACATCTTCTTCGATAATAGCCTGAGGGTCAATGTAAGTTGTCTCAGGATTGTGGATCATAACTCCAGCTTTTAAACGCTTTTTATTTTCCCTAGCCACCAGGACTCTTTCGCAAAGAAGCAAGTCTTCCCGGTCGTTAACTCCCAGCACTATGTCTGTGTTTTCGCTTATATATGAGTCCACCTTGTAGCCCCTGTCCTTGGCTATGTGAATGGTATCTGTTAACATGTATTCTTTCTTTTTATTGTTGTCGTCAATTTTGTCGATGGTATCCAAGAAAGCCTTGCCAGTGTAGAGGTAGATGCCTGAATTAATTTCATTGGTATATGAAAGTCCCTCTTCCATCTCCTTGTACTCGACAATGGCTTCGAAGTCTCCATCCTTACGAACAATTCGCCCGTATTCCTTGGGATCATCCAAAACCGCCGACAGAACTGTGATGTCGTTTTTATTTTCCTTGTGATAGGCAAAGTATTCTTTGATTGTATCGCTGTCAATAAGGGGCGTGTCTCCATAGATAACCAGGAGGTCGTCGTCCTCATTTACAAAATCCTTGCAAAGTTTAACTGCATAACCAGTCCCATAGGGTTTGCCTGGGCCCACTTCTTGGATGACGATTTCACTGGCAGCTGCCTCAACAATCTCCTTGGCCTGGTCATAGTTTTTTCCCAGAACCGTAATGGTCTTATCAAAACCAGCTTGGCTCACCGAATCAAGGACGTGCTTAATCAAAGGCCTGCCCGCAATTTCGTGGAGGACCTTAGATTTTTTTGACCGCATCCTGGTGCCTTCTCCTGCTGCTAAAATAATAGATTTAAACATATTCACCTACTGCTTCTTGATTGCAACTTGAATTGCAAAGTCGATTTGTTCTTTAAAGTTTTCAAAATCTGCTTGGCTATCAAAAATCCTCCTTGGAATGATAAAGTCAAAGCCGCCGCCTGTTAAGAGCAGGTGGTCATCGTCTGACTCATACATGTCCAAGCAGTCATAAAGGGCTATGAATTCCTCGCCATTCCTAGTGGCCTTGAGGCCGCCTTCAACCTTTTCAACCACATAAGGCATGAGGAAGCTCTCGTTATTAATGGCCCTTGACTTAAAGGCGTTTTCAATTCTCTTCCTAATCATTCTTTTGAATAATTTTGGATAGATGTAGATCCACAAGGCTGATAAAGCAGCCGCCACTCCTACATTTAACCAATTGATTGGATTTGCCAAAAGGGTTAGGAGCATAGCAATTATAGGTAGCATTGCGGTTTGCAACCACATGGACCTCTTGGTTTGTGGCTCTTTAAACATAGCCATGGTAGTAAATTTTACATAATCTTCTATTACAGGTTTAACTTCTAATCTCATATTATTTCACAACCAGGTTTACAATTTTATTTGGAACGTAAATTTCTTTTACGATTGTCTTGCCTTGAAGTTTTTCAGCTATAAAGGCATCTGTCTTTGCAATTTCTAGGGCCTCGTCCTTAGCGCAGTCGCGTTTAATCTTGACTGTGGCTTGGACCTTGCCATTAAATTGAACAGGTATTTCAATTACATTTTCAATTGTGTATTCTTCGACGTATTCTGGCCATTTTTCTTCCAAAATCATCTTGTCATTACCCATTCTTTGGTAGAGCTCTTCTGTTATATGAGGGATAACTGGATTTAATAATTGCAAGAGGACCTTGTATTCTCCTCTTGTAATGCTTTCCTTTAGATAAATCTCATTTACCAGAGTCATCAGCTGAGCAATAGCTGTATTGTATTTCATATTAAGGTAATCGTAGGTGACCTTCTTGATGGATTGGTGGAAAATTGTCCGCATGTATTCACGAATGTCTCCATCTATCATCATGTTTTCAAGTCTGATTACGCGTTCAATAAATTTTCTAAGATTTTTTGGGCCATCTTTTGACCAAGCGGCTACTTGTTCATAGTCGCCCATAAACATTTCGTAAAGTCTGAGGGCGTCAGCGCCAAATTTTTCTACATATTCATTTGGATTTTCAACATTGCCCCTGGACTTGCTCATCTTTTCGCCGTTGTCGCCAAGGATCATCCCGTGACTGGTCCTTCTTTGATAAGGTTCTTCAGTTGGCACAACGCCAATATCATAGAGGAACTTGTGCCAGAATCTGGAGTAGAGTAAGTGGAGGGTTGTGTGTTCCATACCTCCATTGTACCAGTCAACAGGCAACCAATATTTTAGCTTGTCCATATCGGCCAGTGCCTTGTCGTTGTGTGGGTCAATATATCTTAGATAATACCAAGATGAACCCGCCCAGTTTGGCATGGTATCTGTCTCGCGCTTAGCGGCTTTTCCGTGCCAAGTGGTGTTTACAAAGCTATCTATATCTGCAAGAGGGCTTTCGCCTTCATCGTTTGGCTCGTAGTTTTGAACTTCAGGAAGAGTAAGTGGTAGGTCACTATCATCGATTGCTTCCCACTTGCCGTCCACATTTACAACAGGGATTGGCTCGCCCCAATATCTTTGACGGCTAAAGACCCAGTCCCTTAATTTAAAGTTGGTCTTTCTTTCGCCAATGCCTTCGCCTTCAATCTTTTTAATAATGGCTTCTTTGGCTTCATCTGAAGTGAGGCCTGTAAATTCGCCTGAGTTAATGAGTTTTGAAACGCCAGACTCAATGTAAGGACCTTCTTCTATATCTCCGCCTTCGATAACTGGAATTATTTCCACGCCAAACTTTTTGGCGAAGTCGTAGTCCCTGGTATCGTGAGCAGGCACTGACATAATGGCACCTGTGCCGTAAGTCATAAGGACATAGTCGGCAACAAAAATTGAAATTTCCTTGCCAGTAAATGGATTAATGGCCTTGACCCCATCGATTAAAACGCCGGTCTTATCTTTGTTGAGCTCTGCCCTTTCAAAGTCTGACTTGCGTTTAGCATCAGCTTGGTAGGCTTTGATTTCATCCATGTTTTTGATATCTTTATTATCATTCAAGAAACCATGTTCAGGACTGATAACCATAAAGGTCGCCCCAAAAATAGTGTCCGGTCTGGTTGTATAAACTCTTAAAACTTCATTATTTGTAGTTTTAAAATCAATTTCAGCCCCGTAAGATCTGCCAATCCAATTTTTTTGTTGGGATTTTACCCGGTCAGGAAAATCTACTGTGTCCAAACCGTCGACAAGTCTGTCTGCGTATTTGGTAATAGCCAACATCCATTGGTTTTTGTCCCTGTGTTCAACTGGGTGGCCGCATCTTTCGCAGCAACCATCTACAACTTCTTCATTTGCAAGCCCTATTTTACAATCTGGGCACCAGTTAATGGTCATGCCTTTTTTGTAAGCCAAATCATTTTCAAACATGCGTTTAAAGATCCATTGGGTCCACTTGTAATAATCTGGCTCGCAGGTGGTTACTTGCCTGTCCCAGCAAAAACTAATGCCAAGACTCTTTAATTGCTTGGTAAAGTTTGCAATATTTTTCTTGGAAACTTCCTTTGGGTCCACGTGGTGCTTGATGGCGTAGCGTTCGGTCGGCAGACCAAAAGCGTCAAAGCCAATTGGGAAAAGCACATTGTAACCCTGCATACGCTTAACCCTTGCAACTATGTCAAGGGCTGTATATGACCTTGGATGGCCAACGTGGAGGCCTTCTCCTGATGGATAAGGAAATTCTATTAAAATATAATATTTTGGTTTTGAAAAATCATCTGAAGGTTCAAAAACTTTTTTCTCATCCCAAATATCTTGCCATTTCTTTTCTATCTCTAAATGATTGTATTCCATTTTTATCTCCTAAAATTCACAAACGCCAACTGTTCTTGGGAATGGTAGGACGTCTCTGATATTGTCAACGCCTGTCATATACATGACCATTCTCTCAAAGCCAAGTCCATATCCGCTGTGGACTGTTGTTCCGTATTTTCTAAGTTCCAAATACCAGTAGTAATCGTCTGGGCAGAGGTTAAAGTCTTTCATCTTTTGCTCTAGGACTTCAAAGTTTTCTTCCCTTTGGCTGCCGCCAATGATTTCTCCGATGCCTGGAACAAGCAAGTCACAAGCTGCAACAGTCTTTTTGTCTTCGTTTAACTTCATGTAGAAGGCCTTGATTTCCTTTGGATAGTCGGTTAAAAATACTGGGCCGTCAAATACATCTTCAGCCAAATATCTTTCGTGTTCACGGCCAAGATCGTCGCCCCATTCTGGATAGGCTTCGAATTCTACGCCGGATTTTTGCAGGATATCAATAGCTTCTGTATAGGTAACTCTTTTGAATTCTGAGTTTACAATCTTGTTTAGCTTGTCAAGTAAACCCTTTTCAACAAATTGGTCAAAAAAGGCCATTTCCTCTGGGCACTTGTCAAGTGTGTATTTAATAATGTACTTCATCATGGCTTCGGCCACATCCATGTTGCCCGAAAGGTCACAGAAGGCCATTTCAGGTTCAATCATCCAAAACTCTGCTGCGTGAGCTCTTGTGTTTGAATGGTCAGCCCTAAAGGTCGGTCCAAAAGTATAAATATTTCTAAAAGCATGGGCCATACATTCGCCTTCGAGTTGGCCAGTTACCGCCAAGTTTACTCCCTTGTTAAAGAAGTCTTTGGAAAAATCCACCTTGCCCTCGTCAGTCTTTGGTAAATTATTTAAATCCATGCTTGTTACGTGGAAGATTTCGCCTGCGCCCTCTCCATCAAATGATGAAATAATTGGTGTGTGTGCATAAACGAAGCCACGTTCTTGGAAGAATTGGTGGATGGCAAAAGATAATACGCTCCTAACCCTGAATACTGCCTTATATAGATTTGCCCTTGGTCTTAGGTGGGCAATGGTCCTCATGTATTCTTTGGAGTGGCGTTTCTTTTGCAGTGGATAGTCTGGGTCGCTTTCTCCAAGGACTGTAATTTCTTTAGCCGCAATTTCAAATGGCTGTTTCATCTCAGGAGTTAACTTCACTAAACCGCGTACGCTAATGCTGGCGCTTAAGGATTGCCTTTTGATTTCATCATAATTTGAAAGATCAGCATCCACAACTACTTGAACGTTTCTAAAATCCGTTCCATCACTGAGCTCAATAAACATAATATTTTTTGAATCGCGAAGGTTTCTAATCCAACCCTCCACAACTACTTCTTTGCCATCGTACTCTTTAAAATCATTTAACAATATTCTTAGTTCCATAAGTCCTCCTATTTTTTATCCTTATCCAAGTCGTAGACAATAATCTCCCTTGGCTTTATCATACCTTGCTTGCGAGCTGCCTTTTCTATAAACTCATAAGTATTTGAATTTTCCAAATCGTAATTAAGCGACTTGAGTTTGTCATTTAATTCCATAGACCTTTGATCCAACTCACGCTCTACCACTCTTAATTTATTGATTTCGCTGCGAACCTTAAAGTGATTTAGACCTGCAAAGAGCAGGACCAAAACCAAAATCCCTGTAAACACAGCGTTTGCCATTTTTTTAACCTTCATTTCGACCTCACATATCCAGATTCCTTGTCCAAGCCAACAACTTCAAATTCCATAAGCTGCCTTGGCGTCTGAAAACTTATAACGTCTCCAACCTTTACCTCTGTTCCTGGCTTTGGCTCCAGGCCATTTAACTTGATGGCCCCATTTAAGATAGCCTCCTTGGAAACAGTCCGTCTCTTTATAATTCTCGATTCTTTTAAAAATTTATCTAGTCTCATAATCAATCAGTAGGGCGCACATGTCGTCAAATTTGTCATCTCCGCTAAATTCATAAACCTCTTCTTCAAGGGCCTTTAGAATATTAGCTGGATTTTTTTGAAATAAGTCCCTAACTCTCTCCTCTCCGAATTCTTCTCCATTTATATCCCTGCACTCGGTGATTCCGTCCGTAATAAGTAGGATCTTGTCACCTGGCTTAAATTCTGCAATCTTTTCATCGTAGTTGACTTCGTCAAAATAATTTGTAACTGGCTTACCGGTGATAGAAATTATTTCCACACCCCCGTCCCTGTACAAAAACATAGGGCAATTGTGGCCAGCATTTGAATATGAAACCGTGTTTTCATCTGTGTCAATAAGTATGTGAAACATGGTCAAGTAGTGGTTTATATCCAGCCTGAGATTTAAAAACCTCCTGTGAAGTTCCTTAAGATCGTGGGCTGAGGAATAAAAGTTTTCCATATTCCGCATGGTCTCACGGACAAAAACCGTAATCATAGCTGCAGGAACCCCGTGACCGCTCACGTCGCAAATGTAAGCTGAGACCTTGTTCTTACCAGTAGCTATTACGTCAAAGATATCTCCGCTTAGCTGCTCACAAGGATTGTATAGATAATCCACCTTCAAATGTCCAAATTGACTTTGCTTAGGCAGGATCGACTCTTGAATGGTCTTGGTAAATTCCAGATCCCTCTTCATCATCTCGTTTGTCATAGACATCTTGCGTTCCATATGCTTGCGATCGGTTTCGTCCCTATAAATATCTACTATGGCATAAATCGTTCCCTCGTCATCTGTAATTGGCGATGACAATTTGTTGTAGTGCCTACCTTCAAAAAATACGTCTGACCTGGGCAGGTCTTCTCCCTTAAAATCCTCTTCGACCAGCTCTTCTCTAAAGAGTCCGGCTGCAGTTGAATTTAAAAGCGTGCCTATCCTCATGCCCTGAGGATTAAAACCCAATTTATTTCTAAGGGGCTTGTTGGCATACAAAACCACGCCCGATATGCTAGTGATTTTAATCCAGTCGGGGATAAGATCCAATATTTCTACATTGTTTTCCAAATTAATTAAGTTAAACATGGTCCTCCCTCGGCGGCCTTGGGCCTAGCATTGTATAAAAATAGGTCTTGATTTTGCCGTTGTATAATTTTCTATTCTTGTTTATCTCTCTATTTATAACATCTTTAATGTCGTAATCTGTAATCATATAAATCGACCAAGTAGGAATGCTCTCTATAAATGAATTAAAATTCTCATAAGTCCTATCCAAGGTCTCGTCTGAGAGTCTGATCCCGTAAGGCGGGTTGGTAATAATAACTCCGTATTCACCCAGGTCCTCGATCTTTCTAACTTCTTTTGTAAAGAAAAATATATCGTCCAGCTTGAGGCTTGCAGCGTTTTCGCGTGCGGTCATAATCATATTGCGGTCGTAATCGCTTCCCTTAATATTAATCTGGCGGTCCTGATTTATATTTGAAAAAGCCTGATCTCTGATAGCTTTAAAATCAACCTCATTCATAAAAGAAAAGTGCTCACAGTCAAATCTTCTTAAAATCCCTGATGGAATATTTTTTGCAATCATTGCCGCTTCAATTGGAATAGTCCCCGAACCCGTAAAGGGATCCAAAAGTTCCCTGTCGGGATTCCAAACAGATAATTGAATCATAGCAGAGGCCAGGGTTTCTTTGATAGGCGCTGCCCCTTGTTTTTTTCTGTAGCCACGCTTGTGGAGGCCAGGACCTGATGTGTTTAAGTACAAAGTCGCCTGGTCATTTAGCATGGAGATCTCAAAGGAATAAATCTTACCAGTTTTTTCATAGTAAGATTTATTGTAAGACAGATTTAGCTTGTCGATAATAGCCCGCTCTGTCACCCTTTGACAATCGGAGATAGAGAATAATTTTGACTTGTATGACCTGCCGTTTATTATAAAGTTGGCGTCCTCCTCCAAAAGATCGGCCCATGGAAACGCAAAAATCCCTTGATAGAGATCTTCAAAGGTCAGGGCTTCAAATTCAATTAGATTTACGAAAACTCTTTCGGCAGTCCTTAAAAAAAGATTGGCCCTAAAAATATCCTCAGCCTGGCCAAAAAACTCAACTCGGCCGTCTGTTGTAGATTTTATTTTTAAACCCAAATCTGTAATTTCTCTTTTTAAAACTGCCTCCACACCAAAGTGACAGGTAGCAGTAAGGGTATATTCCATATCTCCTCCTATATATATGAACATTATAACACGTTTTATAAATAAAAAAAAGGTCGCAAGCTCATTTGCGACCTTAAATAATTATTTAATTTATCTTAGAATCTTTCAGCAACCTTATCCCAGTTTACAATCTTCCAGAATTCGCTTAGGTAAGCTGCACGTTTGTTCTTATAGTCAAGATAGTATGCGTGTTCCCAAACGTCGTTTGCTAGAAGTGGTGTTAAGCCTTGAGAAATTGGTGAATCTTGGTTAGCAGTCTTTACGATTTTAACTGCATCGCCATCTTTTACCAGCCATGCCCAGCCACTACCAAATTGTGATTTGCCAGCGTTTTCAAATTCTTCTTTGAATTT
The DNA here is from genome assembly GCF_900215725.1 of Ezakiella peruensis. Taxonomy (GTDB): domain Bacteria; phylum Bacillota; class Clostridia; order Tissierellales; family Peptoniphilaceae; genus Ezakiella; species Ezakiella peruensis. The sequence continues at coordinate 231,149 of NZ_LT962469.1, read as the reverse complement.
TTCGAATGAACCGAATGCCTTGTCGATAGCTTCTTTTAGAGCTCCTGTTGGTTCATTTGCTCCGCCAGGAATTAATTGTTCCCAGTATAGGTTGTGGTTGTAAACGCCACCACCGTTGTTGATGATAGCTTGTTTTTTGTCTGCTGGAGCTTTGTCTAAATTCTTTAGAATTTCTTCAACACACATATCAGCAAGGTCTGTACCTTCGATAAGTTTGTTTAGCTTATCAACATATGATTGGTGGTGTTTGTCGTGGTGAGTTTCAACAGTTTCTCTTCCGATAACTGGTTCTAGTGCTTCGTATGAATATGGTAATTTGATTAATTCGATCATAATTTCCTCCTTGAGATCTTTATTATCTAATAATGTCTGTTTTCCTTACGCTTAATATCTACCCCTTTGGATAAAATTATAAACACCTTTTAAGAATAATTTACAAAACTACAAATAAAGCTCTCTTTCTTCCGAAAAAATATGATCGCCAGTATAGACAATGGCCTTGCCCTGGCTGTGGTCTTTGATAAAACGAATAGCCAAGTCCTTGGTCTTTGGGTCAAGGCCCAAAAGCGGCTCGTCCAAAAAAACTATGTCCGCATCCTTTAACATGGCGCGGATAATAGAAGCCCTGGACCTCATGCCCGTCGATAATTCGCTGGCTTTTTTGTCCTTGCCGTCAACCATATTTAAAAATTCCAAGGCACTTTTTATCTCTTCTTTAGTTTTTCCTGTGAAAATTTTAATTTCATTTAAAATCGAAATCCCACCCATAAAAACTCTCTCGGGATAAGTGGCCGCCATAGAGGAAAAATTATTTTGAGTTTCACCCTCAAAGTCCTGGTCAACCCCCATAAGGATCCTCATAATAGTGGTCTTGCCAATGCCCGACTCGCCTATTATATGAAAAATTTCACCATTTTTTATTTCGATTTGTAAGCCCTTTAATATTGACTTGCCATCAAAGGATTTTTCTTTTAAGTTTAATTTAAGCATATTTTTCACCGTAGATTTTGTATAAATATTTAGTCAGGCTTTCAAAAATAAAAGACAAGATAATTATAATAAAAGTTACAGCCAAGAGATCTGCCATCTCAAAAGAAAGCTTGGCCATATAAAGCAGGTCGCCCAAGCCCCCTGCCGCTCCAGCAATTACCTCTGCTGTCGCCCCAGCCTTAAAGGCCAGGCCAAAGGCAATTGTAAGGGCAAATAAAATCGAATTTATAATTGCGGGCAGCTCGATGTATTTAAAAATTTTTCCCGCTTTTAAATCAAAGATTTCCGCCAGCTCCAATTTTTCTTTTGGAATTGACTTTAGCCCATTTAAAACATTTTCATAGACTATCGGAAAGCTTACAAAAAATATTACCAGGACCGACAGGGTATTTTTATTTGTAAAAAATAGGGCGATCAAAATCATGCTGACAACCGGTATGGCCCGGACAAGGCTGATTAGCGGGGCAAAATAATCCTCCAAGTCAAATTTGTAGGCCAGATAGCCAATGACGCTTGCGAAAGCGACCGAAAGACCCATGGCTAATAGGACTCTGCCGCAAGTTATCCCTATGGCTAATAATATCCTCCCATCAGCAAAAAACTCAATCACTCTTTTGATTAGGCTAGCAAAAGACGGGAAAAAAACCTGATCGTCAATTATCGCTGCCAAAACAATCCAGAAAATTATTAAAAATCCACCGCCTATTAGTCTTTTTTTGTTCTTAGTCATAGGTCGGAATTTTTCCACCGATTAAATCTGGATTTTCTTCTAAGATCATTTGGAAAAAATTATCCAAAAGATCTTTTAATTCTTTGTCTCTATGAGAAGAAAATTTTATCCTGGTCAAGGCATCAGCGGCAATTTTTTCAGGAACTATATCCATCTTGCCAATAATTTCTGCGTAGAAATCTGGATCTGCCTTAATGTTTTCTATTGTATCTTGGTAGCTTTCAATAAATTTTTCTATTTTGTCAGTTTTTTCTGCATATTTATCCTCTGTGCAAACAATAACAGATGTTACAATTTCAGGCAAATTCTTTTCCGCCCAAAAACTTTCTATGTCTTTTGCTATCATTAGGCCTTGGACTTTTTGCATAAGAGCAGAGGCAAAGGGCTGGGGCAAGAGCAAGAATGCGTCCTTGTTTTGCTTGATAATAGGTCCAGCCTCGGTTGGACTGTCCAGATAAATTACATTTAAATCTTCAGGGCTTAGGCCGGAAGATTTTAAAAGCTGATTAAAAATAATTTCAGGCACTGCCCCCCTGCCACTAAGGGCAAGAGTTTTTCCCTTTAAATCTGCCAGGTCATCCAGCTTCGAAAAGCCAATTAGACTCAGGACATTTCCAGTATTAGAAGACAGGACTTTTAAATCCATGCCGGTATTTTTTAACTTGGCAAATAAATTTGAAGGGATTAAATAAATATCTCCCTCGCCTTTTTTGAGAGCTGCCAATTGGTCCTCAATAGAACTTGTGATATTTAACTGGTAGTCTGTGTTCTCATAAAAACCTGCCAAGCTCATGGCCGTTGGCCCCTTCATGGCAAAGAGCTTCAGAGGATCTGCATCCCTTTGCTCTTGGGCCTCTTGTTTTTCTTGGTTCTCAGTCTTTACACTTTCATCAGTATTGACATTATCGTCCACCTTAAGTCTACAGGCCAGGCAGGTAAATAAAGTTGCTATAACAAGCAAGCAAATAAAAAATCTTTTTCTCATTGTAAATCCTCCTAAAGAATTTATTTTATAGGATAATTATAGACCATGGCATGAAAAAAATCAAAATCAAATCTTTTCTTAATATATTTATATGAAGGTAAAAGTTTTTAATGATTGTGTGTTTTACCTTGACAAAGTGTGTGACTAATTATATAATGTGATTAGGATTACATTTTGAAAGGAGATTTAAATGAGTTTTTGTATGAAAAAAGATAAGGACAAGTTTGTTGAATTCGATAAGTTTGTCCAAGACCACAAGGATACTCCTGGTGCTATAATGCCAGTCCTCCAAGAGGCACAAAGAATTTTCGGCTACATACCAGAAGAAATCGTTGACTATATGGCCCTTGAACTTGAAAAACCTTCCAGCGAAATTTACGGGGTGGCAAGTTTTTACTCACAATTTACCTTTGAACCTAAGGGCAAACATGAAATTTGCGTTTGCATGGGCACAGCCTGTTATGTAAAGGGTGCTGACAAGCTCCTAGATGAATTTTGCAAGACCCTCAATGTAAAAGCTGGATCTACAACTGCTGATGGGCTTTTCTCGATTATAGAAACCAGATGTGTTGGCGAATGCGGTGACGCTCCTGTCGTTACAGTAGACGGCACAAACATTCCATTTGTAGACACCAACAAGGTTCACCAAATACTATTTGATGCGGAGGAAGGTGCAAATGAATAAGGAAAAATTATTAAATATTAAAAATGAAACTCTTCCAAAGCTAATCGATAGACTCGATCCAGAAAAGTACATCGTCGATGGAGAAGACATTAAACTTAAAGGCGACTTTTATGAAAACCAAAAAAGAATCGTACTTAGAAACTGTCAAGTAATCGACCCTAGATCAACTGAAGAGTACATAGCTCGCGATGGATATTTCGCCCTAGAAAAATGCCTAAACGAGTTAACTAAAGAAGAAATTATTGACGAAATAAAAAAATCCAACTTGCGCGGACGCGGTGGTGCAGGTTTCCCTACAGGAAGAAAATGGGAAGCTGCTTTTGTCCAACCGGAAGGACAAAAATATATAATCTGCAACGCTGACGAAGGCGACCCAGGTGCCTTTATGGACAGGTCTGTACTGGAATACGATCCGCACAGCGTCCTTGAAGGCATGGCCATAGCAGGGCTCGCCGTTGGGGCTGACCACGGATTTATTTATGTACGTGCCGAATATCCAAAGGCAGTTGAAGCTTTGAAGTACGCAATCAAAGAAGCCGAAGAGATGAATCTCCTTGGTAAAAATATTATGGGAAGCGATTTTTCATTTACTGTTGAATTAAGACTGGGTGCTGGAGCCTTTGTTTGTGGCGAAGGTACTGCTCTGATGGAATCCATCGAAGGCAAACGCGGCATGCCTAGGAACAAAGAATTCCGCACAACTGAACGCGGACTTTGGGGCAAGCCAACCGTTATAAATAACGTAGAAACCTTTGCCAATATTGCCCAAATTATTAACAAGGGTGCAGATTGGTTTACATCAATTGGTACCAAGGATTCTCCAGGCACAAAGGTCTTTGCCCTTGTAGGTAAGATCGCTCACTCAGGCTTGGTTGAAGTTCCTATGGGTACGACCATAAATGAAATTGTTTACGACATTGGCCAAGGCATTCAAAATGGCAAAAAGGCCAAGGCCGTTCAAACTGGTGGACCATCTGGCGGATGTATACCAACAGATTTATTTGATACCGGCTGCGATTTTGAATCGCTAAAGAAAATCGGATCTATCATGGGATCTGGCGGTATGGTTGTAATGGACGAAGACGATTGTATGGTCGACGTTGCCAGGTTCTTCTTGGAATTCTCCGTAGACGAATCATGCGGCAAGTGTACACCATGCAGGATTGGCAACAAGAGACTCTTTGAACTCCTCACAGATTTAACTGAAGGCAGGGGCGACGAAGAGACCATTAAAAAACTCGAAGAGCTTTCACATATAGTTGTCGACACAAGTCTATGCGGTCTGGGCCAATCGAGTCCAAACCCGATTCTATCCACCATTAAATACTTTAAAGACGAATACTATGCTCACATTGGCGAAGATAAAACTTGTCCAGCCCACAGATGTAAGGGCCTCATGCACTACATGATTACCGACAAGTGTATTGGATGCCGCAAGTGCGCTAGATCCTGCCCTGTTTCATGTATTGCAGGCGAAGCAAGGAAGAAGCACGTAATAGACCAAGAAAAGTGCATTAAATGTGGCGAATGTATGGCTTCTTGTCCAGTTGATGCAATTGTATTCGAATAGGAGGTCAGTTAATGATAAATTTTAAAATAAATGATATTGAGCTTTCCGTTCCAAAGGGAACGACAATCCTACAAGCTGCAAATCAAATAAATGTAAAAATTCCAACTCTCTGTCACTTGGACTTGCACGATATAAAGTTTTTAAATAAACTTGCATCCTGCAGGGTTTGTGTTGTCGAAGATTTAAAATCTGGCAAAATGTTTCCCGCTTGTGCAACTCCAGTAAAAGAAGGTATGGATATTAAAACCGATTCACCTCGTGCTGTTAAATCCAGGAGGGCCATTGTAGAATTACTACTATCCGACCATCCTAATTCATGTTTAACATGTGCAAAAAACTTGGATTGTCAATTGCAATCCCTTGCCCATGATCTTGGCGTCCGCGAAATCCCATACACTGGTGAAATGCGTCAGCTGCCAATTGATAAGGACTCTTACTCAATTGTCCGCGATCCAAACAAGTGCATACTTTGCAGGCGTTGTGAAACCATGTGTAATGAAGTGCAAACAGTCGGCGCCCTGGCAGAAGTCGGCCGCGGTTTTTACACCCACGTTGGCTCGACCTTTAACAGGTCTATGTTTGAAACCACTTGTACCTTCTGCGGTCAATGCGTAAGCGTTTGCCCCACAGGAGCTCTGACTGAAGTTTCAAATGTAACAAAGGTTTGGGACGAATTAAATTCCGACAAACTGGTTGTCGTACAAACCGCTCCTGCAACCCGTGTTGCCATTGGAGAAATGTTTGGTATGGAGCCGGGCACTGTCGTTACAGGAAAAATGGTTGCAGCCCTTAAAAAACTCGGCTTTGATATGGTCTTTGATACCAACTTTGCAGCCGACCTTACCATTGTCGAAGAGGCAAACGAATTTGTAAATAGAATGAAGGCTGACAAACTTCCAATCTTAACCTCCTGCTGCCCAGGCTGGGTTAATTTCATGGAACAACAATTCTCAGACATGATTGATATTCCAAGCTCATGCAAGAGCCCACACGAAATGTTCGGGGCCGTTGCCAAATCATATTTATGCGAGAAGCTTAATGTAAAACCAGAAAATATGTGCGTAGTTTCAGTTATGCCATGCGTGGCCAAAAAATTTGAATCAGCCCGTCCTGAATTAGAAAAAAATGGTCACTCAGATGTTGATATAGTAATTACAACTCGTGAACTTGCAGCCATGATCAAAGAAGCTGGCATAGACTTTGTTGGACTCGAAGACCAAGAGTTCGACAATCCGCTCGGCGAATCCACAGGTGCAGGTGCAATCTTTGGAGCCACAGGCGGAGTTATCGAAGCGACAGTTAGGACTGCCTATGAAACCATCACTGGCCAAGAACTACAGGCACTTGAGTTTACAGCCCTCAGAGGCTTTGACGGCATCAAGGAAACCACAGTTAAAATTGGCGACCGCGACGTGAGAATTGCAGTTGCAAACGGACTTGGCAATACCAGAAAACTTTTAAACAAAGTTAGAAGCGGCGAAGAAAAATTTGACGCCATCGAAGTCATGGCCTGCCCAGGCGGATGCATTGGCGGCGGCGGACAGCCTTACCACCACGGCGACATCTCAGTTCTAAAGAGAAGGGCTGAAGGCATCTACTCAATTGACGAGGGCAAGCACTTGAGAAAATCTCACGAAAATCCACAAGTTAAAAAACTTTACGAAGACTATCTTGGGGAAGTCGGCAGCCCACTAGCCCACGAACTCCTCCACACCAGCTACGAAGCCAAACCAAAATTATAAAAAATCCTATATCAAATAATAAGCAATAAAAAGCCCCTAGCGGAAAAATCATCCACTAGGGGCATTTCTTTTTAGCAAATGAATTTTTTATTTAAAACATTCGCACACTTTTTGTCTTAAACAAATCAAATTTTATTTGCTATATTTTTTTCTCTTCAATACTACCAAAGCCATTAGTAAAATTAAGCTCAAGTAGATTGACTTAGCGTCTGTCTTTACTCCAGTCTTTGGAATAATATTCTTTCCGCCACCCTCGTCTTCAGGTTCCTCTGGTTCCTCAGGTTCTTTTGGTTCTGGAGTTTCTGGTTCTTCTGGTTCTTCAGGTTCTTCTGGTGGGATTTCCTTGTTTGTAATTGTAAATCCCTTATCCATGTTACCTGCGTAGGAGACTTCAAATTCTCTGTCCCCTAGTTTGTAGATTCCATTTGCATCTCCAACTTCTCTTACAGTGTAAACATATCTGCTACCAAGGTGATCATATTCATCAAGGTCATAGAAGGTCGCAGTCCATCCATTTGCTTCACTTAATGTTAGATATTTGCCTGTGGCTTCTCCGTTTACATAGAGTTCGACGCGAATTGAAGTTGTTTCACCAAGAGCTTCCCATACTTTATTTACTCTGACGTTTGTAGTAAGTGGTCTTACAGGCTCTGGTGGAAGTTCTGTGTTTGTTGCTACAAATGTGTATTCGTAAATTGGTTTTATTTCTGCTAATGGTTTAGCGTCTGGATTTAAATCATAAATTGTCTCATATACATTATCTTTATTCTTTGTTGTTTCTTCCAAATAGAAGAGATCTACATATTTCCCATTTTCCAGAATATATGGGAGATATAGGGAGTAAACACCCTTTTCATCCTTCTTTAAATACATGTTTATTTCAGGATTTTTTATAGTGGATACATCACCTTTATAATTATAATGGACTACCTTAACTGGTTTCCACTTCCCATCAATTACGATTTTTTTATCCAAGTCTTGACCAAATACAATATTTTCATCATCCAGCCAAAATCCACTTCCGTTTGCTTTAGGCTGCCATGTTGCTGTCTTTGACTCTACCTTTTTACCATCAACATACAAATTATAAGTGACATCCCCATTTTCAGCTTTAAATGGGTTGTTTGAAATAGAGTTTTCTCGGTTAACATCATCTGCTGCATAATGTGTCCAATACCTTCTGAAGTAAAATTCAATGTTTATTGGATTACCTTCTTTAAGCTTTTCTTCATAAGCTTTAATTTCATCTTCGTTGACAAGAACTTTTTTGATTTCATAAGACATTTCAAAACCATCAAGGTCTTCTTCCTCAATGCCATAGGCACCCTTAGCTAGGTATTTTGGATCAAGTTTTGTAATAACACCCTTCCAGTCATTGTCCTTTGTAACTGTTACAGTCTTATAAATAGGATAAACTTTTCCTTCCTCATCCCTGTAATAATCCACGATAATCTTTTTACCATCTTTTAAGACATAGAAAGTAACTTGGTCTGGAATATCCCTATTTTTTATATTTTGATAGCGACCATACTCACCAAGAGCTTGTCTGATTTCTTCTTCAGTAAGCATCTTCCATTTCTTTTCAATCTTGGCTTCAGTGTATGGTCTGTTGCTAATAGTAAACTCGTAACTATTTGCTTCGCCTTTTACTTGCTCAACTTCTGAAACATAATCTCTTTCTCTTTCGATAACAAGATATTTAAGACCGCGTTTTGCAAGCTCTTCATTAGTAAATGGAAGTCCTTTATCCATAGTATAAGCTGGTAAATCCTTATACTTATCGTCTTTATATTTACCAAAAGTTGCTTCCCAACTGTTATCGTGGTTTAAAATTACTTCGCCGTATTTAAATAAGCGATTGTCATATCCATATTGGCTTCTTACATAAATTTCGTCTACATCTTTTGGAACTATATAGATGTCAGCGTGGATATCTTTCCACCGATAGTCGTCTTCATCGATATCTTCATCCCAATGTTTTTTGAATTTGAATTCAACGTCGCCAATGTCTTGTGAACTCTTCATTGCTGCATCTGAACCAAGACCAGCTCCGTAAGAAGCTTCATTGCCTAAAATAAATGTTCCTGCATTTGACCAAGCTTCTCTTTGTAAAGCTTCATCATAGATGGCTTTTAGGTAAACAAATTGATCCGTATAGGACATATTTTTTGGTAAAAGTGTTCCCTTACGGCTATCGTTCAAGAATTTAATAAGGTGTTTTTCTTTGGTAACAGGAGAAATAAAGGTATAGAATTGGTTATGAATATCTGTACCATTTAATTCGAAGCTATATGTTTTCTTGGCAAACACATAGTCTGCGCCTCCCATTGCGCCCTTGTTATTAAATACATAAACGCTGTGTCCATCGCCTAGGTGAATATAGCCGTCTGGGCAGTTCCAGATACCGCCGCCAACAAGTGGGCCTCCCCAAGCATCGTCATTCTCGTTAATGAGTCCGCTTCTAAACGTTTCATTTTCAGTAATTAAAATATTTTCTAATTCTTGAACTCTTGGTGGGAATCCAACATAAACGCCGCCGCCGAATTTTGCTGCCTTGTTGTCTAGAATCATGGTTTTGTTAAAATGAACAGCGTCGCTATCTACAAAGACAGCTCCTCCAGCGTAGCCAGTTTCATTTTTATAAAGAAGACCACCATTAAAGTTGGCTTCTGCCTTATTGTATTTTGTATATTCTTCATAAGGTTTATCCACTGTTTTTGAGTAACTGTTATTAATCGTATTACTAAAAATTCTAACATATTGGTCGGAAACCATAATGCCGCCAGCCTTATCACCAGTGTAGTTATTGGCAACAATACCGTCTGTAATATTTAATTTACCCGTTGGGAATATGGTAATACCACCGGCTAAATTATAACCTTTTGACTTGTTGCTTACGATGCTACCGCCCTTAAATTCAAAGAAAGCAAAATCTTTATCTTCAGTCAGAATCTTTGTATTATTTAAACCGTCGTTTCCCACAAATACAGCACCTGACGCACTGATGTTGTGGTCAATCATACCATTGTTCATGATAAAGTGACCGCCTCGGCTAACATCTACAGCACCGGCATTGTATGGAACAGTACCATTTGCTTTTGTTTTGTTGGCAGTTATACGGCCGCCATTCATTATGAATTTACCGTCTTCTTTAACCCTTATCGGGCTGTTGTAATCATCTCCACTGGTTTCCCCGTTGGCAATAACACCATTGTTGAGTACCAATGTTCCTCCATTTATATCAAAGAAGGAACCATTATTTCCCCCTTTCGCTTTGACTTTTTCCTTGTTGCCGTCAAAGTTAATGGAGTTTTCCTTATCGCCAAGGGTCAAAAATCCCTTTACTTCAAATAAGCTACCTGTAAATGATTCAGATCTCTTGAGGACAATTTCACCGTCTTCAAAGGCGTAATAATATTCACCTTGACTTAAAGTGATATTTTTATTGGCGTCATCTATAGCCTTGTCGCCACGACGTCTGCCTTCTTCGATGATTTCTCTTTGCCTTTCTTCACCTTTATCGGCAAAATCTCTTGCTTGCTTTATAGGATCCCATTTATCCATAGGCTTTTTATTATTAGATGTTAGGACAATGATTTTATTAGCTCCTATAGTTATTGTATGTTCTATTTCAAAACTTCCTCTAATAACTATAGTTGTTTCAGTATTTTCTTTTGCTTCTTTAATCGCATCTTCTAATCCTACAAATGAATCTACATACTTGTAGCCTGCATCTGGACTTGCACCTAATGGATTTAGGTTTTCAGGGTCAATAATTGTCCCTTCTTCTAATTCTTCGCCTTCAGCTTTTTCTTCTGATTTTTCTTCGCCTTCACTCTCGGTTTTTTCTTCAACTTCGGTTTCGGTTTGTTCTTCACTTTCAACTTCAGTTTCTTTTTCAGCTTCGGTTTCTTCGCCTGTTTGAACTTCTGTTTGAACTTCTGTTTCTTCTTCAGCTTTTTCGTCTTTTGTAATTTCTTCTTCTTTGCCTTCTTCTTGATCAACAGGTTCTTCTGCATCAGAAACTGTTTGTTGATCTTCTGGTTTTTCTTCTTCAGTTGTTTCTTCTGTAACTTCTTCTCCCTCAGATGTTTTTTCTTCAGTTTCTCCTGGATTTTCAGTTTCTTCTTTTGTTTCTACGTTTGTTGTTTCTTCTGTATTTTCATCTGCTGTTTCATTTTCTTCCTTTACATCTTGAGGTGCTTCCTCTGGTTCTTCCTTTGTATCTTCTTTTGTTTCTGATGCTGGTTCGCTTAGGGTTGTTTCCTCCAATTGTGTTCCTTCATCTGTTGTTTCTGCATATAGGTCTACTTTACCAAATGCTAGTATAGTAAAAAGCAAAGTTAAAAAAATTATAATAACTCTTTTTTTCACTATTTTCACCTCCTTTCATTCATATATTTATAATATAGATTTAATATATCTATATTGATTTAATTATACTTTTTTTATACGCTAAAATCAAGGCAAATCCACAATTTGTCTTATATGTGCTACATATAACTAACTATATATTGTGTTTTTTCTACCCCCCCCCCGAGATTTTTAGCATATATAGTATATAAAAATCTTTTGAATTATTTTAGCTTTTTATATAATTTTTGTAATTTATTTTATTAAATTGCTTGAACGTTATTTGTATTTTTAGTTACTAATAAAAAAATTGTGGCAATTAGAAAATTAGCCACAATTTCTTCAAAGATTAATATATAAAATTATTGTAATTATTTTACCAAGTCTTTTTTTACCATTATATATTCATCGGTCCTGTATTCTTCGACAAAGCCATTTTTTAAAAATAATTTTATGGATGGGTTGTCAATGGCAATATCATCATAAAGCTCTTTAACTCCCTTTGACTTGGCAGTCTCGCAAAGGCTTTTTAAAGCAAAGTCCCCATAGCCCTTACCCCGGTATTTGGCATGGATGAGTATGGAGACCTTATTAATTTTATCTTTCTCATCATAGCGGTAAGACATAGATCCAACAAAATTATTATCCTCATCCTTAATATAGGCATAAAATTTGCTATCGTCAAACATATAGCGCTTGTACCACTCTTCCCACTTGTCCTTGGGAAAGGGAATAGTTCCGCCGTAAGCGTGATTGTAGGCCATAGTCTCCTCGTCTTCCATCATCTCTTGCCTAAACCACATGTCTTCCAATTTTGGTCTGTATATTTTCATAATCCTCCCCAGATTATTTTACGAGTATCAATGCCATCTTAAATTTCGTCACCGCTGTTACATTGTGGCGGACGCCTTTTGGAAAGACGATTTGTTCGCCTGCCTTGATCCTGTGAGTCTCGTCGCCCACTTCCATGTCGGCTTCTCCTTCAAGGGCAAAGATCAGTGCATCGCCAGGAGCTGTGTGAGGGGTAAGTCCTTCGCCTGCGTCAAAGGCCATGAGCACAATCTTGAGATCATCGCGTGAGTATACATCGTAATTTGAAATGCCCCCGTCTAAATAAGTTATTACATCCTTGAGTGAAAAAACTTGTCCCATATTTTCTAATTTTAACATCTTGTCCTCCTTTTTATTATAAGAAATTTCTAGCAAATAAGAATCCTCATCTGCATAAATCGCATAGGAATTTAGGTCGCCAGAAAAAATCGCCTGATTGGTCGAAAGTTTGTGGTCTCCAATCCTAATAGACCCGTCTAAATTTATATAAAGGCTCTTGTTATCATAAAGCTCCTCACTAATATCAGTCCCCTTGGCCAGGCCAAAGAGATAAATATTTTTATCCCAGTCATTTGATAGGCTCAGAGATAAGGTGTGGCCAGCTTTTATGGGCAAGAGCTCTTTATAAGAAAAAATTCCATTTTTATATCTGTCTTTCATATTGCCTCCATTATTTTATTACCCACTATTGTCAAAAATTATATAATTCAAAATCTTCTTATTGTAAATAAAATCCTTTAAATGTGCTTATAAAAATAAAAAATAAGCCCTTTTGCAGCAACAAAAAACCAGCCAGTGTTTTACACTTGCTGGTCATAAATTTATTTTTATTCTGGATCTCTTTCCTTGCCCCAGAAGAAGAGGGCTGTTGTACCTGGGCCTGTATGAACACCGATATATCTAATCATATAGATGTCTAGGCTCTTGATTTTGGGGAATTTTTCTTCAACCATTTTCTTTACAAATTCTGCGTCTTCTGGGCAATTTGAATGGGCGATTACAACCGCATCATCATAATCCAATCCCTTGTCGGCTCTTTCTTCCATTACGTTAACCAAGGTCTTTAGGCCTTTTTTTCTGCCCATGACCTTCTTACGAGGAACGAGTTTTCCCTGGTCAGACACGTCCATAAATGGATAGATGTTTAAGGAGCTTCCAAGAACCATTTGAGCCTTGGTAATTCTGCCTCCACGATAATAGCTTGTCAAATCTCCTGATGTGAACAAATGATTTACCTTTAGAGCATTTTCGTTTAAATAATTGTAAACTTCTTCTGCTGACCAACCTTGGTTTTTTAATTCCACGGCCTTCATAACAAGCAGGGTTTGTCCGCCTGAAATCGAAGTTCCATCCACTGGGTAAACACGTCTTTCTCCGTATTCTTCATTTAAAATATCCGCAGCCCTTTGAACGCTGGTTTGAGTTTGAGAAAGTCCTGATGAAATATCGATATTGATAATATCATAGCCTTGGTCCAAATATGGTTTCCAAACTTCTAGGTATTGGTTTGTGTTGTTGGATGCTGTTGTCGGATAAGTCCCTTCCTCTATCCACTTGTAAATATTCATGGCGTCAAAATTTTTAAAGTCGTCCATATAGACATCTTCGCCGTGAATAATTGGATTGGCGACTACTATGCAATCGTTGCCATAAATGTAATCTGCCGAAACATCAGCTGTTGGTGTTGTGCAAATTTTAAATTCTCTCATTATAATTTTCTCCTAAATTATTGTTAGCAAGGCATTCCATCTTTACTTGCTTCATTATTTTTATAACTGCAAAAAATACTATAATCGAGCTCAAGACATCGCTAATTGTGTAAGCCCACCAAAATCCATCTATGCCATAAAATAGCGGCAGGATATAGATAAGTGGAAGCAAAATAATAAATTGCCTCAAGAGCGATGTGATCGATGCTGTCCTTGGCCTTTTTACCGCTTGGAAAAATGCCGTTCCTGCTATAGATATACCCAAAAATGGGGACGCATACATAGATTTTTTTAATCCGCTTGCTGCCAGCTCCAAGACTGGTCCAGTTTTTTCGTTAAAGAAAATCGAACACAGCTCATAAGGCCAGATCATTATTACCAGAAATGCCGTGATGCTTACGATTGAAGCGTAAATAGTCCCCTTTAAATAGGCTTCTTTTACTCTGTCAAAACTCTTGGCCCCGTAATTGTAGGCGATAATGGGGTGGATGCCCTGGTTGATTCCGTAAAGTGGCATAAATAAAACGCTCGAAATCCCCGTTACAATTGACATAGCCGAGAGCCCTGTGGCTCCAGCATATCTCTTTAAAAGTAGATTTATAAACATCATTAAAAATGAATTAGCCACATTTACTAAAAATAAAGGCAGGCCGTTTTCAAAAATATCACCGACCAATTTGCCTTCCAGCTTCATATAACGCTTGCTGAGTTTTAAAATGTGCTTGTCCTTTAAAAAATATCTGAGCACCCAAATCATGCTTACATATTGGCTGATAACCGTTGCAATGGCTGCACCCTTGACCCCCATATCAAAAACAAAAATAAATATAGGATCCAGTATAATATTTAAAAATACTCCGATTAAAATCGTATTCATGGCAGCCCTTGAATCGCCGGACGCCCTAATGAAGTTATTTAGACCAAAGCCGATTAAAATTGCCGGAATGCCTGGGATTGTGTAATCAAAATATATCGCTGCATATTTGTAGTTAGATTCGGTTGGTCCCAAGAGCGATACTATCTGTTCTCTAAATATAAATAATATTATAGGAATAAAGATTGAAAAGATTATTAAAAGATAAAGGGATATATTTAAATATTTCTCCGCCTTCTCTTTATTTTTTTCGCCCAAGGATATACTCATAAGTGTGCTGCCTCCGCTTGATGCAAGCATCTGCAAGCTCATGATTATCATTTGTATGGGCATGATCAAATAGACTCCGCCAATGGCAAGTTCGTTTACTCCCTGGCCAATAAATACCCTGTCGACCACGCTGTACAAAGCGTTGGCGAGCATGGCAATTATACTTGGTATGGAGAGCTTCCAGACCAAAGTGGATATTGGCTGGGTCCCTAGTCCATGTTCCTTGTCTTTCATATTTTCCTCTTTCTAATTAAATTAAATAAGCCTCCACAAAAGTAGTGGGACTTGTTTTTTAAATCAACATATATATAATTATAACAAATTATCCGCCCGTATGCAATTAAAAAAGAGGTCCAAGGGCCTCGTTTTAAACTTTATTATAAACCTAGATTAGCATCGGCTGTGAAAATCAAATCGCCATCGCCTTCTGACTTTCTACTGATAAAACCCTGCATGCCAATCATGGCAGCATTGTCTGAAGTGTACTTTGGCAAAGGATAGAGGACCTTTATACCGTGCTTGTCCCCTTCTTTTTGCAAGGCCTCGCGTATAGCCTTGTTATTTGAAACTCCGCCTGAAATTGCAATTATCTTTCTGTTTTTTTCCAGGCAAGCCCTAATTGTCTTCTCGACCAGAACATCTATAACCGCATCTTGAAAGCTCTTGGCCAAATCATTTACATTTAGCTCATGGCCCTTCATTTTTTCTGTATTTATGTGGTTGATAACGGCCGTCTTGAGGCCAGAGAAAGAAAAATCGTAGGAATCTTTTTCCAACCAAACGCGGGGAAAATCTATAGTCGCTTGACCATCCAAGGCTGCCTTTTCAAGCTGGGCTCCTCCCGGATAGCCAAAGCCAATTACACGAGCAACCTTGTCAAAGGCTTCGCCACAAGCGTCGTCTCTGGTCTCGCCCATCTTGTCGAAGTCGTCGTAATCCTTGACGTCGATAATATATGAGTGGCCACCTGAAATTACAAGTGCAATATAAGGTGGCTCCAAGTCCTTGTGTGTAATGTAGTTGCTGGCTATGTGTCCCTTCATGTGGTTGACCGGCACAATTGGAATATTATTTGCAAGGGCAAGAGCCTTTGCGTATGAAACTCCAACCAAAAGTGCGCCTATAAGTCCTGGTCCTTGGGTGACAGTAATAAAATCAATGTCATCCAAAGTGACATCAGCGTCTTTCAAGGCCTTATCGATCACAATAGAAATCGCCTCAATGTGCATACGGCTGGCAATCTCCGGGACCACTCCACCGTAGATGACATGGGTGTCAATCTGGCTTGCAATTACATTTGAAAGCACTTCTCTATTTTCTTTTACGACCGCAACGCTGGTTTCGTCGCAGCTAGTTTCTATGGCTAAAGTTAACATCTCTCTTCCCTCTTCATCAAAATTGCATCTCCGTCAGGATAATAATTTTTCCGCCTGGCATATTCTCTAAATCCGCAGGCCTTATAAAAGTTTATTGCTCCATCATTATTTTCATTCACGTCCAAAAATACTTGTCCTTCAAGTGAATTTACAAGCTTTGTGGCTAGGCCCTTTCTCTTATAATCCTTGTCGACTGCAATAAAAATAATCTCCGCCTCATTTAAAACTTCCGTATAAATCATATAGGCGAGATTTCTTATGCCGATAATATTATATGGAGCCTTAAAATCGTTTTCTGTCAATAACTTGCCAAAGGCCTCATGGTGAATTACATTTACCCAGGCAAAATCGTTTTCATTTAAAATTTCAATCATTTGCTGACAATTTCTTCCTTGGTCTTTAGGTAATTTAAAGTCGAGGACATATAGTCTTCGTAATCTTTTTCATCTACGTCAAGGCTGGCTCTGGCCAGTCCTTTGACAGACAAATAAATATCCTTATCGACTGCTAGCTTGTAACCCTTGGCCTCTAATTTTTCCTTGTATTTTAAAAGTCCTTCGCCAAAGACTAATCGGCCATCTCCATCTGGCAAGTCGGATATCTCATAAACTGCCGAATCGCTCTTCCCGTCAGAAAAATAGACCCTGTCCCTGCGTGCGTCAATCATGGCGCAGGCATTTTCTGTGTAAGATTCAGCGATAATTGCCTTTAAAGTATCCACTGGAATGATGGGTTTTTTTAACGAATAGCTGATGGCTTTTGCCGCAGCCATGCCCACGCGGAGGCCCGTAAAAGACCCCGGCCCATTTAAAATGCTGATGGCGTCTATATCTTTCATTTCCAAGTCAATATAGGTAAAGGCGTCGTCTATCATTTTAAAGATTGTTTCCGATTGCCTGATGCCGCCTTCGATTCCGATTGATATTAGGCTCTCACCATCCTTGGTTACACTAACGCCCGTGCCAGCTGTCCCCGTTAAAAGATTTAAAATAATCATAAGACCTCCTCAGCCATTGGGCCTTCGATTTCAACAGCCCGTCCATCTTCGCCGTCCCGGCTAAAGGTGATGGATAAATCGTAGGGCTCGTCACCTAAAATTTCTGGCCATTCGATTAGCTTAATGGAATCGTCGTCCAAAATTTCCTCTATGCCAATGCCCAGGGCTTCCTCGTAAGATTTCAGTCTATACAAATCCAAATGTGAAATCACTTGGTCGCCTTCATAAATATTTACCAGGCCAAAAGAAGGGCTCTTGGCATCAGTCCCCAGTGCCTTGGCAAAAGCCTTGGCAAAAGTGGTCTTACCCGTCCCCAGATCTCCCTTCAAAAATATAATTGCGCCTGGACTGACCAGGCTGACAATTTTTTCTGCAAATTTATTTGTGTCTTCAAGATTTTTTAATTTAATCATGGTCTTCTTTCTTCATGAGCAAGTAGCCCTTAATAAATTCGTCTATATCTCCGTCCATAACAGCCTTGGTGTCGCCAGTTTCTACATTTGTCCTGTGGTCCTTGACCATTTGGTAAGGGTGAAAAACATAGGACCTGATCTGGCTGCCCCATTCAATTTTAGAATAGTTGCCCGCCAGCTCGTCGATTTTTTCCTTGCGCTCCTCTTCCTTGAGGGCAATCAACTTACCGGTCAAAATCTTCATGGCAACTTCCTTGTTTTTAAGTTGGCTGCGCTCGTTTTGACAGCTGACTACAATGCCAGTCGGTATGTGCTTGATGCGGACTGCAGAGTCAGTTGTGTTAACCGATTGGCCGCCAGCACCACTTGACCTATAAGTGTTTATCTCCAAGTCATTTTCATTGATGTCCACCACAATATCGTCGTCCAAGTTTGGCATGACATCCACACTTGCAAAAGAGGTGTGGCGTTTGCGGGCCGTATCAAATGGCGATATGCGAACTAATCTGTGTACACCCTTCTCGCCCTTCAAATACCCGTAGGCATTGCGGCCTTCAAAAAGCATGGTGACGGATTTTATTCCGCCCTCGGTGTCGTTTAAGAGATCCAAGACCGTCACCTTATAATGATGGTCGTCGCCCCAGCGCTTGTACATCCGCATGAGCATCTCGGTCCAATCTTGGGCCTCCAAGCCGCCTGCACCAGAGTGAATTTGCATAACAGCGGACTGGGAATCGTAATCACCCGTTAAAAGTTGGGTCAGTGAATAGTCGTCGACTTCCTTGGCCAGGTCTTTAACTCTTTTTTGCCAAAGCTTGTACTCGTTTTCGTCGTCGCACTCTTGGCAGAGCTCCAAAAACACCCTGGAGTCTTCCAGGCCATTTAAGAGCTCGTGATATTCATTTATCTCCGACTCCAAATCATTTATTTTTTTCATCAAAGCTGAAGCTTTTTCCTGGTCATCCCAAAGGTTGGGCGCCAGGCTTTCTTTTTTTAATTCTTCAAGCTTTTCCTTCTTTTTTTCCGGGTCAAAGACTCTCTCCGATTCTCTTAACCCTCTCTATCATCTCATCTATCAAATTATAATCAGTCTGTAAAATCTCCATATTTTTTATCTCCCACAACAATTTTTGTATTTTTTACCCGATCCACATGGGCATGGGTCATTTCTGCCAACCTTAGGGGCACTCCTAACAACAGTGTCTTGCTTAGGTGCACCCGCTTGGATGTTTCTGTTTACACGTTTACGTTCAACCTTTTGCGGATCTTCAACATGGAAGAGATATTGCAAGAAAGTTTCTTGGATATCTTCATTCATGCCTTCAAACATTTGTGAACCCTCAATTTGGTAGGCGCGAACTGGGTCAACTTGCCCATAGGCCCTGAGGCCAATTCCGGTTTTTAATTGGTCCATGGCGTCTATGTGGTCCATCCACTTTTCGTCAACAACTCTAAGGAGCAAAATACGTTCAATGTTTCTCAAGTTTTCAGGGCCGAATTCCTCTTCCCTTCTGTTGTACTCAGCAAAAATTGCACCTTCCATCTTGGCCTTCATTTGCTCAGGGTTATCTCCCAGTGGCATTGGTATGCCAAAGATGCCTTCAGTTTCGGATTTAATTTTTTCTTTTTGCCATTCGCCAGTCTTTTCATATTCAAAGGAATAGAGTTTAATCATCCTGTCTAAGACTGCGTCGATCATAGTCTCGACTGTGTCTTTAAAGTCAGCCCCTTCCAGGATTTTCTTTCTTTCACCGTAAATAATGGTCCTTTGTTGGTTCATGACGTCGTCGTATTGGAGGACGTGTTTACGCGACCTAAAGTTATTGGCTTCAACATTTCTTTGAGCCGTTTCAATACGTTTGGTAATCATACTGTGCTTGAGAGGTTCTTCCTCTTCGCCAGAAAATCTTTGGATCAATTCCTTGAGCCTTTCTCCACCAAAGAGCCTCATGAGGTCGTCTTCGGTTGAAATAAAGAACTTGGATGAACCCGGGTCCCCTTGACGGCCTGAACGACCGCGGAGCTGGTTATCAATACGCCTTGACTCGTGGCGTTGGGTGCCAACTATGTGAAGGCCGCCAGCTGCGATAACCTTTTCTTTTTCTTCCTTGATTTCATCTCTAAATTTATCAATCAAGTCATGATATTTTTTCCTGTAAGCGATAAGAGCTGGATCTTGGGTTTCTTCGTAACCTTCGATGGCAATTATCATATTTTCATCGTCGACCTCTTTTTTAATTTCATTTATAGCCAAGTGCTCAGGATTACCGCCAAGCATAATGTCCGTACCACGGCCAGCCATGTTGGTGGCAATGGTAACAGCCCCATAGCGACCTGCTTGGGCAACGATTTCTGCTTCCTTCTCGTGGAATTTCGCATTCAAAACCCTGTGGTCAATTCTTTCTTTCTTCAAGAGCTTGGACAAGTGTTCTGAGTCTTCGATTGTAATTGTACCAACCAAAACCGGTTGACCCTTTTCGTGGGCTGCCTTGATGTCCTTAACAATAGCCCTGTCCTTGGCATCAATTGTTGCATAAATTTCGTCATCATAATCAATTCTTTTAACTGGCCTGTTGGTTGGAATTGCAATTACTTCCATGTCATAAATTTCTCTAAACTCTGCTTCTTCGGTCATGGCCGTACCGGTCATACCAGATAATTTGTCATACATTCTAAAATAATTTTGGAAGGTAATGGTAGCCAGAGTCATGGATTCGTTTTGCACATTTAAATTTTCCTTGGCTTCAATAGCTTGGTGGAGGCCGTCTGAATACCTGCGGCCGTACATAATACGCCCAGTAAATTCGTCAACGATTAAGACCTCGCCGTCCTTAACCACGTAATCGACATCGCGTTTCATCAGGCTCCTGGCCTTGAGGGCGATATTTATGTGGTGCATAATTTCTATATTGTCAATGTCGGCCAAGTTTTCAATTCCAAAATATGACTCAGCCTTTTTGGTTCCGCGTTCAGTAATGGAAACCGTATTATTTTTTTCGTCCACCAGATAATCCACAGTTTCTTCCTTGGGTTCTGTGTCAAAATCCAAGGGGCTGTATGGTTTTTCATCTGGATCAACTTCTCTGAATGATAGGGTGTTGGCAAAATTTCTAGCCCTGACATATAAGTCATTGGCCTTATCAGCTTGACCAGAAATAATGAGAGGTGTCCTGGCTTCGTCGATTAAAATCGAGTCGACTTCGTCAACGATGGCGTAATGCTGGCCGCGTTGAACCATGTTTTCCTTGTAGATAACCATGTTGTCGCGTAGATAGTCAAAACCAAATTCGTTGTTGGTCCCATAAGTTATGTCAGCCGCGTAAGCCTGCCGCCTTTCGCTCTTGTCCAAGCCATTTAAAATAACCCCAACAGATAGGCCCAAAAATTCAAAAGTCTTACCCATCCAGTTGCGGTCACGCTTGGCCAAGTAGTCATTAACTGTAACAATGTGCACGCCCTTGCCTTCAAGAGCATTCAAATAAGCAGGCATGGTTTCGACCAAGGTCTTACCTTCACCTGTTTTCATCTCTGCAATCATTCCCTTGTGGAGGACGATTCCGCCCAAGACTTGGACCCTGTAAGGACGCATATTTAAAACCCTGAATGAAGCCTCACGCATAGTCGCAAAAGCCTCTGGCAAAATATCGTCAAGGGTCTCGCCCTTAGCCAGTCTTTCTTTAAATTCACCTGTCTTTGCCTTTAGGGCATCGTCAGACAATTTTTTATATTCTTCTTCATAAGCCATAACCTGGTCGGCTATGGGTTCTATTTTTTTGAGTTCTTTAGTGGATAAATCACTAAATAAACCTCCAAACATTTTTTTAAACATTCCCATTAAAATCACCTTTCTATGGATACATTATAACAGTTGGCGGTCATTAATACAAGATATCAGCCAAATTTATCAATTAAAATACAGGAAGAGGAAAGTAAAAACAAATTTTATTTTTTCTATTTTTTTACTTCATATAATTTTTGAAGACAAAGCTCCAAATATTCCTATGATTTTTGCAGGGCAAAAAACAGCCAGGCATTTTTTGCCCAGCTGTATATATTAAATATCGTATTTGTTTTTTCTCTTTTCAATTGTCTTGCCAAAGTCTTTTGAAATTAAAAATTCAACTTCATCTCCTGTGCAGACTACGAATGGAAATTCTTCGCGGTTGGATGCGGCGCCATATTCTCCGTCCTTATTTACCGCGACAACGCTAAATTCACGTGGAATTTTGCCCTTGGCCCTCAACCTATCGTCAAGGCCTTTGACTGCAATGCCGCAAGCTTCCATGGGGCTCTTGCCTTCGCCCATTAGTCGAACGATTTCATAGGATAGAGTCCCTTTGATTATATCTTCGCCAACGCCAGTTGCGGTTGCCCCGCCAATGTCTGAGTCAGCATAAAGGCCTGGCCCAACGATTGGTGAATCGCCGACCCTCCCCTTCCACTTCATAAATAGTCCTGAGGTAGATGTGGCCGATACAACTCTTCCGCCGCTAGCAATTACAGCTCCAACTGTGTCGTGGCCTTCAATTTCATTCCTGCCTTCGGCTAATTTTTCTAGCCAGCGTTTCTTGGCAGGCTCTGTCAAAAGTTCTTCGTGCTTAAAGCCATTTTTCATGGCGAATTCATAGGCGCCTGGGCCCACTAAAAAATTATTATAAGGCTCATCCACCAAAAGTCTGGCAACGGACACCGGTGTTTTGACATTGCGGATTGATGCAATTGATCCGTAGGACAATGTATCCCCGTTCATAATGGCTGCGTCAAGCTCCACAATTCCGTCTTGATTTGGCCAACCCGAATAGCCCACATTATGAAAGTTGGGTTCCAGTTCAATTTGATTTATGAGGCCGCAAATGGCATCCTCCACACTCTTGCCTTCTCTAAGCAAATCTCTGGCAATCTTTACGCCCTGAAAGGCGATCTCCCAAGTAGCAATAACTGTCATAATATTCCTCCTTAATAAATCTAGTATATATCTTATGGGAAAAATAGTAAAGGCCAATTTTTGTTCACACACATGTGTGTATAATAAATACAAATTGGGTATATAAACATAAGAGAAAATAAAAACGGGGTGGATACTATGAGAAACGAAGAAATTTCTTACAATACAAAAAAAGCTTTGTCGCTCGCTTTAAAAGAGCTGATGGAGAAAAAAGATTTAAATAAAATTACCATATCTGAAATAACTAGGATTTCAAATTACAATCGCAAGACTTTTTACTATCACTTTGAAGATATAGACGACCTGCTCTTATGGACTCTGGAAGACGAGGCCATGTTAAAGCTGCGTAATCTTGATAGCAACAATGATTACAAGGAAGCGATAATCTTTGCCATGAATTATATCGAAAGCAATCAAACAGTTTTAAACTGCGCTTTTAATTCAGTAGGCAGGGAATCTTTAAGAAAATTATTTTTAAAAGACTTCTACCAAATCTCCGAAGGAATTGTAGATAAATTCTTGGCCGAATCCAATACAGAAGTAGACGACTACTTCAAAGACTTCTTGTGCAAGATGATCTCGGGTGCTACAGCCACCATGATTATAGATTATTTCAACAAAAAACAAGACTACTACCAAAGCATCGATAAGGACAAGGTGGCTGATTATATAATGCTGATTGCCTCATCATCGCTGAAGGCATCCATCGAAGAATATGCCAAGTCCAATTTAAAATAAAAATACAAATAATTTTAAAATCTTAGCCTTAAAAAATTTTGGCTCTTTGTCAATAGTTGTGGTATAAAAACTCATATAAATGAGTAAACACTAAACTCAACACGCATTTTAACTAATGCTTGTTTAAATTAAATAAAATTGCTTGTTTCACTTGATTTAAGGCATGGCAAACAAATCCTATCCTCTTAATGGGATCTTTTATCCCATTAAGAGGATTTTTCTTCTAAAGTTCTCAAAGTTTGGCATGGTACATGTGATTCTTTTTATTTGCTTTAGTTGTGTTTGTATGATGATTTTTTCATCATAGGTTTTTACTGTGGTTTTTCTGTTGTCTACTTTTAATTCTAAGAGTTTTGTGATAAAATTGTCTTGCACTAATCTCAGCTCCTTTCATGTTGTGCAATTTTATTTTAAAGGATTTCTGAGTTTAGTGCAATTTTTTTACATATTTTTCTCCAACTAAAAAAGCTGTGGTACTTTATTCCCACAACTTTTAGTATAGAGCCAAAATTTTTAAGGCTTTTTTTATTGGCCTTAAGCCCCTCTCATAAATATGACTAAAACTTAATTATTTTTATAAGCAAATTCCATTTACATTTTGTATATTTGGGGGTATAATGAAATAGGTGCACAAGATATTGTGCAATCTATTAGAATTATTATTGGAGGAAGACATGACAAGTGTAATAAAAAGAGATGGCCGCAACGTGCCATTTGATGAAGGCAAAATAGAAATAGCCGTTTCTAAAGCCATGGCTGAAACTCAAAAAGGAATTGAAGAGGACGTCGCAGCCCTGGTAGCAAAAGCTGCTAAAGACAATTTTACTGACAAGGAATCAGTTACCATAGAAGAGATTCAAGACTTTGTTGAATTGGAACTCATGAAACACAGCCCAGAGGCTGCCAAAAAATATATTCTCTACAGGGAAGAACGCACCAAGCTCCGTGAAGAGGGCTGGCAAATGTCCGACCTGCAAAAGGATATCTACAACAACAAATACCGTTACGACGGCGAAAGCTTTGAAGAATTTATCAGAAGAGTTTCCGGCGGCGACGATTTTATTGGCAAGGCCATCAAAGACAAAAAATTTATGCCAGCAGGCAGAATTCTTGCCGGCCGTGGCCTAGACAAGTTTGGCAAGAAAATCACCCTGTCCAACTGCTATGTAATGCCACAGGTCGAAGACAATATCGAATCCATCTTTGATACTGCAAAGTACTTGGCACGTACCTACAGCTACGGCGGCGGTTGCGGACTCACCATTTCCAAGCTCCGTCCAAAGGGAGCCCACGTTAGAAATGCTGCCAACACAACCACAGGTGCAGTTTCCTTTATGGACTTGTTTAGCCTTACCACATCACTTATCGGCATGCGTGGCCGCCGCGGCGCCCTCATGCTAAACATGGATGTATCCCACCCAGACATCGAGGACTTTATCGACGTTAAAAACAATCTGGAAAAAGTTACATCTGCAAATATTTCCGTAAATATAAATGACGAATTTATTAAGGCTGTCAAGGACGGCACAGATTACACCCTCCACTTCCAAGTGGAATCCACAGGCGAAGTGATCGAAAAGACCATTGACGCCCGTGCTCTATGGCACAAGCTAGCCAAAAACAACTGGAATATGGCTGAGCCTGGCGTTTTATTCTGGGACCGCATCAACTCCTGGCACATCATGAGCGAAGACAAAAACTTTGCCTACGCCGGGGTTAACCCATGCGCTGAAGAGCCGCTCCCAGCCTTTGGATCATGTAACCTATCCTCCATCAACCTAAGCGAATTTGTCAAAGACCCATTCACAGATTATGCCCGCTTTGACTTTGAAGCCTTTGAAAAAATGGCAGCAGCTGGAGTAATTTATCTAAACGGAATCCTGGACGAAAATACAAATCTCCACCCACTTCCTGAACAAAGGAAGATGAGTGATGACCTCAGACAAATCGGTCTCGGCATCATGGGCCTTGCTGATATGTTTATCAAACTCGGCATCACCTACGGTTCTGAGTCTTCGATCAAACTCATCCACCAAATCGGACGTTCCCTAATCAATTCTGCACTCAGACAATCGGCACTCCTTGCCAAAGAAGACGGCCCATTCCCAATGTACGACGCAGAAGCAGTTCTAGCCTCACCATTCATCCAAGCAAACGCAGATGAAGACGTCCTAGAACTCATCAAAGAACACGGACTCAGAAACTCACAACTCCTCACCATTGCACCAACAGGATCAATCTCAACCCTGCTCGGATGCTCCAACGGAGTTGAACCAATCTTCCAAATTTCCTACACCAGAAAAACTGAATCAATCCATTCAGAAGACAGATACTACAAAGTCTACACAGGCATTGTCAAAGAGCTCATGGACAAGATGGAAATCTATGAAGAAGAAGACCTACCAGATTATGTAATAACAACTTCAACCTTGAACTACAAGGACAGGATCGAAGTACAAGCAGCCTGGCAACAATATATAGACGCATCCATTTCATCAACCGTAAACGTACCAAACGAATTTACAATTGAAGATGTCGAAGGCCTCTATATGTATGCCCATGACATGGGCCTCAAGGGCGTCACAATCTATCGTGACGGCTGTGCACGCGGAGGAATTTTGATCACAGACAACAAAAAATCATCTGCTGACAAAATCCAAGAACTCCAAAAAGAAATCGACGAAATCGCCAGCACAGAACTCAAACAAAACCCAGACGTCTGCCCAATGTGCGGCGGCAAAATGATCCACTCAGGCGGCTGCGCAGAATGCACCTCCTGCGGCTACTCCCCATGCTCAGTGTAAAATAAAATAAAAAAAGTGTTTCTCATTTTTTCCCAATATAAAAGCCAGCGAAAATTTATTCGCTGGCTTTTATGTGTGATAAATGTTGATTTTTTGATAAATAATCTTAGCGGATAAATCGATGAAATTCGAGGGTAAAATTTTCGAGGGGACGCAGAAAAAATTTGCTATGGCCGTAAGATTCTCCAATCGAACGTCGTTTACACTCGTTCTCTTGGGAATCTCTGGCACAAGACCTGCTAGCCAATCGAGCATCGTTATCACTCGCTCTCTTGGGCTAGGGCTTCGTAAAATTGATGAATTTTTGTAGAAAAAATTCGGTCCACATAAAGTGGACCCTACACGCTTCGCTATATTTTTTCTTCGTGAACAACAGGTTGCGTGAGTCCTGCATACCAATCGATCTTCATTGTCGCTCGCTCTCTTGGGCTAGGGCTTCGAAGTGAAATAAATTTTTTAGGACGCTGAAAAAAATTTGCGAGGAAAAATTGATGAATTTTTGTAGCTTGAGACATTTTGTCGAATGAGGCGTACTAGAGGGTACGTCGGAATGAGCAAAATGTCGAACACTGCAAAAATTCGCAATTTTAACCGCAAATTTACAGTCCGGAGAAGTCGATATCCGGAAACCCCTCGACCCCATACCCCGGGTAATGTTTTTCTATATCCCTTACAATCTCATCAAAGACCTTGAAGCGTTCGTCTGCATCCAAACTGATAACCACGTCAAAGCGAATTGTCTTGGTCTCTTCATCCACATAGAAGCCGTGGATTTGCTTTGCGTATTTGTGGGTCAAGACGAGTTCGTTAATATTATCTCGCATTTCAATAATCTGAGGGTTTTGAGTATTTATAGAATAAATGCCAACAGCTGTTAAAATAATATTGTGCTTGAGGTAGACGGCCATTTGAATTTCCCTGGTCATCTTGTCCAAATCATCAGCGGTGAATGTGTCAGGCACCTCTATATGAATGGACCCGTTCCATGAATCTGGCCCGTAGTTGTTCAAAACCAAATCATAGGCACCCTTTACTCCTGGATAAGCGGCCACAGTCTTCTTAACTTCTCTGACCAATTCTGGATCGTTGCTTTCGCCCAAAAGTTGCGACAAGGTCTCCCTCAAAAGATCAAGGGCAGATTTTATAATTAAAAGAGAAATAATCGTACCCAAATATGCTTCCAAAGAAATTCCAAAGTTAATAAATATTCCTGCAGCTATCAGAGTTGATATGGATATAAAGCCATCTAGCATTGCCTCTTGGCCAGAGCCAATGAGGGAATTTGAATTGACTTCTCTGCCAACTTTTTTTACATAATGTGCCATAATAAATTTTATAACTACACCTATGGCCACAATTATTAAAGACTGGGATGCATAAGTCGGAGTAATTGGATTTATAATCATTTTAATGGCCTCTACTAACGAAGAAATGCCAGCATAAAAAATAATTACCGAAATTATGAGAGCGCCCAAATACTCGACCCGTCCGTAACCGAAGGGGTGTTTTTTATCGGGGCTCTTGGCCGCAAACTTGGTGCCCACTATTGTTATGACCGAGCTGGCAGCATCTGTAATATTGTTTACCGCATCCAAAATAATGGCAATGGAATTTGATGCCAGACCGATAATAATTTTGACACTGGCAAGAATTGCGTTTGCCAAAATACCAATGACACATGTCCTTACAATCTTCTTCACGCGATTATCAGCCTTGGTATCATCTTTATTTATAAACTGAATTTTATTCATAAACTCTCCTTATGTCTTGGTCCTGCCCTTTAAAATAAATATTTTACCAGGACCTAATTATATATAAATGTTAAAGTCCAAGGCAAGTTTAAAATTTATTTCTCGACTCTTGGATTTAAATTTTAAAATTTTCCTTGTGCTTTTCATCTTCTATCATAATTTATACCTGTTTATTGATAATTTTATTCATCTACCAATAATAAAAGGCCCAGCAGAAAAACTATCCGCCAAGAGGCCTTTAATCTTAGATTATTTTTAAAATTTTATTTTATCTCCCAGACCACGGTCACTGTGTCGGACAAGTCTATGTCGTCGGCTTCGATTTCTATGTCGTAGGCATTAGGCGCTGCCATCATCTTTGGCTCCATGACGAAATTGTCTATGGGGCTGGATGTAAAATGGAGTTCGCTCCAAGAATAACTGATGTCCTCTATTTGACCGAGTTCAACTTCTGCTGCCTCCGCCAAAATCTTGGCCTTGGCTTTGGCGTCTGCAATGGCGTTTTTTAGCATCTCATTTTTCGCGTCCTCAGGATTTGAGACTGTGTAGTCGATGTCAAAGCTTATATCTATCGGGCACTTGGAAATGGCATAGAGGACCCTGCCCAAGATCTTGTTGTCATTTTCAAATTTAATATAGGTCCTGTGGGAAAATTTGTAGCCAACAAATCTGGACTTATAATTTCCCTCCTTGTCCTTGTAGGATTCGTAGGCCGTGTTAATATCAAAGCTCGTGGTTTTTAAATCCGCTGGGTCAAGACCTGCGCCTGCCAGAGTTTCCTTCAGTATCCTAGTTTGGTCGGTGGAAATCCTAATTGTGTCTTCGTATTCGTAATAGGTCCCCTCAGTCGTAATCCTTAGCTTGATTGTATCTGGCTTGACGGAAACTTGTCCCTTGCCAGTAACTCTAATTGTCCTCATGGCTTCCTCCTTTTTATTCAGATAATTCTGTCCACTCGTCCATCTTTTTCTCTAATTTTTCTGCCAAGTCCTTGCGTCTCATATCCAAATCCAAAACTTTTTCGTGGTCCTCGTAAATCTCTGGCCTTGAAAGTTCTTGGTCTATCTGGTCGATTTCATTTTCAAATTTTTCTATGTCGGCCTCGACCTCTGCAATTTTTCTGCGGATGGCCTGGGACTTTCTAATCTCTTCGCGTTCGCGCTTGCGGTCTTTTTGAATTTGGGTCTTGTTGACCTCCTCGTATTCGTCCTGGTCCTTCTTGTATTTTCTAGACATATAATAATCGAAATCGCCCATGTAAATTTGCTGCTCATCAGGCGTCATGTCAAGAACTTTTGTCGCAAGTTTTTTTACAAAATACCTATCGTGGGAAATAAAAATAAGTGTCCCTTTGAATGCCAAGAGGGCTTCTTCCAAGACTTCTTTACTAGTTAAGTCCAAGTGGTTGGTCGGTTCGTCAAGCATCAAAACATTGGCTCCGCTCAAAATTAATTTGAGAAGGGATACCCTGGCCCGTTCGCCACCCGATAGGTCTTTCATTTCCTTAAAGACATCGTCGCCAGTAAATAGAAAACTGCCAAGTAATGTCCTGATTTCGTAGATATTCATCCGTGGGTATTCGTCTGAAATTTCATCGACGATTGTGTTTTCCTCGTCCAAAACCTTGAGCTCTTGGTTGAAGTAGCCGAGTTTTACCCCCGTTCCCCACAAAAATTCCCCATCATAAGTCGCCTTGTCATTTAAAATATTAAATAAAGTCGTCTTGCCCGATCCATTTGGCCCCAAAATTGCCAGCCGGTCTTGGGCTTTGACTTCAAAATTTATATCCTTAAAAAGATTTTTGTCAGGGAATGATTTGGATAAGCCGACAGCTGTCAAGACGTCGTTACCCGTCCGCTGTGGCTCTTTAAATCTAAAGCGGATGGCCTGGTCGACCTTGGGTGGTTCTTCGGCCTTCATGCGGGCCAGCATTTTCTCCCGGCTCTTGGCCTGCCTATAAAATCTGTCACGGGCGTAAGACCGATAGCGCCTAATTATTTCCAACTGGCGTTTCTCTTCTTCTTTGAAGCTTTCATAGTGCCTTTGCTGTTCTTCAATCCGTGCCCTCTTGACTTCACGGTACTTGTCATAGCCCATATCATAGACTTCGACGGCCCCGTTATTTACATCAAAAATTCTCTGGGCAACATTTTGTAAGAGCAAGCGGTCGTGGGAAATAAATAAAACCGCCCCTTTAAAATCAGTCAAGACCCTTTCCAGATAGGCAATCATTTCCACGTCCATGTGGTTGGTGGGCTCGTCAAGTATAAGTAAATCGGGTTTTTCCATGAAGATTAAAGCCAGCTCCAGCCTGGCCTTTTCTCCGCCCGACAAGGAGTGGACTGATCGGTCAAAAAAATCTTCACCCATTCCGACCATGGCCAGGTAGCCTTTGATTTCTGACATATAGGCGTAGCCGTTTAAGTGGTCGTAGGCGTCTCGTGCTGCCTGATAATCTTCCATGAGCTTTTCAAGTGCATCTGGGTCCTCGGCCAAGTCCGCCATCTGCCCTTCCATGTCCCTCATAGACTTTTCCAAATCCAAAACGTCTTGGTATTTTTCCAGGGCCAGTTCCATAACAGTCCGCTTTTCGTTTACGGAAATCTGTTGCTTCAAATAGGAAATTTTCATTTCAGGCTTGTAAAAAATTTTGCCCTTGGCTTCCAAAATTCCCGCCAAGCACTTGGCCAGGGTCGACTTGCCCGATCCGTTATCGCCGACCATGCCGATCTTGTCGCCCTCATTGATGACAAAATTTACATCCTTAAAAATTTCATTTATATTATAAGAAAATTCTAAATCTCTAACTTGTATTAACATTAAATCACCTGATCAGCCTTCCTATGTTTACAGCGCACATAAATCCCGATGCAAGGGCCAAGATAATATGACTTGGCAGAGGGCTTATTTTTTTCTGGTAGGCGTTTATAACTTCCAAAAAATATTTTACAAAGACTATGGCAAAAATCGTCGCCATCAGGCCTTCAAAGACAATAAATTTTAAAGTATAAAGGGCCAGGGCTAGGACCGCCATAATTCCCCCATAAATATTGTATTGTTTTAAAAATTTATCCATTAAAATCCTCCGATTACGTATATGTCTCCATCCAAGAGCTTGTCCTCGATTTTGCCGCGCAAAAACCTAGGGTCGATGGCGCGAACATGCTTATATTTTTTTGCAAAAAATCCCAAAGTCGGATTGGCAAAGGAGTCCTTGATAATTGTGACCGAACCTTGGCCAGTCCCCTCAATGTCGACGACCCCGTAGTTGCCAGATAAATAAAATAAATAGGGGTCAGCAGAATCCAGCTTGTCAAAATTATAGAGCTTAATCTCCTTGCCATCGGCCAGAATTTTTTTATCTACAAAGTCTTCTATATATAAGCCAACAAATTTATCTTTCTTAATAAAACCAGTCTTCCGACTGAGGCCGCCGCGAAAATCATGAGCCTCTGTAAGTCTATAATCAGCCTCAAGACCCAGCTTATCAAGGAGCTTCAAGACTCCATTTTCATTTAAGTGGTGGTCGCCCTTGTAATAATCTCCTGCGTCAAAATCTTTAAAGAGATTTTCTCCAAGCAGACTATAATATTTTTTGATCATCTGCCTTTGCAAGCTACTCATCTTGATGACTTTTGGTAAGTCCTCTGCGTAGACCATCTTGTAGGGAATGGCAAAAACCTTTGCCTGGTCATTGGCATTTATAAATTTTTCTGCCCGATCATTGGCCAGGGGCCTTTGGTACAGATTTGCACCGGCAATTATATTATCGTATTCGCGTACGCCAAAAAGATAATTGGTATAGGCGCGCACAGACAAAAACTCCGGCTTAAAGGCAAAACGGTCAGACAGATAATCCTCCAGGACCGACATATAGGTCCCAGTCGACAGGTTGTGAAAGTTAAGTTCCGCCTTGTCCTTGAGCGGCCGCTGCAAATAATCCGCGTAATCTCTTGGAAAAACCGCGGAGATTATGGGCAAGGCTGCCAGCAATATTAAAATAATTATAGCAATTTTCTTTTTCATTCTTCACCTAAAATCTAAAATACAAAAATGGATTAAAGCTGCCCGAAACTATAAAGGCGGCTGAAATTATAAAGAGAATTAAAAATAATATATGTCTGACCCAAGGTCTCATTTTGTCATAGAGCTTTTCAGGCCAGTCTGTGGCAAAAATAAAGCCTAAGACAAAGAGACTGCCGTATTGAAGGATGGTCATTGCCGCCTTGATATCGGTAAAGGGCAGATTAAATAGGCCATCAAAAAATGTCCCTAAAATCGAAAAGTCTTCTGCAATAAAGATTAGCCAGCCGACCAAAACTACGGCGAGCGTATAAATCCTCTTCAAAAATACTGGGGCTTTGGCAAAAATTTTGGACAAAACATATTTCTCAATAATTAAAACTAGGAAATAATAAATCCCCCACAAAATAAAATTGTAATTGGCACCGTGCCAAAGGCCAGTTAGGGCCCAGGTCACAAATAAGTTAAAGATGTGGCGGAGAGGCTTTACCCTGTTGCCGCCCAGGGGAATGTAGACGTATTCCTTAAACCAAGAGGACAGGGTCATGTGCCAGCGGGTCCAAAAATCCGTAACCGATTTTGCCATATAAGGATGGTTGAAGTTCCTTGGAAAGTGAAAGCCCAGAGCCCGGCCAAGGCCAATTGCCATAAGAGAATAGCCTTGAAAGTCAAAATAAATTTGAAAGGCGTAGGCAAAGATTTTGATGAGAATCATGGCCACAGAATTGGCCGCCTCAAATTCAACCAAATTAAAAACAATGCCAAAATTATTGGCCAAGAGGACCTTTAAAAAGAGCCCTTGGAAAAATATCATCATGCCGTCATAGACAGCGTCAAGCGAATCGTCCCGAGTCTTTAGCTCATTTTCAATGTCAGTATATTTGACAATCGGCCCAGCGATCAGCTGTGGAAAAGATACAATATAAAAACTAAAGTCAATTAGATTTTTTTGTGGGCCAACTTTTTTCCTGTAGACATCAATAGTGTAGGACATGGTCTGGAAGGTATAAAAGCTGATGCCAAGTGGCAGGGCCAGCTTGGGCAAGTCAATTGCAAAAGTCTTTGAAATGAGTCCTGCGTATTTAAAGGCAAATAAATTGCCCACAGAAAATAAAATTGAAATAATGAGCAAGGCCTTGCGAGTCTTTGGAGATTTTCCCTCCATCATAATGGCCAAAAAATAATTTAAAAGTATATTTACTATCATTATAATTAAGTATTTTGGCTCGCCCCAGGCGTAAAAAACCATGGACATCAAAAGCAGCCAAGCATTTCTATACCGCCTTGGCAAAAGCAAATTAACTATCAAGGTGATAGGCAAAAAATAAAATAAAAATATAATCGATGAGAAAACCATATTCACACTCCTATCCATTATTATAACATGTAAAATTCAAATGTGCTGTGTTTTAAAAATATCTTATAATATCTTTTAATACATTGATGTTACACCATTCTTGAATTTCTATATTTTATAAATTTTTCTTATTTTTCAATAAAAATGAGCTTATTTAGTTCTCATAACTACAAAATAACTACAAAAATTGTTAATTAGTTTCTATATTATATGATGTTGATTCTGCTTATTTGTCATTACTCATATAATCATTTTTATCAACTTCATTGTTACTAATTATATCATCAAAATTCAAGTCAATCAATTCAATATATTCTGATAAACTTATTTCTGTTTTTTCAAAAGTTTTATATAGCATATCTTTCATGTAGCTTTCTTTTTCATCTTGAACTTTTTTTAGATCTGTTTTTATTTTATCTAACTTTTTTATAAGATTAGCTTCCTTTTTTTCTAATTGCTCTAGCTTCCTATCTATTGCATTCATAATCTTCCTCCTTATTATTTAGTTTTAAACCAAAGCATTGGATCAAATCTTTGTTTTCCAATTCGAACTTCAAAGTGTAAATGATTGCCAGTAGAATCTCCTGTGCTTCCAACTAGTGATATAACATCACCAGCTTTAACTTCTTGCCCAACCCTAGCTATAAGTGATGAGCAGTGAGCATAAGCTGTTTGATATTTGCCATGATCTATAACTACTATATAGCCATAAGAGTTAATCCAGCCAGAATAAATTACTTTTCCATCTTTTGCAGCCTTAATTTCTGTTCCGTTTGGTGCGGGAATATCTGTGCCTAGATGTCCCTCCTGGTTACCATATATTGGATTTATTCTATATCCAAATTTAGATGATATTTTATAATGACCTGGCAAAGGCCACTCAAATTCGCCGTCTACAGGTTCAAGTTTTTCAACATTACTACCTTTATAAACGTAATTATTTAAATTCTTAGAACTAGCATTTTTAGAAAATGCAGAAATATTTTGGGAAGTTCTTGAATAGAGAAAATAAGGATTAAGTGTTACACTTCCGTTTTCATCCTTTTTCGTTATTCTCACATTTATATTGTTTGCTTGACCTACAACTTGTTTTTTTGTAACATGTTCTCCTGAATTTACGCTAACAGTACCTAACCCAGAGTATTCAATTTCATAAGTTGGTCCGTCATTTACAGTATGCTCAAACTTAATCTCTCCTCCACTAGCTTCTTTGACATAACAATCAAAGGGAGAGTATACATTCTTGCCTGTTGATATAGTTGCATAATCAGAAAAAGTAGGTGGTGGTCCATGCCATCCATATTCCCACACAATGCTATCTTCAAACTCTATATCCCCTGGTTGAGCTAACATAGCTAAAGAACCCAATCCAAATTTAATATTTTCATAAATGAATTTTTGGTCATCGTTTAATTTCGAAGTATAAAATTCTTCGCCTTGACTAAAATAGTTGTTATATAAATAAGCTTCTATAATTATATAATCATATGGTACTTGAACATAACTTGCACTGCCATCTGGATTAATTTTAATTTCTTGCTTATATCTTTTTTCAATAATTCTATTAGTTTTAATAACATATTGGCTAGCAAATAAATCAGCAGCTAATCTTTTACCTTCAGCGCTATCATAGTATTCTCCATTATTAATAGCAGAAAAATATGTTTGCATTTGCATAATATTGTGCCCAGCAGGATCTGCTTCAAATATAAATTCATCTGCATCTGGATTTTCTTTTACAACCCCACTGGCCCAATTTTCATACAAAATTATAGTAGATAAGCTGTATTCATCCTCTACTTCACTAACTGTTGAATCGTCAGTTTTATAAGCTGAAAATTCAGTTTGTCCAGATGATCCAAGGCAAGATAATGCACTTGATAATAAAAGTATTAAAATTAATATTAAGCCACAAATTAACAGAGTGGCATTTCTAATTTTTCTATAATATATTTTTCTAGCAAGAGTTTTCTTTTTCATGCTATTTTTCATTCTTTTAAAAAAATTATTTTTTGCTTTTTGATTAAACTCTTTTTTATATTTCTTTTTAAGTTTAGCTTTGCTGGCTTTATCCGCAACTGGATTTTCTGACATCATTTGATTGATGTATTTTTTCTCTTCAAAATGTTGCTTTTTAAATTCGAAATACTGTTTTTCTTGATTTTTATTTCTCTTTTTTATAGCATTTCTTTGTCTGAATTTATTTTCTCCATATTTTGCAACAGTTTCAGCTGTATTAACTACTTCTTGATAAACTTCATCTTTTTTTATTTCAGGTGCGGTTAATTCCTTGAATTTATCCTCTGTCTTATTAAGAGCATAGTTTGCAGCTAAAAATGGAGATGTTTTCAAAGCATATCCCAAATGGCTCCATCTCATAGATTCATTAAGTGCATAAATTTTTCCATCTTCTTTATTTCTAACAAATACTTCGATTGGTTCACTTAATATATTTAAATTATGAGGTATCATAATTGTAAATCTTCCAGTCTTTCCAGCGATTTGTTTTACTTTTGCATTAAACTCTTCGCTTACTTCGTCATTTGCATATTCTTCAGCGACTTTTCCTTCAATTGTTCTAGCAATTCTTTTGGATCTATTTAAATATCTTTCGCCAGCTATGCTACCTCTATTAAATTGTGGTCTTTTTAAATCGGCTTCATATTCTTCTCTTTCAGCCTTATCTTTTTTATTGGCATATTCAGCTCTTTTTTGTCCATATAATTTATTTTTCTCTATAAATTTTCTTTGCTCTTTTTCGTTCCAACTAGCTGATTGTTTATTTTTATAAGCTTCTGATGACTTTTCTCTAGAAAACTGATCTTCAGCTTTATCTTCATTTGATTCTTTAGTTTTAGATTCTGAGTTTTCTTTATTTTGTTCATCGTAAGATGGCTGGCTATTTTCTTCTTCGTCATAAAAAGACAGAGGGGTCATATTCTTAACACCCTCTGCTTTCGTTTTAGCTATCCATTGCTCTTGATATTTATCAAAAGAATAGTCGTTGTTTTGACTACTGTTGTTTTTTTGTTCTTCAGCACCTGATGATGAAACCCTTTGCTTCATTGAGTCAAGTTTTTTATCTTTGTTCTCGTTAAAGTTTTCAGCTTTCTTTTTTTGACTATCAAAAGATTTTTCTGTTTTACTTCGGTCATACTTAGAGCTATCTTCTATATCTCTTTTAAATTTTTCATCTGACATAGCAAACTCCTTTCAAACTTTATATTTCAGATTCTCCTGGTTTAGTTGTTATTAATTTATATAATTTTGTATCTCTAGGAACCTTGTTTCTAAATGGAACTATTTGAGATCCATACTTTATAAGTCCTTCTCCAACTGGAGAATCAATAACAAAGCTCAGTTGATCGTCTGATACCTGTAATTTCTTAGCTATAATATTTCTATCCCCAGCTGCTTGGTTCATCATAATCAAGAAGTCAGAGTTATCTAAAATATTCTCTGTTTCAAAATTTCTTAACAAGTCTTTTATATTCTGAGTAATACCCGTTGGTATTCCTCCCCACTTTCTAAAACGTTTCCAGAAATCTAGACTGTAAGCTGTTGATTGATCGTCCCTTAATTGTTTATGAAATTCGTCTTGGTAAAACCAAGTTGCACGACCTACATCTCTATTCTTAGATACCTGATTCCATACGTTATCTTGAATTATTAACATCCCAATTTTTTCTTGAGTTCTACCGATATTTTTAATGTCATAGCAAACGATTCTATTGTTTAGGTCAACATTCGTTTTGTTGTTAAAAACATTCAATGAACCTTTTACATAAATTTCCAATGCGTCAGCAATTATTTTTGCATCTAAAGCATTATCTTTTTGTTGTAAAAGCTCATTATATAAATCTTCAAGTATTGGCATATTTTCTTCTGTTGGGTTTGTAAAATATTCTGTATATATTTTTCTAACACATCTATCCAAAACAGACATTTGTACTGGATTCAATCCTCCAACATTGTTCCTTTTTAATATTAGCTCACAAAGACCCATAATAAAGTCTGATTTTACAGCTATTGGATCTTGATCCAATCCATAGTTTACATTAATATCCATAGGATTAATATAGTCTTTAGAACTCATCGAAACTTCAATTACTTGTCCCCCAAGAGCTTCTACAAGTGGTCTATATTCCGCTTCAGGATCTGAAATAATAATATCGTCATTAGTGCTTAAAAAGACGTCTGTTATTTCTAGTTTTGCTGTTACAGATTTACCGCTGCCTGGTATGCCAATTATTAGTCCATTTGGGTTAGTTAGTGATCGTCTATTTGCCAATATAATATTATTTGATTGTGCGTTTACTCCATAGCTAAGACCGCCATTTGTATCATATAGCTCCTGCACTGAAAATGGAATTAAAATTCCAAGAGCAGATGTAGACAATCTTCTGTCAATCCTTACCTCGTTGTAACACAGAGGTAAAGATGACATAAAAGCATTTTCTTGTTGATAATCTAATTTTCTCATGTTGCAATTATATTTTTGCATAACACCATTAATTGAGAATATAATATCATCTAATTCTTTTTTAGTATCAGCAGTAGCTGTAATAATAAAAGTAGTTAAAAAATGTCTTTCATTTCTTTGTTGCAAAGCGTCTAATTGATTTTCAGCTTCTTCAACATTCTTATTCAATGTTGGCGAAGAAATATCTGTAAATATGCCTTTTTGCATATTTTTCATTTGCAGGTCTGCTTTTGTTTGGTTTAGATCCATTATTTTCTTTTTTGCTTCTTTAATTGCCTTACTTTGTTCTATTGATTGAACGTGAATATTTACAACTAAATCATTTTTAATATTTAAAAAATCTAGTAAAACCTCGTCAGATAGTTCAGGTGCAGTTATATTAAAAGCAACTGTACAGCCAAAAGCATTTCCAGTTTCAAAATATCTTTTTTCAAAGTTAAACGAACCAGGAGCTATGAAATCTTTTGTATCTAACCCTCCACCTTTAATATTATTCCAATTAAAGGCAAATTGATTATATGGTTTATCTACATTCATTATTTTATACATTACCTCTAACCTTTCTTTGCCATTTAAAGGCTCGGCAATTGTGTTTAATTCTCTCTTGAATTTATTCATAACGTCTGTTTCAATCCTTTGTAAACGTTGTTTTACCTGCTTATAATTTTTACCTTTTACTCCAAAGGTTAAATATTTATACTTAATGATTCCAGAGTTTCCTTTGTTTAATTGATCGTCAATCATTTGCATTCTTTCTTTTCTTATATCATTAAAAGCGTCATCTTTTTCTTTATAATTGACACCCTGAAGTTTTTCCTGTCCCTTCCTATTTAAAAAAGTAAGTTGAAAAGGAACGGAATCATCAAAGTAATTTAAAAACTTTGAATAAGTATTAAATATCTTTAATTTTTCATCATCTTGAGCCAAGGAATAATTTGTGTCTTGAAATCTAAGAGTTTTAGAAAAAGTGCCATCGTATAACTCGCAAATACCATCAGGGTACATTCTTTTGTACGGAATTGTTTCCTGTACAGTTAATGGCAAATTTCCATTTAAAAACATTTTTTGAAAAAAATTAGGCTTATTGCTTCTATTTTGTATATCCCTATTTTTATTTGTAGATTTCTTAACGTTTTTGCCTTGTGCCTTTTTTGCGGTTTTTGATGTTTTTGTTGCCACTGTTTTCTCTCCCTTTCTTTATTTTATATTTATTATTTGTTTGATAAATTCTTTTTCTTGGTGTTAAATCGTCTTTTAGTATCATTTTTAAATATTGCATTAAAGTTTTTCCATCTTTACTGTAAAAACCTGATACAATTACAGGACCACTAACTATCATTAATAAAAGCGATGCCGCAGAATCTCCTAACTTGCTTCTAGCAATTAAATATGTTCCTATTCCTAAAAGTCCACCAGCTAACAAGTAAACAAGTTGTCTGCTTGTTAGTCCGAATATAATTTTTGTTTTTACTTCGCCTAAATCTTTAGGTACTTCTACATATGCCATTAAATCCCTCCTTTTTAGTTTGCACCAACTATTGAATTAGCTATGCTTCCTGTTTTACTTAGCATTATTATGGTTACTATTGAAAAGGCAAGTAGTTGTAGCATTGCACTTGAAATTCCAGCTTGTCCTAATCCTACACTATGGAGAATGCTTTGTTGTAGTCCTCCCATTATGCCAAATACCATTACTAGCAAAACTCCTTGCAGTCCCTTTGCTGATATCTTTTTAATATGATTATTTCCTATTTGGCTCCATTCTTTATTCATGTATGTGGAAATAGGTATAGCAGATGTAGATATCAACAGGTAAATTTCAATAATTCTTGAGTAAATTAGAATATACATAAACATGGTTCCAAGAGATAAGGTAAGATTTGCCACCATAGAAAGAACGAGAGGCCATATTAAATCGCCACCACTCATGCTGTCTATCATTGTTTCAAAAGCTTGAAAATCTGTTCCAGTCGATGAACTACCAGCAGATATTACACTTGCTACTTTTTCTATAATTTGTGCAGAAAAATCTAGTATAGCAACTGATATATTCCATGCATTGTTTATTACAAACAATCCTAATGTAGCCTTTAAAAAAAGCTTTATTAAGAATTCAACTGTAATGCTTTCTTGTATTTTATTTTTTTCTAATATTTCATCTATAAGAGTATAAAAAAGCAGTGACGATAATATTATTATCCCTATGGGTATTATTACTTCTTTATTAAGTCTGTTTAGTATGTCGTAAACTCCGCCATAATCAGTTGGAACAAACTTAACTTGATCGGATACGGAATTTATTGAAACCATTCCATCACCTGCCGTAATATTTGTTAAGTTGTTTTTTATAGCACCTCTGATTAAGTTGTCAAACCAAGTATCAATGCCAAGTATTCCAATAACTATATTATTAATAAACCAAGAGCTTAACATTGTAATTATATTCATAATCTAATCACCTCTTGAAAATGATTATCACCCCTAAAACAGAGGCGATAATACATTGGTCATTGCTTTTTGAACATTACTGTTGATAATTAAAGCACCTGTTGAGCTTCCTCCACCTAGTAACTCTAATACAAGATTTTTAAGTCCTGGAACAGCAGTAAAAGCTATTAGCAGTATACCCGCTCCAGCGCCTAGCATTTTCCAGCCTTGTGTTTTTGCAGCTGCATTTTCTTGTTGCGTTCCTTCAATCATTTGCATGGCACCTGACAACAAAAATCCAGCGCCAAATAGTGCTACGACATTTTTAATTACATCATCAAATAATATTTCGATGTATTTAAGTGCGGCTTCGCCAATGCCAGCTCCTTCTGCTAGTGTCGGTACTGCAAAAATTGTTAGCATTAACACTAGCGCTAGCGATATATATTTAAATGTTTTCATATTTTCCTCCTATTAAAACGGAATTTCTTCATTGTATGGAATAAAGTCTTCCACTACGTTTTCATTTCTATTTCTTTTATTGTCCAACTCTCTTGATGTGTATGGCTGAGGACTTATTAATTTATCCTCGTCTACCCAGTCAACAAATTCAAAAGTTTGTCCTAATATTTCAGTTGTGTATCGGGTTATTCCCTCGGCAGTTTCATACCTTCCAGTTCTTATTTCTCCTTTTATAGCAATTCTTCTGCTTTTATAAAAGTATTCTGCGATTGTTTCTCCAATTTTGCCCCAGAATGTTACTTTAATAAAATCAGCTGTAGGCCGACCCTCTGCTTCACACTCTAGTCTTTTTTCTTTCGAATATCCTCTATCAACAGCAAGGATAAAACTAGTGATGATTTGCCCATTGGAGGGAATACTTCTTATATCTGGATTGGTTGCAAGTCTGCCAATTAAGGTTACATTATTCATCATCTTCCTCCTCAAAATATTCATCATAGTCTATTTCATCTGAATCTGAGTAATAATCATCATCTTCTTCATTGCTTTCATCAGAAACATAATCTTCTGATTTTTTCTTCTTGTAGTATACAAATCCACCTGCAAATATTGCCATTAGAAGAAATGTTATCCAATTTGAACTGCCTGACTTAGTCTTTTCAGACTGTTTGTTTCTCTCTTGTTTTAATCTCTCTTCTTCAGCTTTTTTATTTTCTTCGAATTCTTTTCTTTCTTGCTCAAGTTGAAGTCTTGCAGCCTCTTGCTCAGCTTTCATTTTATCTTCAACGCTTTGACCTTCAATTAAATTCAATAAATCTTGTTCACTAACTTCTGTGAGCATTTGAACATTTTCTTTGTCTTTTCCGTGATCTACTACAATTAAAAACTCTTTTCCAGAAGCTGTTTTAATTCTCATGAATTGACGCATATCAATTTCATTGTCAGTTTTTTCCTCTGGTTGTTTTTGTTTTTCTTCAATTTTAGGCGTTATGTCCTTAGCATTTTGATCAACATTTTCTGTAACTGTCGCCCTTGCTTTGCTAGGCTTAGTTGCTAGAATATTTGTTGCTTTTATATTTCCACCTTCAACCCTTGGTATTTTTTTAATGACATTTTGAGTATCAAGATCTGTTAAAGGTATTGAGTTATTTGGATTTGGATCTACGATATTATCCTCATTTCTTGTCGGTCTAAAATCTTCTGGATCTACATTAAAATAATCACTTGCAGGTTGAGTATAAGTTTCAACAGAAATGACTTCTGATTCC
Source organism: Ezakiella peruensis (assembly GCF_900215725.1). Taxonomy (GTDB): domain Bacteria; phylum Bacillota; class Clostridia; order Tissierellales; family Peptoniphilaceae; genus Ezakiella; species Ezakiella peruensis. The sequence continues at coordinate 189,366 of NZ_LT962469.1, read as the reverse complement.
TTATTTTCACTATAAATATCTGTTATTTCGCCTTCAGCTCTTATGCCAGAATTTATATTAAGTGTAATTGCTGCCAGGAGTATATACGCTAATAATTTATTTTTGCTTTTCATTAACTCTCTCCTTTAATTTAGTACTATAAGCAAAAAGCTATAACCACGAGGATTATAGCTTTTGCAATAGTTTATTATTTTATTATTTAGCAAATTTAAATAGGATTGCAGAATAGTTTGCTTGATCCCATTCAATTGTGTTTTTAACACCATCGTTAATGTTTCCGTGTGTTCCTCCAAAAGCTTTGGCTAAATTAGAGATAGAAACAAATGTTCTTTGATTGTTAATAACTGGTCTTTGATCCATTTGGTAAGTTGTGCCATTTGATCCATAAATGTATCCTGTAAATACATTCATTCTAAATGTTGCCTTAGCCAATACTGGATTTGAAGTATTAGTAAAGATAGCTTCTTTATTTAATTCATCATACTCTACATTGTATCCTAAAGCGTTAGCTGCAAATCTGATTGGAAGCATTGTTCTTCCATTTACTGCATATGAATTTACGTCCATATAGACAGTTGTTTTTTCGCCATTCTTAATAATGTTATAATAGCTCTTATTAATTGGGAATACTGCCATTTCGTTAGGATCGTGACCTTCAGCTTTTAGCATATCAGGAGTAATAACAGTTCCTTCTTGATTTGTGACAGAATTGCCTTCTCCACCAACTTCAACTTCAATTTCTTTATACTTGTTGTTATCCATAGGATCAGTTGCTACAACTTTTAGCTTATCTTTTGCCTTGAATTTATCCTTTTTAACTTCAATGGTAAAGTTGCCTTTGTAGTCTGCTTGTCCGCTTAAAATTCGTTTATTTCCATTGTAAATATCAATATACCACTTAGTTTCTGTTTTACCAGTAATTTCTTTATCTGTAGCATTGATATCTTCAACTTCTAGCTTATAACGATTTCTTCTATTATCTTTCATGTTTTGAAGAATTCTTTCAAGGTTTTCGATTGCCCATTTATAATCTTCAAGTTCTGAATATCTATTATATAAAACATCGTATGCTTGATCGATAGCTCTTTCAAGATCTTCAGATGGATATCTGATTCTCTTTGCTGATTCAACTAAATCTTGAAGTTTTTTCTTTTGATAAGCAGGATCATTTTCATTCTTTTTATCTTCTTTTTCTTTTTCTTCTTCATCAAATTTATTTTTCTTAAGATCAGCTAATTCTTTTTTGATTTTTTCAAGTTCTTCAACTTTTTCTTTTAGACTTCCTTCGAGTTTTTCTTTAGCTTCTTTAAGTTCTTTATTAGACTTTTCAAGAGCTGCTTCTTTTTCTTCAAGAGCTTTATCTTTTTCAGCTAATTTCTTTTCTAGATCAGCTAGTGCTAAATCGCCAACAATCTTGTTGACTTCTTCAACAGTTTGAGCATTGTCAACTTTTGTAGTTGCTTCAGCTTTTTGTGCTTCATCTAGATTTTCATCTTTTGAAATTTGATCTTTAGCATTTTCTTTTGCTTTTTCTAGTGATTCAGCGTCAGCTTTCTTTAGAGCTTCTAACTCAGCTTTTGCTTTTTCTAGGTCAGCAATTTTATTGTTAAGATCAGCAATTTCTTTTTCTTTTTCAGCAATTGTTTTTAGTTTTTCGTCATCGCTATCATTAATAGATTTTTCTAATTCAGCAATTCTGTCTTTTAAATCTTGATTTTCTTTTTTAAGATTTTCGATTTCTTCTTCATCTTTTGCAACTTTATCTTCAAGTTCTTTAATTTGCTTATTTTTTTCTTCAATAAGTTTTTGTGTTTCTTCGTTGTCTCCTGAAGCTGCTAACTTTTCTTTTAAAGCTTCAATTTCTGCTTTAAGATTTTCGATTTCTTCATTAGCTTTTGTAAGGTCGGCCTCTTTTTCTTCAAGAGCTTTATCTTTTTCAGCTAATTTCTTTTCTAGATCAGCTAGTGCTAAATCGCCAACGATCTTATTGACTTCTTCAACAGTTTGAGCGTTGTCAACTTTTTCAGTTGCTTCAGCTTTTTGTGTTTCATCTAGGTTGTCGTTATTAGAAATTTGATCTTTAGCATTTTCTTTTGCTTTTTCTAGTGATTCAGCTTCTGCGTTTTTTAGAGCTTCTAATTCAGCTTTTGCTTTTTCTAAGTCAGCTTCTGCTTCAGATAATTTATTCTTAGTATCTTCTAATTCTTTTTTAGTAGCTTCGTCAGCTGTTCCACCTGCTTCAAGTTGTTTTTTAAGATCATCTCTTTCTTTTTTAAGATTTTCGATTTCTTCTTTAATCTTATCAATTTCTGCTTTAAGGTTGTCATTTTCTGTTGTCTTATCTGAAATTGTTTTATCCTTTTCTTCAATTTCTTTTTCATATTTAACAATCTTTTCTTCAAGAATTGTTATTTTCTTTGTGATTTCTTCATCTTCAGATGGATTTGATGGCTCTGGTGATGAGTATCCAGTAATAACAATTTTTAATAGGTTTGCTTTATTCAAATAGCCACCATAAGAACCATCCGAATTTTTTATATCTTTTTTTGTATAACCAGGTTCTTCCCTATTATCATCGTGTCGATGTCTTAACCCAAAAATCTCTCCTGGGTTTATTCTACCACTGGCAATAGTATTCGTTCCTTTTTGTACTGAATAATTTAAACTTGTCATACTTTTAGATGTTGTAAAAATTAGTGGAGTAGCTGTAAAACTAGATGATAATGTTCCATTTTCTATATCTACAAAATAATTAGAAAGTAAATCATCTGATGTGAAATCATTTGTTTCATTCATTTGATTGTATCCGCCTGTAATTTCAAAAAAATAGTTATCATAAGAAATTGGTTTTGTATTTGAATTTTCCATCATCTCTTTTACATATTTGCCTGTGTTTGTATCAACTCTTAAAGTTCTGTGGTATCCTTGAACTCCATTAAAAGATAGTCTTACAGGTTTTAAATCCTTTATTCCATCTCCTTCAACTTCAACTGGTTGAGGATAATATGTTCTAGAAAAGTTATCCGAATAAATTGTTTCCACTGGCTTTCCTGGAGCGCTAGCTGACCCGTATCTAAGTGTTGAAGCTAGATTTTTATTTACTTTAATTTCATCTAAGGAGACATCAATCTTTATTTGATCTCCCTTAAAAAAAACTAGTTCAATCTCTGTATCTTTTTTGTTCAAGTATTCACCCATAGAGTTTAATATTAACGAAAAATAAACTTTTCTTTGAGGTTTAATTTTGTTAGTAATTGTCATAACACAATTTATACTTTGCGATTCTGTACCCTCAGTATATTTTGCTGTAATTGTTCTTTTTTCTAAATCACCATCTATAGGTTTTTCAAGTCCTTCAATTTTAAAATTGTCATCATTAATTTCTACTGGTACTACATATCCCTCATCAACTGCACTAATTTCTTTAATCATTCCCAAGTTTGGTACTACAAGCATTAATACTGCTAATGCTACTGATAAAATATTTTTTAAATTTTTCATGTTATTTATTTCCTCCTTATATTTTTAACATTACTTTTTTAATAAAATTTTTAAAATAATTTTTTAATTAAATCATTTTAACCACCTCTTTGCATAAAAAAAGCACCTTTCGGTGCTAAAGTTAATCATTATGTTTTATTAGTTGTCCTTACATTGGTATCCCTCCTGTTTTTTGCTAGCAAAAAAGCAGCCGCTGACGACTGCTTTATCCCATAACCTATTTCTACACTTATATAATACCACAGCTTGGGCGGACATTAAAGGACATCTTTTTATTTTTAAATTTCCTTCATTTCACTTCTTTTTATATCATGATTAACCTCTTTGCTGCCTTGGCTTTTGGCCTGCTTATCATAATCCTTCATTTCTTTGACAAAAGAGTTTTTTGTTTTTTCTTTTTCTTTCTTGATTAAATCAACTTTATTTACTGATAAAAACTTCTTGTTTTTTCCATCTTTATTTGTATACTCTTTTTCTTCTCCATACACTTTTATTTTTCCACCTTTCAAAAACTTACTTGCGGCTTTTGCAAGCTTGCCAGTGGCTCTGCAATCTGCATATATGGTTTGTCCATCTTCTCCAGTTCTTGCAACTGCAAAATATGCAACTGGAAACTCTTGCCCATCCGAAGATCTGACTTGAGTTTTAACAGTTGGAGCTGCAACTAATCTTCCTTCAAATTCTTTCATTTTTAATTCCTCCTATTTTTCTAATAAACCTTCTTTCTCAATGATTTGATCAATCAGGCTTTTACATTCTTCTCTGGTATAGTCTTGATTTTGAATAAAAGGACTATCATTATAATGAGTACAATCAAATCCAAGACAAAACTCATTCTCACCATTAAGTGTTGTTAAAACTCCAGAGAAAGTAATGCCTCCATGAACATCTAGGTTCATAAGCCTTTTATCATCAAATCTTTTTATTCCATAAAGAATATGATCTTTTGGAATTACTACATATCCACAATACCAAGCAGGATAAACTTCAATTTGATATAGTTTAGCCAATTCTTCTGGTAGGCTTTCAGTATAAATATATTTAATAATATATTTATATCCTTTGTAGTCTTTTTCTTCGACTATTTCGTGCTTCATAATTTCCCTCCTATCCTTTAATAAATTTTCTTTCACTGCTTAGTATTTTCTCTACATTAAAAGTATTCTTATCACTATAATCTGACATCAGCTTATAGTTTGGATGACTTTCTAAAGAATACTTTTTTGATTTGAATGGTCTTAGACCTCTAATTTCTACAATACACTCATCTCCTTCCATTGTTTTTAATTCATCTTGTGTCATTAATTCTCTGCCTAATCCTTGAGAATTTGTGCTTGATGAACGTGACTGTCCTCTGCTTTCTCCTTTTGTGTATGTTTTGATAGTTTGCTTTCCAAGGCCTTCTGACAAACTTTTTAAAGTGGTTTCTTCTTTACCACCTAAAAATATGCTTGTATCGCAGTTACCTATAATTGTGTCGCAACTATCTTTATATATAGCTTTAAGTTGTGATTTTGTTTGCAATATGATGTTTGCAGATATCTCTCTTGATCTTATTGTTGCAATTAATTTTTCAAATTGAGGTATTTGCCCTATATTTGCAAACTCATCAAGAATACATCGCACGTGATAAGGCAACCTGCCTCCGTAGACATCATCTGCCTTTGTGCATAGCAAATTAAACATTTGTGTATACATCATTGCTACTATAAAGTTAAATGTTGAATCAGTATCTGGAACTATTACAAAAAGGGCAGTTCTTCTATCTCCAATCTTGTCAAGCTCCAGCTCGTCATAGCTCATTAAATCTCTTAAATCTTTAATATCAAAAGGCGCTAACCTTGCACCACAAGATATTAAAATTGATTTTGCTGTTTTACCAGCTGCAAGCTTGTATTTTTTATATTGAAGCACTGCAAAATGATTTGGATCCTTTTTTTCAAGATCTTTAAATTTTAGATCAACTCCGTTTTCAAAATTTTCATCATCTTCACGAGTTTCACTCATATTTATTAGCATAATTAAAGTTTCAAAGTTTTGTTCTTCTTCTGGAGCTTCATAATATATTAAACCTATATAAGCCATATACAAAAGCCTTTCTGCCTTAACCCAGAAATCTTCCCCAGCTTTATCTCCTTCGCCTTTTGTATTAATAATAATCGTATTAACTAATTTCATAATGTCTTTTTCATCTCTGATATATGAAAATGGATTGTAGTGCATAGATTTTTTAAAATTAATTAAATTTAGCACTCTTATTTTGTATGGATCTCTCATATATTTTCCATCTGGTGTTTTTAAATATATAACTTCTCCTTTGCTATCTCTTTGAATGTTTCCATTTTTATCTCTTTTTTCTTTTCTGCCACCTTTTTCTAGCATATATCCAAGTTCGTTTAAAAGTGTTCCTTTTGGATCTGTAATAACATAGCTTGAGTGCATTTGAGCAATGTTAGGTTTGGCATAATATCTTGTTTTGCCAGAGCCAGATCCACCAACAATTAAAACATTTTTATTTCTTGCTGTTTTCCAATTTTTAGGTCTTGAATTCATCGTAAGACCCTCACTTTTTGATAAAAGAATATTTTGAAATTTATCTTTATCCATAAAGCCAGCTATCTCCTTGCTGGTTCCCCATCTAGCTGACCCATATTCCTCTCCCTCTCTGGTTTCTCTTTTATCTTTGCTTATTCTTGATCTTATTAGTAAGACAATTATTAAGGTACATCCAGAAGCAAATATTAAGTCTTTTATATTAAATGTAAGCAAAGGTTTTGAATAAATTTGATCTATTCCAGATAGAGTATATACAAATTTTTCAATTATATTTCCAAACAATTGTTGGCGAAATATATAGCTTATTTTACTGAAAAAATGAAATATTAATGATGTAAAAATAAATATTATTGCAGTTTTACTTGTTAGATATTTATCTAAAGTTTTTTTTATGTTATCCATTTTTCTTCTCCTTATAAATCTCGCCCTTGATCTAATTCTTTTTTGTTAGTATCAATTTCTATTTTGTTTAAATCATTAGCTTTTTCTTGCCAGCTAATCATTTCATTTCTAAAAGATGTTTTCTTATTAATAGTTTGATTATTTTCCAATTGATACTGTTTTTGTTTTTCCTTAGAAAATGAAAAAGGGACTTCCGTCCCATCGTCTAAAATTTCTGTAATTGATTTTACTGGTTCATTTATTGTTGTATTTTTAAAATAAGAATCACTGTTTTCTATAATAAATGTTTCAAAATAATCTTCGTAATCACTGCTTGCCAATCCCAGTAACAATAAGTCTTTATCTTTAGACTGCATAGCTAAATAATTACTTTTTAATTTTGTGTTATTCTTAGTCATCTCTACCAATCTTGCGTTTTCAAGATTTTCTAAAAATGGTTTTAAATTCTTTGTTCTTACCTTAAACGACCTAATCATATGGGGGTTATTTTTTGCAATTAAACCAATAATTTTTTTATCATCATACCCCTTGTTAATTACTTCTTTTATTAAATCGCTTCCACGAAGAAATTTTGGATTTTTAAATATATAGTGTACACCAATCAAGTGTAGCAATGACCGCTTGTTTAAATTAACTTCAAAACCCAAGCTATCACTTTTAATTTTAATAATTCTGTCATTAAACTGACTAAACCAATTGTATAAATCATTAACTTTGTGGCTCATATTTCTCCTCCTTTTTTGCAAATAAAAAAGAGCTATGAAAAATCATAACTCTTTTAAATAAGTTTTAGTTGCTTTTAAATAACAAAGATTACCCTAGCTCCTAAGTCCTCCGATTAACTTTAACGGATATGCTTTTTCCAGTGACGAATACTTCCGACGCCCTCGCTCGGCTAAAGGCAAGCATAGCCTTCAATCCTCATTGATTGGAAACAATCTTTTTAGATTGCAAGTATATTTTAGCACGTTATAAGCGTATTGTCAAATTTCGCATTGCATTAATTACAAATATGCACCCTTGCGTGTGCAGGAATTACGCAAGCTTTAACCCAAAAACCGACGTAAATTGAGGATCACCCCTGCGTATGCAGGAATTATTCAGTCCTTATTACACTCTCCGAGGGTAATATGGGAGCGCCCTGCCTGTCCATAGGAATATAAACTTTTGTGCGCATGAATATACGCATTGGAGTATTTGCATATTTAATATTATTATATTTTTCTTTTTTTAAGATATATTTTAATAGCAATTCATTTAATTTTGTTTCTGTTGTTGCTACAGCTGTATTAGGCACTTTTATTGTAATATTCTTTATATTGTAATCTTTTTTTATAATCTCCATATATTTATCTGTGCTAAGCCCAAGGCTATCTATATATTCTTGTGCTTCTTTCTCTGTTGTAAATTCATGTTCTTTAAATATATATACCTCTTTTAAATTTTTATGTTCTATATATTCACCGCCAGAGTTTTCAGCGTAGGCTTTAATATAGTTAAAGTATTCTTTTACTGGTATTTGGTTAGTTTTCCATGTTTTTATATAGCTTCCTGTAATATATTTATCTGTAGGCACTAGTGTTGCTGAAAATTCAATATTATTTTCTTTTTCAGAAATGGTCTTGGCAATTGAAATTTTAACCAAGTCTTGTGATTCTTCATAAGCTTTCTTGCTTTCTAATAATTCTGTGAATTCTTCCAAATCTTGTTCATCAATTAAAGAATATTCCATTGCAATATTTTTTAATGATGCGTCCTCTTTATTGGGGGTAAAATCTGCACAAAATCTTAGAACAAGCATTATACAAAGTGTAGCTTTAAATATTCTAACATCTTTTTTGTTATATACCGATTCAAAAAGAAAAAAGACAGGAATACCAAAGCCTATGCCAGCAAGTAATGGTAAGATTTTTAAAAAAACATTAGATTTGAAATCTTTTAGATTAATTTTATATGGCGGCATTTCTGATAAATATGGAGGCACCACTATAGTTGTATAATTTTCATTTGTTTTTATAATCATATCATTCGAACGCTTTTGTAGTATAGATTCTCCATAGTTGGAACTTGTCCCCATTATTTTACCAATTATTAAGACTCCGTAGATTAATAAGTTTAATGCTATAATAGCCTTCACAATTTTCTTTCTAGTCTTTTTTTCTTTTGTTTCAATGTTCATATTTACCTCCAACACTACCTTGAAATGTCTTGATTCTTTATCTTTGCCCTGTCCTCTTTTTCTGCTTGCTTCTCTTTAGCTTGTTTATCATATTCTTTCATTTCTCGTCTAAAGCTTTTACCTTGATTGCGTTCTCTAGACTTTTGAATTTCTTTAAGAATTTCATTGACTTTTTTTCTGTCTTTAGCCTTAAACAAGATTTTGTTAGATATATTCGTTTTTTGCTCTTTGTCTAAAATCTGGTATTCAACCCCATTTTTATTGGCAAGAATTTTAAAGTTTTCAACCAAATCATCAGGTAGTTGTATACAATCCAGCTTTCCATTGTATCGCTTGAATAGATCTTCAGCACTAGGTCTACCCTCTTTGTCTGAAAACATTTTATCCAGGTTGGATATCATTTCTGCAACTGTATATAAAAATCTTCCTGAATCTTGAGTCATATCTAGTGCCAGCTTTGCTATCTCAATCATAGCCTCTGGTAATTTACCTCCGTCTTTAGCGACTTGTTCTGTTAAGTCCATACTTTACACCTCCGTTTTGTATTTTTAAGTATATTTCACTAATTTAAGTTTATCACAGCTTGGGCGGACATTAAAGGACATCTTTTTTTATTTCCATTGCCTATTAAAAACTCTTTGAGTTTATAACAAGCAATGCTACCGCATAAGCCTCTGTTTTGTATTCTAAAAACTTCAGCTTATTTTGGTTTGAGTTTTAGTTCTAGATGAAATTACACAACTCTCAAACTTAAATGCACGCATAAATCATAGCTAATTGACCCAGAATAAAGAGAATTGAACCAAAGTCATATAGAATTTGCTCATTTATAACTCTGTGAATTGAGAGTGTAACTAAACCTGAGATTATAAGGCCAATACCCGTATAAATCCAATCAAGTTTAATATCTCTTACGAATAGCAACAAGGCAACAATCACAAGACTTGTGAATGTTATAACTATGTTTCGTTTTGAAAGTTTGTTTTTATCTGACACGCTTACTCCCCTTGTTAAAAAAATTAATAAATATTGCAAGAAAAACATTGATGTAGTAATCATTTTTACCTCCTAAATGCTTGCAGATAAGCCAAATGAAGTATTTGGATTATCAGTATCAATGGCTTGTTCATCGTTAAATTTATAAGTCAAAAGATCCTTTAGCTCTTGTTCTGTATAACTATCCGCTAGAACAGTATTGCCAAGATTGTATACTTCAAATTTTTTTGATTTGTTTGTTTTGTGATTGTTTATATCTTTGTAGTTTCCGTTGAGGACTTTAGCTAAATTATCTGGTTTAAAGAACCAATCAAATTTAACTCCTCCAGCATAGTTTTTTAAATAATTGCTCTCAGAAATCAAGCTTATAGCTTTTTGAATTTGGTCTTTGCTATAAACCTCCAAGGTGTTTGATATTGTGTTTTGTATATTCTTTGTTGCAACAATTATTTTTTGCCCACTTGTTTTGTCCATCTCTTGATTCCAAGAATTTATAATTTCTTTAATTTCGTTGGTGATTGTTTTTTTGTCTGTAGCTTTATTAATTATATTATTATTAATATTATAACTACTAAAACTATTATCTGTATGTGTAATATTTGTATGTGTATTCTCTGTATATGTCCTATCATTTTTGATAGGACCCCTCCTATCAAATTTGTTAGGACCCCTCCTATCATTTTTGATAGGAGGTCCTACCACACTTTCTTTAGGTAAAGTCGATTGCTTGTTGTCAATGCTTTCATCGATTTGTATTTTTTCTTGTTGAATATCTGATTCTTCAAAATTTAAATCATCACTATTTTTTTCATTTTCATTATTTGGAAAATCATCATCTTCTTCTGGAAAAGTTTTTTTCATTAACTCATCAAAATTTAATTTTATAAACATAGTATTATATAAAATTTGTCCACTTTCAGTTTCCACATCTCTAAAAACTCTTTCAATAACTTTATGTTCTTCAAGGTAAATTAAATTTCTTGTTGCAGTCATTCTTCCAATTGAAAACATATCACAAAATTCATTATATGATCTCTGTAATAAATCTGATTTAAATCTTTTCACAAAAACCTCACCATTTTCATCACGAATAATGGTTGGTCTATACCAGTAAACTATATTAGCTAACATCAAAAGAGCCATTGCATTTATCTTGCCCTTTTCATCTTTAAATGTACTATACCAAGTAGAAGGAACAACGTCACCTCTAAAAGATATATTAGCCATCTTATCAACAACTTTATTTCCAGTTCTTTTAATAATCATCAAACACCTCGTATATATTAAACCTTGTAAATTAAACCATTTACAGATTTAGTTTCAATTTTATTTCCATATTTTTCAGAGACCTCTTTTATACTTTCAGCTCTGACAAATCTTATATCATCACAACCCTTACACCTAAGAGCGTATAAAGATTCTCCTAATCTCAATGTGTAAAGCTCATCGTTACAATGTTTACATCTATAACCATAGAATGTAAACGGAGTGTTATATAGATCCGCAAAGATCCTTTGAACATCTGTTTTATTCAAACTCATATCTTCCCTCATAATAAATTCTTGCAAAAGAAGTTAAGGCTTCACTTAAAATTCTTCTTGTGTGCCTAACAGAATAGTTCATAAGCATAGCTATATCTTCTTGGTGCATAGTTTCTACATATGTGTAATACAGAATTCTAGATTGATTCAAATTATTTAGCTGAAATATTTCTTTTATAATTTTGTCTTTTAAAAATATCAGCTTGTTTAATAAAGCCTCTTTTTCATTCACTAATTCCTCAAGTCTAATAATTGCATTAGGGATTTCGTCATTTGAAATATAAATTGACTTAACGCTTACCTCTTTATAGTTTGTCAAAGATTTTAAGGATGTAAGTCTAGCCTCAGCTTCATCGATTTGGTTTTCCAAGACAGTTATTTTAAACTGCAAATCTTTTATTGATTCTAAGTAACTAACTACTTCACATACTACAGGATTATCTACATTCATTTGCATTTTCGCTCCTCTTCTATTCTCTTCAAAAAAACATATGCTAACATACAACATATTAAGAATATGATTTTATCCATTATCTTCCACGATTAACAAACAACATTTGCTGACCTCTAAATTCTTGCAAGAAGTCATTAATCATTGATTTAATAGCATATTTCCTATTGCCTTGTTTGATTACAGGAAAGTATGGATCTTCCATTAAAAGCCTTGCATTATATTCAGTAACTCCCAAATAATCTGATAAATTTGGAATATCTAAGAGTTCTGGATATTCCTTAACTTTGATTAATTCAGATAACAAGGTTAAAACTTCATTTCTTCCCAATTTGTAATTGATGTTTTCAGTATCAATTACATCGTCATAAATAATTTCACCTTCATAAACATCTTGATCTTCATAATTTAAATTTCTCATACTCAACCTCTGTTTTCTTTAGTCGATATAACACTAATAACTTCTACTCTCTCGTATTCATCTTTTTCTTTATTAAGTAGATCCTCAAATGCTTCAAAAACCATTTTTTTGTTTGCAAAGTTTGTATCTACTTCATAGCTGATTGTTACTAAAAACTTTTTCATAATTTTTACTCAACTGTGCTTAATTCTTGAATATATGATTCATATACTATTGAAGATATGAAATTCCAAAATTCCTTTGTACATCCAACGTCTGTGCCATTTATAACTAGCAATCCTCTAGATTTATATTCATCCAGAAGTTCTCTTTCTCCTGGTCTAACTTTTCCTCTTTCTAAGTATTGATCAGTCAAACTAAACATTAAAAATGGGAAAAGCCTAATCTCTAATACGCTTGTATCTCTACCAAACATTTTTTGGAATTTAGGATTTAAAATTTTTACATATTCTGCATTTCCCCTAGGTTTTTCAATTAACTTCTTATTCATTTCTTCTACCTCCAAATTATTCATCTTTTGTAAATTATCTGATTTTTATGAAAAATGCTGTTCTTTAACAAGCCAAGCTTTATTAAATTTCTTACGCTCTGCTTCAACAATCTCGTCTATATGTTTTTGTTTTTCATAGATTTTTAAATAAATTTCACCATTATCTATTTTTTTCTTACATTTAAAATTTTTACAATTCTTACAAGTCATTTTCTCCTCCTTGTACATTTTCGTTTATAAGTGTACTTTTTGTACTATTTTTGGGTAAAAAAATTTCTTCAACAGGGCAATTTAAAATTTTTGCAATTTTAATTGACAAATCGCTAGATGGATTTCTCTCCCCTTTTTCTAAGAAGAAAATATACCTTTCAGTCACACCAGCTTTATAAGCCAATTCTGTGGCTGATACTTTTTTCTTATCTCTAATTTTCCTTAAATTATTATTTGAACTTTGTTTCAAATTATCACCTACTTTCTATCTATATTGTACAGTACATTTTGTTATATGTCAATACCTTTTTGTACATTTTTTAAAAAAATATAGAAATAAATTCTACGCTGTGTTATAATAAGAGTACAGTCAGTTCAGAACAAGAAAGAACGAGGAGGAAATATATGAAAAATTCTATTGGTGACAGAATAAGAAGATTAAGAATAGAAAATAACTTAACTCAACTTGAGCTTGCAAATAAGATTGATATTACACCAAAATCTATTTCATTCTACGAATTAGACCAAAGAACACCTGGAAAAGATATTCTAGAAAAATTAGCAAACACTTTATCCACTACCCCAGAATACATAATGTACGGAGTAGCCTCAAGCGACCTACCAAATGACATTGGATCAGCTTTCGATGATATACTGGAACTTCTTGATGATGAAGATTCAATAGCTTTTTATGGAGATATAACAAAGCTAAATCAAGAACAAAGGGAAATACTTAAAAGTGCCATAAAACACGCAATAGATATGACAAATACAATGGTTAACAGAGAAAACAATGATTAGACCTAGAAAAATTTCTAGGTCTTTTTTGTTGACTTATATTTTATTTGTGATATAATTAATTTGTCGATACACGAAGTTTAAATTCATTGAGGTGAGATATGAACGAACTAGATATTTACAAGAAAACCAATCAAACCATCTTTAACAATAAAACATTAGACGAAGTAGCTGAAGATATGAACATTCAAATTGAAGAAATAAAACTATCTGGAACAGATGGATTTTATATAAAGAGGAATAAAAGAAAAATAATTTTTTTAAATTCTGATCTTTCATTTGAAAAACGAAACTTTATTCTTGCCCACGAACTGGGACATTCAATTTTACACGAGAGCCTGCATATGGCTTTTAGCAAGATTAACACATACCACAGACTAGATCGATATGAAACAGAAGCTGATTTTTTTGCAACTTGTTTAATAATAAATGATGAAGTCATAAAAGAATTATGTATTGAAAATGATTATACAAGTAAAATGTTAGCAGACAAATTTGGAATCCCATTTGATTTAATAGAAAAAAGAATAAATCTTTTTAAAGAGGTTAATTGTTAATAAATAGTAATATAATTATTTCGTATTGTAATATTAATATTAATTTTATATAATATTTAAAGTTTTTCATTATTTAGCTTGAATTATGAGTACACATCTTGTATAATTACATTAAAGTGATGACTCGTTTTATTACAAATCACTACTTATGAAAAAATATTAGGAGGAAAAAATGAAGAAAGCAACTTATTTATTAATCGCTCTTGCGTTAGTATTTTTACTATTTGGATGCAAGAAAACAACCACAGTAAGTATTAGTGACTGCATAGGAATTAAGACTTACGGAGAAAACGGATCAGGAACTGTAAACATTACACAGGATTATGACCTACTATCTTCAAAAATCTATAAGGCTATATATGGGAAAGAGCTAACTATGGAAGATATGAATAAAAAACCACTTGGCATAATCTCTGAAATAGAATCAGTTGTTAACAAATATGACGCTATAATCGTTGACAAAGATAAGATAAACGGAACGCTCAAGAATGGCGATAAAGTTAAAGTTGAAATTAAACTTGTAGATACAGAACCAAAGATTGATGTTAGAATCAAAGAAGAAACTGTTGAATACACAGTAGAGGGTTTAAAATAATTAACCCTCTACCCTTTTTAAGGGTTACATATTTTAAAGGAGAGTTATATTTTGGCGAGTCATTATGCAGGAGAAGGATCAGTATATAAAAGAATTGTAAATGGCAAAACTTATTGGACAGCACAAGTTTATTTATATAAAGATCCTATTACTGAAAAATGGAAGAAAAAGACCAAAACAAAAAAGAGAAAATCTGATTGCGTTGATTGGTTGATAAAGATTAGAGCGGACATTGCTAGTGGTAAATTTTCAGAATCTGGCGAAACAACTCTTAGAACTTTTATTGAATATTGGCTTGATTTATATGTTAAAAACAATAGAGCTTTTTCAACTTTCAATTTGTATAAATATTATTATTACAATAAAACTCTTCCAAGTTTTATAGCTAATAAAAAAATGAGCGAAATAATCTCAAGCGATATTTATATACACTTAAAAAGGCAAAGAGATAATGGGGAAACAATTACAAATTTAAATAGCCAATTGATGTTTTTAAATACAGTATTTAATCAAGCAGTAAAATTAGATGTTATTACTAAAAATCCAGCAAAAAGTATAGAAGAGTTTAAGCCTGATAAAAAAGAAATAAATCTAAAAAATGAATTTTATACATTCACTGTCGAAGAGCAGGAAACAATAATAAATAGCTTAGATTTAGATAACAACTACCACTTGGCTGTATACTTATTATTTTCCACAGGATTAAGAATTGGAGAATTATTAGCCTTGAGGTGGGAGGATATCGAAGGTAATCAAATCAACATAACAAGACAATGGACGACAGTAGCAGTTAGACAAGAAGATGGATCATATAAAATGGAAAGTTTTTTTTCGAGACCAAAAACAGAAAATTCAATTAGGAAAGTTCCCTTGCCAGAAAATGTTTACAAAACACTTAAACCATATATGACTAAAGGACTAATTTTCCCATCTCCAAGATATAAAACTATTCCTATGAGCAAGGATACAGTTTTAAAATATTTTAGAAAGCTTTTAGATGACATAGGAATTGAAAGTAAAGACAAAACTTTACACAAAATTAGGCACGCTTATGCAACAAGACTTTTTGAAGCAGGCGCTGATCTTAAAACAGTTGCAGATCTTATGGGTCATAGTAGTTTAAAAATGTTAAATGAGATATACTTACATGTAAGTAAAGATAAAAAAACGCAAACAGTGGATTTAATAAACAAATTTTTTTAAGGAGGATTTCAAAATGTCAATATTAACAATTTTTTTATTAATTATTTTATTCATAATATTCGCTGTATTTTTTCAATTTATTGCTATGCCAGTTTTTGGTTTGGCTATAATGTTTTTAAAAGACTTATTTGCCATACCTGTATTCTTATCAATCCAGATGGTCGAAAGTAAAATGATGAAAGAATCAACTACATTTTTTAAAATAGTGGTTTTTTTAGCAATAACTATAACTGGCTTCAGAATAATATATAAGGTCGTAAAAAAAATAGCTGATAAAAGTAAGTTGGCATTCTATATTATGACATTTATCTCATCAGCATGGATATCTTTAACATCAGTTAAAACATATTATGAATATATAATGCCATCTATTAGAGCCATTACTCAAAAAGGTTATCTCAATAAAAAAAATCCAATCCCAGAGGTCATAACTGAACACGGAGAAATAGCTAGTCAAAAATTTTTAAACTTTAAAATGGATCTATTTTCAGACAATGCCATTATCAACATTATCTATTTCATAGGCATCTTTGCCTTAGCGTATTTTATAAAATGCTTGATTTTCGATGTTGATATCCCTAAAATCAAAAAGAAAAATGAAGATGAAAACGAAGACGAATTTGAATTTAACTTTGAAGATGATAATTATAACTATAACTATTATGAAGAAGAAAATCATAAGCAAAATGAATCACACATAAAAGATTATTATTCAATTTTAGATGTATCAAAAAATGCAAGCATTGAAGAAATTAGACTTGCATATAGAAGACAAATTGCAAAATATCACCCTGATAAAAATTCAGGATCTACTAACTCAACAGAAATTACAAAGCTCATTAATGAAGCATATGATATTTTGTCTGATCCAGAAAAAAGAGATCAATATGATAGATTTGGAATTGTTTTATAAGCGAACATAGCTTTTCATATTAAGCCTCAAATAAAAAAGCAGGTGCCAATAGCTTTACAGCTTGACACCTGTTTTTTGTATAACCGATCTTAATTATTCAAAATTTTTTCTAATTTTTTGATGTAAGATTTTAAATCTAACGTATCTGAATTGAATAAAACCTCCCCATCATAATTTATATTATTTTTAATCTCGCTTCCCCTAACACGAGCAACTTTATCTTCAGAAAAATTTTCTTTATCTCCTGCCTCAACTTTATAAAAATTTTTGCATTCATAGATAGATAGAAGAAAAACTTAATTCAGATTTTAAAATTACAACATAGAGGAAAGTAAATTGCGTATAAGTAACATATATGATATAATTATAGTAGAGTATTAAAGCTTGTCACTTAACTTAACAAATAAATTGTTCATACTCTTTACATTTTATTTGTTCCAGTTAAGTTTTTCAGTGCAAGCCTGCACTGTCTAAAACACAAACACTCATACTCTTCGTGTTGTGGTTTTAGCTCGGGCGTGCAGGAGAGCTTTCAAACAATTTTTATAATTTATTATCATAATTAGAAAATTTTAAGTAAATTATAAAACTATGTTTTTGTCGCTCTCCTGATTAGCCAGCTTCGGGGATGAGTACTCACCCCCACCATTTTAAAGTTTTTTATGTAATTAATATTTTCGATTTTTACAGACTCGTCTATAAAAATTTACTCAATATTAAATACCAAAACTTTAAAATATGTGACAACTTTACCTCGGATTGCTTATAATCTCAAAACCATTTTCTTCAAAAAGATTTATCAAACAGGGCAATCAAGTTGTCATTTTTTAAAAATATATTTTTAAAAAACTGGTTGGTGGGATTCCCCCAAACCCCCTCWAAAATTTTTTCGTTTAAGAAAAACTTTTAGCTAACCGCCACAGCTGTTAGAATTATTTTATTTAAATTTTACAGAAAGGAGGAAATAAATTTATGGCTAATAGAATTAGAAATAAGCAAGTAAAATTTTATGTTACAGATGAAGAATATGATTTAATTATGAAAAATTATAATCAAAGCAAGGCAAGATCTCTTAGTGATTTTTTAAGAAAAATGTCTATTAATGGAAGAATATTTGAAGTAGATCTATCATCGGTTTTTAAGTTTAATAATGAAGTTAACGCAATAGGAAACAACTTAAATCAGATTGCTAGAAAAATAAATACCTATGATTATGCAGACGCAGATGATATTGACTTTATAAAAAATAGTATAAAAGAGATTAAGAAAACTCAAAAAGAAATTCTAAATGAAATAAATATTAAGAGATAAATTATTTTTAAATTTTACAGAAAGGAGGAAATAAATTTATGGCAGTAGCTTATGCAGGGACAATAAAATATAATTTGCAACACGCAATTGATTACATTTTAAATGAAGAAAAAACAAAAGGCTTAACATATTCTCACGCTTGCTCGGAAGAATTTGCTGCTTGGGAATTTATGGAAGTTCAAAAAGAATTCCCTAATCCACTTAGAAAAAATTTAGCAAGAAGTTGGATGATCTCTTTTCCAAATTGGGAAAAAGATGTAACCCCAGAACTAGTTATGCAATTCACAAAAGATTTTATGCAAGAAGTTTATGGAGAAAATTTTCAATATTTAATTGCTGTTCATCAAGATAAAGATCATTTGCACGCTCACGTTATTTATAATAATGTAAGTCATATAACAGGAAAATCCCCTGTGGTAGATAATGCTTTTATATTTGGCGCAAAAGAGAAATCTGATATATTATGTAAAAAATATGGTTTAAGTATAATAATAAATGATAAGAACAATCGTGATGAGAAAAACTTTTCTATTGAGAAAGATGGCAAGACTTTTACAAAAAGTTACAAGACTGAATACTCTAAAAAGAAAGGCGAAAAATATGCTGAAAGCAGAGGACAGTCTTATAAGAAAACCATTAAATCAACTATTGATTTAGCAATTAAAAATTCAAAATCATATGAAGATTTTAAAAATTTTCTTCTTGATAATAATATTGAAATTAAAGAAGGAAAACATTTAGCTTTTAGATTAAAAAACTCTGGACAAGAAAGATTTATTAGAGGATATACAATTGACAACTCAAGTAAGTATAAGGATAAAAGTAAATATACTCTTGAAGGCATACTAAATAGAATTGAATATAATAATAAAAAGAGAAAAGAAAAAAGTTATAATTACACCAAATCTAGAATTATTAATTTATCTAAAAATCAAAAAGCTATTGATAGCGAAGCTTATATGTCATGGGCAATAAAGCAAAATCTAGAAAACATATCTGATATTTTTATTAGAATGAGCGAACTTGACATTAGAAACATAAATGAAATCAATGTCAAATTACAAGAAATAGATGAAAATACAGATCCATTATATATAGAAAAGAATAAGCTAAAATCACAAGTTAGTGTTTTAAATACCTGGGCAAAGAATTTAAACACAATTAAGAAATATAGTAAAATTTATGATGAATACGAAAAATCAAATTCATCCAAATTTTATAATAAATACAGTGAAGAAATTGAACAATATATGCAAGCATATAAGGCACTTGACGATAAACAAAGAAATGCTAACTTAGAAAATTTAATAGGCGAATTGAACAAAAGAAAAAGCAAACTTAAATCGATAGAAGAAAAAATAGATAAACTAGATTCAGAAAAATATGAGCTTAATCAAATAAAGAAAAGCTTAGAGGATTTTATGGAAATTGATAAAGATTTAGATAAATCTAAACCATTAATTGAGCAATCTAGATAAAAAAATAAGAGGTGAGATTTTTTAAAACTCACCTCTTTATCTTTCTATATTTATTTTACGATCTTTAGTTCCGTATAATTTTTCAATCATCTCATTATAAACAACTTTATCTTGATCTCTTATATCACCGCCACTAATATAAAAATTATAAGACCTGGTTAGATCATCAATTAAAAAATCTTCTGTTAAATTAGATAAAAATAAATCATTCATTTCTTTTAATGATTGATATACATCTAATTTTACTATTAAATCATTAGCTTTTATGAAATATGCAGATTTTTCTATATTAACAATAGCGTTTAAAACGACATTATCAATTATGACCTTTAACAGGCTTATATTTGAACTTTGCTCGTAATCATATACAATTAGTCCTGATTCCAAAACAAATTGATCTATGAGCTTTTTAGAGCGTTGTTTTTCTTTATGAAATGCTATATTTTTATTTTTATTAATTATTTGCTCATTTTCCATTTAAAATTCTCTCCTTACATTTTAAAATTGAATTTTCTACATAATAATAGCCACTGATAAATTCAGCGGCTATTATTTATATTTCTCCAGCGTCTACTCTTCTTAATATTTCATTAAATAGGCTACTTGCCATACTGTAATTATACTCACTTCTTGATTCGACTTCTATCGTTCTTATATTTTGCTTATTAGCATTTTCAAGAATCTTCATCTTGTCAGAATCTTGAGTAACTGTTGCACCTTTATTAACCTCTATCAACAATTCTTTAATTTTATTTGGCAAATCTTCTCTTTGCAAATAAAGATCCATTGCTTCATTATCAGAAATATCTTCTCCCATTTTTATTTTTTCGTTTTGTACTTCTCTAAAACCATCTAATACAAAATTCAATCTTTGTTCAGCTTCCTCTGGATCCTTTTTTAGTAAGTCATAATATTTTTCTCTGCTTAATTGCTTCATTAATCACAACTCCTTTCATTGACTTTATTATATCATTACTTTAATATATTATCAAGCTTTTTTACAATAAATAACATTATAAATTAAATAGAAATGTCATCTCTTTCTTGAGTGCTTTTATAACTGCTATTTTCTTTTGCTTGCTTGTCGTAATCTCTCATCTCTGATACAAAGCTTACACTTTTGATCTTTGGAGTATCTTTAACATTATCGTCCAGATCATTTATATCATATCTGGCTATTATTCCATCATTATCAATGTCTTTTTCTAAAGGATCAAATGCAATTTTTGTATTATAATCTATATATTCTTTAGAGATGATTTTCTCTAAAGTGCCTTTGAAATCCTCAATAGAATTACAATTAATGCTACTTATTATTTGATTATTAACCTCTTTGTTTATTGACAGAGTATCTATATTGACATACAATGCAACATCGTTATCATCAATAGACTTTTCATCTAATACAACTCTTGCTGGATTATTAAAAGCTTCCGAAGAAGGAGTAATGCCAAGATTTTTTTCAAACAATCTATTAATAGAATCTTCTATATCTATTAACTCTTGTTCGTTATAGACCTTGCTATTATCACTTAACATTACCATTATTTGATTTAATCTTTGCTGCTTTTCTCTGTATTCATCCTCTCTTAAAAATGGTTGCCCTTGCTTTTCTTTTGCTAATTCTAATGTTTTTTCCATATCTTTTACCTCTTTATTTATTCTATCTAATCTTTCTTCAATTTTATTTATTAGATTGTCTATACGAGTTATATTACCTGCCCCATCAGTTCCTAGATCTACGCTATAATTATACTCACCCTTGACTGTTGCAATATTAGAAAATAGATTATTACCAGCTAAGCCATCTTTAGAAATTTTAATGTCAAAGCCTCTATACACTATTTTATTATCTTTTAAGCTATATAAACATTTTTGAAGTTGTTCTGCAGCTTCTTTTCTTTCTTTATAATATACTCCGTTTATACTCAATCCTGAAAAATCATTCGCAAGAGTATTGTTATTTCTTGTTTGTATATCCTTTTTGATTTTATTTATTTTGTTGGTAGCTTCATCAAAAAAACTAGGTGCTGTTATGTTTATTATTTTATTCAATTTAATTTGCTCTTGTTGATGGCTTCTTTTAAGCGTTCCAAGTTTTCTAACTTCCATATCAAGTTCAAATTTTTCTTTAATAATTGGATCTCCAGCACATTGAGCTATTGTTTCGCTAGCCTCCATAACTAGAGAATCATCAAACACATCTCTGCTTCCTATTTTGTTAGTCATTACCTGTGTAATAAATTTTTGTTTTCTTAATATCATTTGCCACAAATAAGAATCAAATGTTTTCTCTGTAACATATCTGTATATGTCCACCTCATCATTTTTGTTGCCTTGTCTTACAATTCTTCCCATTCGTTGCTCTAAATCTGATGGCCTCCAAGGGCAATCTAAATCGTGCATAGCAACTAAATGATCCTGAACATTGGTTCCAGTTCCCATTTTGCTTGTTGATCCCATAAGAACTCGCACTTTTCCACTTCTGACCTTTTCAAACAGTTTATCTTTTTGAGATTCTGTTGAAGCATCGTGGATAAAAGCGATTTCATCTTCTGGAACACCATAATCTATTAATTTATCTTTTATTACCTGATAAATATCAAAATTAGCTCCACCTGGAACTCCTATATCAGAAAACATTAATTGAGTGCCTTTTATATCTGTTGTATCTTTCCATATTTTATAAATATTTTCAGCACACTTACTTACCTTGCCATTTGGATCATCTTCTGCATTTGGATCGATCATCCTCATATCAAGTCCAGCCTTCCTAGATTCATTGGTTATCACAAGCATATTATCTTTTTTCCTATCAACAGTACCATTTCTTATTTGCTCTGCCCTTTTGCCTAAACTTTCTATAAAAGCTCTTTGTTCTAAGGAAGGTTGAGTAATTACAGTATGAATATTGTGATCTGGTATGTCCAGATCTAAATCGTCTTGCATTTTAATATCAGCAACTTCTCTAAAGATTGTTTGTAATTCAGGTAAATTTATATACTTAGATAACCTTGTATTCATTCTAAAACTTGTCCCCTCTGGAGTTAGTTCCATTTCTGAAACAGCCTCAGCAAAGTTACTTACCCAACCATCAAAACTATGAAAATCTTTTTCTATTAATTTATCGTTTTGAAGGTAGGTCTGCATAACATACATCTCAGATATATTATTGCTGATTGGTGTACCTGTCGCAAAAATAACACCTTTATTATTGGTTATCTTATCCATATACCTGCATTTCATTAACAAGTCGCTAGCTCTTTTTGAATTAGATTGTCCGATACCTTGAACATTGTTTAATTTTGTTGGAATGTATAGATTTTTATAATAATGCGCCTCATCAATATACAATCTATCTACTCCCAACTCTTCAAATGTTACCACATCGTCCTTATCTTTATCATCATTCAATTTTTCTAATGCTTCAATTTTATTCAATCTGGCCTTCTCTAAATTTTTAATAGTTATTCTGCTGGATTCAGACCTTCCATTTAAATCATTAAGAGCTTTTTCTATATTCTCTATTTCAGCAAGCATAAATTCCTGCTGAAATTCTTTACTCATAGGTATTTTTTGAAATTGAGTTTGTCCTATGATTATGGCATCAAAATTACCAGTAGCAATTTTCGCACAAAACTCTTTTCTGTTTGCTGGCGAAAAGTCTTTAGCTGTAGCAACTAATATATTTGCATTTGGATAAAGGTTTAAAAACTCATTTCCTGTTTGATCTGTCAAATGCTTTGGAACAACAATTAGGGACTTATTACAAAGACCCAATCTTTTTGATTCCATAGCACTAGCAATCATTTCAAATGTTTTTCCAGATCCAACTACATGAGCTAGCAATGAATTGCCACCTTGAATAATTCTGGCAACAGCATTTTTTTGATGCTTCATTAATTGAATATTACTATTCATTTCAGGAAATGTAAGCCAATCTCCATTGTACTCTCTATTGACTTCTGAGTTAAATTTTCTATTATAGATATCAATTAAGTGTTTAGAGCGATCTTCATCTTCCCATATCCAAGCGCTAAATTTATCTTTTAAATCCATTTGCTTGTCTTGTATTTCTATGGTTTTTTGATCGTCTATTACCCTCTTTTCTTTTCCTTCGTCATCTATAATAGTTTTGCGTACAACTGCAATTTTACCATTTAGAGTATCTTCAATTAAATTCATACCTTTATAAACATCTGTTATTCCAACAGGATCAATAGCATACCAATAATAAGATTTATTAGCTATATTCCATTCGGTCATTTCTTTGTTATATGAAATATCTGGCACAAAGTCACCGTCATATAGATAGCTAACAAACTCTTTTATATACTCAACTGGTATCCAGTTTGCTCCTAGTTTTACTGTGATGTTTTCAGGACTTAATAATGGTGGCAATGAAGCTTTTAAAGCTCTTTCATTTATATTTTTATATTTAAAATCAAAATGTTCTAATGCCTCCATTTTATTTAAAATATTTCCACTCAAATATTCATCTTCTGGAACATATTTATCTAGCTGAGGATCAAAATAGATCTTACCATAAAGATCATCTATTACCTCATCTTCTGATTTACTTACTAAGCTAGATATATAATCAAGATCTACTTCTGCTTTAGTGTTTAAAGATATTAATAAAGCTTCTTCCACACTTTCGGCTTTAGTTATTTCTGTTTTTCCTCTTATTGTTCTTTCAGAAAATATTTTAGCTTTCTCTTTAAATTCTCCCTTTTCATATACTTCTAGAGCTTTTAAGACAGGACTGGAAATATCATCTTCGAATAATTTAATATTTTTACTTTGATTAATTCTTCCATATTCTTTAACAAAATTATCATAATCTGCATTTAAATATAGCTGCAAAGACTTAATCTCCGATTCAGACTTATCATCTAATTGTGCGTTTAATAATTTTTGAACATCATCTCTAATTTTTATTAATTGAATAACCCTGTCCTTGTCTTTATCAGTTTTAAGATTAAGTTTTTCTATACCCTCTGATTTTTTAATATAGAATTCATCGTCATATAGAGTAATAGAATAAGCTTTTATATCAGCTAAATCAGCTATATTTTCTATGACCTTATTTAAATGACTTTGAGTAGATATAAAAGCTGGAGGAAATGTTGAAACTGCTTCACTTATTCTTGTTCTTATATCTGTATTTAATCCATCATCAACACAAGCTAAAGCTTTCCCAAATTGAGTGGAAATTAATTTTAAATCTCCCAATACATGAGATCTGTTGTTTTTAAAGTATTTATTAATTTCTTCGCCTTGTTCTTCATCAAGATCCAGCCAATCTGGTCTATTATCATCAGTAATTTCAATTTTATTTTCTCTCTTTTTTAAAAATATTATATCTGAAGTTACTGATGTTCCAGCATTCTTTGTGAAAGTATTATTTGGAAGTCTTAATGCACCAACCAATTCAGCTCTCTCTGCTAAATATTTACGAACATTATCATCTTTTTTATCCATTGTTCCGCTAGATGTTATAAGTGCAACTATTCCGCCTGGCTTTACCTTATCCAATGCTTTCGCAAAAAAATAATCGTGGATCAAAAAATTATTATTTTCATAATCACTATCATAAATTTTAAAATCGCCAAAAGGAACATTGCCTATGGCGACATCAAAACTATTGTTATTCAAATCTGTATCTTCAATTCCACTTATTATTACATTGCTTTCTGGATATAAAGCCTTGGCTATTCTTCCACTTAACCCATCTTTTTCAATAGCAGTATATTCTGCATTAATTAAATTTTTAGGCTTTTTACCTATAAAGCTACCTATACCAGCAGATGGTTCTAATATTTTAAAATCTCTAGTACCTCTAACATTCATTTTATCTAAAGCTCCATATATACCATCAATTACCTTTGATGGTGTATAAAAAGCTGTTAAAGATGATTCTCTTGCACTTTTATATTCTTCATCACTTAGCAAACTTCTAAGCTCATTGTTATATTTATTATCTTCTTTGAATACACTGGGCAGTCCTCCCCAGCCAACGTACTTAGATAATATTTCCTTTTCTTCTATTGTGGCATTTCTTTGTTCTTCTTCTATTATATTTAATATTTTTAGAGCATTAAGATTATTTTGTATTCTTTGAGATTCTGTTCCTTCTCCCAAATTATCATCATTAATTTCGTAATTTTTAGAAGATGTAACTTCTGTCTTTTTTTCATACAAGGACACAATTGGTCTTATGCTTTCTTTTATCGATTCAAAATCTCTAAAATTAATATCTTGTAAAGTCCCAATGAGATCCATATTTGAATTTAACAAATAATATTTGGCAATTCCATAGTTTCTTGCTATCAAATAATATTCATTGTTTTCTAATTTTATAGAATTCAATAGGTCTATATTAGGCAGACCTTCTTTATATAAAGAATAAGCTCCAGCACTGTATTGTTCATAACAACTTTCTATAGCTTGCTTATGCTTTGATTGTAAATTTTCAATCACTTTTTTAAAAGCATTAACTGAATAGTTATCCAGGTCTTGCCAATCGTTAAATTTTTTTATTTGATAATCAAAGTATTTTAAACCATCATATTTGATGCTTAAATATGCTATGTCTTCCTCTCCTTTAATTAATCTAATATCACTATTGTTGTTTTGATATTTGATTTTGAAATCATCACCATAGACTTTATTGTCATATCTTGTTGCAGCTTCGGATAAATTGTTTCCATATCTAGAATTTGTGCTTTCTTCATCAATTCTTTCTAGTTGTGAATTAACAATAATTCTATTATAAGAACCATCTAATAATAGATAATATTCACGAGTGCCTTTCTCATCTTCAATAGATATCCTATCTTCGATTCCGTATTTTACATCATCTATAAAAACATTCCTTGAATTAAATTCTATTCCGCCTGTTGAATGTATTATATTAAAAAGGTTTTCATCTTCTATAATTTCGTCTATATTTTCAACGATATAATTAATTATATCTGAATTTGAACTATTGATGTCTGCTTGATTCATTGCAATGGGTAAGCCTTTATTAACCAATCTACTTCTTAGTACATCATCTCTTTGAATAATCTGTTGTGTACTTAACCTTGTAGAATCAGAATTTTCTGTCTGATACTTATCAAGCTCCCAGGCTCTTCTAAATAATCTAACAATAAGATCTTCTCTTTTTACAATGCCAGAGCTTTCAATATTATGCTTATCAAATATATTTTCTAGACCCTTATAGAGTTCTGATTGCTCAAATTCCTGCTGTGGAGTTAAAACTTTGCTTACTTCTATATTTTCTTCAGCTGTTTTCTCTGCCTCTTCAACTTCTTTTTCTGTTTCTGTATCCTCAGGTTCATCTAAAGGCACATTGTTCAACTCTACATTTGTGTTTTCTTCAAGCTCCTCATCACCTTCAAGCTCTTTATCAACTTCTTCTAAATTTAAAGTTTCATCTAAATTATCTTTTGAGGATTCTTCTATAGACTTTAGTTTAATATTATCGTCTATAAAGCTTCTAAATTCTTTTTCAACTTCTTGTTTAAGCTTATTAACAGAATCAATAGATTTCATATCATCTGGGAGATTTTGATCTTTAGATATCTGCCTAATTGTATTTGCATATTCCATTTGAAAAACACCATTAAAGCTTGCCAAGGTATCATTTCCTAACACTTCTCTCGCCTTAATGATCTCATTTATTAAATCCTCATTATTTTTTAATTTTTCTAATATCTCTTCTTTTAATCTAGAATCATTTATTGATTCATATCTATTTTCTTCAGGAATATCAATAATATTGTTTTTTTGTATGGTGTTATTAAAATTCTTTAATTTTTCTAGTTGATTTTCATTAGCATGAATTTCTAAACCATCTATTGACAATATTTTTTCTTTAAATAAATATGCAACTGTATCTTCTATGCTTTCTTCCCTTCTGGAGTTTATATCTGCTATTAAATCTTCTAAAGAAACGTTCTTTCTTCTTTCTACTCCTAGATCTTTCAAATCTTCTATAACCTGAGTTAATATATTTGAAGAAGCTTTAAATACAAAAGACAATAGATTTATATCCATACTGGATATTTTCTCTAAATTAGCATTATTAGAAAAACCCATTCTTTTATTCAAAAGATACTCCGTAACATTTGTTATGGGTTCTCTTAAAGTGTCTGGTATAAAATCGATCCTGCTTAATAGTTTTACATATTCTGCTGCAAGATCTTTATTGTCTTTACAGCTTAGCAAATCGAGTAATTTATTATAATCATTTGTAGTATCATTATTTAAAGACCAAACCAAGTTTTGAATCTCTCCTTCATAAACTTCCTCAATTTGGTTAATATCATACAGTCTATTTATACTTCCGTCACTATTTGTTACTTCAATATAATTATTTACTTCATCGTCTTTAAGCTCTAAGCGCATATTATTTTTCCAAAAATCAGCACTAGCAAGTGCCATTATATCGCTCTCTATTTGATCATATATTTCCATTTGATTATATAAGCTATACTTTTGTGTATAAGCCATAATATCTAAAAACTTTTCAAGATTTGTTTTGTTTTTAAATATTTCTATTGCTTTTTGAACGTATTCAGATCTTTTCATTTTTACCTCCTAAAATTTATAAAATAAAAAAGGGTTATGTATAAAACACAACCCTTAATCTCTAGTCCTTACAATTCTATTCTATATGTTAAATTTCCTCTTTCTGATTGATTAAATTCTAAAACATATTTTCTTTGCTTAATCAATTCAGAATATTCCATTATTGTCCTGCCAAGCTCCTCATATGAATTGAAATATATGTCTAAATCAAATGGCTTAAGAAGCATTCTTATAATACTCATAGCTATTTTTCTTTGCTTGCCACCAATAATTACCTGGTTATAAAATATATTCTCGTTAATGTCATCATTTATTTGTGAAATACTATCATCTATCTTAAACCATATATAAATCATTGGTTCACCCTTTTTGCTTGATTTTAAGCATATATCCTTAACTTCTACTACATATTTTCCAAAGGGTGGCCTATCTGTAGAATTATCTACTTCATACATCTCATCAAATTTTTGCCATTGTCTAATTTGTTTTTCCATTAATTCCTCCCATTAATCAAATCTCATTTTAAAATTTATATACTGTCCAGTATCCTCAAGGCTTATATTTGCAGGATAATGGCTGCCTGTTTTTGCTGACTTGAAGCCTTCAATTCTTACTTCGCCCTTTTCAAGGATCTCTTTTAAAATTTCGTCTGTCAATTTTTTTCCTTTATTGTTCCACCATATATTGTCTTTGTAAATTTTCCAGCCACAATCATTATCGCACACATATGATTTGCCACGAAGAACAATATTTCCCTCTTTGCACCTTGTGCATTTTCCTATTACTTTTTCTTCCATTTTAAATTTCACCTCCTCTTGATTGCTTAATATTTTATTAATCAAATCTTCAATTTCTTCCATAAACTCTCTTTCACTTAACCTGCCATTAGCTATTAGGGTAAGCTTGTTTTCCCAATCTGCTGTTAGCTTTGGTGATTTAAGAAAATCTGGAAGCAATTTATCTATGTTTTCTCCAATTTCTGTTGATACTAAATTTTTCTTGTTTCTTTCTATATAGTTTAACTTAATAAGTTTCTCTATAATTGAAGCTCTTGTTGCTGGAGTTCCTATGCCTTCTTTTTCTGTATCAAGGCTTTCGTCTAGATCTTCATTTCCAGCTCGTTCCATAGCAGACAAGAGAGTATCTTCAGTATAATATTTTGGTGGAGATGTCATTCCTGTTTTAATCTCAGGCAAGAACTCAAATTCTTCACCTTCATTAATTAATATAAAGTTACTTGCCTCTATCTTTTTCTGGAAGAAGTTATTTTCGTATTCTCTAAAACCAAGCTCCTTAATTGAAGATTGATTTGCTTTTAAAATAAGGTCATCTACTTTAAATTCGTAAGATCCTTTTATATCAACACCATCTTTTAGCATAGATGATATAAACCTCATCTTTATTAAATTATATATTTTGTTTTCTTCTTCAGTTCTATTATTAGATGATAAAGAATTAAGCGTTGGTATGATTGCGTGGTGATCGTTAACTTTTGCATTATTAACTATTTTAGTAACATTATAGTCTTGTTTATCTATTTTATTAGCAAGCTCCAAAACACTATTGATCATATCTTCTGTTACATACCTGCTATCTGTTCTTGGATATGTTACTTGCTTATTTTCGTACAATTTTTGTGTAATATCTAATGTTTTTTTAGATGTTAATCCGTAATACCTATTAGCTTCTCTTTGAAGTGTGGTTAGATCATAAGGTAATGGTGATCTTGTCTTTTTTTCTATAACATTGCTTTTCACACACTTTATTTTATTTATTTTTAAATTATTTATTTCTTTTAAAGCTTCATCTTTGGTTTCATACCTATCACTTTCAACAATTAAATCTTGTATTTTAGAAAAAATTACATAAAATTCTTGAGGTTTAAAATTTTTGACATTATTTGTTCGCTCCACAATCATACTTAAGGTTGGGGTCATAACCCTACCAACAGAGATTAAGGAGTTCAAATAATCTCTATATTTTAATGAATAAAACCTTGTAGCATTAATTCCAATTAACCAATCAGCTTTCGCTCTTGCAAATGCTGATATATATAAATTATCATAATCTGCTCCAGGTTTTAAATTTTTAAAACCATTGCTGATTGATTCATCTTCCAGCGAGCTGATCCACAGCCTTTTTATTGGTTTTTTACAATTTACTTTATCATAAAGCAATCTAAATATTAGCTCTCCTTCACGTCCTGCGTCTGTTGCACAAATTACTTCATTAACCTTGCTATCATTAAGCAAAGACTTGACTATATTAAATTGCTTTTTAGTGCCACTAGAAGCAACAGTTTTAAATTGTTTAGGTATTATAGGTAGATCTAATAGATTCCATTTTTCATATTTTGGATCGTATGCATTTGCAAACGCTAATTCTACCAAGTGCCCAACACACCAGGATACAATATAATCGCCTCCTTCAAAATATCCATTACATTTTTTATCTGCACCAATTACCTTTGCAATAGAACTTGCAACACTAGGTTTTTCTGCAATTACTAATTTCATATTACCTCCTTATCTTTAATGTAAATTTCCATAAAAAAAGAGAGGTTAAAAACCTCTCAAATATTTTCATAACTACAAAATAGCTACAAACTCAATTTTTAATGTATTAAACACTCTATTTAATGCCATCTCAAGATATTATAGCTTTATATAACATATAAAGAGACATAGTCCACCAAAAATAGCAAGAAAAGATTAATTTCCCTAGCCATCTTTTAAAGGCAAATAAAAAAGGACCTTTTATGGTCCTTATAAATACTTAAATACTAATAGTTTTTAATTTTTAATTTTTTTATTTTTAAAATTTTTAAATAATATCCAAGAGCTCACTTATATTAGTCAAGCTTATACTTAGAAATAAGTTCTTTTAGAATTTGAATTTCATCTGGGCTGTATACTTGAAGCTCTTCTTCATACATTTCAAGTACCTTAGGATATGCTCTTTCGATTACATCCCTGCCAAAGTCTGTAAGTGATAATAAATTTTTTCTTCTGTCTTCGTCATCAAGTCTTCTTGAAATTAATTTATGTTTTTCAAGATTTTTTATAACCAATGATATTGCAGCATTGGAATCTAAGATTTCTTCTTGGAGTTCATTAACTGCAAGTTCTCCATTTATGTGTAAGGCTTCCAAGATAAAATATTGGCTGAGCGTAACACCGAAGCGTTTAGCAATGACTTCAATCTTAGAGTCAATGTGTGCAATCATATGGTGCATACTGACGACGGTTTTGGTAATTTCTTCGTTCATAAATAACCCCCCTCCGATGACTAACTAGATACCCCTTTTAAATATCATTAAAACAGAAAATTTGAAAATTTTATTTTTATTTTGTCTTTTTTTAAAAATTTTTATTTTTCAACAAAGTTTGCATAAAAAAATAACGGGCCTTAAGCCCGCTATTGATAGAAAATTATTTTATTTTCCTGCCTTTTCATCTTCACCTTGTTGCCAAACTTCTTGTAGTTTGTCTGGGTCTGGCATTGGGTTGCCAGCGTTTAATTCATCAGCAACAAAGTTTAGAACCTTGTCGTTCCATGCGCCGAATAATTGGCCTACGATCTTGCCGTCCTTGATGTAATAATTGCTTGGGAAAGATCCAATATTATAAGCCTTGTTAACATCTCCGCTTTCATCTGAAAATACTGGTAGGTCGATTTGTTGACCTTCAATCAAAGTTTTAACTACAGAAGTTTTTTCGCCTGAGTCAATCAAAACTACCTTGATGTCGTCGCGTTTGTTTAGTTCAACTAGGTCAGGCATTTCTTTGAGGCAGTATGAGCACCAAGTTTGGAAGAAGTTTAATTGAACTAGTTCTCCTGAAGCTAGGATTTGGTCAAGCTTAACTTCCTTGCCTTCATCGATTGTCTTAACTGTAAAGTCTACTGGAGCTCCACCCATTTCAGCTGTGTCAGCGTGTTCGAGTTCTGTGAATTCTTCGCTGTAAGCATTCTTGGTTGTTTCAATATACTTTGTGCGAGCTGCCATACGTTCTTCTTGTTCTTTTTTCTTTTGTTCTTCAGTTTTTTCTTCTTTTTTATCTTTCTTGTCTTCTTTAGCTTCTTGTTTCTTTTCTTCTTTCTTTTCTTCTTTTTGTTCTTCCTTAGTTTCTGTTTGTTCTACAGGTTTTTCTTCCTTAGGTGTGTCTTTAGAGCAAGCTGTAAAGACCATTGTTCCTGCTAGCATTAGTGCGATAATAATTGTCTTAATTCTTTTCATAATACATCTCCTTTTGTTTTTAAATTCCAAATAGTAAACCTAGTTTATCAAAGACCATAAAGCCGCCGAATATAATTAGTATTGCTCCTGCGATCTTTGGCATAACTTTGATAACTTTTTCATATTTTTTAAGTCCTCTCATTAGGGCTGGTGCGAAAAATCCCGCTAATATAAAGGGAACGCCCAAACCGATTGAGTAAGACAATAGCAAGGCTGCTGCCTTCCATACTGTGGCTTTTGTTGCGGCGAACATCATAATTGATCCCAGGATTGGTGCTGCGCATGGGCCCATGCCAAAGACAAAGACCATGCCCATCAAAAAGCTGGACCAAAATCCGCCTGCGTCTTTCATTCTTCTGTTGCCACCTATTTGTGGAAGTTTAAAAAGGCCAAACATTGCCAGTCCAAATAAAATAATAACAACTCCGCCAATTCTTTGTAAGAGCAATTTGTTGGACTGCATAAAGCTGCCAAGTGCGGTTGCTGTCATACCCAAGGCTACAAATACAACTGTAAAGCCAAGGACAAAGGCCACGCTCCTGACAAGGGTCTTCTTCCAATTGCTTCCAATTTCATCAACGTCCATAGCCCCCGTTAGATACATGAGATAAACCGGTATCATAGGTAGGACGCAGGGACTGATAAATGAAACAAAGCCTGCTGAAAAACCTCCAAATAAAGATAAATCCATTCAATACCTCCTTATAAGCAATAGGATTATTACTTACTTAACATATCTACCCAATTTTTATTTTTTTCTAA
Organism: Ezakiella peruensis; assembly: GCF_900215725.1. Taxonomy (GTDB): domain Bacteria; phylum Bacillota; class Clostridia; order Tissierellales; family Peptoniphilaceae; genus Ezakiella; species Ezakiella peruensis. Next base: position 156,167 of record NZ_LT962469.1, on the reverse strand, counting down.
ACATTTTTCTTAATTTGTTTTTTGTGGGCAACTTTTAATGGTCTAATTATTTCGTGCCTGATAAAATAAAGGGAAACAATTGCCGTCAAAGCTTCCGCACATGTGAGGACCGACCAAATAAAGGGCCCGCCTATAAAGTTGTCGTATATCAGCATTAAGATGGTAATTGAAATCGGCGTCCGCAAAAGCGACATCCAAATGGCGTACTTGGACCTGCCAAGACTGGCAAAAACAGTAATCATAATTACATTTAATCCGGTAAAAAAATACGAATAGGAATAGACCGACAAGGCTTCATATGTTTTTTGGGTAAGCTTGGTCCCCTCTTCCAAAAACAAATTTACCAGGGAGTCGCCAAAAAATATTATTATCAATTTAAAGGCCAGGGCGATAGCAAAAACAAAGGCAAAGCCTCCTGATAGGGACTTCAATATTTTTTTGTAGTCCTTGCGTCCGTAATCCACCGCAAAGAGCGGGGCCAAACCCTGGGCCACTCCCGTCATTGCCACCTGGGCAAAGATCGATACGTAGGAAATGGCCGCGTAGATAATGAGTCCTTCTGGGCCAACCCTCCTTAAGATTGCCCTGTTAAATAAAAATACCGTGTAGCCAATGGCCACTTCGCTAATGGCATCTCCTACACCCAAAGGGATAATCTTTTTTAATATTTTAAAATCATAAGATTTGACAAATTTGAGCCTGCCCTTGCGGTTGAAGAAATGTGAAAACATCATGGCAGAGGAAACCAATTGGGCAATACCCGTGGCAAGAGCTGCCCCGTAAACGCCCATATCAAATTTTACAATAAATAAATAATCCAAAATAATATTGGTAAGAGCCGATACAAAAACGGAAAAAGCCGTTATCATTGGAAAACCATCGAGCTTTACCATGACCTCGAACTGATAAGTGGTCATAAAAAACAAGGCAAAGGGCAAGACCGTCGATAAATAATCCTTGACGTAGATATAGGTCTCCTCGTTTGCCCCAATTGTATAAATGATTTTTTCCATAAAAATATAAATGATGGCCATATAGGAAAGGCCGATTATTATTAGGGATAAAAATGCCGTGGAAAAAATTTGATTGGCCCTCTTTAAATCTCCCGCCCCCAAACTGTGGCCAACCTTAGCCTGGGTGCCAATGCTAAGCAAGATGCCAATGGCAAAAAACGTCGTGACCACCGGCATGGAAATGTTTACAGCTGCAAATTCAGTCTCTCCAACATAATTGGCAACAAAAAATCCGTCCACCATGGTGTAGAGGGCGTAGACCCACATGGAGAAAACAGACGGCAGGGTAAACTTAAAAAATCTTTTCATAATAACCTCTTCTTTTCAGTAATAACTTTATATATTCTATCTTTATATTATAGCCTTGAAAATCCTTATTTGCAAATTTTATAATCTAGGCGGTCATTTTGAATTTACAAATGCTATTTTTATTTGCCTTTCTCTGGCACCTCATTTTGAATTTGAAATTATATTTTTATTTGATTTTCTCTGGGTCTTCATTTTGAATTTGTAAGCGCTATTTTCTTTTTCTTTTTAAAGTCTTCTTAAGATTGTTTAAAATAATCAGGAAAAATTTGTCCACATTTTCCTTGAGACTCTTGTCCTCACTCAGAAAAAAATTCGGTCCACATAAAGTGGACCCTACACGCTTCGCTAGATTTTTTTCTTCGTGAACAAGAGTTTTCGTGAGAAACTTTTGGGGCAAGACTTTTTCGGGCGACATAAAGTCGCCCCTACAACGTTCTGAACAATATCCATAAGATAAATGTATTCATCCATCCCATTGCTCTCTTGGGCAGCTTCGCTGGATTTTTCCTATATATAATTGTAAAAGATGTGTGAAAATGATATAATTATCGCGGAGGTTTTTATGCAATACTTTTTATTGTTAGCTTTTAAATTAATAGTTTTTATGATTTTAACTGAGGTCAGCTACGCTCCATGGCTTGCTTTTGCAATTGACATGGTCTTTGTCAGCCTGCTCTCATTTTTATTTTTTAGGGAAGAAAAATGGGCCAAGCGGACTTCCTCCGCCCTTTATTGGCTGATTACCGCCATACTTGTGGTGGACACGGCCTATTACTTTTACTTTGGCAGGCTGCCGGTGGCCAAAGAGCTTTCGCACGCAGGCAATGTGGGCGACGTTACAGATGCCCTGGGCCTCGTTCTAAAGCCAGCCCTTCTCTGGTATTTTATTGACTGGCCAATCAATCTTATCAAATGGATTTCTAGAAACAAGAGATATATCAAGAGATTTTTTGTAAATTTTGGAAAAGCCATCAAGAGAACTTATCTTGATTTTGTCGGCAACACCAAGAGGATTTTAAGATCCTTTAATATAAAAAATCCGGGCAGAGACTTGACCAGCGCCTACAGGTTTTTGACCATCTGCCTGGCAATCTTTATCACTTTAATTTTTGTGGGCGCTCCCTTTATGAACGGTGCCTCCCACCAATCGCTCTTTGCCTACCACACCATGGATTTGGCAGGGGCCATCGAAGAAAAGCCCATGGAGATTACTGAATCTGACATCACAGAGGTCATTGAAACAGAATCTCACGACAACGAATTCACAGGAGTTGGCGCTGGCAAAAACCTAATCATTATTCAAGTTGAATCCCTAAACAATTTCGTTATAAATAAAAAATACAATGACCAGGAAATTACTCCAAACTTAAATGCCCTCATTAATGGACCAGGCTCAATTTACGCCAGCGACTACTACGAAGTGCTAGGCGCAGGCAACACTTCTGATGCTGAGTTTGTAAGTCTTCACTCCATGTATCCATCCATGAAAAATCCTTCTTATGAAGTTTATCTGGATACTTATCTTTACGGTCTGCCAATGATTTTAAAAGACCAAGGTTACAATCCTCTGGCCCTCCACGGCTACAGGAGAGATTTCTGGATCAGAGACCAGGCCTACCCACACATTGGCTTTGACAAATTTTACGCAGAGGACAATTTCGAGATTGACGAAGTTATCGGCATGGGCCTAGGCGACAAGTCATTTTTGAAACAATCTGCTTCAAAGATTGAAAATGAAGAGAGCCCCTTCTTTGCATTCTTGGTAACGCTTACAAGCCACGTGCCTTATGATATGCCGGCAGAAGAACAGAAGCTCGCCATCGACGAAGAGGATTCAAAAAGCATTTTTGGCAAATATCTTCAAGCCGTCCACTATACAGACGCGGCCATAGGAGAATTTATCTCAGACCTCAAGGCCAAGGGCCTCTACGACAATTCTATTATTGCAATCTATGGTGACCACCACGGCTTTACAGGCATGGACAAGGCTGTTAATGACAGGATTGCAGAATTTACTGGCATAGATTTTGACTTTGACACCCTTTTAAATATTCCGCTGATAATTCACGTGGGCGGACAGGACTTCAACAAACAAATCGACGGTGTCCGCAGCCAAATCGACCTGGCACCTACACTTTTAAATATAATGGGCATTGACTATTCCAAATATGTTTTTATGGGCCAAGACATCATGGATGAAAACCACTACGCAACCCTTTACCCTCAAGCCTACATGCTCAAGGGATCTTTTATAAATGATGACTACATCTTTACCATGAAAAGAGACGGGATTTTTGAAAACGGCAGATTAAAAAACCGCCACAGCAGACAATTAGAAGATGTGTCCACGGTCAGATCCATCCACGAGGAAGGGATTAGGCGGATAAATATGTCCAAGACCATCCTAGAAAATGACCTGGTCAAGCAAATGATGAGTGGTGAAAACCTCGACCACTTAGAAGGCGACAAGCAAAAACTTAAAAACGCCGTTGAAGTCAAGGACTCATACCAACTTCTAAGGGCTTATGAGGCTGGCTTTGATACCTTCAAAATCAATCTTTACAAGACCACCGACGATTATTATGTAAGCCGCGAAGACGCAGGAAACTTTAAACTAAACGAAGTTGGCGGCAATGTCATAAGCTTGGGCGACATAGTAAGCAGGTACACCGACCTAAACTTTATAGTTAGCGTAGAAAACAGCGTTGAATTCGCAGAAAGGGTTAGACAAATCCCCGGCCTGCAAAAAAATATTATTATAGAAGTAAATAACTTGGAAGATTACGGCAAGGTTTCCAACAAGCAAAACGGATACAAGATTATGTTTACACAAGAAGGCATCGAGCCAAACAAGCTCATTAGCATGGGAGAGCTCAACTCAGATTTAATCTTCTACAACAACCCTTATCCAGAATTGGAGCAAAACACCTACTTCCCTTACAGCCCACAATTCTTCCATCAAAATGTAATTTACAAGTACGACCAAGCCGATATTAAAAAGGTCAGAGACTTTGATGTCGACTACGAAATCAATATTTTGGATATGATTAGGCGCAAGTCTCCATATAAATTGGAAGAACTTTTAAAACGCGAGGATCAGACTCCACTCCTCATCACTTTCGAATACGATATCTTTGATGGCAAGGCCTTTGTCTCCGGCATACTCAAGGAAGACGGAACCAAGTTCACCTTGGAAGACCTGGATCAACTCCTAAAGACCAACAAAAATCTCAATATAGCAATCGACTCATCCATAAATCTCTATGAAATCTACAGCTCAGTTGCCGCATCTCATACAGATTTAACCAGGATTATCCCTGCCACCGACCAAGGCTGGGCCCTCATGCATCCAGCCAAACTCGGCTACAAAGACTCAGCCTATATAGGCGACGGGTCCGTCGAATCCTTCGAGATTATCAAACTCTACAAGTCCTCAAAGGCAAATGTAATTGAGAAATAAAAATGAATTGAAGATGAAAATGTATTTTAAAAGGAACTCAGCAGATGAGTTCCTTTTTTGATATTTCTGGTCAAATTTGCAACATTCTTGGGAAATTAAATTTACATCAAACAAAAATTTTTGGCTACATTTATATCTGCAGAAGATTTTTTTATCTTTTGGGCGGGACTTTTCGGTTCACATAAAGTGAACCCTACAACCGCAAAGCGACATTTAATAGATGCCATTGATATAAAAATTATTACATAAAAATAAAGAGTGCGAACACTCTTTATTAAAAAATTCTCAAATTAAAATTATTTTATTTTCTCTCTACCTTTTTATGTCTCTAAATTTGCGAGAAAAAATCATTTTTATTTTCTCGATATCTATAACACTTCACTGAATTTAGGAGGATAAATCGATGAGATTCGAAGTGAAACAAAATTTTTAGGACGCAGGTGTACTCAAGTGTACTCCGAGGACTAAAAATTTTTTTTCACGAGAATATCGCGATTTAGACCCTAAATTCCAGACCGCTATATCGTATGGAGATCATCGTGAGCCCCTTGGCCGGCATCGTCACTCCCGCCTCCTGCCTATCCGGTTTTTGAAAAAGTTCCATCAAACCATCAAGGCTCAGTCCGCCTTCATTTATTTTTAAAATTGTTCCGACCATAATGCGGATCATATTTTTTAAAAAAGCCTCTCCGTAGATATCGAAGATTAAAAAATTCCCTTCCACATTTACGTCGACCTTGTTGACTCTACGGACTGAGGTTGGCATTTGCGCATAAGGTCCTTCAAAGGCCTTAAAATCGTGCTCGCCTTCCATGATTTCGCCTGCTGCCCTCATGAGTTCTAAATTGATTTTGCGGTCGTATAAGGCCGCGTTTCGTCCCTCAGTCGCTGGCAAAACTTGGCCCAGATAAATCCTGTACTGATAATGCTTCTCAAGGGCGTCAAAGCGGGCGGAAAAATCATCCGCAACTTGGGCGGAGGCCATTATCCTTATATCGTCTGGTAAAATATTATTGAGGGGATAAAGAAATTTGTCGCCAGGTATACTTGATGAGGTATCAAAATCTGCCACCTGGCCCTTGGCGTGGACGCCTGCATCAGTTCGCCCGGCCGCACGCAAATTAATTTCTTCGCCTGTAATTTCCTTTAGGGCATTTTCAATTATCTCTTGAATGCCTATGCCATTTTTTTGCCTTTGCCAGCCGTTGTAATTGGTCCCGTCGTAATCGATTAGGAGTGCAACTCTCATCAGTAGAGCCCCGTGTAATTTAGGGCGATCATGCCCGCAAAATATAAAATTACAATTGTGTAAGCCAGGTAATCTCTCTTTTGATATTTAAGAGGATTTAATTTTGTCCTGTTGTTGCCGCCCCTATAAAGCCTTGCTTCCATTGCATTGGCAAGCTCGTCTGCCCGCCTAAAGGAAGAAATAAAGAGCGGAATCAAAATTGGCACTAGGGCTTTGGCTCTTTTAACAATGGATCCCTCTTCGAAATTTGCCCCACGGGCCTTTTGGGCCTTTATAATTTTTTGAGTTTCTTCCATCAAGGTCGGAATAAATCTGAGAGCAATGGTCATCATCATGGAAATTTCATGGGCCGGGACCTTGATAACTTCAAGTGGCTTCATGATTTTTTCCAAGCCATCCGTCAAGCGGATTGGCGATGTGGTGAGAGTCATTACCCCTGATCCCATAACCATTAGTATAAGTCTAAGGGCCATAAAGATTGCGTATCTGAGACCCTCCTTGCTGGCGGTTAGGCCAAATATTGTAAAGAGGGTTTCCCCTTCTATCATAAATATATTTAAGGCCAGTGTCAAAACGATAATAAAGATTAAAGACTTGATCCCCTTAAATAACATTGAGAAAGGTATGTTTGCAATTTTCATTACCACATACAAATACACAAGAGCCATGGCGTAAGCCGAAAAGGTTTTTACAAAAAACAAAACCATAATATACATAAAGGAGAGGGTGATTTTGGTCCTGGGGTCCAACCTGTGAATTACGCTGTCGCCAGGAAAATATTGACCGATAGTTAAATCTTTCATTATAGTATCTCCTTCAAATATGCTGCGGCCTCTTCAGGCACAAGTACTTGTCCCATCCCGTAGCCTGCCCGGCAAAGAGCGTTTCTATAAGTCACAACGCTTGGTAGGTCCAGACCGATTTCAACCAGGTCTTCTTCATTTGCAAAGACTCGTTCAGGTATTGTGTAATATTTTAATTTTCCGTGGTCAAGAACCAGGATTTTATCTGCAATTTCAGCTATATCATCCATGGAGTGGGTTACATAAATTACAGTGAGGCCTTCCCTGTCTGCAATTTCTTTTATCTCGTCAATAATTTCATCCCTGCCCATTGGGTCCAGACCTGCTGTTGGCTCGTCTAGAATCAAATACGACGGCTTCATTGCAAGGACACCTGCAATTGCAACCCGGCGTTTTTGTCCACCCGATAAGTCAAATGGGCTCCTGTCCTTGACCCATTCATAGTCTAGGCCAACGGCTTCAAGGGATTCCTTGACACGTTTTTCAATTTCCGCCTCGTCTAGGCCCAAGTTCTTTGGACCAAAAGCTACATCTTTAAAACAAGTTTCTTCAAAGAGTTGGTGCTCAGGATATTGGAATACCATGCCCACCTTTTGGCGGAGCTTGATTAAATCCATTTCCTTGGAAATCTTTTCCCCTTCCACAAAAATCTCTCCCTCAGTTGGAAACATGAGGGCGTTTAAGTGTTGTATAAAAGTGGACTTGCCCGATCCCGTGTGGCCAATTACGCCCACGAAATCGCCTTTCTTTATAGACATGTTAATGCCATCCAAGGCCTTAAATTCAAATGGCGTACCTGGACTGTAAACATGGGATAAATTTTTTATTACAATTGCATCGTCATTATCAACAGGCTCAACTGGCTGAGTTCTTTCTTCTTCAGGCGCTTGGCTCTTTGGAATATTTAAGGCTTGTAATTTTGCAATGGTGCAATCTGTATAGTCGTGGAGCTCCAAACTGTCGCAGCCCAAGGCCTTGTCGGCCAATAGATATTCCATCTCTGGAGCAAAAGGCGCATCTAGTCCATAAGACCTGACTTTTTTGGGGTCTTTAAAAATTTCCTTTGGCGTGCCCACTTCTGCAATCTTGCCGTCTTCAAAAACAACAATCCTATCAGCATAAATTGCCTCTTCCATAAAGTGGGTGATTAAAAGAATCGTTTTATTTTCTTCCCTGTTGAGCTTTAAAATCGTATCCAAAACATCCTTGCGACCGCCCGGATCCAGCATGGCCGTTGGCTCGTCAAAGATAATTATATCTGGCATCAAAGCGAGGATCCCTGCTATGGCGACCCTTTGCTTTTGTCCGCCCGATAAAAGCGTTGGGCTGTGGTCTTTAAACTTGGTCATGCCAACTATATCAAGGGCCATGTCCACGCGTTTTCTGATTTCTTCTGATGGGAGGCCAAGGTTTTCTGGACCAAAGGCCACGTCTTCTTCTACAATTGTCGTTACAATTTGGTTGTCAGGATTTTGAAAGACCATGCCGCACTCTCTTCTGATTTCCCAAATCTTATCTTCATCAATCGTGGACATGCCTTCAACCCTAATCTCCCCTTCTTGGGGTGTGAGCTGGGCGTTAATAAGCTTTGCAAGGGTAGACTTGCCCGATCCATTTGCACCCAAGATGCAAACGAATTCGCCTTCTTTGACATCCAGGCTGACCCCGTCAATAGCTTTTACGTTTTCGCCAGAAATATTTGACTTGTAAGAAAAACTTACATCTTTAATTTCTATTACATTCTCCATTTTTCTTCTTCCTCCAAAAGGTCTACTAGGCGTAAGACTTGCTTGGCTTGGTATTTACCCGGATACAAGAGTTCCAAGTGGGGGTAAATATCCCTGATTATATAATCAATTAGCTCATAGTGGGTACACCCTAAGACCACGCGTTCGATGCCGCGCTTAACCATTGGTTGCAAGAGTCTTTTGACTTCATTTCTGATGGCGAGTTCGTTCTCACTAATGCCATCTTCAATAAGCTTGGCCAAGGTCTTTGAGCTGCGGCTCGGAATCTTAAGCGCACGCAAGTAAAGTTTGGACTTATGCGTGTACTCTGTTGAAATAATTGCTAAATTTCTTAAATTTTGCCTCTTCAGTTCGTGGATGGTGGGCGTAATAATATCCACCGTCCTCCGATTTAACCTGCCCCCTTCGATAAGAGCGGCAGACATGGTATTGCAGGCAGGCACGAGAATATCGTAGTCGCCCTCGTGCTTGTCTATTATATTTTTGGTTAGTCTCAAAATTTCTTCTCTGGACTTGGCGCCGTAGGGCATATTTTCTATGTCGCAATCGTAGATTATATCCAGGTCCTTGTTCCAAGACTTCAGATACCTCTCCACGACCTTGCCGCCGCTGCCAGAATCAATTATCAAAATCTTCATCGGAGTAAAAAATATACCCCCTTTCAAGTCTAAAGCTGGTCTCATCTGCTATTAAAACCAGCAAATCTGTATCGTAAAAACACTGTGGCCGCTTTTCATCCGCCGCTCGGAGGTCCGGCCTAAAGTCGTAGGACCTCATGCGTTTTAGACGCGGCCATATAAAGGCCTCCACAATATTTGTGTAGGAGTCGCCGTAAATAATTAGGTCGGCTCCGTCCTTTACGTCCGTTTCTATGCAGGTGTACTTGTTGTCCCCGTACATATAAGACGGATAGTCAATCTTTTCTTTAAAATTGTTTATATCCTCGTGGCCATCGCCTGATCTTTTATAATCTGTGAAATAAATTGGCTCAAAAATATCGTCTGTCCCCGTTAGATAAGCAGCCCGTTTGGACCTGGACCCCTTAAAGTCGTGAACATCCACATCAATTCGCGCATCATTTAAGGCCTTGCCGTTTTCTTTTAAATGCTCATCTATAATTTCAATCAGCTTGTCCGAGCCAGCCTTTGACATGTGGTGGTCGGTCTTGTAATAATCTTCATAGGCCAAAACTTTTCTTAAGTCCACATAGGACAGATCGTGCTTATCAAATTCCCTAAACATCAGCTCAGCTGCAGCCTTGTCAATAGGCTCTGGATCCAAAATATAAGACGGATACTGATAAAAGGCCGAAATTTTTGGCACGGGAATTATCAGTAGATCGCCGCCATTTGCTCTCACCTTATCTCTGATTTCCGCCAATTTTTCTGCAGAATTTATTATATTTTTTTCTGCATCGCCAGGGCTTATAGAATAAGCAGGTGCCCCTTCCACATCAAAAATATTAGGCGATTTTACCTGAACATTGTTTACAAAGGGCCGCCTATAAATATATTTGTCAAAAAAAGCTCCAGCAAAAACCATGTCATCGCGCAGGTAATAATCCTTGAGCATGGTTTCAAAATTATCTGCATTAAAAGTCTTAAAATAATCCAGATTATAGGCCTCTGGCTTTCTGATTCTCATTCTATTGTCAAAAGACAAGTATCCCCAATCTGTAAAGTGTATAATGATACTTGCAGAGAAAATTATAAGAATAAATATTAAAATATAAAATCTCTTAAATCGCTTCATAATCCCTCCCACAATTAATTTCCATTATACCACAAAGAGCCTTATAAAAACACCCCAAATCCACAAGTCCATGGAAGAATTTTAATTTTTAATTGCACAAGGCCGCCAGCTTTGATATAATTAAAGGAGTTAAGTTTTCACTTTTGATTTTAAAAAACAAGTGGACATAGATTTTTTAAGGAGCGACCAAGATGAAAGACTTAAAAACTTATAAATATAAATTGCCCGACCACTTTAATCTCTACGACATTATGGAAAGTGGCCAGGTCTTTATGTATTACCCCCACGAAAAGGGTTTTATAATTCAGACTTTAAACAAGCGGGCCTATCTGGAAGAGGACGGGGACAGGCTTATAATTAAAACCGACCACGATCCGGCCATTTTTTTGCATTACCTGGACTACGACTACGATTACGAAAGGGACTTTCAGCTCTTAGAAGACATGGGCTTTCCCAGTGATGTCTTGGAATACTCAGACGGCATTAGGCTTTTGAACCAAGACTTGGAAGAGATTGTTTTTTCTTTTATTATAAGTCAAAACAACAATATCAAGCGAATCAAAAAAATTATAAACGCCTTAAGAGAATCCGTTGGAGACAAAATGTCGGACAGCTTTGGCGAATATTATTCCTTCCCAAGGGCTGACCAAATTAATAAATTATCGGTCGAGGACCTGCGGGAAATGGGGGCCGGCTACAGGGACAAGTACATCAAAAACACGGCCGAGTTTTTGACCAATAACCCAGATTTTTTAGCCCAAACCATTAAGCTGGATACCAAGTCCGCTCACGCAGAACTCCTCACCCTATCTGGCGTTGGCCCAAAGGTTGCTGACTGCATCTTGCTCTTTGGCATGGGCAAGCGAGATGTCTTTCCACTCGATACCTGGATGGAAAAAGTTTTCCTTGAACGCTTTTACCAGGAAAAAAATCGGGTCAAGATGGCAAACGCAGGGACCAAGGCCTACGGCAATTTGGCAGGACTGGCCCAGCAGCTATATTTTTATCATATAAGGACGGCTGGCAAATGAAAATCGAAATAAATGATTTGATTTTACGGCCCATATCTTATTTTGATGCCAGAGATATGTTTGAATACGCATCTGATCCACGGCTTGCCCTCTATGGGTCCTGGACTCCACACACAAGGATTGAAGAGACCCTCCGCGTCATAGAAAATATGATAGAAAAATCCGAGGACATGCCCCTCTTTGCCATAGTCCACAAGGCTGACAAGAAGATGATTGGGACCATTCACGCCAATATTGATCGAACAGAGGACGGGGCTGGCAAACGCTGTGAGGTCGGCTATATAATTTCGCCCGCCTATCAAAATCGGGGCTACGCCAGCCAGAGCCTCACAGCCTTTATAAAATATCTCTTTGATGAATATGGCATTCACAGGATCGAAGGCAGGCATCTGGCGGAAAATATTGCCAGCGGCCGGGTCATGGACAAGGTCGGCATGGAAGTGGAAGGCGTCCTCAAAGACTTTTATTTTAAAGACGGTAGCTATCATGATGTCGTCATCCACGCTATTTTAAATGATATATAAAGGCTAAGAAGATTTTTTATTTCATTTTTTAAGGCCGATCAACTTTAATTAAAAATTGAATTTTCTTTTTCATTTCTCAAGCCCTCACGATTATAATTGTAAATTGCATTTTATTTTTCATATTAAAAGTCCGCAGGATTTTAATTTTAAAGAGCATTTTATTTTTCTTATTTAGAGGCCGCTTATTTTTAATTTTAAATTGCGTTTTACTTTTCATTTTTTACGGCCGCTTACTTATAATTTCAAAGAGCATTTTATTTTTCTTGTTTAAGGCATTTTAAAAATATATAAAGGAGCTTGCATGAAGGTACTTTTAGTAGGAGTCAATTCAAAATACATCCACACCGCCCTGGCTGTCGATTATATCTACGGCATGTGCGGAGATTTTGATGTGGAAAAACTGGAATTTAATATAAATCAAAATCTAAATTTCGTCTACGGGGAAATTTTAAAGAGAAAGGCCGACGTGATTTTGTTTTCCACCTACATATGGAATATCGACTACATCTCCAAGCTTACGTCTGATTTATCGCAAGTGACAGATGCCATCATAGGCTGGGGCGGGATCGAATCCAATTTTGAAATCGAGGATCATTTTAAAGAAAATCCCGGCCTGGATATAATAATCAGAGACGAGGGCGAGCTCACTGTGCCCGATTTACTAGGAGCTTTGGAAAATAAAAGAGATTTAAAAAATGTTTTAGGAATTTCCTATAGGGAAGATAATAAAATTATCCACAATCCGCCCAGACCTCTTATAAAAGATTTGGACATTATTCCAAGTCCCTTTGTAGATATCAAGTGCCCACCTGGCAAAATAATCTACTACGAAATGAGCCGGGGCTGTCCATTTAAGTGCACTTTTTGCATGTCATCGACCATCAAAGGGGTCAGATATTTTTCGACCGAGCGAATCAAGTCGGACCTTCTTTACATCATGGATTCGGGCGCCAAAATCGTCAAGTTGGTCGACAGGACCTTTAACGCCAACGAGCGCGAAAGCATTGAAATGATGACCTTTATCAAGGACAATGTCAAGACCGACATGGTCTTTCACATGGAACTTATGGCCCACCTGATCTCAGATAACTTTTTGGAATTTTTATCCACCCTGCCCAAGGGTCTCTTTCAATTTGAAGTCGGCGTTCAATCGTCCAATCCAAAAACCCTGGAGGCCATAGAAAGGTGGGCCGATTTAGACAGGTTAAAATACGTGGTCCAAAAAATTCGGTCTTTCAATAACATCCACCAGCACGTGGACCAAATCGCAGGCCTACCCTACGAGGACTACGAGTCCTTCAAAGAGTCTTTCAATTACATTTACTCACTGGGCGCTGAAAAATTTCAGCTGGGCTTTTTAAAAGTCCTCCGCGGTTCGAAAATAAAAGCCCAAGCGGCCGAGCATGGGATAAAATTTACAACCTATGCTCCCTATGAGGTCTTGGAGACCAAATATATTTCCGCCCTTGAGCTTAAGAGGATAAAGATAATCGAAGACCTTGTCGAAAAATTTTCAAATGAAGATTACTTCGCCCACACCCTTGAATATGTAATAAAGGACTACGAGCCCTTTGATTTCTTTGAGGCCATGAGCATCTTTTGGGAAGGCCACGGCTACACGGAGATCGGCCACTCCCGCGACTCTCTCTATGAATACTTTTATGAATTTTTGTCGGGCAGGCCGGACATAGAATATATCAAAGAGCTCTTGAGGCTAGATTTTATTTCCAACAACCGAAAAAATCCACCCATCTTTTTAAATCCCCAGCCACTTGCCTTGCCTCAATATCACGAGCTTTTGGATATGGCCGAGGTCCGTCAGATTTTTTGTCTTGACATGACCAGCCCAACCAAGTATCTGGTCAAGGACTTCCGCTTCGAATACTTTGATTTTAACAATAAAAAAATCTTGTACGGTGTCAAATACAAACCAGAAATTATGGTCAAGGAAATCCAAATTTAATTTTATGCAAGAAAAAAGCCCCCAGGGGCTTTTTTGTTTTCAATATTTAAAATTACAATGTTGTAGCCAATCAAACAAAATTTTTTGTCCGAAATAAATCGGACGCTACAGAAATTTTGTTTGATCAGGCAACAAGTTGCGTGAGTATACGCTAGCCAATCGGTCAATTTCTTGGCGAGCATTTCAGGATTGCCGCTACGGGAAATTGACCTCTTGGCAGGGCTGCAGGTCGCAAAAAGTCGAACACTGCAAAAATTCGCAATTTTAACCGCAAATTATCAAATTAAAATATTTCCTCCCCATACATAACATGACACTGAATTTAGACCCTAAATTTGAGGATCAAATCTTTCAGCTCATCTGACACCCTATAACTCTCCCTCGCCTTCTGTATGGCTTTGTTCTGTGTCCACTCATCTAAAACTTTATTTTCTAAAGCCTCATAGGCCGGGTCAAAATTTTTCACCAAAAGCTCTGCCATATACCAAGCCCGAGCCATATTTACATAATAAAAATCGGATTTTATCTGGACTATTTGATCCAAATCGGATGGCAAAAAATTTTCCCCTTGCAAATTCATAAGTAAAATTACGCCCATCCGCACTCGGTATTCGCCACCTCTACTAATAAGTTCTCTGGCAGTTTCTCTTGCTATAATTGGATTCTTCTTAAAAGCTTTGGGCTTAATGACATCTGTCTGGGCCCAATTTTCCAGATATGGACCAAAGGCCAAGAGTTTTTCCCTAGCCAAATCTCCATCCTTGATTTCATTTATAAGTAGGCCGTGGATCATATTTTCTTCATGATAAAAATGGGGCAGATTTTCTAAAAAACCTAGCCCCTCATTTTTATAAATTTCTTTTGCAAGCTTTCTTAAGGTCGGCATCCTAATTCCCAAAATCTTTTTCCGATCTATATTTGGAATTAATTTTGCCGTAAAGTCCCCGTAGTTTTGATCCTTGTAAAAATGTAAATCAACCATAATAAATTCTAAATTATTGATATAAGTCAGCCGGTGCTTCCACCTTTGACATTGGTAAAAATTTGGTGTTTTCGCCCTTGTAGACGAGTTTAACTGTACCCGTTGGTCCGTTTCTGTGCTTGGCAATTATGACTTCGCCAATGCCCCTGTCCTCTGAATCGGGATTGTAATATTCGTCGCGATACAAGAACAAAACGACGTCTGCGTCTTGTTCGATGGCCCCTGATTCACGAAGGTCAGACAAAATTGGCCTGTGGTTGGTCCTTTGCTCTGGAGCCCGTGATAATTGCGAAAGTGCAATAACTGGCACGTCGAGTTCTTTGGCCATGGCCTTGAGGCCACGAGAAATTTTTGAAATTTCCAAGGTCCTGTTTTCAGTTTGACCGCCTGCTTCCATAAGTTGCAAGTAGTCGATTACAACCAAATCAAGGCCTTGCTCTAGCTGGAGCCTCCTGAGTTTGGCCCGCATATCTTGAACGCTGGTCCCACTCATGTCATCAATGTATAAATTATTTTGAGAAAAATCGACCAGGGTCTTGGAAATTCGTTTCCAATCATCGGTCTTCAAATCCCCTTGGATAAGATTGGTAAGAGAAATATTGGTCAGCTGCGAATAAATTCTGAGGGCCAATTGGGTCTTGGACATTTCCAGAGAAAAAATGGCAACTGTCTTTTTATTTTGTGCAGCATTTACAGCAAAGTTCACGCCAAGTGCAGTCTTACCCATAGAAGGTCTAGCCGCAAGCAAAATGAGATCACTCTTTTGAAAGCCCGACAGCATATCGTCAATGTCTTTGAAGCCTGTGGAGAGTCCCGACAGGGCTCCCTTTAGCTTGGCCCTATCCATAAGGTCCTTGCTGGATTCCTGGAGGATTCCGCCGATGTGTTTGAGGTCGTCATCACCTGATTTTAAACCCAAATCTAAAATCATATCCTCGGCCGCACCAATGGTATCCACCGCTTGGCCCTTGGCTTCAATAGCTTGAACTTTTATTTCATCTGCAATGCCAGCCAGCCGCCTAAAGAGATATTTTTCGTGGACGATTTCCGCCAAGTCCTTTTGCCTGGCCCCAGTTACGTATGAAGAACCAACTTCTGCAATGTATTGGGGGCCACCAGACATATCCAAAGCGTCCATGGCCTTTAGCTCTTCGGCAATGCTAACCCTGTTTATGGACTTGCCCCGACTGGCCAAAGACATAATGGCCTTGTACATGAGCTTGTTGCGCTTGTGATAAAATTCTTCTTCGCTCTTGATAATTTCCAGGGCCACATCCACGGTCTCGGCGTCATTTATCATATTTGCAATTACATTAATCTCCGCATCCAAGGATTCTGGCAGAGTGAAATCTTGCATTAGATTACAACCTCCAATTTTACATTGGCATTTGTTGCCCCGTAGAGTTTAACTGTAACTTCGTAGTCGCCTGTTTCTTTGATTGGCGATTTTAAATCGATTTTCTTTCTATCTATGTCAAGGCCAAGCTCTTCCTTGATGGCGTCGGCAATTTCTGGACTGTTTACAGAACCAAATAATTTGCCAGAGCTGCCGCCCTTCCATTTTATAATTATTTTTTTCTTTTCCAAGGCCTTTTTCATTTCCTCAGCCTGAGCCTTATTTTCAGCGTCAAGCCTCTTTAATTCGGCTTGTTCAGCTTCCCATTCTTTCATATTTTCAGGAGTTGCCTCGATGGCTAAGTTTTTTGGGAAGAGGGCGTTTCTTGCATAACCTGGTTTAACTTCCTTGATATCACCCTTCTTGCCAATTTTTTTAACATCTTCAATTAGTATTACTTTCATCTTTTTCCTCCTTTATATAATCGTCAATTGCCTTTTTAATTTTTTCTTTAACTTCATCAATGGTCCCCTCAACCCTTGCGCCTGCTTGGGCAATGTGGCCACCGCCACCCAAGGCCTCCATGATGAGTTGGACAGAGACCTGTCCCATGGACCTGGCACTTATGTGAACCATGTCGTCAATCTTTGCCATTACAAAGCTGGCCTTGACTCCCTCGATCTTTAAGAGGTCGTCGCTGGCTTGGGCCGCAGTTAAAATTGCCTCGTTGCCTTCGTTTTTGGTCATGGAAATTGCAAAGTAATCCTTGTAAATTTCCGCAGATTCAACTGCCTTGGCCTTGTTGACGAAGGTTTCAAAGTCGTCTCTAAACAAGAGCTTGACTTCTTCTGGGTCTGCACCCATGCGAGTTAAGAGGCCTGCAGCTTCAAAAGTCCTAAGGCCTGTTTGAGTTGTAAAGTTTTTGGTATCCAGCATAATTCCCGCCAAAAGAGCCGAAGACTCAAAGTGGGATAGCTTCTTGTCATCTATCATGTATTGGAGAATTTCTGCAACCAATTCACTGGCAGATGAAGCGTGTGGCTCCAAGTAAACAAGGGCAGGATTATCTATAAATTCGTCCGACCTTCTGTGGTGGTCGATAATTACAATATTGTCAGCCTTTTCGCTCAGCTCCTTACTAGGCGATAGGGATGGCTTGTGGTGGTCAGTTAAGATTAAGAGATCGCCCTTTTTAAATGACCGCAGTGCCTCATCAGGCCTGATAATGGAATCGTACATGGCCTCTGATTCAGCCTTCATCAGATCCATTATAGAGGTGACGGCTTCTGTGTCATCATCCAAAATGAGTCTGGCATTTTTCCCTCTGAGTTGGACTATAGCCATGATGCCCACAGCTGATCCAATGGCATCCATGTCAGGGTTTTTGTGGCCAGATACATAAATGTTTTCCGCTTGGTCGATAAGTTCCTTGAGGGCGTAACCGATCACGCGGGCCTTGACTTTGGTGTGCTTTTGCACGGCCTTGGTCTTGCCGCCAAAGTATTCGTAGCCGTTTTCGCCCACGCATACAGCTTGGTCACCCCCACGGCCAAGGGCGATATCAATGGCAGATCTGGCCTTGACGAATTTTTCGTTTGGATTTTCGCCCAGGTCGCAAACGCCAATTGAAAGCGTAAGCGGAATTGTGTTTTCAAATTCCAACTCACGGATGGTATCTAAGATATTAAATTTCTTGGCCTTGATCTTGTTAAAGGAATCCCTATCAGCAATTACCAAGTACTTGTCGTTGTCATATTTTCTTACGATCGCATTGTGGGATGTAAAGTAGTCGACAATAGTCGTGTCCACAGTTGAAGAAATCTTTGTCCTCAGGGCCTCGTCTCCTCCAGTTTTAGCCTCGTCAAGATTGTCCACAAAGACAACCATAACTGCAAGGGCGTCTTGGTTGTAGGCTTTTTCAAGCTCACGGTTCTTGGTCACATCTAGCATGTAGACAATGTACCTGTCGACCTTGCCGTGGTCCAAAACCTTGTCGCTCCTCACCAAATAATACTTGTCCTTATAAGATATATTAAAAGATTTTTGTTCCTTTTCGAGTTCGCTAAGGTTGATAGCCGGAATTAGCTCGTTTAATTTTGCATTCCTGTCAATTTCCCCAACAATTTCACTAAAGGGCGAGTTTTGCCAGGTTATGACCCCAGACTTGTCGGTCATGACAAGTGGGTAAGGCATGCGAAATATAGCGTGCATGGTAACGGATTCAAACTCTTCAGACTCCTTGGACTTTTCAGATTCCAGGGCCTTTATTTTTGTATCGTGTTCTCTGATGTCATAAGTAATTAAAAATGCAAGCGTGACAATCAAAAGACCTGCGACTATTGGTTCCAAGAAAACCAATATTACAGTGACTACAATTGCCAGTAAAATATATTGATATGAAAAACGAAAATATTTGTTTACTCCAAATTTCGTTAACTCCCAAAAGTTCTTCATAATTCCTCCTATATATAGCTTTATTATACAATAGAGGCTCTTTTATTTCAAGCAAAAAGCCCGCCATAAATTAGCGGGCCCCTGTGAATTTATATTTCCATTATTTTATTTATTATATCCTGGTCAATGTATTTTCGGCCAGTCTTTCTTCGAGTAATCTCCATTAGTTCAAGCTTGGTTATATCGTGAAAATAATAGCCCTGAGTTTTTAAAATATTTTTTGTGATTTTTATAAAGTCCCCATAGTCCTTGAGCTTCAAGATGTCTATCAAAATCATGCCTTCGATATTTCTTAAGGTCAAAATCCTAATGGCCTCAATCAAAAGTTTTTCATTTAAATCCAAGTGGTTGAGGTCGCGATTGTAGGACTTGGAGTAGTCGTCTGTGTTAAAGTCCACAAAGGTAAAGTGGTCCTTACTGTCTATGATTAAGCTACCTTCTTCACACTCTATAATCCTTCCCGTAAGCTCAGGCGTATTAGCCATAGCCCTTAGCATGGCCGCGTGATCGCCCAAGTCCTCCTGGTACTTTTCAATATATTTTTCGCTCTCGCTTGCTTCCCTGTAGACGACTTTTGGTATGGGGAGTCGTGATTGTTCTTTTAAAATTCCCTCCCAGGTCGACTTGAGCTCTCTGGCCAAATCTGGGTCATCAGCTTTTGATTTTACAGGGAAGCCTGTGATTTTTTCCATGGGATTATTATAAAATTCTTTTCCAAGTGGAAAGCCGATTGCACCTTCGATTTTTATTTTAATATTCCTATCCAGCTTGTAGCCCTTTTCGCCCGATGGTTTTTTGCGGACATTGAAAAAATAATCCTCGCCCGCCTTTAGGTCGGCCGCATTGTAAAAACCGTCCTCGCCGTCTAATTGTACAAAAGAAAAATTGCGGTTGGCATCCACGCTTTTTACCTGGGCGTGGACTATGGATCCAACTTGAATTTCCTTATTATTCTCTACAAAAATACGACGAACTTTGTCGTCGTATATAATTGTGTAGATTATTTTTTCTTTGTCATCTTCGATTTTAAAATACATTATTCCACCAACCTGTTTTCAAATGGCATGGAGTCTTTGACTTCTTCCCTGTTCATGCCCAAGTACTCTGCCATTAGGTCTCTAGCCATGGGGCCTGCATTTGAACCAGTTCCCCCTTGAAATAATAAGGAGGCGACCACGACTTCTGGGTCATCAGCCGGAGCATAGGATACAAACCAAGCAAAGTCATCGTACTCGAGTCCTGTCGTCGGATTTGTCCCCTCGCGTTGGGCGGTCCCAGTTTTTGAGCCCGTGCTTACAGGAAAACTTTGGAAGACCCTTCTGGATGTACCAGACCTACTTACAAGTTCCATGCCGTGCATGAGTTCCTTGTAGCCGACAGGATTTTTTATATCAATTTTTTCGCCTTCCCTGGTCGGCCTGTAAACATCTTTGAGGCCATCATCAGTCTTGACCGAATTCAAAAGAGTGGCTTTGTTTTTGATGCCACCGTTTACCAAAGTCGAAACATACTTGGCCATCTGCATGGTCGTAAGCGAACTTGCCCCTTGACCAATGGTGACGTTGATGGTATCTGCCAGTGACCATTCGGCCTGGTTGATGTAATCGTACTTGATCCTATCAGCCAGAGGAATCTTTTGGCCAGGCACAGTTTTTTCTGATATATAGCCCATCCGATCAAGCCTGGTCACAATTTCACCCTTGGTTAAATTCCTGCCCTCTTCGGCCCAGTTGGCAATATTTTTGATATCTTCTTCTATTTCATCTGCGGTCTTTTCGTCTTCAAGGAAGTCTTCAATATTTTCCTCCAAGAATTTCCTCAGATAAAATTTAATTGTCCTAACTTTTTTCTCAGGTTCTATAACCTCACCCACAGCCTCGCGGGGAATATTTATTTCAATACCCGTCGGCTCGTTTAAACCGAAAGTCTTGCCAGCTTCTCTAATGTCGTCAATGTCAATCCTGGCTGACAAAGGCTTATTGTTTAACCTTTGGTTGACACCCAAGGCTAATGAATAAAAATAATAGTTGCAGGAGTGCTCGATGGCATGAGCCAAATCCACATCTCCGTGGCTAGCGTGCGACAAAGTCCAGGCCAAGCAGTTAAACTTGGTGTCACCAATTTCTACATAACAGCCATCGTAAATTCTTTCAAAAGGGTCTAGGCCATTTTGCAGGCCTGCAAAACCAGTTATCATTTTAAATACAGAACCCGGTTGAACAGCTGTCCCCGTTGCAATATTTAAAAGTGGACGAGCGGCCAGAGGATCGTTTTCATCCTTAGGGTGAAGAGCCTTCCAATCCGTTTCTGAAATTCCAGTTGAAAATAAATTTGGATCGTAAGCAGGATATGAGGCACTTGCCACCACCTCGCCGGTCTTTGCATTCATAACTACAACAGCACCTGCGTTGGCGTGGATAAAGGGCCTGGTCTTATCCAAGGTCCCGTCCATTTGATAGTCACCCCACTTGCTCTGCCAGACGCCTTGGGTACGCGTGAGCTCCAAGGTTCTCTTCAAATAATCCTCGGCCATTTTTTGCAACTTGCTATCAATGGTCAAGTAAAGGGTGTTGCCCGGCTTGGCCCCAGTCACATTTAAAACGTCAATGGTGTTTCCAATATAGTCGACCTCGACCATTTTTTCTCCATTGGTCCCGTGCAAATAATTTTCAAAATATTCTTCAACCCCAGTTTTTCCTATGAATTCATTCTTGTCGTAGCCGCCTTCGTTAACGTACTTTTCAATCTCGGCCTTGGAAGAAATCTTGCCCATGTAACCAAGTATATGGGCCAAGGTGGTCCCCTGCGGATAATACCTGATGGGCTCAACACTGATGAGAACGCCCACATCTTCGTCTATATTCTCTTCAATCTTGGCAACGGTCTGATCTTTTATACCGTAAGACAAATTGATGGGCTTATAAGCGCTTTCGCCTTGGAGATAAGTCAGCTCGTAAATATTTAAAATAGCCTTGGCCTCGTAATTGGAAATCTCCTCTGGAATCTTGTAGGAGTCCTTGGCCCTTTCAAACAAATCTTCCACTGATGGAAGACCGTCTTTCATTTCAGATTTTTTGAAAAATCTGCCGTATAAATTTTCGGTGTCAATCTCCGATGTAAATTTAATTTCATTGGCCACAGAAATCCTGGGGTTGATGCCTTGGCTCAAAAGCTCAGCCTGCACCACATTTCTAATATCCTCTTCAAGGAGAAAATCATCCAAATCAGCAGGAGTCAAAGACCCGATCAAAGTCTTCAAAGGATCGCCCTTAACGTCATTTATAAAGCGGAAAAAGACTGATTTTTTATCCTGGCTAATGTAAATATCTATATTTTCATTTTTCCCCTGGCTCCTAGACTTTTTCAAAAGCATTTCACCTGGAATTAGATCGCCGTCCTTGTAGGTTTTTTTGAGGATACCTTCCAGGGCAAAGTTCCTGGCCAAGTAGAGATAAACTTCCTCAGCACTTGAATTTATATCCAAACCATCGTAAGCGTTCACAAATTTTACCCGATTTTCGTAGCCTTCAATTTCGCTCTTTATGGCAATTGACAGCATGCGAATATCGCCCAGCTGTTTGTGGTCGCTTGCTATTTGAAATAAAATAGCCCTGGCAATCGGATGGTTCATAATTTTTCTCATAATATTTGTATCGGATTTAATAATATTAATCATCAAATCATCAGGGCTTAAATTTTCGTCAAAACCCTTTTCCATCAAAAAGTTTTTAAGCCTGAGCTCATTTGCGACAAAGTTTCCGTCTTCAATTGTAACTGGCAGGTCAACATACTTGGCCTTAACAGCATTTAGGGCCCTGTCTTTAACGGAAAATTTGTAGTGGCCTGGATATTTTTTCAGGTCCATCTTGCCGTTTATAAATTCCCTTAAGATATCTTCATCCTCAAAGAGGGAAATCATATATTCAGTCGGACTCTTGTCTGTTGTCAGATACTTGTCTGGATTCTTGTAGATGTAGACATTTAAATCCATAGGAAATTCGCCTTGGTAAAAGGCCCCGTCCTCTTCCAAATACCTGATCAGCTTCAAGAGGTTTTCGTTACGCTTTTCCTTGTCTCTTTCATTTAAGAGTCTGTCCTTTTGAATTTGAACAGTAAAGGCCGGGATATTGCCTGCCAAAAGTCGGCCGTGGACGTCTCTGATCTCCCCTCTGGGAGCAGTTGTGTAGACCTTCCTAATCCGCCTTTGGTCTGCGACTTCCCTCATCTCATCACCCTTAATTATAGTCAGATAAAACATCCTGGCAAGGAGCAGGGCAAATAAACCCAGGACTACAATAAGTACTAGGTCCAACCTATTTTTTACGTTTGCCTTGTTTTTAGACTTCAAAAAAATCACCTTCTGACAAGATATAGCTTGGTAAATCTACTTGCAAAAATAGAATATATCATCATGATTGGAATCTCCAAAGAGAAGATTGAGTTTAAGAGGACTTGGAATTCCAAACCCTCGCCAACAGCGTTTATAATTAAAAAATACAAAAATTGGTAAAGTGTCCCGGCAAGTAAAGTTAGTGTCAAAACTACAAAGACCGACCTGCTAGTAAAGCTCTCTGCAAATCCAGATAAAAAATACGCCAGGGCAAAGAAAATGAGAGTCCTTGCGCCAAAGCCCTTGATAAAATAAAAATCCAAGACCAGACCAGCCACCAGGGCAAATATACAGGCCTCTTTTCTGTCGCACATAATAGCAATGGCGATTATCAGGGGCAAAAATAATTCCGGAATTGCAATCGTCGGGAAAAGGCCCGGCAAAAATCCAATTTGCAGTATAAGTGTAAGGGCAAAAATTAATACAAAATACATTAGTTCACCACAAAAACCTTGGTAATATTGCGGGTGTCAACAGCTGGTTTGATGTAAATATTTTTCTTTAAATTGCTTTCGTCAGTTTCGACTCGGTCGACCACGCCAACCATAACGCCTTCCTTGTAGACCTCGCCCATGCCCGAAGTGAGTATGGTGTCGCCCACAATTATATCTGAGTTACGGTCGTACATATAGCCCTCAAGGAGGCCGTTTTTCATGCCCGTAATAATGCCACCATCGCCTGACCGCATATTCTTTATGGCAACCTTATTTTTTTCGCTATTAATAGTCGTAACATTTGCATAGTCGTAGCCGATTTCAGAAATTTTGCCAACCAAACCCTCGATTGCATCGCCCTCTTCACCAGCGGCAACTACAATCGTGTCGTTT
Organism: Ezakiella peruensis; assembly: GCF_900215725.1. GTDB lineage: Bacteria > Bacillota > Clostridia > Tissierellales > Peptoniphilaceae > Ezakiella > Ezakiella peruensis. The sequence goes on along the minus strand of NZ_LT962469.1, from coordinate 132,326 downwards.
AATTTCAAACCTTGATGAGACCCCTTGTTTATTTTAAAAAGGTCAAACCAATTGCCAGGTGCCCTTGCCACAATTTTTACGGGGACCAGGTCGCGATTTGTAGTCTCCAGGAGTTCGTATTCACGCTTGATGGCCTCGCTCTTTACAATAGTCGAGTAGAGCTTGCGGTTTTCCTCTTCCAAAACAGCAATCTTGATGCGGAGCTTGTCAACTTCTTCGGTATCTTGGGTCTTAAAAAGTTTTTTGGCACCGCCATTTATCTTTAGGCCAGCGTCCCTAAAAAAATTGCTGACAGGACTGATGGCCTTACCCATCAAATTTAAAACTTTGGAATTGGACTTGACCAGCTTGGGACCAGCAATAGTAATCCCAATAAGGGCCAAAAATATCAGCCAAATTATTAATTTTTTATAATTCCTATTTGAAAAATTCACTTACATATCACCATTTTCTTTAAAAGAATAATAAGAGTTGTGGCCCACCACAAAGTGGTCGAGCACATTAATGCCTAAGATCTTGCCGGCATCCGCCATCCGCCTGGTCAAATTGATGTCGTCCATTGACGGGCGGACATCGCCTGATGGGTGGTTGTGGGCCAGTATAATCGAGCTAGCCCCCAGGTCAATAGCCTTCCTAAAAACCTCGCGCGGCATAGCTATAGTCTGATTTACAGTTCCCTTTGAAATTTCATCTTCGCCAATATATTTGTAGACCTTTTCTTCCTTAAAAAATTCTCCAAAGGCCTCTTCAGATGAGAGTTTAAAAAGCTCTTGATCCTTCCTAATCAAAGAATCAATCTCTTCGTTCTTGTTATTTAAAAGCAAGACAAAAAAGTGCTCTTCATTGTAGTGGGAAAGCTTACTTACCAGATATGAACCGACTCTTTTGGTCGTGACAAAACGCTCAATGTCCACCTTGATTTCCTCTTGGTAAACGCGTTTGGATAATTCAAAGCTGGCCATTAGAGTCGCCAATTTTGCAGGACCAATCCCCCTGATCTTGGCCAGGTCCTTTTGACTCATGGAGACGACCTTTCTAAGAGACCGCCCATTCATTTCATAAAGCATATTGGCCAAATCAAAAACAGAGTGTTTTTGCGAGCCCGTGCCAATTAAAATCGCAAGAAGCTCTTCATCACGCAGGTCTTGGACCCCATTTTCCAAAAGCTTCTCCCTGGGCAGGAGTGAATCGTCCTTTGTAATTTCTATATCTAAATTTTCGGCATCCTCTTTTAATATATCAGAAAAATCAGTAAATTTCATTTTAAACCTCATACAAAAAACCTATCCAAAACATCTTTTCTCTCCAGCTCATTTATAATGAATCCAATCAAAGTCCCCATGAGAGTCCCCACCAAAGTTATATAAGGCAGGTAATAAAAATACACAAATGAAGAGAGGACCAGATAGCTGGTAAAGACCTGGACTAAATTATTTATAAAAGCCCCAATCACACTTACACCCACGTAAGAAATCTTTGGAAGCATTTTCATAGCAAGGCTCATAAGTAAAATTGCAGCCAGGCCCGATGGAAATGAATAAATAAATGAAGTCGGTGAACCCGAAAAAATTGCGACTAAAACCGATTTTAAAGCCGCCACCAGCATGGCCCGAGACACGGGCATGTGGATAATTGCGACCAGCAAGACCACGTTTGATAGGCCCAATCTCATACCTGGTATGGGCACGATGGGCGTTACAATAATTTCTACAAAGGAAACCATGGCAGCTAAAATCGCCAAAGTTCCAATCAAAGTAATATCTTTAACCCTCATTTTACAATCACATCCGGATAATTTTCATCGACCTCGCCCTCAATAGTCACCAGCAAGTGGTTGGGTAGGCAAATAATGCTCTCGCCAACCCTACTTATCTTACCCTGCTTAACGTCAAGCTTGTTTGGGCAAGAAGCGGAGAGGACTTGGACATAGTCGGGCCCAATCTCCAATAGATTGTAGCCATAAGCCGTCTCAATTTTTTTCTCAATTGTCTCATTTGAAAAAGACTTAGTATATAAAACCTGGCCATCCACCTTTACCACAACCTTGGAACCCTGTTTCTTTGGCATGAAAAAAATCCCAAGACCAGATAAAATTAAAAAACCAATAATAATAAATAAATCAAATCTTGTAAGCTTCATAATTCACCTAGTATAATTTTACCATATTTTGCCAAATAAATATAGACCAAGGCCGGTGAAATCTTAAAATCTATAAGGACAAAAAAATCAGTTTACTATTAATATTTATTGTGATAAGATATCCTAAAGGAAGTGATAAATATGGAAACATTAGAAACATTAGAAATATTAAAAAGACTCCTAATCGCCACATTTTTGGGTGCGTTAATAGGAGTTGAACGCGAACACAAACACAGGGCAGCAGGACTTAGGACCCACATCATAGTCTCCGTTGCAACCTGCCTTATCATGCTTATAGCTATAGATGGATTCAAGGCCCTTTATGGCGAAACATCATGGGACGCAAGCAAATTTGCAGGACAAGCTATCTCCGGCATCGGTTTTCTTGGCGCAGGTACAATTCTCCAAAAGAAAGATGTAATCAAGGGCCTCACAACAGCTGCCACCCTCTGGCTCTGCGCAGCCAACGGACTAGCTGTAGGCATAGGCTATTACATGGGTGCCATAATTGCAACCATCATCTGTCTAATAACACTAGTAAATCTAAAATCTTTCACAGACTTTGTCAACAAAAGAAAATCTGCCAGCTACTCCATGACCTTTAACACAGATAAATTTGAACGCAAAGAATTTAAAGCAATATGCGAACAAGAAGCCATTGAAATCCGCTCCCTAAATCTGGAAGAAGAATACAAGGATGATATGTCAACCATATCCTGCACCCTAGTCTATCCAAAAAATTATAATATAGATAGCTTAATAGAAATCCTAGAAGAAAAACTCAATCTCAAAAAAGCCATCAACGAAAACAATACGCAGTCCTAAGGCTGCGTATTTTTATGTAGAAAAAAATCAATGTTTTTTGATGCGACATTTTTTAAGCAACGAGTATTATAATTAAAAATATACGTAGATTAAATTTATTCACCTGTTTTATCGCTCTGCGGCTGTAGGGGCGACTTTATGTCGCCCAAAAGTCTCGCCACAAAAACAAAACATAAAATTTCTACAAAGTTGTATAATTATACAATATGTGAAAAAGTTTAACCGCAAATTCAGGATAAAAAAATAAAGAGCATTACGCCCTTTAAGAAATAATTTGCGAGGAAAAATTGATGAATTTTTGTAGCTTGAGACTTTTTGACGAGTGAGCTGTACTAGAGCGTACAGCGGAATGAGCAAAAAATCGAACACTGCAAAAATTCGCAATTTTAACCGCAAATTTTACTTGGTACGGGTGAAGAGACTCGAACTCCCAAAAACACGGACCTGAACCGTGCGCGTATGCCAATTCCACCACACCCGCTTATAAAATATTTAGTTATTTCTGATTGACCATATACTGGCCGTAAAATTCTACAATCGAGCATCGTTATCACTCGCTCTCTTGTGAATTTCTGACATGAGACCTGCTAGCCAATCGACCTTCGCTTTCGCTCGCTCTCTTGGGCTAGGGCTTCAAACCGTGCGCGTATGCCAATTCCGCCACACCCGCTTATAAAATATTTAGTTATTTCTGATAATCAAAAACATTTCACGCATTCAAGATGCGATCAATGTTTTTCGGGCCACATAAAGTCGCCCCTACAAATGTGCTGAACAATATCCGCAGGATAAATGTATTCATTCGGAACATCGCTCTGCGGTGTAGCGGTCGTGGTTAATCCCGAACATTTCGGGCCCGATACCGGGTCAACCCGGTTGAGGGTTCGAATAAATACCATCCTTTATTTAACATTCTTATTATATAAAACTCACCTGAAATTGTCAACACGCCCTTACATTTCATATCACAAAAAAATGCATGGATTTCTCCATGCACTCATCTTTATCCTAGATATGCAATTGCTTCGATTTCGATTCTGGCATCCTTTGGCAATCTGGCAACTTCTACGCATGATCTGGCTGGTTTGTGGTCGCCAAAGAATTCTGCGTATTCTTCGTTAACTGCTGCGAAGTCGTTCATATCTTTTACAAAGATATTTACTTTCATAATGTTTTTAATATCTCCGCCTGCTGTTTTAACGATTTCCAAAACGTTGTTTAGAGATGTGCGGGTTGCTTTTTTAATGCAATCTGAAACGAGTTCTCCACTTGCTGGGTCGATTGGGAGTTGTCCGCTGGTAAATACAAATTTTTCTGCGGCCATGCCTTGTACATATGGGCCAACTGCGCCCGGTGCCTTATCGGTGTTCAATACTTTCATAATGTCCTCCTTATTCTTCTGTTTCCTTCCACAAGCGTTCAAGATCATAGTACTTGCGTGCCGTAACCTCGAAGATGTGAACAATTATATCTCCAAAATCTAGCAAGAGCCACTCGCTGGATTTTTTGGACATAGGATTTTCTAAGCTGTAGCCAGCCTTTTCCATTTCATATAAAACATTGTCGGCAATGCTGTTTAGCTGGTTTACGTTGGCAGCCCCTGCAATTACAAAGTAATCAGCAAAGCTTGAACGCTCTTTGATGTCGATGATTTCAATATCATAACCCAGTTTGTTTTCAATTGCCTTCTCAATAATTTCTAATTTCTTTTCTATATCTTTCACTTTATCTCCCCTTGTTTTGTAATTTTTAAGTAATAGTTCCTTGCCTCAAGCGAGCTACCAGCAATATAGCGGTCGTTTCTAATCAGGTGGGCCAGATTCTCGTTTAGGATTTCATACATGGCCCGATCCAAATCAACCTTGGCCATGGCCCGAAAGTCATCAATGAATTCATAATTTCTGGCAGGTTCTATCATATCTGCAATGTAGACAATCTTTTCCAAATCAGACATGGCTGGTCGGCCAGTGATGTGGTTTTTGATTGCATTTAAAACATCTGCGTCCTCTATGCCGAAAATATTTTTTGCTATATAAGTGGACAGGGCTCCGTGGACAAGATTGTACTCTGCCCTCTCCTCTTCACTTAATATTATACCCCAGTCCTGGACCTTTTGCAATGTTTTTTCTCTTGACTTCCACTTGCCAGAGTCGTGGAGGATGCCTGCCATCTCAGCCTTTTTCTCGTCGACGCCGTGAATTTTTGCAAGTTCAACCGCCGTTTCCATAACGCGAATCGAATGGCCATAGCGAAAGTCGTCCAGATTTTCCCTTAAAAACTCTAAAACTTTTTCTAATTCGAACATCCGCACAGCTCCTTAAAGTCGATTCCTTTTAAAAACTCATAGGCCCTATCTGTCACATAAAATCTCACATCTTTCCCTGCCTTTAGTCTCTTTCGAACAAAAGACGAGGACATTTCAAATATAGGATTATCCACAAAATAAAAGCGGTCCTTGTACTTTTCGTAGAGGTCGTGAGCCGCAAATTTGTAGCCGCCCCTTTTCATAACTATAACCCTGGCCAGCTTTAAAATCTCCTCTGCATTTTTCCATCTTGGCAGTGACAAAAAGGAATCCATACCCACAACTATTGCCAAGTCCTCATGAGTCTTCTTAAAATGCTCCAAGGTTTTAAAGGTGTAGGACTCGCCTGCCTGCCTAAACTCGTAATCGCTGACCTCCACGCCGTCGATTTCACCAAAGACGATCTTTGCAAGCTCTAACCTAGTCTCATCATCCAAGCACTCCAGGTCCTTGTGGGGAGGATTGCCCGTTGGCATAACTAAAAAATCGTCAAATTCCAGGCTGTCGACCAGATATTTTACATTTAAAACATGGGCAATTGTTGGCGGATTAAAGGCTCCGCCAAAAATAATCGTGCCAAACTTTTTCATTATAAATAAATATTCTTGTCGGACTTCCTATAAATAGAAAGCACGCTTCCCATTTTTTGCACAAATTCTACGCCCAATTTTTCTTCCAACTCATCAAAAAGCTCGTAAGCGTCGACATCTGTGTTTTGCAATAATTGTATCTTCATAATTTCATTTTTATTTAAATATAAATCAATAGCCTCGATTAGCTCGTCGCTAATTCCACCCTTGCCAACGCGGATGGCTGGCTTTTGGGTGTTTAGCTTTGATTTTAAAAATGCTCTTTCCTTAGCTGTAATCATACTCGTCTACTCCATGTGTTCAAATTCATATCCAAAGACGTCGACAATGTCCCCGTCCTTGATGCCCAGCTCACGCAGCTGGTCCATAATTCCAATCCGGCTTAAGAAATCTTGGAAACGCCTTACACTGTCTGGCTCTGTAAAATCTGTCCCCATGAAATAATATTCAACATGGTCGCCAGTGATGTAATAGATGTCGCCTTCCTTCCAGACTTTTATTGGTCTTTCTTCGAATTCGGCCTCAGCAAATTCTTCCACCTCAGTCTCTGCAGGAAGTTCTTGGAGCTTGTTGTAGAGGGCGTACTTTAATTCCTTGACCCCCTGTAAGCTTGCAGCAGAAATTACAAAGACCTCTTCGCCGGTTTTTTCTTCAAATTTTTTCTTAACTTCAAGGATTTCTTCCTCAGTCATCAAATCAGTTTTATTTAAAGCAATGACTTCGACTTTTTGGCTGAGTTTTTCTGAATAATCCTTCATCTCCCGTCTCAAAATCTCATAGTCTTCGATTGGATCGCGGCCCTCTGAGCCCGATGCGTCAATCACATGGCAAAGGAGTCTGACTCTTTCAACGTGTCTCAAAAACTTTAAGCCGAGTCCTGCTCCGCCAGACGCCCCTTCAATGATGCCCGGTATATCACAGGCCACATAAGACCTGCCCTCTTCCACAAAAACTACGCCCAGATTTGGCTCAAGTGTTGTGAAATGATAATTTGCAATCTTTGGCTTGGCTGCAGAAATAATTGAGAGGAGACTAGATTTTCCCACATTTGGAAAACCCACAAAGCCCACGTCTGCAATTAATTTTAATTCCAAGTCGATTTCAATCTCTTGACCGCGTGCGCCCGGCTCCATAAAGGTCGGCGCCTGACGAGTAGCAGTTCTAAAATGCCAGTTGCCCCTGCCGCCTCTGCCGCCTTTTACAATTACAAACTCCTCTCCAACTTCCTTGAAGTCGTAGAGAATACCGTCCTTGCCAACTTGCTTGACCACAGTGCCCACGGGAACTTTGAGATAAAGATCTTGGCCGTCCTTGCCTTTTTTCAGATTATTCATCCCATTCTCGCCGTTTTCTGCCTTAAATTTTGTTTTAAATCTATAATCGATGAGCGAATTCAAATTGTCAGTTGCGACCAAAATAATATCGCCGCCCTTTCCACCATCGCCACCGTGCGGGCCGCCCTTAGGCTCATACTTTTCACGTCTCCAACCAATATGTCCGTCTCCGCCCTTGCCCGCTTTTAATTGTAGTCTAACCTTATCAAACATAATAATCACCTACTTACAAAAAAAGCTTGACCTAGGTCAAGCTGATTCTTAAGCGATTTCTCTTGGATAAACGCTTACTTGTGTTCTCTTCTTACTTTTCTTTTCAAATTTTACAACGCCATCAATCTTAGCAAATAGCGTGTCGTCGGATCCTCTACCAACATTGTTGCCAGCGTGAATCTTTGTTCCTCTTTGACGAACAAGGATGTTACCAGCTGTAACAATTTGGCCATCGCCGCGTTTTGTTCCCAAGCGCTTAGCAATAGAATCTCTACCGTTTTTAGAAGATGCAGCTCCCTTTTTAGAAGCAAATAATTGAAGATTTAATTTAAACATTCTATTCCTCCATTTCTAATCGGACAAATTGCCCATAGCTTTCCACCAGACTCTTAACCCCTTCTAATAGAGTTTTCATAATCAGATCTAAGTCGTCACTTTGGACCTTGGAAATAAATTCCATCAGACTCTCGTCATCGTCCTCGATCATTTTTTCAGTATAATCGCCTCTCTTAAGACGGCAATTAACTATGGCCGACTTGTAAACAGTGTGGGTGAGAATACTCACAGCCGCACATACAATGTCCTTGCCGTAGTCATCATATCCTGCATGACCCTGTGACCTAAATCCGTAAAAACCCTTTTCATTCTTAAAAAGAGTTACGACTATCATTAGATAGCCAAGCTTTCAATTTGTACTCTTGTGAAAGGTTGTCTGTGGCCTTTTTTCTTGCGATAGTTCTTTTTAGCTTTGTATTTGAAAACGATAACTTTTTTAGCCTTACCATTCTTAAGAACTTTCGCACTTACGCTTGCGCCCTCAACATATGGCTTACCAACTTTAATCGCCCCATCATCACCAGAAGCTAATAGAACCTTGTCGAAAACTACCATTTCGCCTTCGCCTGCGCCTAGTTTTTCAACGTGTAGCACATCGCCTTCTTTGACTTGGTATTGCTTTCCACCAGTTTCAATAATTGCGTACATAATCCACCTCCATTGTGATTTAGTCTCGCCGTCTAAGGTGGCCTAAAAATAAGCACTTAAAAACCTGTTCCGTGCGGAAGATTACCTGCTAATAATACCACATAAAAAGCCATCTGTCAAGGATTTGCGTGGAATTTTTATTGGTAAATTTTTTTCTTGTAAAATATTTTTAATTCAAAAAATTTTTTCAATAATCTCAGGCCTATAACTTTTAAAATAAAATGCAATTATTTTTACAAAACTCCCAGCCTTTAACTTCTTAAAATAAAATGCAATTATTTTTCTAAATCGCCCTGCCTTTAATTCCTTAAAATAAAATATAATTATTTTTTCAAAACTCCGCGCCCATAACTTTCAAGTTTAAAAATTATTTTAAAATCACATCAAAAGCCAATAAAAAAACTGGAGGAGTCCTCCAGTTTAAATCATAAATTTATTTTGCGTCTTCGATTGCGACGGTAATCTTCTTGCAAAGGTCTTCGATAAATCTAGTTGGTGATGCCAGGTTAATTCTTTCAAAACCGTGTCCACCCTTGCCAAAGATATAGCCTTCATCTAAAAATACATCGTGCTTTATCATGTGCTTTTCAAGAGCCTCATGGTCCATGCCAAGAGCATTGAAATCCAACCACAAGAGATAAGTTCCTTGGTGGTCAGCAATTTTAATTTCAGGATGGTTTTTAGCCATGTAGTCCCTGATATATTTGCTGTTTTCTTCAATCTTTTTCATCATTTCTTGGTACCAGTCTTCGCACTTGTCATAGCAAATTTCAACTGTCTTGTAACCCAGCGCTGTTGGACTCAGCCTAGAAGTGCAAGCAGCCCTGTTGACATACCTTTCCCTCATATCAGGATTCTTAACAAAAACTGTGCAAAGGTCCATACCTGCAACATTAAAAGTCTTGGATGCAGATGTAAAAGTAATGGCCCTATCTGCCAATTCATCAGAAAGAGTTTGGAAAACCGTGTGCTTGTGGCCAGGCATAATCAAATCATTGTGAATTTCATCGGCAAAGAGCAGCTTGTCATTTTTTATAATACCATCAGCCAATCTTTGGAGTTCTTCGCGCTTCCAAACCCTGCCAACAGGATTGTGGGGTGAACAGAAAAGAAGAGCCTTGTTTTCTGGCTTTGCAATGAGTTCTTCGAATAATTCAAAATCAATCTCATAAGTATTATCTTTTTTAATCAGTGGACATTCGACAATCTTCCTGCCCAAAGCTTCAATAACCATAAAGAATGGATAATAAACTGGGGGCATAACGATAATGCCATCTCCAGGCTCAGTAAATTCTTCAATAGCTGTATAGATTGCGCTAACAATCGCTTGGAAATTGACAATCCAATCGCTTTCAACTTCAAAGTCGTGGTGCCTCTTCATCCATGATTTAACGGCATTATAGTAAGCTTCATTGCCCACAGTATAGCCCAAAACCATTTCATCCAAATAAGCCTTCAAACCCTCCACAAGAGCCGGAGCAGTTTTAAATTCCATATCTGCAACTGAAAAAGGCATAACGTCATCAGAAACATCAGCCTTCAAATCCTTCATAATGAGCCACTTCTTAGAACCTTGGGCTCTTCTATCAACAACTGTCTCAAAATCGTACATGTGTTTCCTCCTATTCTTTACTCCATTATAACACTTTTTGAAACCCATGGCAAGAAAATAAGATTTATAAGCAATAAAAAACGGAGAAATATATCCCCCGTTTAAGAGCAGCTTAAATAAAAACTACATAGTAAGTGGCTTGATAACCAAACAATTCTTTAAACATGAGCATTTCAAGACCATCAAGATCTTTCTTTGAAATCGTTAGGCCCTCTGCTAAAGAGATATTGCTAACTTTTCCATTCACAACTTTGGAAGTATTGAGTGGAACAAAACCAAATACAGTCTTTTCAAAATCTTCCTCTGGATAATTTTTGTAAGAATTTTCATCTGCCGAAAGATCTACAACTTTTACAACTCCAAATGCATTATCACTATAGTCAGTATACGCTTTCTTTGTAGGATCATTGTACATAGTAAATTTAATTGCATCAAAAATGCTATTTAAATAAATCTTGTCATCCTTGATCCTGTCTTTTTTAATAAAATAAATCGGATATTCTGGGTAAGGATGTTCTTCGTTAAATTCAGGCACCCCTTCTAGAGCTTCAAATTCTTTAGTTTGCCTATAAGCATTTTTAAAAGCGTCTTTTGTAAATTCGTAATTTATATCACTTAAATAAAATAATCTGCTGTCATCTGCTCGATTAAATTTATAAAAAGTCTTTCCCTCTATTATATATATAATAAAGTCTTGAGTGTTTCTATCAGGATCGTTGATGTAAGCTTCAATTTCTTCTTCGCTTGCATTTATTTCCTTGATGCTTTGGCCGTATCTTTCATAGAAAGATTTACCTTGAGCATTTTCAATTTTTTTGTATTCAGTTTTCTTGTCTTCAGTTTTTTCCTCAGTTTTTTCTTTAGAATCTTCTGCGCTAATGCCAGTGTTTAGCAAAATATCTTTGGTTTCCTTGTTGTAACCTACAGAAAAACCAACAACATCAGCCAAATCACGGAGCTTAACATAGTTATTTTGGTCGATTAGGGCAGCCTTTAACATAACTTCCTCGCCGTCCACCAAAATATTATTTGTAAGCATCTTGGCCTCAGTCTTGTCGTGCTTCATCGCTTGCAAGTCTGTGTCCAGCTTTTCATAAGGCTTTCCAAGTTCAAGTTCAATTTGCTTCTTTTCCTTGTTAAAAGTAACATTGAACTGACTCTTTGTGCCCGATAAAATCGCAGCTAAATCTCTGAGCTTGTAGTAGTTGTTTTGATTGATCAAATAACCGCCAATTTCAACAGACTCCCCGTCCAATTTAAATGGCTGAAAACTCTTTACAGCCCCTGCCATATCTCCCTCTGCCCTTACACTTGGCACCATTGATACAAGTAGCAAAACGCAAAGAGCAATCGCTAGTAATCTTTTCATAATTACCTCCTTAATATATTATTATATATAATTATATTTGATATAGAAATATAAATCAAGCTATATTTATTTATTAATCAGACATAGCCAAAAGGTCAATTTCCCGTAGAGGCGATCCTTGAACTGCCCCTTGTCAAGTAGACACAACAATTAATTAAAAACACATATTTAAACTGCATACTCTCTGTACTCCAACGGAGCCATGCAGTTTAATCTTTTCTGGAACCTCTCGTTGTTGTAAAACTCAATGTAATTCATAATTCTTTCTTTTAATTCTTCTAAAGAATTAAACTCTTTACCATAAAACATCTCTGCCTTTAATGTACCAAAAAACCCTTCCATTGGTCCGTTATCTTCTCCTTTTTCCTTGTACTTTACATACCATGAGGCGACAGTTGTATCTCCTGCATTTATTTCCTTGGCTATTTCTATGAATGATTTGTTTCCTTTTTCGTATTCTTTACATGCTTGTATTTTTGTTTCTAAGTCAAATTTAATTTTCCCCATTTTTTCTCCTTTTATGGGTTTTTAATTAATTAGACTGTCTACTTTGCATGTATCATACCACCTGAAATGGTCGCCAAATTTTTTCCTGATTGGATACAATAATCCGAGAAGAATTTCGAACAAAAAATTTTGTTTTATTGGTCAACATTTGCGTGAGGATTTTTGGCTTTTAGGGCAAGACTTTTCGGGCGACATAAAGTCGCCCCTACAACGCAGAGCGCAACAAAAACCAAATATGTTTTCACTACGGATATCTTTGTAGCCATGTACCGTCCACTTTATTGTGGACATCTCGACCGATTCGATTCGATGTCGAGAGGTCGAGGCTTGCATATACAATTTCCCATTCCTCTCCCCAAACAAAAAGCTACAGCAAGACTCTCGTCCTGCTGTAGTTTAAAGGAATTTACAAAAAGAATAATTTATCTTCTTTTTTATTATTGATTTTCTTTTACTCTAATAATTACTCTGTAATTTTCTTGATCCCATTCGATGTCATTGTCTTCGCCATCTCTTAGGTCACCATTGGTCATGCCAAAGATTTGTGAGATGTTTGTGAGTGGGACAAAAATTCTTTGAGCTACAACTGTTGGTTCAGCATCCAATACGATTTGACGACCGTCTGAAACTTGGATGATATTTGAACCCAAAGTGATGGTTGCTGTGATGCCATCCTTGGTAAAGGTTGCAGATTGTGTGTCTTGGTGCCATTCAACTGTTGCTCCAATTGCTTCTGCTACAAATCTGATAGGTAGCATGGTTCTTTGGTTGATAGCTGTTGGTGCTACGTCCATTGGAATTTGTTGTATTTCGCCATTAACTTCCATTTCATAGAAACCCTTGTCGAGGTAGAAGTATAGAGTTCTTAGAACTTCTTCTCTTTCTTCTTCCTTAACTTCATCCTTATTTTCATCTTTTCTTTCTGCAGGTTTATAGTCGTCCTTTTTAGAATAATCTCTTAGATAATCTGGACTAGGTTCATCATAATAGTAACCTGGATAGTAAGGATATGAAGGTCCTGGTGTTGGTTCTTCTGGTTCATCTGTTCCTGGTTGATCTGTTCCTGGTTCTTCTTTTTCTGGTTTTTCTTTGTCTGGTTCTTCTTTTTCTGGTTTTTCTTTGTCTGGTTTGTCTTTTTCTGGTTCGTCACCTGACTTTTCGTCTTTGTCTAGATTTTCAAGATATTCATTTACAACTTTTTCTGCTTCTTCTTTTGTTAGAGTTTCATCTAGCTTTGCAGATAGTTCATACTTTTCTTCTTCTGTTAGTTCTTGTAGTCTCTTATCATCTGATCCTACTTTTATTTCTACTAGATAATCATAAAGATCTTGTGCTGCTTTTTTTACTTCTTCAATTTTTTCTTTTGTTTTAGCTTCATCAACTTGCTTATTGAAATTGTCTTTTTGAACTTGAGAAAGATCTAATTTGTTTATTGATTCTTTAGCTGCTTCTTTTGCCTTGGCTAATTCTTCTGCTGCAGCTTTTTCAGCGGCTTCTTTGTCTGCTTTATCTTTGTAGAGTTTTTCTATTGCTTCTTCTGCTTCAGCTTTTGTTAACGCTGTTGATAACGCTTCTTCTAGCTTTTCTGTTTCTTCTTCTGTTAAGCTATATGTCCTAGGATCCATTTTTGTATCTACAATATATTTTAATAGGTCCATAGCATCTTCAACAATTTTCTTCACTTCTTCAATTGTCTTAGCTTCTTCAACTTTATTTATGAAGTTTTCTTTTTGATTAGCATAAAGATCTAATTTGTTTATTTCTTCTTTAGCTGCTTCTTTTGCCTTGGCTAGTTCTTCTGCTTCAGCTTTTTCAGCGGCTTCTTTTGCTTTTTCTTCTGCTTCTTTGGCTTCTTTAGCCGCAAAGAATTCGTCTACAGCTTTTTCAGCTTCTTCTTTTGTCAGCGCTTCTGATAGAACATTATCAAGATTTTCCCACTGCTCATCGGTTAATTCTCTAGCTTCATCAGACATTTTTGCATCAACTATATAGTCTAATAATGCTTTTGCATCATTTTTGATTTTATCAATGTCTTCAAGTGTTTGGGCTTCTTCGACTAGTTTGTTGAAGTTTTCTTTTTGTTTTTCATATAAATCTAATTTATCTATTTCTTCTTTGGCTGCTTCTTTTGCCTTGGCTAGTTCTTCTGCTTCAGCTTTTTCAGCGGCTTCTTTGTCTGCTTTATCTTTGTAAAGTTCTTCTATTGCCTCTTCTGCTTCAGCTTTTGTTAACGCTGTTGATAACGCTTCTTCTAGCTTTTCTGTTTCTTCTTCTGTTAAGCTATATGTCCTAGGATCCATTTTTGTATCTACAATATATTTTAATAGGTCCTTAGCTTCTTCAACAATTTCCTTTACTTCTTCAATTGTCTCTGCTTCTTCAACTTGATTCTTGAAGTTTTCTTCTTGATTAGCAAAAAGGTCTAAGTCTTCTATTTCTTCTTTGGCAGCTTCTTGAAATTCGTATAGTTCATTGTTAGATGTTTTTAAAACTGCTCTTTGAGCATCATGTTTTGTCAAAGCAACACTTACATTTTTCAAAATTTCATCCATTTGCTCATAAGTTAAATCACTTAAGCTTTCATCTTCATAAAAAATTTCGAAAATATAATCAAATAATTCTTTAGCAGATGCTTTAATATTATCCAAATCTTTTTTAGTCTCTGCTTTATCAATTAATTCAGCAAATTTCTTTAATTGAATTTCAGAAAAGTAAACTTGTGGAACGCTTTCGAATCTCTCAATTTCGTTAAGTGTAGCATTTTTGTCTGCTTGTGTGACAGCTGTTTTTTCTTCTCCGTCAGCTGCGTACATTGGAGCTGCAAATGTTAATAGCATTGCTATTGCAACAAATAAGCTCAATAATTTTTTACAATTATTCAAAATTCTCCTCCTATTTTATTTATATTTATTTTAGTGTAATACTCATCTGCATCCACCTAAATCTATGTACTTCCATTATATATATATATATAATGTCAATGGTAAAAAAATGTATATTTAATTATATTTAAAGATGATTTAATATTTATTACACTTTAGCCTGTACTCATTAATGATTGAGTGCTATATATTGTGGATTAGATTTATGTTTTTCTTTTATATTTATTTTTTCCACTATATATATTGACGGGCAGTCTTTATATTTTATCCAGTAAGTGGCGGATAAAATGTATTTTTTCATTTTTGTATGTATTTCGGTTTGTGAAATTGTTTTATTTTGTTTTTGCAAAGAGAATTTTTGCAGGCAAAATATTTTCGTATTGTATTGGTTTATACGACGAATGTTCATATCCACAAGGGGCAATCACATTCGACTAATGTCTGGGATAAACCAGACGGTACCTGGCTACATGAATATCCGTAGGAGAATCCTCGACCGTGGGGCATCGAACCCCACGGCCGAGATGTCCGAAATTCTCCTCAGACTCTTGTCCTCAATCGTTTTTCCCTTCGGTCCAACGATTGAACAAGAGGTTGCGTGAGTCAACGCTAGCCAATCATCTTCACGCTTTCGCGTTCGATTCTTGGGCGTGGCTGCAATCGGACGCTACCACGCAGAGCGATATAAAAGATGAATGAATTTTTCCAACGTATAAGCATAAGAACGTTTGTAGGGGCGACTTTATGTGGCCCGAAAAACATTGATCGTCCCTAGTGGACGTGAAATGTTTTTAATACAAATCCGCAAATCATAATTTGGATGAATATCCGTAGGAAAAGTCTCGTCCGCATAGGCGAACGAGTGGCGACCATTTCAGGATCGCCGTTACGCCACATCCATTGCCTGGCGTGTGCATGTTCTTTTTCATTTTTTCACAAGAATATCTCGAAATTAACCGCAAATTCAGGATAAAAAAATAAAGAGCATTACGCCCTTTAAGAAATAATTTGCGAGGGAAAATTGATGAATTTTTGTAGCTTGAGACTTTTTGACGAATGAGGCGTACTCAAGTGTACGTCGTCTCCTCAGACTGTTGTACTCACTCAGAAAAAATTCGGTCCATATTCTCCTCAGATTGTTGTACCCAATCGTTTTCCCCTACGGTCGAACGATTGGACAACAAGTTGCGTGAGTCACTGCATACCAATCGAGCATCGTTTTCACTCGCTCTCTTGGGCAGGGCTTCAGTTCGCAAAAAGTCGAACACTGCAAAAATTCGCAATTTTAACCGCAAATTTTCCAACAAAAAAGACGATCTTTCGATCGTCTTAAGTCTTATACCATTTCGATGATACACATTTCCGCGCCATCTCCACGGCGGGCTGTTGTTTTTAATATTCTTGTGTAGCCACCATTTCTTTCTGCATACTTTTCGCTGTATTCTGTGAATACTTTTTTAGCAGCCTCTTTGTCGTATAGGTATGAGTTGACTTGTCTCATTGCATGTTGGTCGCCTCTTTTGCCGAGGGTTACCATTTTGTCAGCAAGTCTCCTTGTTTCCTTTGCTTTTTCTACTGTTGTAACGATTCTGCCGTTTAGTAGTAGCGAGGTTGTCATGTTTCTAAGCATTGCATTTCTGTGGTCGGACGTGCGTCCTAATTTTCTTTGCGCCATACAATCCTCCTTAATTATTCTTCTTTCAAACTAAGACCGATATCGTCCAGCTTGTTCTTTATTTCTTCTAAACTTTTTTTACCTAGGTTTCTTACTCCCAGCATATCTGCTTCTGATTTTTGGATCAGGTCTGAGACTGTGTCTATGCCGTCTCTTTTTAGGCAGTTGTAGCTTCTGACTGATAGTTCGAGTTGGTCGATATCCATGTCAAGTAGCATTGTTTTTTGTTTTTCGCCTTTATTTTTTAATATGCCTTTGGTATCCACGTCTTCTACCAGGTCTGCGAATAGGTTTAGGTGTTCAATCAAAATTTTTGCTCCAAATGATACTGCAGCGTCTGCTTCGATTGTGCCGTTTGTCCAGACTTCTAGCACTAGTCTTTCGTAGTCTGTTCTTTGTCCTACCCTGGTGTTTTCTATGTGGAAGTTTACTTTTTTAACCGGTGTAAATTCTGAGTCGATTGGAATGTCTTGGATGTTGGTTGTTTTTCCATCTTCTGCTACGGCTTTGTTTTTTTCTTGTAGTACGTAGCCTCTGCCATGTTTTAAGTCCATGTCTATGGCTAGGTGGCCGCCTTTGTTTACGGTTGCGATGTGGTGATCTGGATTCATGATTTCACAGTCGCTGCCTGTTACTATGTCGGCTCCTGTTACTACTTTTGGCCCTGTTACATCGATTGTTAGGAGTAGGTTATCCTTTGTGTAGCTTTTTATTGCTAGTCCTTTTATGTTTAGTATTATTTCGGGAACGTCTTCAAGTACTCCTTTTATTGTTGAGAATTCGTGAAGCACTCCTTGGATTCTTATATTAGAAATTGCGGATCCAGGCAATATTGACAGAAGTACTCTTCTCATTGAGTTGCCAAGCGTTGTACCGTATCCTCTTTCTAATGGTTCGATAGCTATTTTTGCATAGCTTTTATCTTCGCTTTGTTCCAGTATTTGTACTGAAGGTTTTTCAATTTCCATGAGTCATCCCCCTTTAAAAGTTTGTCACTAGACTCTTCTGCGCTTTGGTGGTCTGCATCCGTTGTGTGGAAGTGGAGTTTCATCTTTGATGAGTGTAACTTCAAGTCCTGCTGCTTGCAGAGCTCTGATTGCAGATTCTCTTCCACCGCCTGGTCCCTTTACGTATACTTCAACATATTTTAAGCCGTGTTCCATGGCTTTTTTTGCTGCTTCTTCAGCTGCTTCTTGGGCTGCAAATGGTGTGGATTTTCTGCTTCCTTTGAATCCTAGTCCGCCTGCTGATGCCCAGCTGATTACGTTGCCTTGCATGTCAGATAAGGTTACCATGGTGTTGTTGAAAGATGATGAAATGTGAGCTTGTCCTTTTTCAATATTTTTTCTGGCTCTTCTCTTAACTCTAGCTGTTTTTCCTTTAGCTTTTGCCATTTTTACCTCCTTATCTTACACCTTTTCTAGTTCTTGCGTTTGTCTTTGTTCTTTGTCCTCTTACTGGAAGGTTTCTTCTGTGACGGAGGCCTCTGTAGCATCCGATTTCACGTAGACGTTTGATGTTTAGTGATGTGTCACGTCTTAAGTCACCTTCTACTGTGATGTGTTCCATAGCGTTTCTGATTTGTGCTACGTCAGCTTCAGTAAGGTCTCTTACTCTAATATCTGGATTTACGCCTGCATCTTGAAGGATTTTTGTTGCTGTTGGGCGTCCAATTCCGTAGATGTAGGTTAATCCGATTTCTATTCTTTTATCTCTAGGTAGGTCAATACCTGCAATTCTTGCCATTATTTGTCCTCCTTAACCCTGTACTTGTTTATGTTTAGGGTTTTCACAGATTACCATCACTTTTCCTTTTCTTTTAATGATTTTGCATTTGCTGCAAATCTTTTTTACAGATGGTCTTACTTTCATGATAATTCATCCCCTTTATTATTTGTTTCTCCAGGTGATTCTACCCTTGGTTAGATCGTATGGTGATAATTCCATTGTGACCTTGTCTCCAGGTAAGACTCTGATGTTGTTCATTCTGAGTTTGCCTGAGAGGTGGCCGATGATTTCATAACCATTGTCCAGTTTCACCTTGAATATAGCATTTGGTAATGCGTCGACTACTACGCCTTCTACCTCTATAGTGTCTTTTTTTGACATAAATGTCCATTCCCCCTATTATTGTAACTTTTAGTTAGAGCTTTCAATGATTTGTTTGTGAATTCAAAATCTTCAATATTTGTGGCCTTGTCATTTGTAAAGGCTAGGTGAGATATTTTTTTCTTTTTTGGAGCTTCGATCTTTCTCAAATCTCCATCTGCTATTAGGCAGTAGCTTTCGTCGATGACTTCGATTACGACGAAGTATCTAAATTTATCTCTACCTGCTTTACTTCTGACTATGGCCCCTCTTTCGATTTTTTCTATCATTTAAGATTGTCTAATCCTCTAAAAATTTGGTCACGAACCTCTTCTAGAGGTTGGTTGCCATCAATGTTAAGCACAAGTCCAAATTGATTGTAGTAATCAATTAGGGGGGCAGTTTCGGCTTCGTACACACCAATACGCTTTAACACTGTTTCTTCTTTGTCGTCTTCACGTTGGTAGAGCTCGCCTCCGCAATGGTCACAGACGCCTTCTACCTTGGGTGGGTAGTTTTTGATGTGGAAGCTTGCTTTGCAGTCCTTGCACATTCTTCTGCCTGTGATTCTGTCTACTAGCGATGCCTTGTCAACGTTAAGATTTACAACTGCATCTAAGTCTTCGTTTCTGGATTTTAAGAAGTCTGTTAGAGCAGCTGCTTGATCTAGATTTCTAGGAAATCCGTCAAGCAAAAATCCGTCTTTGACGTCGTCTTGTGAGAGTCTGTCCTTTACAAGTTCTATAGTGAGTTCGTCAGGAACTAGTTGTCCCTTGTTCATATAGACTTGGGCTTGTTTGCCAAGCTCGGTTTCATTTCTCAAATGTTCTCTGAATATATCTCCTGTTGAGATATGCACTATATTATATTTTTCTTTTATAAAAGTTGCTTGTGAACCCTTACCCGCTCCTGGCGGTCCTAATATTATCAGTCTCATATTATCCTAAGAACCCCTTATAGTGACGCATTGTCATTTGTGCTTCTAGTTGTTTTACAGTTTCTAGGGCAACACCTACGACAATGATGATTCCTGTGCCGGTAAATCCGACTTCCAAATTGGAAAAGTGTGCTAATAATAATGGTAATGTTGATAGAATTGCAAGGGCAACACCACCAACAAAGGTAATTCTGTTGACTGTTCTTCCTAAATAGTCACTTGTTGGTTTACCAGGTCTGATACCTGGGATAAATCCACCTTGAGATTGTATATTTTTTGCATATTCAACTGTGTTGAATTGAATTGCGTTGTAGAAATAGGTGAAGAATATGATTAGGATAATGTTGATTACCAAATATATCCAAAAACCTACCTTGCCTTCTGTTGTAAGGAAGTTTCTCAAAAATCTGGAGAAACCGCTGTTTCCGCCTGTTAGTAATACTATGGTGCCTGGAATTTGCATAAAGGTTGATGCAAAGATAACTGGCATAACTGAAGCCATGTTTACCTTGATTGGAATGTGTGTGGCTTGTCCGCCGTAAACTCTTCTTCCTACAACTCTCTTTGCGTATTGAACAGGAACCCTTCTTTCACCTTCTTGAATTAGAACAACGAAAGCAAAGATTGCAACTAGGATTAAAATCCATAGAGCAAATGCGATCCATGAAATTTGTCCAATTTGTGCTAGTCTGATTTGCTTCATAAATGTTGCAGGCATCCTACTGATGATACCGATAAAGATGATAAGACTCATACCGTTACCAATACCTTTTTCAGTAATTTGATCTCCAAGCCATACTAGGAAGCTTGAACCTGCTACTAGTGTAATGATGATTAAAAGGTGTTCGATGAATCTGTTGGCTACAATAGCGCCAGAGTAGATTCCATAAACTGAACCTGCTGCTTGAATAAATGCAAGCACAACACCAACGATTCTTGTAATCTTTTGAATTTTCTTTCTGCCTTCTTCTCCTTCTTTTGAAAGTTGTTCCAAAGATGGAATAGCAACTGTCAATAGTTGGATGATAATGGAGGCTGTAATGTGTGGATAAACGCTGAGGGCGAATATCGACATATTTGAGAAGCCGCCACCGGCCATAAGGTCTAAAAATCCGAGTAAGCTGTCGCTTGCTGCACCAAAGATTTCTTTAATCCTGTTAATGTCCATAAATGGTGCTGGGATTTGGTTACCAAATCTAAAAACAAGAAGACATAAAAGAGTAAAGAGCATTCTGTCTCTTAATTCTTTTACTTTCCAGGCATCTCTCAAGGTCTTAATCATTATAGCACCTCTACTTTGCCGCCAGCTTTTTCGATTTTATTTTTTGCTTCTTGGCTGAATTTTGAAGCAGTAACTGTAAGCTTTTTGCTAATTTCACCGTTGCCTAGAACTTTGATGTTCTTGTCTGATCTGTGGATAAGTCCAACTGATACTAGAGCTTCACGATCAACTGTGTCGCCGTCGTTAAACATTTCTTCTAGGTCACGAACGTTAATAACCTTGTAGCTTACACCCCAAATATTTGTGAAGCCTCTTTTTGGGAGCCTTCTGAATAATGGCATTTGGCCACCTTCAAATCCTGGTCTAACGCCACCACCACTTCTGGAGTTTTGTCCTTTGTGACCACGAGTTGAAGTTTTACCCATGCCAGAACCGGTTCCTCTACCGACTCTTTTTTTGGAAGTTCTTTCCAAAGCTTGTAAATTTTCTAATTTCATTATAGAACCTCCTAGTCAATAACTTCTACAATGTGTGAAACTTTTTTGATCATACCACGAATTTGTGGTGTGTCTGTGGTTTCAACAACATGTCCAATTCTTCTAAGTCCAAGAGCCTTTACAATTTTTCTATGACTTTCAGGTTTGCCAATAAGACTTCTTGTTTGTTTGTATTTAATATTAGCCATGATAAGTCACCTATCCTAAAATTTCTTCAACACTCTTGCCTCTCATTCTGGCAACGTCTTCTGGACGTTTTAGACTGAGTAGACCTTGAATTGTCGCATCTACAACGTTTCTTGGATTGTTTGATCCAAGGCATTTTGTTCTTATATCTTGAATTCCTGCAAGTTCGCAAACAGCACGCACAGCAGAACCAGCGATAACACCAGTACCTTCTTTGGCAGGTTTTAGTAAAACTGTACCTGCACCCTTTACTCCAACGATTTCGTGTGGAATAGTTGTGCCTTGAATTGGAACTTGGATCATGTTTTTCTTAGCATCTGCAACAGCTTTTCTGATAGCATCTGGAACTTCAAGAGCCTTGCCCATGCCAACGCCAACACGTGAATTCTTATCTCCTACTACTACAAGAGCTGCAAAACGGAAGTTCTTACCACCTTTAACAGTCTTTGAGACTCTGTTTATAGCAACAACTCTTTCTTCTAGATCGAGCTCTTGTGGTTTAATATTATTGGTCATATTTCCCTCCTACTTTAGAAGTTTAGGCCAGCTTCTCTAGCGCCATCTGCAAGTTCTTTAACGCGTCCGTGATAGATGTAACCACCTCTATCAAAAACAACGTCTTTGATTCCCTTGTCAACAGCACGTTTACCGATTAGCTTACCAACTTCTCTTGCCGCTTCTTTATTTTCTGTTTTATCGAGGCTAAATTCTTTATCTAAGGTTGATGCACTTGCAAGTGTAACCATTTTTACGTCGTCAATAAGTTGTGCATAGATGTGTTTTGAAGATCTTCTAACACATAGTCTTGGACATTCAGCTGTACCGCTAATCTTATTGCGCACTCTTTGGTGTCTTTTTTGACGTAGTGCATTTTTATCAGCTTTATTAATCATTTATACCTCCTACTTACCGGTCTTACCAACTTTGCGACGAACGTATTCATCAGCATAGCGGATACCTTTTCCTAGATATGGTTCAGGTGGTCTGTATCCACGGATGTGGGCGGCAAATTGACCAACAGCTTGCTTGTCTGCACCTGATACAACGATTGTATCTTGAGCAGGAACTTCTACTGTAAGTCCTTCTGGAACATCGAGATCAAGTGGATGTGAAAAACCAAGTGTTAAACCAAGTTTTTTGCCATTCATTTGGGCCCTGTAACCAGTACCGATGATCTTTAATTCCTTCTTGTAGCCTTCGTGTACACCTACAACCATATTATTAATTAAACTTCTTGTTAAGCCGTGTAGACTTCTAACTCTTTTGGTATCATTCGAGCGGATAACTTCGTATCCTCCGTCTACTTTTTCTAGTTTCATCTCAGGAACCATTGTGAGACT
The DNA here is from genome assembly GCF_900215725.1 of Ezakiella peruensis. Classification (GTDB taxonomy): domain Bacteria; phylum Bacillota; class Clostridia; order Tissierellales; family Peptoniphilaceae; genus Ezakiella; species Ezakiella peruensis. The sequence goes on along the minus strand of NZ_LT962469.1, from coordinate 109,621 downwards.
TAACTCTCCCTTTGGCCCTTTGACGCTTACGTCTTGGCCATTTACGTTAAATGTAACGCCTTCTGGGATTTCAATTAGTTTTCTACCAATTCTACTCATCTTATCCTCCTTACCAGACGTAGCAAAGTACTTCGCCGCCGACTTTTTGTTTGCGGGCTTCTTTGTCAGTCATAATTCCAGCAGATGTGGAAATGATTGCAATGCCAAGTCCGCCAAGTACGGTTGGAAGTTCATTTGAATTTACATATATTCTTAAACCCGGTTTTGAAATTCTTCTAATACCGGTAATAACTCTTTCTTTTTCGTTGATATATTTTAGGCTAATGCGAATTGTGCCTTGCACATTTTCCTCAATAACTTCATAGTCAGCAATGTAGCCTTCTTCTTTGAGAATTTCCGCAATAGCAAGCTTGATTTTGCTAGCAGGAATGTCCACAGTAGCATGTCTTTGGTGGTTTGCATTCCTGATTCTAGTTAGCATATCTGCAATAGGATCTGTTAACATCTTTTTTCCTCCTTTACCAACTTGCTTTCTTTACTCCAGGAATTTCGCCCTTATAAGCGAGTTCTCTAAAGCAAATACGACAAATTCCGTACTTTCTCAAATAGCCGTGTGGTCTTCCGCAAATCTTGCAGCGATTATATGCTCTGGTTGAGAATTTTGGTTCTCTCTTTTGACTTGCAATTTTTGATTTCTTTGCCATTGTTCCTCCTTACTTTTTAAAAGGCATACCTAAGAGCTCTAAGAGTGAGTAAGCTTCTTCGTCGGTATTTGCAGTTGTGATAATTGCAATATCCATACCGTGAATATCGTTTACTTCATCATAAATGATTTCAGGGAAAATTAATTGTTCTCTAATACCGATAGCATAATTTCCTCTTCCATCAAAACTCTTTGAGCTAACGCCCTTAAAGTCTCTAACGCGTGGGAGTGAGATGTTCATAAACTTATCTAAGAAGTAGTACATCTTGTCGCCACGAAGAGTAACTTTAGCACCAATCTTCATGCCTTCACGTAACTTAAAGTTAGCGATTGATTTTCTAGCATGAGTTACAACCGGAGCTTGACCGGAAATAAGTGCAAGTTCTCTAACTACATCATCTAACATCTTTGGATTGTCCTTAGCCTTGCCAAGACCAACGTTTAAAACTACCTTTTCTAACTTTGGTACTTGATTTACGTTTTCATAGCCATGTTTCTTAACAAGTTCAGGCACAACCTCAGTTTTATATTTATCTAATAATCTTGGAGCCATATTGTTCCCCCTTAGTCAATAACTTCCCCATCGGACTTTCTAAATCTTACTTTAGTGCCGTCGTCTAGGAATTTGTACCCAAGTCTTGTACGTTTCTTGTTCACTTGATCATAGTACATAACATTACTTACATCAATCTTACCTTCTCTTTTAATTAATCCGCCTGGTTTTGTTGGTCCCATTGGCTTTTGGTGTTTAACTTGAATATTAACACCTTCAACAATTACCTTTTTTTCTCTAGGAAAAGTGCGTAATACCTTACCAGTCTTACCCTTGTCTTTTCCGGCAATTACTATAACTGTGTCTTCTTTTTTAATTCTCATAAAGCACTCCTTATAAAACCTCAGGAGCAAGACTTACGATCTTCATATAACCGCCAGCTCTTAACTCTCTGGTAACAGGTCCGAATATACGGGTTCCAACCGGATTCTTGTCATCTTTTATAATAACGCATGCATTGTCATCAAAGGAGATATATGAGCCATCAGGACGTGATAGTGGATAAGTTGTCCTAACTATAACAGCCTTTTGAACGTCTCCTTTTTTAACAACTCCGCCGGGTGTTGCACTTTTAACAGCAACAACTACTACGTCCCCAACCTTAGCGATTCTCTTCTTTGAACCACCTAGAACTTTGATAACGAGGACTTCTTTTGCCCCGGAGTTGTCAGCAACTCTCATGCGGCTTTCTTGTTGTATCATATAATCCTCCTTTTACTTAGCACGCTCGATAATTTCAACGAGTCTCCATCTTTTATCACGGCTTAGAGGTCTTGTTTCGGTAATCTTTACCTTATCTCCAATTTTAGCTTCGTTGTTTTCATCATGTGCCTTAAAAACTGTTGTACGATTAATTCTCTTCTTGTATACAGGGTGGGCTACCTTTGTTTCAATCTTAACGGAAATAGTCTTGTCCATTTTATCGCTTGTAACGATGCCAACTCTTGACTTTCTTAAATTTCTTTCCATCATTATGCCTCCTTCCTGATACCTAGAGCTCTTTCTTGCTCAATGGTTTTAACCTTTGCAATTTCTCTTCTAACTGTTCTTATTCTTAAAGGATTATCTAAACTACCAGTGGCTGCTTGGAAGCGAAGATTGAAAAGCTCTGCTTTAAGATCTTTTTGTCTTGCTACAAGTTCTGCATCTGATAGTTGGCGTATTTCTTTAATTTTCATTACCAACACCTGCCTTTGGTTCAAAATTATCTCTACTGATAAATCTTGTCTTAATTGGTAGCTTGTGAGCAGCAAGTCTCATAGCTTCTCTTGCGTCTTCTTCACTTACTCCACCCATTTCAAACATAACTCTACCTGGTTTAACTACAGCTACCCAGTACTCTGGAGCACCTTTACCTGAACCCATACGAGTTTCAGCAGGTTTTTGTGATACAGGTTTGTCTGGGAAAATCTTAATCCAGATACTACCGCCACGTTTAACTGATCTTGTCATAGCACGACGTGCGGCTTCTATTTGATTGGAGGTAATCCATGCTGGCTCTAATGCTTGGAGGGCATATTCACCATAAGTGATGGTGTTACCTCTTTGAGCACTACCTTTCATTCTGCCACGGTGGACTCTTCTTCTTTTTACTCTTTTAGGCATCAACATAATTATTTCCTCCTACTTACTTAGATTGTCCGGCTTGTCCCTTGACAAATCTTTTTCTTCTTCTTCTCTTTCTATCATCGCGTGGAGGTTCGATTTCTGGTAAAACACCGTTTAGAACTTCACCTTTGTAGATCCAAACCTTAACACCAATCTTACCATAAGTTGTGTTTGCTTCTGCAAAACCATAATCGATATCAGCTCTTAAAGTTTGTAGAGGAATTGTACCCTCACTATAACCTTCAGCTCTTGCGATATCTGCTCCTCCTAGACGACCTGAAACTTGGGTTTTAATACCAAGTGCACCCGCTCTCATTGATCTTTGAATTGCTGATTTCATAGCACGACGGAATGCGATACGTCTTTCTAGCGCACCTGCAATGTTTTCTGCAACAAGTTGTGCATCAACATCAGGATTTTTTATTTCTTCAACGTTTACTACAACGTCCTTACCTGTCATCTTGCTTAATTTAGCGCGTAGGGCTTCAACACCTTCGCCGCCTCTACCGATAACTACACCTGGCTTTTGTGTGTAGATTGAAACTTTAACCTTACCGGCTGCGCGTTCGATGTTAACCTTTGAAATTCCAGCTTGATATAGCTCTTTTTTAATGAAATTTCTGATATTGTAGTCTTCTACCAAAAGATCAGAAAAGTCTTTTTTATTCGCAAACCATGTGGAATCCCAGTCTTTAATAACGCCAACTCTTAAGCCATGTGGATTTACTTTTTGACCCATAACACTCTCCTTATCTTTCTTCGACTACTACGCCGATGTGACTAGTACGTTTTAAAATTGGATATGCCATACCCTTAGCCTTTGGACGATATCTCTTCATTCTTGGACCGTCGTTTGCATAAGCGTCTTTGACATATAATTTCGATCTATCAGCATTGTTGTTATGTTCAGCATTAGCCACTGCGGATTTTAAAACATCCGATAGAATGCGTGCACCCTTTTTAGGTGTAAACATTAGGAAAGCTAACGCGTCATCAACTTGCTTGCCTCTGATTTCGTCACAAATAAAGTGAACTTTTCTTGGGGCAATTCTAACATATTTTGCAATTGCTCTTGTTTCCATAACTTCCCCCTACCTACTTACTTACCGCTTTAGCGTCTTTTCCGCCATGACCCTTAAAGGTTCTTGTCAAAACAAATTCGCCAAGTTTGTGGCCAACCATATCTTCTGTAATATATACAGGAACGTGTTTTCTGCCATCATGAACAGCAATTGTGTGGCCTACAAATTCAGGGAATATAGTTGATCTTCTAGACCATGTTTTAATAACTTTTTTCTCATTAGCTTCGTTTAATGCTTCAATCTTTTTCATCAGATGATCATCTACGAAAGGCCCTTTTTTAATTGATCTACTCAAATTATTCCTCCTTACTTGGTTCTTCTTCTAATAATTAATTCATTAGACTTGTTATTCTTCTTACGTGTCTTAACTCCGCGGCTCTTCTTGCCCCATGGAGTCATTGGTGATGGACGACCAACTGGTGCTCTACCTTCACCACCACCGTGAGGGTGGTCAACAGGGTTCATAGCTGAACCTCTTACGTGTGGACGTCTACCCAAGTAACGGCTTCTACCAGCCTTACCAATAGTGATAAGTTCGTGAATTGAGTTGCCAACTTCACCAATTGTAGCCTTACATTCAAGTAAAACCATTCTCATTTCGCCTGAAGGTAATCTGAGGATAGCGTATTTGCCTTCCTTACCCATAAGCTGAGCTGAGATACCTGCTGAACGAGCAAGTTGTCCGCCCTTGCCAGGTTTTAACTCAACGTTGTGAACAACTGTACCAACTGGAATGTCCTTTAATTTAAGAGCATTACCAACCTTGATATCAGCACCTTCACCTGAAACGATAACATCGCCAACCTTTAATCCATCTGGATGAAGAATGTATCTCTTTTCACCATCACGATAGAAAATAAGAGCAATGTTTGCACTTCTATTTGGATCGTATTCGATAGCGTTTACTACGCCTTCGATACCGTCTTTATCTCTCTTGAAATCGATGATTCTATATTTCTTTTTAGCCCCGCCACCTCTGTGACGCATAGTAATCATACCTCTTGAGTTTCTTCCAGCATTTTTTGGAAGACTTACAAGCAAGCTCTTTTCAGGACTTGTCTTTGTAATTTCCTCAAAAGTTGAAACCGTCATGTGACGTCTACCAGGGGTTACTGGCTTAAATCCTTTAATCGCCATCTTTAGCCTCCTATTCTAGACCTTCGAAGAACTCAATTTGCTTTGAACCTTCTTTAAGCTTAACAATAGCTTTCTTCCAGTCAGATGTTCTACCTTCGATCATACCTTGACGTTTCTTTTTGCCAGGCATCTTAACAATGTTAACCTTTTCAACTTCAACGTCGAAAATTTCTTCAACAGCCTTTTTAACTTCGGTCTTGTTTGAATTTTTCTTAACCTTAAAAGTGTATTTTCTTTCATCCATATCATCCATAGATTTTTCTGTGACGATAGGACGGATAATTATATCGTAAGCATTCATTATATAAATACCTCCTCAATCCTTGCTAAAGCAGCTTCACTTACAACAAGTGTATCGTGCTTTAAGATGTCATATACATTGATAAGATCTGCGAAAGTTACTGCTGTCTTTTGTAAATTTCTAGCTGAAATGTAAACATTCTTGTCAACCTTTTCAGTTACAATAAGTGGCTTAACTGCACCAACATTTGAAATGAAGCTAACCATATCCTTGGTCTTTGGAGCGTCAAAAGTAATATTATCAACAACTACCAACTTGCCTTCTTCAAACTTGCTTGTCAAAACTGATCTTAAAGCAGCTTGTCTAGTTGATCTAGGAAGCTTGTAGGAGTAATCTCTTGGCTTTGGTGCAAATACAACACCGCCACCCTTCCATTGAGGTGATCTGATAGAACCTTGTCTAGCACGACCAGTACCCTTTTGTCTCCATGGCTTTCTTCCGCCGCCTCTAACCTCTGCACGAGTTTTTGCGCTTTGTGTACCTTGACGTTTATTTGCTAATTGATTAACAACAGCTTGGTGAACAGAGGCTTCGCTAATCGTTGCAGCAAAAAGTTCTTCCGGAAGATCGATTTCTTTAATTTCTTCACCCTTCATATTTAAAACTTTAATCTTAGGCATCTCGTCCTCCTTTATTTCTTATGTGCACTCTTTACAAGAACCATAGAGTTCTTTGGACCAGGAATAGCACCTTTAATTAAAAGTAAATTCTTGTCTGCATCCACTCTAATAAGTTCAAGATTTTGTACAGTTACTTGTTCGTGACCAGTCTTACCCATCATTCTGTGACCTTTAAAAACACGTCCTGGATAAGTAGCAGCTGATAGACCGCCTGGTCTTCTGTGGAATTTTGAACCGTGACTCATACGACCTCTTTGGAAACCGTGTCTTTGAACAACACCAAGAGTTCCCTTACCTTTAGAAGTACCAATAACGTCTACAAAATTACCTTCTTCAAAAATATCAACCTTTACTTCGCTTCCAAGTTCTAAATCTTGGAGAGAAGAATCTCTTAATTCTTTTAAATAACGCATTGGTTTAACGCCAGCCTTTTTAAAATGACCTTGAGCTGGTTTGTTAGCCAATTTTTCTCTAATAGGATCAAATCCAAGTTGAACTGAATTGTATCCTTCCTTTTCAACTGTCTTCTTTTGAACAACAACGTTTGGTGTTGCTTCAACAACAGTTACGGCCACAAGTTCGCCTGTTGGTCCGAATACTTGTGTCATGCCGAGTTTTTTACCCATAATGCCTTTCATTAAGCACCTCCATATTTTATAGCGGATTGACCTTCAATCATATAAATGTCTTATAGCTTGATTTCGATATCTACGCCTGCTGGTAGATTCATCTTCATAAGAGCGTCCACAGTAGCTTGTGTAGGATTGATAATATCAATCAACCTCTTATGAGTTCTTTGCTCAAATTGTTCTCTTGAATCCTTGTTAACGTGAACAGAACGTAGGATAGTAACAACTTCCTTGCGTGTTGGCAGTGGAACCGGTCCAGACACTTCAACGCCTGTTCTCTTAGCAGTTTCAACGATCTTCTTTGCTGAATTATCAAGAACCTCGTGATCATATGCTTTAAGACGGATTCTGATTTTGTTATTTGTGCTCATAATACCCTCCTTCGTATGATTTGCCCTACATACGACGTCACCTACAACGCAACCGTGTGTTTCTTATTCCGCTTCAAAAGAAAAACCGGTCAGACGCTGTTGGTTTCGTTGGAATCTAGTCCAACTTCTCCACGAAAATTACCTTGCATCCGCAAGCAACTTCTCGCTTCTACGCCTCGACTCCAGGCACTTAACTAGTATAACAAAAATGAATAAATCTATCAAGTATTTTTGTAAAAAAAATTTATAAAAGCCATCAAAGTTAAAAGGCGGGATAAAAATAATAAGTGTATGCAGTTAAATTTCGTTTGGATATGTGGGCGAGGGAAAATATTTTTCATGCCTATAGATATCATTGTAGCCATGTAGCGTCTGGTTTATTCCAGACATTCGTCGTAAAAACCATTTGCAAAATTGAAATGATTTTTAAAAAGAAATATATGCCCCTATATAATAGGAAGAGAAAAGAAATTTTCATGCGGATATTTTCATATCAAAAAAATTGCCCTAATAAAATTTAGCGTATATAATTCCACACCCCCCCTCACCCCACAAGGGGGATCGTGGTTGTGGCGGTCCACATAAAGTTGACCCTACAACGCAGAGCGAAATATAAACCGAATGCCATTTTTAAATCAAAACATCACGACCGAATATATCTTAAAAAAATATATTTTGCACATAGAAAATAAAAATTTTAAAATTCATAAGAACGTATGTAGGGTCCATCTTTATGTGGACCGAAAAATATCGATTACACCGAAGGTGTATGAGATATTTTTAATTATAAAACCGCAAAGCGATATTTGAATAAATGATTTTATCCTACGGACACGCATAAGAACGCTTGTAGGGGCTACTTTATGTAGCCCAAAAAATTGCCCGAATATATCCTACGAAAAATATGTATAATGCACATAAAAAATAAAAATATAAATGCTTATAAGCACGTAGGTAGCGTCCAATTGCAGCCACGCCCAAGAGGCGAGCCTCGAAATTTCCTGTAGAGGCGATCCTTTATGGTCGCCAAGAAATTGACCGATTGGTATGCAGCGACTCACGCAACTTGTTGCCCAAGAAAACGAGCCTAGGGCGACGTTTGATTGGTTGCAACAATCTGAGGAGAATTGTGGACATTAGGCGAATGCGATTGCCCCTTGTGGGCATGAAAATTCGTCGTAAAACCAAAAAAGCAGACGTATTCTTGAACGTCTGCTTCTCTATATTTCTATTTCTGTGCATTGTATAGACTATAAAACTCTCCTCTCCTGTTTAAGACCTCATCAAAAGTCCCCTCTTCAACCAAATCTCCATTTTTCAAAACCAAGAAATATCCTGCGTTTTTGATGCCTTGGAGTCTGTGGCTTGTAAAGATGGCCAAATCTTTTTCACTCCATGCCATTAACCTGTCCCAAAAATCGCGTTCGCTGATTGGGTCCAGGGCTGACGATGGTTCGTCAAAGATCTTGCACGAGGATTCCTTGTAAAAGGCACGGGCACAGGCAATCTTTTGCCATTGGCCGCCGGACAAATCTGTCCCGTCTTCGTAGAGCTTGCCCAAATTTGTATCCAGGCCATTTTTTAGGCTGTAGACCACATCATTAGCCCCGCTGTTTTTGAGGGCGTCTTGTAGTCGTCCATTCTTTAACTCTTCTTCCGTGTCGGAAATAATTATATTTTCCAAGGCGGAAATTTCAAATTTATTGAAGTCTTGGTAGAGGATGCCAAAGCATTTCCTGAGGGCCTTTAAATCATAGGCCTTTATATTTTCGCCGTTTATAAAAATTTCTCCCTCACTTGGATCATAGAGTCTCAAGATGAGCTTAATCAAAGTCGTCTTGCCAGACCCGTTTATGCCAACCAGAGCGATTTTATTGGGTGCTTGGACCTTGAAGCTGACATTTTTAAGTGCATAATCGTCCCTGCCTGCGTACTGGTAGGAAACATTTTTAAATTCAATGGAATTAATTTCTTGAATATCCTTGTCGCCAGATTCCATATTTACATCTGTGTCCAAAAATTCAAAATAATTTTCCATAAAGAGCTCAGTTTCAATCAAAAGAGCCCCCTCTTGGACCAGGGTAATAGACGAAGCGCCGGTGTAGACCGTATAGGAAATAAAAAGTGCCAGGCTGCCGAGGGTAAACTCGCCTGCAATAACTCGTGACACAAAAAATCCTATGGTAAAGGCAATAAGCCCCGTCCCAAGAATGGACATTATGACAGAGGCCAGACCTTTTTTCCGCCGATCCCTCTTGGTAATTTCATAGATGCTCTCAAAAGTCTTTTCATAATCATTTTGAATCTTCTTGCCAAAGGCAAAGGAAATCCTCTCCTTGGCGTAGTCCCTCTTTAAAAGCACATCCGAAAAATACCTAAGGACCTTTGCCAGTGGACTCCTAGTGACCGTGTTCTCGTAGGCCTCAACCTGCAATTTGTAAAGTAAAATGCTTTGAGGAATGAGTGATAAGAGCATGAGAATTGGAATCCACACCCTAAAAGTCGCCAGCTGGACCATCATAATAATAAGAGTCAAAGCCATCCTAAAAACTGAAAGGCTGTAGACCAAAAGATTTATCGGCCTCCAGGCAATTTCCCCCTCGATCAGTTCAATCTTGTCATAATAAGACGGATCTTCCAAAATCTCCAAGTGGTTGATCTTGTTAATCTTGTTTTGCAGGTCAGAGTTGACTTTCCTGATAAGTTGATCGGTCAAATCCCCCTGTAAAAACATAAGGATAGGACCGCTTACCAGGTCAATCAAAAGAGCTATAAAGAAGGGAGCCAAAATAATCAGCCCTTCCCTTACAGAGCCAATAGATCCTGCTTGGTCTATAAAAATTTGCAAGGCATTTTGCTGCAAAATTGGTACAAAACTCATGGCAAGCAAAAGAACCGTTAGCGGAATAAAAACCGACGGCTTGCTTTGGTAGATGAGTTTAATCGAACGAAAAAAATTTTTTATCGCTTTCATTTATAACACCTTCCTTTGTGATAATATTAAGTTTTAAATTATGGGAAGCCTAAGCCTCCTTAACCAATTATCATTACAGCCCTCCTAGTGTTATAAAAACCATTTCTTACAAGATTATTATACCCCATTAAAGTGTGCGAGTCAAGTTTATGGGTGCAATTTGCATAAATAAAAAATGCCTCACGCATACAAGATGCGATTGGCATTTTTCGGGCCACATTTTCCTCAGACTCTTGTACTCACTCAGAAAAAATTCGGTCCACATAAAGTGGACCCTACACGCTTCGCTAGATTTTTTCTTCGTGAACAAGAGGTTGCGTGAGTCACTACATACCAATCGAGCATCGTTATCACTCGCTCTCTTGGGCAGGGCTGCAAGTCGCCCCTACAACGCAGAGCGATGTAAAATATGAATGAATTTATCCAACGGATATTCATGTAGCCATGTAGCGTCTGGTTTATTCCAGACATCTCGCACACGCAGGCTCGATGCCGCGTGGGCGAGGATATTTTTTATCTTCTATTTATTTTTTATTTTATACGTTCATTATTCTCAAATACCACCGCTCCAGCGGTGTTTTCTCCCAGCGGAAAATCGTATTTTTTCAAAAGATGGTCGACCATTTGCTCTTTACTTTCAAAGGCCAAAACCTGGTAGGGTTCTTCAAAGGAGAGTTTTTCTATAAAATAAAACTTGCCGCCATCTTCGACCATGACGCCTGTGTGGCCGACAAATAAAATATTGCCGTCGATTTCATCCTTGGAATTTAAATAGACGCTAATCATCTTGGCCTTGTCATTTTTAAATTCGATCTTGCGGTCTGCCAGGGCTTTTTTGATGGCCTCGACTTGTTTGTCAGCATCAGTGGAGTCAGCTGCGGCAATTGGCGCATAAAAGGACTCGAACTTTTTCATATCTTCAGCAGAAAAGAGTTTTGATTCGGCGAGTGACGACTTGTCAAATGCCAGGACCGAAGTCTTATCCTCGACTTTTTCGCCGATATTTATAGAGTCACGGAGTAATCCAAAGGTCGTAATCCGGCAGTTGTTGCCAAGGCCGATTGGAGTCTTGGTTGAATCCGCCTGAGCCTTGCCAATCATATCCATATAATCGAGTTCCTTGTAGTCCACAAAGTCCCCTGACTTGTTGTCATAAAAGTCATTGTATTTTTTAACTTGGCCGAGAAATTCGTCAATTTTCTCCTGGCTAATGCCAGCTGCCTTTAAAAGTTCGCCTGTCTTCTCTTGAGAAACTTCGTTTCCCAGGGCAGAAAATTTAAATGTGTTCTCATTAGCATCTTTGCTTTCACTAGTGTCTGTGTTTTCACTAGTGTCTGTGCTTTCATTAGTATCCGTGCTTTCACTAGCGTCTGGGCTTTCACTAGTGTCCGTGCTTTCACTCTTGTCCGCCTGTTCACTCTTGTCCGTCTGTTCAACCTTGTCCGTCTCCTTGCTTTTGTCCACGCCTGACTTATTGCAGGCAGATAAGCCTAGAATAAAAAGCAAAGCAAGGATTAATATATATGATTTTTTCATTATCTTACCTCCAGGACCTATTATAAATTTTTTATGTATACTTTGTCAAACAATTTTGGTCACTAAAATACCCCCTTTGATTTAAGGGGGCAATCCAAACTTATCTAAACTCTAATTAATTCATTTTTATCCATAATATATTTATGTGTGTAATCAATTTTTAAATTATTTTCATGTGTTATTATTAAAATAATCTTATCTTTTTCTTTAGCAAGCTCATTTATAATCTCCGACAATTTATTTAAACATTTCTCATCTAAACCAGCCTCTATTTCATCGATTAAAATTAAATCTTTTCCCTTACTTGCAAAATATAATTTAGCCATCAATACTTTCTTGATTTCACCACCAGATAATTTTTTATAATCTATTATCTCATCGCTTATATAATCAAAATCTATTTCTTTTAAAAAGACTTCTAAATCTTCTTTATTAACAGGGAAATCAGAAATTTCATCAATATATTTATAAATGTTTTCGGGTAAAATTATCTCTTTTTGATTTATATATAAAGCTTTATTATACAAAGTTTCTTTAGTTATATTTTTTAATTCAGTATTATTAAACTTTATCGATCCATGGTAAGAATAATATTTTAACAGTATCTTAAAAAGAGTACTTTTCCCACTACCATTAGATCCTTGAATTAAAACGGTTTGCCCTTTTTTAAATTCTGCTTTAAGTCCATCTATTATTTTCTCATCTAAGTATGAAAATGATAGGTTCTCGATAGATATTGAGTCTATTTCATTTATATTAATCTTTTCAACTGGAGTTTCTAGGCTAAGTATATGATCTATATTTTTAAAACTAATAGCTGAGGAGATAATTTTCCCTACATATGCTTCGATACTAGCCCCCTGATTTATTAGCAAATTAAAAATAAGTATAAAAAACATAGCATTAGAGACAGAATTATTAATAAATGGCAAGGATAATAAAATGGAAATCACTACTTGTATTATAATATTATAATTGATAACAATTTCATTATAAAGCTGCCTTGTAATATCTTCATCTTTTGCAGTTTCAATAAAATCAGATATAATTATATCAGTTTTATCAAGATAATAATCCTCAGCTTTGTTATGCCTAGTATCCATCAACATTTCTATCATTTCTATTATATAATCATGAATTCTTTTTAGTTTGATATTTGTCTGTTTTGAGGTGCTGTACATTTTTTCCCTAGCAAAATAAGATATAAATACCCCTATAAGAATGGACACGGCACAAAATATGGCTAATACTTTATTAAAATAAAAAGCAAGTATCAGCAAAGATAGCGTAATAACTAGTGAGCTTATTATAGATGGAATCATAACACCTACAGTGCTCATAACATTCATAGCATCTGAATAAAGGGTATGACCCAATCCTTTTTTATTTAATCTGTCAATATTCTTAAAATCTGTATCATACAAGGTTAATTGGATTCTTTTAAGTATATATTTAAAATAATCTCCCCCGTAGTTATCCATAGTTTTTATCTTTATTATACTTACATAAATTGAAGCTATAATCAAGGCAAGAAAAATAAAAATATACAATATTATATCCTTAGTATTTAAATCTTTACTTAAAAAAAACTTTAACCCAATTGGTATTGAAATGGTCAAAATTGCAGATAAAAAAGATATTAAAAATGTAATTACAAAATGCTTTTTAAAATTTTTTATGGCATCCAAAAAATATTTATAGACTATTTTCATTGTTTCCTACCGCACCAATGTAAGTAATCGGAGAACACAAGTTCTCATTACCCGTATATAAAAAAGATGTTTTATTTACATATATTATATATGTATAATATTTATTTGTCAACAAGAAAAAACCAGGCTCAGCCTGGTTCTAATCTATATATCCATATTTTCCATTTCTTCTTCAACGCTCTTTGGTCTCATGTCTTGGACAATTTTTTGTGCTTCATTTGCTTTAACACCGCAATCGTGTTGAGATTTTTCGATGCAGGCTCTTTGCCTAATATATTTGATCAAGACAATAACGCCGATGACTAGGCAAATGTTCAGAGCTAATTTAACATAGCTATCGACAATTTGCGTATAGAGAAGAATCTTTTGGATGGTTTGCAAACCGCCCATTCCGTTCATACCCATGGTCAGTCCCCCTTTCATAGCCCTAATTATAGCACTTTGTTAATGGCTTTTCAATAAAGGCTCTTATCAGCCTATTCATTTTGCAAAATTTCAACTGGCGACAAGTCTTTTAGGGACCTCAAGCTCAAATAGGCGCTTACCAAAATTATTCCGATAGCGACCAAGACTGTAATTAAAAATGCTTGGGGTTCAAATTTAAATTCAATTTTCAAAATATCAGCCATCATTGACCCGCCGCTAATGCCAAGCAAGAGACCAAAGGCAACCACATAGGTAATTTCCAAAAGGAGCTCCATAGCTTGCCCCTTAAAGGTCGACCCCAGGGCAATGGAAACCGCAATGTCCCTCTTTCTCCTATAAAAAATTATATAAAATAATCCTGAGCTTGCAATCGATACAAGGGCGATTAAAAGCAGGGATAAAATCCTGTACTTGGATGCATTCCAAGTCATCTGGCCCAGCCTGTCCTTGGCCCTGGCCAGTTGGTCGTTTAGCCTATAAGAATACTCGGGATGGGCTCCCCCCAGATAATCCAAAATTTCCCAAAGCTTATTTGAATCTGGATTTTCCTCTTTAATTGCAATCCGCGTCATAAATTGTTCCCAATTAAATTCATTTTTAAAAGCCTGGAGTTTTTCTATGGGCAAAAATATGGTGTAGCCCAGCCTGACTCCGCTACTGGTCCCGTCCCAGAGCGTGTCGGTGTTGTAAACCATAACACGAGTTTCATACTTGCTTTCGATAACCTTGAAAGAAAAATCCTCTCCCCCTATTTTTAATTTATCCCCATCAAAGCTTGCCTTATTATCAAAGGGAATGTACTCTCCATTTTTTGGAGTCTGGCCAGCTTCAATAGGCTTTTTATTTTTAATTTTATTTAAAGACTCCAAGGCCGACCTGCCTATAATTGCCCCGCCGTCAAAGGACAAATCGCAGAGCTCCTTAATCTCATCATCGGTAATAAAAATTAAATCTATGCTTACAAAATCTTGGTTTAACATAAAACTTAATTTCGTGTTCCCACTATAAAAAATATCTATCTGGTCTTTGTACTTTTCATTTAAGTAAAGATAATCATCATAAGTAATGGCAGAGAGTCCCATTGCTTGCGGCTCAATTACAGTCGTTGTCGCCTGAAGTTCCTTATAAGTCTTATTGTAAAGTCTATTCTCACTGGTCAAATTTGATAGGGAAATAAATAAAATCCCCGTCCCAATGGTAATCAAAAATGACAAGGCAAAATACATATAGGCCTTGGCCATAAATCTGCTATTAACTCTTTGAAATGAATACTTCATCATGCACCTACCATATCGCTAACGCTAGACCTGGTGACGTAAAGCCCGCCAATTAGACCCAGCAAAACCGAAAGCAAAATAACTACCAAGCTGGAGACCAAATAAAACAAAGGCTCTTTGTATAAGAGAACAAAGGATGATAAAAACGATGTGCCAAAGGCAAATATAAGAGAATTTACCAAAATGGCAAAGAGAGAAAAAATCAGGACTTCCAAAATCGAATCTATCAAAATATCCCTCCTGCTTGACCCCTGGCTAAGTTTAATACCAATATTTCTTTTGTTTTGCAAGAGCCTGCCAATGTAAATTGCAATTATGGTCACCAAGGAAACAAAGGAAATCAAAAGCCCACTTAGGATGTTGTATTTAAAATTCATCCACTTCCCTTCCTCTTCCCGCTTGACCAGTTCTTTATAGTCAGCAGTCGTTATCCTATCCGCAGTAATTCCATCAATATTTTTTCTGATGGTACTTACAATTTGGTCTGGATCTTCATCCACACCAGTAAAGAGCAAATAATATTGAAGGCTGCTGCCCTTGGATATCTTTGCCAGAGTCTTGGCTGGCATAGCGACATATGCAAAGACATCCCTGCTGGAATACTTGCCAACGACCTCCAGCTTTTTCCCCTTGTAGGAAACATATTCGCCGATCTTTACATTGGAGAGTTCTTTTGCAGTAGGTCTAATCAAACACACATCAGCCCCATTTTTTATTTCCTCTGCAGTCAAATTCCTCCCCTCCAAAATCAGCATGGGCTTTTCAACCATGCCCTCATCAATGCCGGCGATCGTATGGACAAAAGTTTGTCCAGCAACCGAAACTGGAGAAACTGGACTTATAAAAAAATAATCCACATGGCTGTCAAAAAGCTTGTCCAAAGTTCCGCGAAAATCGTCCGGCTCTACGCACTCGCCCACATAACTTAACTTGAGATCACCCTCACGATAGAGGCCCTTCATGGTGTCCTCTCTGGCTTGGTACATCAAATTAGAAATGGTCATAAAGGGAAAAAACATGGAAATAACAACCGTCAAAAGGACCACTATGGTCAGCTTGCGATTGTAAACCATGTTCTTTATCAAATTATCCATCCTAAATTTAAACTTTTCCATAATAACCTCTTTTAAAATTGTACTTATTTTAAAAGCATATCCTTTAACTGGTCTATAGGAACTTCCCTAATTATCTCAAAATCATCTTCATAAATTTTTACAAATGTTGGATACCAGTCAACATCATAAAGACCGGCTAAAAATCCACCTTTGTCAAGCAACCTACCATCATCAGGATCTGACGGTCTATACATCTTTATTATATCATATTTATCCAAAATATCCTTGTCATCTAAAACTTCATTTGCCTTTTTGCAATCATTGCAACCCTCCATAGCAAAGTAAAGTAACTTAGGACTGTCATTAGCTCCATACTCATTAGCAATAAGCTTGTTAACCCTTTTAATCAGTCTATCCTTAGATTCATAATCTCCAGAAGAAATTTTCCTTAAAAACATATCCATATCTTCCGTTTGAAAATCAACCTTACCATCTTTCAAAATAAAATATGAGGGAGTAATGCCAAATAATTTTGATTTGCCATCCAAACTGTAATTTCTATTCTCTTCAATATTATATTTTTTTATTAAATTTTTTGGAATCTCGTCTTCCCAAAGTACAATATAATCCAAATCATCTGATTTAAATATCTTAGAAAATCGGTCAATATTTCTAATGGCACTGGCACAAGAGCCGCAACCCTTTGACACATAAAACCCAGCAAGGCTCTTTTCAGGTAATTCTGCCAAATTCCCATCCACATCATAAATGTCGAAACCTGCAAACTCATCCCCATAGACCAAATCGTAGTTGGTATAGGAATTCGCAGGCCTGCCCTTGCAAGCTGAAAAACAAAGTATGATTATTAACAAACTTATCAAAAAAATTTTATCTCTCATTGTCTTACCTACTTAAATCTATTATATAAATCTTATCTGTCTCGGCATCCATCAACAATATATTTCCTTCCATTTCCTGCATTTTAAATCTTCTTGCTACAAATACACCACTTTTAAAGTCATCGAGCATCTGATGGGTTAGGCTCTTTTGGTATTGCATTTCATTGCCAACAACTTTAAACTCGTGCAAGATTCCAAAACTGCCACTCGGCAAATAATATGAGTCTCCTATCTTTAACATGTCTGTAAAATTAGACAGAGTTGGGAAATCATACAGTTTTTTTAACTCATCTTCTTCGACAAGATATAAGGCATCTCCACAGGATGGCCAAATAGAATAATCGTACTTACCAGTCTGCCTGTCCTTATCTCCAAATTTAAATCCCTTGTGATTTTGAACCGCATATAGCTTGTTATCAATAACTTTTAAAAAGCCACCAAATCTTTGACCATACAATTTTTCATTGCCATCTGGATCTATTTTTAAAATTGTCATATATTCTTCCCGAGCAAAAGCCGTAGATAAATATAAGGAGCCTTTATATAAAACTATAGAACTACAAGCATTTAACGATGACTTTTCTTTTAAAAACTTTACATCTATATTTTTCACAAAATTAAAATCCGTGTCTAAAACAACTACTCTTCCATTGCCATCATCCACAATATAGTAGTATCCACTATCTTCATCATAATAAAATGCAGCTGGCTTCTTAAACTCAACTTCTCCAGAACCCAGTTTGCCAATTGTTTTGATTAAATTCCCATCCCAATCAATCACTTTAATGTTATTATCTTCTTGATCTAAAATAATAATCTCATCAGGTCTTGCCATAAAATCTGCAATCAGTTTCAAATTTGACTTGCTTAAGTCAATAGTTTTCTTTATCTTGTCCTCTATATTAAATTCATAGTCCCCTACTGGATATTTCTCATCAGTTATTCTATATGCAAGATTATAAGCCTCATCATCAGACAGTCCATCCACATTGATATCTAAAACTTCAAATTCATCCAACGCCGCCTGGTCTCCAGAGTTTTTCCCGCAGGATATTAATAGTATTGTGATTAGTAAAGCAATTGCAATTTTCTTTTTCATAATTACCTCCCTATCATTCAGTTAAATCTATTATATAAATCTTAATTTCTTGATTATCTGATAAAATAATTTTTCCATCGTGTTCCTGCATTCTAAACCTTTTTACAATAGTTCTATCTGATTCGCTTAATATCTGCCTTGTTATTGTCCTCTTATATTCTATTTTCCCCTTTTCTATTGCAAATTCATTTACAAAACCATAGCTGGTGCTGGCCATATAGTATGAGTCACCAATCTTTAACAAATCAGAAAATGTTGATCTTGTAGGCAAATCATAAAGTTTGGTCATTTTATCATCAGCAACTAAATATATTGCATCCCCACATTGAGACCAGTATTCATTATCATGAGTACCTATGCTTGAATTAACTTCTTTTCCATACTTAAATCCTTTGTGATTCTGAACTGCATAAAGTTTATCATCGACCACCTTCAAGAATCCGCCGAACTTCTGGTCATATAACTTTTCATTGCCATCCATATCTACGCTTATTATAGCCATAGTTTTTTCTCTGCCTTTTGTTTGAGCTAAGTATAGTGCATCATCATATTTTACAATAGAATCAAAAGCATTTAGCTTAGATATTTCTTTTAATAATCCTATGTCTAGATTTTTTATTAAATTAAAATCTTCATCAGTAATGACAACTCTGTTGTTTTCATAGTCAAGTATATAATATTTACCGTCCTCATAATAAAAATCAGTAGGTGCTTTAAACTCCATGTTTCCCGAGCCTAGTTTGCCAACAGTTCTCAAGAGTTCACCATTCCAGTTTAGTATTTTAATATTATTATCTTCTTTATCAAGTACAACAATATAATCATCGCTTGTTATAATTCCAGCAATAGATTTAAGGCCAGATTTTTTTAAGTCTATTTCATCTGTTATATAATCAGATATTTTAAAATCAGGTTCATTGAGGGGATATTTTTCATCAACAAGCCTGCTAGCAACTTTTAAACTTTCTTCAAGTGACAAGTTTTCATCTACGTCTAGCACTTCAAATTCATTCAGCGCCGCCTGGTCTCCAGGGTTTTTCCCGCAGGATATTAATAATATTGTGATTAGTAAAACAATTGCAATTTTCTTTTTCATCATTACCTACCTATCACTCAGCTAAATCTATTATATAAATCTTCTTCATTTCAGAGTCACACAAGGCAAGACCTCCCTCATAGTCTTGCATTAAAAATCGCTTGTCAATATTCTTTTTGGGAATGCCCAAAAAATCTGTAAGACTTCTAATATATTCTAAGCCTTCTGTTGAGCTTTTAAACTCGTGCAGATAAGAAGTACTCCCGCTTGATAGATAATAAGAATCTCCTTTTTTAACTAGGTCCGTAAAGGATGAATGACTTGGCAGGTCGTATAATTTTTGCATTTTATCTTCTTCCACCAGATAAATAGCATCCCCGCACCGGCCATAGGTCTCATATTCACGAGAATTTTTGTAAGCAGATTTTATTTTCTTTCCATACTTAAAACCCTTCAAGGTCTGGACTGCATATAATTTTCCATCAGCCACTTTTAAAAAACCACCAAATCTTTGATCGTACATCTTTTCCTTGCCATCCTTATCTATGGATATAATGGCCATCACGCTTTCACTAGCAGAATGTGTTGATATGTAAATCTTATCCTTGTAGTGGGCTATGGAGTCAAAAGATCTTCCACTTGCTTTCTCTTTGAAGATTTGCAATTTAATCTCGTCTACAAAATTAAAATTTTCATCAGCTCTTATAATCTTTTTATCAAAAATCTCCCCATTATCCAAAATATAATAAAGCCCTTCTTCCTCATCAAAGTAAAAGGCACTTGGGTCGCTAAAATATGCAGAGCCCATGTCCTCGCTCGCAATCGTCTTCAAGACTTGCCCCTGCAAATCTAAAATCTTTATATCCTTGGCCTCTTGGTCCAGAATAATAATCTCCTGGTCAGTAATCCTAAATCCAGCAATGGATTTTATAGGGTCGACATCTATGTCTATGACCTTGGAAATTTTATTTTCTTCTTTAAATTCATAGTCGTCCCTGGGATATTTTTCAGAAATATATGCGCCGGCCTTTCGACTTGCCTCAGATTCACTGAGTCCATTAATATTTATATCAAGGACTTCAAACTCATCCAGTGCCGCCTGGTCTCCTGAATTTTTTCCGCAGGATATTAATAGTATTGTGATTAGTAAAACAAGAGCAATTTTCTTTTTCATGGCTGAGCTAATTCCTCCTCTAATTTTCTTGGCTTTTCTTTTAACGGAATAAATCGTTCTTAGCTATTATCTACCCCTCTTAAACTCTTATATAACATTTTTATACATTCACATGAGTAAATATAAATTCTTTCTTCTTATTATATATGTATTTGCATTAAAAAACCACGCTGCTATTTGAGCGTGGTTTGAAATTCTATTTTATTTTATGCAAGCGCCTTGCCGACGACTGGGACGACTTGTTTTTTACGGGAGAGAACTCCGGGTGCGTCGAATTCGTTTTCTTTTAATTCTTGGCCGAAGGCTTTGGCGATTTTTTCTCCTTGGTCGCCCACAACTAGGATTTTAGAATTTTCCTTTAAGATATCTGTCAGTATAAAGATATTTAAATCATCGCCGTCTGCCTTGCGACGGTCTTCCATGGCGACCAGTAACTGGGCCTTTATTTTTTCCAGGCTGTCCATGTCCATGGTCATGACTTGGCCTATGTGCATCTTGTGGCCTTCGATGGTAAACTCTTTGACGTCTTCGTTCAATAAATCGGTCGGCCTCTTGCCTTCCAAACTTGTGCCGGCCTTAAACATGGCCTTGGCGTAGTCCTCTGGATCGATTCCTGCAATCTTTGCCATGCGGTCAAGCATGATCCTGTCGATATTGGTTGCCGTTGGCGATTTAAATAAAAGGGTGTCGGAAATTATCCCTGAGCAAAGGAGTCCTGCAATTTCTTTTGATGGGCTAATGCCCTTTTCCCCGTAGATGCTGGCGATAATTGTACAGGTTGATCCGACTGGCATATTCCTAAAATAAATCGGCGCCTCTGTATTTATATTTGCCACCCTGTGGTGGTCGATGACTTCAATAATGGTCGCGTCTTGGATGTCGTGGATGGATTGGTTGCGCTCGTTGTGATCCACCAGGATCAATTTCTTTTTCTCAGTTGAAATCAAATGATAACGGGAAATGCTTGCCACAACCTTTCCCTTGGCATCCAAAACTGGATAAGACCTAAAACGGGTCTCGCTCATCTTGGCCGTAACTTCGTCAACAAAGTCGTCCAAGCCGAAGGTCACCAAGTTTTCCTTGGCCATTACAGCTTCGATTGGGACGGCTTGAGGCAAAAGTCTGGATCCCATAAAGGTATTGAACTGGGTTTTGATAAGGGCAACTCCATTTGCCTTGGCGGCTGCCAATAATTCGTCGTCAATTTCTCCGCCGCCAGAAATAATCAGGATAGAGATTTTTTTGTCGCAGAGTTCGTGAACGTCAGTCCTATTACCTGTGATAACCACGTCCCCCTCCTCGATAATTTTGAGGGCGTGGGGCAGGCTCATGGCAAAAACTCTCATAGAATTTAAGTCTCTGATTTTTTCTGGCATGTAAACCGTTTCGCCCGATAAAACTTGGACGATATTTTCAAAAGGCGTATTGGAATTCCTAAGGACTTTGTCGTTCCACACGTCCATATAATTCTTGGTAATATTTGACAGGGAGACAATGCCCATGAGTTTTTCTTCGCTGTCCACTGCAAAGACATTGACATTTTTCTCCTGCATAAATTCAAGAGCCTTGGCGCAGGAAGTGTCTGGGCTAAGTATAAAGGGGCTGTCGAGTTTTAAATCTCTGACCTCGCTTTTGATTGTGTCCATAAAAATGGGTTGGTCCACGCCAAAATAATCCAAGACAAACTGGGTCTCGCGATTGATAGTCCCTAAGCGAATTGGCACGGCCTGGTAGTCTGATATTTTATTTTTTAAATCGGCATAGGCAAGAGCCGCACAGATTGAATCTGTATCTGGATTCCTATGACCGCTGATGTAAACTTTTTCTTTCATAAGTCCTCCTTATAGTTTATATATCATAGCAAAAAAAATTTATAAAATCAAGTTTAGATGTGATTGTAAACACATTTGCGAGCCCTCAATCAGCCTCCAACTTGACAAAAGAGCAAAAAAAGTATAAAATAAAAGACCTAAGGAGGAAGTTATGAATTTTCGAAAAATATTTAGAGTTCTATTCTTTCTAATTTTAACATCCAGCGTCGTTTACGCCGCTGAAAAGAAAGACGTGGTTCTAATGCAAGGTAAATTCAAAGTATTTACCAAAGTAGAATCTTACGAAGAACTCCAAGCGTTTGTAAAACAAAACTACCCCGACTTCATTATAAAAGAACAAAAAGAATTTAAAGCCAATCAGGTGTACGAGCTCGAACCTCTGATTGAAATTTATTTAAAGGACGATAGCAAGGGCTCCAGGGTCAAAGTTCCAAACAGAACCGTTGGAGAAATGCTCGCCTACCTAAACATCGAGCTGGGAGAGGATGACCTAACAGTCCCAGGCCTAGACGAAGTACCTACAGATAGCATTGTAAATATCTTTAGAATTCGTGAAGAAATCAAAGAAGTAACAATGCCAAAAGAATTTGTGGTCTTAAAACGCGAAAGCACAAATCCAATTTTAAAGTCCGAGGTTACCATCCAAAAGGGTGTGCCTGGCGAAAAGAAAGTTACGCTGAAAAACAAAATCGTAAACGGTATTGTAAGGGGCAGCGTAGTATTAAAAGAAGAAATTATCAAAGAGGCTGTGCCTCAAATAATAGAAGTACCAATGAAGTCAAAAGAAAGTAAGGCAGAAGTGCTAACACGCGGAGCTTCACGCAAGTATGTGATGAATGCAACCGCTT
The DNA here is from genome assembly GCF_900215725.1 of Ezakiella peruensis. Lineage (GTDB taxonomy): Bacteria > Bacillota > Clostridia > Tissierellales > Peptoniphilaceae > Ezakiella > Ezakiella peruensis. The sequence continues at coordinate 86,749 of NZ_LT962469.1, read as the reverse complement.
ATGAGGCAGGCCCATTATCAACTGGTAAACGCCCAGGAGATCGCGGCTATGGAATTACAGCCTCAGGCACCAGAGCAAGAAGAGGAACAGTAGCGGTAGACCCAAGGGTTATACCACTAGGCACCAAGCTTTATGTAAAGAGCTTGAACCCAGACATTCCTGACTACGGATATGCGATTGCAGAAGACACAGGCGGAGCAATCAAGGGCATGAAGATCGACCTATTTATGAACACAGTCAGCGAATGCTTCCAATTCGGTAGAAGGCAGGTAGAAGTCTATATCCTACCAGCAGACACACCGGCAGACTTATTTAATTAAGACAAAAAGAAAGACCAAGTGCGACTTGGTCTTTTTTTGTGGGTTTGATATTGTTTTTAAGTATATTTATCTACATGCAATTGGAAATGATATATTAACTCCATTGTATTTTATCTTTATTAAGGTCATAGCTTTTATTTTGTCCTTATTTCTCAAAGATTTAAGAGCAACAGAACAGGCATCAGCAACAAAATCATTAATTTTTTTATTGTCTTTTATTTTTTCCCAATTACTTGATTTTGCAAGATTTTCGCTTAAAATTTTTGTAGATACTTCAGATTTATATTCCTCTTCTCTGTTGTATAAGAATCTCTTTAAATTTATTAGATGAGCCTGCACTTCTTTTATTTCACTAGGATTTAAATTCACCTCAGTCTGAGTTTTTTCTAAAAGCTTAATCCCCTTTTCAGGAGTAACTATAAAACCTAACAAACAAGATATGATAAACAAAAGAATAATAGTCGCTAAATCTTTACCTCTCATTATGAACCTCCGCCGGAATATAAAGTAAATATTCACCTAAACTTATCTTTAGAAAATCATTTCCATTACTTACTGGATCTAGTTCATAAGTATGTTTTTGATTTTTATTGAAAAGCCTAAAAAAATTTGAAAAATAATTCTCTTCATATTTTTCAAAAAATAAATTCGTATTAGACTTCATAATCTGTAAAATCTCTGAATTATTAGTCAAATCTATCTCTACCAAGTCTAAACTTAGTGATGGATAAGCTTGGAGTGCCCTAAAAAACACTCCAAGCAAAAATCCAAGAAATAAAATTAATAATATTTTCTTAGTGTTGAGAACCTTATTCAAGATCTTCCTCCTCTTTTTTTTATTTTATTAATTTTTATTTTGTGTTTTAAATAACATCTTATTTATAAAGAAATTCTTCTAGTTGTTTCTTTCTATCTCTCATTTCCTGATTTTCTTCCATCAACTTCTCATATTTTTTTCTATTAAAATAATCTGTGGAAAGCCTTATAACATACATTATAAGTGAGTATATCAGACACTTTATAGCTGGTGTAAATAAGTATATGCCTGAAAATATATTTGCATGCCTTTGAACTAACATACCATTCATCTGCAGTAGTCTAACTATCATATCAGTCCCAGTTAAGCCTTGTAAAAATCCAAGTATTCCTATAAGAAAAAACAATACTTTGGGTGCATAGGCTTTTTCAGAAGTAATATAGGTCATAGCATCATATATCCCCATAGCACCATAAAGCGAAAACATAACTCCATAGACAAATACGAATATGCTCATTGCATCTAAATATTTTCCAACAGCCTTATTTTGCAAATCTAAATTAATATTGTGAAGGGTTTCGGTATCTATAATCTTTATGCCTATTATGATTGCCAAGCCAAATACAATTGCAAATATAAGCCTGCCTCTCAGTGTATTATAATTTAAAAAACTTTTCTTTTCTTTATGCATCCCACACTCCCCCTTTGTTTTTTAATAATATTATCACTTACCAAGTGAAAATCAACAATTTTTCCTATTTGAATCCACCTTTATTATACCATGTATTTGCATTTTTTCTCAGACAGTTGGCACTTATTTTTTCGGACAGTTGATTTTATAAGCCTACGATGATAAAATATATTTAGGTGGTGGATATGAATAAGACTTCTCAAGAGATATATGATATTCTTTTATCAAAAATCAGAAACAAAAACTACTTGCCTGGTGACAAGCTGCCTTCAATAAGGTATCAGGCTTCTTTTTTTAATGTTAAGAAATATTATGTTGAGTCTGCATATGAAAAATTGAGAATCCAAGGCTATGTAAAATCATTTGCTGGCAAGGGTTATTTTGTTATAAGTAATCAAGGTAGATATGCGTCAGATGTGGATAATGTTCCACAATCAACAGACACAATTGTTCCCATGTTGCAAATTTTTTATAAAAATGACTCCTACAGAAAACTAACTGACTCTTTATTGTTAAGGGGGCTTAAAAATACATACAATTTAAAACTAGACTCCCTCTACTATTCATCTTCAGGAATTGGTATGCCTAGACTTCGCGAGGAAATTTCTAAATACTTGTCCAAACTTTACGGTCATTATATTCACCCGGATAGGATTCTCATATCTTCATCAAAAAAAGACTTGGTTGATTATTTGCTAAATGAGTTTAATAAAAAATACATTCTCTTGGAAGAATATAATAAAACTAGCGACTCTAATCTTTTTCAAGCCTATAGAAGTAAAATTAGATATATCAAAATGGATGAGGGCGGAGTAAAAGTTGACGATCTTCCCAAAAAACCCAGCCTTTTATTCATAGAGAGCCACAATCAATTACCAACTTGTATTAACTATTCTCCCCAGCGAATCAATGAGCTTGAAAAAATTTGCCTGCAAAATGATATTTTTATTATAGATGATTTATATAACAGGCAATTTATCTTCGAACACAAGGATTTTTTGTATAATAAAAGGAATTTATTTTTGATTGACGACCTTGCCGCTGTTTTCCCAAGGTCTATTAAATTTGCCTATATGGTGGTGCCCACCAATTTTGAAGCCACAAATTATAAATCAAGTGCTTCATCTTTAACTGAAAACTTTGTCCTGAGTTTGTTTGAGGATGAAAGTTTTTACCAAACTACAGATAAAATATGGTTCCTCTTGAACGATGTTCGTGATAGATTTATCCTAGAGTTAAAGAAAAGAAACATAAAATTTTATGAGCCATTATCTGGACCATATATAAGTGTTATTATAGATGGCAAATTAAAAGTAAGACAAATAAAAAAACAAATTAAATTAACTCCCTTTGAAATTAATGGGCAGTTTTTTAAAACAAGTGAAGGACTCGATGCAGTATCTTTTAAATATATAAATATAAAATTAGATAAAGTCGGAGAATTTATTGATTTCCTATTTTTTAGCCAGCTGTCTTTAAATTAGTATAAAGAGTTAGTATAAAGAGTATGTAAGTTGTCTTGTATGTAATAAAATTCATTTGACAAAGTTCACCCTCTCCTTTAAAATTAATGTAGAAGAAGCAATCAAGGAGAGAATATGAGAAAGTTTTTAGATAAATTTATAATGGTTGTCATGTTTTTAGCAGTCATGTTTTTTGCAGGCTTTTCAACTTACAGGCTGGCTGCAGGTTTGGATGCTATAATCAACTTCACTGCTAACTGGCAGCGCTTGATAGTGGGCCTGGCTGTCCTATATTTATTTGTATTTATCGCCATGGTTCTGCAAGTTGTTTTTCACGAGTTGGGCCACATGGTCTTTGGATTCTTAACTGGCTACAGGCTTTTATATTTTAGGATTGGCTCATACACACTGGCAAATACAGAAGCCGGCATGCAAAAAAGAATCTTCACCATACCAGGAACTGGCGGCCAATGCCTGATGATTCCAAAGAAAAGATCAGATGGGTCCTACCCCTTTATCCTCTACAATCTGGGTGGAGTTATTGCAAATCTAATCCTGTCTGCCCTTGCCTATATAATTTTTAGGCAAGTGACCAGCCAAATCGCCCAGGCCTTTTTAATTGTCTTTATCTCTGTGGGAATTTATTTGGCTTTAACAAATCTAATCCCCTTCCAGTTAATGGTAAATGACGGTAGAAATATTATCAATCTTTTAAAAAGCGAAGAGGCCAGGGACAGATTGTACGAATCCCTGAACATGGAAAAAGAAGAGATGAACGGCAGGGATTATGATATTGACTACTCTGAGCCAACTGATTTAACCAAGATTTTTAACCAAGAGGCTTATATAAATCATGCCGGCGACCTCTTGTTTGAGAAAAAATTTGACCAGGCGGCAGAAAATTTGCAAAGACTCTTGCAAGTGGACGGCCTCAATTTTGTTTTTAAGAATTTTACTAAAAACTTTTTGGAAGTAATTTATCTTATAAATAACGATGAGGAAAATTTAAAGACCATAGACCACGACAAGGACTACAAGACTTATTTAAAAAGCAAAAATATGCCCATGGTTTACCTGGTAAACTACCTAAGGGCCAAGGACCAGGGCGACCCCAAAGCCGATGACTTTAGAGAAAATATTGAGAACTTAAGGGGGAAATATCTCTTCCCACTTAATATAGAAAGAATTCTAGGACTTATGAATTATGCAGACAACTTGAGAGGTGACCATGTATAGGAAAAGATTTTTTCAGACCTTTAAAAATATTGCCATTGTAATGATATTTTTTTGGCTGCGCGAGCAGGGTTATGTAAATAATTGGGGCTTTGTAATCGGGGCTCTAGCAACGATTATCTTGGTGGCTGTCCTCACTCAGCGCTTTACGGTCAAGCGGACCATGAAAAATCTAGACGATTTAAAGGCCATGACTCCCCTGTTGAAAACGGATCCTGAGTCTTATTTCGACCAGCTGGACGGACTCATTCAGTTTTCCAATGGCTACGAGCACGATTATTTGATTTTACACAAGGCCAACACCCTGGCAAAGATTAACAAGGCTGACCAGGCCATCAAGGTCCTTGAAGCCTACCATCCCAAGTACTTGGATACGGCAAATCTGGGCGTTTATTACAACAATCTCTTGGGACTCTTGGTTCAAACAAAAGAGACCAAAAAAGCCCGGGTCGTTTACAATGAGTACAAGGATATCTTGGAGGCGAACTTTTCATCGTCCTTTGCTTATTCGATTTATACAAATATTGCAAATTTAAAATACCAAGAGGGCCACAAATCCCAAGCCCAAGAATTTTTGGACAAGGCCATGGCCGCGACTGATGATGAAAAGATTAGAGAAAGTATAAAAAAATTAAAAGCTCAGATGGATTAAGCTTGCAAAAAGATTTTCTTTATGATAAAATATCCCTTGGAGTATTTACTAAAACAGTGCTCCTTGCAAGAAATTGCCAAAGACCATAAGGAGGTGTATTATGAGAGACTACGAAACAATGTTAGTATTTCGTCCAGATCTAGAAGACGAAAAGCGTGAAGCATTTGTAGAAAGACTAAAATCCATAATCACTGAGAAGGGACAAGATTTCGAAGTCGACAATTGGGGACTCAGAAAACTTGCTTACCTAATCGATGATTATCCAGAAGGATACTACGCAGTTCTTAACTACAAGGCTGAACCAGAAGTAATTGCAGAACTCAACCGTGTTTCTAAAATTACAGACGGCCTATTACGCTATATGACTATCTCACTTGACGATTAGGAGTTTTTATGAATAACGTAATATTAATAGGAAGACTTACCAAAGACCCAGAGCTAAGGTACACAAATAACCAAAATTTACCGGTTACAACCTTTACCCTAGCAGTTGACAAGGGCCTAAGTAAGGACAAAAAACAAGAAATGGAAGCCAAAGGACAACCAACAGCAGACTTCCCAATGATAGTTGCTTTTGGTAAAACGGCTGAAAATGTTGCAAATTATTTAGCAAAGGGACTTCTAGTCGCAGTCAGAGGAAGAATTCAAACCAGAACATACGACGATGCCCAAGGGCAAAGAAGATATGTAACTGAAGTTTTGGCAGACAATGTAGAATTTATCGAATGGAAAGACCGCCCACAACCATCCACATCCTTCCAACCAAACAACGGATTTGGTGGAAACAGCGGTTTTGACAACGACGACTTCTCAGGTTTCGAACCAAGACACGACGACAATATCCCTTTCTAGGTGAAAGGAGTTAAATATGCAAAGAAGATTTCGTCCAAGAAAAAAAGTTTGTCAAGGATGCCTTGATAAAAACGAAAAGTTCGATTACAAGGACGTACAAAAATTAAAACGCTACACATCTGATCGCGGTAAAATTTTACCACGTAGGGCAACAGGCGCATGCGCAGCCCACCAAAGAAAGATCGCTCTTGCCATCAAACGCGCAAGACAAGTAGCATTGCTACCATACGCAGACAATTAATATTAAGCTGGAGGTTCATCCTCCAGCTTTTTTTGTGAAAAAATTGGGGGAGGGTTGTAAAGACTCGTCCGCATTCGCGAACGAGTGGCGACCATTTCAGGATTGCCGTTACACCACATCCATAGCCGAGCGAGAGAATGTATACGTTCTTAAAGATTTTCGTAGGAGAAAGTATTTTGCTCGCCCACGGGACATCGAGTCTCCGTGGACGAGGTGTCCACAACAAGGTGGACGGTACATGGCTACATGAATATCCGTAGGAAAAACTTGTTCATTTTTTACGACGCTCTGCGGGTAGCGGCCGTGGTTTATCCCGGCCATTCCGGGACCGATCCCCATTTATGGTGTGAGGTCTCGGCCTTATGCATAACAAAAAAGGCCATACATTTTTGTATGACCTCTCCCTTTAAATACATTTTAAAATTTATACATAAATTTCGCTGGAAAATTGTCTTCTCCTAACCTTTATGCATGCAATTTGCGAGGAAAAACGGGAAATTTCGCTTTAGCCGCAGAAATTTTGCGAATGAGATGTGCTCGTATTTTAATTTGTGAGGAAAAATTGATGAATTTTTGTAGCTTGAGACTTTTTGACGAATGAGGCGTACTCAAGTGTACGTCGGAATGAGCAAAAAGTCGAACACTGCAAAAATTCGCAATTTTAACCACAAATTACTCCCATTCTTCTTTTCCAAACGTCCGATATATCCCAAACCATTCAAAATACTAGATTTTATTTTTTCTAATATCATTTAATCCATCTAATTATAGGACGTTTTAAGATTTTTAGTCCCGTCCCAGTCCCAGTACCGGAGAAATTATAATTGTTCCGAACTAAGTTTATATAAATGTTTAATCCGAAAGCCTTGGGACATAGTTTTTAAATATTCCAAATACTTCCTCTTGTTCCTTATTTCGCAAAATAGAAATAACTGTATTTAAGTAATCATTGTCTTTTAAACCAAGATAATTACCTATTGATTTAGATAATCCCTTTTCATTAAACATTTCTAACACTTTTTTATAATCATTACTTAACAATGCTTCTTTATATGAATTTAATGTATCTTCATAAATATTATCAGTATTAATATTTCCAACAGCATTAGTTAAACTTTCTTTTGTATTAATCTCAGAGATTTCAGCCATTGATAATTCATACTTTATTTGAGATACTACACTTTTCCTAACCTGACTATGAATTTGATTACCAAATCTTTGCTTAATTATATAATTATTAATATCACTAAAAACATCACTAAAATTCTTACCTAAATGATTTGCTAAAAAACTGATCAGTTCTTCTATAACAAATAAATTTTCCACTTCTGAGACCTTTAATGTATAAATATTATCTTTTTCTAATTTATTTATTTCTTCTTCTGTTCGAAAGTCACGATCAATTATTCCATACACGTTATAATTATGAATCTTTTGGGTTGATTTAAAGGATTTTGTTCTCATAATAACTTGCATACAGCTTCCACAAGGAATAATAAAATAGTTAGGATATAAGATAGAGTATAATTGACTATCAAAACTATTTTCTTCTCCTTCTACAAACAAAATATTTTTACGTGACCCTAAAATATCAAATAGCAACTTTTCTGGTAATTCATTAGAAATTATTTTTTCTAAATCCCAATTTTCTCCATCATAACTCTTAATCCATATCTTTTCTGAATTTTTATGTGAGGCAGCAAAATTTGTATCATGTGTTATATAAATAAATAGGCAATCAGGGCGATGTTTTTCTAGACTCTCCCATAACTTATTCATTATTGTGCCATGAAGATGTATTTCAGGTTCATCGATTATCAGCGTTTTATTTTCAGGAATAACTAAAACTTGTGAAGCCAAATATAGTACTGCTCTTTCGCCATCACTCATTTGATTTGCAGAGTATTTTTCAGAGGCTTCATTATTTGCTACAGCGTAAAATTTAAAATCTTCAAATATTAAATGTCTTTGAGGAAAAATATTATCCCATATATTCATCAACTTTTTAATAATATTTATTGGTATTTTAGGCTTTTCTTTATTATTAATTTCAGCAATTTCACATTTTTTAAAGTAATCTGACATTTCATTATTGTTTAACGCTATTACAGCTGCTAAAACACTATCATAATCATCTATTAACTTAGTTGTTTTGGATTCTCCCCAATCCCATCTAAATCCCTTATCATGTCTTTCTAAATACGCTGAATCATTGGTTCCATAGAATACAATGTTTGTTGCGAAGTTAAGGTTGCTTAAAGGTATATTTGAATCAAAATTAAGATTCCTTTGGGCGCCAATACGATGAACATTCCCAGGGTCCTGGTCTTCTATCCAAGCACCTAATTTACTTTTTCCACTTCCATTTGCTCCTATAATAATTATAGAATTGTAATTAGTAGTATATTCAATAGCTTCTCCAGTTTCAGATGGTAGTTTATACTTAAATGCCTTTTCTTCTTTTGTCATAAATAATAATCTCCCATTATACTATCTAAATCTAATCTGCAAGTTCAGCTTTATGAAATCGTCTCCATTTTCACTGTAAATCTCCCCAAAATCATGTCTTGAAGTTGATGCGGTTTCATATTTTGTATTTTTTAATAGATATTCTTCAAAATAATTTCTATTATAGATATGATATGCAAGCACATTGCCTTCTCTAGTTACAATTATATATCCACCAGTAGCTTCATCAATACCGTCCCATACGGTCGCTGGTCTCATACCTAAAGCTATTGCCGTTAAAAATTTCTTGAACTTATATCTGTAAGCATTAACATTACCATATCCCATTGGATTTTCTAATTCCAATCTTTCGACCATATCTATACAATTTGTTATTCCATCTCTATAAAAATATAAAATAGTTTCAGCGATAATTTTATCCATTGAACTGTCAATTAGGACTAAATTGTCAGAAAAAGTTTGGTTTTGCATCCCTATATATTCAAGCTTTCCATTTTCTTCAATTATTTTGCTTATTCTTCCTCTTATATCAGTATGTTTTTTACCTTTTGAAACTATATATATTTCGTTTGCCTCTCTCACTAGCAATGGATTTTCGTGTAATATTTTAAAGATGAAATTTGTTGTTTTCCCTGCATTTAACAAAGTTGGCATTGAACCTAACTCTGATTTAATAGAAAAGCCAACTGTTGGTGAGTATCCTGTATTAATGTCTACTATTTTTATAGTAATATCGCTCTTATCAGTTGCTGGCGCTGATAACTTATAGCATGAAATTTCATTCATAAAACTCTCTGTCTTAACTACAGAAAAAGATGAACCCTTGGATTTATTTATTTCATCGAGAAGTCGAGTAGCTTCCTCATCAAATTCATTTCTATTAACACTTTTTATTTTTTCGCCATTTACATAGATTTCAATCTGTTCACCTGTAAAATATTCTTTTAATTCACCAGAAATTTCTTCTCTAATAACTTTAATTACAGGGAAATAAATATCGTCTAATCTATTTAATTCACTATCAGCTGCAAATAATTTTCCTTCAGATAATAATTTAAATAAAACATATATTTCTGACCATTCACCCTTATTGCCACTGAGCATTTGCCACCTCCAAAGATAACTCTAATTGTTCATAGATTTGACCTTGTGGAAAATCATCATAATCCTCATCTACACTAACGCCCTCTAATTGATTTTTAACTTTTTCAGCTATAGCCTTAATAACTGGTACAGTTACAGAGTTTCCAAATTGCTTATACAGATGTGTATCTGCTACAACTAATTTAAAATCATCTGGAAATCCTTGTAATCTAGCCCATTCTCTAGGTGTCATTTTTCTTATATATTCTTTATTTATACTTCCTTTAATATTTGTAACTGGAGTAAAATCCGTTAATCTCCTATCTATAATTAAGTTTCTTTCTCTTCCCATGCCACCGCATACAATAGCTCCCGCTATAGAATCTAAATTTCTAATTTCGTATCCAAAACCATTGCCTTTTGCTGCGTGTCTCTCCTTATGTCTCCTTAAGGAATTTAAATAGACATCCGATAGATAATATTTTGGAGATGTTTCTTTTTCTTCAATAATATCAGCTATAACTTTAGAATCATCTGATCCTTTTGGAAATACAAACCTTTTAGGAGCAATATCTTTTCTAAATGCTACAATATAAATTCTCTCTCTATTCTGCGGGACACCAAAATCTTTACTATTTAGCACTTTGAAAAATACAACATAACCTAATTCTTCTAATATTCTTTTTATTACTTTAAAGGTTCTTCCTTTGTCATGATTGAGTAAATTTTTAACATTTTCAGCGAAGACTACTTTAGGTTTGTGGTATTTCACTATTCTAGCAACATCAAAAAACAATGTCCCCCTAGCATCTTCAAAACCCTTTCTTTGTCCAGCTAATGAAAATGCTTGGCAAGGAAAACCAGCTAGCAAAATATCATGAGATGGGATATCTTTTTCATCTATTTTTGTAATGTCTCCAGCAATATGTGTATATTTTCCAAAATTTGCCTTGTATGTCTCTTGAGCTTTACTGTCCCATTCGCATACGAAAACTGTATCTATGTCTTCTCCAAATGCTTGGTCAAAACCTAATCTTATTCCACCTATGCCAGCAAATAAATCAATCGATTTATACATAATTAATCACCTACAATACTCAACTATATCGTTAATATCACATTCTAGCACATAGCAAATCTTCGCTATAGTTTCTAAGTCAATTCTTTTAACCTTGTTATTACAATAAGAATTAAGTTTCGTCCTTTGAAGATTTGCTTCTTTTTCTAATTTGTTTTTACTTATATTTTTTTCTTCTAAAACCTGGTCTATTTTAAAAATAATTTTCCCAAAGTTTTGCATAAATTTCTCTCCCTTGTAATTTTAAAAACGGCATTTCAATCAACTATATTATATCATATTTTAAAAACTTCTTACAGGTCTAAGATATTTTAAGGAAGTAATTCTATTTAGTTCAGTTTAATAAAAGGGAATGTATATCCCATATTTCGTTTCCCATTTTTTCTATTTTTTCTCTCATATAATCAATGTCTTTCTTGTAAATAACACCTGTTGTATTAGTTGCTTTTGCAATCTGGTTTATATTATTTGTTGCATTTGAAAGTAGCCATTGGAGATCTCTGAATGGTTCTAGGTCTACAATATAAATTTCTTTTTCTAATACACATTTTCTAAGAAAGTGGGACATTGTTTTGCAATTTGCAAGTTTCATTTTCTTTTCAAATATTTCTTTTTCTTCGTCTGTTAAATATATTTTAAGTTGATTTTTTCTTGTTCTATTATCCATAATTTTCTCCTTTGCTTATATCTTTTGGGGTCTTAGGGTTCTCCCTAACAAGGTAAAAATCATAAAATTAGATAGCCTTATAAGCTATTGATTTTTCGATTTTTTCGTAAGTGGGTACTCACTTACTGTGCTTGCTATTACTAACAAGTCTTTAATTTGATTTTCCATAATTTTACAAATAGGAATTAATAAGTGTAACTGTAACTTATAAAATAAAAACTTCCAAAATTAGGCGAGCTTGTTTTAAGAGTCTTTGACAACCCCTTATTATCAAGCCATTAATTTATGTAATCCTAATTTAAGAAGATTTATAACGATGGGTTACAGGTTACAAAGTTACATTTGTATCTTTACTTGATTTGCAGTATCTATTTCTAATTGATTTTCTTTTTGCCATTCTTCTGGCAATAAATTCTTGTCAACTTCTATAAAGTCAGTTTCGTTTTCTGTTTTCTTTTCATAATATAGTTTTACTGGAATTGAGACTCCACTTGGTGATATTCTCTGGGTCTTTGACGACCTAACTGGAATCCAGTCTTGGAAATAATTATCCATAATCTCTGAAAAAGACTTTGATTTTATTTGGTAGCCTTGCATGGTTAGTTCTTTGAAACAAGTTATATTTGGATCTGCACTTTTCGGTTTATATTCTTCTAAGAAATACCTAATGTCTTCAACGTCTGGATTAAGATATTTGAACTTTTCTTGCTCCTTATGCAAGTCTTTTAAAAGATTTTTTGGTATAGTCCATGCGTGAGTCTTGTTTTTAAAGATTTCATATCCCAAGGCTAGAGCCTGATTAAAATCTTCTCTTATACGTGACATATATTCTTTGACTGAAAGTTTTTCATTGTTATTTTTATCTGGATATATAGTCCTTATTCTTTGATTCGGGTTACATTCAACAGGCAAATATCTTCTTTCTCCAGTATGGTCATTAAGAAAAGTTCTTTCATTTAGTGTCCCTATGAAGATACAAGTTCTAGGCACATCAGTGGCATATTTTTCGTAGGGTATTCTTATCCTATCACTTAATTTTGATAAAAAAGATTTAGCTTCATTAGCCGATTTTGCGTTTCTTAAGGCAACAAATTCTTCAATTTCAACGACAGTTTTACCCATAAGATTCATAATAGCATCCTTACCTTGAATGTTTTCTATTGTGCAAAACCAATCATCTGTTATGGACAAGTATCTTGCAAAAGTCGATTTGCCTATACCTTGTCCCCCAACTAAAACAATCATCTCATCAAACTTAGAACCTGGATTAAAAATTCTTCTTATCATACCCAATATCATATGTTCCATTATCCAATTATTTAGCTCTGTATCATCTGCTCCCAAATACCTTGGTAAAAGTTTTCTAATGGCATTTTTATCTCCATTCCATTTTAAATTTTGAAGATATTGCTTTGGTGGACTCACTTCATATTGATGAGCTACAAAACGAATAGCCTCCCACATTTTATTGGCGTTATAATTAATTCCAAAATGTTTTTCTATCTCTAAGCCTAGTCTATTATTTAAAGAATCATCCCAAAGTCGTATTTGATTTTCCTTTATATTTCTTTCTCCAATAATTTTCCCCTGGAATTTTATTTCATTGGTAAATTTATCAAAGAATATTTGCCCATCAATGATTTTTTTATTTTGGCAATATTTGGGATTTAAAATAGCTGTTACAATATTCCCAGTAATTTGTCTAACCGTCCCCTTATCTGTAGTTTGTAAGTCTAAAAAGGCGTAAGTCTGATCTATTTCTGGGAATTTTAATTTAAAATCTGTCATAATGCTCACTCCTTTTACAATCATCTAATTTCTTTATTGTTTTATATGTGTTTTCCATTTTATCCTCCTGTCTGGTATAAATAAGACTCCTGTGGTAAAATGAACTTGTCTAGAGAACACTTCTCACAGGAGTGTATGCCTTTACTCTTTGTAGTAAGGGCTTTTTTCTTTTTTGATTTCTTCATATATTTCTAAAATATAGATTAAAATATCAGCTTCATCGTCATTGAGTTTACCAAACTTCTTAATAATTTTTGCTAGTTGAAATATTTCCTTGGCTATATTATCAGAAAGTCTATAATCACTTACTAACTTAACTTCGTGATTTAATAACATTTGTAGAAAATAATCTTGTTTTTTAAGTCCGCTTATTTCAATCTTTTTGTTTATTAAATCATATTCTTCTTCAGATACTCTGAAATTTAAAATGCGATTTCTTTTTCTATTTTTCTCTTTATTTCTAGTTTTTTGTGAAATGTCATCTAATGAATATCTTCTAAACATCTTGATCGTCCTCTTCTAATAAATCTTTCCAATCATTTGCCTTGTTATTTCTTACTTGTGTTAAAGACAGAGCCATTTCTTTTTGCTTACTAGGGAAAAGATGAGCATACCTATAGGTGATGTCAATCGATTCATGTCCAACCCTATCAGCTATTGCCGTTGCAGAAAATCCTAGTTCAATTAAGAGCGAAACATGAGAATGTCTTAAATCATGTATTCTAATTCTCTTTACTTGAGATTTCTTAGATCCCCTATCCATTTCATGGTGTAGGTAGCTCTTAGAGAAATTGAATATTAAATCTTTTGCTTTTAACTTATAAAAACTATCTACATACTCTTTAATCTCATCCGTTAAAAATTCAGGCATAACTATTGTCCTTATACTCTTTTTAGTCTTAGGAGCAGTTATTACATTTTCCCCATCAATCCTTTGTAAAGATTCATCAATTTTTAATGTATGCCTTTCAAAATCAAATTTTTCTTTTGTTAAGGCTAATAATTCTCCCATTCTAAGACCACACCAATATAAAAGTTCAAAAGCATAGAATGATTCAGGTTTATCTTTTATAGCTTCTATAAATCTTTCATATTCATCTTGAGTCCAAAATAGCATTTCATCAGCTTCTTTTTCTCCCATAGAACCAACATCACGAGCAACATTAGTTTTTAAATTGTAGTACCTGCAAGCGTGATTTAAGATGCTAGATAACTGGGCATGAATAGTTCTCAAATAAGTAGGAGAGTAGTTCTTCCCATTCTTATCCTTAATCTTCATAAGCTCATTTTGCCATTGAATGATGGTTACATTATTAATATCATTAAGCATTAAATCACCAATATAGGGAAGTATTTTTTGATTTACAATTGCTTCTTTTGTTCTCCAAGTATTTTCTCTTATTCTTGGTTTTATATCCCTCTTGTAAAGTTCAAAAAACTCCCTAAAGCTCATCTCAATTGATTCCGAATGTTGATTTAAAAATTCTTGTTCCCATTTTAATGCTTCTTTTTTCGTTGAAAATCCACGTTTTTTCTTAGTTAATTTTTCTCCTTTCCAGTTGGTATAATAAAACCTGCAATACCAAGTTTTATTTCCACTTTCATCTCTGTATGCTGGCATTTTAAACCTCCTTTGCATTTGTTGGTTTATAGCAATACTTTTCCATAAAGTATTCTCTATTTACCTTTCCTCTTTGCACACGATAGCCTAATTTAAGTAGATCTTGATTCATATCGTTTATTATCTGATATGCTGTTGTCCTACTTACATCAAGAAATTCTTGTACATCTTTTGCATTCATAAAAATACCTTTCATAATGTCCTCCTTTTATAGTTTGTAAGGTTCTACATCCTCAAAAGAGTGAGCATTAATTTATATGTCTTACAATTTCCGTTCAATATCGAACGGTATGTATATATAATAACAGTTCATATTTGTTCTGTCAAGTTTTTTCTATTTATTTTTTTCTAAAATATTCAGTTGTTTGCAGATATTTGTAACAGAACAGTTTTGTTGAGCTTTTGTTCGTTTTGTGATAAAATATTTATAGTTATTGTGAAATAAGGAGGAGTAAGTTTGATTTCTGGAGAAAAATTAAAAAAGTTAAGACTTATGCGAAACTTAACTCAAAAAGAACTCGCTATTAAGTCTGGTTTGACAGATGCTGCCATAAGAAATTATGAACTTGGAAATAGATCTCCAAGTAAAGAACAATTACAAAAAATATCTGAAGCACTTGATTGTGATATATCAGCATTAATTAATCATGAACCTAATTCTATTTTTGAAATAATGCATATAATTTTTGATTATGAAAAAGACATGAAGTTTAGACCCTTAGCAGACAACGGAGAAATTACAGGGCTCTTATCAAATGATGTAGACTTCAATAATTTTCTTATAGAATGGAATGAGATGAGAAAAAAGCATTACAACGATGAGATAAGTGACGAAGAATTTGAAGATTGGAAATTATCTTACCCTAAAAAATCAAGATTTTTAAAATAAAAATATGTACGCATAAAGACCGCAGCTTGAAGCTACGGTCTAATTTTTTGTCCAAATGTAAAGTACTTAGAACTATTATTCGGTTTACTCTTCTTTATAAATTTTCTCATCTTAGTCCCGTCCCTATCTCAAATCCTAAATACATGTCTAGTTTCCAACCGTTTTTGATACAATTAAACTATTCTCTTAACCCTGAAACTCTTTACATTTGGGTATGGAAAAAGCACCTACTTAGTATTTAGTATAAGTAAGTGCTTACATATGATTATTGATATTTATTATTTAGATACTGTTCATTTACCTTTAGCAACTTCTTATAGTAATCATCATAGCTCTTGCTAAATTTTCTAATAAGTGGAATTGCTATTTCATAATATTGATTTTCTTTCATAAAGTTTTTAAGCTTTTCCTGGATTTGTTTCATCAAGCTATTTTGATACTCTTCACTATTTTTATAGGTTTCATACGAAGAAATTGCATCTTCATTATCTTTCATCCATTTTTCTGGATTCTCAACAGCATCGAGTTTAGCCTGATTTAAATCCTTTAAGGTTTTCAAATCAAAGGGTGAGCTAATCTTCTCAATATATTTTTTCTCTTCTTCAGTTAATTCAAACGAAGGAAGCCTATCAAGATAATCTATATATTTGTAAAAAGAATTCTTACCATCATTTTCTAATGGTTCATTTAGAAATGGTTGATAAGCAGCAAATAACATTTGTCCAAAATATCCTGGAAAAGCATTCTCTAGTTTTTCATAGATAGTTTCTTCCGCCTCAAGTAATGAAATTTTATCTTTGATAAGTTGATTACTTTCACCTTTAACAACCATTTCTAGTATTGCTTTTCTTTTCTCATCAACCTCCAATTGATGCTGCTTTTTTCTTAAAACAGAAGACAGTGTATCCCCACCTGATGATATACACTGATTAATCTCTGAAATGCTCATTCCCAACTTTCTAAATACAGATACTTTTGTCAGAATTTCTAAATCTTTCTCACTATAGTCCCTATAACCATTCTCATATTTCTGGGGATGGATAAGTCCTTTATCCTCATAATATTCTATTGCCTTCCTAGTTAGACCCGTTTCTTTTTGAATTTCACTTCTTAACATGGTTATCTACCTCCTCTAATTAAAGGATAACACGGTCCCCAACGGACAGGTCAAGCCCTATACACTATATAAAATTCCCACTTCTCTATTAACTAAAACAGTGCCTGAACATTCTTGTGAATTGCTTATTTTCTCTTTGATAAATCTTATTCAAACCGACACTAAAACCGACATTTTATTGTCGTTTTTAAGTGTTTAACCCATCAAATAAAAAAGACCACAACACTTATGCTATGATCTTATTTTTTGCCAAAATGTAAACCACTTGGAACTATTATTCAATTTATTCTTTTTTACAAATGTTCCCATTTTAATCCCAGTTACAGTTTTTAATCTTCTGTAACCGTTGAATTTACAAGGTTTTTTAGTTTTTTGCGATTATTCCCATTCTATGGTTCCCGGCGGTTTCGAGGTTATATCATACACAACCCTATTTACCTCCGGCACGCCGTTTATAATTCTTCTTTGAGCTTCTTGCAAGAATTCATAGGAGAAGTTATAGCTTTCGGCGGTCATAGCGTCGACTGAGTTTACGGCTCTGAGAGCGACCATGTAGGAATAAGTCCTTTTATCTCCTTGGACTCCGACAGTTTTAATATCTGGCAGGACTGCAAAGGCTTGCCAAATTTTTTCGTAGAGGCCTTGTTCGCGGAGCATGGTGATATAGATATTGTCGACTCTTCTTAAAATATCCAGGCGTTCTTCGGTGATTTCGCCGATGATCCTGATGGCGAGGCCCGGTCCTGGGAAGGGGTGACGGTCGACCATGTGCTTGGGCAGGCCAAGTTTGTAGCCGATTTCTCTGACTTCGTCTTTGAACAGATCTCTAAGTGGCTCGATGATTTCAAAATCCACGTCTTCGGGTAGGCCACCAACATTGTGGTGGGACTTGATGACGTCTTCTTTTTTGCTGCCCGATTCCACAACGTCAGGATAAATGGTCCCTTGGACTAGGAATTTTGCATCGCCTTCGTTTTTCTTGGCGTCTTCAAAGACCCTGATAAATTCTTCGCCAATGATTTTGCGTTTCTTTTCAGGTTCTGTAACGCCTTTTAGTTTGTCGAGGAAGCGTTTTCTGGCGTCTACTTTTACAAATTTTACCTTGAAGTTTTCTGTAAAGACTTTTTCGACTTCTTCGGCTTCGTTCATCCTCAAAAATCCGTGGTCAACGAAGATGCATGTGCACCTGTCGCCGATGGCGCGTTCCATGATGGCTGCGGCTACTGATGAGTCAACGCCGCCTGATAGGCCAAGGATGGCACGTCCATTTGGTCCAACTTTGGCGCGGATCTTTTCTATTTCACGGTCTATAATATTGTCGCTGTTCCAATCCGCCTTGAGTTTTGCGATTTCAAAGAGGAAGTTCTCAAAAATTTCCTTTTGGTGTTCGGTGTTGTTGACCTCTGGGTGGAATTGGGTTCCGTAAAGTTTTTTATTTTTGTTTGCAATGGCAGCAGTCTTGCATTGTGGTGTGGTTGCGATTACTTCAAAGCCCTCTGGAAGGTCAGAAATATAATCTGTGTGGCTCATCCAAACTGTGCCCTTATTTAGGCCTTTGAATAGGTCATCGCCCGTGAAAGTCGCGTCGGCGTGGCCGTATTCGCTCTTGTCCTTGTCAGCGTGCTCGACCTTGCCGCCCAGTACATGGGCCATGAGCTGAGCCCCGTAGCAGATGCCAAGGATTGGAATCCCCGCGTCAAAGATCGCTTTGTCAATAGTCATAGCATTTTCAGCGTAGACGGAGTCTGGGCCGCCAGTAAGTATAATTGCGGACGGTTTTTTTGCCAGAATTTCTTCCATGGTGGAATCGCCCGGCATAATTTCACTGTATATGTTTAGATCACGGACCCGTCTTGCTATTAGTTGGCAATATTGGCCCTTAAAGTCTAGTACGATTACCCTGTCCATTTTACCTCCTTTGTTTTTTGTGATTTTTTATTATTATAATAAAATGAAAATTTTGGCCACGATTTGTGGCCTCAAATACACTTTTTTATTTATCTTCCAAATACATGTGGGCGAGTTTATTTACGTCGCCTGCCCCCATTGTTATAAATAAATCGCCAGGTTTTAGGGCGGGTTTTAAAAATTCCAGGGCAGATTCGAAGTCTGGATAATATTTGCAAGAAATTCCTCGTTCATTCATCTTTTCTACAAGATCGCGGGAGTGAATGCCCAAATTATTGGTCTCGCGAGCCGCAAATATATCTATAACTACAACCTCATCCGCCAATTTAAAGGCGTCTGCAAAGCCGTTTAATAAAATCTTTGTCCTAGTGTAAGTGTGGGGTTGGAAAACGCAGAAAATTCTCTCCTTGTTCATATTCTTGACAGCACTTAAGCTAGCCATAATCTCCGTTGGATGATGGGCGTAGTCGTCCATCACTGTGACCCCGTCTTTTTCACCAAGCATTTCCAGCCTTTGGTGAACCGCCTTGTAATGCTCAATTGCATCTACAATGGTCTCAATATCCAAGCCCGCGTCATAAGCAGTCGCAATGGCCGCCAATGAATTTAGGACATTGTGAACGCCCATTACGCTTGTATTTACCTTGTAAGTCTTGCCCTCAAATTCCAAATCGTAAGAAGCAAATCCCTCTTCGTCGTAGGAAATATCCTTGGCCCTAAAATCAGCTGGCCTGTGAATACCAAAAGTAATCAGCTTGCCATCGTGGGCCTGTCTAATATTTTTAAGACTAGCCTCATCACCGTTAATAATCAAATGACTGCCCGGCTTTAGACCCTTGATAAATTCAATAAAAGTAGACTCTATATGTTCAAGGGACTTGTAATAATCCAAATGGTCCTCGTCAATATTTAAAACGACGGCCGTTGTCGGATGGTATTTTAAAATATTGCCCTTGTATTCGCAGGCTTCGCAAAGCATCACATCGTGCTCTCCCACCAGGACATTGCCTCCAATAGCGTCCAAATTTCCACCAAGTAAAATCGTAGGTTTAAAATCGCTGTGCTTAAAAATCGTTGCAAGCATTGACGTAGTTGTCGTCTTGCCGTGGGTGCCCGTGATGGCGTAGGACTTTTTGTACTGGGTCATCAGCTGGCCCAAAAAACTCGCCCGATCAATCATGGGAATGCCTGACTCCTTGGCCGCAACAAATTCCGGATTGTCAGCTGAGATCGCATCTGTGTAAACAATTAAATCAGGCTTTAAAATATTTTTTGCATCTTGGGGTGCACTAATTTTGGCCCCATGGTCAATTAATTTTTGGCAAATAGGAGTAATAGTCCTGTCGGAACCAGAAACCCTGTAGCCCCGGTCCAAAAGCACGCGAGCCATAGAGCTCATGCCAATACCCCCAATGCCAATAAAATGTACTTCTTTAATATTATTAAAATCTATATCCATAAAAACCTCTTATATTACATTCATATTACATTGAATATTATACTATATATGACCACAAAATTCAATGTACCGAGTAATTTGTGGTTAAAATTGCGACTTTTTGCAGTATTCGACTTTTTGCTCATTCCGACGTACACTATAGTACGCCTCATTCGTCAAAAAGTCTCAAGCTACAAAAATTCATCAATTTTCCCTCACAAATTGAAAAGATAAGAGTACACCTGCGTCCTAAAAAATTTATTTCACTTCGAATCTCATCGAAATTCCCTAGCAAATTGTACGTATAAAAGTAAAGAGATAATAATTTTCCAGCGAAATTTATGCGAATAAATAAAGAGAAGAAAAGTCTCAAGCTGCAAAAAGGCGCTGTTTTCGAAGCCCTAGCCCAAGAGAGCGAGTGACAACGATGCTCGATTGGCTAGCAGGTCTCGTGTCAGAGATTCCCAAGAAACGAACGCGGTCGCGTGATGTTGATTGGTGAATCTTACGGCCCTCACAAATTATATTTAAAGATATAAAGAGATTTTCTATTATTAATCTCATCGAAATTTCCTGTAGAGGCGATCCTTTTGAACTGCCCCTTGTCAAGTAGACACAACAATTAATTAAAAACATATCTTTAAACTGCATACTCTCTGTACTCCAACGGAGCCATGCAGTTTAATCTTTTTTGAAACCTCTCGTTGTTGTAAAATTCAATATAATTAATAATTCTGTCTTTTAATTCTTCTAAAGAATTAAACTCTTTACCATAAAACATCTCTGTCTTTAATATACCAAAAAACCCTTCCATTGGTCCATTATCTATACATTTACCTACCCTTGACATACTATGCTTCATCCCTTGACCTTCTTCTCCTTTTTCTTTGTATTTTACATACCATGAGGCGACAGTTGTATCTCCTGCATTTATTTCCTTGGCTATTTCTCTAAATGATTTGTTTCCTTTTTCATATTCTCTACATGCTTGTATTTTTGTTTCTAAGTCAAATTTAATTTTCCCCATTTTTTCTCCTTTTATGGGTTTTTAATTAATTAGACTGTCTACTTTGCATGTATCATACCACCTTTATGGTCGCCAAGAAATTTCGAATAGGCGAAGGTGATTGGCCAGCGTTGACTCACGCAACCTCTTGTTCACGAAGAAAAAATATGGTCACCATAAAGGTGACCACTACAACGCTTCGCGTATTTTTTTATTTTTTCACGAGAATGTCACGAAATTAACAACAGGTAATATCACAAATTTGTGAGGAAAAACGGATGAAATTCACGCTGTACAGAAATTTTGCGAATGAGGTGGGCTAATTGCCCTCCGCAGTGAGCAAACATTTCGAAACAAGTGAAGGTCGCCGTTTTAACCACAAATTTTTAGAAACCAAATTTTGTGTCAGTCCTCTTGTCGTACACAACTTCTCCATTGATAATCGTATACATCGCCTCACATTCAATATCCCTGACTGGATTTTGACTCCATATAACCAAATCTGCGTCCTTGCCTTTTTCAATTGAGCCGACGCGGTTATCGATTTGTGTTATCTTGGCTGCGTTAATGGTAATGGCCTTTAGGGCTTCCATTTCTGGTAGGCCAGATTTTACGGCAAGGCCTGCGCAAATTGGCAGTTGTGCTGTTGGTATAACCGAGTTATCTGTCATAATTGCCACGGTCATGCCTGCCTTGTAAAGGGCAGCTGGCGTTTCAAAGGACCTATTCTTGAGTTCGTACTTGGATGCACCCGATAAGTTTGGTCCACAAATTGCAGGATAACCTTCCTTGGCGAGCTCATCTGCAATCAAGTGGCCTTCGGTGCAGTGCTCCAAACTCAAATCCAAATTAAATTCCTTGGCAAGCCTTATGGCTGAGAAAATATCATCTGACCTGTGGGCATGGGCCTTGACTTGGAGTTCTCCCTTCAACACTGGGATCAAAGCCTCATACTGCATATTGTAATCGACCTTTTCGCCAGCTTCTTTTTTATTCATATAGTCCATGGCCTTGTAGAGAGTGTCCCGCATAAGGGCGATAATTCCCATCCGAGTCATTGGCATCTTGCCACTCTTCCCATAAAAACGCTTTGGATTTTCACCAAAGGCAATCTTCATGGCCACAGGATTTTTCACAACCATATTGTCGACCCTGTCCCCATAAGTTTTTAGAGCTACAAAAGTTCCGCCAATGCAGTTGGCAGATCCCGGACCAGTAACCACAGTTGTGATCCCCCCTTGGCGAGCTTGAAGGAAGCCCTTGTCGCAAGGATAAACCCCGTCAATCCCCCTCATCTCAGGAGTAACAGGATTTGTCCCCTCGTTAAAATCGGCCCCCTCGTAGCCAATCCCCTCTTCGTCCAGACCAATGTGAGTGTGACCGTCCACCAAACCCGGTGTCACCATATGTCCACCAGCGTCAATGACCTCCGCCCCATCAGGAATGTCCACATTCGCCCCGACCTCAGCAAACTTGCCATCCTCAATCAGGATCACACCATTCTCAATCACGTCTCCAACCATTGTATAAATCTTCGCATTCTTAATCGCTAACATAAAAAACTCCTTTCATTTTTATCTAAGTATCTAATTTAATTATAACAAGACAAATATGTTTAATCAAGAAATGAGTGTAAATGGAGAACAGTTTGTTTAAAATATTAAACATATGATATAATATAAAGGCTCTCTCCAAGAAAGGAGAAACACAGCATGAAGTTGATAGACATGCTTACAATCCTCATCAGATTTGTAAGCCTAATAATCGAGTTAGTGCAATTAGTAATATCCTTTTTTAAAAAGGATTAATTCCTAAAATCTAGGAGTAATAATGCAACATTTTGATTTATGTTAATTTTGGCCTCATCAACCAAAAAATATTGGAGAGAGTAAAATTAGGATGTTGCATTATATCCTTTTTCATGATAAAATAATCTTAAGGGATGTTACGAGATATGTTTCTCTGAAGTTCACGATCTTAAAAATCGTATCAATCGGCGTGATGAACCGATTTAACCAATTAAAATTTTTAGGAGGTCTAAAAGAGTCCAGCATATTTTTGCTGGACTCTTTTAGTTTATAAGTGATTTTTTTAAATTGTTATAAGCAATCAGGAAAAAAATTTTTAATCAGTTTTGTCCGAAATTCTCCTCAGACTATAGTACTCACTCAGAAAAAATTCGGTCCACATAAAGTGGACCCTACACGCTTCGCTGGATTTTTTCTTCGTGAACAACAGGTTGCGTGAGTCGCTGCATACCAATCGAGCGTCGTTTGCACTCGCTCTGTTGGGCAGGGCTTCAGTTTGAAAAAGTCGAACCAAAAAAGAGCCTTGCAAGCAAAGCTCTTAATCTTTCTCTAACTTAAAATCTCATAAATTTAGCTGGGCCGTAAGATTCACCAATCGTTCAAAAATTTTTTTGGCCGAAATAAATCGGCCGCTACAGAAAAATTTTTGAACTCTCGGGAATCTCTGACACGAGACCTGCTAGCCAATCGGTCAATTTCTTGGCGACCATTTCAGGATCGCCGCTACGGGAAATTGACCTCTTGGGCTAGGGCTTCGAAATTCAATGATAAACACGAAGTGCAGAATTTTTGTGAATGAGGTGTACAGATAGTAGTCTGCAGTAAGTAGAAAAAAGAGCCCCACAAAAATGTAGAACTCTTTATCTTTCTCTACTATGGATTTAGTAGATAAATTAGATGAGATTCGAAGTGAAACAATTTTTTTAGGACGCAGGTGTACTCAAGTGTACTCCGAGGACTAAAAAAATTTTTCACGAGAATGTCGCTAATTTAGCACTAAATTTTACCGACTAGGTCGATTCCTGGGGTAAGAGTGTCATCCCCCGGTGCCCATTTTGCAGGACATACTTTGTCGCCGTGTTCAAAGACGAATTGGCTGGCTTCAACTTTTCTGAGTAAGCTGAGTGCGTCACGGCCGATTCCCATGTCGTGGATTTCATAAGCTGAAATCTTTAGGTCTGGGTTGATGATGAAGGTTCCTCTTAGGTTTTGTCCTTCTTCTGGTACATAAACTCCAAACATATCGCCGAGTTGTCTGGTTCTGTCACTTAGCATTGTGAAGTTTACCTTGCCGATTGCCTTACTTTCGTCGTGCCATGCCTTGTGTACGAATTCTGAGTCAGTTGAGATTGAGTATACATCGCAACCGATCTTTTGGAATTTTTCGTAGTTTTCAGCTAGGTCTTCTAGTTCTGTTGGGCATACGAATGTGAAGTCTCCTGGGTAGAAGAAAAATACACTCCATTTTCCTCTGAGGTCTTCTTTTTCTACGTCGATAAATTTGCCCTTGCTGTCATAGGCTGTTACTTTAAAGTCGCCAATTTCTTGTCCGATCATGTTTTCAATAAATAAATCTGTTAGCATAGTTCCTCCTTTATACTTTTCGTTTACAATCTACATATACCCTTTTGTCTTTTTTTTAAACATTCTAGCGCTTTTTGCCCCCGAAAATTCCGCCAAGGATTCCCCGCATAATTCGATTGCCAAGGGTTCTTGACATGGAATATATGGTTTGGTTGGCCATCTTGCCCATGGCTTTTTCCAGTTCAGATTTGTTTCTGCGCTTTTGTCTTTCGGCCCGTGACTCGTCTTGGTCCCGTCTAATGTCTTCCTTGCGTTTTTCTTCGGCTAGGGCCTTGGCCTCTGCTTCCTCTTGGATTTTTGTAAGTTTTTCTTCCAAGATTTCAAAGGCTGATTCCCTGTCGATCATCTTACGATATTTTTTATCCATGGCTCCCGGTATCAGGGCACGCACGCTGTCGTCATCAATTGCATCGAAGGTCGATTTGGGTGGAGCCATCAAAGTTTTTTCTGTAATATTGGGCAGGCCATCTGCATCCAAGGTCGACACAAGGGCCTCGCCTGATTGGAGATTGGTCAGGGTTTCCGCCGTATCAAAGTTCGGATTATCCCTAAAGTTTTGGGCGGTTTCCTTGATCATCTTCCGATCCTTTGGTGTAAAGGCCCTGAGAGCGTGTTGGAATTTGTTGCCAAGTTGGGCCAAAATTTCGTCTGGTATATCGTCTGGCCTTTGGGTTACGAAGAATACTGAAACGCCTTTTGAGCGAATGAGTCTGATGACCTGTGCCAATTTATCTGTCAATAACTTTGATCCGTATTGGAATAAGAGATGGGCTTCGTCAAAGAAAAATATTATCTTTGGATATTCTTGGTCACCCACTTCTGGCAAGCGTTCGTAGAGTTCGCTAAGGAGCCAAACCATAAAGGCCGTATAGAGTCTTGGTTTTTGGTGGAGGATTTTGGCGTTTAAAATATTGATTAAGCCCTTGCCACCTTCCTCTCTAAATAAGTCGTCGATTTCAAAGGCCGGCTCGCCAAAGAAATGTTCTGCCCCGTCGTTTTCCAAGAGCAAAAGGGCCCTCTGTATTGCCCCAATGCTGGCTGTGGAAATATTTCCATAGGTGTTAGTATATTCCTTGCGATTTTCTGAAATATAATTAAGCATAGCCCTGAGGTCTTTTAAATCCAAAATAGGCATGCCCTCATCATCGGCGACTTTAAAGGCAATATTTAAAATACCCTCTTGGACTTCGTTTAAGTCCAAAAGATTTGCAAGCAAAAGCGGTCCCATTTCGCTGATGGTCGTCCGCATGGGATGGCCCAAATCGCCAAAGACATCCCAAACTTCTATATCGTAAGCGGCTGGACTGTAGTCCAGACCAATTTTATTAACTCTATCTTTCACATTGTCGTTCATCTCATTTGGCACGCTCAAGGAGAACAAGTCGCCCTTAACGTCCGGCAAAAATACAGGGATGCCCAAATCGCTGGCGTCCTCTGCTATAACCTTTAGAGTCGTCGTCTTGCCCGTACCGGTCGCCCCGGCTATGAGCCCGTGCCTATTTAACATCTCTGTCTTTAAGTAAACAGGATTTTCACCTTTTCCAACTAAAATATCCATATTTCACCTCTCTTATTTAATACCCAAGACCATAATTATTAACTCACTGTAATGGGTAAATGTAAGTTGAAAGGAGTTATTATGACAAAAGTTTCAATTTTAAATTTAATACCAAAGTTCAAAGACGAAAGTCAAATTGCAGCCATAGACAGAGCAGTCGCCCTGGCAAAATTTGCTGACGACCAAGATTTTTCCCGCTACTGGCTGGCCGAACACCACAACAGCCCCGGAGTTTTGGGCGCTGCCACAGATTTAATGATAAATCATGTTTTAAATCAAACAGAGAGAATTACAGTTGGGGCTGGCGGAGTAATGCTCCCAAATCACACGCCCTTTCAAGTTGTCGAAAGATATGCCACCCTTGATATCCTCCACCCTGGACGCGTGGACATAGGAATTGGCCGGGCACCGGGCACAGATATGGAGACGGCAAGGTTAATTTACAGAAATATATATAAAGCAGAAGATTTTAAAAAAGCCATCCAAGAAATGCAAATGTATATGTCCGACGAGGCTTGGGACTTAGATGTCGCCCCACATCCTGGCGCTGGATCAAAAATTCCTATAACAATCCTTGGATCATCGGAAACATCTGCCCACATAGCAGCAGAGCTCGGCCTCCCATATTCCTTTGCCGGCCACTTTGCGCCAAATACCATCGGCTATGCTCTGGGCATTTACAGAAATGAATTTAGGCCTTCAAAATATCTGGACAAACCCTATGTAATCTTGGGCACTTCTGTTAACATTGCAAAAAACAAAGACCAGGCTGAAGCTTTGAAGAAGCACGCTCAAAATATTTCCCTGCAATTCTTGAGAAAGGAGCGCAAAGAATTTATGAAGCTGGACCCAGACAATGAGCCTGAGCTCACTTCCATGGAAAAATTTGTCCTCCGCACTTCCAAGGGCCTATCCATCGAAGGCGACATAGACGAAGCCGCCAAGACTTGGAAGCGAATCAAAGAAGAGTACAAGCCAGACGAAGTCATCGGCGCCTCATATATACCAGAAACTGACGTCCTCATAGACAATTACAAGTACTTTGAAGACATAATTTTAAACGGATAAGAATTATAATTTAAATTTAAAAACGAAAAGAGGCCATACATTTGTATGACCTCTTTTTTATTTTTCTCAGCACCCTAGACTTACACGAGTTTTTGGGTTTCGATTGTGATTAGATTTGCTTCTAATAAGCTTTTGGCTGGGCTGCCCTTATACTCAATGGTATTTGACTCGACGATTTTTGCAGTTGCCTGCTTGATTTCCTCGCCTGTTAGCCCTTCTTTGAATTCTGATAGAGAGATTGAAAAGCTTTGTTTTTCAGCATTTTCAAACTTTAATTGCAATCTTTTGTTCATATTTACCTCCTTATATTATTTTATCATAGACAGGATATACTTAACTATATCCCGCAAATTTATCTTAAAGACCTGGCCAGCGACCGGCTCCAAGTTCAAAGTACCGTCGCCAATGGCGGCTTCCGTTATAGCCTGGAGGGCCGGAGACAGGTCGTCTACATCTAACTTAATTTCTTTGAGTCCACCCTTGCCGGTAGCCAAGATTATAATCATCTTAAGCACCAAACTTGTAGACTTCGGTTACAACCTTGTGGACCTCTGGCATATCTAGGCCAATAAGGCTATGAAAACCATCAGCCATCATCAGGATATTTTCCCTAGTAGCCGTGTCAGCCACATTGTTGATTGTCTTGGAAGACAAATATTCCTTGCCATCCCTTTCCTTTTTAAGTTTTAATACAACTTTCATTCTTTCTCCTCCTTAGAATTATATTTTTGCAAGGCCTTTTTAACCCCTTGCATATATAGATATCCTGAGCGAGGAAAAATTACGGAAAAATCGAAAAATATTTTTTAAAAATTTATTCACAATAAAAGAGCAAAATAAAAACTGGTCGAATTCGACCAGTTTAAAACATTTCTCTCTGTGTTTTTGTCACGGATACTGTATCATATCCGTGACAATTCCCATCTATCTATTCATTTCTTCCTCCAAATCTTGAAGAACTCTAATAATCTCCTCAAAACTTGGATAGTTTCCATAAATCATTTCCGCCATAGCCTTATAGTCTTTTTCAATTTCTTTAAAGCGTTCTTGTCTTGGAAGCAATTTCAATTTGCCACTTAAAGCTTCTTCGTACCTTGCCCATTTTCTTGGATAAAATTTCATTTTAAAATCAATTACTCTTTTTAATAAATCTCTATCTTTTAAAGCCTTATCTTTAAAATCTGAATTTGCTATTTTATATAAGTCATAGAAGTGTCTTGCATACCTGTGCGGCATAGAAGAGTCCATAGGTCTGTTTGCTTCGTGGTGTAGAATTGTCGCTTTTTCCCAAAAAGTTCTCTCCGCTGACACTGTTCTTATACTTGTTTTTTCTTTAAATACATTTGGATAAGCCTCTCCAATTATTGGCAAAATTTCAACATCAATTGCTGGAGTCCATGCTGCAAGGCTGCCTATTTCAAGTCTAATACTCTGTGTTAAATAGTTAGAATCAAATATTTTTGGATACCTACATAAAATAGTTTGAGGATCAAATGTATCAATTGAAAATTCAAGCTCAAAACTTTCAAGATCTCTATCTAAAACTGGTAAAAGTTTATCCCTTAAAAATATTTCTGTCTTTTCATTAACTGCTTTGTTAAATTTATCTTGCTTGGTATTTGATCTTTCTATCCATGGTTCTTTTTCTTCATATCCTAATACTCGCCAATCTAATATCAAATCTATATCTTCAGAAAATCTTTCTATAAGTCCAAAACATTTGGAAAGAGATGTGCCACCCTTGAAAGTTAAATAATCTTTCCATTTGTTTTCATTAAATAGATAGTCTAAGATAAAAGTAACCCAATAGTCTTTTTCAATAACTGCCTCAGATACATTTTTCTTTCTTGCAGTATTTACTATTAAAATCCTTAGATCTTCTTTGTTTTCTACATAAAACTTATTCATCTTTATCCTCGCAAATTTCCCTTATCACTTCATATATCCATGATGGAACTGATTTTGATTCATTCATTAAATCCAATTTTTCTTTTTCAGTTAAGTTTTCTCTTATTTTTTGGATAATTTGGTCATTAATACTTTCTTTTCCTAAAGACTTAATTGCCTGAATTACAGTCGCTGTCTTCAGAGACATATTAGCAATCTCTCCTGGATTTACTTTTTTAAATTCTAAAACCGTATCCCCAATTTTATATTCCTTATATCTTCCACTAGATATATATTTATAGTGAGTTGGTACTTGTGTTGAAAGTCCTAATAAATTTAAGGCTGTACTATTATATGGTGCAATATTCCAATTGTATTTTCTTGCAATTGCTAAGGCCAGTTCGTGGATTGATACTGCTTCGAACTCCCCAATTAATTCACTGTAACTTGGATTATAATAAAAGCCATCAATGACACGCTTAATTTTATCTTCATCTGCTAATCTTTTTAATATCTGTCTAACCGTAGCATTAGATGCAATATCTAAAAAGTCATTTGCAAAAAATACTTTATGTGAGTCAAAACTATTTATTTTATCTGATATTATTTCCATATATGAACTCATTACAACCCTCCTTTGTCACGAATATTGTATCATATCCGTGACAATATTTCAATTATTTTTTAAAGGCTCGTCCGCATTCGCGAACGAGTGGCGACCATTTCAGGATCGCCGTTACGCCACATCCATGTTTGGGGATTGAGGAAATTCTATTTACATATAAGAATTTTGTGTTATAATATATGTAGTTTGACTTCGTGATACGAAACCGGAAATCGCGTGCGGGGTCAGGCGAAAATAATGTATACGAGGTGAAAAAATGAACGAAGGAAATGAAAAAAGAAATAAAAACATTGAAAATATAAATGATGAGAACAATGGGAACGATGAACGTAATATAAACCTCGATTGCCCGGCTTCGAGCCTAGGCAATCGAGATGTCCACGATATAGATGGAAAAAATAATAGGAACGATTTAATCGAAGATTTCGTGGTAGCGTCCGATTTATTTCGGACAAAAAATCTTCGCGTTGACAATGAACGTGAATATGAAAATAAAATGGAAAATAAAAATAATAACACGGGGGTGGATGATTATATGAAAAAAATTGAAAAAATTATTGAGGATTATAGGCCGCTGATCTTGGCGTCGATAACAAGGTATTGCAATTTGCCGGGATTTTTTGACGACCTATACCAAGACGGGGTTGTCGAGGTGATCGAGGCCATGAAGGAATACGATCCTGCCAAGGGCACAATCGGAGGATATTTAAAGACCAGGCTCAAACTCTTTTATATAAACAAATACAAACGCCTGATCAGACGAGAAACAGACGACATAGATAAGATCAAAGCAAAGGACCAACCATCGGTCATGGCAATCGCCGCCCACGAAAATAAAATGCTGGTCGCCAGACTCCTCTCAACCCTGGACCCAGACGAAAGAACCGTAATTGAATTAACATTTTTAATGGACATGCGGGCATCTGAGGTTAGCAAAATAATGGGCATCAGCAAAAGGAAGGTGTATTACTTGAAGGAAACAGGAATGAGGAAGTTGCAAAAAATGTCTACACGGGAAAATTTGTCTATGAGAGATATTGTAAATGATGAAGACGTGTATAAGGGAGGGGGTAAGAAAACGAATAAGAATGTGGAATAAGACATAATGAAAAGAGGGCGTGAGCCCTCTTTTTGCGTGCAATTAATCTTTTGGGCACGGCTTTTCGGGCTACATAAAGTAGCCCCTACATACGTGCTGAAATATATACATATTATAATTATATTCATCCATATTTTATTATTGTTATTGTATAATTGAAAATTCTCCAATCCCACAAGGGGAGTTCGTTATTTCCCGATCCACAATGTATAATTGAAAGACAATTTGCACAATCTGCTACCCTATGACAACATATATACAAAAAAGACCCCGAAGGGTCTGTTTTTATTATTCTACCTCACTCATATTTAGAATAAATTTCCTCAGTAGATTTACCGTATCTTTTAATCCAAAACTCTTTATACTCACAAGAAATTAAGCCGATTAATGTTGCTGCAACAAATGGAAAAAGAAGAATTTTCCAAATGTTTTCGTCTATTTTAATTTTATTCATAAAGTTAGGAT
Source organism: Ezakiella peruensis (assembly GCF_900215725.1). GTDB lineage: Bacteria > Bacillota > Clostridia > Tissierellales > Peptoniphilaceae > Ezakiella > Ezakiella peruensis. Next base: position 55,382 of record NZ_LT962469.1, on the reverse strand, counting down.
CTGCAAGATTTCCTATTGCAGAATCATTAAATACAATTGAGCCTCTTAAATTACCTGTAAACTCAAGTCCCAAAGTTACAAAAGCTGAAATTATCCCATTACCAATTTTAGCAACTTCTAAATCATCTAGAGTACTTAAATATGACCATAGTGGAACCATAATAACAACTGCAAAATAATATGAAAATTTAATTTTCTCTGTAAAAATAAATAAAATAGAAAAAATACAAAAGCTGCCTATAAAAAAAGTTGATGTACCTCGAAAAGTAAACTTGAATACACTATCAAAAATATATTTTAAATCTGATATAGTAAATGAGATAATATTAAAAAAGAACGCTACAAATAATAAGCTTAAAGTAAATCTAAACCAAAAACCAAAGTTTATTTTAGGTTGAGCTAAAAACAATATAGCTAAGATTATGATAGCCAATCCACTAAAGCCGTATATCTTATTAATATAACATTTATTACAGCTCTCTTCGTATATTTTATTTCTAAATTTTTCTTGTTGTTTAAAAATTCGTCCAACATTATATTTGCTTTTTATTTTTTCATGTTTTTCTACAAATTTCACAGCAAAACTTTTAAAGAACTTTTTAAATTTTCGCCATTTTTCCTTAAAGAACTCTTGTACATTAAACTTTAAATTTCTCATAAATTTATATCCTCCTATTATTTACTCAGTTATATTCCTTTAGCATATTATAACATAAGTATATGTTTTGTCAAGTTTGAGGAAAGTTAGGGGAATGATCTATGAGGAGTGAGGTATTTTATGTATCAAAAAAGACCCCAGAGGGTCTTTTTTGGTGTAATAAGAACTAAGTCTTAATTATTTTGCTGCTTTAGCTGCAGCTTCGTATTCAGCAATTTTAACTTGGATGTTTTTAATTTCAACATCAACTTCTGCTTTCTTAGCTGTTTCTTCTGAAGCATTTGCTACTGTGAAATCTTTGCCTTTTAGAGCTGTAATAGCGTTATTAACATCGTCAATTTTAGCATCTACAGCTGGTTTAGCATTAACTTCGTCTGTGTAGTTATTCATTACACGTGCGAATTCGTTAGCAATTCTTCTAGCTTCTGAATCTCTGTAAGAATCTACTCTCTTTTGAGCTGCTGTTGTCTTATCAGCTTCAATGCTATTTTCATAAGCAACAATTTTACCGTTTACCCAGTTTCTGTAATTTGTGTCATTAGCACCTTTTACAATATTTGGTATTGCTGCGTATGCATCATAAGTTTTTAGTAGATTTTTAGCTTCTTCATATTCTTCAGCTGTTGTGATCTTGTGTTTATCATCACCTGTCTTATTATCCATTCTATCATTAAATGCTTTTAATGCTTTAAATGCTTTGTCATAATCAGCTTGGAATTTAACTTCAGGTACTGTGTCTTCAAGAGCATCAAGAGCTTTCTTTTCAGCTTCTGTTACTAGAAGTTTCTTAGCAGCTTCTGATAAATCTTCGTATGCTTTTAATGCAGCTTTAATATCAGTAGCTGATTTTGTTGTTGATGCTGTAGCTAGAGCTGCCTTGAATAGATTGTAATCAACATAGTCTGTTGGTACGAGTTCTGGTGCTGGAACTGCGCCTGGTTTTGTGTATACGATAAGGTCAGCGTATCCGCCTCTTACATATACCCATGCGTAGTCAAGTCTTGAGTCACCAAATTCTTTAGTGTTAACATCTGTCTTGAATGCAGAGTGTCCTTCAAGTTTGATTGAGTAAGCTCTTCTGTCTTCAACTTTTCCTTCAGCTGTTGCTGTGATGATAGCATCAAATCTTGCAGCCTTTGGATCTGAGTCTTTAACTCTTCTGAATTCTACATATTCACCAATTAGTCCACGATTTCTCATGTTAACTGCGCTACCTGGTGCAATCTTGAATTCTTCGAACATACCACGTGATACTTCGATTTCAACAACATTTGAGTAGTTGTCAATTCTTGCAATTCTACCAATTTCTGGTTTTTCTAGGTCAGCTTGAGGTCCTTTGTAGTTTGTGAAGATAATTGCCTTAGCAAAGTCATCTCTAGCATCATTGTATCTGCCCCATGTTGCAACATCAATCTTATCTAAGAAATCTGCGTATTCTTTTTCTGTAAGAACAGCTGCCATTAGGTCAGTGTTGCCAGCGTTGTATTTCTTAACATCAGCTAGTGTAACCTTTGAAATTACATAGTCTCTCTTACCTGTTCTTGGGTCAATATTGATTACGAATACATCTGTTTCATCTGTGTATCTGTAGTCTTTGCTACCAACTCTTACGAAGTCTCTTCTTGCATCGATAAATGCTGCATATGCCCACTTATGACCATCAAAGTTATAATCTTCAGTGTCTTTATCATAACCATAAGCGAATCCATCGATCATAGCAACTTTCTTAGCGTTTCCGTCTTTGTCAGCTGCTGTGTAAACTAGGTCAAGTCTGTTGAATTTATCAAATCTCCATGTTTGAGTTGCATTCCAACCATAACGATAGTAGTTTGAATCCCAGCTGTCTGTTAATCTGAATTTAACTTCTTCTGGTGCGTTTGGTAGGTAAAATTCCATACCTTTAGCTGAGATAACTTTGTCAACTAGAGCTAGTCTATCTGTGAATTTTTCGTGTGATGTGATTAATTGGATATCTCCAAATACGTCTAGTAATACTTTAACATCTGCGCCAACCATGCCATCGATTTGTGCACGTGAATCTAATCTTCTGAAGTGGTTATCATCGTATGCGTATACTGATTGGAATGGGATATCAGAGAATTTCTTTGAGTTTAGATAGAATGCATCTGATGCATCTTCTGCAACTTTAAGAACTGCAAATTCACCGTATTTGTCAATGTATGTCTTAACTAGGTTTGTATCAAGTTTTGCGTCTTGTCTAACAAGTGTTAGGCCGTCCATCCAGTGAATTGTGTCATCAGCTTTGATGTCAGATTTTGAAATTAATCTGAAACCATCTTTTTCTGTGTAACCAATAATTCTTGGAGCTGGTGTCATTCTTTCTACTGCAGCGTCTCTAGCGTCGTTCCAGTAGTAAACATCGTTTCCATCTCTTTCAACTTTTTGAACTGGAGCGATGTCTGTGTAGTTATAAGCATCTACGAATAGAACCATGCCGTCTCTAACTGTAATTCTAGCAAAGTTAGCATTGATAACTTCAGCATCTAGTTTCTTAGCAAAGTCTAGGTAGTTGTAGTTTTCAGCTCTTCTGTCATTTGTTACATAAGTTCTGTAAACTCTGTCGTCTCTTTCTGTTCCTCTGTATCTGTAATCTTCAGTGTAGTATCTTTCGTCGAAACGAACGTTGAATTTCTTACCAGCGATTGCAAATGTCTTAGCATCTGCAGATGCTTCAAAGCCACCCCAGTAGTATTCATAGTTTGTGTTATCAACAACAACTTTAACTAGTTTGCCGTTTTGATCAACTGTGAAGTTAGCAACTTTACCCATTAGGTTTTCTGTGTCAGCTAGGCCATTTTCAACTTTAACGTTTTCAATGTCAAATACCATTTGTTGGCCAATCTTAGCAACGCCTCTTTCGTCTACGTTGTTAGCCATTTGAACAACTGATAGAACTTCAGCTTTAATTTGGTTTTTACCAAGTTGTGCAACTCTGTTGTTTTCAAGAACGATCATTTTGTAAACATTGTATTTACCAAAGTCTTCTCTTGATAGAGCGTTGTAAAGCATCATGAATACGTTTCTACGTACAGCGTTCTTTGTGTATTCGCCAGCGATTTCTTCTGTGCCTTTGAATAGTCCAAGTTCAGTTGCCTTTGCGATGTATGATGTTGGGTATACCATACCATCTTTTTCTTCGCCTAGGTATCTAACAAGGGTTGTAGCAATTTCAGCGTAGGAAATTGATCTTCCTGGCATGAATTCGTTTGATGGGTTACCCTTCATCCATAGGTTGTCGTGTGCAACTGTTGCATATCCGTTAGCCCAGTGAGCAGCATTCATGTCTGCAAACTTGCTTGGAAGTGTAGCAACTGATTTAGCAACTGCATCCTTTCCGTCTGCTCTAACAAGAATTGCTGCGAATGATGCGCGGTCAATGTCTTTGTCGAGCATTAAATCTCCTGACTTATCACCTTCAATGATGTTTTGTTCTTTTAAGAATTCAATGAATTCTTCATCTTTTGCAATGTTTTCAGCTGTAACTTCTTCTTCAGCGAAAACTGGAGCAAAGATTGACAAAACCATTAATAGTGAAAGTACTATTGATAATGTTTTTCTCATAGTCTTTAGACCTCCTAATAATTTTGGTATACGAATATCGTATCCTTGCATTTATTATATCAATCATCAGAATTAAAAATCAAGTGTTTTGAGCCAATGTAATGTAAACGTAATATTAGCGTAACATTAGGAAACATAAACACGGGGTTTAAATCCGTAGATTGATCTTGGATATATAATAGCACACATATATTACAGAGCAATTACAGGGGGGTTAAGGGAATATTATATATGCACACGGCCAGATCAAGCACACATATATAGGAAAGAAAGAATCGAATCGGCAGAATATATGTAACAATGGCATTCATATTATGTATCGCTCTGCGGTTGTAGAGTCCGATTTATTTCGGACATACCGGAGCCGATTACGGGTTCATCCCGTATGAGATTTCGGCGTTGTATGGCAGACGGTTTGTTGTGTAACAATGTTTGTAACAATGGTATTCAGATTGTAGATCGCCCTGCGGTTGTAGAGTACGATTTATTTCGGACATATCGGAGCCGATTACGGGTTCATCCCGTATGAGGTTTCGGCGTTGTATGGCAGGTGGTTTGTTATGTAACAATGTTTGTAACAATGGTATTCATTATGTCGTGGCGTATCGCGTGTAGAGTCCGATTTATTTCGGACATACCGAGGCCGATGCCGGGTTCATCCCGGTTGAGGTTTCGGCGTTGTATGGCAGGTGGTTTGTTATGTAACAATGTTTATAACAATGACGTTCATTATGTCGTGGCGTATCGCGTGTATATATAATAAAATGTATTTAACGTCCAGAATACAAAAACATTGATCCGTATATGTCTTCGACCGCGGGACATCGAGTCCACGCGGCCGAAATGTCCAAAATAAATTGGACGCTACCTACGTTCTAATCAATTTTTGTATTTTTATTTTCTATGTGCATAATACATATTTTTCATAGAATATTTTCGGGCATGCAAATTATTTATATAAATGGTATTCATTCTAATGTCGCTCTGCGGTTTTGGGTGTAATTGGTTTTGTCCGAAATAAATCGGACGCTACAAATAACCAATTACACGCCCCGGGGCCGATTACGGGTTTATCCCGTATGAGGGTTCGGCGTTGTATGTATCATTAATATTGATTATTAAAATTTATTATGATAATATTAAATCAAAAGGAGGCGGGCAATGTTTATTAGAAAAGATAGGCGGCTCGATTATTTCAATTATAATGCGTTGGGCCCATATTTTATTACAATTTGTACATATAATCGGCAAAAATTGTTTGGCAAGATTCAAGATAATAAATTTATTTATTATTCTGAGGATTTAAAAATTTTATTTGATAATACATATAAGGCAATCGAAAATGAATTTAAGGGCATACAATTTAACGTTCATTGCACAATGCCCGATCACGTGCATTTTATTGTTTTGAATGAAACAAGCGGCAAAATCGATTTAGGCGAGATCATCAAGTGTTTTAAGATTTTGATTTTAAAGGGTTACCAGGATTTGGTTTACAAGGGCAAGGCCCAAAAATACAGGGGCCGTCTGTGGCAAAAGAATTTTTACGACCATATAATAAGAAACGAGAGAGAATTTGACGATTGTTACGAATATATTGTCAACAATCCCATGGCCGCATCATTTAAGGTTTTATTAGCCAAATGGAATAGAGAATCCGAAGAACAAAAACGTCGTTTAAAGGCAAGGCAAGAAGCCGAAGACGCCACAGACATTGAGTTAGCAACGAAAAGATTGAAGGGATTGAAGAGTGAGGATTTAATTTCACAAGAAGAGTTTGAAAAGATGCACGGTATAAAATTTGATGATATTGAGCCGTTGGATGATGACGAATTTGAATAAATAAATTAAGCACGGGGAGCCGTGCTTGATCTCTTCCTATATATAAGAGAGCCCGAAAATCTTGACAGCGTCGAGCTACACCGCCAAGTGGCGACCATTTCAGGATCGCCGTTACAAGCACCATATCCATAGCGAGAAAAGAGAATATATATTTATATGTCAAAAATTTCCATTTTTATTTTAAAGCGAGACTTTCAGGAATTTTGGGGCGGGACTTTTCGGGCTACATAAAGTAGCCCCTACATACGTTCTTATGCGTTTCCATAGGAAAAATGTGTTCAGCTATTATAAATTTTCGTATGATATTTCTGGGCGTGCAATTTATTAATATAAATGGTCTTCATTTAATAATGGCGTATCGCGTGTAGGGTCCATCTTGCAGCCACGCCCAAGAGACAAGCCTTGAAAAGGCGAAGACGATTGGCTAGCGTTGACTCACGCAACCTCTTGTTCAATCGTTAGACCGAAGGGAAAAACGATTGAGGACAAGAGTCTGAGGAGAATGTGGACCGAAAAATGCTGATCGCACCTTGTGTGCGTGAGGCATTTTTAAATTCTCCTACGGATATTTATATAGCGCGGTACCGTCCACTTGCAGCCCTGCCCAAGAGAGCGAGTGACAACGATGCTCGATTGGTATGCAGTGACTCACGCAACCTGTTGTTCAATCGTTGGACCGAAGGGAAAAACGATTGAGTACAACAGTCTGAGGAAAATTGTGGACACCTCGCACACGGAGACTCGATGTCCCGTGGGCGAGAAAAACCTAATATCCCACGCTCATATATATATTCACGTATCGACCGGAGGGCGATCAAAAATTCGATGGTCCCTCGTGGGCCTGAGAATTTTTAAATTTAATATAAAAAGAATTCATCCAATCCCCCATCCATATAAATCCCCATATCCAATCCATTATCCATACATATAAAAAATCCGCCCCATGAGGCGGATTTTCATTTGATCGATTATAATCGATCTCTTATCTTCTATTGTTTATATTTTCTACCAACTCATCTATGGCGGTTTTGGGGTCATAGATGTATTTGCTTTCGCGGATGTGGGCGAGTTTCCAGCCTACTCTTTCGAGGGTGAGGGTGGTTTCGAGTTCGGTATTTAATTTGTCGCGGTCGGGTTTCATGCTGGCTGAATGGGCCATGACGGCGACTTTTGGTTCTTTGACCACGAGTGGCAGTGGGTATTTGCCGGCTGAGTGGTTGGTTTGAATTTCGAAACCTGCCCGTTCGAGTTCGGCTTTGATTTCTTCTTCAAAGGTTGTGAGCGTGTGGTTTTTGTGGTAGTTTTCGTGGGCTTCTTCAAAGTATTCGATGGTGAATTGTCTGAGGTCACCCGTTTTTAAATCTTTTTGTTTGAGGGACGTGACTAGAATTTCTTGGTCGCGGGCCCGTGAGAAGGCTACGTTGTAGCGTTTTTTGTTGAGGTCTTCTCCTCCTTCGCTCATGAGGCGGAGGGGTTTGTCCTGTGGGCTGTCGACCATGGATAAGAGGATTATATCCCTTTCGTCTCCTTGGAAGTCGACGGGTGTGCCTGCCATGAGTTTGCGGTTGTCGTAGTCGATGATGTCGATTTGTTCGATCATCATGTCGTCTATGAGTTTGGCTTGGGAGTCACCAAGGAGTGATATCACGCCGATTGTCTTGCCGTCGTAGGCAGGGTCGGCCAATATTTCTTTGATGAGCTCCAAGATTTTGTCGGCTTCAACTTGGTTGGTATCTCCTTCGCGAACGCCGTCGACGTGGACCAGTTTGAGGGCTGGTTTAATTGTGGTGTCGTTGGTGTCACGCAGGGGCAAGATTTTTCCGTCGTAGGAGAGTTTGTTTGAGTATTCGATAATCTCTGGGACTGACCTGAATTGTTCCTTGAGTAAAAATGACGGGAAGGACGCTTTTAAAATATCATAAAGGGATGTGGTCAGGTCCATGAGGTGGTAGTTGGGAAAGTCCTCGGAAAGTGAGGCTGCCCTTAGGTTTTTCACACGGTCTAGGCCGATGTTGGTGTAGAGGGGTGTGGTTTGTTTGTCGTCGCCGATGGCAATTATCTTTGGCGAGGTGTAGACGATTGGCAGGGACAAGATGTCGGCCTGGCTGGCTTCGTCTACGATCGTGAGGTCAAAGTATTGTTTGAGGGCGACGTTATCTATGCAGTCGTCAATAGTCATGATCCAGCAGGGTACATAGCCTTGGGCTTCGCGGAGCAAATCGTCGGCCTTGGCTTTGAGCTCCTTGGCGTCGCGGCCTGTGCCCTTGCCGATTTTTTTGTAAGTGAGTTCAAGGCCTTTTAATGTTTGCCTGATCTCTGGGTTTTCGTCCATGCGTTTTAGGAAGTGGTACCATGAAAGCGTGCGCGCGTATTCGCGGTTGTTTTCGATAATGGATTTTCTGTACCAAGACAGCATCTTCCGCATTTTTTCGTAGGGGTTTTTGATGATCTTGGAAACTTCTTCGTCCAAGATTTTAACCTTCCAAGCGGTTTCGATGTGGTCGGGCACTTCCCTTTCCCCGTGGATGCCAAATCGTCTGTCCAAAAATTCTTTCCAGGATGGAGCAATGTCCAAACGTTTTAAAAGCTGTTGGCGTTTTTTGGCGATGGCGATACGACGACTCATGGCATCGTACTCGGCATAGTCTTCGGAGTATTGGATGAGTTTTTTATTTAATGTGTCGTTTTTTAATGCATTTATGATTTCAATCTCATCAGTTGAGGACAAAAGTTCTGCGTTTGTCGCCAGCTTGTGCCTTTGAGTCAAGACTTCCTTATTATATAGGTTCATGAGCTTTAAGAGATTGTAAATGTCGGTTGACAGGTAGGCGAGGATTTCGCTGGATGGGTTTTCGCTAACTGGGCCCAGCTTGTTTATAATCTTGGCCGGTAAAATTTCTGTCAGCCTGTGGTGGACTCTCATGTATAGGTCTTTGAATGCATAGAGCTCTTCGAGTTTTTGGAAGATGAAGTCTTTGTTTTTAAAATAATCATCGAAGGGCTCGCCTTCTTTGGAGGCAATCAATTCGTCGTAAACGCTTTTTAATTCGTCGATCAAAACGTCATAGTTCATGAGGACTATGGCATCGGACACGTCTTTTTTGCTGCGGATGGGTTCACCGTTTATCTTGAACTCTTCCATAACGAGCTTGCGGTTTTTCTTAAATAGCATATCAAAAGTACCAGGCTTGTCCTTCTTGGAATAAATTTCCTCCAGGATTCCCAGCTCTTCGATTATGTCGGCTCTGGCGATCTTTGGATAGTCGATTGCTTTGCCCGTCAGGGTTTCGATGTTGGCGGCTCTGAAGCGGTCAACTTCCATTGACAGGCGGCTGAGCTCCTTGTATTGTTTGTTGTCAATTATATTTAGGCCGGCCCTGATTGCGTTTTGCTGCCATTCGGGCAAGTCTATATAGGATTTCAAGGCTTCAAGATCGGTGTAGAGTTCATCGTAATCGCCGTAGGTCGTTAGCGTTTCGCCCATGACTTTTACTCCATCGTCCGTGAGTTCTGTGCCAGCAGGTGCCAGGGGCTTGTACTTGAGGGATTCAAATTCCAAGCGGTCCAGATTTGCAAGGACTTCTTCAAATTGACTAGGCGTCAAAAGTTCATTGATGTCCGGCAGATTTTTATCAAGGGCCTTTTCCTCTTCAAAGGAGACTTCCTTGTTGGAATTGTAAAGGTAGTCGAGTTCGTCCTTATCGAATGGAAACTTGGTATTTTTGATTGAGCCGGGAATTAGGCTCATGTATTCGTAATTATCCACGACGAATTTGGCGGCCTCGATTGGCGTGAGCTTTTCGTCGTCATAGTAGATTGGCAGGCCCTCTGTCTCCAAGATGTTTAGGATGGTGGACTTGGTCTCCTCCATGCGAGAGAGGATGTCGGCCCTTTCGCCTGCAAGCTTCTTGGCCTTGGCTTCCATCTCAAGGGTGGTGTGGTTGGAGATAAATTCATTTATATAATAGAGGGTCTCGTTGATGTCGTCGTTGGAATCCATGATCCTGGATACGACAAGACCGTTAAAGGCAGGATCGATCATATTTTTTAGAACGCGGAGGGCTTTTTTCTTTTTGGATAAGACCAAAATGCGTTTGCCCTCAGCCAGATAATGGCCGATTATATTGGCGACCGTGTGGGTCTTGCCCGATCCCGGTGGCCCGTCAACGAGTGTAACCGTGTTGGCGTAAGACGATTTAAGTATGTTTAGCTGCTCAGAGTTGTACTCCTTGGTGAAGAGACCAAAGTCAAGGGGCTTGGTCTCATCTTCGTGGATGACAGCGTCTCCTGAAATCTGCGAGATGATCGGCGACTTGCGGTCGGCCTCGTAAAAGGCTATGGCCCGATCAAAGGTCGTGGTCGCAGCAGAAGTTTTGGGCGCCAAAATAATAACATTCCTATCGATTAGAGTAACTGGAGTCAGCTTGTAGTCGGCTGTGTAGTCCTCAACCACTTGGCCCTCGGCGTGAAGGCGCTTGGCAATGCCCCGCATAAAGGCGGACGACTCCTTGGAGGAAATTGGATTGTAATAATTTTGCCTGAGCTCGTCAGAAATCCGCTTTAGCTCCATGGGGTTGACATTTGAAATCTTGGATAGGAGTTTGACATTTAAGTCGGAAGCGACATTTGAATTCCTAAGCTCGATGATTTGCTTCTTTGGATCCATTGAAATATTAATCCGCTTGGTAAAGACCGGGTAATTGATATCGGACTCAGAAGATGAAGTGAGAATCGCATTTGCAATATAGAGGTCCAAGTCCTCGCTCTCGTTTTGAATAATGTAAAAGAGTTTTAAAAATTTGAGGTAGAGGTCTTGGATCCGGCGGTCCTCAGCGGATTTTGAAGAGAAGGGACGCTTGATACGCAAAATAAATTCGTCCTCAGGGCCACCAGTGGCAATGTAGGTCGAATTTTTGGGTAGGTCGTCCAAGTACATATAAAAATCCAATTCGTCCAAATTGGAAATGGTCTTGTCCTTCTCGTATGAAAGTTGTCTTAAGAATCGTAAAAGTGAAATCGTCTTGTCCATAATAACTCCAATCAAAAATGTTTTGTAGGTATATTATAGCATAAGGGGGAGGAGATGGGCAAGCGAGAGAGAATTTCGTGTTAAATTTGCGACATTCTTGGGAAATTTAATCGGTTTGGCCGAAATAAATCGGCCGCTACATGACCGATTAAATTTTCCCTTCGAATCTCATCAAATTTTCCTACGAAATATGTATGTAAAATGAATATACGGAGGAGAATTACAATAAAAAATGCCTCATGCCCACNCTACCTACGTTCTTAATAGTTTTTATATTTTTAATAACATAGAGCAAATGAATTTGATTTTCAATTCGCTCTTCTTATATCCCTCTCTGAATTTGCGAGGAAAAATTGATGAATTTTTGTAGCTTGAGACTACCTACGTTCTTAATAGTTTTTATATTTTTAATAACATAGAGCAAATGAATTTGATTTTCAATTCGCTCTTCTTATATCCCTCTCTGAATTTGCGAGGAAAAATTGATGAATTTTTGTAGCTTGAGACTTTTTGACGAATGAGACGTACTATAGTGTACGTCGTCTCCTCAGACTGTTGTACTCACTCAGAAAAAATTCGGTCCATATAAAGTGGACCCTACACGCTTCGCTGGATTTTTTCTTCGTGAACAACAGGTTGCGTGAGTCGCTGCATACCAATCGAGCATCGTTGTCACTCGCTCTCTTGGGCAGGGCTTCAGTTCGCAAAAAGTCGAACACTGCAAAAAGTCGCAATTTTAACCGCAAATTTCTTGCATAACCTCTCTAAATACTTTGCCTATTTTCTCATAAATACATAGATCCGCCGCTCCATCGTAGGAGGTTTCGGATAGGTTGATCAAGATTAAATTCTTGCCTCTGAAATAGTTGATGAGGCCAGCTGCTGGATAGACGACGAGCGACGTGCCTCCAACTATTAATGTATCGCAAGTTGAAATTTCGTGGACTGCATCAGCGAGAACGGCTTGGTCCAGGCCTTCTTCATATAAGACGACGTCTGGCTTTACCACTCCGCCACATTCTGTGCAATGGGGAATGTCCCCGAGTTTTAAAAATTCATCCAAATCATAAAACTTTCCACATTTCGTGCAATAGTTCCTGTGGACTGAGCCGTGGAGTTCGCACACGTGGTGGCTGCCTGCCATTTGGTGGAGGCCGTCTATGTTTTGGGTGATGACTGCGGATAATTTTCCCATGTCCTCGAGCTTGGCCAGGGCCTTGTGGCAATCGTTTGGCTTGGCGTCGGGATAGATGAGATTCTTCCTATAGAAGTCAAAGAAGTCCGCAGGGTATTTTACATAAAAGCTGTGGCTAACCATATCCTCAGCGTGGATGGTCCTGCCCATGGCCTTGTTAAAAACGCCATCAGCAGACCTGAAGTCGGGTATGCCCGATTCGGTGGACACGCCCGCTCCGCCAAAAAATACAATTTTATTTGAATTTTTTACAATTTCAGCAAGTTTATTCACGCCTTATTTTTCATCTCCGTCTGTGTTTTCGTCTGTTTTTTCATCTGTATTTTCGTCTTCAGTTTTATTTCCTTCTGGCATTTGTGGAAGGCCCATTTGTGGGTTTTCTTCCTTAGGTTGGATGCCGATTGAAAGCAGGGTGCCGTCTTCAGCGTAGACAAGATTGTATTCTACTTCTGGTCCTTCTTCATAAAGGGCAACAGCGGAAACATTTATAATCTTGCCTGTGATGCCCAAATCTTTGAGGGATGAAACGGCTGTCCTGTCGGTGATGTTTAGAATGTTCATTTCTTTTCTATTAGAAACCTTGTCGGCGACAGCAGCGAGTTGGGCTTCAAAACCCTTGTGGGCTTCTTCGTCCATTTCCATGAGCTTTAGCTTTGGCTTGATGGCTGCGTAGTCCTTGTTTTCAACTAGAGTTGCTAGATCTTCAACTTCTTTGATGATGTTGGCATATTTTTCCTTGTTTTTTTCTTGGTCTTGCATTGGGAAAAATCTCCAGTCGATGAGTTGACCGTCTTCGGTTACGATTAGGTCGAAAGCTAGAGATTGGTTTTCGCCTTTGACTTGACCTGAGTAAAATTTAACCTTACCAAATTCTTCATCGTCGTGGTCTTGCTTGATTAATGCTTCAAATTCGCCAAGTTTACCTGTGTCCTTGAAAATATTTTGAGTTAGCTCATAAACATCTTCGGTTTGATATTCTTTGGATTTTTCGTGAATTTTTTCATGAACGGTCGCAAATTCTTCGTTTGCCATGAAGTTTAGGGTGTCCATAACTTCTTTTTTGTCATTGTCATCGACGTTTACAAAGTTTTGCATATCAGGATTTTGATCCTCTGTTTGGTTATCGTCCTTGTTTTCGTCCTTATTTTCATCTGTCTTTTGTGTATCCTCTGTTTGTGGGCTCGTGTCTTTTGCATCGTCCTTCTTGGTGCAAGCAAAGCTTGAAAAAGCAAGGGCAAAAGCCGCGAGAATGATCAATAATTTTCTTCTCATAATATTCTCCTTTATATATATTATTTTAATCTCAAGAACATATTATAACACAAAAGAGGGGGAATGTAAAAAAAGAAGAACAATAAAAAACGATTAGATTTTACTCTAATCGTTTTTGATTTTTAGGTGCTCAACTTATTTATTACTCATCAAGCTCCCAATGACCATTCCTTCCAGTACCTACATATCTTAGATTAAAAATATCTTTTATAGCTCTTTCAATAGTCTTTACACTAACACCAGCTTCTTCTGCAATAGCCTTTCTTGTAATTTTATTGTTGTTTCTAACTTTTTCTTTTATAAACTCTGCAAGCAATACTTTATCCTGAGCGACATTCTGAGCGTCATTCTGAGCGACATTCCGAGCGTCATTCTGAGCGTCATTCCCCCCAACTTTTTGAGTGGCTATCTTCTTAAGTGGAATAATTGTCTTGAATATATGCCCTTCCTCGAACAAAGGATTTGCTCCCGAATAAAGCTGTGTGTATTTATAAGTATTTCGCATACCTGAACCTAACTCATCGGCGAGGCCTATTTCTCTGAATACTTTGGAAATAGCCGGGTTTTTAGGAAACGGTTCAAATTTTTGCAAATCTAGTACTCCAGTTCCATGAGCTAAATTACTATTTTCAACAATAATGTTCTCATCACTAATAATCATCTTTGCAGGATATCCACTTGAATAATCTCTATGGGCCAGCGTATTAGAAACTATTTCTCTAAGTATTAGGTCTCTTGCGTTAACCTTTACGATTCCGTCTAATACAAAAAGGTCATTTAAATGCTTTTGTCCAAAAGCTATAAGCCTATCGTAGCTATCAATTAAATTTGTCGTAATAACATCTCGATCATCATATCTGTCCTTATTTTCAACTCTTAATATCGCATCGGTTTTGTGTTGCGGAAGAACAGACATAATAGAGTTATCTTTTCCAAATAACAAAATTGCAGCTAGTGTAATCCCCTCTCGTTTTGTTTCTAAATCTGTAAGAATTAGATTCGCACTTCTAAGAAGTTCTTCATCACTCATCCTGCCCCAAGCGTGATTTTTATCTCGTGAGGTTGCCATTATCCTAGCTTTCTCAATAACTGACGTATCAAGGAATTCAATATCAAGATTTGTATATACTTTATTTACAAAATAACTCCCCTGTTTCCTCCCATATAGCTTATAGACAAGTTCTGAATGATTTGTAATATTAATATTTCCTTCATAAGACCTGTCCCAAATTTTCCCATTATGTCTACATACCTGATAACCTTCAGGAACTCTGATGTAAATTACTTTTTTATCGTCTATATCAAAGACTTCAGGGAGCAAATAAAGTGGTGGGTATATCTTTTGTGGATTATTAACTGCAGTTGTAAATTCTTTAATCACTTTACTAACTTTCTCTTCACTAACACCGACAATTTCTCTTTTATCATTTACACCCAGTAAAATATGCCCTCCATTCCTATTATTAAAAGAGCATACAGTATCAAAGACATCTTTAGTTAAAGCCTCCTTAGATTCTTTAAACTCAACATCTATTTTTTCTCCGAATTTTATTAGTTTCTTTATCTCGTCTATCTTCATCTGCTTACTCCACCACCTTTATTTCAATATATTTATCTTTAATAAAAACTATAAATTTGGAATTTTATTTTTATATTACTTTAATCCTAGAAAGATATTATAACACAAAAGAGAGGGAATGTAAAAAAAGAGATTGCAAAAGCAATCTCAAAATATACATATAAAAAAATATTCCCAGGATAATACGCTCGCCTTTTCTCCATAATTTGCGAGGAAAAATTGATGAAAAACGCGAAGTACAGAAATTTTGCGAATGAGGTGTACAAATGGTACTCCGCAATGAGCAAATATTTCGAAACAAGCGTTTTTCGCAATTTTAACCGCAAATTTCTAAAATATATACCGTCTCAATGTTCAGCGTCCCTCTAAAATTATCAAACGCTTTCATGCTAACTGCTTTGTAATTCGTCATTTCTTTTATATCTTCTACCGCTGTTACTGGGTTACAAGACACATAGATAATTCTTTCCACGCCCGATTCGTTCAGAGTCTCAGCGATTTTTTTGCCCAGGCCTGCCCGGGGTGGGTCGACGATTATAAAGTCTGCCTTGTCTTCGGTCTTAACAAAGTTCTTGCAATCGGCGAGGATTGGCTGGACATTTGTAATTTTATTTATCTCCAGCATGGCCATTGCATCTAAGACATTGGCTGGATTTATTTCCACAGAGTAAACTTGGTCTGCCATGTCGGAGACGATGGCCCCGATTACTGCGGATCCTGCAAAGAGATCCCAGATGACATGAGCTCCGTGGACTTGAGTTTTTACATAAGCATATAATTCTTCGGCTGCACGACTGTTGGTTTGGAAAAATGAAAAGGGTCCGATAGGAAATCTGAGTCCCAGAATTTCTTCGTAGATTTGCCCTTGACCGTAAATTAAATCGACCTTGTCGGCCACGATTGCATCCGAAGGGCTGTCGTTGGTCGTATGGTAGATGCCAGCAATCTTGTCGATGAGCTTTGCTGTTTTTAATTCTTCAATCAGTCCATCCACATCCAAACTTGCCTGCGAAGTCGTGACCAGGTTTAAAAGATACTTGTCGTCCGCGACGCTGTGCCTGATGACTAGGTGCCTATAAAAACCTTGGCCCCCGTACCTGTGGTAAAAGGGATGGCCAGATTTAACAGCAAAACTTTTCACGGTAAGCTTAATGGCATCCATGTCCTTGGGTACCAGCTTGCAATCGGCCGCCTCCACAATATTGTGGTACTTGCCCCTTTCGTGGAGACCCAACTTCATAGGCCCGTCCTTAACTTCGTCTCCAAAAGTGTATTCCATTTTGTTCCTGTAGCGGTGAATGCTTGCAGGCGTGTGCAGACCCAAAAACTCGGCAGATATTTGATCTGCCAAGCGTTCTAGTTCCATAATTTTTATATTTTTTTCGTCCTCGTAGGTGATATCCCTAAAGCGACAGCCGCCACACCGGTCTTGGACCTGACAGTCCAGGATTTTTTTGTAGGGCGAAGAGACTACCCCCTCCGCCCTAGCCCGGCCCCGCTTGCCAATGCTAAATTCGACGGTTTCTCCGGGCAGGCCAGTTTTTTCCTTATAAGATTTTCCCTCGCTAATAATGGTCGTCCGCTTGTTAAATTCAAGGCGGCTGACCTTGCCTGTCTGCTTTTCCATATCAGTCACCCACATTTATGCTGGGAGCCAGGACCGATTTAAAAAATGTGGCCTGGTCCTTGTCCAAGTAGTCGTCGATGTCTTCGTAGGCGAATTTTTCTTTCAAAAATTCATCGCCCTTTTTGAAATAAACATCCAGGTCATTCTCGAGAACAAAGCCTACGATTTCGATGTCGGCTTCGTCTTTGAAAGCGGACATGGCAATGAGCCTGTCACGCATGTCGGATTCGGTAAATAAATCCGATAGTTCAACCTTGGCTGGCAGGCTGATATCAAACATAAAAGTCGGATCACCCTTGGCAGTTTTCACTGTCACAAACAATATGTCCCCGTGAATATTCAATTCAATTTTGCGGTCGTCTCTTGTAATCTCGTCGATGGCAGAATTTAAAGCCTGATTGGTCCCTGCTGGCAATTTCTTTGCAAATATATAGGGACTTTGGTCCTTTATAATATAGGAAAGATGTTCCAGAGGTTTTGGGATAAGAGAGGTCTTGACCAGGGCCTTGTCCTTGTTAAAGTAAAGGACTTCGTTCATGGTCGAGATCATGTAAAAGTTTTCGTCTTTTTTTACATCGATGGTCCCCTCAGCTGTTGGCGCGTCGATTTCCACTCCATTTTTGTCCAGGAAGTAGGCCTGGTCGTCCCTAATAGAACAGATGATGCCGCCGTTTGAATCGAAATTATCCGCATTTAAATAAGAATATTTATAATCGGTCAGGCGAGTTCCGTCGGTTTTAAAAAGCGCAAAGCCGTCTTTGCCGCGGGCTGAAAAATATTTTTTGGATAAGAGTCTCACGTCATCAAAATCAGCTGGCACAAGTTCTTTGCCCTTGACCGAGTAGATGGCGGACTTTATAGACCCGCCCACCCTTTGGTTGATGACTAGCATGTCGTAATTGATGTCGACTATGTCGCCCTTGATATTTGTAAATATCGCCTCGCCGTCAGCATTTAAGAGGTCGACAGATCCGTCCTTGAGACCGATTAGATAAACTGAATCGCCAGCCTTTAGGACTTCCTCGTAAGGGAGTGGACTCTCTTCGCCTTTTTTGTCGATTTTAATAGGAGTCCCGTCCTTGATGGCGACTGCAAAATTTACGCCAAAGGAATAGGCTTCGTCATAAGTTGGCTGGACTATGACTTCATTTATATTTCTGTAGCCCCACTTGCCTCCGTCCATGTAGGCGAAGATTCCGCTGGCCTCGGCCTTGATATAATCATAAGTCGCCAGGGCTTTTTGGGCCTTGAGATCATAGAGAATATTTTTGCCGGCCTTGTTCAAAATCGCACGGTCGCCGTTAATATCGGCCACGCTGTCGAAGTCTTCGTTCACAAGCGATTGGCCAGTTTTATTTATAATTTGAATTTGATCGCCCTTGTAAACAACTGCGTAGTCGCCCTCAAAATAGGAAATCACATCGTCATAGGCCTGGTCAAAGGCCAGGTCCATATTGGCATTGTAAAATTTGTAGGAAATGCCGTCTTCGTCCATATCCATAATGGGATAGAGCTTGCCTACTTTGTTGCAGGCGACTAGGCTAAGAGCCATCAAGGTTGCGATGACAATAACAAATGCCTTTTTCATTTATAGGTCAATCCTTCTTAAAATTTCTTCTTTGCCTAAAAGATATAGGCACTTGTCGAATTCTGGTCCGTGGACAACACCTGTTAGAAGTGCGCGAGCTGGCATAAATAAGTCCTTGCCCTTGGCCCCAGTTTTTTCTTTGACTTGTTTCATAAAGCCTTTTGCATATTCTAGGGTCAATTCTTGGCCGTCCAAGAGTTCTTTGATGGCAGCTTTGATGGCCGGAATATTTTCGTTTGCCAGCCATTCCTTGGCTTCTTCTTCCACTTCAAAGTCGCCAGGCATGAGGAGCTTGCATTTTTCTGCAAGGACTTCAAGGGTTTCTGCGTTTTCTTTGAAGGCGTCCATCATAATTACATAGTGGTCACGGTTGGCGTCGATTTCCTCTTCGCTAATGCCGAGGGCCTTGACCATGTATGGCTTAGCGAGATCTAATAATTTTTCGCTATCTGTATTTCTAATATAGTGGGCGTTGGTCCAATTTAATTTTTCAAGGTCAAAGATGCCGCCGGTTTTGGAAACGCGGGCAAAATCGAATTCTTTGATCATTTGATCCATGGATAGGATTTCCTCTTCGCCTTCTGGGCTCCAGCCGATAAGTGCCAGGTAATTTACAAGTGCTTCTGGCAAATAACCCTTGGCCCTAAAGTCTTCAACGGCAACGTCGCCTTGGCGTTTGGAAAGTTTCTTGCGGTCCTTGTTTAAAACGGTTGGCAGGTGGACGTAGGTTGGTTTTTCCCAGCCCAAAGCCTCGTACAAGAAGATATGCTTTGGTGTTGACGGCAGCCATTCTTCGCCGCGGACTATGTGGGTAACGCCCATGAGGTGGTCGTCAACTACAACTGCCATGTGGTATGTTGGGAAGCCGTCGGATTTTAAGAGGACTTGGTCGTCCATGTCGTCGGTATTTATAGTAATTTTGCCGCGAACTAGGTCGTCAAATGAAATGTCTACGTTCTTAGGCAGTTTCATCCTTACAACATAAGGTTCGCCAGCTGCCACGCGTTTTTTGGCTTCGTCCAGGGGAATTGCCCGGCAAAAGCCGTCGTACTTTGGCATAAGGCCTTTAATTTCACGCGCCTTGCGCACTTCGTCCAAGCGGTCTTTGTCGCAGAAGCAGTAGTAGGCCTTGTCCTTTTCGATTAATTCATCCACATATTTTCTGTAGATTTCCAGTCTGTTTGATTGGGTGTAAGGGCCGTAGTCACCGACTTCTTTCAATTCGCCGTCGACAAATTTTGGGCCTTCGTCGTTTTCAATTCCCGACCATTTGAGGGCGTCAAGTAGATTTTCAACTGCCCCTTCCACATATCTGGTCCTGTCTGTGTCTTCTATTCTTAAAATAAATTCCCCGCCCATCTTTTTGGCATAGAGGTAGTTAAAGAGCGCTGTCCTAAGTCCTCCGATGTGTAGCCAGCCTGTTGGCGATGGTGCAAAGCGTAGTCTAACCATTATTTTACTTCCTTTCTGATAATTTCAATAGCTTCTTCAGCTGAGATTTCTTGTCTGTCCTTTGGTGTCTTTCTGTAAGAAAATTCCACAATGTTTTCGCTGGCGCGTTTGCCAACTGTAATCCTAAGTGGAATGCCGATCAAATCGCGGTCGGCGAATTTTACTCCAGCCCTGTCCTTTCTGTCGTCAAGCATAACGTCGCAGAATTTTTTAAGTTCTGCATAAATTTTTTCGCCCAGTGCCACTTGTTCTTCGTCGCCTGTGTTTACAATGGTAACGATGGCGTGGAAAGGGGTAACGGACATTGGCCAGATGATTCCAAATTCGTCGTGGTTTTGCTCGATGATGGCGGTAATCGTCCTTGAAACGCCAACCCCGTATGAGCCCATCCAAATTGGATTTTTCTTGCCGTTTTCGTCAAGGTAATAAGCCCCTTCGGCTTCGGCGTACTTGGTGCCCAGGCCAAAGATTTGTCCGACTTCAACGCCGCGGCGGATCTTCATTGGCTGACCGTTTGGACTTATGTCGCCCTCGACTGCTGTCAAAAGGTCGCCCCCGTCAATGCCTTCGAAGTCGCGGCCGTAGTTTACGTTCTTGTAGTGGTAGTCGGTCTTGTTGGCGCCGACTACAAAGTTTTTCATCTGCATAATTCTCTTGTCGCAAATGAATTTTATATCCGCACCGATTGGGCCGCCAAAACCAGCAACGCAACCGTGCTTTTCTATTTCTTCAGCTGGGAGCATATCAATATCGTACTCGTTGGCGCCGATAAAGTTTACCAGCTTGGTTAAATTTAATTCTCTGTCGCCAGGGATCATTACAAAGACAGGCTTACCTGCATTTGATAGGAAAATCATCTTGGCGGTTTTGTTTTCGTCAATTCCTAAGAAGTTGGCCACATCTGCAATTGTTTTTGTGCCTGGTGTGTGAACTTCTTCCAGCTCTAACATTTGGGAATCGTCCTTTATTTCATAGGAGACCGGGCACTTTTCGATGTTGGCTGCGTATGACAAGTCCTCGGTGTAGAGGAGTTCGCCTTCGCCAGTTTCGCTTAGGGCTTGGAATTCGATCGACAAATTGCCGCCCATTTGCCCAGAGTCGGAGTCAACCTTTACATAGTCCAGGCCAATCTCGGTGAAGATTGCGTCGTAGCAGTCTTCCATATTGTGGTAGGACTTGATCATGCCTTCCTTGTCGCAGTCGAAGGAGTAAGCGTCCTTCATCAAAAATTCACGGCTGCGGTTAAGGCCAAAGCGTGGGCGTTTTTCGTCCCTGTATTTAACTTGGAATTGGTAAAGATTCATTGGTAATTGCTTGTAGGAATTTAATTCGTCCTTGATCAGGAATGAAAAATATTCTTCGGCTGTTGGCCCTAGGCAAAATTCGCGGTCATTGCGGTCGGTTAGTTTAAATAATTCTGGACCGTATTTTGCCCACCTGTTTGAAGCCTCCCAAATTTCCTTTGGTTGGATGACGCTCATGCGGATTTCTTGGCCGCCAAATTCATCCATATTTTTTCTAACGATGTTTTCCACATTCATAAGTACACGGAGGCCAAGTGGCAGGTAGGAATAAATCCCCGTGCAAGTCCGTCTAATCATGCCGGCCCTTAGCATGAGCTGATGGCTGGCAATTTCTGCATCTGCCGGCACTTCTTTTAAGGTCGGCATGTAATATCTTGATAATCTCATAAAATTCTCCTTTGCTAAAATTTTCTATAAAAAAAGCCCCATATACATGAGGCGATGTTTCCGCGTTACCACTCAAATTGGTTCTTTGTCGGTCCTTAACGGCAACCACCCGCGCTTGCTTGCGAAAACAAAAGTAGGTTCAGCAAGGCCCTGCCGATTTCTTCCACCAACCGAAATCTCTCTGTAGACAAAGTCCAAGCCTACTGGCTTTCTGCTTTAATTATAGCAAAGAAAAAACCAATAGTCAACGAGAAAAGGCTGGCTTACGAAGTTTTTTTATAATTTAATTAGAGTCTGTGAAACATTAAAATATCCTAAGAAATAAATTAAAGCCGCTAATGTCAGGACAGTTATTAATATTAAAATATTGCCTCGTTTTTTCCCATAGGACTTGTGAGCGACCTTGGTAAAGAGGGATATGAGGACGATGTTTAGGGTGTTAAAAACGATAAATAAAGAGCTGTGGGCGAAGGAAAGTATGAAGCTGGCCGTCATGTAAAAAGTCAGGGTAAAGGTCAGCCAATCAAAAAACATTGAGGCGTAGATTTTAAATTTATTTTCCATTTGTTTGTCCATAAGTTTCCTCCTCTTATTCATATTTTTCTAGCAAAAATTCTATAAAGCTATCGTATTTTGCTTTTACATTTGCGTCTAGCTTGTCGATCCACTCTTTTGGAATAGAATGATAGCCGTCTCTGGCTCCTGCCATGGACCCGGTGATGGCGGCAATGGTGTCCGCGTCTCCTCCGTGGTTTACCGCGCCTATAATGGCGTCAGCGACTGGAAGGTTTGCAAAGTGTTTTGCGTTATTGTAGGTATTTATAATATAGCCAGAGGGTTTTAATAATTCTTGAGATTTTAACTTATAATTTTCGCCCGAGATAAAGTGCCTGATTATTTTTGTGTATGTGGTTAAGATGTCGGCGCAAGTTTTATTCCTGTGGGTGATCTCCCCTTGGAGGAGATTCAAGTAAAAGGCTAAGTCCACTGGTGGGCAGGCGTTCATCAGTGAGCGGCCGTCTACTAGTGAAGGCTCGTCTGCTGGTGGGCGGTCGGTCACTAGTGACCATACATCCACTGGCAAGAAGGCACAAGGAAGTGCCCGCATGAGGCTGCCGTTACCCAAAGCGTCTTTATCTTCGTCGATGTAGTCGCCAGTCATTTTGTATTTAACAAGGGCTATTTGACATTGGTTGCCTACATCTTTTGGTCCGGTCTCAAACCAGGCCAAAAAATTATCTGCGCAGTATTTTTTAAATTCATCACCACTTTTAAAGACTGACATGAGTGCATCAATAACCCCGATTGTCATGGCCGTATCATCTGTCGTCTCGCCGACCTTTAAATCCAGCCAGCCGCCGCCGATTAAATCATCGACCCTGCCGTATTTTATTTTAATTTCTTCAGCCGACATAAATTCTGTGGTCGCTCCCATGGCGTCGCCAATGGCATGGGCGTAGAGGGCGCCGCGAATCCTGTCCCTTAAAATATTTTTATCCATAAATCTCACTCCTTTAAGAAATAATCAAGTCATAGGTCGTGGCGGAGAACATAAGTGACCCGCGATTAACCTTGTAATAGCTTATGCTTTGAGTCCACCCATCTGCGATTATCAAATAGTCGTCCCCATTTGCGTAGGCCCGGTAGCCCAGGCAGAGAACATAGTGCCAGTCGAAGAGGCCATTAGCAAGTAACAAAATCGACAGGCGGTTTCTAATCGTAGCTTTTTTTATTTTATCGGTCTTAAAATGAATTTTGGATTTTAATTTTAGATTGTGAGATTTAAAATATCTTTTGATCTTGTGGGAGATAAAAAAAGCTGGGCCGTTGCCAATCAGGGCATAGATATTTACAAAAAGCTTCCACCAATCTTCCTTTATATAGTGGCGGGTAAAATTCGTCGCGGCCGTGGCTCCGCAGTGGTTATTTAAGTAATCGCCCGTCTGACCAGTCGTCACAAAGCCCTCTCTCATGGCAAGGCTAGCGTAAACATCACGATATTCACCTGAGGGCATTTGGTCTGCTTTTAAAAATCCGTAATCGTCATCGCCCGTGAAAAAATTTTTGAAGCTCGTCATCTTATCCCCCTTTCTAAATCTTCTATATATTATATTACCCATTCGCCAAATAAAACATTGCCCTTTTCCCTTTAATGTGTTATAATAAAGTCAAAATAAAATATAATTTATAGGAGGTAGATTATGAGATGTAATAATTGCGGCGCAGACTTAGCCGACAATGCAAAGTTCTGTACATCGTGCGGAGCAAAAGTAGAAAATACTGCCCCACAAGGCGGATCAAGACACTGTCCAAATTGCGGGAGCCAGTTGGCAGCAGACGCTAGCTTTTGCACTAACTGCGGACAAAGAGTAGGAGGCCCTGTAAGGCAAGCGGCCCCAAGAAATAATTATATTAGACCTAGAAAAAACCAAGCGGATGTAAAAAAACTTGGCCTAATTATTGGCGGAGCCGTCTTAGCCCTCCTACTTTTAATATTTGTAATAATCCCACTCTTTAACACGGGTTTATCAGAGAAGAAAGCTACAAAAATGGTCGAAAACACAATAAACTCCATAATGGATTTTGATTTTCAAAAGGCCAGCAAAAATTTTGCAAATGTAAGCGATGACGACTACAGGGATTTTGCAGATGAATACCAAAGTATGCAAAGCGAACTCGGACCCCTACTAGGCAATAAAACCCTGGCAGATTTTATGGATATAAATGTCACACCTATGAGCTTCGTTTGCAACAAGAGCGCTGGCACAGCCCAAGGGACTTATAGTGTTAATTTCTCCCTAAATAAAAAAGGCATCAAAAATCCAACTATAAATGGCCTGCTCAATATGGCCCTGGCAAGCGGCGGACCACAAACGATTCAAGTAGAATTTGTAAAAGTTGGCCGCAAATGGAAGATCAGCGAATTTAATGATTATTAATAAACTCCAGCTCAAGGCTGGAGTTTTTTCTTGCTAGAATTTATAATAAATGATATAATAAATATATAAATTATAATCAATACGAGGAGGTAGATTATGAAATGTAATAATTGCGGCGCAGACTTAGCCGACAATGCAAAATTCTGCACATCGTGCGGAGCAAACGTCGAAGCGCAAGGACCACAAGGCGGACCAAGACACTGCCCAAATTGTGGGAGCGAATTAGCAGGGGACGCCAGCTTTTGTACCAACTGCGGACAAAAGGTGGGAGGTCCTGTAAATCAAGGGGCTAAAGAAATCGAAAATAAATTAGCAAACACCTTTGGTGGAAACAAGAATGCTAATCTAAAAAATATAGGGATGATAGTTGGCGGTGTCGTAGTCGCCCTGCTCTTGATATTCTTTGTCTTTGGACCACTCTTTGGCGGTGGCAAGCTGACAGCTAAAAAAGCAGCTGACATCGTTGAAGACGTCTTTGAAGAAGCCATGGACTTTGACTTTGAAGACGCCAGAAAATATTTTTCTATTACCGCCCAAGACGAAGCAGATTACTTTTTTGATATTTTCCAAGGCTTTAAGACCTACTATGGCGACTATGTAGACAAGACCCTAGACGACCTAATCGATATTGAAGTAGAGCCTGTTGACTTTTTGTACAACAGAAACACCAAGGCAGCTAAGGGAACTTTTAAGGTCATTAGCAAGGTCAAGAAAAAATATTTGACTGATCCAATGATATCCCAATGGTTCGGATCTGACTTCAAGGGAATCGACACCGATACAGTCAATGTTGAATTCGCCAAGGAAGGCAAGAAATGGGTCATCACTAGCTTTAACTAAAAATATTAAGCTATAAAATAAAGGTGGAGGCACAGGCCTCCAGCTTTTTTTCTTGCAAATTTTTTGTTTTTCTATCATCTATGATATAATAAATTTATGAACTACAATAAATACGAGGAGGTAAGCTATGAAATGTAATAATTGCGGCGCAGAATTAGCTAACAATGCAAAATTCTGTACATCTTGCGGGGCAAGCCTTGAAGCAAATACATCACAAGTCGAGCCTGTAGATCAAGGGTCAAAGGAATTAGAAAATAAATTAGCAAATAGCTTTGATAGAAATAAAAAGGCTACTGGAAAAAATATAGGAATGATAATAGGAGGCCTATTGGTCGCCCTAGTCTTGGTATTCTTTGTTATCAAACCCCTCTTTATCGACAAGCTTTCAGATAAAAAAGCAGCTGAGATTGTCAAGGGCGTTTTTGAAGATGCAATGGAATACGACTTTGATGACGTAAGAAAATATTTTGCTCAGAGCGCACAAGACGAATCGGATTATTTTATCAGTCCCTTCAAAGACTTCAAGACCTACTATGGCGACTACACAGACAAGACCCTACACGACTTTTTTATCGATGTGGAAGTAGAGACAATTGACTTCTTGTACAACAAAGACACCAAGACAGCTAAGGGAAATTTTAATGTCTTTAGCGCGGTCAAGAAAAGATACTTTAATGATCCAATGGTCTCTGACTTCAAGGGAGTTCACATCGATGAAGTTGAAGTTGAATTCATAAAAGAAGGCATGAAGTGGGTCATCACAAACATAAAATAAATAATTTTTGACTGAAAATATTAAAATAAACCTGGCTACAGATGTGCCAGGTTTTTATTTGCAAAGATTTTTCCAAAGCAAAAAGCCACGAGATCTTCGTGGCTCCTTGCCAGTTATTAAACTGGAGAATATATGCAAATCCGAAAAAATGATCAAAAATTTATGATGGCTTATCTTTAAGCTAAAAAATTAATTCTATTTTTAGAAATGGATCTTGTCTGTCTTTATATCGTGGAAGCCCTCTTCGCTTGCAGGTTCATGGGCCTGGGCCTTGATGGCCTCATACATAATGGTCTGTAAGTTTTGCAAGCTGGCCATATTGAGGTCGCCATTTGCAAGAAGGATGCCCACCATGGATGCGTAGGCGTCGCCTGATCCAACGAATTTGGCATCGACGAGTGGCGAGGACACAAAGCCCTCTTGATCTTTGTTTTTAAAATAAGTTTTGATTTGGCCGTCTTCCACATAGCTCTTGATAATTACATTTTTAACCCCAAAGTCCCTGTGGAGAATTTCCGCAATCTTTACCACGTCAGCGTCCGTAATTTCCTCGAATGCCACCGGATATCCAGAGACATTAATGGCCTCGGTCAGATTTGGCGTGACGGCGTCGGCATTTTTTATCAATTCCCTGTACATCTCAATTTGCCGTGGGCTAAGGGGCGAGTACATCCGCCCGTCGTCCGCGTGAATTGGATCGACCAGGACAAATTTGTGGTCGACTTTCTGTAGATAATTTTTGATACCAGCAAAAGGCGTCTCTTCATCCAAATATCCGATTTGAACTAGGTCGACTGCTGGGAAAATCTTTTGGACCGATTCCATCAA
Source organism: Ezakiella peruensis (assembly GCF_900215725.1). Lineage (GTDB taxonomy): Bacteria > Bacillota > Clostridia > Tissierellales > Peptoniphilaceae > Ezakiella > Ezakiella peruensis. The sequence continues at coordinate 28,485 of NZ_LT962469.1, read as the reverse complement.
GACATTAAAATCCCTACCTTCACTCATGACCGGGTCAGTGTAGCCCAGATGAGCGGAGAAAGTTTTGGTTGGGACCGATACAATATCAAAGCCGTGGGCCATGAAAAGCGCCACGTTAACCTTTAAAGAACAATTGCCTACATAGGTAAAGGAATTAAAGGACGTGCACTTCATTAATTAAGCCTCGTATCGACCATTGGTTTTAATATTTTGTTTAAGACAAGAGCGATAATTACGCCTATGGCTGCATTTGCCAGTGAAGCCGCAGCCTTGGTTTTAACTGTAACCATAACTGCTTCGTGTGGAATGCCTGCTACGTATCTTTGTGTTATATAGCTTTTAATTAGGTATAGGCAGACATAAGTGAGCGCACCTACGACTGTGCCGATAATATTTTTGGTGCTGCTCTTGGCATTGGCCCCCTTTGAATGAACGATGAGTCCAGCCACAGCTGCCATGGTAAATTTAAAAATAAAAGTGATGGGTGAACCTGCAATGTAGGCTGGGTTTGTAAAGTCATAAAACATTGAGCCCAGACCTGCTGCCAGCCCTCCCCAAAGTGGGCCCACCAGCATGGCTGCTAGAATGCAAATGCCGTTTGCAATGTGAACGCGAGTAACTCCAAAGCCTGTTGGAATTGGAATTGAAATGTAATTTGATACAAATACCAAAGCGGTCAAGAGACCTACGATTGTAATTTTTTTAGTGTTATTATTTTTCATTGTTTTCCTCCCTTTTACATGAGTTTAACATACAACTGACCATATTAAAAGTATCACTTTTGAAAATAAAAATAAGACCAGTTCATTAAACTGACCTTGTTTTTAATGTCAAAATATTATACAATAAGGATATCAAAGGAGGATTTATGACTGCCATATACATAGACAAAAACCAAGGATTTTTGTATGAGCAACTCTATAATTATTTTAAAAATGCCATCTTGAGCGGACAAATCGAAAACAATGCCAAGCTCCCATCCAAACGGGACTTGCAAAGGGATTTAAACATTTCCCAATCGACCATTGAGGCCGCCTACAATCTCCTCTTAGACGAGGGCTATATTTATTCTAAAGAGCGGTCAGGCTATTATGCATCTGACATTGCCAGCCTGGTTCAAATTCCCGACGAAAAATCTTTTGAAATTGAAAAAAATTATGAAAAAATTTACGATTACGATTTGGATTTTAACGGGATTGACCCATCCATGGCCATTGACTCTGCTCTATCCAAAACCATTCGCGACATCGCATCCGACCTTGACGACAACCTCTACGACCGCCATTTGGACGGCGGCCTCTATGAACTCAGGGCGTCAATTGCAAAATACTTATACTACGAGCGCGGTTTCAAGGTCTCGGCCAGTCAAATCTACATTGCAAATTCCACGAGAGCTTTGATCTATGAGCTGACCAAGGCCTATCCCAAATTTAAATTTGCCCTAGAAGACCCCGGCTTTCCCGGCATTGTAAACACCCTAAAGGAGTTTAAGAAAAACTACCAAGTCTTTGACGTTTTGGAAGACGGGATTGATCTTGAAAAAATTCCGCAAAATACAAATATAATTTCGGTTACCCCATCCCACCAATTTCCAACCGGTCTGGTCTATCCAATTAAAAAACGCCTGGATCTGATTTCCTGGGCCTCGTCCAAAAAAGATCGCTATATATTGGAGGACGACTACGACAGCGAATTTAGGTACACGGGGATCAAAATTCCCGCCCTCAAGTCCTTCGACGTAAACGACCGGGTAATCTACATCGGAAACTTTTCCAAGTCCATAGCCCCGTCGATCAAGACCTCCTACATGGTCTTGCCCAAGTCTTTGGCTCTAAAATCTTATGAGACCAATGTCAGCTACTTTACCCAAAAGCTCATCGCAAACTTTATTGACCAGGGGCATTTTGAAAAACAATTAAACAAGATGCGGACAGCTTCAAAAAGAAAATTAAATATCTTGTTAAAAGCCCTGGACGAAAACAATATCGCCTACACAGGCCAAGACGCCGGCCTCCATGTCATCTGCGATTTCAAAGAACGCGAAGAGGAAATCTTGGCAAATGCAAGCAAATACAAAATAAAAATCTACCCCATCAAGGACTACTATCAAAATAAAAGCGACGACCCCAGGTACATCATCGGCTACGCTTCCATCAGCGAGGCCGACCTAAAATCCGCCTGCGACCTTCTATTTAAAAAAATGTAATCCATTTGTAATTAAAAAAACCGCAATATTAACAACTTTGTTACCCATATTGGGAGAGCTAGTGTATAATATACTTATCCTTTTGTTTTATAATAATTTAGAAACCTGGGCGTGATGGCTCGGGTTTTTCTATTTTGCGGTTAATTTGCGGTTAATTTCGCGATATTCTTGTGAAAAAATATACGACGAATGCTCATGCCCGCAAGAGGCAATCCCATTCGCCGAATGTCTGGAATAAACCAGACGCTACATGGCTACATGAATATCCGTAGGATATTTTTACGATAAAAAATATTAATAGAATTTACGTTGTATAACGCTCTGCGATGTAGGAGCGACTTGCAGCCCTGCCCAAGAGATCAAGTGATAACGACGCTCGATTGGTATGCAGTGACTCACGCAACCTCTTGTTCACGAAGAAAAAATCTAGCGAAGCGTGTAGGGTCCACTTTATGTGGACCGAATTTTTTCTGAGTGAGTACAAGAGTCTGAGGAGAATTTCGGACATCTCGGCCGCGCGGACTCGATGTCCCGCAATCGAGTTTTTTTATATATGTGTTTTTAATGTTGTTTACAAGATGCATTATAATATATTTGTAGGAGATAAATTTTTATCTTCTCTTCACATTTTATATGCACAAAATTCACGAGGAAAAACGGGAATATTTCGCGAATCACACACCTCAACCTTTCAGCACACAAATTTAGGAGGATAAATCGATGAGATTCGAAGTGAAATAAATTTTTTAGGACGCAGGTGTACTAGAGCGTACATCGAGGACTAAAAAATTTTTTCACGAGAATGTCGCGATTTAAACCCTAAATTTTTTTCTGAAAAGCGAATCGTGGGTCGCCGTTGGTTAGGTAAATAACCCCACAATACTCAAAGCCTGCGCGCACTATCGCCGCCCTCATCGTCCCATTATCCTCATGAGTATCCACCCTTACACATGGCGATTTTGTCAGGGCGAAGTCCGCCGCCTCTTTAAAGACGCCCCGCCGTCTGCCAGCCTGGGCAATCCTATGGATGGTCACATAAGGGCCGTCATAATTCCAGGCCCCCTCTATGTGCTCGTAAGTCGGATCGTCCCCGTATATCATGGCAAAGGCTCCATAAATCTCTCCATCTTCCATTACATACAAATTCCCATTTTCAATATCCGCCGCCAAATCACTTCTCGCCGGATAGCCATCCGCCCATTGCTTCAAATTGCCATTCGCCCGCATATAAGCCTTGGCCCCTTCAAAAATCTCCACCAATCTGTCCAAGTCACCCATCTTCGCACGCCTAATCATGCCAACCTCCTCAAGAATTCTATATACATATTATAAAGGCAAATGCAATTTCCCGCAAGCAAACTAAAACGACCACAAAAACGTGGCCGTTATTTTTTATTATTAATGTTCAAAATAAATGTTATCCGTAGGATAACATTCGGGAAATCCTTTTCGGTCCACATTCTCCTCAGACTGTTGTACTCACTCAGAAAAAATCCGGTCCACATAAAGTGGACCCTACAAGCTTCGCTATATTTTTTCTTCGTGAACAACAGGTTGCGTGAGTCCTGCATACCAATCGAACGTCGTTATACTCGTTCTCTTGGGCAGGGCTGCAAGTGGACCCTACATACGTTCTTATAAATTTACATAAAATTATAATTTTCGCTCCTCTTAAATCTTTATCATTCTCTTAAATTTCGCTGGAAAATTTGATGAGAAAGGCGTGAGTCGCAGAAATTTTTCGAGTGAGGTGAATAATATCAACTCCTCAACCTTTCAGCACCCGAATTTAGGAGGATAAATCGATAAGATTCAAAGTGAAATAAATTATTATCTTCTCTTCAACCTTTAAGCACATAGATTTTATGAGGAAAAATTGATGAATTTTTGTAGCTTGAGACTTTTTGACGAATGAGGCGTACTAAAGTGTACGTCGGAATGAGCAAAAAGTCGAACACTGCAAAAAATCGCAATTTTAACCATAAAATCACTTACACAAAAAGTCGCAGCCCTTGCACCTGGGCAACTCCGCCTCATTCTCCAACCTCACCCCATGGCTCCAGGCTCTCATTTGTCTCAAAATTGGGACGAGCTCCCTGCCTCTTTCGGTAAGATCATATTCGGTTCTGGGCGGCATTTCGTCATAGACGGTCTTGGTTATAATGCCTAATTGAACGAGCTCTTTTAAATTATTAACAAGTGTAGATTCAGTGACATCGCTCATGCCGTCTCTGAGTTCAGAAAATCTCAAGGTCCCCAGATTTGAAAGGACGCAGATAATTCTGGCCTTCCATTTGTTGGATAAAATTTTCATAGTATTTGCAACCGGGCAATTGACGTCTTTATCGCTCGGTACATTCTTTAATTCTTCCTGTATGGATTTCTCCATATATCATAACCCCCCTTCTTAAAAATATATATGGTTTAATAGTTCAAAAATAAAACTATAGACTCCTATTTAGTATTATAGTTCAATCTTCGAAATAATTCAAGAGTACAGTCATATCTTGTGCTTTATTTTTTTGCTGGTCGGCATATGTATATGTTTGTTTTAAAATTAAATCTCGCCCACGGGACATTAAGTCTCCGTGGACGAGGTGTCCACAATAAAGTGGACGGTACATGGCTACATATATATCCGTTGGATAATTAATATGTTTTTATATCTTCTCAATACTAATTCCACTTACATAATTTGCGAGGAAATTTCGATGAGGGCCGTAAGATTCACCAATCTCCAAAATTTATGGACCACATTCCCCTTGAGAATATTGTACTCAGAAAAAAATCGGTCCACATTCTCCTCAGACTATTTCAATCAATCAAACATCGCCTTTGGCTCGTTTTCTTGAAAAATAGGTTGCGTGAGTCCTGCATACCAATCGAACGTCGTTACACTCGTTCTCTTGGGCAGTGTCCTGTTCCCCGAAAATTGGACACAAAAGGAGGAGAACATGGACTACACCAAAGACTACAAAAAGAAAAAAGTAGAAGAATATCTAAACTCAAAACTATCACTTAGAAAATTTGTAAAAATTAACAACATACCCAAAACAACCCTTCAAGGTTGGATCCAAACATACAACGAATACGGACCAGATGCCTTTATGGACTCAAACAAAAGAAACACCTTAACTTTACANCAACTACCTAAGTCCAAATGAAAAAAGGGCCAAGTATTACGAAGAAAAAGAAAGAGCATAAAGAAGCTTTCTTGCTATATGATAAATTTTTGAATAAGCTTTATGTCAAGGGCTATGCAAGTTGCTTCGCAACCCTTGACAATCGCATTCAAAAATTTAGTTAGCAAGTAGAAAGCATTCTTTTAGATGAACAAATTATTTGTCCAACTTTTTGGGAACACCCCACAGGGCTGCAAGTGGACCCTACACGCTTCGCGTATTTTTTAGTTTTAATTGTATTGTTTTCACTAATCCAACAATGCAAATTTGCGAGGAAATTTCGATGAGATTCGAAGTGAAATAAATTTTTTAGGACGCAGGTGTACTAGAGCGTACATCGAGGACTAAAAAATTTTTTCACAAGAATGTCGCGAAATTAACCGCAAATTATACATACTCTTGCTTTAATTCATAGAAGATATCCAAATAAGCCTCCGTCGTAACCCCCCACCTGGAGTCCCTCTCCAAACAATTCACCTGCATCTGCTCATAGACTTCTGGCTTGTTGAAGTAGATGTCGCATGCGGTGTCGATGGCTTCCCTAAAGTTTTTGGAGGTTTGGCCAGAGAACAAAATGCCTTGGCCTTTTTTGGAAAATTTATTGTAGGCCTTAACTGAGTCCTTGAGGGTTCCCGTTTCGCGAACGATTGGAACTGACCCATAGCGCATGGCAATCAGCTGGTTGATGGCGGAGATTTCTGTCCGCGGTACTGCCAGATAAAAATCCGAACCAGCCAAAATCCTGTTGGCCTCGTTTTCGTTCATATAAAGCTTAGTTGCTATGCGGCCGGGGAAACGATTTTGATATTCGATTAATGTATCCTCGATTTCGGGGTCGCCAGTGCCCATAAAGATTATATTTATATTTTTCTCCATCAGATAATCCAAATTGTCGGCGATGAGGTCCGTGCCCTTTTGACTGATCATCCTGCCGATAACGCAGATCAGCATCTTGTCCACGCCCTCCAAATTATAATAATTCAAGAGTCCAAGCTTGTTGACCTTGCGTTCTTCCAAATTTTCCAGAGAAAAATTGGCGAATAATGACCCGTCAGTTTCTGGATTGTAGCGAATATAATTTAGGCCGTCCAAGATGCCAGCCATTTTAAAATTGTTGGCCTTGAAAAGTCCGTCCAATCTTTCAGAATAAAATGGGGTTTGGCATTCTTCCTTGAAAGTTGGGGATGGGAAGGTGATGTAATCGGCTGCCAGGATGCCGGCCTTTAAAAAGTTGACCGACTGATAAAACTTGTAGTCGAAATCGCCCACCATCTCCATGGGAAGACCAATAGCTTCGGCTTCGCAAATGGGATAGATTCCTTGGCTTTTGATGTCGTGGAGGGTCAAAACGGTCTTGACATTTTTATAGTACTTGTCGTTTTGCCTGAGTTTTTTAATATAGGCAGGAATTAATGCGGCTTCAAAGTCTTTGGCGTTTAATATATCGGTCTTTAAATCCATTTCCTTGATCATTTGGACGACGGCCTTGGAGAAAAATATAAAGCGTTCGCAGTCGTCGACCTCACCTATGACCCGGTTGCGGTTAAAATAGGTTTCGCTATCTATAAATAAAAATTCCACGCCTTCCACATCCAAAGTCAAAATGGATGCCGTGTGTTTTTCTGAATTGATGTCCACCATAAAATTTGTAATGTATCTAAGCGAATCAGAATACTTGGCCTTGACTGATTTGTAAAGGGGCATGACAACCTTGGCGTTGTGGTTTTTCTCCCTGTACTTGCGGGTGGAGTTGTAGACGAATTCCGCAGAGTTGGTGACCCTCACGAAGGGGACTGCCTCAACAGTTGCGACTAAGATATTTAATTTTTCCATGTGTACCTCCTTCCAAAAACCGTCTCTTCCATTTCAAAGGATCCAGCTTGTACCAGACGATTGAGCTCGGCTTTTAAAGAGTCTGTCGTGTAAGACATGCCCATATCTTCGAGTTCTTCGATCAGCTTCAGATAATCCGTTTCGTTAATTGGCGAATAAGTTTTTAAAATATCAATAATTTTATCAGTGGTCTTGGCCCTGTAATCCCTAAGCTCATCAAAGGGGTTTTCGCTCTTGGGTTGATGACTGATGGCCTGGCGGACGCGGACAAAAAGTGTCCGGCCGATAGTGGCCGACGAGAAGAAAACGTTACCCGATTTCAAATATGGCAGACGCTTTGCATCTTCGCTTGAAATATCGGTCTCGTCGCGAATAGTTTTGATGTCCGTTTCACGAGTCGTTCTAAAAAGCAATTTTGTGTTCAGCTGGGCTGTCGACGTGTCGTCAAGGATGCTTGGCCTTTGGGTTGCAAGGACCAAGAAGACTCCGTACTTCCTGCCCTCTTGGGCGATCTCGCGAATAATGGACTTGGATGGAGATTCATCGCCGCGTGGCGCAAAGTTGTGGGCCTCGTCAACGACTGAAACGAAGGGCGGAAAATAAGCTGCGTCAGATTTTATCTTGGCATCCAAATATTCCCTCCGCAAATTGTAAGTCTTCTTTAAGATAAAGGCTGTAAAAACTGTGAGCACGCGTTTGGACCCTTGGATGACCACGGTCTTGCCCGCTTTTAGATCTTCGATTACAGAACTTGATGCCGTGTCGAAAATCCCCGTCTTGTCAAGGGAGGTCAACCTCCAGCTAATGCCCTTTAATACATTTATATTGGAAGTTTTTATATACTTGCCGTAGGAAGCCAGCTTTGTGTCAAGGGTATTGGCCTCGGCAATGTTACCAGCCGCACGCAGGTCCTGAATTTCCTGGGCAATTTTATTTTCATCGCCGATTTGTAAGAGCTCAATCATAGATGAGATTTTAAATTTAAAGGAATCTATGGATTCATTTTGCTCTTTGATGTTTTCAATGGCCGCCTTCATGGGCTCGGTAAGGCCACCTGCTGATTGAAGCAGGTAAACCAAGTCAAAAGCTGACAGGTCGCGAAAGTCCACGCCAGCGTTCACGCCGACCTCATAAACCTCATAAGCGTCGTCAAAACGTCCGTCCTCACTTTCAAAGGTCATTTCATTGTGGGGATCAGAAATAATTGTGGGAATATTGTGGCGCATGAGCTCTTCCAAAATTACCCGTAATCCGTAGGACTTACCCGATCCCGATCCGCCAAAGACGCCCACGTGCGGGTAGTCCTTCATGGCCCATAAATCAAAAATCATGGGCAGCTCAAATTGGTCAACAGCTTTGCCGTCTTCGTAAGTAGTGAAGAGGTTTTTTAATTCATCGTCTGCGCCTGCATATAAGTTGTCAGTGTTTTTGATGGCGCCGACGATTAGGCCCTTGTCGGTGGAAGTGGAAATCAAAATGGATTTTACTTCGTCAAAGGTCGGCACGACCACATCTGACCCAGTTTCAATTGGATAAGGTGCTTCGTTTAACAAACGCACTTTTGCAATGTAAATCCTCTCGTTATCCAAGTCGTAGCCCAGCTCCTTTAAACTTTCCATAACTCGCTTGTCGGCCATGTCCGAATCCGGATCCAAAGGCATAAAGCGATTGTAAGTATGGGTTTCAATTGTCTCGCAAAGGAGAGCCCCCTGGCTGGGGTCGATAATTTTTAAATATTCATTGATGCGAATGGCCCGCTCGTTATCCACGATATAGGCTTCGCTTTGGCTAGTCATGCCTGCAACTTTCATTACATCCACCTCTTCTTTCTGGCTTGGTCCAGATAAATCCGTCTCAAGTCTTCGTCAATATATGTTTTAATAAAGGCCTCCAGCTCGCGGTCGGTAATCCGCGCGTACTTGTCCACCATGTCAATGATGTAGGGAATGCCACGCCCACTCTCAGGAGTCATGGTAAAAATTAAATCCAGGGCCTCTCTAATCCTTTTCTCATCTGAAACATTATAGTCGATTGCAATTGGCTGGGGGCTCAAGGCCGAACGAATATAAGCAGTCCCCACTTCAGTATTTTTCCTGTGCTTGGAATTTAAAATAAGGGCCTGGCCATAATCCAAAGCGCCAAAAACGATTTCTCGATCGTAGGCGTCAATGCCAAGTGACTCGGCCACCACTTTGGATTTCATGTCTTCGATAATGCCGACGACCAAAGTTTTATTTTTGTTGGCCACTTGGACAAGCTCATGGAAGTCGTCCTCTGCATTTGTCAAAAACCTGATAAAGCCGCCGTCCATAAAGAGGGCATGGGACTTAAATTTCTCCAGGCCTTGGATGGCAACCAGAACTTCCAGTCTTGCCAGTTCGTCCTTGGGGTTTTCGTAAGAGCCTGCCAGAGGGGAAATGATTTTATTAATTTCAAGCCTTTCCCTTTTTAAGTCCGGCAGATAGCAGACCGACAAAAGTGAAATCACATTTGGTTCATCGCCACCAAAGGAATTTACTGACCCGTCTACAGCTGCGATTGAATTTTCTTTATAAACGCCAAGTTCTTCTACAGTCAGTTTCCTGGCCTGGTAGAGTTCGCCGACCTGGGACAAGTCTGCCTTTATATGCGCCTTGTCGATCTTTTTATATTTTTCCCGCAAAGTCTCATTAAATTTTTCAAATTCTCTAATCCTGTCTTCCATGGTCCAGCTCCATCAAATAATTATAAATGTCATTTCTCTTGGCGTCGGGATTTCTTTCCATAACTTTTTTTACAATATCCTTGGTCCTTAAGCCTTCATCTTTCAATTGTTTAGCCAGGTCCCTAAAGTCTTCAATTTTTGCCTCGGCCCCCTGGACAACTATGACTAGCTCGCCGCGAAAGTCCATGTCCTTGGCTTCATGCAAGGTCGTTTTGATATGTTCTTCGTAGATTTTTGAAATCTCGCGGGCAATGGAAATATTCCTGTCGCCAAAAATTTCTTCCATGGCGGCAAGGGTTTCATTAATCCTATGGGGTGACTCGTAAAAGATAAGTGTATGGGAAATATTTTTTAGACTTTCAAGCTCGCGGTCGCGGTCAGATTTTTTCTGTGGCAAAAATCCCACAAAGGTAAAGCGACTTGCATCTAAGCCCGAAGCCACAAGGGCCGGCACAAAGGCAGTTGGTCCGGGCAGGCAAATGACTTCCGCTTGGACGGATTTCACCAAGAGCTCGCAGGGGTCCGAAATCCCTGGCGTGCCCGCATCAGAAATTACAGCTATGTCCACGCCGTCGTCCAAAAGGTCTTGGATCTCGTCAACCTTGGAGGCCTCATTGTACTTGTGGAGGCTGCGGAGTTTATTTTTTATTCCCAGATTTTTTAGTAAGATTCCCGAGTGGCGAGTGTCCTCACAGTAAATAAAGCCGACAGACTTTAAAATCTCGACCGCCCGAAAAGTTATATCAGATAAATTGCCAATAGGAGTTGGCACAATATACAAAATCCCCATAATATCACCTAGTTATATTATAACAGAAGAGAGACTTTTTTTCGACAATAAAAAACCAGCATGGCTGCTGGTGGAAAAATTATTTGTTTTTAATGCCCAATAATTTACAAACTTCTTCATGGGAATAAGTGACTGGGTTTTTCTTAAATTCTCTAAGAGCTTTTTTGTAAATAAAGAAATCGCTTTTACCTTCTTTAGATTTTTTACTTTTTATAGTTTTTTTATCCATTTTTATCTACTTTTCTTCTTTTTGTCCCTAATCAAAACATAAATCCAAGCCAAAAGTGCAGCTGCGATTAAGAATAATATCATAGAGAAATACTTGGCCCATGCCCTAAGGGGCGTGCAGTCAAAGTATTTAATATAAGAGTAAGGTCTCGTAGATAAGAGGCTGCGGTTAAGAATGGACGCCATAAAAAACAGGGAGTAGATAGATCTCGTTTTATCGTCTTGTCCCTCAAGCCCTCTAGTTAAATTAAAAATATAAAATCCAAGTGGTAGGACCTGACCCAAAATAGTCAAGACAACAATCAGCCAAGTTGGCATGAACAAGGCCTTGTCATAGACAAATTCCAAAATAGAATAAATAATGGGAACCAGGCCAAGCAAATAAACAAAAATCAAGACGCCTATCATAAATTTTCTCTTTCCCTCGCTGAGTTTATAATCCATAACTCTCCTCCTAATATTGAATCCTAAAATAATCCAGATACTTTTTAAATTTATCCTGAGCTGTCAGGCAAGTATCCATCAAATATCCTTTTTCCTCCTTATAATTTGCCAGGCCGCGATAGTAAAAATATTTTAAGTCCTCATCTATTATAAAGGGGACGATATTATGTTTTAGTGCTTCCTTCAATAAAATCAACCTGCCCACACGCCCATTGCCATCTTGGAAGGGGTGGATGGATTCGAATCTATAATGAAAGTCGACCAGGTCCTCAAAAGTTTTCTTACTTTTAGAAGCGTAAGCCTCCAAGAGCTTTTGCATTTCTTTTTCTACATCTTCAGGTGCTGTGGTTTCGCGGCCGCCAACTTCATTGGGGACACGCTTATAATCGCCGACTGCAAAGCACTCCTCATCCGCCTGACTTGTACCCGCCTTCAAAAGCTTGTGCAAAGCTTTTATAAAGTCTTGATTCAAATCGTCCATGGCATGGTCGATCACATAATCCACGCACCTAAAATGATTGGCCGTCTCTATCACGTCATCAAGGCTTATGACCTCGTCTACGCCCAGTGTATTGGTCTCAAAAATATAACGGGTTTGGTCGTGGCTGAGCTTGCTTCCTTCAATATGATTTGAATTGTAAGTAAATTCAATTTGCAACTTATGGTAGATTCCGCCAGATATTTTCTTGGCCTTCTCTGCCCTCAAAATTTCCAATAAAGTCATCTTATCACCTAGATATATTATAGCAGAAGTAAATGTTTTTTTCGACATTTTTGGGCCTGGCTATTTATATTTCAAAAAGCGTTTTATATCTAAGTCTAATGGGGTATAAGTATCCTGTAAATCAAAAGGAGGTTTATATGGAAAATAATAACTTAAGTGAACAATTAGAATTAAAATTTGAAGAATACGAATATGTCCGTCCGGATTTTGACGAGATTGACAAGCTGATCAAAGCTCAAATCGAAGAGCTCAAAAACGCCAAGCACGTGGACGAAGCTGTCCACGCTTACGAAGTCTACACCCACGCTTTGGCAGATGCAGACTCAATGACAACCTTGGCTTCAATCAGAAACTCAATCAACACCAAGGACGAATACTACGAAAAAGAAATTGAATTTATCCAAGAAAATTCACCACACCTAGAAAAAACTATTGTGGAATTCAAAAAAGCCTTCTTGGAATCAGAATTTAGAGATCAATTGGAAGAAAAATACGGTGAATACCTCTTCCAAAAATACGAAAACGATCTTCTAACATTCAAGCCTGAAATCGTTGACGACTTGGTAGAAGAAGCCAAGCTCACAACCGAATACCAAAAGCTCTTGGCCTCCTGCCAAAAGGACTGGGACGGGGAAAAATTAAATCTCACCCAACTTGGCAAGTACACCCAAGACAAGGATAGAAATGTAAGACAAAAGGCAACCAAGCTAGTAGCTGAATTCTTTGACGAAAACACAGCAAAGCTTGATGAAATTTATGATAAACTCGTAAAGGTTAGAAATTCTATGGCCAAAAAACTGGGCTACAAAAACTATGTAGAACTCGGTTACAAGAGAATGGGTAGGGTTGATTACGACGCAAATGATGTTAAAAATTACCGCGAACAAATCATCTCTGAAATCGTTCCACTTGCAACAAAACTTCGCGAAAGACAAGCCAAACGCCTTGGCCACGAATTGAAATTCTACGACGAAGGCCTACAATTTGAATCAGGCAACGCCAAACCACACGGCGACAAGGATTGGTGCCTAGACAAGGCCAAGAAAATGTACGCTGAGCTCAGCCCAGAAACAGACGATTTCTTTAGCTTTATGTTAAAGCACGACCTCTTTGACCTTGACTCCAAACCAGGCAAGGCAGGCGGCGGCTACTGCACATACATGTCCAAGTGGAGAAGCCCATTTATCTTTGCCAACTTCAACGGCACAACCCACGACGTGGAAGTTCTAACCCACGAAGCTGGTCACGCCTTCCAAGTTTATAATTCACGCGATTATATTTCAGAATATATTTGGCCTGGCATGGAATCAGCAGAAATTCACTCCATGAGCATGGAATTTTTCACCTGGCCATGGATGGAACTCTTCTTTGAAGGAGAAACTGAAAAATTCAAATTCTCCCACCTCCAAGGAGCAATCCTCTTCCTCCCATATGGAGCCCTCATCGACGAATTCCAACACTTCGTTTACGAAAATCCAGACGTAAGTCCTGAAGAAAGAAGAAAAACCTTCAGAGAACTGGAAAAGAAATATTTACCACACCGCGACTACGACGGCATTGGCGTCCTCGAAGACGGCGGCTTCTGGTTCAGACAAGGCCACATCTTCAGCGTTCCATTCTATTATATAGACTACACCTTGGCCCAAGTTTGCGCCCTCCAATTCTGGAAGAAAGACCGCGAAGACCACGAAAAAGCCTGGGAAGATTACCTCAACCTATGCAGGGCTGGCGGCACAAAACCATTCCTACAATTAGTCGAACTAGCAAATCTGGAAAACCCATTTGTAGATGGAACGATTAAGAAGACTGTTGCGCCAGTTGTCGAGTATTTGGACCAAGTAGACGACAGCAAATTCTAAAATTCCTTGTTTAAATTGCGGATTTTTTCAGTATTCAACATTTTGCTCATTCCGACGTACACTATAGTACGCCTCATTCGTCAAAATGTTTCAAGCTAAAAAAATCCATCAATTTACCCAGCGGAATTAAGAGAATGTAAATTAAAAATAAAAATTAAAATTAAAATTAAAAATCTTGCAGGAGTAATGTGCCTGCAAGATTTTTTTGTGTATATTGTTAAAATTATTGAATATAAAATATATTCGGGCAAGATTTTTCGGTCCACATTCTCCTCAGATTGTTGTACCCAATCGTTTTTCCCTACGGTCGAACGATTGGACAACAAGTTGCGTGAGTCACTGCATACCAATCGAGCATCGTTATCACTCGCTCTCTTGGGCAGGGCTGCAAGTCGCCCCTACAAACGTGCTGAACAATATCCGTTTTATAATCAGCTATAATTTGCGAGGGAATTTCGATGAGATTCGCATGAGTCACAAGTTTTTTATATGCATAATTTGTGAGGAAAATTTGAATAAAAACGCGAAGTACAGAATTTTTACGACTGAGGTGTACTCAAGTGTACTCCGCAAGGAGGAAATAATTCGCACGAGCGTTTTTAACAAATTTAACCACAAATTAAATGAAGAATTGGATTAAGCGGAACAAAACATACGCCATAAAAAACTTGGTTTTCTTTCCTTTTTCCACTTTCGGCTCTGTGAAATCTTCTCGCTCTATAAATTCATTGTCCCAACCAACTTGTAGGGATTGGTCCAGGGTTGGCTGGATTTGGGATAAGAAGTCTTGGGTGAAGGCTGGGCTATCGACGACGATCATGGTTTCGGTATTTAGATTTACCGACCGCGAGTCCATATTAAAGGACCCAAATGCAGTGATTTCATCATCAAAGACCAGGGCCTTGCCGTGGATGGATTCCTCGCCCAGGTATTCGTAAATATTAATGCCTGTGTCCAAGAACTTTTTCCTTTGAAAGAGATAATTTGGCGAGGCCATGATGTTGTTGGCAGAATAAAGGGAATTGGTAATGAAGGTCGTATCCAGATTTTGTCCTAGGTCAGATAAAAAATCCATAATGGGTTTTGTCCCCGTTGTATATGGCGTTTCCACCAGGGCGGATTCATTTGCCTCATGGGCCAGAGCCTTAAGGTCGTCCAAGATCCAGGCTTCGTTTTTGCCAAAGCGGGCTTCTAGTGGATTGTGAAATACCTTGATCCGTTTAGCCGAAAAAGTAGAGTCGACAAAATCGCTAACAGTACGATCGTAAAGGTCGCCTTTGTCGGCGAGAAATTTCCTGCCATCAGCCAATAGCTCTTGGATTTTCTCTGGGTCTGATTTTTTTGCTTTTACCTGCCTGTTTAGTTTATTGGTCCACAGGTCTTCATAATAAGCTTGGAAGGCGTCGACCACACTCAAAGGTCCGTCGCTTGCTTCCTTGAGCATAAAAATATCCCAGTCGTGTTTGTTGGCAGCCAGGGGATTTGCCAATGCAAAGTATGGATTGCCAACATTTCTGCCCCCGGTCAAAGCGTACTTGTTGTCGACCAAAATTATTTTATCGTGCAGGCCTTCAAAAAGTGTCCAGGGCCTGTAAATTTTAACTGGATTATAGCGACCAAATTCAATGTTTGGATGGCTGGCCAAGGCCCGTCTATATTTTTTGGGTAAGCCGCCTATCTTGCCGTCGACCATGAGGCGGACTTTTACTCCTCGGTCAGCCGCGTCCACCAGCTCACTTAAAAAAGCCTGAGACGATTCGTCGGTATCTATGGCATAGTAAACCACGTCTACATAATTCTCGGCCGCTCGAATCATTGACAGGCGAACCGCAAGTGCATCCGTCGGATCGCCAATGGCCTTGACTCGGTCAGGGCTTATTGAATTTTCTCCTGCCACCTCCCAGTCACTGGCCATCTGCAAGGCCGCCTCAGTCCGCGGGTGGTTTTTAGCCGGAATAAAATAAGAAAAAATCCCCGCGATCAAGATATATATTAAAATTATCCAAAAAATCTTTTTCAAAATTCTAATCACAATCGCAGTATTAACAAAACCTTTCATCTTATCCCCCCAAATAGATTTATATTTACGAATGACTATTGGTTAATATATACCCATTTGTCCGCAAAGAATTCAGAGTCTAATTAGGAAATGAAAACAAAAAAATATAGCTACCATAAAGTGGTATGATACATGCAAAGTAGACAGTCTAATTAATTAAAAACCCATAAAAGGAGAAAAAATGGGGAAAATTAAATTTGACTTAGAAACAAAAATACAAGCATGTAAAGAATACGAAAAAGGAAACAAATCATTCATAGAAATAGCCAAGGAAATAAATGCAGGAGATACAACTGTCGCCTCATGGTATGTAAAGTACAAGGAAAAAGGAGAANTAACGGACCAATGGAAGGGTTTTTTGGTACATTAAAGGCAGAGATGTTTTATGGTAAAGAGTTTAATTCTTTAGAAGAATTAAAAGAAAGAATTATGAATTACATTGAGTTTTACAACAACGAGAGGTTCCAGAAAAGATTAAACTGCATGGCTCCGTTGGAGTACAGAGAGTATGCAGTTTAAATATGTGTTTTTAATTAATTGTTGTGTCTACTTGACAAGGGGCAGTTCAAAAGGTAGCCTCTACAACGCTCCGCGTATTTTTTGTTTTATTATTCGGTGATAAATTTAAAGATGCCCTCATAATCATCTATATTTTTAATCATTTCGACTCCCGTCTCCATCTGTTTAATATAAATCTGGCCTTTTTCAATTTCATTGCCGCCGATTACTGTGACAAATGGAATGCCTTCTTTGTTGGCGTAGTTCATGGATTTTTTGACCCTTCTATCCATCTTTTCGATTTCGACTTTGAGGCCGAGCTTGCGGAGATTTTCCGCCAGGATAAAGCTTGGCACTTGAGTATCCATTGGAATTATAAAGAGATCGACAAGTGGTTGGCTTTCCCCTTCTGACTTGGCCTTTAAGACTTCGTAGATTACGTCCAGGCCAAAGGACATGCCTATGGCTGGATATTCATTGCCGTCGTCGATAAAGGTCCCAATGATCTTGTCATAGCGGCCGCCACCGCCCAATGACACGTTAAATTCATGGCCGTTTACCACACGGTCTTTTAAAAATATTTCCCAAACTGTGGATGTATAAATATCAATGCCCCGCGCCAAAAATGGCTTAAAGGCCATGGACTCATTGGCATCTGTGTTTGCTGTTAGAGCATGGAGTTCGTCGAGTTCTTTCAAACCCTCTTGCAAGAGTTCGACTTCCGAATCTTTGTATTTGTCTTTGATTTCATCATAGGTCATGGAGAAAGTCGCATAGAGATTTTCAAATTTGTCAGCCCCAAAACCCAATTCTGCAAATTCTTTTGCAAGAGCTTCCTTGGTCATCTTGTCCAGTTTGTCCACCAGCATGATGCACTTTCTTAAAGACTCTTCGTCCATTTGACCCAGAGTTTCTATTATGAGTCCGTACAAAAGTTTCCTATTATTATATAAAATTTCCACATCCAGACCTAAGTCCTTGTAGGCGTGGTGGGTAAGGTTCATAAATTCTGCCTCTTGGAGCATTGATGAAATGCCGACTGCGTCCACATCGCATTGGGTGAACTCACGGTTCCTGCCGAGCTTTACTGGGCCGTCGCGGTAGACCCTGCCGATTTCGTGGCGCTTAAAAGGAAGTGTAATTCCCCTGTTAGATGAAATTAATTTTGTCAGGCAAATGGTCAGGTCATAGCGAAGACCCAAAGCCCGTTCGCCTTGGTCCGACAGCTGATAAATTTCGTCCAAGATATCCGCATCAGCAGAATATTTTGACGTCAACAAATCAAGCATGCAAACAATTGGCGTTTCCGCTGCAGGAAAGCCGTACTTAACAAAATTTTTCTTTAAAATATCCTTTATGTGTTCTCTCAACATCTGCTCGTGGGGCAGGTAGTCGTGAGTTCCCTTTAGTGTTTCAAATTCTTTAGCCATTATTCCGTCCTATCTGTTGTAGTTCCAAGTTCCCAATACTTGTTATTATTAAATTCAAATTCCTTGATCACATCCAGGCCAACCTTGTGGGTGTGGGCATTATAGGATCTGGGATTGATTTGGTTGACAAAGGTCAGCAGGTATTTAAACCTATCCTTCATGGTTGCCAGCGAGAAGAAAAATAATTTTTCAAAGGCGCCCGTGGACCTGTATTCCTTTAAAATACAAATGGGTCCGTATTGGTAGGAATTTTCCACGCTCATGACCTCGCCCTTGTAAGTATCCTCGTGTAGTCTATCAATCATGTAATGAAAAAGAGGCCAGACCTTCCAATAATCCCAAGAAGCTGCCAAGGCATAGCCGACAATCTTGTCATCTTTATCTTCGTCAATCAAAACACTGACGCCCTTTTCATCTTCAATCAAGCTCTTCCATTGGTCTTCGGTGAGTTTAGTCGTAACAAAGCCGTCTGGCTTATCTTCTGGACTAATGGTGTCCACATGAAATTTCTTTTGCAAGACCAAAAGTTCGTCTATGTCATTTATCTTTGCAAGTCTGGTTTTCATAAAATCCTCCTTAAATTTCCGCAATTAGAATTAGGCATGGTAAAACAGGCAATAATTAGTCCGATGCCTATTATGACGCCGATTATAGAAAGTAGCCGCCCAGCTCTCGCTATGTCCCTGGATGAATCCGCTTCTAAGTTAGCGCTGGCCATGGTCCAACCAAGAGCGCCTAGTACAGTCGAGAACAAAGAGCTAAAAGCGAAAATAGATAAAATTCCAAATACCAGTGACCATATTCCTGGATCAGTTTTATTTGTCTTCATATCTCCCTCCTTATAATTAAAAACGTCTGCTTAACTAACCTTATATTATCATTTATCAACCTATTTTTCAAGCCGCTTTAATCTTCTAAGGCATTCACAACCTCGCCCACGACAATTATTGCTGGGCTATTGATTTCGTATTCCTTTTCTACAATGGAAATCAAGTCCGTCCTGATAACTTTTTCCTCGGGCAGGCTGGCGGCTGAAATCAAGGCTGCAGGATAAGATTTGTTAAAGCCTGCGTCAATCAAACGCTGGGCAATATTTTTTCTGTCCCGTCTCCCCATCAAAAACACAATCGTTCCGCCAAGGTCATGGAGGGCGGCAAAATTTATGTGGTCGGCCGAACGCTCCAAGATGTGGGCGGTCATAACCGTAAAGCTCCGCGCAATCTTCCTGTGGGTTATGGGAATATTATTTAAACCCAGAGCCGCAATGGATGATGAAATGCCGGGGACAACTTCCGTTTCAATGCCCAGTTTATTTAAGTACAAGACTTCCTCTCCACCCCTACCGAAGACGAAGGGGTCTCCACCTTTAAGCCTGACCACATTTTTGCCAGCGGCCGCCTGGTCGTAGAGGATTTTACAAATTTCTTCTTGGGGTACAGATTCACCCCCGCCAATTTTGCCCGCGTAAATTTTTTCAGCTTGCGGATTTAAAGATAAAAAATCCTCACTTATATATTTGTCGTAGACGATCACATCTGCAGATTCAATTGCCTTAAGCCCTCTTACAGTTACCAGGTCGACCGCACCCGGTCCAGCACCAACTAAAATTACTTTTCCCTTTTTCTTATTATTTATATTTTCCTTTTCCATGGCCACCTCTTTTCCTATTATAAGTATTATAACACATAATAAAATTTTTTTGCCTATAAATTTTATCAATAGCAAAAGGCTTTTAATTAAATTTTTTTATAAAATGATTAATATATCTTTTACAGGGTATATGGTTTATGTTGGGAGATTCCCAAATATTAAGGAGGAAAATATGAACAATAAATTTTTAAAAATTTTTAGCTTAATCCTAGCTGTATTTTTTGTAGCTGGAACATTGGCTGCCTGCCAAAAACCAGCTGACAAAGCTGAAACAAAGACAGCTGAAGAAGCTAAGACAGAAGAAAAAACAGAAGAAAAGAAAGATGAAAAGCCAGAAGAAAAGACAGAGGAAGCTAAAGAAGCTGAATGGCCAGACTTCAATGGTCGCACACTAAACGTTGTTGCAACAAGCGACAAGTATGTAAAGCTCTTTGATAAGTTCACAGAAAAGACAGGAGCCAAGGTAGAATTCCTCTCCATGTCATCAGGTGAAGTTATCAACAGAACAAAGGCTGAAGGCAAGCCAATGGCTGACCTATGGTTTGGCGGCGGACTCGACGCATTTATGGCTGCAAAAACTGACGGCCTACTAGAAAATTACATTTCACCAAACGCTGCTGACGTTGATCCAGCTTACAAGGATGCAGATGGCGCATGGATTGCAAAGGGCCTAACAGTTGCAGGTTTCATCGTAAATCCAGACGTTCTAAAGGAAAAAGGACTTGAAGCTCCAAAGACATGGGCAGAACTTGCTGATCCAAAATACGCTCACGAAGTTATCATGTCAAACCCAGCAATCTCAGGCACCAACTACGCAGTAGTTAAAGGCCTCTTGGATTTGTTTGGTGATGAGGGTTGGGATTACATTGAAAAATTAAATGCCAACATCGACTTCTACGGCAAACGCGGCAAGGACCCTCAAGAAAAAACTGCAGCAGGCGAATTTGCTATCGGCATTATCCCTGTTGACAACGGTGCTTTCAAAGTTGCTGAAGAACAAGGCCTAGATGTAATTTATCCAGAAGACGGTATTCCATGGGTACCAGAAGGAGTTGCAATTTTCAAGAGTTCAGACAATGTTGAAGTTGCAAAATCATTTGTAGATTTCATGCTAACAACAGAAGCCCAAGAAATGATTGCAGAACTCGACGGCAAAGACTCAGCTCAAATTATTAAACCGGGCGTAAAGGGTCTAGAACTTGGCCTACCACAAGATAAGCTTATCAAACAAGACCTATCAACCTTTGGTAGCGAAAGACAAAACATCTTAGACAAATTCCTTGAAATTTCCAAGGGAAAAACAGAATAATATAAAAATTAATCTCGCTTAAGAGAAAAGAAGGAGCAAGTATGAAAAGAAGACAGCTATTCCAAGTATTAGATTATTTAATCGTAAGCCTTTTGGTGGTCTCTGTCGTCCTTTTCATCCTTGTTCCTTTTATTTTTGTTTTCAAAGAGGCGATTATATCCGACCATTCACTTGATTTTTCGTCCATGGTCGCCCTCTTTAAAAACCAGGGCAAAACTATAACCAACACCCTAAAGATGGGTTTACTTACTACATTTTTTTCATCTCTGTCGGCACTCGCCACGGCAATTATTATTTACCTGTCCAGCAAAAATATGCAAAGAGTGCTTTTGACTTTACTTAGCATAACCCTGATCTCGCCGCCCTTTGTCACGAGTTTATCCTTTATAAATCTCTTTGGCAGGCGGGGAGCTATCACCTACCATCTTTTGGGCTTATCCATGAATCCTTACGGACTCTGGGGGATCGTCATGATGCAAACCATCAGCAATTTATCTTTGAATTCCCTCCTCCTATTTTCATTTATAAAATCAATTGACCAAGACATAATTAATTCTGCCAGAAATCTGGGAGCCAACACGAGCAGCCTGATCAAGGATATTATTTTACCTGCGGCCAGGCCCGGCCTCAAAGCTGTTGTGTTATTATCGTTTTTTAGGTCAATCGCAGACTTCGGCACGCCTGCCATTATCGGAGGCAATTTCAATGTGCTGGCGGTCGAATCTTATTTTGCAGTTATAGCTGAGGGCAATCTGGCCAAGGCCTCTGCAATCAATGTTTTATTGTTAATCCCGTCACTCTTAATGTTTTTATTCTACGGGAGGGACTTCAAGTCCATGGCACCGACGGCTGCTGGCGTGACTTCGACCTCGGAGATCAAGATAAAAAAATCGGGCAGTCTTTATTATTTGCTCCTTACGATCTCGGGATTTTTTCTCTTGGCCGTTACAATTCTCTACGCGGCAATTGTCATGTCGGCCTTCACCAAATTTTACCAAGGGCAAATGTACTTTACCCTGGAAAACTTCGTGGAGACCCGACCATATATAACGGGAACTGCAATTCGCTCGGTCGTCTACTCGCTGATTTCTGCAATCTTTGGATCCATAATTGGACTTCTCATCGGCTATTATTTAAAAATTAGAAAGATGAGGGTCATGAAATACGTAGACTTCTTTGCAAATCTGCCATATATAATTCCAGGAACTTTTTTCGGCCTGGGCTATATACTGGCTTTTAAAAATCCGCCACTCGTTTTAACGGGGACGGCGACCATAGTTGTCCTGAACGTTTTATTTAAGCAGCTGCCATTTTCGTCACGCATGGGCGTGGCTGCCATGGAGGGAATTTCAACCGACACCTTAAATTCCATCCGTGACCTGGGCGGATCGCGTGTTGACGAAATCAAAGACGCGGTCATCCCACTTTCGCGTGAGGCCCTTAGCGTTAGCTTTGTAAACGCCTTTACCACAACCATGACCACCATAGGGTCCATTATATTTTTAATTTATCCGGGCCAAAAAGTCTTGACCCTGGTCATGTTCGACGTAATTCAATCCGCCAAGTACAATGTGGGCGCGGTTATAGCCCTATTGATTATCGTTATTTGCCTGACTGTAAACGGACTTTACAGGCTTTGGATGAGGAGGACAAATGTTTCTAGAAGTTAAAAATCTAACAAAAAAATACGGGGACAAATACGCCATCAAGGACGTGTCCTTTGAACTGGAAGCCGGCAAACTCATGTGCTTCCTGGGCCCATCGGGCTGCGGCAAGTCCACAATCCTAAAGGCCATTGGCGGCTTTATAAAATTTGACGGCGACATATTTTTGGACGGGAAAAACATTTCACATCTACCGCCCGAAGAAAGGGAAGTCTCTACAGTCTTTCAATCATTTGGCCTCTTCCCACATATGACTATAATGGAAAACGTGACCTACGGTTTAAAGTTCCGCGGCTTCTACAAGGAGGCCCGGATTAAAAAAGGCAAGGACATGCTTGAAAAAGTAGGACTGGCCGGTTACGACAAGCGTAAACCCCACGAGCTATCGGGCGGAGAAAAGCAAAGGGTGGCAATCGCAAGAAGTTTGATTGTCGAGCCAAAATTATTACTCTTGGACGAGCCCCTTTCAAGCCTTGACGCCAAACTCCAAGTGGAAATGCGGTCGGAGATCAAACGCTTCCAGCACGAATTTGGGATCACGACAATCTTTGTCACCCACAATCAAAAAGAGGCCTTTGAAATCTCTGACAACATTATGCTTTTAAACAAGGGAGAGATTATGCAAATCGGGACAGCCGAGGAAATTTATAAGCACCCAGCCAATGAATTTGTTTTAAATTTCATCGGCGATTCATCGCGGATCGATACTTCTTATGTCCGCCCCGAAGACATTACAATCGCTGATGACGGCGAACCAGCCAAGATTGTAGACCTGATTTACCAGGGGGAAATCTCCAAACTTACACTGGACTACCAAGGCCACAAACTGGAAACCATATTTTTAAATCGCGATTCCGATTACAAGATCGGCGACACAATAAATATCAAAATCAAAAGGAGGGACTTATGAGAATCTTACACGTGCTCCAACAATTGCCAATGAAGACAGGGTCTGGAGTTTACTATACGAATTTAATCGAAGAACTTGACAAGCACGGCCACGAAAATATAATGCTTTATGCAAACCAAAATGAATTTGATTTCCCAAAATCAGACCTGCGTTTCGAGGTAGAATTTAAATCTGACCGCCTGCCTTTCCCAATCATGGGAATGTCCGACGTCATGCCCTACGATTCAACGGTCTTTTCCGAGGCCACGGACGAGATGTTTGACAAGGTCCTTGACGCTTACAGGGAAAAATTAATTTACATCAAGGAAAATTTAAAGCCAGATATAATCATCTCCCACCACTTATTTTTGGTGACAAATCTGGTCAAGGAAGTCTTTGCCGACCAAAAGGTCTACGCTTTCTGTCACGGGACCGATTTAAGGCAAATTGGCCAGCACGAAAAATTTAAAAAGATGCTGCCCAACATTCCAAAACTCGAGAGAATTTTCACAGTTGCACCGGGTGAGGATGCAAAAATTTCTGCAATATTTGATATACCAAAAGAAAAAATCACTTTAATCGGCGGCGGCTTTAACCAAAATATTTTTAATACCAATTACAAGGCTGAGCCACGCGATTTTATAAAAATTATGTACGCAGGAAAGATTTCCGAATCCAAGGGCGTTTTTGCCCTGGCCGGAGCTTTGCCCTATATAGAAGAAGCCAATCCTGATGTTGAACTCCACCTGGTTGGCCACGCAAACGAAGACCAAAGAGAAAAATTATTTGCTAATGCAAAAAATTCTGACAAACTCTTTGTCTACAATTCCCAAACCCAGAAGACAATGGCGGAAAAATTAAAAAATTCCGACATCTTTGTCCTGCCATCATATTATGAGGCCCTGGGACTCATTGCAATCGAGGCTCTGGCCTGCGGCAAGCTTGCAGTTACATCTGATATAGCTGGCCTAAAAAACCAATTGGGTGACAAGGTTAATAAGTCGGGCGTAATTTTATATACAGAACTGCCGCGCATCTACGACCTGGACAAGGCAGTTGAGGAAGACATTCCAGCCTATGAAAAACGCCTGGCAGCTAATATCATCAAGCAAATCGAAAAAATAAAAGCCGGCTACAAGATACCGGCAGACATCCAAGAGGAAATCGACAAAAATTCCTGGGAAAAATTGGCCCTAAGAGTATTGGAGTATTTAAAATAAAAATAAAGATTGAACGAGGCGAAATTTCCGCCTCGTTTTTTGTGTGTTTGAAATCCCTTTTTTTATTTGTCTTTTGGTGTTATAATCTTAATTACACGAAGGCTTATTATAAAGGAAGCTACAGAAAGGAAAAGAAATGAATAAATCCAGCCACCACCGTTTGGAGCCAACTAAATACATTACTTTAGGCTTTTTATCCGTAATTATAATCGGCGCCCTACTTTTAGCCACTCCCCTTGCCACAAAATCTGGCAAGAGCGTGGGATTTTTGAATGCCTTTTTCACCTCCACATCGGCCGTCTGCGTTACGGGTCTGGTGGTTGTGGATACGGCGACCACTTGGAATCTCTTTGGCAGGATTGTCATCATGACGCTAATCCAAATCGGCGGCCTGGGTTTCATGTCAATCGCGACCTTGATCCCACTGATTTTAAATAAAAAAATCGACCTCAAGGACCGTTTGATCTTAAAGGAGCAACTCAACCAATCCAAACTCCAAGGCATAGTTGTTTTACTCAAAAAAGTTTTTGCAATCACCTTCGCCATCGAACTCTTGGGCGCGGCTTTACTTTCACTGGCCTTTGTCCCCCGCTTCGGTTTTATAAAGGGCCTGGGCTACGGGATTTTTCATTCGATATCGGCCTTTTGCAATGCTGGCTTTGATTTATTTGGCGGCCACTATGGAAAATTTTCATCCATCACTGGCTTTTCCAATTCGCCCTATGTTCTACTGACCATCTCCACTCTGATAATCTTGGGTGGGATTGGTTTCCCAGTTATTATAAATCTGATAAATCACTTTAAAGACGAAGAACGCATTAGCTTGCATTCAAAGATCGCCCTGACTGCAACTGGAGTCCTCTTGGTCCTGGGCACCATAATATTTTTTGCCCTGGAATACAATAACCCAGCCTCTCTTGGCAACATGGGTTTTGCGGACAAGGTCACAAATTCATTTATGCAGTCGACCACCACCAGAACGGCCGGTTTTGCCAGCGTGGACATGAGTCGCCTGCGCGAGGGGACCCTATTTATGATGATCATCCTCATGTTTATCGGCGCATCGCCTGCCTCAACCGGCGGCGGTATCAAGACGGTCACCCTAGTCGTTTTAATTATGAACATCCATTCCATTATAAAGGGCTCAGAAGACGTAAATATTTTTAAAAGACGGCTCCAATACGGCACAGTCCGTAAGGCCATAGCCATATTTTTAATCGCCATGATCTTTGTCCTGGCAGGGACCTTTATAATGGTAAATGTCGAACCCGAATACAATCTCTTGAGCTCACTTTTTGAATGTACCTCGGCCATTGCAACCGTCGGCTGTTCAATTGCAGGCAGCCAGTACCTGACAAGCCTTGGCAAGATTTTGATTTCGATCTTTATGTTCGCCGGCCGGGTCGGCATGATCACACTTTTCATCTCAATGGCAGGAATCACATTGGATTCAAACGCCAAGATTAAATACCCTGAAGAAAATATTTTAATAGGATAGGAGAAGATATGTTAAACAAAGGAAAACAATATTTAGTAATAGGCTGCGGCCGCTTTGGCTCAACCGTTGCAACCACCCTTGAAGACCTGGGCAACCAAGTTATGGCAATCGACATTGACGAAGACGCCCTGCAAAAAATTGCAGACCGGGTCACCTACTCTGCCATAGTCGACGTAACTGACGAAAACGCCCTCATAGATATTGGCATCAGAAATTTTGATGCCGTCATCATCGGTATATCCACCGACTTTCGTGCGGCCATTATGTCAATACTCGTCGCCAAAGAAATGGGCGTCAAACTCGTAGTATGTAAGGTGGCTGACGAAATCCAATCCAAGGTTATGAAAAAAGTCGGCGCAGACTATACGATAATGCCAGAGCACAGCGTGGGCCGCCGCCTGGCCTATAACCTGACATCAGAAAATGTCGTCGACCAAATGATATTGTCTGATGAATTATCAATCTACGAAATCAATGTCCCAGAAAAATGGATCGGCAAGTCCATCGGCCAACTCGATTTGCGTAAGCAACACGGGATAAATATTATAGCCATAAAGAGAGAAGGTAAGACTATGCTGACCATACGCCCGGATGTTGTATTTGAAGCGGGGGATGCGATTATTCTCGCCGGTGATAATGAGATTATAAAACATATTTGAGGTTAAAATTGTTTCTTTGACTCGTGCGAATTGTTTGCCCCTTGCGGCGTAGGACTCACTACGCCTCAGGTTCAAAAATTCTGTACTTCGTCAAATAATTCAATTTTTCCTCTCAAATATTTACTAAAGATGTTCTGATTGGAGAACATCTTATTTTTTATATTATATAAAATAAGATAGAGAATATAAAAAACTAAAAAATAACGCGAAGCGTTGTAGCGGCCGATTGCAGCCACGCCCAAGAGACAAGTCCGCACGGACGCCGTCGATTGGCTAGCGTTGACTCACGCAACTTGTTGCCCAAGAGGTCAATTTCCTGTAGAGGCGATCCTTTTGGTATGATACATGCAAAGTAGACAGTCTAATTAATTAAAAACCCATAAAAGGAGAAAAAATGGGGAAAATTAAATTTGACTTAGAAACAAAAATACAAGCATGTAAAGAATACGAAAAAGGAAACAAATCATTCATAGAAATAGCCAAGGAAATAAATGCAGGAGATACAACTGTCGCCTCATGGTATGTAAAGTACAAGGAAAAAGGAGAAGAGGCTCTAAAGTCAAGAACTNAACTGAAATAGATGAAAGTAAACTCACAGATACAGAGAAATTAAAACTTGAACTTGAAAAAGAAAAAGAAATTAGAAAAAGACTTGAATTAGAGCTTGAAGTTCTTAAAAAAAAAGAAGCTATGGAAAAACAGCTATACACTCAAAACTACGTCAAGAAGCTCAATACCTTACGGTCGACATCTTCAAAGAAAAAGGATACCAAGTAAAAACCATCTGTGAAATACTAAAGATTTCAAGAAGTAGCTACTACAAATACAAAAAAAGACAAAAACCTGAAAAAGAAAAACAAGACGAATTACTAAGTAGCTTAATATTTGAATACCATAGAACCTATGACGGGATCCTAGGATACAGAAGAATGACCATGTTCATAAACAAATTAAACCACAAAAACTACTCAGAACAATACATCTACAGACTAATGAAGCTCCTAGGAATAAAAGCAAGAATTAGAAGAAAGAAAGTAGTTAGAAAAACAATAGAACCATTCTACACAAGAGAAAACATCCTTAAAAGAAAATTCAAAGCAGAAAAACCTAACGAAAAGTGGCTTACAGACATAACAGAATTTAGCATAACTGGAGAAAAGAAAAAACTCTACCTAAGTGCAATACTTGATCTATACGACAACAGCATCATAGAATATGAATTGTCATACAGAAGCAATGCAGAAATTGTTTTTAAAATGTTTGACAAGGCCATAGACAAATACCCTAATGCAAAACCAATATTCCATAGTGACCGTGGCTGTCAATATACATCAAAAGCATTTAAAAGAAAAGTGGAAGGTCAAGGGATGAAGCATAGTATGTCAAGGGTAGGTAAATGTATAGATAACGGACCAATGGAAGGGTTTTTTGGTAYATTAAAGRCAGAGATGTTTTATGGTAAAGAGTTTAATTCTTTAGAAGAATTAAAAGAAAGAATTATGAATTACATTGAGTTTTACAACAACGAGAGGTTYCARAAAAGATTAAACTGCATGGCTCCGTTGGAGTACAGAGAGTATGCAGTTTAAATATGTGTTTTTAATTAATTGTTGTGTCTACTTGACAAGGGGCAGTTCAA